>NZ_LBMU02000048.1 GCF_001005085.2 Streptomyces humi
CGCCCCGACGACCACGATCCGGCCGTCGCGCTTGAACGCACGCAGGCTGTCGGCGCTGGTCATGACGTCGACGCCGCCACCGGTACGTCCCGCCCCGCCGGCCGTCCCTCCAGCCGGTCGACCAGGATCGCCTGCACCGGGCAGGCCGCCGCGGCGCGCAACACCCGCTCGCGCTGGGCGTCGTCGGGGTTCGGGTCGTACATCAGTGCCTCCTCACCATGCATCCGGAACGCGTCCGGAGCCAGGAACGCGCACTGCGCATACCCTTCACATCGGGAAAGATCAACGACGACTCGCATCCCGACCTCCGCGGGGTCTGCAAGCTGCGGACCCGGAAGCCGGCGCCCCGGTGGTGACGGGGCGCGTCGTGGGTCTCCGCAGGAAGAAACGGGGCATCGCGCTCAGCGCGACCGGGGGCGGCCGGACCCGCCCGCACCTGCTGGCATTCCTCGCGTTCAGGCTATTCCGCGCGCACGTCACCCGCACTCCGGGGCACCGCGTCCGGCGTTCCGCCGATCGGCGCAGTGCGCCCCCGCCCGGCGTGTGGCGCGGCCGTCCCGGTGGTTCGGTGTCGGGAGGAACGTCGACGCACCGACCGGAGCAGGAGGTGTCCCGGTGGCCCCGGACCCGCCCGTACCCTCGCCGCCCGCGACCGGGCGGACCCTGACCGAAGCGGCCTTCCGCGACCTGTACCGCCGGCTGCGGAGCCGGGCCCGGGACGGCGGCGCGGGACCTCGGGGCGCCCTGGACCGGCTGACACCGGAGCACGTCGTCGCGGCGGCCGCCGAAGTCCGGTGCGGGCGGACCGTGTCGCTGGCCGCGCCCGTCGAGACCCGCACCGCCCCGGACAGTTCGCAGCCCGCCACCCACCGGATGATCGCTCCCACCCACGACGAGGCCGGCGCCCCCGGGCTCGTGTTCGCCCGCGACCGGTTCGCCATGAACGTGCACAACGACGTCGACAGCCACCTCGACGCGCTCTGCCACGTGATCTTCGACGGCGAACTGTACGGCGGGGTCCCGTCGAGCACGCTGACCCCGGACGGTGCCGGAGCGCTCTCGCTCGACCTGGTGCGGGACGGTCTCGTCGGCCGTGGTGTCCTGCTGGACGTCCCGCGGCTGCGCGGGGTGCGCTGGCTGGAGCCCGGCGACCAGGTGACCGCCGGGGACCTGGCCGCCGCCGAGGCCGCCCAGCAGACCACGGTCGGACCGGGTGACCTGCTGTTCGTGCGGGTGGGCCACCGCCTGCGGCGCCGCACCCTCGGCCCCTGGGACGTGACACGGGACCGGGCGGGCCTGCATCCGACGGCGATGGACTTCCTCGCCGAGCGGGGCGTGGCGGCGCTGGGCTCGGACGGCAACAGCGACGCCGCGCCCAGCCCGGTCGCCGGGGTCGGGTTCCCCGTGCACGTGCTGGCCGTCAACGCCATGGGGCTGCACCTGCTGGACTGGCTGGACTTCGAGGAACTGGTACCGGTCTGCGAGGAGCAGGGGCGCTGGCACTTCCTGTGCGTCGTCGCCCCGCTCAGGCTCCCGGCCGCGACCGGCTCACCGGTGAACCCGGTCGCCGTCATGTGACGGCCCCGGGGGCGCGGCCCCGCTCCGGGTGCCGCGCCCCGGTACGGCGCGTACGTTCGGAGGAAGGGAGAGCCGCACCGGCCGCGGACCAGGCGAGCAAGGACGGTGGTTGCCATGGACGCCCTGCCCCCGTACGACGTGATCGTCATCGGTACCGGTGCCGGCGGCGGCACCCTGGCCCACCGTCTGGCGCCGTCCGGCAAACGGGTGCTCGTCCTCGAACGCGGCGGCTACCTGCCCCGCGAACGCGACAACTGGGACTCCACCGCCGTGTTCGTGAAGGCCAAGTACCGGGCCCCGGAGTTCTGGCTGGACCGGCACGGCAAGGAGTTCCCGCCCGAGGTGAACTACTACGTCGGCGGGAACACCAAGTTCTACGGCGCGGCCCTGTTCCGGCTGCGCCCCGAGGACTTCGGCGAACTCCGCCACCACGACGGCGTCTCCCCGGCCTGGCCCATCGGTTACGACGACCTGGAGCCGTACTACACCCAGGCCGAGCACCTCTACCTGGTGCACGGCCGGCACGGCGAGGACCCCTGGGAAGGGCCGTGCAGCGCGCAGTACGCGTATCCGCCGGTCGAACACGAGCCGCGCATCGAGCAGTTGAGCATGGACCTGGAGAAGCAGGGGCTGCACCCCTTCCACCTGCCGATCGGGGTGAACCTCACCCAGGACGAGGACGGCCGGGCGGCCCGCTCCAGCGTCTGCATCCGCTGCGACCGCGTGGACGGCTTCCCCTGCCTGGTGCGCGCCAAGTCCGACGCCCAGGTGATCTGTGTGGAACCGGCCCTGGAGCACCCGAACGTGGACCTGGTCACCGACACCCGGGTGACCCGGCTGGAGACCGACCCCACCGGGCGCAGCGTCACCTCCGTGGTCGCCGAACTCCCGGGCGAGCGGGAGGCCCGGTTCTCCGCCGACGTCGTGGTGGTGGCCTGCGGTGCCGTCAACTCGGCCGCCCTGCTGCTGGCTTCGGCGAACGACCGGCACCCGCACGGCCTGGCGAACAGCTCCGACGTGGTCGGCCGGCACTACATGCGTCACAACAACCTGGCGCTGATGGCCGTTTCGGAGGAGCCCAACGACACCCGCTTCCAGAAGACGCTCGCCCTGCACGACTGGTACCTGGGCGCGGACGACTGGGAGTACCCGCTCGGCGGGATCCAGATGCTCGGCAAGTCGGACGCCGAGCAGATCCACGGCGAGGCCCCGCGCTGGGCCGGGGCGGTCATGCCGGACATGCCGTTCGAGGTGCTGGCCCACCACGCCGTCGACTTCTGGCTGTGCGGCGAGGACCTGCCGCTGCCCAGCAACCGGGTGACCCTGGAGGACGACGGGCAGATCCGCCTCACCCTCGACGAGGGCAACAACATCGCGGGCCTGAAGCGGCTGCGGCACAAGCTCCAGCACCTGCTCGGCCATCTGGGCATGCACGAGCACCAGCTGCTGTCCCACAGCATCTACCTGCACAAGGGAATGCCGATCGGCGCCACCGCGCACCAGGCGGGCACGGTGCGCTTCGGCACCGACCCGGCGTCCTCCGCCCTGGACGTCCACTGCAAGGCCCACGACCTGGACAACCTCTACGTCGTCGACACCAGCTTCTTCCCGAGCATCGGCGCGGTGAACCCGTCCCTGACGGCCATCGCGAACGCCCTCCGGGTGGGCGACCACCTGCTGGAGCGACTGGGCTGAGCCCGCGCGGGCACCCGGCCCCCGACCGGGCGAACATCCTCCGCCGGGCAGCGCAACGCGGTCCGCGGCCGCGTGCCGCCGTCCCTTCCCGGTGTTTCCCTGAGCCCTGGATCTGCGGGCGACGGGCCCGGCGGAGGCGGGAACGCAGTGGAGGAGCAGAACATCGTGAGTTCCACCGAGGGGGCACCCGCGAGCGTGGTCCCCGCACACCTGCTGAAGGGCCAGAAGGCGCTCGTGACCGGCGCGAACTCCGGCATCGGCAAGGCGACGGCCCTCGCCCTGGGCCGGGCCGGCGCCGATGTCGTGGTCAACTACGTGGCCGGCGGCGACGAGGCCGAGAAGGTGGTCGCCGAGATCAGCGGCCTCGGGGTGAAGGCGGCCGCCTACGAGGCGGACGTCTCCGACGAACAGCAGGTCGTCGCCATGATGGACCGGATGGTCCAGGAGTTCGGCACGATCGACATCCTGGTCGCCAACGCCGGGCTCCAGCGGGACGCCCCGTTCACCGAGATGACCCTGGCCCAGTGGCAGAAGGTCCTGGACGTCAACCTCACCGGGCAGTTCCTGTGCGCCCGCGAGGCGACCAAGGAGTTCCTGCGGCGCGGTGTGGTGCCCGAGGTGTCACGGGCGGCCGGGAAGATCATCTGCATGAGCTCGGTGCACCAGATCATCCCGTGGGCCGGGCACGTCAACTACGCCTCCTCCAAGGGCGGGGTGCAGATGATGATGGAGACCCTGGCGCAGGAGCTCGCCCCCAAGAAGATCCGGGTGAACGCGATCGCCCCCGGGGCCATCAGGACCCCCATCAACCGCGGCGCCTGGGAGACCCCCCAGGCCGAGCAGGACCTGCTGAAGCTGATCCCCTACGACCGGGTCGGCGACCCCGAGGACATCGGCTACGCGGCCGTCGGCCTCGCCTCCGACCTCATGGACTACGTCGTCGGCGCCACCCTGTACGTCGACGGCGGCATGACCCTCTTCCCCGGCTTCGCCACCGGCGGCTGACCCACTCCATCTGCGCCGGCCCCGGAGAGACGACACATGCACACCACGGCCCTGCTGCTGGCGGACGTACCGGCGCAGACCCTGCCGGCCAGATCCATGATGGCCTTCACCCTGGCCTCCCACATCATCCTGGTGCCCCTGGGGGTGGCGCTGCCGCTGATCACACTCGTCATGCACGGCCACGGCCTGCGCCGCGGCGACGCCACCGCCCTGCTGCTCGCCCGGCGGTGGTCGGCCGTGATGGCGGTGCAGTTCGCGATCGGCGTGGTCACCGGCACGGTGCTGTCCTTCGAGTTCGGGCTGCTGTGGCCCGGCATGATGGGCCGGTGGGGCGATGTGTTCGGCATCGGCTTCGGTGTCGAGGCATGGGCGTTCTTCCTGGAGGCCGTCCTCATCGCCATCTACCTCTACGGCTGGCGCAGGCTGCCCTCCCGGACCCACTTCCTGCTCGGGCTTCCCCTGCCGCTGGTGGCCCTGCTCGGCGCGTTCGGCATCCTGGCCGCCAACTCGTGGATGAACACCCCCCGGGGCTTCACCCTCGACTCCGCGGGCAACCCGGTCGACGTGAAGATCTGGAAGGCGGTCTTCACCCCCATGTTCGGCCCGGAGTACTGGCACTTCGTCTTCGCGATGTTCGTGACGGCGGGCTACGTCGTGGCCGGCGTCTACGCCGTCGGGTGGCTGCGCGGCCGCCGCGACCGCTACCACCGGCTCGGCTTCACGATCCCCTTCACGCTCGCCGCGGTGTGCACGCCGGTGCAGTTCATGCTCGGCGACTCCATCGCCCGGCAGGTCTTCCACAAGCAGCCGGTGAAGTTCGCCGGCATGGAGATCGTCTGGAAGACCGCCACCCACCAGCCGGAGTACCTGTTCGGCCGGCTGCACCCGGACGGCACCGTCTCCGGCGGCATCAGGATCCCGCAGCTCGACTCCGTCCTGGCCGGCTTCCGCCCCGACACCCAGGTCACCGGACTCACCTCGGTCCCGGCCGACGACCGGCCGACGGCCACCCAGGCCACCATCGCCCACTTCGCCTTCGACACCATGGTCGGGATCGGCTCCCTGCTGCTCCTGCTCGCCCTCTGGTACGGCGTCCTGTGGCTCTGGCGCCGCCGGCTGCCCGTATCGCCGTGGTTCTTCCGCGCCGCGGCGTGCGCGGGCGTGGCCTCCGTGGCCGCCGTCGAATGCGGCTGGATCACCACCGAGGTGGGCCGCCAGCCGTGGATCGTCTACCAGAACATGCGGGTCGCCGAAGCGGTGACGGCGACCCGCTCCACCAGCCTGTGGATCATGTTCGCGGTGGTCGTCGTCGTGTACGTCTTCGTCTTCGGGTCGTTCCTCGCGGTCCTGCTGAAGATGCGCACCCGCTGGCGGCTCGCCGACGCGCGGGGCGGACCGCGACCGCCCGAGGAGACCCCGCAGCCGGAACTCCCGGAGACGGACACGCCGTACGGTCCGCGCTCCGCCGGGAGCCGGCTGTGATCGCCGGGGTCGTCGCCGTCGTCCTGCTGCTGGTGATCGCCGCCTACGCGAGCGGCGGCGGCACCGACTACGGCGCCGGTTTCTGGGACCTGACCGCGGGCGGCGCCGAGCGCGGCAGCCGGCCGCGGTGGCTGATCGACCACGCGATGGAGCCGGTCTGGGAGGTCAACAACGTCTGGCTGATCTTCGTGCTGGTGATCATGTGGACCGGCTTCCCCGTCTTCTTCCAGCAGGTCTTCGTCACCATGTGGCTGCCGCTGGCGCTGGCCGCCGTCGGCATCGTGCTGCGCGGCGCCGGCTTCGCCCTGCGCAGGCCCGTCCGGCGGCTGGCCGGGCGCCGCCTGTACGGGGCGGTGTTCGCGGTCTCCTCCCTGCTGACGCCGTTCTTCCTCGGTGCCGCCGCCGGCGGGGTGGCCTCGGGCCGGGTGACCGCCACGACCACGGCCTCCACGGACGCCTGGGCCAATCTCACCTCGCTGCTGTTCGGCCTGCTGGCCATCGCCACCACCGCGATGCTCGGCGCCGTCTTCCTCGCCGCGGACGCCCGCCGTTTCGACGCGCCCGACCTGGACCGCTACTTCCGCCGGCGGGCCTTCGGCGCCCTCGCCGCCGTCGCCGTCCTCGCCGTCGTCACCCTGTTCGTCACCCACGGGGACGCGCACCACGTGTGGCACGGCCTCACCCACGGCGTCGGTCTCCTCTTCGTGATCGTGGCGGCGCTGGCCACCCTCACCACCGCATGGCTGCTGACCCGCCCTTCGGGTGCCTGGTCGCGGGTCACGGCGGTCGGTGTGGTCGCCGCGTCGGTCATCGCCTGGGGCATGGCGCAGCGCCCCTACCTCGTCCCGACCTCGCTGACCGTCTCCGAGGGCGCGGGCGCCCCCACCACCCTGCGCTGGCTGGCGCTGGTCACGCTCGTCGCCGTCGTCCTCGTCGTCCCCGCGGTGGCCTTCCTGTACTGGCTCGACACCCACGGCGAACTGGAGGGCCTCACCGACACGGACCTCCGCCAGGGGCCGCCGACAACGCCCCGGTAGGGGCGCGCTGCCGGACCGGAGCCGACTTCGCTCGGCGTGCTCAGCGGGCGTCCAGGGCATCGTTGAGGGTGATCGCCGAGTCGATCAGGGCGAGGTGGGTGAACGCCTGCGGGAAATTGCCGAGTTGGCGGCCCGTCGGGTCGATCTCCTCCGAGTACAGGCCCAGGTGGTTGGCGTAGCCCATCATCTTCTCGAACGTCAGCCGCGCCCGGTCGGTCCGGCCGGCGCGCGCCAGGGCGTCGACGTACATGAACGTGCACAGCGAGAAGGTGCCCTCCGAGCCGCGCAGGCCGTCGGGCGAGGCACCGGGGTTGTACCGGTAGACCAGGCTGTCGCTGACCAGTTCCTGCTCCATGGCGTCCAGGGTCGAGGCCCACATCGGGTCCCCGGGGGTGAGGAACCCGACCGTCGCCATGCGCAGCAGCGAGGAGTCCAGCACCTCGCTGCCGTAGTGCTGGACGAAGGCCTGCCGGTCCTCGCTCCAGCCCCTGGCCATGACCTGCTCGTAGACGGCGTCCCGTTCGGCCTTCCAGCGGTCGGCGCTGGAAGGCCACCCCGAGTCCTCGGCGAGCCGCAGCGCGCGGTCGAACGCCACCCACGACATCACCCGCCCGTACGTGAAGTCCTGGCGGCCGCCGCGGGTCTCCCAGATGCCCTCCTCAGCCTGGTCCCAGTTGTCGGCGAGCCACTCCAGATCCGTCCGCAGCGAGGTCCAGCCCCCGTGCCCGACCGTGAAGCCGTGCTGGTGCGCGAAGTAGATGCTGTCCAGCGCCTCGCCGTAGATGTCGAGCTGGAGCTGGGTGGCGGCACCGTTGCCGATCCGGACCGGGGCGGAACCCGCGTACCCCTCCCAGTGGTCGAGGATCCGCTCGTTCAGGTCGGAGGAGCCGTCGACCTTGTACATGATGTTCAGCGGGCCCGTGTTCCCCTGCCCGCCGGCCCGCTCCCTGACCCGGTCGCCCAGCCAGATGATGAACGCCCTGGCCTCCTCCGTGAAACCCAGTCCCAGCAGGGCGTACACGGAGAACGAGGCGTCCCGGATCCAGGTGAAGCGGTAGTCCCAGTTGCGTTCGCCGCCCAGCTGCTCCGGGAGGGCCGCCGTCGGGGCGGCCACCAGGGCGCCGCTGGGGGCGAAGGTCATCAGCTTCAGGGTGATCGCGGACCGCTCCACGACCTCGCGCCAGCGCCCCGTGTAGGTCGACTGCGCCAGCCAGGAGCGCCAGAACCCCACCGTCTCGGCGAAGAGCCGCTCGTGTTCGTCCCGGCGGACCTCCCGGGGCGGACCGTCGGCGCCGATCTCCAGGACCAGGCCGCGCTGCTCGCCGGCCCGCAGGGTCAGCGACACCTGGAGGTCGGCGTCCCGGTGCGTCAGCACGTCCGAGAGCCGTTCGTCCTCCGGCTCCCGGATGGGGTGCACGGTGAGTTCCGTACCGTCCTCCGCGACGAACACCGCACCGTGCGGGGTGAGGTGCACCTCGTGTTTCATCAGCCCGTAGTCGAACCGCGGGGCCACCTCCACGTCGAAGGTCATGGTGCCCCGCACACAGCGGACCAGCCGGACCAGCCGGTGCCTGCGGGTGGCCGTCGTACCGGTGACCGGCATGAAGTCGACCACCTCGCCGGCGCCCGCCTCGGTCATGAACCGGGTCACCAGGACCGCCGTGTCGGGCAGGTACAGCTGCTTGGTCGCATGCGTGGGGTGGGCCGGGCGGACCGTGCAGTGGCCGCCGTTCTCCTTGTCGAGGAGCGCCCCGAACACACTCGGCGAGTCGAACCGCGGGGCGCAGAACCAGTCGATCGCGCCCTCGGTGGTCACCAGCGCGGCGGTCTGTAGGTCACCGATCAGTCCGTGGTTCTCGATGAGCGGGTAGTCGTCCATCGGGGTGCCCCTTCCGGTGTGCGAGTCACCCGAACGCATCCCCTCGATCAGGGTATGCCGGAGCCTTTGCGCCGGCTCGTCGGACCGGGTCCCCGCACCGGGATCGACTCGCGGGGGCCGCGACGGCCACCATGGGGTGTGCGATTCGATTCCGTTCCCATGCCCGCGGCCGTCGAGGCCAGGCCACGCGACAGCCGTGGCTATCCGGTGCCCGCCATCACCCCGTGGGAGGACGACGAACCCCGGTTCGCGCTCACCGACTACGGGCGCAGCGCCGAGTGCGCGCGCGGGCGGCTGTGTTCGGTCTGCGACACGCTGATGCCGAGAGGACCGGTGTGGCGGGTGGTCGGTGCCGCGGAGAGCGACGCGATCCGTGACGCGCTCGCGGCCGGGCGGCCGTACCGCAACACGGCGGCCACCCTGGAGGCTCCGGGGCACCGCGCGTGCATGCTCTACGCCTCGATGGTCTGCCCGTACCTGGCGCGCCCGAACGCGCGGCGGGGGCTGACGGCGGAGACCCCGGACGACATGACCGCTCATGTCGTCCGGGGTGCCGTCCGGGGTGCCCTGGGTGCCGTGGTGGGCTTCGGCGACTACGAGTTCGCCGTCACCAGGACCCGGGTGCTGTTCCGCTTCCTCGACGTGGTCGAGTACCTGCCGCACGACACGGCCGACCAGCATCTGCCGGAACTCCGGGCCGAACTGGCCCGGTCCGGCGGCAGGCCGGGCGGGGGCGGTCAGCCGCGGTAGGCGGGCAGACCGGTGTGCCCGGTGACCTTGACGGGCCTGCCGAAGCCGTGGGCGGTCTTCGTGATGGTGTACGTGCCGGCCGGGGTGCGGAAGGCGATGGTTTTGCCGTTCGGCGACCAGGTGGGCTCGGTGCAGTCGGTGGTGGCGCCGGGGGTGACGTCCTTGACGGTGGCGGTGGAGCCGCCGAAGTCGTCGACGAAGAGGTGGTCGTGCCCGTGGACGGAGCGGACGAACACGACCTCCTCGTCGTCGGGGGCGAGGTCGGGCTCGGAGCCCTTGGTCAGCGCGCCGCCCTGCTGCCGCAGGTAGTCGTCGCGGATGTAGACCTCGCCGTTGCGGGTGTTCTCGTAGACGGCCGTGCCGTAGCCGCCGCCGACGTTCGGCCAGGTGTTGTCCGTCTGCGGGACGGCCCCGTCTCCCGGGTCGCCGTTCAGGCTGATCTTCGCCGGCCTGCCGTGACTCGCGGTTGCCTTCACGCTCTCCAGGACGGTGTGGCCGTGGACCCTGGCCGAGAAGATGAGGTTGTTCTTCGCGGGGATCTGGTTCGCCCGGTCGGCGGCGGTCACCTGCCAGGTGGGGTGGGACCAGGTCTGGCCGCCGGGGTTGACGGCGACGGTGACGCGGTGGCTGCCGTCGGGGTCGGAGACGACCAGGTTCCCGTGTCCGTCGACGAAGGCGGCCCTGCTGCCGCTGGGGTTCCAGGCCAGGTCTCGGACGGTGGTGCCGAAGTCGATCGACCTCCCGCCGACCCAGACGTGGCGGGTGCCGTCGCTGATGGTGAGTCCCCTGGGCACGGTGACCCGCTGGGTGGACGAGGCGGCCGTCGCGGTGGCGGCGGTGCAGCACAGGGTGAGCAGGGCGGCGGCGGCCGCGGTGGTGACGGCCGCGGTGCTCCGGCGGTGACGAGCGGACATCGGGGTTCCCCCAGAACGTGGTCGACGCTGCGATGGGAGAAGTCTTTCCGCGGCCGGTGACGGTGCTGTGCGGCCACCGTCACAGCTGTGCAATAGCGGGTGACCCCAGGTCAAGAAGACGGTAAGAACCACCGCCGCCCGTGCGACGCCGAGGCGGTCCCGTCCGTCCGGACCGCGGCCCGCACAGCACCGGTGCGCCGGCCCACGCCTGGGAACCGTCACCCCCGGAGGTCTCCCGGCACCCCGCCGTCCCGCGCGGAACACCGCAGGTCAGAGCCGTACTATCGGAGATGACAACGGTCACCGGTGCAGCCTTTGGCGATAGCGGTGGCCATGCGTTTCACTGCGAGCCTGACACCCGGCACGAGGGGGAAGGCGGACGCCATGGGCGCTCACGAGCACGAGCACGAGCACGGACATGCCGGCCAGGCACACGGTCACGGCGCGGGCGGGCACGCCGGGCACTCCCACGGTGTCTCGGCGGACGCCGACCGCCGCTGGCTGGCCATCGCCCTCACCCTGATCACGGTGTTCATGGCCGCCGAGGTCGTCGTCGGTGTCGTCGCCAGCTCCCTGGCGCTGATCTCGGACGCGGCGCACATGCTCACCGACGCCGCGTCCATCGTGCTCGCCCTCGTGGCGATGCGGCTGTCCGCCCGCCCCGCCCGCGGCGGCTTCACCTACGGCCTCAAACGCGCCGAGATCCTCTCCGCCCAGGCCAACGGCCTCACCCTGCTGCTGCTCGGGACCTGGCTGGCCTACGAGGCGGTACGACGGCTGATCAGCCCGCCCCAGGTGGAGGGCGGCCTGATGCTGGCCACCGCGCTCACCGGCATCGTCGTCAACGTGGCCGCCACCTGGTGCATCTCCAGGGCCAACCGGAGCTCCCTGAACGTCGAGGGCGCCTACCAGCACATCCTCAACGACCTGTTCGCCTTCATCGGCACCGCGATCGCCGCGCTGATCGTCGTCCTCACCGGCTTCGCCCGCGCCGACGCCATCGCCACGCTCGTCGTGGTCGCCCTGATGTTCAAGGCCGGCTACGGCCTGGTCCGCGACTCCGGCCGGATCTTCCTGGAGGCCGCCCCGGCCGGCCTCGACCCCGACTCGATCGGCGACCAGCTCGCCGGGCAGTCGCAGGTCGTCGAGATCCACGACCTGCACGTGTGGACCATCACCTCCGGTGAGCCCGCCCTCTCCGCCCACGTCCTGGTCGAGCCGGGTGGCGACTGCCACGCCGTCCGCCGCACCCTCCAGCACCTGCTGCGCGACCGGCACGGCATCACCCACGCCACCCTCCAGGTCGACCACCTGGGCGAGGACGCGGACGGCGCGGAACTGCTCCAGATCACCGCCCCCTCGACGGCGCCGGCCGAACCGGCCGAGCACTGCGACGACGCCCACGGCCCGGTCCACCGCCCCGGCCCGCACGAACACTGACGGCACCGGCGAACCGTGCCGGGCCGGTCAGCCGGCGGGGCCGTCCGGGCTCCGGGAGAAGGCGGTGTCGCCGGCCGTCGCCACGATCGCGTCCCCGACGAGCAGCACGGTCGGGGGGTCGCCCTGCGCCTTGTCACCGGGGTCGTCCAGTGCGGAGGTGCGCCAGACCTCCGCTCCGGTACGGCTGTCCAGTGCCAGCAGGCGGCCGAAGCGGTTGGCGAAGTAGACCCGCCCGTACGTCGTGGACACCGCGGGCGCGGACAGGCTCTCCACGTCCGTCACCTTCTGCCAGAGCTGTCTGCCGCTGTCCGCCGAGACCGCGGTGACCAGCCCGTCGGAACGGACGAAGTAGACGACACCGTCCACCAGGGTGGCCGCGCCGGTCAGCGGATGCGCCAGCGGTATCCGGCTGACCTGCCCCGTTCCCGAGGCCACCCGCAGCAGCGCGTTGTACGGCCGTTCGTACCCGGATTCGTACACGTCCTTCGCCGTCTGGGGGGCCAGGAACAGAGGCTGTCCGCCGACGGCGCCCAGCGCCCGCGCCTTCTCGGGCAGGGTCGCGGTCTCGGTCAGGCTGCCGGGGCCGAGCCGCATCAGGTCGACGGGGGCCTGGTCGGGCTCGGTGCCCTTCGAGCACAGGGCATAGGGGACCCCGCCCGGCGCGAACGGCGTGCAGTACTCGTCCAGCGCGGGCGCCTGCCACAGCTGTCCGCCGGAAGCGCCGTAGGCCACGAACGCCGAGTGGTCGGCGGACAGCGTCAGCAGTCCGCCGTCGTACAGGACCGCCTCCTCGGATGCTGATGTCGCGTTGCCAGCGCCGCTTCCCGGTGCCGGCGTCGAGGGCCACCACGCGTCTGCTCGTGTCGTCCGGTTCCTCGTACATGTAGACCAGCCCGTCGCGGACGCCGATCGGCCGTACCCCCTCCGGGCGGGTACCGGCCCGCCACAGGGTGCGGCCGGACGCGGCGTCGATCCGGGCGGCCGTGAAGCCCGTACCGCCGCAGAAGAGGGCGGTTCCCGCGGTCACGCAGCCGGGGCTCTGGTAGTCGAGGGGGACGCCCTTCGTGTCGTACCGCAGCTGCTTCTGCCACGGCCGCCAGCCGTCGGGCAGCACCGCGGCGCGGGCGGGGGACGCGGTGGCCGTCCCGGAGGCGGTGGCGGTGTCGGGACCGGACGCGAGGGCCGCCATGCCGACGATGCCGAGAGCCGCGACGGCCAGGGCCGCGCCGAGGCCGGTGAGCAGCATCCGGGTGCGGCGCCGCCCGCCGGTGCCGGTGGTTCCGGTGCCGGTGGTTCCGGTGCCGGTACCGGCCGAAGAGGGGGCGGCGGGGGCGGAGGTGAGGGCGGTGGCCGGGCTCCGGGCCGCGGTCTGACGCCTGGGTCGCGGGGGCCATGCCGCCGGCAGTTCCTGGAGCATGCGCTGGACGTCCGTCAGTTCCGGCCGCGCGGTCGGGTCCTTGTCCAGGCAGCGCTCGACGACGCCCAGGAGCGCCCCCGGCACCCCGCCGAGGTCCGGGGTCCCGAACACCACCTGATAGCCGGTGATGTACGGGCTGTCGGCGTCGAACGGCCCCGTGCCGACGGCCGCGAACACCAGCAGCGACCCGAGCGAGAACACGTCGGAGGCCGGGGTGACGTCCCGGGGAGAGGCCAGTTGCTCCGGCGACATGAAGGGTGGTGTGCCGATCATCCGCCCGGTCGTGGTGAGGCTCTGGTGGTCGGCGGCGCGGGATATGCCGAAGTCGATGACGCGTGGTCCGTCCTCGGTCATCAGGACGTTGCCCGGTTTGAGGTCCCGGTGCACCAGCCCCGCCCGGTGGATGTCGCGCAGCGCCTCGGTGAGGCCCAGCCCGAGCGCGCGCAGTTCCCGCCCGCTCAGCGGACCGTCCTTCTCGACGACCTCGGCGAGGTTGAGCGCCGGCACGTACAGCGTGGCCATCCACGGCCGCTCGGCGTCCGGGTCGGCGTCCACGACGGGCGCGGTGAAGGCGCCGCTCACCCTGCGCGCCGCCGCGATCTCCTGCCGGAAGCGCGTCCGGAACTCCTCCTCCTGCGCGTACGGCCCGTGCACGAGCTTGACCGCGACCTGCCGTCCCGAGGCGGAGACGCCCAGGTAGACGACCCCCATGCCGCCCGCCCCGAGCCGGCCGAGCAGGGTGTACCCGCCTATGGACTCCGGGTCCCCGCTGCCCAGGGGCGTCATCGCCGAACATCCTTCCCAGCGCCTGCCTGCCTCACGGTGATCAGACTAGGGCCTGTCCGACAGTTCCCGTCGTCGCCCGGAGGGCGGCGTCGCGAGGCAGACGGGAACTGTCGGACAGGCCTTAGGGGCTGCCGTCCCGGGGCGGGTCAGGGTTGGGTGGCGAGCCGCTGTTCGGTCCAGATGACCTTTCCCGCGGAGGTGTAGCGGGTCCCCCAGCTGTCGGCGAACTGGGCCACCAGGAACAGGCCGCGGCCGCCTTCCTCCATGGTGGTGGCCCGGCGCAGGTGCGGAGAGACGCTGCTGCCGTCGGAGACCTCGCAGACCAGGCTGCGGTCGTGGATCAGGCGTACCCCGATGGGGCCGGTCGCGTGCCGGATGGCGTTGGTGACCAGCTCGCTGAGGATCAGCTCCAGGGTGAACGCCTCCCCGTCCAGGCCCCAGTCCCGCAGGAGGTCGGCGGCCGCGGCACGGACCTTGGCGACCGCCGACGGGTCGGACGGCACCTCCCAGGAGGCGGTGTGCTTGTCGTCGAGCAGCCGGGTACGGGCGACGACCAGGGCCACGTCGTCGTGCGGCGGTCCGGGCAGCATCGTGTCCATCGCCGCCCGGCACATCTGGTCCGGGGTGCGGCCCGCCGGTTCGACGGCGCGGCGCAGGCGTTCGATGCCCTCGTCGATGTCACGGTCGCGGTCCTCGACCAGGCCGTCGGTGTAGAGCACGATGCTGCTGCCTTCGGGCAGGAGCACCTCCGTCATCTCGTACGGCAGCCCGCCCAGTCCCAGCGGCGGGCCGGCCGGCACTCCGGGCAGGCGGGCGTGGCCGTCCGGGTGCACGAGGATGGGTTCCAGGTGCCCCGCCCTGGCCATCGTGCACCGCCGGGAGACCGGGTCGTAGATCGCGTACAGGCAGGTGGCGCCCGTGAGCGTGGGCGCCCCGCCGGCCTGGTCCCGGTCCTGGTCGATGCGGGTGACCAGCTCGTCCAGGTGCCAGAGGAGCTCGTCGGGCGGCAGGTCGAGCGTGGACAGGTTGTGGACGGCGGTCCGCAGCTGGCCCATGGTGGCGGCGGCGTGCAGCCCGTGTCCCACGACGTCGCCCACCACGACGGCGACCCGCGCGCCGGGCAGGGGGATGACGTCGAACCAGTCGCCGCCGACACCACCGAGCCCGGCCTCGGCCGGCAGGTAGCGGTGCGCCACGTCGACCGCGTTCTGCTCCGGCAGGACGTGCGGCAGCAGGCTGCGCTGGAGCGTGACGGCCATGGTGCGTTCCCGTGTGAAGCGGCGCGCGTTGTCGACGCTCACCGCCGCGCGGGCGACCAGCTCCTCCGCGAGTGACAGGTCCTCGTGGGTGAAGGGGGTCGGCTCCCTGGACCGCCAGAAGGTCACCACCCCGAGGATCGCTCCGCGGGCCCGCAGCGGTGCGGTGATCATGGAGTGCACGCCGTGTGCCACCAGACTGCGGGCCCGGTCCGGGTCCTGGGCCTGCCAGCCGGAGAACGTCGCGAGGTCGGCCTCCAGCACCATCTGACCGGAACCGAAACCCGTCGCCTGAGGGGTGGCGGGGGCGAAGCGGATGAGCGCGCCGGGCCGGTAGAACGGCACGTCGGGCCGGACGCCGCGCAGTGCGGCACGGCGCAGCACCGCCGCGCACAGCGGATCGGGTTCCTCGCCGCGCAGCACCGCGTCGGCCAGGTCGACGGTGACGTAGTCGGCGAACCGGGGCACGGCGAACTCCGCCAGCTCCTCGGCGGTGCGGGTCACGTCGAGGGTGGTGCCGATGCGTATTCCGGCCTCGTACAGCAGCCCGAGCCGTTCCTGGACCACCTCCACCCGGCCCATCAGCGCGCTGAGTTCGGTGGTGTCCCGCAGCGTCGCGACCCAGCCGCCGGGTCCGGGCGGCTGCGTGGGGCGCTGGCTGATGGCCAGCAGCCGGCCGCCCACCTCGATCACCTCGTCCGTGGTGGCCCGGCCCGACCGCAGGAGCTGTTCGGCCCCCTGGTCGAGTCCCAGCTCCGTGACGGCCCGGCCGTCGACGCCGGCCGCGAGCCCGAGCAGGCGCCTCGCCTCGTCGTTGGACAGCAGCAGCCGGCCCCGTGGATCGACGATGAGGACGCCTTCGCGCACCGAGTGCAGGACGGCGTCGTGGTGCTCGTACATGCGGGTCATCTGGAGCGGTCCGAGACCGTGTGTCTGATGGCTCAGGCGCCGGCCGATGAGGGCGCTTCCCCCGGTGGCCGCCGTCAGCACCAGGCCGGCGGCGGCCAGGACCAGCGGCATCTGCCGTCCGGCCGCCAGACTCACCTGGTGGATGGTGATGCCCGCGGACACCAGCCCGACGACCCTGCCCCCCGGGCCGGTCACGGGGACCACGGTCCGCACGGAGGCGCCCAGCGTTCCGACGGTCGTCTCGGTGACGACGCCGCCGTGCTGGGCCGCCGTGATGCTCCCGATGTAGTGCTGGCCGATCCGGGCGGGGTTCGGGTGGGTGTAGCGGACGCCCGAGGGGCTCATCACGACGACGAAGTCCACCCCGGAGCGCCTGCGGGTCTCCTCGGCCTGCCGCTGGAGCGGGGCGCCCGGACGGGCGTCCGTCAGCGCCTGCCGCACCGAGGGGTCCGAGGCGACGGCGCCCGCCACGGCGAGGGTGCGCCGCTGTGCCTCGCGCTCGGCGTCGTTCCGTGACTGGAGCAGGAGGGCGACGACCGCCGCCGCCACGAGAACCAGGACGACCACGGCCTGAAGGAGGAACATCTGGCCGGCCACGCTGCGTGTCCCACGCCGGGACCACAGCCGCCGGAGCAGCTGGTGCATACGGCTCATATAACACCAAAGGGGTAGGGCGACATCACCCCCCGGGCGATACGCCTTCACCCGTGGACGCCCTCCGTGTCCCCGCGCGCACCCTCGGCGAGAGCGGGTGACTACGCGAAGAGCTTCTCGAAGGAGGCGTTCGCGGCTTCCTGCCGCCACTGGACGGCCGCCCTGGGGCTGGTGGCGAGCAGGTGGCGGCAGGCGGTGCCCGGGGCGTGTCCGCTGCCGGGGAGCCGGCCGGCGCAGGCGGCGGTGGGGTGGTAGCCGTCGCGGGTGGGGTTGCCGCGCCACAGGCTGGGGCCGGGCAGGAACGCGTACTGGAGGGAGGCGCGGGCCAGGTCCTTGAGTTCGGGGTAGGTCAGGCCGTAGGTCTGGGCGGCGTACTGGTATTCGTGGGAGATGTCGGTGCGGGAGACGCCGGGGTCGTCGGTGGCCAGGACGACGGGGACGCCGTGGGCGCGGTAGGTGTCGAAGGGGTGGTCGGCGCCGCGGACGCCGAGGATCTGCGCGTTGCTGGTGAAGGGTACCTCGACGGCGGTCCCCCGGTCGGCCATCGTGCGGGCGGTCTGCTGCCAGTGGTCCTCGTGGACGAGGTCGACGCCGTGCCCGATCCGGTCCGCGCCGGCGATGTCCACGGCCTGGGCGATGTGGAACGCCAGGTCCTCCGGCTTGACCAGACCGGGCGTCAGCTCGCCCGCGTGCAGGGTGACATGGGCCTTCGGGTAGACCGTGCGCAGGTACCGCACCATGCGCATCTGAAGGCCGTAGCCGGCCAGCGAGCTGTCCCAGTCCTCGGGCTGCACGAGGTTGACGGCGACGAACCGGGAGTCGCGTTCGGCCAGCCGCATGCCGAGCGCCAGCTGCGTGAAGACCCGCTCCGGCGAACTGCCGCGGTTGACCTGGGAGATCCAGCGCACGGTCAGCGCGCAGCCGGGGCGCGGACGGCTGGTGCCGCAGCGGGCGGCCGTACGGAACTCGGCGTCGCCGTCGTCGGCCTCCTTGCGCGCGTCGGCCACCACCTTGTCGAGCCGGCCGCCGGCCACGAGCTTGGCGTGCAGCGCGGCCAGGTCGGGGTCCCAGCCGACCTCGGCGGCCAGCTGCCGGGCGCCGTCGGAGGCCGGGGTGACCATGGTCTCCAGGTAGGACTGGTTCTGCGCCGCGACCGAGTCGGCGACCTGGGCGAGCAGCTTGCCGCGATGCCGCCAGGGCACCTCGCCGAACTTGTTGAACGTGTCGAAGAAGTGGTCGTGCCCGCTCTGGCCGGGCGGGAAGTCCTGCATCGACCAGGCCCGGACGATCGCGTCGTGGAAGGCGCGGTCGGTACGGGCGTCGGCGGCCGGCCGGGCCCCGGGACCGCACGGCGGCACGACCGCGGTCAGCGTCGCCGTGTCCACGCACAGCCCGTCCTCACCGGCCAGCTCGATCAGGTACTCCGTCCTGACCGCACCGGACAGGTGGTTGTGCAGGTCGCCGCCCTTGGGCAGGTGCCGGAAGAACCCGCGCAGCAGCCGGGGCTCGTTGCGGATCGAGGCCAGGTAGGCGGCCGTGCGCGCCTCGGCGGCGGTCGTCGGACGGGGCACCCCGGGGCGGGCGGCGGCCCCCGGCTGCGCGGTCCGGACGGGAACGGCCCCGGTGCGCGCGGCCGCGGACGGCGCCGCCGACAGGGACGCGAGACAGAGCAGGGTGCCGAGCCCGGCGGCGAGCGCCGGGCGGCGGGAGCGGTGCGCGGCGCGGAGGCCGTCGTAGGTCGTCACCCAAGGATGATCATCAAACCGGATCGGCTACGACCGCCCAGCCACGCGCGACGCACGCGGGCGCCACCCGGGCGGCCGTAGCCACGCCGTTCCCCCGGCGGCCCTACGAGAGGGACCGGTAGCCGCTCCAGCCGGTCGCGATCTGGGTCCGCGCGCCGAACGAACCCTTGCCGTCGCCGT
Organism: Streptomyces humi; assembly: GCF_001005085.2. Taxonomy (GTDB): domain Bacteria; phylum Actinomycetota; class Actinomycetes; order Streptomycetales; family Streptomycetaceae; genus Streptomyces; species Streptomyces humi. The sequence goes on from NZ_LBMU02000048.1 coordinate 18,728, forward strand.
TGTTGCGCCACAGCTTGCCGCCGGTGTCGCGGGAGACCAGGTCCGCCCTGCCGTCGTCGTTGATGTCACCGACCCCGACGATCGCGTTGTACGAGCCGCCCCAGTTCGAGAACACCTTGGCGCGGGCCGCGAAGGTGCCGTCGCCCTTGCCGTTGTACCGGTAGAGGTTGTCGGACGTGTCCTGGGCCAGGAGGTCCGCCCTGCCGTCGCCCGTGATGTCGCCGACGCCGACGATCTTCCTGTAGCCCTTCCAGTTGTCGTACAGCTTCACGCGGGCGGAGAGCTTGCCGGTGCTGGTGCCCTTGTAGAGGTAGACCGCTCCGGTGGACGAGTTCCGCGCGATCAGGTCCGGACGGCCGTCCCCGGTCACGTCACCGGGCGAGGTGAGCACGTTGTACTGCGTCCAGCCGCTGGTCCCGAGGCTCGTGTACGACGTCGACGGCTTGACCGGCGCACCGCAGCCCGGCTTGTACAGCCGCAGCGCGCCGCTGCCGTAGCGGACCAGGACGTCGTTGCAGCGGTCGCCGCTGAGGTCGTCGAAGGGGACCGCCATGACGGTGGTCGGCCAGCCGGTACCCGTGTACTTGTCGCCGAACCTCCCGGTCCCCGTGCCGCTGTGGAAGGTCAGGCCGCCCGAGGAGTTCAGGGTGAGCAGGTCGCCGCGGCCGTCCGGGCCCTCCGGGCTGACGAAGTCGCGGCGCACCGCGGCCCCGCGCTGTAGGAAGCCGTCGCCGCTGGTCACGGTGGAGAGCGTGGCGGTGCCGAGGCCGATCGCCCGCAGCGTCCAGGTGAAGTGGCCGTTGGGGAAGTAACCCCCGCTCGCCGTCCGCCCGTTCCAGGTCGCCGTCACCCGGGCCGGGGTCGCGCCGCCGGTGAGGGTGCGGGTGACCTTGCCGTTCGCGCCGCTCTGGACCGACGTGAGGTTGAGCGACCAGGAGGTGACCGGGCGGGACAGCACCCAGGCACCCTCGAGGGACGTCCCCGGGCCCACGTAGCTGCCGACCGACGTCTCGAAGGCCGACACGGCGGACGGGGCGATGCCCGTGGTGGTGACGTGGGTGCGCTCGTAGTCGTCGAACCAGCCGACCAGGCCGGTGTACTCGTCGACCGTCCACCGGTAGCGGCGGTCCACGGTCAGGCCCTTGCCGGCCAGGCCGGAGGCGATCGTACGGGTGGTGCCGGTGGCCGCCTCGGTGAGCACCAGCGTGCCCGTGGCGTGGTCGTGGCGGACGGTGAAGCCGTCGCCGAGCAGCACGTCACCGGGGGCGACCGCCCGCGCCGTACCGGCCCGGGTGTCGTACACGCCCGCCGAGTCCGTTCCGCAGGCCCAGTACACCCAGCGGCCCGCCGCCTGGAGTTCGCCCGGCACGCAGGCCAGCCCCGGGACGGTCACCGTGGTGAGCGTCTTCGCCAGCGGGATGCTGTACGAGGTGAGCCTGCCGGCGGTGGTGGTGGCGCTCCACAGGGTTGAGCCGTTCAGGGCGGCGGCGCGCACGGACCGCTTCAGCTTCTGGCCCTGGCCGAACTCGCCGACGTACTGCGCCGGGGCGCTGCCGCCGGAGTCGAAGACGGCGTAGTCGTCGGAGACGTCGACGATGTGGCCGCCCCGGCCGCCGAAGTCGAGGTAGTGGCCGCCGACCTCCACCAGCCGGTCGTCGCCGAGGCTCTCGCCCTCGTCGGTGCCGCCGTTCGCGTCGAGGTAGACGTCCTGGGCGTCGAGGTTCCCCCACAGCGCCGAGCACGTGGTGCCCTCGTACGGGCAGAGGGCTTGGTGGATCGAGCGGCTCGCGGTGGCCTCGGACGCGGTCAGCGAGCCGGAGCCGTCGGTGGTGAGGGTGCGCACGGACGTGGTGTCCGCAGTGGCGTCCGGGTCGTCCTCGGCGACCCGCAGGCTGCCCCGGCTGAGCGCGATGCCCGTCTTGGCGTTCTCGATCGCCGGGGACTGCTGGACCTTCGTGAGGCCCAGCGTGCCGTCGGCGCCCTGGGCGGCCCGCCGCACCCACCAGTCGGTGGCGTCCGTGCCGCCGGTGACCAGCGCGCTGCCGTCGCCCGCCGCCAGCGTGTACTCACCGGCGCTCGCCAGGACGGTCCGCTGCACCGAGGGATCGTCGACGTCGACCGCGAGCAGCCGGGAGCCGAGCTCGCCGGAGGACAGCGGCAGCAGCAGCCAGTGGCCGGCCAGGACCGGGGCGCCGTCGAGCGCGCCCGGGCCGGCGGGCAGCGTGACGACCTGCTCGGCGGCGGTGAGGTCGGTGCGGGACTTCAGGTGCAGTTCGGCGGTGCCGGGCTGGTACCAGCCGACGCGGTCCTCGCTCATCACGTAGCGCCCGGCGTCGGGGGCGTCGGGGAACAGGGTGGTGCTCACGGCCGACGCGATGTCGATGTAGTGGAGCGTGCCGAAGGTGCGCTCCGCCACGAACACGCCGGCGGAGTCCGCGGCGAGCACGTCCTCGGTCCCGACGTTCGTCGCGTCACCGGTGACCTTGCGGGTGCGCCACCCGCCGTCGGCGCCGTCGGGCCTGTCGATCAGGGAGTTGGTGGTGACGACCGTGTCGCCGGCGAGGGCCCGGTAGTAGCCCTGGCCGTACTGGGTCGACCCGTTCCAGCTCACCTTCCTGGAGGTGGCCGTCGCCGGGTCCCACAGGGTGGCGTACGCGTCGTTGGCCGTGGCCGGCAGTGCGACCAGGTCACCGTCCGAGCCGTACCAGGCCGTACGGCACGCGGAGCCGATGCTCGTGCAGCCGGTGCCCGGGGTGTACACGCCGGCGGCGTTCTCGACGGTGACGGTCCTGCCGGTCGCGTAGTCGGTCCACAGCATCCCGGTCCTGCCGGTCTGCCGGTGCAGGAACCCGGTGCCGCCCGCGACGTACGGGCGGTCGGTGCGCGGTGTGGCGGAACTCGGGTCGACCAGGGTGACCGCGGTGGTGTCGGCCTCGGTCGCCTCCGCGGAGCCGCCGCCCTCCGCCAGGACGACGACGGACGCGGCCACGACCGCGACCACGAGCGAGGAGACGGCGGCGGCAGGCCCGCCCCGTCTCAGGGCGTGTCTGCCCACGTGATGTTCCCTCCCCCACGAGGGTCCGGCCCTCGTACAAGTGGCCGGATCTTACCTGACTCTTACCAACGGGCGGTGCGGGGCGACGCGCACGGGACCGGCGCTCCTCCTGGTCACAGGGGTACGCCGTGCACCTCGCCGCTCGTCGTCGCCGCGTACACGGCGCCCTGTGCCGGGGCGCAGGCCAGGGCGAGGACCTGGCCGCGCATGTCGAAACTCTGGAGCGAGGCGCCCTCCAGGCCGTCGACGACATGCAGGCGTCCCTGCCAGCCGCCCCACACCACGGTGGTCCCGGTGGCGCACAGCGCGAAGACCTCGTCCCCTCCGGGGCCGGCGCTCCGCCACCGCTCCGCCCCCGTGGCGAGGTCGCGGGCGTGCACCACCCCGGCCGTGTCGCCGACGACCACCGAGTCCCCCACCCGCACCGGCGCGGCGACGACCGGCGCCCCCAGCCGTACCCTCCAGCGCGGCGTGCCGTCGGCCGCCGCCACGCAGTACAGCGCGCCCCGCGTGTCGGCGAGGTACACCGCGTCCTGCTCCGGCAGGGGTGCCGCCCGCACCGGCGCCCGCAGCGCGAGGGGCGCCGGCCAGGCCGCCCTGCCGTCCTCGTCGTCGAGGGCGTGCAACCGGAGTCCGTGGTCGATGAGCGCGTACACCCGCTGCCGGCCGACCGCCAGCGCGGTGGTGTCCGGCAGCGGCTCCCCCCGCCACCACACGCGGCGGGTGTCGGCGTCGAAGTGGTGAACCCTCCCCCCGGCGTCGACGAGCAGCACGTTGCGGCCGTGCAGCAGCGCCGGAGCCGCCACCCGGTCCTCCGGCTCCGGCACCGACCAGCGACGCGTCCGGGAGACGGTGTCCCACGCCTCCAGTCGCCCGGCGGCGTCCCGGACGAGGATCACCCGCTCCCCCGCGCACAGCCGCACCGGCGGCCGGAACCCGACGTCGGTGCGCTGCACCGCGCCCGTCCCCGGGTGCAGCCAGTGCAGCCGGCCCGCGCCGTCGGCGGTGGCCACCGTGTCGTCCCCGACGGCCACCAGCGCGTGCGCCCACTCCCCCACCCGTCGGCTCCAGCTGCGGCGGCCCGGCCGGAACGGCACGGTGAGGTCGGCCTCGTTGTCCGCGTCGCGCAGGAACTCCGTCAGCCGGGTGCGGTGGGCGTCCAGTTCCCGCCGGACCCCGGCCGGCAGCGCGAGGGCACCGACCTCGCCCAGCGCGGCGCGCAGTTCGCCGAGCGAGGGCCGGTCACCGGCGCGTACGGCGAGACAGGCGGCGACCGCTCGCCCCGCCCGGCCCCGCGGCAGCCCGGACAGATCCGCCGCCCGCCCGGCGGGGGCACGCGGTCCCGGGTAGGGCGCGTGCCCGGTCAGCAGGTACAGCAGGACCGCCGCGATCCCGAAGACGTCGGTGGCCGCGTCCGTCTCGGCCAGGCCCCCCAGCTGTTCCGGCGCGCAGTAGTGGGGGTTGCCGAAGGCCTGGTCGAGGGGCCGGGTCAGCTGCTGGCCGCGGATCCGGGTCAGACCGAAGTCGATGATCCACGGCCCGTCCGCCGTCAGCAGCACGTTCCCCGGGTGCAGGTCGCGGTGCCACACACCCTGGTCGTGGGCCGCGAGCAGGGTGTCGACCAGGTCGGCCCCGACCCCGTAACCGGTCTCGGCCGGCAGCGCTCCGCCGTGCGCCGCCATCACCTGGTGCAGGGAGGGCCCGGGGATGAACCGGGTGGCGATGGCGGGCGGCCGGCCCGCGTCGAACTCGAAGGACAGCAGTTCGGGGATGCGGGCGCCGGCCCCCCGCAGCAGCGCCTTGCTCTCCTGGTGGAAGCGCTGGAGGTGCTGGGCGTTGCCGGAGTACTCCTGCTTGAGCAGTTTCACGGCCGCCAGCGTGTACGGGTCGCCGCCCGGGTCCACGGCATGGTCGACCGCCCGTCTGCCGAGGTAGATGTGGCCGAAGCCGCCGGTGGCCAGCCGGCCCAGCAGCCGGAACCCGGCGGCCTCGGCGGGGTCGGACCGCTCCAGGGCGACGATCGGGGCGGGGCGCGGCTGCGGGACCACCGGCGCGGCGGGGTTCACCTGCGCTCCCGTCACCGGTCGGAGGTGTGGGAGAAGCCGATCCCGCACAGGACGGTCGACTTGCCGAGCTCGCACTCCCCGCTGTCGGCGAGGCGGGGGGCGTTGGCACGCAGGGGTTCCCGTACGCACTCCACGGCCAGCACCCCGCGCCCGGCCCGGCCGCGCACCTTGACCCGGGCGCGCACCTGGGCGACCTCGACGTCCTTCGTGAACAGCCGCCCGCCCAGCGGATGGTGGACCCGGTCCCCCGAGCGCAGGTCCGTGATGACCAGGGTCCCGGACAGCAGCGGGTTGCGCCGCCGGTACACCAGCGATCCCGCCAGGATCCCGCCGAGCACCAGTACGGTCAGCGCCGGGTACAGCCACCCGGGCGGCGTGCCGGGCACCTGGCCGTGCAGCCGTACCCGCGCCGGAGCGGGGGCGGCGAGCCGGAACCCGGGGTAGCCCAGTGCCCCGCGGACCGTGGGCGTCCACGGCGACGCCACCTCGGCGGAGACGGCCAGCCCGGTCTCGAAGTCCTCGGTGGAAGGGGCGAGGGCGGCCCGCGGGTCCTGGTGCCAGAGCAGGGTGAGCCGGTAGCTCCGCCGCTCACCCGGTGCCAGGGTGACGGCCTGGTCCGGCAGTCCGACCGAGGCCACGGCCGGACCGCCGCCGTCGGTCCCGGCGCGCAGCCGGACCCGCAGGGGCACGTGACGGGCGGTGGAGGTGACGGTGAGCCGTACCGTCTGCCGCCGTGCGCCCTCCCGGTCGCCGGTGCCCAGGTCGAGCGCGCCGGTACCGGTGCCGGAGGCCCCGTCGGTCACGGCCAGCCGTACCCCCGCGCCGGCGTCGTCGCGCAGGGCGCGGACCGCCTTGTCGGTCCGCACCCGGTCCTTGGCGCTGTTCAGCTGCGTGCCCAGGGCGGCCGCCCCGACCGGGAGGATGCGCGGCGTCGCCACGACCGCGCCCAGGATGTCGGAGACGTGCGTGTCGTCGGCGAGCGGCAGCCCGTAGCCGACCACCGTGCGGTCCGCGCCGAGCGCGCGGTAGCGCGCGCCGAGCCTGCGCCAGCTCGGCGAGCCCAGTTCGGCGTAGTCGCTGTCGGGGGCGTTGACCGCGCCGTCGGTGAGCAGCAGCACCGCCGCGACCGGCGTACGGCTGTCGCGCAGCTGGTCGGCGGCGGTCTCCAGGGCGCTGCCGGGGTCGCTCGCGGTCTCCGTGGCCCGCGCGGGCAGGTCGTCGACGGCGTTCCGCGCGCCGGCCGCCGGGCCCAGCGGGTGGACGACCCCGACGGAGCGCCCGAAGGAGACCAGCGCCACCTGGTCCGAGGGCGCGAGTCCCGCGAGGAACGTCCGCAGCCGCTTCTTCACGGTGTCGTACTGGGTGGCGCCGTCGGGGCCGCGGTCCTGCATCGAGGACGAGGTGTCGACCAGGACGACGTACGAGGCGGGCACGTCGTCGACGTGCAGGGAACGGCAGATGTCGTCGGGTGACGGCACCGCGGACGCGTCGTCGGCCGACGCGGACCCGCCGGCGCCGAGGAGCAGCGCGGCGGCGAGGAACAGGGCCGTGGCGCTCGCGCGTGCGCGCGGCGCGGACGGAACGGATGTGATCATGACGTGCCAACTCTTCCTGGGCGGGGCCCGGTCGGGACTCACGGGTGGTGAACGCCCCTGACAGGGCGCGGGGTCCGGGGACGGACGGGCGGTGGCGGGTCGCTCAGCGGCGGGTGAAGTGCAGCGTCCTCAGCACCTGCCGACGGCGCCTGACCTCCTCGCGCAGCTGCTCGTTGCGGCGGATGGCGTCCATGGCGCTCTCCTCCTGGCCCGACAGCTGGGCGTCGGCCGCCTCGAAGTACGCGGTCCACAGCCGCTCCCCGAGCCGCCCCCACAACTCCCTCTCCAGCAGCTCTCGTTGCTCGGAGCCGGCCGGGTCGCCCTGTTGCCGGTAGGCCTCGCGGTAGGCGTCCAGCAGTTCCAGCACCGCCGTCCCCGGGTTCGGCCGGCCGTCCGCCCAGGCGGCCAGGGGGCCGCAGAGCTGGGCCCGGGTCGCGCCCTCGCGCCGGGCCGAACGCAGCCTCCTGCCGAACTCCTCGGCGCTCAGCGTGCCCTCCCGGGCCGCCTCGCCCAGGGCGTACAGGCGCAGCGTGCCGCCGATCTGCGGTACGTACTGCGTCAGCCGGTCCAGCCAGGCGGGCTCCTCGCCCCGGGCCCGCCAGCCCGGCGCCGCCAGCAGGTCGGAGACGGCCTCGGCGGTGATGCCCCGCAGTGCGGCGTCCGTCGGTTCCTGCACCAGGCGTTCGGTCACGGCCCGCGCCGCCGCTCCCGGGCGGCGCCCGGTGGCGGGGTCGAACCGCAGCAGGCACCGCAGCAGGGTCTTCGCGGCGGTCCTGCGCCGGTGCTGGGACAGCGCGTCCAGGTGCTGTTTCAGCGTGTCGGCATAGCGGTCCATCCCCGGTCTGGTCAGCGTCTCGGCGTCGTCCGGCAGCGCGCTCGGCGCCTCGCCGGCCAGCGCGCACAACAGGTCCCAGCGGGCCCGCGCGGCCAGGCCGAGGGCGGCGCGCGGTCCGGCGGCCAGGGTGGCCCGCAGCCCCTCCGGCTGGGTGCGCGGACCGCGCAGGCGCAGCACCCGGCCCGGTCCGTTGGGCCCCAGCGCGTCACTCAGATCGTCGAAGAACGACGAGGTCAGCAGGGTGTCGCCGCGGTGACAGGCGACGCCGAGGCCCAGCAGCCGCGCGGCCTCGTCCGGGTGCTTGGCGGCCCACCGTGCGGGCCGCGGCTGCCAGACGGTGGTGTCCGGCCGCAACAGGTCGTACAGCAGGGCCAGTTCCCCGGCGGCGCCGGTGCCCAGCCACTCCAGCCAGCGGCGGACCGAGCGGGCGGGCTCCGGGGTGCCGGCCGCGCCGTCCAGCAGGATCCAGGTCAGCTCGGGCCGGGTGGCCACCGCACCCCGGGCGAGGGGCATGGTGCCGGGCGGGAACGGCTCCAGCGACGGCAGCAGATCCAGGGTGGCCGTGACGTCGACGTCCTCACCGGATCCGTCGGCCGGGTCCATGAGGAAGGCGATGGCGCGGTCGACGACGTCGAGGTTGGTGCCTTCCACGCGGGTGGCCCGCAACAGGCTGCTGACCTTCTCCTGCACGGAGCTGAGAGAGCCGGTGCGCAGGTCCTCGCGCAACCGCTTCAGGAGCGTGTCCGCCACCTGGGGATCGCTCAGGTACGGCGGCAGCAACGACAGGTCGGTGGAGGTCCCGGACAGCTTGGCCCGGGCCATCATGCTGCCGGTCCTGCGGTGGGTCCGCGGATCGCGCAGGAATTCGTCGACCACGTCGTCGGCCACCGGGCCGCCCCGCAACACCTCGGCCTCGACGTGGAGTTCGTGGTCCATCGCACACAGCAGCCGGTGTGCCTGCTGGGCCGTCGGCAGGCCGGCGTGCGCGCCCTCGGGCAGGGCCGTGCAGCGCGCCAGATGGTCCAGGACCGTGTGTCCGCCCCGGGACTCCCAGGCGTGGATCAGCAGGTCGTGGTACTGGCGCGCCACGGGTGACAGCCGCTCGACGCCCACCGCGCCGCCCCAGGGCACACAGTCCCGGCCGGGGGCGGCGCGCCCCCAGGACAGGCGGATGCGGTGGTTGGCGCCGGAGGAGGTGGCGGTGGCGGCCGACAGACAGGTGCGCAGCGCGTACGGCAGCATCGCGGCGATGTTGTCGAGCAGCCGCAGCCGTTCCAGCGGGTCGTCGTCCGGGGCGCCGGTCACCACCACCGGCCCGTCCAGCAGCAGGGCGGCGACCGCCGCGTGCCAGTGCAGCAGGGGGTCGCTGGCCGAGACGAACTCCTCGTCGAAGCCGTTCATCAGGTGTTCGTCGGCGGACAGCGGCAGGCGCACGGGGCCGTGCGGCGTGCCGGACTCGCCGCCCGCGGCGATCCGGGACAGCCCGGTCCGGCCGGCCAGCGCGGCGCGGGCCAGAGCGCTCCAGCCGAGGCCGTGGCCGGCCGCCTCCTCGTAGGGGACCCAGAAGTGGGTGACGTGGTTGATCGGCCGGCTGTGCACGTCGGCGGTCTCGGTCCGGTCGAGGACGAAGACCCCGAGGGACAGCCGGTGGTCCGGGTTCGTGCTGGGGCCGACCGTGACCCAGGGCAGCCGGTCGGCGGGCGAGGGCGTGCCCGGGGACCAGTGCTGGATCGCCCTGGTGTAGTAGCTGCTCCACTCCGGCGGCCAGGCCGCCATCACCTGGAAACCCTGCGGGCTGTGGGGACGCTTGCCCCAGACCGCCCAGCCCGCGGTCAGCCCGGCGCCGTCGGACGACATGGGCGGACCTCCCTCTCTCGCTCGGGACGTCATCGCTGCCGGGACAGGCCGCGCAGGAACAGGAAGGGCTCCATGACGTTGACCGGCCGCGGCGGGGCCACGAACCGGACCTTGTCGTCGACGGCGTTGACCAGCGAGGGGTTGTCGAAGTCGAAGCCCCGGTCCGGGTCGACCCAGAAGCCGACGGCGCTGCACACGAAGTAGCCGACGCGCTCGGGCACGAAGTAGCGGCCGATCTGGTTCCTGATCTCGCCGAGGCTGCCGTGCGGGAAGCGGTCGCACAGGTCGTCGAAGAGCCGTTCGGCGTCGATGGCCTCGGGCTGGCCGGTGCGCGGGTTGAGCCGTACGTTGCCGTGCTCGCAGGCGAACCGGAACACGTCGTCGTCGTCGAACTTGGCCAGGCAGACCGCGATGCTGTGCGGCAGCCGGTGCCCGTCGCGCTGCCCGCGGATGGCGATCTCGGTCGCCACCCCGTCCAGCACCTCGGTGAAGAAGTCGGCGCTCTGCCGCTCGTCCTCGTCCACGGGCCCGTCCGCACCGTTGACCCGCCACTCGCGGGCCGCGTCGAGGACGTACACCATGGCCCGCGAGTCGGCCAGGTCGGTGACCAGCCGCGGCCCCATCAGGGCGCCCATGTCGGAGCGCAGGTCGAAGGCCTCGCCGGGCATGTCCCGCAGGCGGACCCGGAACTCGAGCACGTCCCTGGCGGGCTGCCCGCCCCGGCGCCACCGCCGTCGGCCGGCGGACCTGCTCGCGTAGGGGGTGCCGCCGACGTCCCCGACCAGCGTCAGCCGGACGGGCAGCTGCTCGTCCTGGGTGGCGCTGGGGAAGACGCGTTCACGGTAGAAGGTGTGGGCGAGGTCGCTGAGGTACTGCTTGGACGAGTGGTCCTCGGGAAACACGTTCCACGAGCCGTACACGGGGTCCATCAGCGCCCGGGTCAGCGCGGCCAGCAGGGTCGACTTGCCGCTGCCGATGCCGCCCCACAGCGTGATGGTGGGCCCGCCCGGTTCGCTCTCCTCGGCGGGCGGCGGATCGGCGGTCTCCTCACCGGCCTCGGGCCACTTCACCGGCGGCTCACCGCCCGGCCCCGGCCGGGTGCGGGGCAGCGAGGGTGACGGCTGTTCCGCGCCGTCGGCCACCCGCGCGTCCTCCTGCACGGGGAAGGTCGTCGGCGGCGGGGCGGGTGCGGGTGCGGGGCCGGGCAGCGCGGGGTGCTGGTCGAACGCGGCGTAGAGGCTCTTGCGGCCACTGTCCGCGCGACTGCGCCCGCTCTGGCGTGGCTCGGACTCGGTGACGTCGTCCCGGTCGTTCATGTCTCCCCCTGGTTCAGCCTGGTCAGGACTTTCTCCGCGGCGTTCTGCCGTGTTGTTCGACTGCGCGCCGACGTGCGTCGCTCTTCGTTTCCTCGTGCCGCTTCGTGCCGTCTTGATGGCGCAGGGCGTCCGGCGCGGTGCCGGGGGCCTGATGCCACAGGACGTCCGGCGCGGTGCCGCGGGGCGCCTCGGCGGCGCCTACGGCAGCCAGCTCTCCGGGGGGCCCGACGCCAGCGCGAGCCCCGAGGGTCCGGCGTCGTCCGTCCGGGAGCGGGTGTCGGGCAGCAGGCCCGTGACCACCCGCCGCGGGTCCTCGTGCGCGTCGAAACAGCCCTGGGTGCCGATGTGGGCCCAGGCCTGGCGGGCCCAGCGGGCCACGAGCGGTTCGCCGTCGTCGTCCATCCAGTCCGGCTCGTCCACCAGGGCCAGACAGTGGAGCCGCTGCTCGTGCCGGAGCCGGGTCAGCGTGGTCCCCCAGTCCAGCCGGTCCGGGCAGACCCGCACGGGTGCCCGTCTGCGCACCGCCTGGGGTGGGCGGCTGTGCGGGTGCGGCGGGCGCGAGCCGACCACGATCAGGCCGCGCAGGCTGCCGGGGCGCCATCGGTCCTGCCAGGAGCGCAGTTCGTACGGGACGTGTTCGAGGCCGGTGGCGAAGTCGTGGTGCAGCGGGGAGGGCTCCCACTCGTCCAGGATCCGCAGCGCCGCGGTGACGGGGCGGAAGCCCGTGCGGTAGTGCAGGGGGCTGGTGTCGCCGGGGCCGGCCAGCGGCAGGTGGTCCCGGTAGCCGATGAGCGCGACCCGCAGCGACTCCGGGTGGCGGCTGCCGTCCCGTACCGCCTCGACGACGGCCTTCGCCCGGCGGACGCGGGTGGCCAGCTGGGCCGCCCCCTGCCGGCGGCGGACCGCGGTCTCCACGGCCAGGACCAGGTCGAGCGGGAGCGGTGGCGCGAGTCCGCGCGGCAGCCTGCCGAGGAGCGTGCTCCAGACGGTGGACTCGGGCCGGTGCCCGCCGTCGTACAGGAGCCGGACCCGGCCGGGCCCGTCCAGCCGGTAGCGCAGCGTCGCCGGTCCCGCCGCCGGGAGCAGCAGCCGGTCGGCCCGGACGGCGTGCCAGTCGGCGGGGGCGTCCCCGACGGCTCCCGTGACGACGACGGCACAGGCGCGCGGTTGTTCCCCGCCGTCGGACGGGGCCCGCACCCGCACCTCGGCGAGCGGCCCGGCGGACCGCGCGCCCGGCACGGTGGCCGTGCTCCCCGCCGGGAACAGCGGCTGCCGCACCACCCGCACCGCTCCCGTGGACGGCTGGACGTGCGCGGCGGCGAACCACAGGGTGCGGCGCAGCGGGGCCGGGGCGAGCAGGTCGTCGGGGCCGCCGGCCGGCCACCCCGCCGGGAGACGCAGCCACAGCAGGGGCGTGTGCGGAGCGAGCCGTTCGACGGCCCGTTCCAGGCAGGTCCAGCCGGCCGCGCGTACGGCGACGACGACCGGTGTGCCCCCGCGGTCCGGGGGCTCCGGCAGCCGCCGCAGGGCCTGTTCCAGCGTCCGGCCCAGTGGCCGGTCGATCTCCTCGGCCGTGGGTTCCCCGGACGCCAGCTCGAAAAGGCGTCGTATTCGGCCGGCCGCTCGGTTTCCCGCTCCGGCGGAGGAGGTGTCACCGGCCGGCGGGGCACCCCACTCCGCTTCGAAAAGAACGTCACTGCTCGGAAAAGCGTCACCCGTGTCACCCGTGACCCGACTGACCCTTATTTTCTCGCAGCCGAATTCCACGAAAACCGCCGCCGCCATTTCCCCGCCGGCGAGTGCGGTGGCGAGCCACCCCCGTCCCGCCGGCGGAAGGTGCCGCCGTTCCTCCTCGCGGACCTTCCGCAGCGCCGCCCGCCAGTGCTCGGGCGGGTGCCGGCCGACCTCGGTCAGCTGCTCCCTGACCATCTGTTCGACCTGATCAAACGCCTGCTCGTACCCCGGTTCGGCCGCGGCCGCCCCCGGCGTGCCCAGCGCCCGCACCACCCGGGCGGCGGCGGTCAGGGTGTCGTCACGGCCGGACCCCTCATTGTCCTGCTGCGTTCTCACGTGCCCCCCAGGGCGGAACGGACCGCGGCGCGCGGAACGCCCTGCCCACACATAAATCGAACGAATGACGCCCCGCCGGATTCAGGGGGCGCACAAATGCACGAATACGCTATGATGCGATTTGTGTGACGGTCGTGAAGATACACGAAATTCCGCCACCGCTGGAGATTTCGGTGATTTTCCCGAGGGGCATGGAAGCGGAAAACGGACCAGTACGGCGGTGGCGCCCGCCGGGACCTCGGCGAGCTCCACGGTCAGGTGGGAGGCGGTCTGCCCGGCCCGGTGGTCGAGGCTCGACGTGGTCGGCCGCGCGGGTCCGCCACAGTCCTCGGTGAGGTGTCACGCGGATTCTCGGCGACACGGGGCACTCGGGAAAGCAGGGCACAGGAGGGCGGGGCGGCAGGCCACGTGGCACGAGCGGCGGCAGGGCGGCGGCTCGATCACCCGGGAGGCGAGGACATGGCGGCAGCGGAGACGCCCGACACCGGCCGGGGGCAGCCCCGGGCCGTACCGCCCGCCCAGCTCACCGGCGCGCTGGAGGCCATCGGGGCCGGAGCCTACGTCGCGGACCAGCAGGGCCGCATCCTCGCGGCCAACACCCGCGCCGCTCGCCTGCTGGGCCGGCCCGTCGAGGACCTCGTCGGCCACGACGCCCACGACCTGCTGCACCGCGGGCCACAGGGCCAGCCGCTGCCCACGACCCAGTGCGGCATGCGCAGGGCGTTCCACGACGGACGCCCGGCCCAGTCCGACGAGGACTACTTCGCCCACGCCGACGGCTCCCTGCTCACCATCTCCTGGCTGCTCACCCCCTACGCCGTCGGCGACCACGACACCGGCACGCTGGTCGTCTTCCACACCCCCCACCGAGAACACCCCGCCGGCCCGCACCCGGAACGGGCCACCGCGCCGTTGAGCGAGCTCCAGCGTCTGGCCCTGCTGGCCGAGACCACCACCCAGCTGACCTCCACCCTCGACGTCGACGAGGCGCTGCGCCGGCTGGTGGCCCTGGTCGTGCCCCGGCTGGCCGACTGGGTCGTCATCGACCTGATCACCGAACGGGACGAGGTGTGGCGCACCACCGTGGTCGAAGCCGACGGCGACACGCTGACGCACCACGAGGACCTGGAGGGCCCCATGCCGCCGGTCCCCGAGGAGTCCCCGATGCCCCTGTCCCGGGCCCTGCGCGGCATCGCCTCCACCCTGGCCGGCCCCGAGACCTACCGGCGGGCCCCGGATTCCGGCATCACCTTCGAACAGCACCGCCTGTTCGACATCACCGGCATCCGCTCCGCGGCCATCGCCCCCATCCGCAGCACCCGCGAGGTCCTGGGAGCCCTCACCCTGGGCCGCGCGAGGAAACCCGGGAACTTCACCGCCACCGACCTCCCCCTGATCGAGGACATCGCCCGCCGGGCCGGCCTCGCCCTGGACAACGCCCGCCTCTACCAGCGCCAGCGCAAGGTCGCCGAAACCATGCAGAACCACCTGCTTCCGCAGATGCCGCAGGTACCCGGACTGCAACTGACCGTCCGCTACCTGCCCGCCCCGGACGCCTCACAGGTCGGCGGTGACTGGTACGACGCCTTCGCGCTCTCCGACGGCGCCACCGCCCTGGCCGTCGGGGACGTCGTCGGCCATGACCTGGAGGCCGCCGCCGGCATGGCCCAGCTGCGCAACATGCTCCGCGCCTACGCCTGGTCCCAGCGAGAACCCCCCAGCCGGATCGTCGAACGACTCGACGAGGCGATCATGCACATCACCGACGTCAGCATGGCCACCCTCGTCCTCGCCCGGGTGACCGACGCCGGTGACGGCCACTGGCGGCTGTCCTGGACCAACGCGGGCCACCCCCCGCCCCTGCTCATCACCCGCGACGGTCTGGCCCGCTATCTCACCGACGGCCACGGACTCCTGCTGGGCACCGGGACGCATCTGCCGCGCACCGACGAGACCACGCTCCTGCCGCCCGGATCCACCCTGTTGCTGTACACCGACGGCCTGATCGAGGCACCCGGCCTCAGCCTCGACGACGGCCTGAAGCAACTGCGCCAACACGCCGCCGCCCTCGCCCACCGTCCGCTGACCGCCTTTCCCGACCAGCTCCTGCGCCGCATCCACCCGCCCGGCAAGGACGACGTCGCCCTCCTCGCCCTGCGCACACCCCCGCAAGCGAACCCCAGCCACCGCACGGCAGGACCGGGCGCGACCCGGCCCTACGGCGGTCTGCCCGGTGATCAATTGTGAGCGAGGCTGCCGCCGACCCGGTCCGTGGGCACATACTGCACTAATGACAAAGCCCGCTGCATCGAAGCGTCATCTGCCCACCAGCCCCTTCAAAGCCCCGGTCACCCCGACCCCCCGGCACTTCGCCGTGGGCGACCAGGTCACACACGACGCCTACGGCCTCGGCCGGGTGATCGGCGTCGAGGACGGAATCGCCGCACTGGTGGATTTCGGCTCGGAGCAGATGCGGATCCTGAGCCCGTACACCAAGATGACCAAGCTGTAGGACCCGCTGTGCCCTGTCCCCGCCAGGTCAGCCCGGCTGTACCGCTCCGGCATCGCCACCTGGAGCGGGTCCAGCAGGGGCAGACCGGCTTGACGAGGACCGGCCCGGTGGCGGCCGAGGGCGGCTCAGCGACGTGAGATCGCCTCGGCCTCGGCGGTGAACACGGGGGTGTCACCGGTCCTGCCCCCGGTACCCGCCCCGCCACGGTGGGTGATCAGACGGAGCGTGGCGAGCAGGGCGGTGGCGGACAGTACGAGGAGCGGTTGCGACGTGTGCGTTCCCGCGCTGTCCGCGGCGCGGGCGACGGGGTTGGGCAGGCCCGAACGGTCGAGCAGCCAGCCGACGGCCAGGCCCGCGGTCGACAGCGCGCAGGCAGTGCGCACGGCGGCGTGCCTGCGCAACCGGACCAGGCAGACCAGGCCCGGCAGGGCGAGCAGGACGAGGATCAGCTGCATGCATTCGATGCCGAGGTTGAATCCCGCCAGGCTTAGGCTCAGTTGAGTGGTGGACAGCTTCATTTCGGCGAGGGTGAGGGAGAAGGCCAGGCCGTGCCCGAGACCGAAGACGCCGGCGATGACGGCCTCGTGTCCCGGGAAGAGCGGACGGACGGCGTGGACGGCCCCGACGAGAATGCTGAAGGCGATGAACGCCTCGACCGGCTGGGCCGGGATGTCGAGGCGCCCGAACGCGCTCACTGCCAGCGCCAGGGAATGGCCGAGGGTGAACGCCAAGGTGGTGCGGGCGATCCGGCCGAGGGCGGTGCGGGTTCCCACCGATCCGCGCCAGCGGTTCCCGGCCGCCCTGAGCGGCGCGGGCAGCAGCAGGATGAGCAGGAACAGCAGGTGGTCGGTGCCTTCGAGGATGTGGGAGGCGCCGAGCCGGAACATGGCGTAGGTCCCGCTCCAGACACTGCCGCCGTCCAGGTCGACGGTGAGGGGCGCGATGGTCATGCTCCGGGTGTCGATACGGATCACACCGACCTGGGTGGCCGCGCCTTCCTGCTCCTTGCCGGCCACTCGGCCGGCGGCCCAGTCCTGACGGACGGAGACCAGGACGGTGTGGGTGACGACCTGGTGGACGATGACGTCGTAGTCCAGGACGAACCGCCGTACGTCCCCGCCGGGAGGCGGTGTGAGGGTGGCCTGGACGGTCAGCTCGCGGTAGACGCCGGTGGCGGTCTGCTCCGCCCGGCTCAGTGCCATGCCGCCGAAGGTGACGGCCCATGCCGTGCCTCCGCGGGTGGTGGGGTGGAGGTGGGCGGCCAGGTAGCGGCGGACCGCGGGGATCCGTACCGCCAGTTGCTTCGCCGTGGTGGTGTCGTCCAGGGCGATGCCGCTGGCGCGAGAGAAGTCGCTGAGCGGGAGGTCCAGTTCGGCGGCGACCGAGGTCTCGTGCACGTCGAGCAGGAGCACCGAGTGCGGCATGGGGTGCGCGGCGGCAGGCGGCGCCGCCAGGAGCAGCGCCGCCACCACCGCCACCGCGAGCCCGGCCGTCATGCGTAGCGCCGATGACGGCGAGAGCGGTGAGCGGTTCATCAGAACGAGAACTCTCCGCCGTAGTCGGTGGTGTGGTCCCGGTAGACGGTGTGGTAGTGCACCCCGCTGTAGACGACGCCGTTCTGGCAGATGAACTCGATCCAGACGCCGGGTCCGTCGATGCGCACGTAGTCACCCTGACTGCTCAGGGCGCTGCTGCCCGAGTACGAGACATAGGTGCCGGCGAGTTCCGACCGGTAGGTGGTCAGCACCGAGGCGGCGGTCGTGTCGTCCGCGACGTTGACCCACGGGGTGATGGCCGCGAGGACGAGCGCCTGCTGGGCGCTGGAGAGTCCGCTGACCGCGAGGCCCTGCTTGGCCGTCGGGAACTGGCCGTCCTTGCCCGGTCCCAGCAGCACGTCGCTGTACGACGTCGAGAGCTTGGCCTGGGCGAGCTGGCTGCTGCTCAGGCCGCCGAGCATGGCGAGCATCGCGTTGCGCATCCCGCTGAGCGGTGCGTACGTGGTGCCGTTCGAGGTCCAGCTCGACGGCTCCACGCCGACGAAGTACGGAGTGGTGCCCTCGACCTGTCCGTCCGCGTAGGTGAGGTTCACCGCGAGGTGGTGGCCGCCGAAGTGGAGCTGCCAGGTGCCGGAGGTGCTCGGAGTGCCGAGGAACGCCAGGTAGTAGTTGCCGCTGCCGTAGCCGCCGGCCTTCTGCCCGAGGTAGTCGTCGGCGGCCAGGATCTTGGAGACCTGGTCGTAACCGGTTCCGCTGCCCGTGCCGGTGGCCGCCTGGACCACCGCCTTGGCGGCGGCGAGCTGGGTGCTGCTGAGCGTGCTGAACTGGATGCCGACGCGGCAGGAGGAGCCGCACGGGAGGTTCGACCAAGCTGTGGCGTTGGCCTCGGTGAGGCTGAGGAGCACCTTCGACTTCTGGCTCGTGGACAGGGTGTCGAGGAACGTGTTGGCCGCGGTGACCACGTCGGAGACCGCCGCGGTCGACACGGCCGCGGTCGCCGACGTGCTGGACGAGTCGCTCTGGGCGGTCGCGGCGTCCGCGTGGACGTAGGCCCCCGTGAGGAGGAAGGCAGTGGCCGCCGCCAAGGCCACGCCCGTCCGCTGCCATCTTCCCGTCAGTTCGCTGCGTGTGCTGTTCTGTGGCACCTTGACGTTCCCTTCGGTAGTAGGCCGCGGGACTCCCGATCTTTGTCATGTATCTGACAATCCACAATCCATCCTGTCGGCTCGGACTCGTTCCGGGCCGGAGAGGAAATCGGGAAGCCCCGTGCATCGTCCGGATACGCTGGAGCGCAGGAAACGCTGCTGTGCGTGGCTTCTAGAAACAATCTGAGCAACCTGTGAGTTCACCCAGGAAACCTGAAGTGGCTGCTCCAGGCCGCCCTCCCGGTCCCGAACGGTCGAACAGCGCCCGCATCCGCGTCCACGACGTCCGTCACACCGGGCACACCCGCCCGACCCGCTCGGGAGCACCTTCACCTGGGCGCGGGGGGACGCCGGGCATCACGGCCTGCCGCCCGCGCGTCAGTCCGGGCCCGGGCCGAGCATGCGCCGCGAGAGTTCGGCGAACTGGAGGAGCTCGGGCATGGTCCGGTGCTTGGAGTAGGCCAGGGCGACCATGCGCGGTGCGACGCCCTCCAGCGTCAGGTAGACGACGTCGTCACGGCGGTAGAAGCCGGCCGTCCCGGCCGGCATGACATAACACCCGGAGCCGAAGGCGACGGTCTGGAGGCATTCCTCGATCGTCGCCGGGAACCGTCCCGCGCCCCCCGGCGGCGCCACCGGATCGAGTGGGACACGTCCACGCCATTCGGGTACGTCCCGCGGATCCTGCAACAGGGTCATGTCCCGCAGGTCCTCGACGTGCACCGCCTTGAGTTCCGCGAACGGATGCTCACTGGACAGCGCCACCACACGGGGCTCCGGGAAGAGCGGGACCACCTCGAACATGCCCTCGGGCAGCGGCAGACGGACGTAACAGACGTCGACCCGCCCGTCGAGCAGGAAGTCGACCTGGTCGGTGATCGAGGTGTGGACGACATCGATGTCCAGTTGCGGCGCCATCCGGGCGAACTCGCGCACGATGGGCGTGACGATGACACCCGGCATGAAGCCGATGGTGAACTGGTTCACCTCCCGGTTCGCCGTCCGCACCCGCTGCTGCACCGCCTGCGCCATCGCCAGCATCGGCCGGGCGTCCTCCAGCAACTGGTGCCCCGCCCGCGTCAGTACGGTGCCCTGCCGGTCCCGCAGGAAGAGGACGACGCCCAGATCCTCCTCCAGCGCGCGGATCTGACGGCTGAGCGCCGGCTGCGTCATGTAGAGACGGCTCGCCGCCCGCACGAAGCTGCACTCCTCGGCCACGGCCACGAAGTAGCGCACCCGGCGTATGTCGAGATCCATGCGGATCATCGTAGCCACGCCCATCACGGCATATGCCGAAACGGCTTCAGAATCGAACAGATAGGCATTGGCGCGGTCACCCTCAACCGGTCCACCATGGTCGGACCGGCGGAAAAGGCCACAACGTCGCCCGCCGCCACGGCAGTTGTGCACGATGCCGGGCACGCCAGGACTGTCGGCCACCGTCGTGGTCCGGGGACGCACACCGCCGATCGAGAGCAGCCGCGCAGCGACGGGCTCTTCGCGCGTCAGGCGGGGACGCGGTCACATGACCGTCTCCTCGCGGGAGCACGCCCACGCCTTCCGGGGCGGACGCACCCCACGAAAGGAAGCACCATGGGATCACGCCGCCACCGGGGCGACGCCACGCCCTCCACCGGACGCGCTCCGAGCGTTCCGGCATCCGGCGGCACTCCACGGCGGTCGGTTCTCTCCCTGGTTCGTGCCTGTCCCTCATGACCGGAAGATCCGGGAGAAGCAATCCGATGGAAGTCCCGCCGCGGCTGGTGCCGATGCGGCGCCAGGTCGAACCGGACCGGCGTCCCACGACCAGCCCGACAAGCACCGGCTCACCGGGTGGCAGACGTCCGCACGACGCGGCCGGACCGGGCCTGCGGCCGCACGCCGATGCCATGAGACGGCTCCCCCCGGCCCCGGTGTCGGTGGCCGTCGACGCCGCGGACCCGGTGACACACGCCGGACTGGCGGCCGGGCTGAGCCGCGGACCGGAGGTGGCGCTCACCACGGTGAGGGAGGCGGACGTCGTGGTGGCCGCGATCCGGACAGCCGACAACTCCACGCTGGAGACGCTGGGCAGTCTGCCCATGCCGCCCCCGGCACGGATCGTCCTCGTGGTCAGCGACGGCTGGTACGCCGACCTGACGGTGGCGGCCCGCAGCGGGATACGGGCCGTGCTCTGGCGGGCCGAGGCGCAGCCGCAGTCCCTGATCCGTGCCGTGCTGGCGGTGGCCGCCGGCGAAGCGCTGCTGCCGTCCGCGGTACAGGGCGAACTGCTCGACCAGGCGGACCGCCTCCAGCGCAACGTGCTGGTGCCCAAGGGCCTGACGCAGTCCGGCCTGAACACACGGGAGATCGACGTGCTCCGGCTGGTCGCGCAGGGCCTGGACCTCGCCGAGATAGCCGACACGATGTGCTACTCCGAACGCAACATCAAGAAGATCCTCTACGGAGTCATCAACCGCCTCGGACTGCGCAACCGCGTCCACGCGGTGTCCTACGCCATCCGCAACAGACTCATATGAACCTGCCTCGAGGCTGTCGCGCGCCGCGTCCGCAGCCCCATGTGCCTCACTCGCCGGTCTCACCGTCGATGAGCTCGCGCGCGACGTCGAGGTGGCCGACGTGACGGGCGTACTCCTGGAGCAGGTGAAAGAGGATCCGCCCGAGCGTGGGCGCTTGCTCGGGCGCCGCGAATCGGCCTCCGACACGCGCCTTGTCGTTCAGGGCGGCGTTCCTCACGAGGGAGTCGGAGACAGCCACCTCCGCTTGATAGGCGGACATGACCCGGGCAGTGGAGGTGCCGGCGGCGACGGTCCACTCTTCGGCGTCTCCGCCGGGTGGATGGGCGGTGACGTCCTCGGCGCCGAACCCCCAGCGCAACCAGCGGCGTTCGACCCAGGACAGATGCTGGACCAGGCCGAGCGGCGACCAGCCGAGCGGTTCGACCGGCGCACGGAGCTGGTCGTCGGACAGTCCGGTGAGCTTGCGCATCAGGGCCTCGCGGTACCAGTCCAGGTAGCCGAGGAGTAGCTCATGGGCATCGGAGACGTCGACGGCCGGGCCGTCGAGGGGCGCGGGAACCTTTTCCGAGGGCTGCTGCATGCCGGGAACGTAGCGTCTCGTAAGCCCCGTTCAGAGGGCTGAGCCTCATTGCGAGAGAACCGTGGTGCTTTCGGGCTGTTCGGACGGGTCGTCCTGGCCGCTGAACGACAGCAGGCGCGAGGGAAGAAGCCACAGGCAGGCAAGGGTTCCGCCGATCGCGCCGGCCCACAGCGCCACGGGGATCCCGGCTGTCGCGGCGATGAGGGCGCCGGTGACCGAGCCCAGCGGACGCAGGCCGAAGCTCACGGTCTGGTACGCGCCCCGGGTCCCCGAGCGAAGGTGAGGGGGCACCACCAGCGCGAACACCGAGCCGACGGAGATGTCCTGGACGGATTCGCCGACGCCGCCCAGCAGCGTCGAGGCCAGGACCAGGGCGAAGACGAGGCTTCCGGTGGCGCCGACGGCGGGGATCACGAGGAGCGGGGCGTGCGACAGCACGCAGCCGACCAGGAGCATCCGGCCCAGACCGATGCGGTGGGCGAGCCGGGAGGCCAGGGCCGCGCCGGCGAGTCCGCCGATGGCCTGCACGCTGAACACGAACCCGACCTGGGCACTGGTCAGGGACAGCTGGTGGACGTAGTACCAGACGAGCACCGACAGGAAGAGCATGTTGAAGAAGTTGCCGGTGGCGGTGACCGCGAGTGCTGTCCTGATCAGCGGGTTTCGCCGGATGAAGGCCAAGCCTGTGCGCCGGTCGCGGCTCTCGGGGGTGCCGGGTTCGTGGCGGCGCTCCGCCGGGCGCAGTCGGAGGAGGAACAGGGCGGCCGTGACGGCCGTGGCCGCGTCCACACCGACAGCCGCCGGGACACCCGCGAGTTGGACCAGGAGACCACCGAGGGAAGGTCCGGCGAGGATCGCGGCGGTCTGGCCCGTGTAGGAGGCCGCCTGCCCGGCGACGTAGAGCTCGGACGGCAGGGTGGTGGCGAACAGACCGCTCTCGCTGACGTTCGACAGCACCGAGCACAGGCCGATGACGGCCAGGACGACGGCCAGTTGGACGAGCGAGAGCAGGCCGAAGGCCGTTGCGATCGGCACGCTGCTCAGGGCGGCGACCCGCAGGAGGTTGGCGCCGGCCAGGAGCCCGCGGTGGTGTCCCGTACGGTCGGCGAAGGCACCGGCCGGCATGGCCAGGAACAGGCTCGGGAGCCAGATCACGGCCGACAGGACGGCACTTTGGACGGCGTCGGCGCCCAGGACCTCGATCGCGGCCAGCGGCAGGGCCACCGAGGAGATGGCATCACCCAGGGCCGCCAGGGTGGTGGCGGACCAGAGCTTTCTGAACGCGGAACGGCGCAGCGGCGCCGGCACCGAAGGTCGAGGGGCCCGCAAGGTATTGGATCCTGTTTCTCGCGATGACGGATGTTGCGCGGAATGTGCGGCCGCTCCGGACCCGAACAAGTACCGGAGCGGCCGATGAATTCACCAGGAGTGCTGCTTCTTCATTTTTTTCACCTCCACCGCTCGTGAACTCCCCTCCACAAGGGAGTCGCTGGGAAAATTATTGAGGAAGTCGACGCGTATCGCCAATGCCGATATCGTCGCCTGCCATGCCGAATTGGCCTGGCGAATTGTCCGGCGATTTCAGAGGAATACGTAGAGGCTGAGCAGAGTGGCGCCCGTGGCCACGACGTAGACCTCGAAGGCGCCGCGGAGGGCCGCCGGGGCGTCGCGCAGCTCCATGAAGTGCAGGCCGACCAGGCGTACCTTGACCAGCGCGATCGCGACGACCGCGCAGCCGATCAGGGTCGACGTGCTGCCCTCGATGCCCAGCAGCCAGCTCGACAACGTGGCCAGGACGAGTACCGGAAAGACCCACATGTGTCACGCCACCAGGTAGAAGAGCGGGAAGAGGACGAGCCAGAGCAGGTCCACCATGTGCCAGTACGCGGCCGCCCCCTCGGCGGCCAGCAGCCGGCCCCGGCTCGGAGCCGGCCGACGGGACAGGACGATGAGGAACGTCAGCGCGCCGATCCCGATCGCCAGGTGGGCCAGGTGGATGCCGGTGAACACGAAGTAGTACATGAAGAAGTCGTTGCTGCTCGGTGTGTGTCCGTCGTGGATCACGAGCGCGTATTCGACGCCCTTGACGGCGGCGAACCCGAGCGCGCACAGGAGCGCCCATGGCAGTGTCCGTGCGGGTCCGCCGGATCGGAGCTGCCGTAGCCCGCGGGCCACCAGCGCCGAAGCGATCAGCAGGAGCAGGGTGTTCAGGAGTCCCAGGTCTGGATGGAGGGCCTGCTGAGAGGCCCGGAACATCCTCGGTTGCCGGCCGTGCAGTACCGCGACGAAGCCGAAGAACACCGAGAACATGATCATGTCGCCGAGGAGGAAGACCCACAGTCCCGCCTCTCCGGGGATGTGGCGGTGCCGCTGGGGCGCCGGGTGTTCGGTCCGGGCCGCCGTGGCGGTCATACCGCGGGTTCCAGGTCGGCCGGGGCCCGGTCGTCGTCCACCCGGCTCGCGGCCCGCACCATCAGCGGTGTCATGACGAGGAACCAGGCGCCGAAGGCACCGGCCGCGACCCAGAACGAGAGGATGCCGTTCCAGGCGAAGGGGCCGGTCTTGAAGAAGGTCAGCAGGATGCTGGGCAGGAAGAGGAAGGCCATCCAGAAGTTCAGGTACGCGGCCCAGCGCGGCAGGAGCGGCGTGGTGCGCTTGTCGGCCAGGATCGCCACTCCGACCGCGACGGCCTGCCCGACGGCCGGAAACGCGTTCATGACCAGGGTGATCCAGGCCGTGTCGTTGAGCGCCATCGTGATGTCGGGCGAACGGTCCGGCCGGTAGGCCGTCGCGGTGAAGATCAGGACGGGTACGAAGATCGCGGCCACGTTGGCGGCACCGCAGACGAGTTGGGTGGCGGCCAGCGGAGCCAGCCGCGAGTCGATGCGCCGGATCAGGCTCGACAGCGCGGCGACGAAAGGTGCCGTCGTCACCGCGCCGACGAGCATGACCACGAGGCCGGCCCGGATCGAGTTGGCGTGGTCCGTGTAGAAGGCCGTCACCCGCTCCGCCGACCAGCTCGGCGCCATCGGCGGTATCCAGTGGGCGATCAGCAGGGCGGCGAAGAACAGCGCGATGAACACGTAACCGAAGCTCGCGCAGGCGGTCAGGATTCGGCGGGACATGGAGGAATCTCCTGGTTCCGGAAGGGACGGGTACGAAGCGGGCTTCGCCGCACGGACCTGAGGACGTGAGGGTGGGACTGCTGTCCTGGCGGCGTCAGGCCGGTGCGCTCAGGTACGGGAACACGGCGCGCAGCATGCCGGTGGCGTGGCCGGCGTCCAGGCCCATGGGGACGGGCGCGTTCAGCACGATCTCGAACATCGTCTCGGGGGCGGACTCGGTGAGCCCTCTGCCGTTGCGGGCCTTCGCTCCGAAGTCGGCCTCGGTGCCCACCTGGTAGCGCAGGACGTCCGGGAAGACGGCGTCCCGTGTCGCGGCGCCGTAGCCCTCCGGGTCGGCGTGCGTGCCGTTGGCGGCCACGAGACCCGCGACCTTCCGGCGTACGAGGTCTCCGTAGTGGGCGAGGTCGTCCCGTGGATCGGTGGCGTTGTAGTCGTCGAAGCCGGCCTCGGTGACGTCGAACAACGTGCTGACGAGCGGGGTCGCGCACCGGTTGATCTGCATCCAGCCGCCGTGGTGGTCGTCCAGCGCGGTGGTGGCCCAGACCCCGATCGTCCCCCGTCCGAGGAGTTCGTCCGGGACTTCGAGGACGACGGCGGTGACGTTGGTGCCGGCGAACAGGTTCGAGGCCCGTTGCGGGTCGAACGCGGACAGGTCCACCGCCGTACCGTTCCGGAGGGCGGTCAGGACCGCCGTGACGACGGTGCCGTCGAGGTAGAACGGGTCTCCGGCCCGGCCGACGAAGACGTTGACGCCGTCCACCGTGGTGACGATCTCCTGCGTCCTGCCGGTGGCGACGAGGGCTCCCGAGGCGTTGCGGTCGGCGGTCTCGGCACCGTCGAGCCGGTCGAGCACCCAGCCCTGCCGGCCGTCCGCCTCGGTGGCGAGGAATCTGAACCGGAACGTCAGGTCCTGCACCGCGTCGTCGTCGGTGTCGATGTGGAACTCGTACAGCGCCTCGGGGTGGAAACCCTTGTCGGCCGAGACCGGGTTGGTGTTCATGACGAAGACCGTTCCGGTCCTTCCCCTGAACAGGTAGACATCGCTGATGTCCAGGCGTGGGTCCTGTTTCGCGGCAGCTGAATCCTGGTGGTGGGACATCGATCGGCCTTCCGTGAGGGCAGAGCGGGACAGGGCACGGCGAAGCCCCGCCGGCTCGGCGGATGTTGTGTGCACAGCACATGGGGGTGCGGTTCTGCGACCCGGGGAAGTCGCCGCGGTACCGGCGGTCTCGACCGGCCGGGCGCGGCTCGTGGCGCGGTGTTCGTTCAGCACTCCGGCTCGACGACCGCCGCGCTCAGGTGTGGGTCACGTCGAACATCCTGACCCGGGGCGGTCATTCGTCGCCAATGCCGATCCGGCGGGCCGGTATGCCGGTTCGGCATCAGCCCACTTGCGCGCTCGTGTCACGGCCGGGAGGTCGCCGAATGCGGGATGGATCACACGGGACCCCGCCGCGTCGCACGCGTGACGTCCGTACGGGGTGAGTTGCGGGGCAGCCGGCACGTGAGTGCGTAGATCACCGCACCGACGAGGGTTTCATCCACCAGGCGCCACAAGAACTTCACGGTCACCGCTCCTTGATGTTCAGGGCCGTCGTGCATCGCGTCGGATGGTGTCGGCGGCCCGTTCTGCGACAGCCAGGACGGTCGCGTTGACTCCGGTGTTGGGAATGGACGGCAGCACCGAGGCGTCCGCGACACGCAGACCGTCGACGCCGTGCACCCGCAGGTCCGGGTCGACGACAGCGAGGTCGTCCGTCCCGATCCGGCACGTGCCGACGGGGTTGTGGAAGGTCGCCGCGTTCCCGCGGATGTGGGCGACGAGGTCGTCCCCCTTTCCCGGAGCGGTCTCCCGAGCACCCCACCGGCCCCAGGCGGGCATGCCGCCGATCTCCCGCGCGATGCCGAGGGCCGCGAGCATGGCCGACACGTCAGCGCTGTCGGCCAGGTAGTTCGGGTCGATCAACGGCAGCCGGCCCGGGTTCGGGCTCCTGAGCCGGACCGTTCCCCGGCTCACGGGCGCCGTGTGGGCGAAGGCGAGCGTGTGTCCGTGTTCGGGTGTCCCGGCGCCTGCAATGTCCGCCGGAGCGTCGAGCAGCATCAGCTGGACGTCCGGCACGGCTGTCGCGCCGCTGTGCACCAGGGCACCGACCGTGCTGAAACCATGGCTGGTGGTCAGTTGCCGCTCCGCCTCGAAAACCACCGGGCACTGGAGGTGATCGTGCAGATTGGCGCCGACTCCGGGGAGATCGGCCAGCACCGGGATCCCGACATCACGCAGATGTGCCGCGGGGCCGACACCGGAGAGCAGCAGCAGGTGAGCGGAGCCCACCGTGCCGGCCGCCACGATCACCTCGCCGCGCGCCTCGGCGCGTTCCACTGTGCCGAAGGACGTGTATTCCACGCCGGTGCAGCATCCGCGCTCGATCAGCAGGCGGCTGACGTCCGCCTCCGTGGCCAGGTGCAGATTGGGCCGGTCGAGTACCGGCACCAGATAGGCGTCCGCGGCGCTCTGCCTACGGCCGCCCGCCCCCGCCAGGTCGCACCAGAAGGCGCCGTGCTGCCGTGCACCGTTGATGTCGTCGGTGAGAGCGTGACCGGCCTCGGTGAGCGCGTCGAGGAAAGTGAACGAGCCGTCGTCGAGCTGGGTCGTCGGCGCCGCCCACACCGGCCCGATGACGCCCCGCAGGGCGGGGTCGCGGCCCATCGCCGTCTCCGTCCGGCGGAAGTACGGCAGCAGCTCGGTGTGGCTCCAGCCCTTCGCACCGTTGTCCGCCCAGGCGTCGTACACGGCACGGTGCCCGCGGACGTGCATCATCGCGTTGACCGAACTCGATCCTCCGAGGACCCGCCCGCTGGGCCAGTGATGGCTGCGCGACAGCGTCCCGCGCTGCGGGGTCGTCCAGCGCGACCAGAGGATCTCCTTGGCCGGGATGAGCGGGAACCCGACCGGGAGGTGCATGGCCGGCGGCCCGAGCGCCGTGCCGGTCTCCACGAGAAGCACCTCCGCCGCCGCGTCCTCGGACAGCCGCGCCGCGAGCACACAGCCCGCCGTCCCGCCGCCGACGACCACATAGTCGTAGGAAGTCATCTCGTGTCCGGCACGAGTAAACCGCGATGGCACATCATCAAACCCTCTTCTTTCAGAGCGAGTTGCTTCTGCCGGAGAGCTTCGCTGGCCACGGCTCGGCGCGCCAATGCCGATTACCCGAACCGTCATGCCGATCGGACATGGCGACAGGACAGCGCGATCTCGCCCGCCGACGCGTGCGCCTCTGTGCCGAACCCGGCGCCGCTCTGTGCCGAACCCGGCGCCGCTCTGTGCCGAACCCAGTGCCGCTCTATGCCGAACCCAGTGCCGCGATCACGATCCTGGCGAACTGGTCGATGGACGGCATCTTCCGGTTCTTGGTGTACGCCAGCGCCACCATGCGCGGGGCGACCCCGGTGAGCTGGACGTAACGGATGTCGGGGCGACGATAGAAATCGGCGAGGCCGGCCGGGACGACGATGAATCCGGTGCCGGACGCGACGGCTTCCAGGCTCTCCTCGATCGAGGTGGGCCGTTCGGCTTCCGGACGGTTGCGCGCCGCCGCGTCGAAGTCGGTGCCGCGCCACTCCGGTACGTCAGCGGAGTCCTGGAGCAAGCGGTACGGCGTCAGTTCCGTGATGTGGACGGTCCGCGCCCGGGCCAGCGGATGCTCGTCGGAGAGCGCCGCGACCCGCGGCTCGGGGAACAGGGGAACGATCTCGAAGGTGTCGACCGGCAGCGGTAACCGGACGAAGCAGACGTCGACACGACCGTCGAGCAGATAGTCGACCTGGTCGGTGGGTGCCGTGTGCAGCACCTGCACATTGACCTCCGGCGCCAGCGCCCGGAACCGCCTGACGATCGGCGTGACTATGACACCGGGCATGAAGCCGATGGTGAAGTGGTGCCCCTCCCGGCTGGCGAGCCGGACCCGCCGCTGAAGAGCCAGCGATGCCGCGAGCAGGGGCCGTGCGTCCTCCAGCAGCTGACCGCCGGCCCGGGTGAGCGCCGTACCCAGCGGGCCGCGCTGAAGCAGCGACGCTCCGAGATCGTCCTCCAGGGCACGGATCTGTCGGCTCAGTGCGGGCTGCGTCATCTTCAGGCGTTCGGCACCACGTACAAAACTGAGCTCTTCGGCAACCGTCACGAAATAGCGGAGACGTCGGAGGTCGATATCCATGACGCCATGTTAGTCACGCCGCTTTTCCTGTCGAACTGCGATCCGAAAAAGTGTCTTGGGCTTTGGCGATGCCCGACCGGCATGACTTCCGCGCGAATCGGCATTGGCGCCGCCAGACGTATCCGACCATGATTGACCGACATAACGGGGCCGCTCATCGGCGTAGGGCCGCCCTGTCATGCGCGCAGCCCTGCCCGCATTCTCCGCCGCTCGGCGCGACAATCGGCAAGCCCCGGATTTCATCACCGGAATCACCGGACGAGGGGTGTTCCGGGACGCCGGACCCAGCGCCCGTCCTGGGTGACGCCGACCGGCAGGACGCCGAAGAGGAGTACCACCAGGGGTCCGCGGCGGGATCCGGACGGTGGGGAGGCGGGGTGCTCGGTCATGGCTCCTGCTTCCTTCGCCGCGCGGTCAGCCGGTCAGCGAGGACCGGGAGACGGGGAAGTCGAAATACGTGGCCGGGTAGGGCTCGGCGGCGAAGGTGAAGTGCCACCATTCCTCCGCGAGATTCACGAAGCCGAGGGACTCGAGCTCGTTCTTGAGCAGCAGCCTGTTGCGGTGCTGGACTCCCACGACGCGCGGGTCGAGGGTGTGCGCGAGCGTGTCGAAACAGTCGTACCCGGTGCCCATGTCGATCGAGTTGTCCGGGAACCTCTGCGCCGCCGGCGCGTAGCACGGCTCGAGCCTCTCCCCGGGAACGTAGGGACGCGTCGGGTGGACCGGCAGTTTCACGAGCGTGAGGTCGATCGTGCTGCCCCGGCTGTGCCCCGACTTCGCCGCGATGTACCCGTCGGTGAAGAGGTCGGCCTTGTCCACCCGCGGGTAGAACTCGTCCTTCATCTTCAGGTCGGTCAGGTCCTGGGCCCAGTCGACGAACTGGTCCACCGCGCGCTGCGGCCGGTAGCAGTCGTACACCTTCAGCGTGTAGCCCTGCGTCAGGAAGTACCGCTCGGCCTTCGCCAGGGCCTGCGCCGTCGGGGCCGTGACGATGCACAGCGGTTCGACATAGCCGTTGATCGGCGTGCCGATGAAGTCATGAGGCGTGGCGTAGCGGATTTCCTGAAGAATCGCGGGGGCCACATCGTGGAGCGCCACGAAATCGGCGGGCGCTTTGCTTTCCGTGTCGTCGGCCCGCGCGGTGACCGACGCGCTCGTCACCGTGACGAGGACAGCCGCCAGAAATGCCAGCAGCACCGGGAAGCGCATGCGCGCGTTGTTGATGACCACTATGCCGTACCCCTATTCGATATGTGGGGGGAGAGTTTCCCCAGACCCACGAACGGTGTCAACGAGAGCGCCATGACGAAAATACCGAAGAACAACGTGCAGTGCAGGAGCCCGTATTCGCCGACGAGCAGACCCACGACCAGTACCGGAACGCACATCGACGTATAAGTGATGGTGTAGACGGCGGCCATCAGCCCCGCCCGTTCCACCGCGAGGACGTTCGCCGTCACCAGACGGAGGCCGCCCTGGAACGCGGGACCGAATCCGGCGCCGGCCACCGCGGTCCCCACGTACAGGGCGGTGGCGGAGTCGCGGTGCGCGGCCAGCAGCGTGACGGCCACTCCCGTCGTCAGCAGCAGGCAGCCGCCCAGAGCCGTTCGGCCGGCGTCGGCATGCCGGGTCAGCAGCACGGCGGGAACCGCACTGACGGTCAGCAGGGACACGATCAGGCCGTCGGCGGTCGACGACGCGGATCCCGTGATGCCCTGGACCAGATCCGGCCCGAGGGACAGGTAGAAACCGCCCAGGGCCCAGACGGCCACGAACACGGGTGCGGTGACGAGGAGGGCCCGCCGGCTCGACCGGGGAGCGCGGATCCGTGGTCGCAGCGACGGCCAGGCTCCCGGCCTCGGCGACCTCGACTCGGGCAGGAAGGCCAGCCCCGGCATCTGCACGGCCAGTGCACTGAACAGCAGCGTGTACACGCTGCCGAGGTGAGCCGGGATCAGGTCCATGAGCAGGCTCGTGCCGATCGTCCCCAACGCCATGCCGACGAGCGGAGCGATGCTGACGAACAGGGGGCCCCACCGCGTGGTCACGTCGAGCAGGGCGGCACCCAGCGCGCTCGTCGCGGCACCCGTGGCCAGTCCCTGGAGCGTCCGGGCGAGGATCAGCGAGGTCACGCCGCCGGCCTGGAGGAAAAGCAGCATGGACAGCGCTTCGAGGGCGAGCGCGGCGCCGATGACCGGGCGTCGGCCGACATGGTCGGAGAGCGCGCCGACGGTGAGGAGCGCGACCAGGACACTCAGGCAGTACACGCCGTAGACCACGGTGACCGTGCCGGAGGAGAGGTGCCAACTCGCCCGGTAGACAGGGTAGAGCGGAGTGGGCGCACTGGAGGCGACGAGGAACGTGGTGAGGACGGTCGACAAGAACACGGCCGACCGTCGGCGGGTGACCGCGTCGTCGGCCCGTCCACTGGGCGGTCTGGCCCTCGCCTCGGACCGGGCAGGCAGCTCTTCGGGCATCGTTGTTCGACTCTCCGTACGGGATGGGCGGAGTGGGACACCGGAGCGGCATCCGCTGGGCGCACGTCACTTGGCCTGTCGCTGCGTTCCGGGGTCATCGCCCCGGAGTCGTCGCCCCCGCGACGCGCCACGGCCGACCGCGGAGCGCGGTGCACACCGGCGACGCGACGCGTCACCGCCCGCACATGCTCGTCGTCCGGTCACGGCGATGACGGCCACCCACTGACGACCGTGCCCGTTCGTACCCGTCGTGGTGTCCGCACCACCGCGCTGTCGGCGGCTCCCTCCGCTTCGGGCATCAGGAATTCAGTACTGGAAATGCCGATGAAAGGCGGGCGGTTCCACCGGCTCATGCCGGTTCGACATGGAAAGAAGCAGGATCGGCATTAGCCCTCCGCCGCCACGGCCGCCATAGTCGATTCCGCGAGGCGCCGCCGGCCGCGACACATTCGGTTTCCATGCCCCTGCGGAATGCGCCGCTTCCCCCTGCCTTTTGAGCATCACAACCCGAGAGGAACAACACCACATGAAGTCCACCGCTCGAATCAAAGCGCTGGCCGCCGCCGGGTTTGTGAGTGGCGCGGTCGTGGCCTCGCTGGCCGTGACGAACGCGAGCGCCGTCACGACCACCGAGAACGACCACGCCGTCGCCTCGCGGACGGCGCACCGCGCGAAGCCGACGGTGGTGCTGGTCCACGGGGCGTTCGCCGACTCCTCCAGCTGGCACAGCGAGATCGGCTACCTGCGACGCCACGGCTACCCGGTCCTCGCGATCGACACCCCGCTGCGCGGCCTGGCCTTCGACAGCGCCTACGTCGAGGCACAGGTGAAGTCCGTCAAGGGTCCCGTCGTGCTGGTCGGCCACTCCTACGCGGGCGAGGTCGTCAGCCAGGTCGCCGCGAGGACGTCGAAGGTCAAGGCCCTCGTGTACGTGGCGGCCCTCATTCCGAAGGCCGGAGAAACCGCAGGCTCGCTGATCGGGCAGTTCCCCGGGTCGCAGCTCATTCCGGAGAACTTCCGCACGGTTCCCCTGCCCGGCGGTGACACCGACGTGTACCTCAAGGCCGACAAGTTCGGGACCGTCTACGGAAACGGGCTGTCGAAGTCGGACGTCCAGGTCGCCTCGGTCACTCAGGAACCGGTCGCCCTTTCGGCGTTCACCGACAAGGCGACGGTGAATCCGCCGGTGAACACGCCGAAGTGGGCGGTCATCTCGACCGAGGACCACGCCGTACCGACGGCGGCCCAGAAGTTCGAGGCGAACCGAGTGGGCGCCCACATCATCTACACCCGCTCGGGCCACGACGTTCCTTCGATCAGCCCGGGAGCGGTCGACCGAGCCGTCGTCGCCGCCGCCGGCTCCGTCCACTGACCAACCCCCTCAGCGGGGGCCCCGGTTGACCGGCGCGGGCTTCCGGCGGCCGCGTCAGGGCCTCCCCCGTCGCCCAGAACCGGATGCCGGGCGCCCGCCGGGGTCTACCGCCTTCCTCGTCGTGCGGGTGCACAGGCGGCGGATGCCCGCACCCCTCGTCGAGGCCTACCCGGCCAGGGCGCCGGACGGCGCCCCGGCCGGGCCCGCGTCTGTGTCGAGCCGCTCGCGCAGGCAGGCGAGCAGGACGCCGACCGGCGCCAGCGCCACGGGCAGGAGCAGAAGCGCTACCGCCACCGGGGTGATGATCACGAGGACCCCGGTCACCCACACGTTGTCGTCGGTGGTGGCCAGCATGAGCAGCCCCGCCCAGTGCGCCACGTACGTCCCGAGCCACTTCAGCACCGTGAAGGCGGCGACGACCGCGACCGTGCCCAGCAGGCAGACCCCGGTGGTGCGCAGCCGTGCCGTACGGGTCAGCGTCCAGGAACGGCGCATCGCCGCCGTCGCCGATGAGCGGTCCGCCACCCGTACGGCGGTGGCCAGTGAGAAGCGGGTCAGGAGGACGAACCCGAGGGCCCAGATCACGACGGGCAGGATCCGGCCCACCAGGATGAACTGCGGGGTCGCGGGATCGTGGTACGTGGGCCACACCACCCCGGGCACCATCTCCAGCTGGATGGCGGCCAGGACGAGCAGGCCCGCCAGCCCCGGGACGAGGGCGCACAGCAGCGTCAGCAACTGGACGCGGAGGGCGGCCCCGAGGTGCGGACGGGAGCGGCACCACAGCGCGCGGAGGGTGAGAGCACCGGGGGCCGTGACGGCGTCGGCGCCCGACGCCGCGCGTTCCCGCGCGTACGCGGCGGTCACGGCCTGGGCGGTGAGCAGCCAGGCGACCAGGACCACGGCGACGAGGAGCAGCAGCGGGTACACGCCGAACGCGACCTTGACGAGGCTGCTCCACTGGTCGGCGTAGGCGACGTAGGAGTCCTCGTTCTCGATGGAGGACTCGGCGTCTCTCCTGGCCGCCAGGAAGAGCCCCCACGACGCGGCGAACCCGGCTGCCACGGTCCCCCCTCCGACAAGCAGCGCCGCGGCGCCGGCCACGGCCGCGGAGCCGAACACGGGCCGCCGCTCACGGCCGGTGATCCGCAGGGCCTCGGCCACGACGGGAGCACCGGCCCGGCGCCCGTCCGAGCCGACCCCAGAACCGCCGCCCGCCATGTCCGCACCGTTTCTCCGCACCGTTTTCCGGACCCTTTCTCCTCGTGCCTTCCGGTGACGCCGGATCACACGGTGTCCGAACAGGCCTACCAGGCCGACGAGTTCGAGGTCGTGCCGACTTCATCTTCGCCGACGCCGTGGGGGCCGGCCGCCGTGCAGGTGCGCGTGTGCCTCGCCGTGGACCAGAGCAACTGCCCCCACGGGAAGTCACGATAATCGCAGTTCTGCAATTACGCTGATCTTTTCGCAGAAGCGAATGATTTTTTGACTTTGTCCGTTTGCGGGCGATTCCACTGCTTACATGATCATCTTACTTGACCTTGAGTATTGCTTTGTTATTCACTTACCGGGTTCACATCGCCGCCAAGTCTCTGGCCTGGCCTGGTGCGACGGCTGTTATCCGAAAGAAGTTGCGCCATCAACGATATGGGGCGCGACGGGGTGCGGACGGCACCAGGTGCTCATACAGAGACCGAATCAGGGGGAAAATCATGCTCAGTCTCCGCAAGGCCTTCACAGTGGCTGGACTGGCCACCGGTGCGATGGCGCTCGCCCTCACGGGAAACAGCGCCTACGCGGCGGGGTCCGCCTACCTGCTCTACACGACGGATGACAATCCTGGGGGCGACCTGGACTGGTGGGGCGCCTATTCGGGTACCCAGGACAAGTGGGTCGTGTGTGACAACCAGGCTGATGGCTATGCCGCCAAGGGCACTGTGACCTGGTCGGGTGGCTCGACCACCCTTTATGCCAAGTCGAACGGTGACTGTACCTACTCCCCGGACAGCTGGAACCTGGCCGAAGGGACGAAGGTCACACTCAAGGTGTGCCTGAACAACGCGGCGGAGGGCGACCGTTACTGCCACACCGCCACCTCGTCTGCCTGATCGGGGAACTTTTCAGGTATTCCCTTCGACGCATTTACCGGACAGCGCAAAGCGGCAAACCGTCGTGATTGCGTTTGACCACAATCAAAGGGCCGCCCTGTGAAGCCGACGCCCCCTTGTCCTGATCCAGGCAAGGGGGCGTCGTCCCTTGGCCCTGCGTTCTGGGGATCGCCCGCCGCCCCCGCTCGCAAATCCCGCTGACCGCCATAGGCCGGAAGAACCGGCCGGCCTCCGCCGCCGGGATGTCGGCCTCGGCAACCTCCACATCCGGATCCCCGTCGCCGAGCCGGAGCGGATGAACGGGCGGCGTGGAAGGCTAGTGATCACCATGCACAGCGAGAAGCCCCGAACTCGCGCGCTCTCGGCTCGGGAAGCGACGGCGCTCGGCCGGCCACATGGTTGTCACCCAGCGGTCATGTGGTCTCAGCGCCCGCCTCGCGAAGCGAGGTTCGCACCGCGGTCGACCGCTACCAAAGGCACGCGGTGGGCACGACGCCGTGATGCATGTCGACCGAGCGGCGGCGTCGCGACCGCACACAGCGACGTCGTGCTCCGGTCTCCCGGGCCTCCACCGATCCCGACTCTCCTCAGGTGAGCCCGCCCTGGCGGATGCACCAGAGGCACGGTCCCGCGAGCGCCACGGCCAGTCCGGTGAAGATCGCGGTCTCGATCCACTGGAACTTCCAGTAGCGGTCCGCGGGTTGCTCGGTCACCTGGACGTGGAGGTCCCCCCTTGGCGAGGCAGACGGGCATGTCGTCCAGCGACTGCTTCGCGCAATCCTGATACCAGGAAGTGCGGCCGACCTCCTTGCCCCCGAAGTCGAGCAGCGCGCTGGTCGACACCACCCAGGGCCCGCCCGGCACGGTCAGTCCTCCGATGTCGCCGTACCTGCCGATCTTCGTCATGCTGCGGACGATGATGCTCCTATTGGTGGTCAAGCGGTTTGGAGCCAGTTGCGGTAGGCGTGGGTGAGATCGTCGAGTCGGCGGGTTCCGTGTTCGATGTCGGAGGTTCTGGTCGGCCAGACCCCGAGGTACCGTACGGCGGCGGTGATGGTGATGTTCCTGGACTGCCGCAGCGGGCGTAGGTCGGCGATGCCGGGAACGTTGACCGTGCTGGTCAGGCAGCGGAAGATCTCGCGGGCGACGGCTCGTTTCAGGGGGCGGATGCTTTCCTTCTTCGTCCGTCCGGCGGCGCTCCGCATGCGCTCGGGGTTGCCTCCCGCCGTGATCAGCAACTGGGCCGCAGCACTCGACGGCGAAGCACCAGCGGAAGCTGGCGAAGGGGATCGACGCCGAGGTGCGCGCACAGCTCCGGGAAGCGGCGCCTCAGCGAGGCGTACGCAAGGCATGAGGCTGCGGCTGCGGCTGCGGCTTGCGGTGTCGTCTGGCAGTGCCTGTTCAGCCCTGGCAGCCGCATCCCGCAGCGGTCTTGGCTCTGGCCACCGTGGTCGAGGGGTCGTCGGCCTGCTCGTCCGAGGTGCAGCACGCGGAGACACCGCAGCACGAACCAGCTGTCGTAGCTGAACGGCTCTCCTCGACGGCGCCGGAGGGCTTGGCCGCGCGGACGATGGCGGAGTGCATGCCGTCGGCGACCGGATGCGTGGGGGTGATCTCGATGTCCGTGAACCCGGCGGCGGCCAGGCCCTCGCGGTACTCGGCGAAGGACAGAGCGCCGGCGATGCAGCCGACGTAGTCGCCGCGCTCGGCGCGCTGTTCGGGGGTGAGGGTGTCGTCGGCGACGACGTCCGAGACGCCGATACGGCCGCCGGGCCTCAGGACGCGGAAGGTCTCGGCGAAGACAGCGGGCTTGTCGACGGACAGGTTGATCACGCAGTTGGAGACGACCACGTCGATCGTGTTCGCGGGGAGCGGTATCGCCTCGATGGTGCCCTTGAGGAACTCCACGTTGGCCACTCCCGCCTTCCTCGCGTTGGCGAGCGCCAGGGCGAGCATCTCCTCGGTCATGTCCAGCCCGTACGCCCTGCCGGTCGGGCCGACCCGGCGGGCGGAGAGCAGGACGTCGATGCCGCCGCCGGAGCCGAGGTCCAGAACGCGATCGCCCTCGCGGAGTTCGGCGACCGCGGTGGGGTTGCCGCAGCCGAGGGACGCGGCGACGGCTTCGACGGGCAGGACGGCGCGCTCGTCG
The DNA here is from genome assembly GCF_001005085.2 of Streptomyces humi. GTDB lineage: Bacteria > Actinomycetota > Actinomycetes > Streptomycetales > Streptomycetaceae > Streptomyces > Streptomyces humi. The sequence continues at coordinate 55,216 of NZ_LBMU02000048.1, forward strand.
TCGGCGTAGAGAGTGGCGCCGAAGTTCTCGTCGACCTCGACCGGCTGCGGCCCGCAACAGGCGGCGGCACCCTCGGTCACCTGCACGGCTGCCGCGGCATACCGCCGCCGGACGGTCTCGCGCAGCTCGATGGACTGCTCGCTCATGACTCACTCCCAGGTGAGGCGGGGGCACGGCAGCACCCCGGAACGGCCTGTATTGACGTTCATTGATGCAACCTTGCGCCTTGGATCGAAGAACGTCAACATAGAGGTATGTCGAATCAAGAGCTTGAGGTGCTGGGCCAGGACACGGCCTGCTGCCCGGGGCTGACCTCCTCACCACTGGACGAGGACCAGGCCGCCGACCTGGCGAAGGTCTTCAAGGCCCTCGGGGATCCGGTCCGGCTCCGCCTGCTGTCGATGATCGCCTCACGCGGGGAGGGCGGCGAGGTCTGCGTCTGCGAGCTGACCCCGGCCTTCGACCTGTCCCAGCCGACGATCTCCCACCACCTCAAGCTCCTCCGGCAGGCCGGACTCATCGACTGCGAGCGCCGCGGTACCTGGGTCTACTACTGGGCACTCCCGAAGACACTCGACCGGCTCGCCACCCTCCTCACGACCCCGTCGACCGCGTCGACCGCGTCGACCGCGAAGACTCCGGCGTGATGGGCGCCCCGCTGCGACGCCGCGTCCTGGCCGAGGCCGTCGGTACCGCCGCACTGGTCGCGGTCGTGGTCGGTTCGGGCATCCAGGCCACCGAACTGTCCCGGGACGTCGGCGTCCAGCTGCTCGCCAACTCCCTGGCCACCGTCTTCGGACTCGGCGTCCTCATCACGCTGCTCGGCCCCGTCTCGGGCGCCCACTTCAACCCCGTCGTCACGCTCGCGGCCTGGTTCACCGGTCGGCGCACGGACGACGAGGGGCCCAGCGGGCGGGACGTCGCCGCGTACGTCCCCGCCCAGATCGCGGGGGCGATCGCGGGTGCCGCCCTGGCCGACGCCATGTTCGGCAAGCCGCTGGCGCGCTGGTCGACGCACGACCGCTCGGCCGGTCACCTGCTGCTGGGCGAGACCGTGGCCACCGCCGGCCTCGTCCTCCTGATCTTCGGCCTGGCCCGAGCCGGCCGCGACCGCTTCACCCCGGTGGCGGTGGCTTCGTACATCGGCGCCGCGTACTGGTTCACGTCGTCCACGTCGTTCGCGAACCCGGCGGTGACGATCGGCCGCACCTTCACGGACACCTTCGCCGGCATCGCACCCGCGTCGGTTGCCCCGTTCACGGCCGCACAGGCCGGTGGCGCGGTACTCGGCCTGGTGCTCGTGGCAGCGATCTTCGGCCGCCCGGCTCCCGCACAGCCCGACACACCAACGGTTCACGGCGAGTCCGAGCTCGCCGCACCCGCGCTCCCCTGACCCACCACCCAGGAAGACGTCACCATGCCCAGCGCTCCCGCCGCCGACCGCCCCTCCGTCCTCTTCGTCTGCGTACACAACGCAGGCCGCTCCCAGATGGCCGCCGCCTTCCTCGCCCACCTCGCCGGAGACGCGGTGGAGGTTCGCTCGGCCGGCTCCGCCCCCGCGGACACGGTCAACCCCGCCGTCGTGGAGGCGATGAGCGAGGTCGGCATCGATGTCTCCGCCGAGACCCCCAAGGTCCTGACCACGGAGGCCGTCCAGGCATCGGATGTGGTGATCACGATGGGATGCGGCGACACCTGCCCCGTCTTCCCCGGCAAGACCTACCTGGACTGGAAGTTGGACGATCCGGCCGGGCAGGGCGTCGACGCCGTACGCCCCATCCGCGACGAGATCGAGCACCGCATCCGCACTTTGCTCGCCGACCTCGATACGCAAGCCAGGGCCTGACACACCCCACCGCGTGAACTCCGGCTTTGCGCATGCGACTTCACCGAGACCCTTAGCGCTTGTGGCGCAGGCCACAGAAAATGCGTCCCGCCATTCGAGACAGTCGAGGCGCGAGGTGTCCAGAGTGACGCCCGAACACCCTTGATGCGACCACTTGACGTCGACTTAGGGCACGCGGAGGGCACGCAGCCCTCGAATTGGACTAGACAACAAACAAACCCCAGGCCGTTGACCTGGGGTTTCGATCTGGAGCGGGTGACGAGAATCGAACTCGCGCTCTCAGCTTGGGAAGCGAGGGCGCTTGCGAAGCCGGATGGCCTCTGACCTGGGCATACGTGCTCTGGCGTGACGCCCTGGAGCACAGGATCGCACCGTTGTTGACCGTGGTTTACCGGTCTTATGGGCACGCTATGGGCACGCCGTCGGGTTGGAGGTGCGGAGGCCCCCTCTTGGTGGCTGACGTGCGGCCGAGCCCTGGAAGTGAGTGTTTGCCTGGAGGCTGCCGTTGCGGGAGTACATGCGTTCTTGACGGGAGCGGAATCCGGCCAAAGCTCGCCCATGAGCGGCTGCTTGAGCACGTTGTCGCGTTTGTGATCTGGTGCTGTCCCGGCTGCGCCGTGAAGATTGCCCGCCATACTGAGGAACCGGGGGGCGGTCAATGGGGTTGGGGTGGGGGTCGCGAGTCCGGGAGCGGGGCGCGGAGCAGCCGGTCGACGGACCCGAGGTGCCGGTTCAGGCCGGCCCTTCGGCCGCGGAGGAGTCTCACGGTCAGGTGAATCCGACCTCGTCGGAAGTGACCAGGCTGCTTTGCCAGGCCGTGTACGCGCGCCCTGACCGCATCAGAGCGGTTAAGGCGTGGTGGCGCAAGGTCCGAGGCAAGAGCGGCAAGGCGGACAAGCCACGGCGCAGTACACGTCGGCGTATCTACCTGGAGGGCAGTGACGACTGCCCTCCGCTGGGAGAGCCGATGGCACGGTGGGTGATGGATCACGTCCTGCACGGGTCGCCGCTGCCTGTCCCGTCGTACGGGTTCGACCTCGTGCCGGTGGTGGCGCACAGCCTCCGCGCGCGAAGGCGGTGGTGGTTGCGGTGGCTGGGCGTGCTGCTCGTAGCCGCGGCTCTGGCGTACCTCACGCCACGGGCCGCCGTCGTGTGGAGCGCTGCGGTCCTGATCGGTCTGTTGATGCGGTGGGCCGCGCTGAGGGCGACACGGAAGGTGAAGAAGTCACGGCTGGCGCCCTCTCCCAGGTCCGCGTACTTCGCGCTGTGCGTGCCGTGGGTGCTCGCGGTTGTCCCTTACGAGCCGACCGGAAGCGAAATGGTGGGCCTGCGGCTCGGGCTGCTCCTGCTGCCTTTCGCGTTCCTGTTGGCGACGGCGCTGGTGCACGCCGGTGACCGGTTGGCGGCCCGGGCGGCCCTCGCGGGAATCACACGTGCGGGAGTGTCGTCCGACCGGCTGCCGTGGGCGGCTCCGAAAGCTGCGCGTCGGGTGTCCCGGCTGGGGAGCGAGCAGACGTGGCTGGAACTGCCGTACGACTATCCGGAGCGCTTCGTCGGCGCCGGACGTGACGTCTGGGGCGCCGCCGATATCGGCATTCCGCTCGTACCCAAGGATCCGGACGAGTCGGTCAGGCGGTTCGGGGAATGGGAGCTACTACGGCGTATGGGCGCGGCCCTGAGAGAACTGGGACGCGGAGCGCGCGAGATCACTGATCCGTTGCCAGGTCTGACCGTGACGGAGGTGCAAGGACTGCCTGCCCCGCTGTGGCTGCAGCGCACCCGTGTGGCGAAGCTGGAGCTGCCGAACCTGCGTGGCAGGGGGCGCCGGTCGCCGTCGAGCGTGCCGGACCGGCTGTATCTGCGTGCACAGTGCGTCAGCTGGGACGGTCAGGTCGTAGTGAGCGTCTTCGTGCACGCCGCGCTGGAGGCGGGAGAACTGCGACTCACCGTCCGACCGCACGTGATGACGCCCCTGTACAACGAACTACGGGGGACTTCCACTCCGGTCTCCAAGCGCGGGATCCGCCTGCTCGGCTGGGTTGCCACACAAGCGCTCCTGGACGCTGCGTCAGGGCCGCTGACGGTCTGGCGAACCGTGACCCGGCTCGGGCGGGGTGAGCAGGATGAGAACGACCGCGAAGAGGAGATGGACCTGGTCAGCCTGCGTGACCGGTACTCCACCGAGGAAGTCACCGACATGCACCAGAGCGACGACGCCAAACGGCACGTCGTGCTGATGCAGACGTGCATTTTCCGGACCGTCTCCGAGTACCTGGAGGAACTGGGCGTCGACACGGCGCCGTACGAGCGTCAGGTCGCCGCGGTCATCACCAACATCCAGGTGTATGGCGACAACAACGCCCCCATCCAGAACGTCGCGGGCAGTGACATCCGCGATGTGGGCCAGAGCAACGGAACCCAGGGAGGCAAATGATGATCACGGGTCGCGGCCGCCGCGAAGGCGAGAACCCGGCTTACGCCTCTGGCATTCACATCGGAGGCAGCAACAACGCTCCGAACCAGAACGTCGTGGGTCAGAACATCTCCCATGTACACCAGTCCGCTTCCGTCCAGGGAGCCGTCGACATCGAGACCGTCCGTGGGCTCCTTGCGTCCTTTCGTACCGAAGTCGACCGCAACCAAGGAAACCTGGACCATGCAGTGGCGTTACGCGCGATGACCGACACAGTCGATGCCTCTCTGGCCGCGCCCAATCCTCAGGCACGCGCCAGCGCGCTCCGAGGAGTCGTACAGGCACTGCCCGCGCTGGTCGCGGGAACCGTGGTCGAGCAAGGTGGTGAAGCACTCGTCCACGCCATTGCCGGCTGGCTGAGCTGAAGTCCAGTGCCCCCTCGCGGCGAGCGTTCTTTCCGGGAAGGAAGGTGTGCCAGGGCCTCGGAGAAGGACCACTTCGACCGGTACGAGCCAACTTGGCGGAGGCTTCTGCGATCTCGGCCGCTGTCAGGAGCCCGCCCACGACTGAGCTACGACGAAGGCTCCGACCGAGATCCGGTCGGAGCCTTCGTCTGCCCAGGTGGGCGAGGTTGTGGACAGGGATAAGCACCGTCGGCTGAGATCAACTCTGAGGGTGGTGACTGGAACCGCTTAGGGGGAGTCCGGCAGTTAGTGTCCGCAGGACCTTCCGGGCCTCAGTGCGGAAGCGTTCGTCGTCAAAGATGATCCGGTCCTGGAGGCCAGCGCCCACGATGCGCCGGTCGCCGTCCGCAAGGTTGCGAATCAGGTCGAGCTGAGCGGCGGTGAAGGCTGTCGGGCCGAGCGCGACGAAGGCTTCCAACACGGCCGAAGCGGAGCGCGCGTACGAGCCGGGTCGGGCTGCTGCCAGGACGCGGTCGGCCAGGGCGGTCCGGGCGAGCCCGGCGGGGGTGTCGGCCTCGGGATAAACGCTGGTCAGGACGAGCACGAGAGCGGGGGAGAGTTCCGGATCGTCCAGCAGCGGCAGGAGGTCGGGGACGAGTGGCTCGGCTGCGGGACCGAGTAGGCAAGCGACTTCGGCGGCGCACTTCACCGTTGCCTGGCCCCATGCCTGGGAGGCCCAGGCGAGGCCCTCCTTGATCACCGGAAGCACCGCCTGCTCATCCCTGGTCAGCTCCCAGACCAGCGCTGCGGCCCCGAGCGCCGCCCTGATCACCGGCACGGTCTCGCGCGACTGCGCCGGTTCCGCCAGCAGTGTGTGCAGCAGCGGCAGCAAGGGACGAGCGGCCTCCTTGAGCGCGGCGGCCGCGGTGACGGTGTGGTCCAAGCCGTTGCCTCGCTTGGCCAGCAAGCCGGAGAGTACCGAGATCAGGACGTCGGCGTCGCCGGTCAGGGAGTGGAGTGCGCTTGCCGCTGCCTGGCGCGTGGCCAGAGGTCCCTGTCCGGCTTGGGCTCGCAGCGCCTCGATCACATGGGCGTCGGCCTGGGGATCGGCCACGATGGCCAGGGCGCGGCTGACTGGGAGCGGATGACGCGGCAGCGCGGCGAGCAGCTCCGGCAGGCCGGCCCTGGCCGGCCTGCCCCAGGCGGCCAGCAGCCCGCTCAGGTAAACCGGTTCATTGGTCGCGGCCAGTCCGCCGTCGAACACCGATCTGCGCTCGTGGGATGGTTCGGCGGCAAGCCGGACGCGTATCGCGGCGAGCAGTTCGGGATCGTAAGGCAGCGGCGTCCGGTCCTCACTGGGCGTGTGGGTATGACCCGGCGTACGGGTCTCACCGGTCGCGAGGCGATACGCGGCCTCCAGCGCGCGGGGCCGCTCGGGCAGGTGGCGGGCGAGCAGCCGGGTCGCCTCTGGGGCGCCTAGGCACACCAGCGCAGCGAGGGCCTCGTCGGCCGATTCGCCATCGCCCTGCGCGAGGGCAAGCAGGGCCGGGACCGCCTCTGAGGCCGGCTGACACCAGGTTCGCAGCAGCGGGATCACGTCGGCCACGGTGGCCGGATCGTCGAGCAGGGGGAGCAACTCGGGGAGCAGCCGCGCCGGGGCGGTTCGTGAGCGGCGGGCGAGGGACTCGGCGGCCCACCGCGCCTCAGTGATGGCGGCCTGCGCATGCTCGCTCCCCTGAAGCCGCAGCGTCACGGCCCGCCCAAGCGCGGAGCGGACCACGTCGATGGCAGTGTCGGCCTCGCCGCGCGCTTGCAGGGCTTTGGTGAGCGCCTGCAGCGGCTCCCGCTCCCACAGGGCGCCGAACCCGTGTCGCTCCAACGGGACCAATGTCGTGACGCGCGCGGTCGCGTCCGTGTTCCACGGCAGGTCGCAGTCGGCGATGGCCAGCAGGGCCGCGACCTGAACCGGCGCCGGCTCGTTTCCGGCGAGCACCGCGGAGCACAGCTCCTCGGCCGCATCGGGATCCAGGAGCGCGCAGGCCGTCAGCACGTCCGCGCGCACGATCGGATCGCTCTCCGCCGCCCAGCGGGCCCGCAGCGCCGCACGCGCATCGGGGCCGGCCGCCGACCGGCACTGGGCCAGCGTCCACGCTGTGGTCCGCCGCACCTCGCGATCGTCGTCCGCGAGCAACGGCAGGAGCAGTCCCAGCTGCGCTGCAACGGCGCCGCGGGCCGCGCCGGGCACCGGCAGATCGTGCTCGTCGACGCTCTGGGCGATCACACCGAGCATGCCCACCAGGGCGCTCCGGCGCACGCCTTCGACAACGAGTCGCGCGAGGAAGGGCACCGCGGGCGCTGTCGCCGTGTAGACCGTGCCCTGGTGCACGATGCTGCTCCACAACTCCTGCTCCGCCTCGGCGGCAGTCTCCTCCACCGGGGACGCGAGATCCCGAAGCAGCGCGGGGACGTCCTCCGCGGAGCCGTAGGCATGGTGAAACTGTGCCCAGTCCACCTGGTCGAGGCCGACAAAGACGAGGGGGAGATTCATGCCGCGGATCATGCCACCTGGAACCGACAACGATCGGCTGTGCCCGCCTCGGCAGCACGACCGAGGCCGCGGCTCTGGGGCGGGACGCGTTGACCCGGATTCGCCAGGTCAGAGGGCCGGTATTGGTGTGCAGGTGAAAGCGCCGCCAACCATACTCGGCGGGTGTCCACGATTCCGCGCCGCCCGTCGAGGCGGCGGTTCCGCGATCCCCGGCGGACCGCTTACGACTTCCTGCCTGAGATCAGCGTTGTCTGTCCGCGGTGCATGCGGAGTGCCCTTGTACGGCCCGCTTCCGATCCGGAACCCGGCCACCGTCCGTTCTTCGCCCCGCGACGGCTCACCTGCCCCCACTGCGGCCTCACGAAGGCCCACGCGCGTCGTGAGCTGATCTTCCCGCACGGCACCGCACACGGCATGACCGACCCGTACTTCGGGCTCCCGCTGCTGTTGCAAACCGAGACTCGCCACGGCTGGCTCTGGGCCTACAACCCGCAGCACCTCACTCTCATCCACGACTACGTCGCCGCGACCCTGCGCGAGCGCGCCCCCCTGGTACGACACCGGGCAGAAGATGACGCTCATCGCCCGCTTGCCGACCTGGATCAAGCACGCCAAGAACCGCGGCGAGGTGCTGCACGCTATCGCCCGCATCCGGGGTGGTTCGCTCTGAGCGGGCAGAAAGGGCGCGGGAGCAAGCTCAGGGACCTCATGCAAGATCACGGCTAACACCGCTGGGCCTCACACCGGGGCCCAGAGCGCCTACCCCTTGGCAAGGACATACGCGAGTGTCGCCGCCCGCTCCGCCATCCCCTGCTTCCACGGCGTCCCGTCCTCCTCGGCGATCTCCCGCCGGACGAGCACGGGAAGCGTGCGCCGGCCGGAAGGATGCCGTTGCGGGAGCACATCGAGGGCAGGGATTGTCGAGCACGGAGCATCGGCGCGATCCTTGCCGCCGTGACTCAGATGCGGTAGGCGCCCGCCGGTACGCCGTGGGCGACACCGTACGGAGTCAGGGCGATGACGCCGGTGCCGCGTGACGGTGTGTCGGCGGTGACGTCGAGTGGGCTTGCGGCGCCCAGGGAACGGGCGATGTCCGGGGCGAGGTCGTGAGCGGTCCACCGCCACTCGTCCTCGTCGTCCTCGCTCTCCTGCGCAGGGTCCCAGTCGGGGTGCAGACCCAGTTCCATGCGGCGTGCTCGTTCGTACGGCAGCGGCTCGCCGAGCGTCAGCAACTCGTCCTCCGCCTCGCCGGTTTCGCCGTAACGCCGGATCACCGTGCCATCCTCGGCAACAAGCCAGGCGGAGCCGTCGCCTTGGCCGCCGTAGTAGTACGCCTGGGCCCGGCCGTAACGGACACTGAGTTCGGTGCACAGACGCAGCACGTCCTCACGGCGCTCCTGACCGTGCGGGTCGCACCAGGCGCCGAGGACGAGAGTCCAGCCATCGAGTTCCGGGGTGACGAAGACCCGTTCGTAGCCGGTGTGTTCGTCCGTGTCGCAGCCGTGGCCGTCTGCGTCAACGATGTCGTTGCCGAGCGCGAAGGTCACAGGCCGTGCGGCGGTCAGGCCGAGGACACGCATGATCCCGGCCTGGTCTCCGCCGGGGACGGCCATCCAGTGGTTCCAGCAGGCCCACAGCGGTTCGGGGCGATCGTCCCGGAGCTTGATGCGGATGAGTCGCTCGATCGCGGCCATGTCGGCGCGCGACAGCGCCGGTTCGCCACCGAGTTCTGCGAGTACGGTCAACGCCCGCGCCCGCTGCCGGCCCGGCCCCCGCTCCCGAACGTGCCGGAGCAGCGGAAACACGTGCTCGCCTGTTCGGATCAGAGTGTCCTGAGCCTGCCGCGCGACCCGTTGGTCCGGGTCGCCGAGCAGCGGCAGCAGGACGGCGGCCGACTGGCCGGCCTCGCCACAGTGCTCGATCCCACGGACGGCCTGACGGCGCACGAGCGGCGCGGGGTGAGTGAGGGCTGCGGTGTAACGGTCGAGAACGGCCACGCCGAGCTGGGAGAACGCGAAGCCGACTCGCTTGCGGGACTCCTCGGTGGACGCGGAGACGAGCCCCTGGAGCAGACCGTCGAACCCCGCCTCCCCGATCCGCCCCAGTACGGCGGTGATCGGCCGCCAGCCCACCGGGGACTCCGCGTCCATCACCTCCCGCACCAACTGCTCCACCCCGTCGGCGCCGAACGTGACCAACGCGTCTGCTGCTGCCTCGTACCGGTCTGACCTGCCGAGGTCCCGTATCAGGTCGGCATTCACCACGTGCCCCTCCAGCAAGGTCGACCCGGCTTCCGAGCGTCATGATTCCGCAGGGGTCTGACATTGGCTGAGCGGTCCCGCTACTCGCACGTGCCCCGGGCAGGCTGTTCGTCCAGGAATGCCGCTCCGTGATGCGGTCGTGGTGTGCCACCTACCGGACTGGACAACGAACAAGGCCCAGGTCTCGGACCTGGGCCTCAATTCTGGAGCGGGTGATGAGAATCGAACTCGCGCTCTCAGCTTGGGAAGCGACGGCGCTTGGGCAACTCGATACCTGCTGACCTGGTGTTATGCGCGCTCACATGGTATCCGAGGAGACGCGATCGCACCGTTGTTGACCGTGGTTGACCGGCTTTAAGGGCACGCTATGGGCACGCCCTCGACTCGGAGGCGTGGGAGAGTTCCACTCCGTGCTCGTGGCCGCCCAACTCATGGAAGCCGGCAGCAGTCGGACGGCGCCCCTTGCAGAAGCACACCGAAAATGACTCAGCAGCGATCGAACAGCCCGGGATGGAGGCGTGGCCAGGAGAGGTTCGCGCAGGTCTTGGAGACTCGACAGGCCCTGCGACCACTCCGCACGCGTGACACCCTCGGGCGGTCTCACCACCTCGTCGCCGTACTCACCGCGGCCTTCCTCGGCGAGCTTCAGCGGGACGCGGAGGAGTTCGGCATCGACACCCCTGCTGTGGCGCGGTCTACAACTTGGTGGACTGGCTCACGGAGGCGCTGACCGGGCAGTGCGCGACGGGGACCTCCACGCCCGGCGAGCTCCGCGAACGGGGCTGAGCGAGATGAGACGGCGCAGCGGCTGACGAGGGCACGAGGTAATGGGAGGCCCAAGAATCCGCAGTGCGACGCTCTTCGATTGATCAAGATTTGCCTCAAGGGGCTCATCGGCACCAGGGGAGTCGCAGATTGATGATTTCTCCGTGCCTGGTCTGCCGTATCGTTCCGCCAACTCCAGCAGACAGATGCCTGGATCTCAGTGGCTGGCCGCGCGCGCCGACGTCCGTCGTCCAACGGCCCGGGGGAAACACGTCCATGAGCCGTAGGCGACTGCTCGCGACATCCGCTGCCGTCCTCTCCCTACTGATCGGCGGTGCCGGTGTCGGCGTGGCCCACGCCGACACCGGCACGACCCTGTACGTAGACGATGCCGCCGCCGGCTGCAGCGACACCGGACCCGGCTCGCAGGCGGAGCCCTTCTGTCAGATCCAGCCGGCCGCGGACGCGGCGGCACCCGGGGACACCGTGGATGTCGCGCGGAACTCGACCCCGTACGCCCCGGTGACCATCGCGTCGGTCGGCACCACAGACGCGCCCATCACCTTCGCCGTGGCTTCCGGCAACAGTTCGTCCACGACCGGCTCCGTCGTCGTGAGCAAGACCTCGACTCCGGCGATGACTTTCTCCGGCGCGCAGTTCGTCGATGTGACCGGGTTCAACATCGGGTCGCTCGGGACGAGCGCCCTCGTGTTCTCCCAGTCCCAGCACATCTCCTACGGCACCGGCTCGGTCACCACGTCTCCGAGCGCCCCCGGCACCGCTGAGACGATCGCCGTCGACGGCTCGTCCTCCGGCATCTCGCTCACCCGGCTGCGGATCAGCCCCCAATCAGGCGGCCTGGCCTTCGCGAGCGCGGCCGGAGCACAGGACATCACGCTGGCCGACGACCTCGTTCTGACCGGCGGAGGCATCTCGGCCGCCGGCACCACGGGCATCCACCTGGCGGGCGACACCATCGGGACGATCTGCGGCAACGCCGTCAGCCTGACCGACGGCAGCTCCGGGTCCGTGGAGAACACGGTCGCGCTCCGCTACCCGGCCAGATCCTGCTCCGCCACCGGCACACCCGCCGAGATCACGGTGGACTCCTCCTCCGCACCGCAGGTCACCGCGGACTACAACGCGGTCAACCCCCTGTCGACCGGAACCGACTACGACTGGGCGGGCACCGCATACGCCACCAGTCAGGCGTTCCAGACCGGCACCGGCCAGGGGGCCCACGACCTCGACCAGACGGACGTGACGCTCTCCACCTCGCCCTCGGAGCACTCGCCGCTGATCGATTCGGCCGACGCCGACGCTCCCGGTGAGCTCTCCACCGACCTCCGCGGGGCGTGGCGGGCCGACGACCCGCTGGTCACCGACACCGGCACGGGTGCCGGTGACTACGACCGCGGCGCGCTCGAGTTCCTGGACCCGCTGAGCCTGGGCACATTCGCCCACTCGCCCACGAACGTGTACGTCGGCATCCCGGTCACCTTCACGGAGGACATCTACAACCCGTGGTCGGACTCCCTCGACGGCTACAGCTACGCCTTCGACTTCGGGGACGGCACCACGGTCACGTCCAAAACGGGTTCGGTCACCCACACATATACGCAGTCCACCATGGGCACCGACGTCAACGCGACGGTCACGGTGTACCGGGCGAGCGGCAGCAAGCTGGGCACCGAGTCCAGCTCCTACCCCGTCGACACCCTGCCGCCGCTGACCGGGAGCATCAGCTGCGACACCACCACACCCAGCCTGCCGGACACCGGAATCTGCAACTTCACCGCCTCCGACTACAGCGGCTACTCGGTCACCAGTGACCGGATCACCTTCGGCGACGGCTCGGCGGCGGTCTCGGTGACGGACTCGGATGGCTACGTCCAGCACACCTACGCCCGCGCCGGCACGTACACCGTCACCCAGCAGCTCACCGACTCCGACGGACGAACGGCCACCGACACCACCCGGACCACCGTCGGCCCGGCCTACATCGCCGTCAGCCCGAAGCGCATCCTGGACACCCGCAACGGCACCGGCGCAGCCAAGCGGCGAGTGGGTCCCGGGGGCGTGGTCCGCCTCAAGGTGCTCGGCGTGGGCGGCGTCCCGGTCTCCAGGGTGACCGCCGTGACCCTGAACGTCACCGACACCGACGCCACCGCGAGCAGCTACGTCACGGTCTACCCGTACGGCACCAGCCGCCCGACCGCGTCCAGCCTCGACTTCACCGCCGGGCGGACCAACCCCAACCTGGTCACGGTCCGGGTGGGCTCGGACGGCTACATCGACCTGTACAACGCCCACGGCTACGTCGACCTCATCGCCGACGTGCAGGGCTACTTCACGACCAAGGCCAGCACGACCGACTCCCGCATGAGCAATCTCTACCCCGTCACCCCGACCCGGGCCCTGGACACCCGCGACGGCACCGGCGCCCCCAAGGGCAAGGTCGCGCCCGGCAGCACGACGACCCTCACCCTGCCGAAGGCGGCACGGCTGCCGGGGACCGTCGGCGCCGTCCTCGACATCACCGCGACGGGAGGCACCAGCAGCGGCGTGGTCACCGTCTACTGCGGCAGCCGCCCCAGCACGTCGAACCTCAACTACCGCACCGGGCAGACCGTCTCCAACCTGGTCGTGACGAAGGTGTGCACCGGCGGCAAGATCGAGATCTACAACGGCGGCGGACACGTCAACCTGACCGCCGACCTCCAGGGGACCTACATCAACCTGGATGGGGGCTGGGGCAGCCCCTATGTGCCGGCCAACCCCACCCGCTTCCTCGACACCCGCAACGGCACCGGTGCCCCGACCGCGCCGCTCGGCGCGAACGGCACCCTCACCGTGAAGGCCGCCGGAGTCCACGGCGTCCCGGCCGACGCCACCGCCGTCCTGGTCAACCTCACCGGCGTCGCCCCGACCACCGGCACCCACCTCACCGCGTACGGCGCCGGCAGCCTGCCCGACGTCTACAACGACACCCTGAGCACCGGCGAAACCCGCCCGGTCCTGGCCGTGATCCCCGTCGACACCAACGGCAACATCCACATCCACAACGCGAACGGATCCCTCAACATCGTCGCCGACCTCGAGGGCTACATCGGCTGACCGCGAACCCGCGCCCGCCCCGGCCGCTGGACGGCCTCGTGTCTCGGCCCCTGGCTGTCCCAGGCAGAGGCGTATCTTCCCCGTGGCGACTGGCGTGCCCCCGACGCGGGAGCGGTCAACTTCCGTACGTACGCAGAGAAGTGGGTCGAAGAGCGGGAACTGTCCGTCCGTACCGTGGACCTGCACGAAGACCTCCTCAGGGTCCACACCTTCCCGGCCTTCGCAACCCTCGACCTGGACGAGATCACCGCCCCTCGCGTCCGTGAGTGGCGCACTGAGCGGCTGCGGGCGACGGGTGCGAAGACGACCGTCGCCAAGGCGTACCGGCTCGTCAAAGCCATCATGGAAACCGCCGTCGACGACGAACTGATCAGCCGCAACCCGTGCCGCATCAAAGGCGCGGGCAAGGAGTCAGCCGCCGAACGTCGTATCGCCACCGTCGCCCAGGTCGACGCCCTCGCCGACGCGATCGGTATCCGCTGGCGCCTCATGGTCTACCTCGGCGCGTACGGTCCGATGCGACCCGAGGAACTCGCCGGCCTCCGCCGCCGAGACGTCGACCTCGACAACCTGCTGATCCGCGTCCGCGTCGCCGAGCCCGAGCGGACCAACGGCAAGCGGGCTCCCGGCGAGACCAAGAGCGATGCGGGTGTCCGTACGGTCGTCCTCCCGGCCTTCCTCCACAAGGATCTGAGGCGGCACCTCGACTGGTATGCCGAGAAGGGACCCGATGGTCTTCTCTTCGTCGGCGAGAAGGGAGCGGCCTTCCGGCGGACATCCTTCGGTCGGAAATGGCGACGGGCCCGCGAGGTCGTCGGCCTCCCGGACGGCTTCCGCTTCTACGACCTTCGTCACACCGGGCACACCCTCTCGACCCGATCTGGCGCCACCCTCAAGGACACGATGGTCCGCGCCGGTCAGTCCTCCGAGAAAGCCGCGATGATCTACCAGCACTCCGACGACGAGCGGCAACGGGAGGTCGCCGCAGGGCTGGACGGCATGGTGCGATCCGAGCGTGCGAAGCACCACAAAGGACACCACACGGACGACCGCCCACACCACCAGAAGGAGTCATCAGCGGGCTAATGGTGCGCTAGTGGTGCGGCACCCGCCCACCGGTCTAGACGACAAAGAACCCCCGGGTCATCGACCTGGGGGTTTCTGCTGGAGCGGGTGACGAGAATCGAACTCGCGCTCTCAGCTTGGGAAGCTAAGGTGATCTAGGGTGCGCTACTTGGCTGACCTGCGGTGGAAGGGGATCGGCGCCCGGTAGCCAGGCCGTTGGTTTCCCGGTGTTCCCCCTGATTCCCCGCCAGATCTGGCACACGTCTGGCACGAGCCCACTACCTTCTGATGATCACGAAGTTCGCTTCACTACGTGGCCCAAGGCAACAAGGCCGATTCCGACCACTGACAACGACGGATGGTCGAACCCACTGCACGCAACGAGTAGAGCACCCGCTCCCCAGAGTCTCGGCTGTCGAACGTGACGCTGTAGCCATCGGCCCGGCATACGCCCGAGGAGCAGGCCATGCAGGCCGAGAACAACACACGCGAGCCAGAGTGCCCCGACCAGCATCAGCAGCGGCAGCAGGGAGCCGGCAAACGATGTCGACATGGTCGTCCCCCTGGTGGGCTGGTTGCTCGTTCCCCTAACGAAAGTCTGGCACGTCAGTGCGGCTACCCCGGATCCTCGGGGATGCTTGCCATCTCTCGGTGGTACCAGTCATGAGCAGAGCTTGTTCTCCAACACCGATCAACGGGGGCTCAGATGGCGACGCAACCGAGTTCGGATGAACGCCTCGTGATGTATCAAGTTGTCGCAGCCAGGCACGCGAGTCTCGATCAGATGGTCTGGCAGGTACCCGGCATCGCCCTCACCGCCCAGGCGTTCCTGATGACGATTGGCCTCGGGCCCGGATCCGGGCAACTCGCGCGGCTCGGATCTGGACTTCTCTCGGTAGTGGTTGCCTTCATGTCTGTTGAGCTGCTGATGAGACACCGACTCAGCGCGATCGCGGATGCAGTCTGGCTGGAGAGATTCGAGCGAGAGCAGGGCTGGGAGGTACTCCACAGGCCATTGAACGACCGGTGCACCCAGCTCGGCGTGCCCATGGCGTGCGTCGCCCGTCCTCGCGCCTATTCCGTATGGATCGCGGGGCTCTCAGCCTTTGGGCTCGTAGGCGCTGGCATCGCGGTCAACGCGCTCGTTGGGTAGTCGGTGCCTCAGCTTGGGAAGCTGCGATCCTTTGCGTCCAGTTCGTACTTTGACCTGGGTGAACGCCCGGGGCCTTATCCTCTCGGCCTTGGCGGCTTTCACCGTGGTTCCCCGCTGTTCCCCGCTCGATCTGGTGCGCTAGTGGTGCACGACGTTGTCAGTGGCTGGCCGTACGCTGCGGAGCGTTGGGTCGGTCTGCTGTCTCGGCAAAGAAGAGCGCGCGACCAAGGGGGGTGGCTCAGAAGAGATCCGTCCAGTCCCCCTGATGGAGGTAGCAGCGCGCAGTGCCCTGCATCATCTGACGCCACCGATCGTGCGCCCTGCCCCGTGCCGGCTACGTGCCACACGCTGGATGTCCGGAGGCGCAGCGAACCGACGGAGGGGGACAGACCGTGGGTGAGTGGAAGCAGGGGAAGCCCGAGCCACGTCGGTCCGGGAACTCGTGAAGCTTCGACACCACCCCCTCCAACAGACGCAGAGAGGTCCCGGACCGCGCACGGATCACTTCTTACGGCGCCTGCTCGCACGCTTCTTCAGCTCGGCCTGGCCGCGCTGGCGCACGCCGGTCAGTACGTCGGGAGTGCTCTTCTGGGTGCACGCTTTCCAACTGTGGTGGTAGGGCCGTGGGCCATGTCCAGGGGCGTTCACCTGCGTTCATGGGCGGCTGGCCCGGGGGCGGGAGCGGCGTTCTGATCTCAGCTGAACGTCGGCGAACGGTGGTGAATGAGACGGAAACTGAGACGGGGCGGCCGAACCTCGCACCCCGAGGTGTGAGGTTCCCCCGAGATGCGGGGGAACCTCAGTGAGTGCGGTTATGTTGCGCAGCCGGGATGCGCAGCTTTCTGGGAGGGGCTGTGGGAGCCAAGACGGGACTGTTGATGTACGCCGACGGTGACATACCGGGGCTGCTGCGGCGAGTGGGGTCGGCTGATCGTGACCGGACGGCCGCCATGATGCGGCGGCTCTATCTGGGCTGGGAGATCGAGGAGTGCGAAGGCTCGACTCTCTGGGACGGCGTGTACCCCCCGAAGGGAACGGTGTATGCGGCCAGTTGGCCTGGGGTGGAGGTCATCGGTGATCAGGGGGTGATGATCGACCTTCCCTCCCAGCTCCCGGGGCGCCTGGTGGCGGCAAGCGCCGGCCGACGGCTCGTCCTGCACGCCATGCACAGCGTCGTCGACTGGTTGGCGTTCGCCGTG
The DNA here is from genome assembly GCF_001005085.2 of Streptomyces humi. Lineage (GTDB taxonomy): Bacteria > Actinomycetota > Actinomycetes > Streptomycetales > Streptomycetaceae > Streptomyces > Streptomyces humi. Next base: position 71,987 of record NZ_LBMU02000048.1, read on the forward strand.
TGGGAGGACGGGCGCCTGGTCCGCTCGCTGAGCCTGTCCCCGGACAGCGGCGTCGTCGAGAACATCGGTGAACCGCTCCCCTTTGAACTGCCCTACTGGGCCGGGAACCGTCCGGCTGGCATCGTGCCCTGGCCTGACGAGGACGAAGAGCCGTACCCCCTGCCTTTTCACCCCTTGGAGCTGGGCGAGGACGCGTTGAGGGCGCTTTGCGGTTTCATCCTGGAGGGGCGCCCCGAGCCCGATGACGTCGACGCAGACGCCATCGAGCTGCACGGATTCCATACGCGGGACCCCCACGGGCCCGATCTCGCAAAGCGACAAGCGGAGCTGCGCGTTGCCGTGGACGCCATGGCTCCGCCGCGGGTCTGCACACTGGGTACTGATGGTTCACTGATTGAACGCAACGACCTTTAGCTCACGACCCCTTCGACCGGTCGCGTCGAGTGCTTCCGGCTTCCTCCCCCTCGGACTGACCGAGCGGTAGTCTGAGCATCTTCAAGGCCGTCAGGGGCCACCTCAGCTAGACCAGTTGGGACGGTTGAACTCAGTTGACATACCTGTACGAGCAACTGGACCCTGAGCGGTTTCAGCAACTTTGTCAGGCTCTTATCTCACTTGAGTACCCCGGCACGCAGTGTTTCCCTGTTGGCCAACGGGACGGTGGTCGGGATGCCGTCCAGATGTTCGCGAATACACAAGGAAGTTATCGAGTCTTCCAGGTCAAGTTCGTTAGAAATCCTTTCATTATTGACGATGTCCACAAGTGGCTCGTTGACACAATGAAAGGTGAAATTCCTAAGATCCAAGAGATCCTGAAGCGCAAGAAAGGCGCCATTGAATATATCCTAGTGTCCAACGTTCCTGGGACAGCTTTTCCTGATTCGGGATCGATTGACACTCTTAATGAGCTGCTAAATAGCGACTCTCCTGTTCCTATTCGCGCTTGGTGGAGAGACGATCTAGACCGGAGATGCGACGGGCATGCTGATGTCAGGTGGGCCTACCCAGACATGCTCCGCGGCACCGACCTGCTACAGGCCTTGGCGGAATCTATCGGAGGCGACCTGTCGGGTAACCGTCTGGATGTCTTGCGAAGCTTTGCTGTGGAACAGTTCGACATGGATAACGAGGTACGATTCAAACAAATTGAGCTGAGTAACGAAATCCTCAATCTCTTCGTCGACGTTCCTGCGATTATTCCCTTGGCCCACGAAGAGGGGCGCCGCAAGGAAGAAAAGCGTGCGCTACAAATTCGCCAGATTGTACAACAGATCGCCCAACGCGATGGTACAGTTAACGACCTAAATGAGCCTGTTGGGGCGGCACGACTCCTCCTTAACGACGACATAGCAAAATTTTCTGACCTGGTTGTACTAGAAGGAGGCCCTGGGCAAGGGAAGTCGACGCTGGCGCAGTATGTCTGTCAGGTCCATAGAATGCGCGTCCTCGGAAAGGACGAGTTCAGCACGCTCCCCCAAGAACATCAAGCTAAGTCTGTCCGATTCCCAATCAGGGTGGACTTGCGCGAATATGCGACTTGGCTTTCGGGTAAAAATCCGTTCGGTCAAGAAGCTGACTCAGAAAGGCCAACGCAATCGTCTAGGTCTCTTGAGTCATTCATCAGCGCCTTGATTAGCGAGACCGCAGGCGGTCGCACTTTTACTGTAGATGATCTATCCGCTGTCGCGCGCTCCAGTTCCCTTCTCATCGTTCTCGACGGCCTAGACGAAGTTGCAGAAGTCCGCCTTCGTAATGACATGGTGAAGGAGATCGGTTCAGCGGCAAGGAGAATGAAAGAGTCCGCCGCTGCACTTCAAATGCTTGTTACGACAAGACCTTCAGCATTGGCCGAGGTTTCTGAATTCCCATCCAAACTATTTCAGCGGTGGACTTTGACGCGGCTCGGCCGACCTCTAATCGAGGAATATTCTGAACGCTGGGCGAAATCACGCCACCTGAAACCAAAAGAAACGGCTAACCTTCGTAAAACACTGGCAGAGAAACTTGACCAGCCGCACATGCGTGACCTTGCACGCAATCCTATGCAGCTTGCCATCTTGCTCACGGTGATTCATACGCGAGGTGGAAGTCTCCCTGACAAGCGGACTGCACTATACGATATCTACGTTGAGCTCTTCCTTGCCCGCGAAGCCGAGAAAAGTGAAATTGTAAAGAAGCATCAAGAGGTGCTGATAGACCTGCATCGCTACCTTGCTTGGCTACTGCACAGTGAGGCGGAGACAGGCAGAGCTCTCGGAAAAATTGAAGGCAGTCGCCTTCGGGAAGTGATCAGAGAATATCTTGTCTCAGAGGGGAGGGATCCCGCTTGGACAAAGGATCTTTTCACTGGCCTAGCACAACGGGTTGTTTTCCTTGTAGGAGCAGTTGAAGGTCTATTTGAGTTTGAAGTTCAGCCACTGCGAGAATATTTCGCCGGCAGGTTTCTCTACGAAACTGCACCTTATAGCCCTGTGGGAAGCCCAAGACGTGGGACAAAGGATGAGCGGTTCGATGCTGTAGCGCGAAATACCCACTGGCTCAATGTGACACGATTCTACGCGGGCTGCTTCAGTAAAGGTGAGTTGCCATCACTTGTCGACAGGCTGGAGGTTCTTTGTGCCGATGGCGACCTCGGCCTCACATCTCACCCTCGTTCACTTTCTGCAACTCTTGTGGCTGACTGGGTTTTCAGTCAAAACCCTCGAAGCCTCAAGAAAGTGATCGAACTCATCCTGGATAAGGACGGATATCGCTCTCTTCTCGGTGATGACCGCTATAGCACGAGTGGCGGTGAGCCCATTACTCTTCCCGATGGGTGCGGTCGCACCGAACTCCTTGATCGCTGTCTAAACGTCCTAAGCGGAGCACCGCCACGGGACATCCAAATCTCAATTACTGCACTCGCGCAGAAGAATGGAACCCGCGAAGAGCTCTATCAGCTATGGCTGGAAGGATTCTCCCTTCTCTCATCAAATGACGAGAAAATCTCCTGGATTTGGTCTGGCTACTTCCTGGGAGTGCTAAATTTTGCGAGCGATGAGGTTTTGCTTAAGACCTTCACGAAGAGCAATGTGCCTCTCGACGACCAGGTAATCCAGGCGGTCATTGCCGCTAACAGGGCGAGCTATTTTGCTCAGCGTTCTGATCTCCTCAAGGATTTCCAGGACGCACTGTTTGATGGTTTCATTTCAGGTTTTCGCGCTCCGCGTAGAAGTCGACTTACGGTTGATCTCTTGTGTGTAGCGCTCAATCCCATGCCCCTGTTGAGGAATCATCCTGATATTCGGCGTACATATGGTGAAAATCTAACTCGTGGTGTCGGTTTTAACGTTCCGTCGGGCGAACTAGTTCCCGTCCAGGAAACAAGAATTGACACAGTGGTTCACTCATTCCAGGAGCTCCTGAAAACTCCCCAGCAAGAAGGCGCCCCGTCAGCGGCTGGCGTGTTCGCTAAATACGTCAGGAAAGTCGAGTTCGCACTGGGGCAGAAATGGCCTGTGTGGAGCATGGCCTGTGCCCTTTCGCTTGCCGCCAAGCGTGGGAAAAGAGATGAAGTCCAACCTAGCGAGCTGTTTGATGACTCCGTGGATGTGGTCGACCGAATTCAGTATGCGCGGTTGCAGGCCGGAAATGCCGCATGGTGGAAAAAACAATTTGCATCAATGGACCTGGAGAAGCGGCAGATTTGGGCTTTGACTGCTTTGACATTCTGTGGCCCTGCTACTCTCGCGAGGGTTTGCAGCGAGCTTGACGATGTAGTCGAGAGTCTAAACGCTCGGGAGAGCGACCGGCTCGTTGGCAGCCTCGAACAAATCCGAGGGTGGCTCGGTGTGTATCGCGATGTGCGCGTCGATTTGTTGCCCGCAGTGATGAGCCCTCGACTCGCTGCCGTCCTCACTATTTGGTCAACCGGCGGCGTGCGGCGTGAAATTGTGGATAGATACCTATCGGCCTACATTGGCGACGAATCTTACGTCCATGAAGCTATCTTCAAGTGCGCGCTTGAGGGGATTCAATCCGGGCATTCAGATTGGGGGGTAGAAATCGACCGGATTAAGCGGGCTTATCGAGCAACGCACGATTCCATGGGACACCTTGGATATGTGCGATCGCCCGAAAATATGCCCGTGGAGGTAGCTCGAAAAATCGCGAGTAACGCAGTTTCATATCCAATTTTCTTGGTTCGCGTGGCGGAAATTAGCATGCGTAGGGCGCTTGCCGAAAGGACAGTTCCTCTCTCAAGGGTCGCGGAACACGGAGGCTGGTTCGAGGAGGAGTGAGGTCGGCGGAGCGATTTTGGCCTGGAGCTGCTTTGGCGCGAGTGATCATGGCCCCGTAAGCTTCCGGCACGTCGGGCAGTCTGTGGACCTGCCCGGTAAAGCACGACGTTGGGGCCATGATCTTCGAGGCTCGCGCCAAAGTGGCTGGCTAAAATCGCGGAGCCGACCGCCCCAGCCACGACATACCCCATCTCTGGCATCAGGTGGCTGATTGCTGTGGGCGCGGCTCGGGCGCCGGCCGGGCTGGAGCGGGGCGGAGACAGGAGCGCAGGCCCGGCCGGGGGCCGGGCCGCGCGCGGGGAGCGGAGCGAGCCGCCTTGAACCTGTAAAGAAGGTTGTAACTCAGTCGGGCGTGTGGGGCGCCAGAGGTGCTGTGTGCGGTTTGAAGTCCTGTGTGCAGGATGGGAGTTCGCTGCCTTGACGGTGTGCCAGCGGTAGGAAGATCACGGGCCGGATCGTCCATGTGATGCGGGTGCTGGCCTGGGTGACTGTCACCGTGCAGGGCTCGGCGCGTAGGAGAGCTTTCCTCGTCGCTATGCGGCCGTCGTACAGCCACTCCCACGCTTCCTGAGATGCGTCGGGGTCGAGTGCCGGTGAGATCGTACGGAGTGCGATGGCAACCCATCTGTCTGCCTGGGGCGCGGAGTAGGCGTCGAAGGATGCCCGGAGTGCCGGCCATCCCGTCCCGTCGGTGATGTCCTCGGTCCAGCACTCGCACCAGTAGCCCCGCTGCGGCTTGTCCATCAGCACGGGTGACCTCCGGTGCGGGGGCCTGCGAACAGCTCGGCGGTGACCGTGTGGCCGCTGTCGCTCTGGTGGACGACGACGCGATGGGCGATCGCGCTGACCATGCCCAGGCCTCGGCCGTGCTCGGCGTCCTGGTCCAGGCGCTCGGCCTTCGGTGCTGTGCCGACGGCTCCGTCGTCCGTGACCGACAACGCGATCACCTGCGCTGACACCGCGAGAGCTAGATGAAAGCTGCCCGACTCCCTGCCGCTGGCTGTGTGGAGGATCGCGTTCGCGCTCAGCTCGCTCACGATCAGTTCGGCGTCTTCGGCTAAAGGGGAACCGCGCAGAATGTCGCGGGCCCAGCGGCGGGCCCGGCTGACCTCTTCCGGGAAACCTGGGCAACTGAGCCCCCAGACCCGGACTGTACTCGTATACTCATGCATACAAGTTCCTTCGTGCTGGTAGGCCGCCATGTGCAGCGGGTTCGGGCTAGACGAGTTTCACGCCGTCATGGGCGCGGATGGCGTAGGCCTCGTCGGCAAGCTCGGAGACTTCTTCACGGGTGGCCCAGCGCAGGGCGCGGGTCTCGTCGCCGGTCGTGGGCGTGCCGTCGGTGGCCTCGCAGCGGAAGACCAGGGAGACGATCAGGCCCGTCATGTTCTTGTAGACGCCGGTCAGGGTCGCCGGAAGGGCGATCTTGATGCCGGTCTCTTCGAGGACTTCGCGTTGCAGGGCCTCGGGAATGGTCTCCTCGCGTTCGAGGACACCGCCCGGCGGTTCCCATTTTCCGTTGTCACGGCGCTGGATCAGGAGGGCCCGGCCGCGGGCGTCTATGACGACCCCGGCGACGCTCACGGAGTGCGGGCGTTCTGTGCTCACGTTCCTCGGCCCTCTCGGCTGGCTAGGCTCTCCACCGTAGCAACAACGCTCGCCCACTCGTCTAGATACCTAAAGGAGTACACACAGTGAGCCCTACTCTTCCTTCGGGCCTCCTAGGAGATCTCGACCCCACGAGCGATCGTGCGGTCTTCCGACAGATCGCCGACCAGCTGCGCGAAGCCATCGACCGTGGGCGATTCAGCGAGGGCGAGAAGCTGCCCTCAGAGGCTGAGCTTGTCGAGCACTACGGAGTCTCCCGGATGACGGTCCGGAACTCGTTCTCCATCCTCCAGGGGGAAGGGCTGGTGCATGCCGAGCACGGCAAGGGTGTGTTCGTGCGGCCCCGGCCCCCCGTGCGGCGGCTCGCCTCCGACCGGTTCGCCCGGCGGCATCGTGAGCAGGGGAAGTCCGCGTTCATCGTGGAGGCGGACGCGGCCGGCAGTCATCCTCAGGTCGACAGTCTTGAGGTCAAGGAAGAGAAGGCCAGTCAGGACATCTCCACCCGGCTCGGGTCCGTGCGGCGGGTGCTGGCCCGGCGGCGCCGGTACCTCCTCGACGGCCGGCCGGTGGAGTTCGCCACCTCCTACCTCCCTCTCGACATCGCTCGCGGTACCCAGATCGCCGAACCCAACCCCGGTCCCGGCGGCATCTACGCCCGCCTCGAAGAGCTGGGCCACCACCTCGATCACTTCGAAGAGGAGATCCGCGCCCGGATGCCCTCGCCGGACGAGGTGAAGACGCTCCGGCTGGCTTCCGGTGTGCCGGTCATTCACCTGATCCGGACCGCCTTCGACACCGAGGGGCGGGCTGTGGAGGTGTGCGACACGGTCATGGCGGCGGATGCCTACGTGCTGTCGTACCAACTTCCGGCGACCTGATCGTCATGGTTTGCGGTGGTGCGCGGGCACGCTTCCTTGAACTCGTACACCCCAACACGCATACTCGTATAGACGAGTGGGCAAGTCGTGTGGCAGGGTGATCGTCATGAGCCCGGGGGATCGGGTTCACAGATCGCTACATGTATAGACGAGTAGATAGGAAGTGTGCTGTGCGCACCATCCGTGTGGAGACCACCGCCGCCACGATCCTCCTCACCGAGGCTCCTGAGCCCAAGGTCCGCGACCGTCAGACCGGCGAGATCGCCAAGGACGCCGTGAGCGGTGAGGCGCTGATGACCATCGGCGTCGTCTACATCGAGGACGGGGAGTCCTCGCTGATCAAGGTCACCGTGCCGGAGGGCGGCGTTTCCGAGGGGCTGAACCTCGGTGCGCCGGTCTCGCTCCCCGGCCTCGTCGCCCGGCCGTGGGAGTCCGTGTTCAACGGCCAGCAGCGTCACGGCATCGCCTACCGGGCCGCCGCCGTCACTCCGGCTGCGTTCCCGGTCGCCATGGGGGCCACCGCCTGATGACCGACCTGACAACGCTCCTGGAGGTGGGTGGTCCTGTCGCCGCGCTCGGCGGCGGGGCTGCCTACACCCGGGCCAAGTACCCGGCGGTCTACTGGTCCGCAGTCGGCGGCCCGATATCCACGGTCCGCCTGCTCAGCTCGTACGGCTCCGTCATGGAAGCCTGCGGCCTGATCGTCGCGCCCTCCCGGCTGCGGGTCCTCGCCGTCAAGGCCACCACCCGGCGGCAGGTCCGGCCGGTCCCGCCCCGCCGGGGCATTCTCCGTCCCACCTCGACCGGGCTGCGGCTTCGGCTCCGGCTTGCTCCTGGGCAGGAGCCCGCCGACCTCGCCGCTTCGGCCGAACGCCTGCGGCACGCATGGGGAGTTCACGCCGTCTACGTCACCACCGTAAAGCCCGGTGTCGTCGAACTGCGGCTTGTCGGGTACGACGTGCTGCGCCGCGTCCGGATGCCCCGCAAGACTGGGGGCGGCTTCCTGAAGGTGCCGGTGGCGCTGCGCGAGGACGCCATGCCCTTCGTCCGCGACTACCGCACCGTTCCCCACCAACTCACCCTTGGCGCGACCCTGTCCGGCAAATCCATGTACCTGCGCCACCTCATTTCCGGACTCGCCCGTCAGGACGGTGTCGCGCTCGTCGGAATCGACTGCAAGCGGGGCGTCGAACTGGCGCCCTTCACCGCCCGCCTCTCCGCCCTCGCCACCGACCCGGACGAAGCGGCCGAGCTGCTCCCCGTGCTGGTCAAGGAAATGGAGGACCGATACGACCTGATCAAGGCCCGGCAGGGCATCGCGCCCAGCACCCCGGACGAGGAGATCACCTCTGACATCTGGGGCCTGCCCGAGAGCGAACGCCCTGTGCCCATCGTGCTGTTCGTCGACGAGGTGGCCGAACTCTTCCTCACCGCCACCCGCAAGGACGAGGAAAGGCGGGACGAGATGGTCACCCAGCTCATCCGCCTCGCCCAGCTCGGCCGCGCCGCCGGCATCTACCTGGAGGTGTGCGGGCAGCGCTTCGGCGCCGAACTCGGCAAGGGCGCCACCATGCTCCGTGCCCAGCTCACCGGCCGCGTCTGCCACCGCGTCAACGACGAAGCCTCCGCCAAGATGGCCCTCGGCGACATCGCCCCCGAAGCCGTCCACGCCGCTTGCGCCATCGCCCCCGAGCTGCCGGGTCTCGCCGTCGCGGGCGACACCTCCGGCGGCTGGTCCCGCATCCGCACCCCCTACCTCTCCCTCGCCGACGCCGCCGCCATCTGCCAGGACACGGCCGACCTGGTCCCCGACGTCCCCGCCCTCAAGCCGTTCCGGGCCTCCGTGCCGGTGCACCCGGTCGAGCCTCCGGCCCCGGTCGTCCGGCCGCGCCCGGTGACGGACTGACCGTCGTTCCTTCCTCGCATCGGTCGGCGTGACCGTCTCGCGCCAAGTCCCTACCTCTCCCATGCCCGAAACCGAAAGGAGCCGGACCGTGCGCGTCCACCTCGGCCGTGTCGACGCGGTGTTGGTTCAGGCGCTCATCGCTGCCGCGCTGTCCTTCGCCCACCTCCATGACGTAGCCATGGCGGCCGGACAGGACGGGTGGAAAGCCTGGGCGTATCCGATCAGCGTCGACCTGCTGCTTGTCGCCGCATGGCGTCGACTCCGCTCCGGTACGACCAAGGCGGCGGCCTGGTGCTGGTTCGTCATCGCCCTCGCCGCGTCCCTCGGCGCGAACGTCGCCACCGCCGGCCTCCTCGACCTGGACGACGTCCCCGCCTGGCTGCGGATCCTCGTCGCTGGTTGGCCCGCCGTCGCCTTCCTCGGCGGCACCCTCCTCGCCCACTCGCCGCCGAAAGCGGCCACCGACGAGATCAGCGCTGACGTCATCGAGGACCAGGAGCAGGAGCCCGAAGCCACACCCGCCACACCTGTCCAACCCACCAGCGAGGCGCTGCCGGAACGCCCGCCCGTTCCGGTCCCGGCCGCCCTGGTCGACCACGCCCGAAAGGTCGCCTCCGAACACCACACCCGCACCGGCACCCCGATCGACACCCCGACTCTCCGTGCCCGTCTCGGCGTCCCGACGCCCATGGCCGAAGCCATCGCCGCCCAACTGACCTGACCAGGAGGAACCATGCCGCTCTGCTTCAACACGGTCGCCGACTACCTCGAAGCGGCCCGCCAGATGGCCGACGCCGGGCGCCCGACGTTGGCCCGGCTCCTCGCAGAAGAGGCCGCCGATCGCATGTCGGACGCTGCCGAAGCGGCCCGGACCCTGAACGAATTCCCCGGCTCCAGCCTGCGACAGGAGGACTGACCGTGACAGCCAACCGTCGCTTCCGCAGCGTCATCCGTATCGGCCCCGTGCAGGTCGGCACTGCCTACGACGATCGTGGCCGCGAGAAGCACACCGCCGCCTGCACTGCCCCGCGCTGCGGCTTCTCCGCCGACTACGACAGCCGGGCCGCCGCCGAACTCGCCGCCCGCACCCACCGCTGCCCCGTCCGCTGAAGGGACCCCGAACACCGTGACCGTGAGTCTGCCGCTGGTTGTCGTACTCGGCTTCTTCGCCTGGGGCGCCGTCAGGTTCCTGGGCGTCCGTGCCTGGGTCGTCGTCCTGGTCGCCCTCTTCGGCTTCTGGCTCTCCCACACCTTCCTGGCACCCGCCATCGAGACCGGTACGCGCTCCGGCGTGGACGTCATAAACGGCTCACATACCTAGACGAGTAGATAAGGAGAACCTAGCCGTGTTTCTGCCCAAGTACCCCGACAGTCCCACTCCACCGCCCGCGCACCCCCACGCACCGACCGACCCAGCCCCCGCCCGGCGCTCCGGGCTCCCGGCCGTCTCCGTCAGTACCGGCGCCGTCGTCGCCGTGCTCACGGGTGGCGTGGTCCTCACCGCGCTCCTGACCGCCGTCGCCGTCTCGGCCATCTCGGTGGCCATCGCCGCCGTGGTCCTGCGCTCCCTGCTGCGCGAGCACAACCGGCGCTGATCCCGCACCGACCCCTGGGGCGGCCACGACACCGCCAAGCATCCGGCCGCCCCGGGGCCCATCACTCCTGACCAATCCCGTCAGAAGGAGACAGCCATCTTCACCCGCACCACCCCGCCCCCGCTCCCGGAACTCACCAGGCTGGCCCAGTACGGCACCCTGCCGGGCATCCTCCAACAACTCTCCGGCCTCGGCGGCTGCACCAACCCAATCCGCCTCGACGGCCACCGCACCGAATACGACCTCGACACCACGACGGGCGAAATCGGCCGTGTGCTCCAGCACCTCGACTCGTCGGCCCTCCCGGCCGGCCAACTCCTCGTCCGCTGCAACAACCGCCGTACCACCCGCTGCGCGGCCTGCGCGGAGGTCTACCGCCGCGACACCTTCCAGCTGATCACCGCCGGGCTCCGGGGCGGCAAGGGCACCCCCGAACACGTCGCCGTCCACCCTCGCGTCTTCGCCACCTTCACCGCACCCGGCTTCGGCCCCGTCCACAACCGCCGCACCGACGGCCGCGCCTGCCGCTGCGGCGCCCACCACGACCCAGACGACGACGCCCTCGGCACCCCGCTCGACCCGGACACCTACGACTACGAAGCGGCCGTGCTCTGGAACGCCCACGCGGGCGCCCTCTGGCGGCGCTTCTCGATCTACCTCCGCCGGGAGGTCGCTAAGCGCGCGGGCCTCTCTCAGCGACGCCTACGGGACCACGCCCGCGTCTCCTTCGCCAAGGTCGCCGAGTACCAAAAGCGCGGTGCCGTCCACTTCCACGCCGTCATCCGTCTCGACGGCCCGCAAGGCGGAGACACCCCGCCCCCGCCCTGGGCCACAGCCGAACTCCTCACCGACGCCATCCAGGCCGCTGCCTCCAAGGTCCGCGTGGACGGCCCGACCCTCGGCGACCGCGCCCACACCTTCGCCTTCGGCCGCCAACTCGACGTCCGCACCATCCGATCTCGCGATTTCAGCGACGGCCAGGAGCTCACTGAACGCGCCGTAGCGGCCTACATCGCCAAGTACGCCACCAAGGGCGCCGAGACAGCCACAGGGGCTCTCGACCGCCCGCTGAAGTTCGCCGCCGAACTCGCCCAGCTCGACATCAGCGACCACGCCCGCCGCCTCATCCGAACCGCCTGGACCCTCGGCGCCCGCAAAGACCTCGAACACCTCCGCCTGCGCGCCTGGGCCCACATGCTCGGCTTCCGCGGCCACTTCTCCACGAAGTCCCGCCGCTACTCCACCACCCTCGGCGCCCTCCGCGACGCCCGCGCCGAATGGCGCCGAGCACAAGTGGCAGCGGCCAACAGCCCCGCGACCACCGAGACGACCCACGTCCTCGCGCACTGGGTCTTCGCCGGCACCGGCCTCAGCGCCGCTGAGACCTGGCTCGCCGCATCCCTCGAACCAGCCCTCGGAACGGAAGGGGAACCCACCGCATGACCGACCGCTACCTGTCCGTCGACCAGGTCGCCGAACTGCTCGGGACGACCGCGCGCTTCCCTCGGCGGCTGATCGAGGAGCGGCGCATCCGGTACGTGAAGGTCGGCCGGCACGTACGCATCCCGGAGAGCGCCGTCTACGAGTTCGTCCAATCCCGCACGGTGGAGCCGCTCAGGCGCCCCCGTACTGGCTTCAGGAGGGCCGCCTGATGGCCAACAACAAGGGTAGGCGCCGCCGCTTCGGCGCGATCAGACGGCTTCCTTCCGGTCGGTATCAGGCGCGCTATCCGGGTCCTGACGGCGTGATGCGTCCGGCTCCGATCACGTTCGAGACGACAGCGGACGCAGACGACTGGCTCGCCGAGAAACAGACGGAGATCCGCCGGGGCGAGTGGCGTGATCCCGAGGCGGGCGCGGTGAGCTTTCGGGCCTACGCCGACAAGTGGGTCGAGGAACGGGAGATCGCGCCCCTCACCCGCGACCTGTACCGCTACCTCCTCGACAAGCACCTGTTCGCCTTCGCCGAGTCGGACTTGGACGAGATCACAGCTCCGCGCGTGCGTGAGTGGCGGGCCGATCGACTGCGGACCGCGAACGCCAGGACGATGACGGCCAAGGCGTACCGGCTCCTCAAGGCCATCATGGAGACGGCCGTGGACGACGAGTTGATCACGCGCAATCCGTGCCGGATCAAGGGCGCCGGTAAGGAGAAGGCGGCTGAGCGGCGCATCGCTACCGTCGCCCAGGTCGACGCACTCGCCAACGCCGTAGGGATGCGCTGGCGGCTCATGGTCTACCTCGGTGCTTACGGTCCGATGCGGCCGGAAGAGCTGGCCGGCCTCCGCCGTCGGGATGTCGACCTCGACAACCTGCGCGTTCGCGTTCGCCTCGCCGAGCCGGAGCGGATGAACGGGCGGCGCGTGCAGGGCGACACCAAGTCCGAGGCCGGAACCCGGACTGTGATTCTTCCCGCGTTCCTCCACCGGGAGCTCCGCTGGCATCTGCAGAGCTACGCCGAGTCGGGCCCCAATGGGCTGCTCTTCGTCGGCGAGAAGGGCGCTCCCTTCCGGCGTAGCACCTTCGGGCGGAGGTGGCGGAAGGCGCGGGAGATCGTCGGCATGCCTGAGGGGTTCCGGTTCTACGATCTCCGGCACACGGGACACACGCTGTCCACGCGTTCCGGCGCCACGCTCAAGGACACCATGGTCCGGGCCGGACAGTCCTCCGAGAAGGCGGCGCTGATCTACCAGCACTCCGACGACGAGCGGCAAGAGGAGGTAGCCGCAGGGCTGGACGCCACGGTCCGTAAGGCACGGGCCGCTGCCGCGCAGAGGGCGCCCGGCAAGCCTTCTGGCACGAATCTGGCACGCGGCAACTGATCACGATGGACAGCAAAAAGGCCCGGGTCTTTGACCTGGGCCTTCTCCGTGGAGCGGGTGACGAGAATCGAACTCGCGCTCTCAGCTTGGGAAGCTGATGTTCTACCATTAAACTACACCCGCGTAGAGACCGACCGGAGTCGGTGTCTGAACGCTCGCTCACTCTACCTCATGACGGACCCCCGGTGCTCGGACCACGGGGTCCGTGTCTGTTTCCGGGCATGGGATCCCGCTGCGGGGGAACGGAGTTGGGGCGTACGGTGGAGGCGTGGGAGAGGGTCCGGGCAGGGTCGGAGTGCCGCCTGGAGAGCCATCCCTTTGATCCCGTAATGTGGCTTTCCGTCGTCACGGCAGTTGGCCCGACGCGGCTCCTGGGGAAGGGAATCAAGGGACTTGATGGAACGCACCGTCGTCCGCTGTGCCGAAGGGCACGTGTTCAGCACCACTTCGTTCCCGATGCAGCAGGCCGAGCGGCTCGGCCCCGGTCGGCTCGTCCGGTGCCCCAAGTGCGCCCGGCTGCGTAGCGCCGTACCGGTCGCGCTGGAAACGCTCGAAAGGCAGTAGCGGCACCGGCGAAGCCGCGACAACTCGGGCGCGTGGACTCGTGGTGGTTTTCACGGGTCCGCGCGCCTTGCGTATCCTCGGGGCGTGCTTCTCTCAGACAAGGACATCCGGGCCGAGATCGACGCCGGGCGAGTACGGATCGATCCCTACGACGAATCCATGGTTCAGCCGTCGAGCATCGACGTCCGGCTGGACCGGTTCTTCCGGGTGTTCGAGAACCACCGGTACCCGCACATCGACCCCTCCGTGGAACAGCCGGACCTCACCCGGCTCGTGGAGCCCGAGGGCGACGAACCCTTCATCCTCCACCCCGGCGAGTTCGTGCTGGCCTCGACGTACGAGGTCATCACCCTCCCCGACGACCTCGCGTCCCGGTTGGAGGGGAAGTCCTCGCTGGGGCGGCTCGGACTCGTCACCCACTCCACCGCCGGGTTCATCGACCCGGGGTTCAGCGGGCACGTCACCCTCGAGCTGTCCAACCTCGCCACCCTCCCCATCAAGCTCTGGCCGGGCATGAAGATCGGGCAGCTGTGCATGTTCCGGCTCTCCTCCCCCGCCGAGCACTCCTACGGCAGTGAGCGCTACGGCTCCCGTTACCAGGGGCAGCGCGGGCCCACCGCCTCTCGCTCCTACCTCAATTTCCATCGGACGCAGGTGTGAGGGACCGGACATGAGCAGCAGTGGTCCCGTACGGGAGAACCTGACCTACGAGCGGTTCGGTGTCGCCGTGCGCGAGCTCGCCCAGACCATCGCCGACGACGGCTTCGAGCCCGACATAGTGCTGAGCATCGCCCGTGGCGGGGTCTTCGTGGCCGGCGGGCTCGCCTACGCCCTGGACTGCAAGAACCTGCACCTGGTCAACGTCGAGTTCTACACCGGGGTGGGGACGACGCTCGAGATGCCCGTCATGCTCGCGCCCGTCCCCAACGTCATCGACTTCAGCGACAAGAAGGTCCTGATCACCGACGACGTCGCCGACACCGGCAAGACGCTGAAGCTCGTCCGGGACTTCTGCCTCGACACGGTCGCCGAGGTCCGCTCCGCCGTCATCTACGAGAAGTCCCACTCCCTCGTGAAGTGCGAGTACGTGTGGAAGCGGACCGACGACTGGATCAACTTCCCGTGGAGTGTGCTGCCTCCCGTGCACAGGTCGGGTGAGGCGCTCCGGGAGAACACGGAAGCGATCTGACCTGCGGTCTCCGTGTTTCCGACCGGACAGGGGAGCCGAGCGGCCCCTGACCTGGTCGGGTCAGGGGCCGCTCCGGCCGGTCAGGGCTGGGGGGTCACCGCCACCCACCGCGAGGCGGGCAGCTGTCCCTGCGCCGGGGCGGGGCACACGAGGGCGTTGCTGGCCGCGCAGTGCAGCGTGTAGACCGTGCCGGCCTGCGTGATGATCTTGTAGAACGCGTCGTTCCCCTGGGCGTCGACCGAGACGCCGCAGACCGTGGAGTCCGTGGGGAAACCGGCGATCGTGCTGAGGTCGGTCCAGCCGGAGGTGTTGGCCGGACCGGAGACGATGTTCGGGTTGTCCGGGTTGTTGCCGCTGGTGGTGCGCCTGCCCGCGAAGGGCACCCCGCCGCGCAGCGCGGCGAGGAACTGCTCGTTGCCGTTCGGCTTCGTCGAGTCCACGCCCGTACCGCACGCGGTCGCGGTCGCGGTCACCGTCGCGGTCGCGCCCGTCGTCACCGTCGCGGTCGCCGTCACGGTCTGGGTCACCGTGGCGGTGGGGGTACCGCTCGGACAGTCGCCGCCCGCACGCCGCTTCGGCTTGCCGTAGTCACAGTGGTGGGGGTCGGCGGTGTACGCCGCGCCCGACCGAGAGGTCATGCCGGTGGCGACCGCCACCGCTGGGGTGCCCACCGCGACCGTCACCGCCAGCGCGATCGCACCGAGCCTGCGGAGGTTTCTGGACCCGGCCTGGGCCATCGGCTCGTGTCGCGAGGCCGTCCCGTGGTCAGGACTCATACGGCTGCTCCTTGTTCCAAGAGTGTCGGGCGTTTCCCCGAGTTCGAGTGCGAGCCTGACGTGCACACACCGGAGCAAAGACGGAGCCATGCAGAAAAATTTATACAGATCATTAAATCGGGCTAGCTGCCCCGAACGCGAAAGGGCCCCCGGCTGCCTCGCCGGGGGCCCTTTCCGTATCCGTGGCGGCTGCTAGAACGTGCCCAGCTTCACGATCGACAGCAGTGCGATCAGCTGGATCGCCGACGCGCCCAGGGCCTTCGGCCACGGCAGGTCGTGGGACTTGGACACCATCAGCGTGAGCAGGGCGCCCGCGGCGACCCAGGTGGCCCAGCCGAGCATCTGCACGAAGCCCGCGTTGCCGCCGAAGAACATGGCGAACAGCAGGCGTGGGGCGTCCGTGATCGACATGATCAGCATGGACAGGCCGACCGTCGGCTGCCAGGCGCCGTCGCCGCCGAGCTGGCGGGCCAGGGTGTGCGTCACCACACCGAGGACGAAGGACGAGAGCACCAGCGCCACCGCCGTCACCAGCACGATCGGGATCGCGTTGGAGAGCGTGGCGCTTATCGCGTCCTCACGGGCGCCGTCGAAGCCGAAGACCGCGAGCAGGCCGTAGAGGAAGGTGACGATGAGGGCGGGGGCCCACATCGCGTAGTCCCGCATCTGGAGGAACGTCTGGTTCGGGGCCAGTACGATCCCCTTCAGCAGGTCCTTCCAGTGCAGCCGCGGCCCGATCGGACCGGCCTGCGCGGCCGAACCGGCGTGATAGGTCGCGCCCCGCGTGTAGCCCTCGGCCTCGTCGACCGAGAAGGCCTGGGTGTGGCCCGGCTGGTTCGCCGCGTACGGGTCGTGGGGACCGGCGCCCTGGCCGCCGCCGTAGCCGCCGTACCCGTTGTCGTCGCCGAAGTACTCCGGGCCGTCGCCGCCGCCCTGGCCCGGGTGGCCGCCGCCCTGGCCGGGGTAGCCGCCGCCCTGGCCGGGGTAGCCGCCGCGCGCCTGCGGCCAGCCGGACCCGCCGCCGTGCTGCGGGTACGACGGCTGCGGGGGCCGCTGGGGCTGCGGGGCCGACGGGTGTCCGTACGACGACGGCCCCGGCTGCCCCCCGTAGCCCTGGGGCGGCGCCTGCTGCCCGTACGCGGGTTGTTGCGGTCGCGCTTGCGGGGCACGGGTGTCCCGGCCGCCGCGTCCGATCCTGAATCCAGCCACGTCCTCGAACGTACCCGGTCCTGAGGAGTCGCGTGCGGGCTCGGCCGCTCGAACCGGCCATTGCCGCAGACCTGTGACATCCCCTAAGGGAAACCCCCAGAGCAGCTCGACGCCGGTCAGGGCAGGTCAGCGGGGGGGCGGCGCCGGATCGGCGCGGGGCCGGCGCGGGGCCGGCGCGGGGCCGGCGCGGGGCCGGCGCGGGGCCGGCGCGGGGCCGGCGCGGGGCCGGCGCGGGGCCGGCGCGGATCGGCGCGGGTCGACGGCGCCCAGCGGCCGGCGACGGCGCCGAAGCAGCCGTGGTGCGTGAGGCCCGCGTTCGCCGCCGCCGTCCCGGCTCCCAGCGGCCCACCACCGGAACACGGCCACGCGGGCGACGGCAGCGCCGTCGTGGTCGTTCACGGTCTGCTGATCTTGGCTGCGGCAGGATGGGGACATGAGCGTAGTCAAGATCAATGTGCTGACCGTGCCGGCTGAGCAGCGGGAGACGTTGGAGAAGCGGTTCGCCTCGCGGGCGCATGCCGTGGAGAACTCGGACGGGTTCGAGTGGTTCGAGCTGCTGCGGCCCGTCGAGGGGACCGATCAGTACCTCGTGTACACGCGGTGGCGGGACGAGGAGGCCTTCCAGGCCTGGATGGAGGGGCCGATGAAGGCCGCGCACCAGGGTGGTGCGGAGGGTGAGCGGCCGAGGCCCGCGGCTTCCGGTTCGTCTCTGTGGTCGTTCGAGGTGGTGCAGTCCGCGGGGCCCAAGGGCTGACCGGCCGCCACTCGGGCCGGGGCCGCGGCGGGGTTGCCGGGCGGGGGTATGCGCATATTGTCGTGACTGGGTGGTGTGCGCCGCCGTGGTGGGCGGGGACGGACCGGTACGGCGTGTGCCGCCCACCGCTCACGACCCGAGGACGACGTCATGCGGCCCAGTGCCCGGCCCAGGGGTGACCTCTCGGTGGACGACGCCCTGGGCGCGGCGCTGGCCGACATGGTGCGCCGGACCGGCGCGGCGATCGGCGGCGCCTACCTCATCGAGGAACCCGCGGCCCTGCTGCGCCTGGTCGCGCTGTGCGGGCTGCCCCTCGACTTCACCGCTCCCTGGCAGCGTCTCGCGCTGACCGCCCCCGTCCCGGTCGCCGACGCCATCGAGGAGGACCGGCTGGTCTGGGTCGGCGGCCAGGACGAGATGGCCCGCCGTTATCCGCGTGCGGCGACCGTCCTGCCGTACCCCTTCGCGCTCGCCGCGGTCCCGGTGCGCGGGGTGCGCCGCCGGTGGGGCGGGGTGGTGCTGATGTGGCCCGCCGACCACCCGGACCGGGTCACCGCCCGCGAACGCCACCACATCACCGCGAGCGCCCGCCGGCTGGCCCGGCTCCTGGACGGCTCGCCGGTGCCGCCCACCCTCTTCGAGGAGCCGCGGATCGTCCCCGTGGGCTCGCCGCGCCACCCCGCCCAGACCGCGCTGGCCGCCGTCGACTACCTGGACCGGCTCCCGGACGGTGCCCTCGCCCTCGACCTGGAGGGCCGCATCACCTTCATGTCCGGCACGGCCGCGCGGCTGCTCGGCCGGGACGCGCAGCGGCTGCTGGGCACCCGGCCCTGGCAGTCGCTGCCGTGGCTGGACGACCTCAGGTACGAGGAGCGGTACCGCATGGCGGTGGTCAGCCGGACGCCGGTCTCGTTCAGCGTGCGGCGCCCGCCGGACCAGTGGCTGACCTTCCACCTCCACCCCGACGACAGCGGCATCAGCGTGCGCATCACCGCCGAGCCGGAGCCGTCGGAGCCGGCGCCCGGCCGCACCGGCCCGGAGCCGCCGGACCCGGCGCCCGGCCGTACGGAGTCCACCCGCGCCGGCCGTACGGAGTCCGCCCGCGCCGGCCGTACGGAGTCCGCCCGCGCCGCCCATACCGAGCCCGTCCCGACCGAGCCCGTCCCGACCGCGCCCGGACGGCTCTACCAGCTGATCCACCAGGCGGCCGCGCTCACCGAGACGGTGACCACGGCGGATCTCGTCGCGCTGATCGCCGACCAGATCCTGCCGGCGTTCGGGGCCCAGGGGCTGGTGCTCAGCACCGTCGAGGCGGGCCGCCTCAGGATCACCGGGACGCACGGCTACCCCGCCGACGTCGTCGACCGTCTCGACGCGCTGCCGCTCGACACCGGTCTCACCCCCGCCGGCCAGGTCCTCGCCAGTGGCGCCCCCGCGTTCTTCGGCAGCCCGGCCGAGCTGGCCCACAGCTACCCCCGGGCACCGCTGATCAGCGGGAAAAAGGCGTGGGCCTTCCTGCCCCTGGTCGTCTCGGGCCGTGCGGTGGGCTGCTGCGTCCTCTCCTACGACCGCCCGCACACCTTCACCGCCGACGAACGCGCCGTCCTCACCCCGCTGGCCCGGCTGCTGGCCCAGGCCCTGGACCGGGCCCGCCTCTACGACACCCAGCACCACCTCGTCCACCAGCTCCAGCAGGCGCTGCTGCCCCGGACCCTGCCCGCCCTGCCCGGCCTGGAGGTCGCCGCCCGCTATCTGCCGGCCGCGCACGGCATCGAGGTCGGCGGCGACTTCTACGACCTGCTGCGCCTGGACGGCACCGGGGTCGCGGCCGTCATCGGTGACGTGGAGGGCCACAGCATGGCCGCGGCCGCCCTGATGGGCCAGGTCCGTACCGCCATCCACGCCCACGCCACCGCGGGCGCCGCCCCGGACCAGGTCCTCGCCCGCACCAACCGGCTGCTGGCCGACCTGGCCTCCGACCTCCTGGTGACCTGCCTGTACGCGCACCTCGACCTCGCCCGCCACGAGGTCGTGCTGGCCGGCGCCGGTCATGTCCCGCCACTGCTGCGCCCGGCCGCCGGGCCCGCCCGCCCGCTCCACCTGGACCCCGGCCCGCCGCTGGGCGTCGACACCGGCGCCCGCTACCCCCTCACCCGCGAGCCGCTCCCGCCGGGCGCCGTGCTCGCCCTGTACACCGACGGCCTCGTCGAACGCCCCAGGACCGACGTCCAGCAGGCCACCGCGGACCTCGCCGACCACCTCACCCACGCCGACGTCCACGACCTGGAGCGCCTCATCGACGCCCTCGTGCACCGCGCGTGGCCGGCCGGCGGCCACACCGACGACCTCGCGGTGCTCCTGCTGCGCACGGCGGGCTGAGCGGGCGCCCGTCAGCCGGTCCTGCCCAGCCGGGTCACCCGCTCGTGCAGCTGCTCGACGTGGTCCTCGGACTCCGGCTTCATCAGGACGCTGCGCAGGATCCGGGCGCCGTCCGCGTCCGCCGTGACCTTGGGATGACGGGCGGCGAAGGCCTCCCGGTCGGCTCTGAGGGTGCTGAGGAAGACAGGGTCGGTCCCGGTCATGCCCTCCGTGAGGACCCGGGCCGAGGCGGCGTCGACGGCGGTGAGGGCCGCGGGGTCGGTGGCCGGGAAGTACGTGACGATGTCCAGCTCGGGCCGCTGGTAGAGCTCCAGGACGTCCGACTCCTCGATCAGGTCGGCCCAGTGGAGCGCGGCCCGGCGGCCGGCGGCCAGCACCTTCCCCAGTCCGTCGGGGGTGGGCGGCAGCAGCCGGAAGGTGAGCCACAGGGCCGCCGCGGCGGCACCGGCCCGGGAGCACTCCAGGCTGATCTCACCGAGGTGCAGCTCGTCGGAGGTGAAGTACGTGTACGGCGAGTCGTGCAGGTAGAAGCGGCCCACTGCGGGGTCGCGGAAGAGGACGGCCCCGCAGCCGTACGGCTGGAGTCCGTGCTTGTGCGGGTCGACGACGATCGAGTCGGCCCGGGCCAGTGCCCGCCAGGGCTCGGGCGGCAGTCCCTCGGGTCCTTCGGCTCCGGCGAGGAGGGTGAAGAAGCCGCCGTAGGCCGCGTCGACGTGGACGCGGACGCCGTACCGCTCGGCGATCGGCAGCACCTCGTGGACGGGGTCGACGGCGCCCAGGCCGGTGGTGCCGGTGGTCAGGACGACGGTGCCCACCTCGCCCGTGCGCAGGACGCCCTCCAGCGCGTCGAGGTCCATCCGGCCCGCGGCGTCGGTGCGGACGGCACGGCTCGGCATGCCGAGGACGTGGCACATGCGGCCGTGGGTGTAGTGGGCGTCGGCGCTGTGCGCGACACCGCGGCCGGGGTGGAGTTCGCGGGCGACGAAGAGGGCTTCGAGGTTGGCGACGGTGCCGCTGGTGGTGAGGTGGCCGAGGTGCGCGTGCGGGTCGTAGCCGAACATCGCGGCGAGCCGGGTGACCGCCTCGCGTTCCATCGCGGCGGTGGCGGGGCCGCCGTCCAGGGCGTGGTTGTTGGGGTTGACCAGCATCGCGGTGAGGTGGCCGACCACCGCGGCGGGGTGCGGCGGCTTGAGCATCTGGCCGGCGTAGTGCGGGTGGAAGAAGGGGTAGTTGTCCCGCAGCCGTGCCGTGAACTCCGCGAAGACCGGCGCGAAGCGGTCGTCCGGGACGTCGAGGGACGGGTGCGGGTGGTAGGGACCGAAGGTGTCGGCCCACTCCTGTATCGCCTGCGCGGCCCGTCCGAGCCAGTGCTCCAGATCCACGGTCGTCCCTCTCGCTCGGGGTGGCTCCCACCCGCACCGTACAATTTCATTGACTAGTCAGCAATCCCTGAGTCAATAACTGATCCAGCAATGGCCGACACGGCAATAAGTGCGGGAGCAGTAAAATCTCCGGCGATGAACGCCACGCCCCCGCACCACGACGACGAAGCCGCCGCGCGTGCCGCCAACAGCCCGCTCGTCCGGGACTTCGGACTGCTGATCAAGTCGGCGACCCGCCTGGAGCAGCGCATCGACACCGCGCTGCGCCGCGAGTGCGGGATCGGCCACACCATGCTGGAGGTGCTGATACGGCTCTGCCGGCGGCCCGGCGAGGAGGTCTCGCAGCGGCAGCTCGCCGACGACCTCACGCTCACCAGCAGCGGCACCACCCGCCTGATCGACCGCATGGAGGAGGCCGGCCTGGTGCGCCGGGTGGCGTCACCCGGGGACCGGCGGGTGGCGCTGGTGGAGCCGACCGCCGAGGGGCGCACGGCGTTCCTGCGGGCGGCGGGCGTCCATGCCCGGGTCGTGGAGGAGTTCTTCGTCAGACCGCTCGCGGCCGACGACTACACCCGGCTGACCGGCGCGCTGGCCGAGATCGACCGGGCGCTCCGCGAGGAGGCCGGGTGACGACCTGACCGCCCTGGTGTCAGACTCCTGTTACGGGACGAGTCAGACCAAGCGGACGAGTCACAGCGAAACACCCCAAGCAACCCCCCAAAGAACCCCAAAGAACCCCACGGAACCCCCCAGAACCTCAAGGAACCCCAAGGAATCCAAGGAACCGGTCATGGGTCTCGGCGTCGGGCCTCCGGGCATGCAGCGCGGCTCCCTCGCGCGCGCCTGCATGGCGGTCGTCCTCGGTGCCGTACTGCGGCTGCGCGCCGGCTGCGACGGGGACGGCGCCAAGGAGGACGGGGGTGGTGGCGGCCGACTCAGCGTCGGGGTGCTGCCGCCGGGCGGCGGGGCCTCCCGGTTCGGACGGTTCGACCGGCCGGGGGGTGGCCGCGATGACGGACGGCGGGCACTCCGGGCACAGCTGCCTCGGTTTCCGCTCGATGAGCTCACCTCGGTGGCCACGGGCACCGTGGACAGCCCGACCGCGAAGAGGATCCCGTCCGTGCCGCCGCCCTCGTACCCGGTGACGGCCGGCACCCTCAAGGACACGCTGGTCAAGGACACGCTGGTCAAGGACACGCTGGCCAAGGACTGTATGTACGCCTTCGATGAGATACGCACCCCTAGACTCCGGTCCGCCTGCGCCGAGGCCGGACTCACCCGATGAGCCCGCCGCACGGGTGAAGGAGGTGGTCACCCCGTGGTCCAGCCCCTGCTGGCGCTGCACGGCGTCTGCAAACGGTTCGCGGCCGTCGAAGCGCTGGTGGACGTCGACCTGGAGATCCGGGCCGGAGAGGTGGTCGCCCTCGTCGGCGGCAACGCCGCCGGCAAGTCCACGCTGGTCAAGGTGATCTCCGGGGTCGTGACACCCGACCAGGGCAGCATCGAGTGGGAGGGCCGCGCCGTCCAGATCAAACGCCCGCACGACGCCCGGTCCCTCGGCATCGCGACCGTCTACCAGGACCTCGCGATGTGCGGGAACCTCGACGTGGTCGGCAATCTCTTCCTGGGCCGGGAGATCCACCGGCACGGCATCCTCGACGAGGCCGAGATGGAGCGCCGCGCCCGCGAGGTGCTGCGGATCCTGCCCCTCCCCATCCCCGACGTCCGGGCCCCGCTCGCCACCCTCACCGGCGGCCAGCGGCAGGTCGTCGCGATCACCCGGTCGTTCCTCAGCGAGCCCCGGCTGCTGCTCCTCGACGAACCCACCGCCTCCCTCGGCCTCGAACAGACCAACCAGCTCCTCGACCTGGTCGAGGAGTTGCGCGACCGGGGCGCCGGGGTGCTGATCATCAGCCACAACATGGGGGACATCAAGGCCGTCGCGGACCGGGTCGCCGTGCTCCGGCTCGGCCGCAACAACGGCGTCTTCAAGGTGGGGACGACCTCGCAGGAACAGATCATGGGCGCCATCACGGGCGCGGCCGACCACTCCGACCGGACCCGCCGCCCGGCCGACCCGGAGGAGTTCTGGCCGTGAGAGGCGGCCCCCGGGGCCGGCTCACGGCGTACGCGGGCACGGCGCGCCGCCGTCTGGGCGAGAGCGGCCTGGGCCCGGTCCCGGACATCCAGTCGATCGCCTCGGGCATGGCCCTGCTGGGGGGCAGCCCGCCGTCCAGTTCGTGATCACCGGCGGGGTGCCGCTGATCGCGGTGGTCTCCGACGCCCTGCCCCGCCTCGGACCGCTCCCGAGGGAACGGGCGTAGTGGCCGCCCCGGCCCGGCCGTGCCGCACACTGTGCGGACGTGGGGGCGGGAGTCGAATGTGGCGCAGGTCACGGGAAGTCGGTGGGGTGTGCCGGACAGCTCAGTGACGTGACCACACATATGCGTACCCGGGTGCGGGCCGGGGAGCCGAGCGCGTTCGCGGAACTGTTCGACAGCTACTCGCGCGCCGTCTACAACCACGCCTTCCGGCTGACCGCCGACTGGTCGGTGGCCGAGGACGTGATGGCCGCCACCTTCCTGGAGGCGTGGCGGCTGCGCGACCGGGTCGACCCCGAGGGCGGTTCGCTACGGCCGTGGCTGCTGGGCATCGCCACCAACACGGCCCGCAACCAGTACCGCAGCAACCGCCGCTACCGGGCCGCCGCCAACGCCGCCGCGGCGGCCCAGCTGTCCGTGCCCGACCACGCCGACGAGGTCGCCGGCCGCGTCGACGACCGGCACCGTCTCGCCGCCGCCCTCACCGCCCTCGGGAAACTCCGAAGACCCGAACGCGAGGTCGTCACGCTCTGCCTGGGCGAGGGCCTGGACTACGAGGCGGCCGCGGAGGCGCTCGGCATTCCCGTCGGCACCGTGGCCTCCCGGCTCTCCCGCGCCCGCCGGAAACTGCGCGCCCTCGCCGAGGCGCCGCCGGCCGAAAGCCCGCCGACCGGCGTACCGCCCGCCCGCCCACCGTCCGGAAAAGTTCGCGGAATCCGGGAAGGCGGCCACCGCTCCCGACAGACAAGAGGTGATCACACCCACGTGATCCGGCCCGCACAGGAAGGAAGACGATGACCGCGAACACCTCCCGGAACCACCCGGCCGAGGGGGACGGCAGCGCCGAGCTGCTCTCCGCCACCGCGCGGGACCTGCCACCGGGCCGCCACCAGTTCCACAAGGAGCGACTGATGGCCCAGATCCACGACATGCGGCAGGCCGAGCGGACCGCGACCCCCGCACCGGAGCCGCGCCGCCGGTTCCCACGCCCGGCGGTCGTCCTGCCGCTGACGGCGGCCGCGCTGGCGACGGCGGTCGTCGCCGGAGTGGTCCTCTCCGGCAACGGCGGCAACGGCGTGCAGGACGCCGGTCCGGCCCTCACCACCACCATCGGCGCGGCCAGCAGCAAGGGCGTACCGCAGCTGCTCGACCAGATCTCCCTGGCGGCCGCCGCGACCTCGACGTCCCGCCCCGCCGTCGAGCCCGGCCAGTACATCTACATCAAGTCCAAGATGGCCGACAGCTACATCAGCCACGTCGGTGACAAGACCTCCCTGGCCGGCCACCCGCTGCACACCCGGCAGACCTGGATGTCCGCGGACGGCACCAAGGGCTGGCTGATCGACCCCGCCGTCAACCAGAGCCCCGAGGGCGAGACCCTGTCCCTCCCCGACGAACAGGGCAACACCCGCAAGCCGACCCTGAACGGCCCGTCGTACGACTACCTCACCAAGCTCACCACCGACCCCGACAAGCTGCTGGCCAAGATCTACCGGGAGACGAAGGGGCAGGGGAACTCCCCCGACCAGGAGGCGTTCACCACCATCGGCGACCTGCTCGGCGAGAGCTACCCGCCGGCGGCCCTGTACCCGGCGCTGTTCAAGGCCGCCGCGAAGATCCCCGGAGTCGTCGTGGTCGACGACGCGACGGACGCCACGGGCCGGCACGGGGTGGCGGTGGCCCGGCTCGACGAGGCCAGCGGCGAGCGCGAAGAGTGGATCTTCGACAGGAAGAGCCACGTCTTCCTCGGCGAACGCTCGGTGCAGGTGCGCAGGAACAGCGGCACCGACGCGCTGATCACACCCGGCACCGTCGTCTTCACCAGCGCCATCCTGGAACGCACGGTCGTGGACGCCATCAGGCAGACACCCGCGACGACGTCCTGACCTGCGGCCCCTTCGAACCGGCGGTTCCCCGCGGCCGCCGGGACGGCGCACCGACGGGGTGCCGGCGCGGTGTCGGCGCGGTGCCGGTTGAGCGGAAGGAGGCGGGGCGGGATCCTGGGAGCGGGTACCCGGGGAGCCGGAGATCCGGAGGCACCATGGACGGACGCGTACCGGAGGACCTGGCGGTCGTCGTCGACGCCGGCGGGGCCGTCCTCGTGTGGAGCGCCGGTGCCCGGCAGCTGCTCGGGTACGAACCCGCCGAGGTCGTCGGCCGCCCCGTCCGGGCCCTGCTCGCCGGCCGTCTGCCGCTGTCCGCGCGCCGCCACCTCGCCGCCGGGCACCGCTGGTCCACCGAGGTGGCCCTGCGGCACCGAGGCGGCGACCGGGTCGTCGTCCACCTCCAGGGCACCCCGCTGGCCGCCGGGCCCGGACGGCCGCTCTGGCTGATCACCGGAGCGACGCCCACGGCCGTGACCGGACGCGGGCAGCCGGGGGCGAAGGCCCTGTGGGACCTCACACTCACCCAGCTGCCGATGCCGGTGGCGATCTACGACCGGGAGGCCCGGCTCGTCGCCGCCAACGAGGTCATGACCCGGATCATGGGCCTGCCCGTCGAGGAGATGCGCGGCCTCACCCTGCGCGAGATCGAACCCGGCCCGCCCTTCGACGAGTACGACCGGCTCCAGCGGGAGGTGCTGCGCACCGGCCGTACGGTCTTCCACGAGCAGCACGGCCAGGCGCCCGGTGAGACCCGCGAGCACTCCTGGTCGATGTTCTTCTGCCCGCTGGAGGACGAGGGCGGCGCGGTGCAGGGCCTGTCCGCGGTCGTCTTCGACACCACCGAGCAGTACTGGGCCCGCCGCCATCTCGCCGTCCTCAACGACGCCAGCATGCGCATCGGCAGCACCCTGGACGTGATCCGGACCGCCGACGAACTGGCGGAGGTGGCCGTCGGCCAGTTCGCCGACTACGTCACCGTCGACCTGCTGGAGTCCGTCGCCCTGGGCGAGGAGCCGGAACCGCTGCCGCCGGGCCGGCCGGTGACCGTGTGCCGTGCGGCCCACCGGTCGGTCCTGCCGGGCTGCCCGGAGTCGGTGGTCGCCCTCGGCGACCCGGTCCACTACCCGGTGGACACACCCCCGCTGTGGGCCCTGACCGCGGGCCGGACCAACCGGAACAGCCCCGGCGACCCCGGGATGCAGGAGTGGATCACCTCCTCCCAGGCCCGTGCCGAGGCCGTCGCCCGGCACATGATCCACTCGGTGCTGATGGTGCCGTTGCGCGCCCGGGGCGTCACCCTCGGCCTGGTCCACTTCCTGCGGCACCGGACGCCCGAGTCCTTCACCGAGGACGACCAGCGGCTCGCGGAGGAGATCGTCGCGCGGGCCGCGGTGAGCGTGGACAACGCCCGCCGCTACACCCGGGAGCGCCGTACCGCCCTGGCCCTCCAGCGCAGTCTGCTGCCCGGCCCGCCACCGGGGCTGGCGGCCACCGAGGTGGCGTACCGCTACCTGCCGACCGGATCCGGCGCGGACGTCGGCGGCGACTGGTTCGACGTGATCCCGCTGTCCGGTGCCCGGGTCGCCCTGGTCGTCGGTGACGTGGTCGGCCACGGCATCGGCGCGTCCGCGACGATGGGCCGGCTGTGCACGGCGGTACGGACCCTGGCGGACGTGGACCTCGCCCCCGACGAACTCCTCACCCAGCTCGACGACCTGGTCATCCGCCTCGACCCCGAGGAGAGCGGCCCGGACTTCGCCGGCCGCCCGGCGCCACTGCCGGGCGGGAGCGGGGGCGGGTGCGGGGCCGCCTCGGATGCGGCCAGGGCGGGCGCCGGACCGGGTGGGCCGGGTGCCGGGGCGGAGTGGGGGATGCCGGGCACGGGTGCCACGCCGGGTGGGCCGGGGGCCGGGGCCGGCTGGGTGCCGGGGGACGGGGCCGGGCCGGGGGTGCCGGGAGCCGGGGTGGTGCCGGGGGCGGGGTCCACGGCGTCGGGTGAGGTCGGGGCCACCTGTCTCTACGCCGTCTACGATCCGGTGAGCCGTCGCTGCACGATGGCGCGGGCCGGGCATCCGCCGCCCGCGCTGGTCACCCCCGACGGCCAGGTGCGCTTCCTCGACCTCCCGGCCGGGCCGCCGCTGGGGCTCGGCGGTCTGCCCTTCGAGTCCGTCGAGATGGAACTGCCCGAGGGCAGCCTGCTGGCCCTCTACACCGACGGCCTGGTGGAGACGGCCGACCACGACATCGAGGTCGGCCTGAACCTGCTGCGCGAAGCCATCGGCGGCCCGCCCGCGCCCCTGGAGGACATGTGCGACCAGGTGCTGCGCACCGTCCTGACCGGCCGTCCGGCCGACGACATCGTGCTCCTGCTGGCCCGCACCCGCGCCCTGGACGCCGCGCGGGTCCGCACCTGGCAACTCCCCCAGCATCCGGCGGCGGTCGCCGGGGCCCGCAAGATGGCGGGCGAACAACTGGAGGCCTGGGGGCTGACGGACGCGGCCTTCGCCACGGAACTGATCGTCAGTGAACTGGTCACCAACGCGGTCCGCTACGGCGACGGCCCCGTCGCCCTCCGCCTGATCCGCGACGCGTCCCTGATCTGCGAGGTGTCCGACGGCAGCAGCACGGCCCCCCATCTGCGCCGGGCCCGCGTCTACGACGAGGGCGGCCGGGGCCTGCTCCTCGTCGCCCAGCTCGCGGAACGCTGGGGCAGCCGCCAGACCCCTACCGGCAAGACGATCTGGGCGGAACTGCCGCTTTCCGCCACGGAGAGGTGACGCACCGCGCCAAGAGCCCCGAAGGTCCGTTGGGGCTGTGCAACCTCCGGCGGGGCCGGCACCGTCGTAGCCGCCGTGACCGAAGCGTTGACAGGACAGGGCGGGCCGCCGGGGTGGCGGGCCGCCGCCGGGCCGGCCGTCGGCGTCGCGGGTGCGGCCCTCGCCGCCGTGGCGGGCTGGAGCAGTCCGTTGCTGCTCGTCGGCGAGCGGGTGGTGCCCGGCTGGGCGGTGAGCGCGGTTCTCCTCGCCGTGGCGCTCGTCCTGCGAGGGGCCCTGCGGCGGGCCGGCCGCCGCCGCCCGGCCGGCACCGCGACCCTCCCGGGCAGGTGGGCGGGGTGGATCCGGTGGAGCGGCCTCCTGCTGATCGCCGTCGCCGCGCTCGGCACCACGCTGGGAGCGGCGGACGACCTGGTCTCCAGCGCGAAGTACCACGTGCTCCGTCCGGTGGGGCCGGGAGGCTGCACGGCCGTGGTGCGGGAGACCTCCTTCCTGGTGATCGGCACCGGCGAGGCCTACGCCGTGGGGCGTACCGGCGTGGCCCTCGGCAGGGCGGGCTCCTGGACGGTCGACGACGGCTACCGCCCCTTCGACGCGGGCACCTACACGCTGCGCTGGGGACCCGACGGCACCGGACTGTTGCAGATCAGCGGCCGGCCCACCGACCCGGTCCTCGGCGGGGGTCTGGTCGACGTCGACTGCGGCTAGGGGAGCCGGAGCGCCGCACCTGTGCCGGGTGCGGGTGGGGCACGCCCCGGCCCTCTCGTGCGTCAGGGCGCGTACGTGATGTTCGGTTTCGGCGGGGTGCTCATGCCGGCGCCGAGGAAGTAGTCCGTGGCGTGGGACTGCATGTACCCCTTGAACGTCATGCCGTTGCGGTAGGCGGGGTTCTGGGCGAGCGTGTAGAGCCGGGTGGCGGTCGGCTGATCGGTGGTGAAGACGATCAACTGGTCGTAGGTCGAGTCGGTGTAGATCGCCTCCTCGCGCCAGTCGCCCATGATGTCGCCGACGAAGGTGGGGTTGACGCCCTGGGAGGCGTTGACCGCGCCGTACTTCCAGGTGCTGACCAGCCGGGGCAGGCTGCCGCTGGTGGTCGGGGCGGCCGGGTCCCACTTCTCGATCTTGCCGTCGTTCAGCAGCTCGGCGGTGAGGTCGCCGTCCCAGTACAGGCTGAGCGCCGGCCAGGGTTCGTAGGACGTGCTCGACTGGGTGAGGGCGTCGGTGGGCGCGTTGTAGAGGCCGGAGAAGGACCAGGTCTCCATGCCGGGGTAGCGGGGGTCGATGTCGGCGGCGAGGCCTCGTCCCACGTCGGCGACGGTGCCGTAGTGCTGCCAGAGCATGGCTCCGGTGGCGGCGTCGTAGTAGTACTCCAGCAGACCGCTGGTGTTCTCCTGCTGGATGCCGTAGCCCTCCAGGCCGGAGCGGCCGGGGTCCATGTCGGCGAGGTAGAAGCGGTCCCCGTGGATGACGCCCTTCGGGCCGAGCGAGTAGCGCAGGGTGCCGTCGCCGTTGAGGACGAACCCGATCTCGGCTATCTCGTCGGTGCCGTCGCCGTTGACGTCGACGGCTCTGGTGTTGTGGCCGTCCGGGGCGTCCGTGTCGCCGCGTTCCCAGATCCACTGGCGGTCCAGGGAGTCGCCGTCGAATCTCCAGGCACCGATCATCAGGTTGAAGTCGCCGTCGTCCTGCCGGTTCTTCATGAACGCCACCAGGCTGGGGGTGGTGCCGTTGAGGTACGCGACTCCCAGGCGGGCGGCCAGCGGGCCGTCGGAGAGGTAGTCCGTGGGGATGGCGGCGTAGTTGCGCAGGGCGCCGGTGCGGCCGTCGAGGACGGCCATCCACTGGCGTGCGGAGTCCCCGTGCGTCCAGGTCGTGCCGTCGCCGAAGGTGACGCCGTAGGCGATGCGCACGGCGACCTCGGCGTAGCCGTCGCTGTCGAAGTCGTAGACGGTGACGCCGTCCCAGTTGCCGACGTCGACGGTGGCGGCGCCCGGTTCGATGTTGTCCTGGTTCTCGCTGTTCACGCCCAGGTTCATGGACCACAGGAAGGTGCCCTTGCCGGTGTAGGCCTCCAGGGTCTGCGGGGAGGTCTGACGGTCGATCACGTAGTCGTACTCGCCGTCGCCGTCGAGGTCGCCGACCCAGGTGAACTTCACCTGTCCGCCGGCGCGGATCGGCACCCGGACGACGGGTTCGGTGGCGTGGTTCGCGGTGAGGGTGAAGGCGGCGCTCGCCGTCTGCTCCGTCCCGTTCACCACCGGGGTGACGCGGTAGCTGTTGTCCTGGGTCAGGTCGGCGGTGGTGTCGGTGTAGTTCGTACCGCCGGTCAGGACGGCGGAGTTGAGTTTCGTGTACGAGCCGGAGCCGGTCGCCCGGTAGACGTCGAAGCCGATCCCGTCCGGGTCCAGCCCCAGCAGCCGCCACGTCACCAGTACCTGGGTGCCGCTGGAGCGGACCGCCACGACCCCGCGGCCGAGGTTCTCCATCACGCGTGTCGTGGTGGCGGCGTGGGCGGGGGCGACGGTGCCGCCGGGGCCGATCGTCAGCGCGGCGCAGACGGCGAGGACCGCCGCGACGACGGCGGCCCGACCAAGCCCGCCCCATCGCCCTCTTTTTTGCATGTACATGCCATATCTGAGCTCAGTTCTCATCGCGGACCTCCCCTTGTGAACCTCCGGTGCTTGAAACGTTTACACGCCGGGATGGAAGCACCGGGGTGACGGTGCGTCAAGGTGACCGGCGAAGGCCATCGAGCCGCCGGGCCATGGACCTGCCCTTCCTCCGAAAACGGTTACAGAGCCCGGCCGGGCGGGGGCCGCGGTCAGGGGCCCGCCGGCTGAGACGGCCGCCACGTGGGCCACGGCTGACGCACTCCGTCATCGGTCAGCGGCGGCGCAGGGTCGGGTCGAGCAGGGCCGGCGGGGTGTCGTACTTCTCGTGGGCGGCCAGGTCGGTGCCGGGGGTGACTATCGCGTCGACCGCGTCCAGGACGTCCGCGGAGAGCACGGTGTCGGCGGCGGCGAGCTGGGCGCGCAGCTGGTCCAGGGTGCGGGGGCCGACGAGGGCGCTGGTGACACCGGGGTGCGCGGTCACGAAGCCCAGGGCGAGCTGGATCAGGGTCAGCCCGGCCTCCTCGGCGACACCGGCGAGCCGCTCCACGGCGTCGAGCCGGGTCTGGTTGCCGGGGAGGCTGAGGTCGAAGCGGTCGGGCAGGAGCTCGGCCCGGCTGGTGGTGATCGGCCGGCCCTTGCGCACCGCACCCGACAGCCAGCCCGAGGCCAGCGGGCTCCACACCAGCACCCCCATGCCGTACTCCTCGGTCACGGGCAGCACGTGGGTCTCCACACCGCGCTGGAGCAGCGAATAGCTGGGCTGTTCGGTGACGTACCGGCTCAGGTGGTGTTCACGGGCGGCCCACTGACCCTGCACGATCCGGTACGCGGGGAACGTCGAGGAGCCGAAGTAGCGGATCTTCCCGGCCCGTTGCAGATCGGTCAGCGCCGACAGGGTCTCCTCGTCGCTGGTGGCCGGGTCCCAGCGGTGTATCTGGTAGAGGTCCACATGGTCGACACCGAGCCTGCGCAGGCTGTTCTCCAGCTCGGTGACCAGCCACCGGCGGGAACTTCCCCGGTGATTCGGCTCGTCACCCATCGGCATACCGGCCTTCGTGGCCAGCACGATGTCCTCGCGGCGGCCGGCGATGGCCTTGCCGACCATCTCCTCCGACTCCCCCTGGCCGTACATGTCGGCCGTGTCGACGAGGTTGATCCCGGCATCCAGTGCGGCGTCCACGATGGCGGTCGCCTCCTCCTGCGTCGTACGCCCGATCGCGCCGAAGTTCATCGCGCCGAGCGCGAGAGCGCTGACCTGTACGCCGGTCCGGCCCAAGGTGCGGTACTGCATGGCTGACTCTCTCCTCACGTGACACAAGCACAAACGGAACGACGTCCCGTTTCGTGTCTTCGACGATACGGAACACTGTCCCGTTTCGCAACGCCCCGATAGGGTGACCCCGGACGGAGCGCGACGTGGGAGCACAGCGATGAAGAAGGACGGCGAGCTGACGAAGGACGGCGATCTGGCCAAGGACTGCGGGCCGGTCAAGGACGGCGGGCTGACGAAGGACGATGTGCGGGCCCCGGCCAGACCGCGGCGGGCGGACGCCCGGCGCAACGAGGTGACCCTGCTGGAAGCGGCCGCGGCGGCGTTCGTCGCGTCAGGCGTGGAGGCGCCGGTGCGTGACATCGCGGCCCGGGCGGGCGTCGGCACGGCGACGATCTACCGGCACTTCCCGACCCGCGCGGACCTGATCATCGCCGTCTACCGGCACCAGGTGGAGGCGTGCGCCGAGGCCGGGCCGGCGCTGCTGGCATCGGCCCGCACCCCGTACGACGCGCTGCGCCGGTGGATCGACCTCTTCGTGGACTTCCTGACCACCAAGCACGGCCTGGCCGCCGCCCTCCACTCCGACCAGGCCGGCTTCGACGCACTCCACGGCTACTTCCTGGACCGGCTGGTCCCCGTCTGCGCCGGCCTCCTCGACGCGGCCGCCGAAGCCGGCGAGGTCCACTCCGGCCTGCCGGCGTACGAGCTGATGCGCGGCGTCGGCAACCTCTGCATCGGCGCGGAGAACGACCCCCGCTACGACGCCCGCCGACTGGTCGGCCTCCTGGTCACCGGGCTGGGACGGGACGCGGACGGAGCGGCGCGCCCATAACTCTCGCCGCGTCCTTCACCTGGGCCCGCCGGTGACGCCGAGGTCTCACCGGCGCCGCCGAGGTCTCACCGGCGGTCGCTGAGCCGTCGCATCGGTGCCGCCGAGCGTCTCATCGGTGCCGCCGAGCGTCCTACCCGCGCCGCCGAACGTCTCATCGGTGCCGTGAGCGTCCGCCGGTCGTGCCGAGCGTCCTACCCGCGCCGCCGAGGGCTCTGCCGCCCCCCGGCGGTCCTACTGGCGACCTGAGTTCCTACTGTCGCCCCTGTGCGGCCTGCCGTGCCTGTGCGGCGAGTTCGGTCTCGATCAGGGCTTCGAGGCGGTGTGCCACCCGGTCCAGGGGCCCCATGTCACGCCGGGCGCGGCACATCGCGATCGCACCCTCCACCGAGGCCACGACAAGGGTCGCCAGCTCGGGAGCCCGTTCCGGGTCGGCCCCGTGGGCCCGCAGGGACCCGGCGAGCAACCGCTCCCAGTCCTGGAACGCCTCGGCCGCCGCGATCAGCGCGGGCGGGAGCTCGTCCCCGGGGGGCGGTTCCTCCACGGAGACGGCCAGCACGGGGCAGCCGGCCCGGAAGTCGCTCGCGACGACGATCCCGCGCCACATCTCGAGGAAGGCGCGGAGCCCGGCGACCGGCCCCGCGTCCAGCTCCCTGCGCAGCAGCCGCTCGACGGCCGCACCCGCGTACCGCACCGCCTCCGTCGCCAGTTGCTGCTTGCCGTCGGGGAAGTAGTGGTACGTCGAACCGAGCGGCGCCTGGGCGTGCTTGGCCAGCTCGCGGATGCTCGTGGCGTTCAGGCCGCGCCGGCTGATGAGGTCGGCGGCACCGGCCACGATGCGTTCACGCGACGGCGGACCGGATCTGACCATGCCGTGCCCCCTTCTGAACCCTTGTCTGAACCCTTGCGGCCCGGATCCCTCCGGTCCTGCCCCTCTGGCTATAACGCTCGTCATAGTCTAGCGTGACCTCGGTTTATAACGACCGTCATAAAGTCCGATCCTCACGATCCTCCGAGGAGGCACCCCATGCCGCTGATCCGGCTCACCGTCCCGTCCGGCGCACTGCTGCGCCGGGAGGGGGCGCGGGACGATGCGTGAACTGACCTTTGTCGCCCGCGACACCGTCGAGTGGCGCGAGGTCCCCGACCCGAGGCCGCGCTCCGGCGCGGAGGCGATCGTCGCCCCGGTGGCCGCGACCTCCTGTGACGTGGACACCGCGATCCTGGCGGGCCACGGTTTCGTCGAGCCGCCGTTCGCCCTCGGGCACGAGTGCGTGGCCCGGGTCGTGGAGACCGGCGACGACGTGGCCTCGGTGGCCCCGGGCGACCTGGTGGTGGTCCCCTGGTCGATCAGCTGCGGCGCCTGCGACCACTGCCGTTCCGGCCTCACCGCGCACTGCACGGCCGTACCGCACATGGCGATGTACGGCGCCCCGATCGGCGGTACCTGGGGTGGTCTCTTCTCCGACCTGGTCCGGGTGCCCTACGCGGACGCCATGCTCGTACCGCTCCCCGCAGGTCTGGACCCGGTCACGATGGCCTCGGCCAGCGACAACTGGTCGTTGTCCTGGCGCCTGGTGGCCCCGCACCTGAGGAACCGGCCCGGTGCGCGGGTGCTGGTGGTGGCCCGGGGGAGCATCGGGCTGTACGTCGTCGACATCGCCCGTGCGCTGGGCGCGTCCACCGTCCTGTACGTCGACCCCGACCCCGGACACCGGGAGCTGGCCCGGGGTTTCGGCGCCGCCACCGCCGAGACCCTCGAACCCGTCCGGCACGGCTTCGACATCGCCGTCGAGGCGACCGGCCGGGTCGACCAACTGGCGCTCGCGGTCCGCTCGTTGGCACCGGAAGGCGTCTGCGAGTCGGCCGGCAACCACTTCCGCCCCGGCGAACTGCCCCTCCTCGACATGTACCTCACCGGCGTCACCCTGCGGATCGCCCGGGACAACGTCCGCGCGCACATCCCGGACGCCCTCGCCCTGGCCGGCTCCGGCGAGGTCGACCCGGCGCGGGTGGTCTCTCACGTCCTGGACTGGGAACAGCTCCCCGAGGCCCTGCCGGAGAAGCACCTCAAGCCGGTCTTCGTGCGCGGCACGGTCTGACGTCGGCGACGGAGACCGGGGACGGCGAAGGCGACCGCGAAGGCGACGGCGACGGGTCGGTCCCCCCCGGGGGGCGGCACGGTGGCCGGGTTACGACGTGTGGTGGCCGGCGGCGGTGAACATGGCGATCAGGCCGTGTGGTGTGTCGTCGCCGAACATCAGCTCGTGGAGGCGGACCGTGTCCACGGCCTCCGTGGCGGCGCGGGCGAACATCGCCTCCTCGTACTCGGCGAGCGCGGCCTCGGTGTCGTCCGGGTGCGCGGCGAGGGCCTTGCCGAGTTCGGCGCCGTCGTACATGGCCAGGTTCGCGCCCTCGCCGTTCGGGATCATGAGGTGCGCGGCGTCGCCCAGCAGGGTCACGCCGGGCACCCGGTCCCACCGGTGTCCGTCCGGCAGGGCGTGGAGGGGGCGCAGGACCGGCGCGGTGTCGCCGTCGGTGATCAGCGCGGTCAGCTCCGGGGCCCAGCCGTCGAACTCGGCCGCGATCCGCGCGGCGGCCCCGGCGGGGTCGGTGAAGTCGATCGCCGCGAACCAGTCCTCGGGCCTGCGCAGTGCCACGTAGGTGTGGAGCGTCCCGCCGGCCTCCCGATGGGCCTGGATCCCCTTGCCGGGCGCCAACGCGAACATCGAGCCGTCGCCGACCGCCTTCGCCGCGGCGGGGTGCCGTGTGCTGGCGTCGTGGAGGTAGGTCTCGACGAACGACATGCCGGAGTACGCGGGTGTCGCGGCCGAGAGCAGCGGGCGGACCCGCGACCAGGCGCCGTCCGCGCCGACCAGCAGGTCCGAGGTGACGGTGCCGCCGTCGGCGAAGGTCACCTCGTGCCGGCCGGCGCCGAGGGCGCGGACGCCGGTGACCTTGCGACCCCATCGGACGGTGCCGGCCGGCAGCGCGTCGAGCAGGATCCGGCGCAGTTCGCCGCGCAGCACCTCGGGCCTGCCGCCGGTGCCGTCGTCGGGTTCCTCGTGCAGGACGGTCCCGTCGGGGGCGAGTGCCCGGGTCGCCTCGCGGCCCTCCAGGACGAGGGCGCGGAACTCCTCGGTGAGGCCCGCCGCCGCCAGGGCCGGCTGGCCGTTCTGCTCGTGGATGTCGAGCAGCCCGCCCTGCGCGCGGGCCGCCGGGGACGACTCCGCCTCGTAGACGGTGACGGGGATCCCGTGGACGTGCAGGACCCGGGCGAGAGTGAGGCCCCCGAGCCCGGCGCCGACGATCGTGACGGGGGTGGCGAAAGGGGCGGGGGTGGCAGAAGTGGCTGGCGTGGCGGGTGTGGCTGGCGTGGCGGGCATGGTGGCTCCTTCGGAGAGGAGGTCACGGGCGGACCTACAGCGATGGAAAAAACGGAGGACGGAGAACGGAGAACGGAGGACAGAGGGCGGAAGAACGAAGAACGGAGGACGGAGGACGGAAGCACAGGTATGGAACGACATTCCATGCTGGAACGCTGTTCCATGCTGGAACGGCGCTCCAGTCATGTCAAGATGGGCCCATGGCAACGCGCAGCCGCCGGACACCGCGGCGCACCGAGGCGCTCTCCCGCGAGCGCATCGTCGAAGCCGCCGTCGAACTGCTCGACTCGGCCGGCGAGAGCGGGCTGACGTTCCGGGCGCTCACCGAGCGCCTCGCCACCGGGCCGGGGGCGATCTACTGGCACGTGGCGAACAAGGGCGAGCTGCTCGGCGCGGCGACGGACGCGGTCGTCGCCGCGGCGGTGGCGGGCGCGGGAGCGGGGGCCGCGGCGCAGGCGGAGGCGGCAGCGGGAGACGCGGCGGAGGCAGGAGCGGAAGCCGCAGCAGCCGAGCCGGGCGAGGACACGGCGGCCGCGGAAGACGGCGCCGAGGTCTCGGTGGGCGTCGTCTCGCCGCAGGACCGGATCCGTTCCGTCGCGCTCGGTCTCTTCGACGCCATCGAGGACCACCCGTGGCTCGCCACCCAACTCGCTACGCAGCTCTCCCGCAGCCCCTGGGGGCCGGTGACCCCGCGCATCTTCGAGAGCGTCGGCCGGCAGGTCCGTGCGCTCGGCGTGCCCGAGGACGGCTGGTTCACCGCCACCTCGGCCCTGGTGCACTACGTCCTCGGAGCCGCCGGCCAGAACGCCGTGAACACCGCGCACGGCAGCGGGCTCGGACCCGGTGTGGACCGGGCCGCGTTCCTCGACGCCGCGTCGACGGCATGGGAGCAACTCGACCCCGACGACTACCCGTTCACCCGGGCCGTCGCGGCCCAGGTGCGCGAGCACGACGACCGTGAGCAGTTCCTCGCCGGGATCGACCTCGTCCTCGCCGGCATCACCGCCGTCGTGGCCGCTCACACCGCCGCCCCCGGCCAGGAATAGCCGCCGCCCCGGCCCGTGTTGCCGTCCGCATGACGACGAACGCGCCCCGGCCCGAGGTCCTGCGCTACACCGCCTTCTCCAGCAGCCCCGACGGCGGCAACCCCGCCGGTGTCGTGCTGGACGCGAGCGGCCTGGACGACGACGACATGCTCGCCATCGCCGCCGATCTCGGGTACTCGGAGTCCGCGTTCCTCACCGCGCCCCCGGAGGGCCTGGCCGGCGGGGCGCAACGGGCGTACCGCATCCGCTACTTCAGCCCCAAGGCCGAGGTGCCGTTCTGCGGGCACGCCACCATCGCGACCGCGGTGGCGCTCGCCGAGCGGGCCGGCCCCGGCGAGCTGGTGTTCGCGACCCGTGCGGGCACCGTCCCGGTGTCGGTGACCCAGGAGGACGGCACGGTCCGGGCGACGCTCACCAGCGTCGAGCCGCACACCGAGGAGATCGCCGACGCCGACCTCGCGGAGGCGCTGGCCGCGCTCGGCTGGCCGGCCGCCGACCTCGACCCGGCCTTCCCGCCCCGCGTCGCGTTCGCCGGGGCCCGCCATCTCGTGCTGGCGGCGGCCACCCCCACCCGTCTCGCTGACCTCGCCTACGACTTCGCGCGCCTCGAAGCCCTGATGCACCGGCTGGACCTGACCACGGTCCAGCTGGTGTGGCGCGCTTCGGCCGATGTCTTCCACGTGCGGGACCCGTTCCCGGTCGGCGGTGTCGTCGAGGACCCGGCGACCGGGGCGGCCGCCGCCGCGTTCGGTGCGTACGCCCGTGAGCTCGGCCTGGTTCCCGAGGACGCGGTCCTCACCCTGTACCAGGGCGAGGACCTGGGCCGGCCCGGCGAGCTCACGGTCACCCTGCGCGCGGGCGACCCCCGAGTCCGGGTGAGCGGCACCGGCACCCGCATCGCCTGACACTCCTCGGCCGCACCGGCCACAGACTGCCGGTGCCGGTACCTGTACCGGTGCCAATACCGGTACCGGCAGAGAACCTGGCGGCGGCCCGGCGGAAATCCCCTGGCGGCCCCGTCGGGACGAACCGCAGACTCGTCCCATGGCGCAGGACACGGCACAGAGCCCGGCGCAGGACACGGCACAGGCCTCGGCACGAAACCCGGCGCAGGACACGGCACAGGCCTCGGCAC
Organism: Streptomyces humi; assembly: GCF_001005085.2. GTDB lineage: Bacteria > Actinomycetota > Actinomycetes > Streptomycetales > Streptomycetaceae > Streptomyces > Streptomyces humi. The sequence continues at coordinate 110,590 of NZ_LBMU02000048.1, forward strand.
GAAACCCGGCGCAGACCCCGGCTCCCGGCACGGCCGACGGCCCCGTACCCGGCATGGACACCTTCCGTGCGGCGGTCGGTGCCTGGTTCCGTGGTGGGGTTGACGGGCCCGCGCGGGAGTCGGCGGACCGGCTCGGCGTGCGGACGGCCGTACTGCTCGAAGGACCCAGTGACGTCGCGGCCGTCGACGCGGTGGCCGCGCTGCTCGGGCGGAACCCGGCCGCCGAGGGGATCTGCGTGCTGTCGATGGGCGGTGCGATGAACGTCGGCCGTTTCGCCCGGCTCCTCGGCCCGCCCGGCCTCGGCCTGCGCCTCACCGGACTGTGCGACGAACGCGAACAGTCCTACTACGCCAGAGGGTTGGAGCGGGCCGGTGCACCCACGGACGGCATCTTCGTCTGCGCGGCCGACCTGGAGGACGAGCTGATCCGCGCCCTCGGGCCGCCCCGGGTCGCCGAACTCATCCGCGCCGAGGGCGACCACCGGCCCCTGCGCACCTTCCTCAACCAGCCCGCCCAACAGGGCCGCACCGCACAACGGCAACTGCGGCGCTTCCTCGGCACGAAGAAGGGCCGCAAGATCCACTACGCCCGCGCCCTCGCAGAGGCCCTGGACCCCACCGAGGTCCCGCCCCCACTGACCGGCCTGCTGACCGGCCTGCCGACCACCCCCTGACCACCCCCACAGTCACACCCACGGTCACATCCACTGGCCGCCGGGCAGCACGACCACCGGCCGTCAGGCAGCACGACCACCAGCCGCCAGGCAGCACGACCACCAGCCGCCGGGCAGCACCGCCACCGGCAGGCCGGAGCCGCGACCCGCAGGCGTCAACAGCAGCCGAGCCGCCGTCCAGCGATCACATCCCTGAATTTTCTTTGCATCCATGAACCTTGACGCGGCCACAACACGCTTCTAGCTTCCTCTAGAAAGCGCTTTCCGGCATGTCCTCGAACGCACCCGAACGGAGACAACGATGCACGTGAGACCAGTAATCGCGGCCGTCGGCCTGGTCGCCGGCACGCTCGTGGCGTTGTCCGGCGCGCCCGCGCAGGCCGCGTCCACCGTGCTGTACGTGTCGCCGAGCGGCACCGACAGCGCGGCCGGCACCCAGTCCGCGCCGACCACGCTCACCTCGGCGATCAGCCGGATCGCCGCCGGCGGCACGATCTACCTGCGCGGCGGCACGTACAGCTACTCCTCCACGGTGACCATCCCGGCCGGCTCCGACGGCACGTCCAGCGCCCGCACCACCCTCTCCGCCTACCCGGGCGAGACCCCGGTGCTCAACTTCTCCGCGCAGAGCGAGAGTTCGTCGAACCGGGGCATCCAGCTCTTCGCCAACTACTGGCACCTGTACGGCCTCACGGTCCAGCACGCGGGCGACAACGGGATCTACGTCGGCGGCAGCAACAACGTCGTCGAGCGGACGGTCACCGCCTACAACCGCGACACGGGTCTCCAGCTGGGCCGGATCTCCTCCAGCACGTCCAGCAGCGCGTGGCCCGCGAACAACCTGATCGTCAGCTCCGAGTCGCACGACAACGCCGACAGCGACGGCGAGGACGCCGACGGGTTCGCGGCCAAGCTGACCACCGGCACCGGCAACGTCTTCCGGTACGACGTCTCGCACAACAACATCGACGACGGCTGGGACCTGTACACCAAGACCGACACGGGCGCGATCGGCCCGGTCACCATCGAGTACTCGCTCTCCTACGGCAACGGCACCCTCAGCGACGGCAGTCAGAGCGGGGACGGCGACCGCAACGGCTACAAGCTCGGCGGCGACGACATCGCCGTCAACCACGTCGTCCAGCACGACATCGCCTACGGCAACGGCCACCACGGGTTCACCTACAACAGCAACCCCGGCACGATGACCGTGTCGAACAACGTGGGCATCGACAACGCCGAGCGCAACTTCTCCTTCGACAAGGGGACCTCGGTGTTCCGCACCAACACCTCGTGCCGGTTCGCCGTCGACGGCTCCAACGACAAGACCGTGGGCGACGCCGACAGCTCCAACCAGTTCTGGACCGGGACGAACGGCTCCCGCTGCTCCTCCTACGCGGGCACCCTCGGCTGGTCCTTCGCCTCCAGCGGCAAGCTGAACGTCACGTTCGGCGGCACGGTCGTCAACCCGTAGCCCCGCACCGCAGGACGCCCCACCCCCACCCGGCCCGGGTGTCCACACCCTGTGGACACCCGGGCCGACGCACGCGCCGCGGGAGTCGGGTGGACTCCCGGTGCGGCCGGCGGCTAGCGGCGGGATCCGGTGAACCGGGCGAAGGTGTGGCTGAAGTACCAGGTGTCCTGGGCGATGCCGGAGCAGGAGTCGGAGCCGCCGGTGCCGACGCAGGTGCCGTTGTCGCGCTGGAGGGCCCAGAAGGAGAGGGTGTCGATGCCCTGGTCGGCGGCCCAGCTCGCGACCCGGGCGCCGTTCTGGGTGGTGAAGGTCTCGGCGGGGCCGTAGTCGTCGATGCCGGGCATCTCGGTGACGCCGATCGTGCCCCACAACTGCCGGGGGCTCTGGTGCGGGTGGAGGGCGTGGAGCTGGGCGTGGAGGCCCTCGGCCGCGGTCTTCGTGTCGGTGGCCATGTCGTGGGCGGCGCCGTCGTAGTAGTCGAAGGTCATGATGTTGACGACGTCCACGCGGGCGTGGTTGGCGACGGCGTTCTGGAGGACGGCGAGGCCGTCGGCCTCCAGGCCCTTGGTGGTCGTCGGCAGGGTGTAGGAGAACTGGAGGGGCCGGCCGGTGCGTTCGGCCCAGCGCTCGGCCTCCGCGACCGCCTTGTTGCGCCGGTCGATCCCCGCGGTGTTCGCGAGGGAGTCCGCCTCGACGTCGAGGTCGATGCGGGAGATGCCGTACGTCGTGACCAGCTTCTCGAAGACCCCGGCGATGGCGTGCACGTCGGTGCAGCTGTCGGCGAGTTCGGTGCCGGTGGTGTCGGCGCTGTAGCCGCCGAAGGACGGGATCGCGCCGCCGCCGCGGGCCTGGAGGGCGGCGATGTCCGCGCCGAGGACCGAGCGGTCGACCGGCCGGGTGGGGTCGCCGTCCCAGTCGGCCGTGCAGGAACCGGCCTCGGGGGTCTGGAGGAAGGCGAGGGTGAGGAACCTGTTGCCGGAGTCGGCGGCGAGCGCGGCGGGGCTCTGGCCGGTCCAGGTCTCGAAGTAGGGGGCGGCGACGTGCGCGGGCATGGGCCGCGCGGCCGGATGCGGGGCGGCGTGCGCGGCGCCGGACCCGAGGGTGACGAGCGCGGCGGACAGGGCTGTTGCTGCCAGGGCGTGCAGGGCACGGGTGCGTCTCATGGACGCCCATATTTGGACTAGACCAATTAACTGTCAAGGTTCTTTACAGAGGCCGGATGCAAGGCAGTTCCGGCCAATAATTTTCATGCGAAGATTTGAACTGACCATAAGAGAGTCATTAGTGTCTGTGCCCCGAACCTCTGCTCGGAAGGAGTTCGCCTCCGTGGCGTCCCACCGTCGTCCCAAGCAGCCGAGCCGTGCTCGGGTCACCGTGCTCACCTCCGCGGCCGCCGCGGCCGTGGCCCTCTCCGCCCAGGCGGCCAACGCCGCCCCCGGTGAGAAGCCGAGCAAGACCGAGGTCAAGTCCCGTGTGGACAAGCTCTACGAGGAGGCCGAGCAGGCCACCGAGAAGTTCAACGGGGCCAAGGAGAAGCAGGAGAAGCTCCAGAAGCAGATATCCGCGTTGCAGGACTCGGTGGCCCGCGGCCAGGACGAGCTGAACGAACTGCGGGACGGCATCGGTGCCATGGCGACCGCCCAGTACCGCAGCGGCGGCCTCGACCCCTCCCTCCAGCTGTTCCTCTCCGCCGACCCGGACGACTACCTGGACAAGGCGTCCACGCTCGACCAGCTGAGCGGCCAGCAGGTCGAGACGCTGAAGAAGATCCAGGCCAAGCAGCGTGAACTGGCCCAGGAGCGGGCCGAGGCGACCGGCAAGCTGAAGGACCTGGCCGCCACGCGCACCGAACTCGGCCAGAAGAAGAAGGAAGTTCAGGCCAAGCTCGCCGAGGCGCAGAAGCTGCTCAACAGCCTCACCGCCGCCGAGAAGGCCGCCCTCGCCGCCGAGCAGGACCGCGCCAGCCGTTCCTCCAGCGAGCGCGTGGACCTCGGCGACGACACCTCCGCCACCGGCCGGGCCGCCGCCGCCTTCGCCGCCGCCAAGACGAAGATCGGCACCCCGTACGTGTACGGCGCCACCGGCCCGTCCTCCTACGACTGCTCGGGTCTGACGTCCTGGGCCTACGCGCAGGCCGGCGTCTCCATCCCGCGTACCTCCGAGTCGCAGGCGACCATCGGCACCAAGATCTACTCGACCTCGCAGCTCCAGGTCGGCGACCTGGTCTTCTTCTTCAACGACCTGCACCACGTGGGCCTGTACGCGGGCAACGGGCAGATCCTGCACGCCCCGCGCACCGGCACGGTCGTCCGCTACGAGTCGATGAGCACCATCGGCGGCCCGTTCATGTTCGGCGTCCGGGTCTGACCCGGCCCCGCGGTCAGCGGGCGCGGGTTCTGGCGTCCTCCAGGTAGTGCAGGACCGCCGCCACCCGGCGGTCCACCCGGTCGGCCGGGGACAGGTCCAGCTTCGCGAAGATGGACCGGATGTGCTTGTGCACGGCGCCGTCCGTGACGACGAGGCGTTCGGCGATCGCGGAGTTGCCGAGCCCCTCCGCCATCAGGGCCAGCACGTCCCGTTCGCGCGGGCTCAGCCGTTCCAGCCGGGTGTCCTGACGGGAGCGGGTGAAGAGCTGGGCGACCACCTCCGGGTCGATCGCCGTCCCGCCGGACGCCACCCGGTGCAGCGCGTCGAGGAACTCCTCGACCCGCCCCACCCGTTCCTTGAGCAGGTAGCCGAGCCCGCCGACCCCGCCGGTGAGCAGCTGGGTGGCGAAGCTCTGCTCGACGTACGCCGACAGCACGAGGACGGCGAGGCCGGGGTGGCGGCGCCGGGCCTCGACGGCCGCGCGGATCCCCTCGTCGGTGTGGGTGGGCGGCATCCGCACGTCCAGGATGGCGACATCGGGCCGGTGCGCGTCGACCGCGTCCAGCACCCCCTCGGCGGTCCCCGCCGCGGCCGCCACGTCCAGGCCCTCGGCCCGCAGCAGCAGGACCAGTCCCTCACGGAGCAGCGGGTCGTCCTCGGCCAGCACGATCCGCAGCGGTTCGTCACGTTCCACAGGGCAGTTCCACTTCCAGACAGGTCGGTCCGCCCACCGGACTGGTCAGGCGGAGGGTGCCGTCGTGCGCCGCGACCCGGCGGCGGATCCCGGTCAGCCCGGAACCCCCGCCGTCGTCGGCGCCGCCCCAGCCGTCGTCCGTGACGGTCAGGGCCAGCCGGCCGCCCCGGACCCGCACCGTGACCGCGGCCCGCCCCGCGCCACTGTGCCTGGCGACGTTGGTGAGGGCCTCGGCGACCACGAAGTAGGCGGTCGCCTCGACGGAGGCGGCACAGCGTTCCAGCGCGTCCACGTCGATCCGGCACGGCACCGGCGACTCGGCGGCCAGGCCCGCCAGCGCCCCCGCGAGACCGCGGTCGCCGAGGACCGGCGGCAGGATGCTGCGGGAGACCGTGCGCAGTTCGGCCAGCGCCTGTTCGGCGGCCGACTGGGCGCGCTCCAGGAGTTCGTCGGCCCGGGACGGATCGCGGGCCACCTGACGGCGGGCGGCACCCAGCAGCACGGTGACCGAGACCAGCCGGTTCTGCGTCCCGTCGTGCAACGCCCGCTCGATCCGGCGCAGTTCGGTGGCGTGGGCGTCCAGGGCGGCGGCCCGGGTGGCGGTCAGTTCGGCGACCCGGAGGGACAGGTCCTGGCCGGGTCCGGCGGCCAGCAGACGCCGTCCGGGGGCCGCCTGGAGCCGGGCCATGGCCGGGGTCAGGCCCAGGATGACGGCGATGGAGCCGACGCCGAACATCGACACCGCGGACGCGTCCGCCCAGGAACGCGCCACGCCGTAGCCGAAGGAGGTGGCGGTCAGGTCCGTCGGGGCGAACCGCCAGTACAGCGGGAACAGGGTGTCCCGTACGGCGGACAGCGGCAGCAGGACGCCGAGCAGCCCCAGCGGCAGCCCGAGCGTGCCGTGCCGCAGCAGCCAGCGCAGCTCGCGCCGGGTGGTGGGGTCGGCGAGCGCGAGCCGCGGCCGGACCGGCGGCCGGTCCGGGGCGATCACCTCCGGCCCGCGCCGCCCGAGCCGCTCCCGCTCCCGCCCGGCCAGGGCGTGCAGCGCGCGCACCACCACAGGGGCAAGGAGCAGGCCCACGCCGAGCGGTGCGGTCACCGCCGTCGCCGCGAGCACGAGCAGCAGACCGAACGCCTGGGCGGCCGTACCGAGTCCGCCGACGAGCTCCGCGAGGGCGCCGCCCGCGGCCCGCAGCGTGCGCGCGGCCAGAGCCCGGATCCCCTCGGCCCGCACCCCGGTGACGGCCATCCGCACCCCTTTCGGTCCTCGTCGACGACCTTATGGCGTACGCCGGTTCACCGCGTCCCGCGCACCCGGAAAGTACAGCCTGCTGTACCCCGGAACCGGCGGCCCGCGGGATCGGCGGGGCGGGCCGCGGTCCGTAGCGTCGGAGCCGTGACGAAGGACGTCAGCCCCCCAGCGGAGGTTCCCGTGGCCAGCTCCGACCCCTACCGCATCACCGACCCGCCTCCCGAGGCGGCACCGGACTCCGGTACGGACCTCACCGGCGTCCTGCTGTGGTCCCTCGTGGTCCTGGGCGCGGGCGCCAACCTGGTGGCCTCGTACACCGGTGGTCTCCCCTGGCTGAACGTGGCGTGCGGTGCGGTGACCCTGCTCGGCGCGGTCCTCCTGGCGGCGCGTCGGCTGCGGGGCCGTCGATGAGGCAGCCGGCGCCCGCGACCGCCGTGGACACCGCCCGGCGCGCCCCGGCCATCGCACTGACGGGCGTCGGGAAGACGTACGCGGGTGGGGTACGGGCCCTGGACGACGTGTCGCTCACCGTCGAACACGGCACCTTCCTCGCCGTGATGGGACCGTCCGGCTCCGGCAAGAGCACGCTGATGCACTGCGCGGCCGGCCTGGACTCGCCGACCTCGGGCAGTGTCCGCGTCGACGGCCGGGAGATCGCCGGGCTGAACGAGACCCGGCGCACCGAACTCCGGCGGGAACGCGTCGGGTTCGTCTTCCAGGCCTACAACCTGATCCCGTCCCTCTCCGTCGAGGACAACATCACGCTGCCGCTGCGACTGGCCGGCCGCCGCCCCGACCGGGAGTGGATCCGCACCCTGGTCGAACGGGTCGGACTGGCCGAGCGGCTGCACCACCGGCCCGCCGAGCTGTCCGGCGGCCAGCAGCAACGGGTCGCGCTCGTGCGGGCGTTGGCGGCGCGGCCCGCGGTCGTCTTCGCCGACGAGCCGACCGGCGCGCTCGACCTGCGCAGCGCCCACCAGGTCCTCGGTCTGCTCCGCGGCCTCGTCGACGAGTTCGGCCAGACGGTCGTGATGGTCACCCACGACCCCGCCGCCGCGGCCCGCGCCCACACGGCCCTGGTGATGGCCGACGGCCGGGTGGTGGAATCCCTCGACCATCCCACGGCGCCACAACTCGCGGCCCGGCTCGCCGCGTTGGGAGACAGGTGAACGCCGTGCTGCACTTCGCCCTGCGGATGGCCGCCCACCGGATCGCCTCGCTGCTCGCCGTGGCCTGCGCGGTCCTGGGTGCCGCCGCCCTGGTCACCGCGACGGGTGTGCTGGCGGAGTCCGGGCTGCGCTCCCAGCTGCCGCCCGGACGGCTCGGCGGCGCCGACGTGGTGGTCGCGGCCGACCAGGAGTACCACGTCCCCGGCGACCTGCCGATCGCCCTGCCCGAACGCGCCCCGGTCCCCGCGGCGCTCCTCCGACGCCTGGCGAGGCTGCCCGGCGTCACGTCCGCCGTCGGCGACCTCGGCTTCCCGGCCGCCGTGACCGGCCCGCACGGCCGGCTCGTCCCGGTCGCCGACCAGGATCCGGCGACGGCCGGACACGGCTGGTCCTCGACGCGCCTGCTCAGCGACGCGCGGATCGAGGGCCGGGCCCCGGCGGCCCCGGCCGAGGCGGCGGTGGACGCGTCGACCGGCCTGTCCGTCGGCGACCACGTCCGCATCACCGCGAACGGCCGCCCGCCCGCGCCCTACCGGATCACGGCCCTGGTCCACGCCCCGGACGCGGGGATCTACGTCACGGACACAAGGGCGAGGCAGTTGGCGGGCAGGGCGGGAGGGACGACGACCGTCTCACCCCGGGCCGGCACCGTCGACCTCGTCGGACTCCGTGCCGCCCCCGGAGCCGGGGAGCGGGTCGCCGCGGAGGTCCGGGCGGCGGTGGCCGGGAGCGGGCTCGAGGTGCTCACCGGGGCCGACCGGGGTACCGCCGTCGCCCCCGGTGTCGGGTCCGCGCGTTCGCTGCTCGTGCTGCTCGCCGGTTCGCTCGCCGGGATCGTCCTGCTGATCACCGGGTTCGTCACGGCCGGCGCCCTGGGTGTGGCGATCGCCGGGCAGCGCCGGGACCTGGCGCTGCTGCGGGCGGTCGGGGCGACACCGCGGCAGATCCGGCGGCTGGCGGCGGCCCAGTCGACGGCCGTGGCCGCCGTCGCCCTGGTGCCCGGCGTCGCCCTCGGCTACCTGCTGGCCGGCCGTTTCCGCACCCTGCTCGTCCACCGGGCCGTCCTGCCCGCCGAACTCCCCCTCACCCTCGGCCCCCTCCCGGCCCTGGCCACGGTCGTCCTGCTGCTCGCCGTCGTCGGCCTCGCCGCCCGCTGCGCGGCCTGGCGCACCTCGCGGCTGCCGGCCACCGAGGCGGTCGCCGAGTCCCGCAGCGAACCCCGCACCCCGTCCCGGACCCGCACGGGCGCCGGCCTCCTCCTCATGGCCGCCTCCTGCGCCCTGTCCGTCCCGCCGCTGCTGCAACGCACCCTGCTCGGCGCCTCCGCCACCTCCATCGCGGGCATCGTCGCCGCGATCGGCCTGGCGCTGGCCGGCCCCGCGCTGGTGCGGGCGGCGGGCGAGGCGGTCGTACGACGGCTGCGGCCCGGGGTGTCCGCGCCGACCTGGCTGGCCCTGTCCAACGTACGGGCGTACGCGCAGCGCGTCACCGGGGTGGTCAGCCCGCTCGCCATGGCGGTGGTGTTCGTGCTGACGTACACCCTCGCGCAGACCACGGTGCTCGCCGCGACCGCGGACGACACCCGGACCGGGACGCCGGCCCAGTACCGGCTGACCGCGCCGGCGCTCGGCGGGCTGCCCACCGGCACACCGGCCGCCGTGCGACGCCTGCCCGGTGTCGAGGCCGCGGCTCCCGTCGGGACGACCACCGTGGTGTGGCCGTACCGCATGTTCGGCGACACCGAGACCGAGTCCGCCCCGGCGCTGGTCCTGACGCCGGCCGCCAAGGACGTCCTGGACCCCGGGGTGACACGGGGCAGCCTGTCGGCCCTCACCGGCGCCACGGTCGCCGTCAGCAGCGAGGTAGCGGGGCCGCGCGACGCCGGACTCGGCCGCCGCGTACGGCTGTTCCTCGGCGACGGCGCGCCGGTCACCGCCCGGGTGGTCGCCGTCTACGACCGCGGGCTCGGCTTCGGCCCCGTCGTCCTCTCCCACGACCTGGCCGCCGGGCACACCACGACGGACCTCGACGACAGCGTGCTGGTCCGCACGGACGGCACGGCCGGCGCCGGACGCGCGCTGACCGCACTGGCCGCCGCCCGTCCCGGCCTCGCCCTGTCGGACGCGACGCCCGAGGCGGGCGCGGACACCCCGCCCGAGGTCTGGATCAACCTCGCCGTCATCGTCGTCCTGCTCGGCTATCTGCTGCTCAGCATCGCCAACCGGCTGGTCGCGGCGACGGCCCAGCGCCGTGCGGAGATCGCCGCGCTGCGGCTGGTCGGTACCACGCCGGGCCAGGTCCTCGCGATGATGCGCCGGGAGGCGGGGGTGATCGCGCTGGCCGCGCTGGTCTCGGGGGTGGTGCTGTCGGCCCTGCCGCTGGCGCTGCTGGGCCAGGGCTTCCTGCACCGGCCGTGGCCGGCGGGTCCGGTGTGGCTGTTGCCCGCCGCCGCGGTGACGGTGCTCGTCACGTCGTACGCGACCGTGGAACTGCCGACGAGAAGCGCCCTGAGGATGCCTCCGGCCCCGTGAGGGTGCCCCGTGAGGGGGTGGCCCCGTAAGGGGCGCGGGGAACTGCGCGATCGGCCACGACGGCGCCGCGGACGGCTGAGCACCGTAGTCCCGCGGCGGTGCGTCGTGGCTTGTCGCGCAGTTCCCCGCGCCCCTTACGGGGCGCTTCTGCTCAGGCCTCTGTTTCGGGGCGGCCGTCTGTCGCCCAGAGGGTGTGGAAGGTCCCCTCCCGGTCCGTCCGCCGGTAGGCGTGCGCACCGAAGTAGTCCCGCTGGCCCTGGAGCAGGGCCGCCGGGAGACGGGGGGCACGCAGGGTGTCGTAGTGGGCCAGGGCCGCCGAGAACGCGGGGACCGGGATGCCCCGGCGGGCCGCGGACGCGACGGTCTCCCGCCACGGCACCTGCGCGTCCGCGATCTCCTTCGCGAACTCCCCCTCCGCGAGGAGGCTGACGAGGTCGGGGTCGGCCCGGTAGGCCGCGCGGATCCGGTCCAGGAAGGACGCCCGGATGATGCAGCCGCCCCGCCAGATCCGCGCCACCGCACCGAGGTCGATCTTCCAGCCGTACTCGGCGGCCGCGTCCTGGATCATCGTCCAGCCCTGGTCGTAGGCGATGACCTTGGACGCGTACAGGGCGTGTTCGACACGGGAGGCGAACCGGTCGGCCTCGGTCGCGCTGAGCGGCGGCGTGGTACCGCCCGGCAACCCGGCGTACGCGGCGCGCAGTTCACGGCGTCCGGAGGCGGCGCGGGCGAACGTCGCCTGGGCGATCGCGGTGACCGGCGAGGCGAGGTCCAGCGCGGTCTGCACGGTCCAGCGCCCGGTGCCCTTCTGCCCGGCCGCGTCGGCGACGACGTCGACGAAGGGCGCGCCGGTGGCGGTGTCGACGTGGGCGAGCACGTCGGCCGTGATCTCGACGAGGTAGGAGCCGAGCCGGCCGCCGTTCCACTCCCGGAAGATGTCCGCGATCTCGGCCGGCGCGTAGCCGCCGACCTGGCGCAGCAGGTCGTAGGCCTCGGCGATGAGCTGCATGTCGGCGTACTCGATGCCGTTGTGGACCATCTTCACGAAGTGCCCCGCGCCGTCGGCGCCGACATGCGTGGCACACGGCTCGCCGGCCACCTTCGCGCTGATGTCCTCGAACATCGGCCCGAGCACGGCGTACGACTCCGTGGAGCCGCCCGGCATGATCGACGGCCCGTTGAGCGCGCCCTCCTCGCCGCCGGAGACGCCGACACCCACGAAGTGCAGCCCCTTCGCGCGCAGGGCGGCCTCGCGGCGGCGGGTGTCCGCGAAGTGGGCGTTGCCGCCGTCGATGACGATGTCACCGGGCTCCAGGAGCGGGACGAACTCGTCGATGACGGCGTCGGTGGCGGCACCCGCCTGCACCATGATCATGAGACGGCGGGGGCGTTCCAGGGCGGCCACGAACTCCGCGGCGGTCTCGGCGCCGACGAACGTGCCCTCGTGGCCGTACTCGTCGAGCAGCGCGCGGGTGCGGGCCGGTGTGCGGTTGTGGACGGCGACCGGGTAGCCGTGCCGGGCGAGGTTCCGGGCCAGGTTGCGGCCCATCACGCCCAGGCCGGTCACGCCGATGGCTGCGGATGCGTTCACGGGGGACTCCGATCTGCGGTCGAACGCTGACGTGCCCGGAGGTACGGGCGGACGGTGGGCGTCCGTTCAGACCGGCCCGATAGTCACCGCACCCCGATCCGAACGGGCGAAAGTCGCGGCGCCGGGCGTGTGACGCCGGTGGGCGGCGGCCCGTTCGTCCGAGGATCCGAAGATGCGAACGGACGATCCACGACTGCTCACCGCCGCGCTCGTCCTCCTGCTGACCGGCGCGTTCCTCGTCACACCGGCGAAGGCCGACTCCGGCACCGGGGCCTGCGCCTTCGGCGGCGCCAGCGGCCCGCCGGCCGGCGGTGACACCGCCGGCTGGACCGCGCCGACGGTCCACTACCGGCTCTCCGCCGGGTACGCGGCCCAGGGCCCGCACTGGCGGCTGCGGCACACCGGCCAGGACTTCGCGGTCGACACCGGCACCCCGGTGTACGCGGTCGGGCCCGGCCGGGTGGTGACCGCCGGCTGCGGCGACGGCTTCGGCAACCAGGTCGTCCTACGGCACCCCGACGGCTACTACACCCAGTACGCCCACCTCTCCGTCATCAACGTCCGCCCCGGCCAGGAGGTGTCGACGGGCCAGCGGATCGGCGCCGCCGGCGCCACGGGCAACGCGGACGGCCCGCACCTGCACTTCGAGGTCCGCACGACCCCGTACCTGGGGTCGGACGTGGCGCCGCTGCCCTGGCTGCGCCGGCACGGCGTGCGGCTCTCCGGAGAAGCCGCGGCGGACCGGGACCTGGTGCGGATCCCGTGCGTGCCTCGTACAAAGTTCGAAGATCTCCGCAGCGACCGCGCCGCCGCCCCGGAGCCGACAGACTGCCCCCCATGGCTCGTCTGAGGTTCGTCCTCGTCACCGCGCTGGTCGCGCTCCTCCTGTTCCCCGCCTCCCGTCCGGAGACCCCGCGCCCCGCCGCGCCCGGCGCCTTCGGGGCGTACGTCGGCTACGGCGCCGAAGGGGTGCGGCGGGTGAGCGCGCTGGGCGCGTGGCTGGGGCACGACGAGCCGCGCGTCGGGCACACCTACCTGCCCGGTGACGTGTGGCGGAACATCGAGGGCGCCCCCGGCTTCGTCCGGCTGTGGGCGCGCTGGCGGCGGGCCGAGCCGGACCGGCTGCTCGTCCTCAACGTGCCGATGCTGGAGGGCACCGAGGAGCACCTGCCGGACACCGAGGTGCGCCGCCGGCTGCGGCTCGGGGCGGCCGGGGCGTACGACGGGCACTTCCGGACGCTGGCCCGGCGGCTGGTGGCGGTCGGCGCGCCGGACACCGTCGTCGTCCTGGGCTGGGAGATGAACGGGGTGACGTACAGCCACCGCTGCGGTCCGGACCCGGCGGCCTGGAAGGCGTACTGGGCGCGGATCGTCACGGCGATGCGGTCGGTGCCGGGCGGCCGGTTCCGCTTCGACTTCGCGCCCAACCGCGGGCTGGACGCGATCCCGTGGACCCGGTGCTACCCCGGTGACCGGTACGTCGACGTCATCGGGATGGACGCCTACGACTCGCCGCGCGGCCTGTCCTTCCAGGAGCAGGTCGACGAGCCGTACGGGCTGCGCGACCAGGTCGACTTCGCCCGCGCCCACGGCAAACCCGTCTCGTACCCGGAGTGGGGGCTCTACGAGAACGGGGACGACCCGGCCTATCTGCGGGGCATGCTGGACTGGTTCGCGCGTGCCCGGCCGGTGTACCAGACCCTCACCGACTACTGCCCGCACGGTGTCTGGGGCTGCCGCAGCAACCCCAGGTCCACGGCCGTGTACCACGCGCTGATGAAGGGCTAGGCGCTGTCTCTCCGGCCGGCGCCGGCGTGCTTCTCCACCCCGGTTTCCACCCTTGGGTCCAGGCGTCGCGGGCCCCTGTGACAGCAGGCTTGGGGGCATGACAACGACCGAGTGGATCACCGACATCGCTCTCATCCTCGTCGTCTTCCGGCAGCTGCGGGAAGGCCGGCTGGACCTCATGAGCTTCCTGATCCCGCTGGGGATCGTGGCCTACGTGGCCCACACGTATCTGGACTCCGTTCCCACCGGAGGCAACGACCTGGTACTCGTCGGAGCGCTCATGGGCGCCGGCGCCGTGCTCGGCGTCGCCGGCGGCGTCTACACCCGGGTCAGGGCCGCGGGCGAGCACATCCTGATCAAGGCGGGCGCGGTCTCCGCGATCCTCTGGGTGCTCGGCATGGGTGCCCGGATGGGCTTCCAGCTGTGGACCGAGCACGGCGGCGCCGACGACGTCGCCCGGTTCAGCCTCGCCCACCACATCACCAGCGACCAGGCATGGGTGGCGGCCTTCGTCCTGATGGCGCTGACCGAGGTCGTCACCCGGCTGGCCACGATCCTCGTCCGCAGCCGGATGCTGACCGCCGGGCAGCCCGCCCCTGCCTCGCCCCGTGTCGCGGTCCGGCCGTGAGCTATGGTCTGGCCGTGCCCACCGCCGAGACCGTCTCCCCCTCCGGACAGGTCCCGCCCCCGTCGGCCGCGCCCCGGCCGGTCCCGGGCCGGGACCCGCGCAGTGGGCGCTGACCGTGGCGGTCATCGTCAGCGGGGCCCTGACGATCCGGCCGATGGGCGTCAGCGGGCAGGGGCTGGTGGTCGCGGTCCTGTACGTACTGAACTGCGCGGCGCTGCTGGCCCGGGGCCTGCCCCCGGACAGGATCCCACCCCGTGCCGCCGTCGTCTGGCTGTCGCTGGGCATCCTCGCGGCGGCCGCGCTGATCGGCGCCGGCCGCAGCGGAACGGCCTACCTCTTCGCCTTCTTCCTCTCCGGTCACATCGGATACCGGCTGCCGACCAGACAGGCCCTCGTCCTGGCGCCGGCCTGCGGCCTGCTCTGCGGCGGCGTCCTGTACTTCCATGTCGGACCCGGACACCACCTGCTGCCCTGGGCCGTCGGTCTCACCACCGGCGCACCGGTCCTGATCGGGATACTCAACCGCGCCCAGCACCGGGCCGTGGACGCCGCGCTGTCGGCCGCCGAGAGCGCGGAGCGTGCCGCCCGGGCCGAGGCGCAGGCGGCCGTGCTCACCGAACGCGCCCGGATCGCCCGGGACGTCCACGACGTCCTGGCGCACTCGCTGGCCGGGATCAACATGCAGCTGGAACTGGCCGACGCGCTGCTCGACACCGGCGACCTGGAGAAGGTCAGGGCGGTCAACGACAAGGCCCACAGCCTCGTCAAGGAGAGCCTGAAGCAGGCGCAGTGGACCGTCCACGCGCTCCGCGAGGACTCGCTGCCGCTGGTGGAGACCCTCACCGCGATGACCGAGTCGTCCGGCCACCGCGACGCCCTGACCGTCAGCGGCACGCCCGTGGAGGTACCGGCCCGGGTGACCCAGAACCTGCTGCGGATCGCCCAGGAGTCCCTGACCAACGCCGCGCGGTACGCCCCGGGCGGTGAGGTGCGGGTGGAGCTGGCCTTCGCGGCTTCCTCGACGGCGCTGACGATCCGCAACCTGCCCGCCACCCGTACGGTGACCCCGGGGGCCGGCAGCGGCATGGGACTGATCGGAATGCGCGAACGCGTCGCCCTGCTGGGCGGCACCCTCACCGCGGGACCGGTCACCGAGGGACCGGGCCGGGGCGGCTGGCAAGTGGAGGCAGTGATCCCGCGATGAGTGAACCCACCGAGAACTCACGCCCGTTGCGCGTGGTCGTCGCCGACGACCAGGCCGCCGTCCGCGAACCCCTCGCCGCGGTACTGGATCTGAGCGAGGACATCGACGTCGTCGCGGCGGCCGCGGACGGCAACGGCGTACTGGACGCGGTCGCCGCCGGTCCGGTCGACGTCGTGCTGATGGACCTGCGCATGCCCGTGCTCGACGGCATCGAGACCACCCGCAGGCTGAGCGAGGAACACCCCGAGGTGGCCGTCGTCGTGCTCACCACGTTCGCCGACGACGACTCGATCCTGGCAGCCCTCGGCGCGGGCGCCCGTGGCTATCTGACGAAGAACGCCGGACGCCAGGACATCGTCCGCGCGATCCGCGCCGCCGCCGCGGGCCAGTCCGTCCTGGACCGCGAGGTCCAGGACCGGCTGCTGGCCACCGTCCGCGCCAGGCCGGCGGCGTCCGGACCACGGCTGCCCGCGGATCTCACGCCCCGCGAACGCGAAGTGCTCACCCTGATCGGCCAGGGCCTGCCCAACCGCTCGATCGCCGAGAAGCTCTTCGTGAGCGAGGCGACCGTCAAGACGCACATCAACAACCTCTTCGCCAAGGCCGGCATCCGGGACCGGGCCGACGCCGTGCGCCGCGCCATCGCGGCCGGTCTGGCCTGACCGCCCGGCCCCGCGGGGCGCCGTCCCCGGACCGTCAGGACGAGCCCGCGTTCGACGGTCCGAAGAACTCGATCTCGGCGATGGCCACCTGGGTCTTGGCGGACGCCTGGTACGACGAGTCGATCGTGAAGCGGACCGAGACGACGTTCGCGGCGCGGAAGCCGCGGGTCTGGCCGCCGGCCGTCTGGTCGAGGATCAGCTCCCGTTCCTCGGTCCTGCCGTCGGACGTCTTGATCGTCGCCTTCAGGCGGTGCGGCAGCGCCGACTTCCTGAGCTGGTCGAAGTGGGTCGACTCGCCGGAGGTGAAGACGACGTTCAGCAGGCGGGTGGGCTCGTCGAAGCGGGCCTCGATCCACTCACCGCTGCCGGCCCCGGTCACGCCCGGTCCCCACCAGGTGTTGTTCAGCTTGTCGAAGGCCAGCTCGGGCTTGTGGCCCGCGTACGAGCGGGAGGCGAGGTAGCGGTCCGGGGGGACCTGGGTGCGCTTGGCGAAGTGGTCGCGGGTGGCGCTGATCGCCTTCGGCGTGTTGACCGCCAGGACCGTGACGACGGTGAGCAGGAGGGCCACGCCGATCCATGTGAGGACGCGGTCGAAGGTGCGGCGCAGGCGGGGGCGGTCGCCGGCCCAGGGTGTCTCGCGGTTGCGGAAGTCGAAGATGCGGCGCCACCAGGGGCGGGGGGCCGACGGGGCGGTGTCGGGGTGGCCGGCCATGGGCATGGCGCAGCGGGTGCAGAAGTGGCGGTCGGGGCGGTTGGGGGTGGCGCACCAGGGGCAGGGGGGGCCGCCGTGGGC
>NZ_LBMU02000049.1 GCF_001005085.2 Streptomyces humi
GGCCCCCACACCCGCCCCCAGCCGCCGGCTCTTCGTCTCCCGGGTCGTGGGCGGCGCAGCCGCCACCGCCGCCACGGCCACCGTCGGGCTCGGCACCTACGGCGTCCTCCGCGGCCCCCGCGTGAAACGCGTCACCGTCCCCCTCGCCAAACTCCCGCGTGCCGCCCACGGTTACCGCATCGCCGTGGTCAGCGACATCCATCTCGGCCCCATCCTCGGCCGAGGCTTCGCGCAGCAGGTCGTCGACACCGTCAACGCCACCCAGCCCGACCTGATCGCGGTGGTCGGCGACCTCGTCGACGGCAGCGTGAAGGACCTCGGCCCGGCCGCCGCCCCCCTCGCCCAGCTGTCGGCACGGCACGGCGCGTACTTCGTCACCGGCAACCACGAGTACTTCTCCGGGGCCGCCCAGTGGGTCGAGGAGGTTCGCCGTCTGGGCCTGCACCCCCTGGAGAACGCCCGCACCGAACTGGCCCACTTCGACCTCGCCGGGGTGAACGACATCGCGGGCGAGAGCACCGGCCAGGGCCCCGACTTCGACCGTGCCCTCGCCGGCCGCGACCCGGCCCGCGCCTGCGTGCTCCTCGCCCATCAGCCCGTCCAGATCCACGAGGCCGTCCGCCACCACGTCGACCTCCAGCTCTCCGGCCACACCCACGGCGGCCAGCTCTGGCCGGGCAACTTCATCGCCGCGGCGGCCAACCCGACCGTCGCCGGTCTGGACCGCTACGGCGACACCCAGCTCTACGTCTCCCGGGGTGCCGGTGCCTGGGGTCCGCCGACCCGTGTGGGTGCCCCCTCGGACATCACGGTCATCGAACTCGCGTCCAAGCGGGCCTGACCGAGAACCGACCCCGCCGCACCCTCGCCGAGTCTGTGAAGACACTGTGAAATCCGGCGGAAACGAGCGCTCGGTAAGTTCTTCCTCATCTAGTCAGATCGCTCTTCCCCCACATGAAACACCTGTGATTAGGTGAGCCGCGTCACTTAGGGGAGTGGCGTTTGCGGAGGGCCCCGGCCGGGACGGGACGGGCCCGTGCGGGTCCTGGGGAGGGCACCAACCATGCGATCTGTTCGCATGCGGATTCTCGTCACGCTCGTCGTCCTGACGATCGTGGGGATCGGCGGCTGGCAGCTGCTGCCGGCGCAGGGGAACAAGAACAAGACGATCACCGTCGGCACGACGGACGCCGTCACCTCGCTCGATCCGGCCGGCGCCTACGACGCCGGGTCCTGGGCGCTGTACAACAACGTGTTCCAGACGCTGCTCACCTTCGAGCCCGGCGGTGTCCAGCCGGTCCCGGACGCGGCCCAGAGCTGCTCCTTCACGGACTCGACGCTCCGGACGTACCGCTGCGAGGTGCGCGACGGGATCACCTTCCCGAGCGGCCGGACCATGACCGCCGAGGACGTGAAGTACTCCTTCGACCGGGTCAAGAAGATCAACTCCGATGTCGGTCCGGCGTCCCTGTTCGCCACGCTCGGTTCGGTGACCACCGGCGGCAAGGACGTCACGTTCCACCTGTCGTCCCCGGACGCGACGTTCCCGTTCAAGCTGGCCACCGGCGCCGGCGCGATCGTCGACCGCGACAAGTACCCGGCCGACGGCCTGCGCACCGGCACGTCGGTGGACGGCACCGGCCCGTACACCCTGACCTCGTACACCAAGGACAAGCAGGCGGTCCTGCGGCCCAACGGCCACTACCAGGGCGCGCTGAGCACCGGACGCCCCATCGACCTGCGGTACTACCCGGACTCGGCCAAGCTCGCCGCCGCCTACAAGGCCAAGCGCGTCGACGTGGCGACCCGGACGCTGCCGCCGGCCATGGTCTCCAAGCTCTCGCCGAGCGACCCGGACCAGCGCGTCCTGGAGTCCGACAGCTCCGAGACCCGCAACCTGTACCTGAACACCCGCGACAAGTCGCCCCTGCACGACGTGCTGGTCCGCCGTGCCCTCGCCTGGCTGGTCAACCGCGAGCAGCTGGCCTCGACCGTGTACGACGGCACGGTGGAGCCGCTGTACTCGCTGATCCCGACCGGCCTCACCGGTCACACCACGTCGTTCTTCGACTCCTACCCGGAGCAGAGCGTCGCCAAGGCGAAGGCGCTCCTGGCACAGGCCGGCGTCAGCACCCCGGTCGAGTTCTCCTTCGGCTACGGCATCGGGCACGGCGCGGGGGCCGAGGAGGCCGCCGCCCTGAAGAAGCAGCTGGAGACGGGCGGCCTGTTCAAGGTGGACGTCAAGGGTTACGAGTGGACCGACTTCCAGAAGTCGTGGGCCGCGGGCAAGATGGACGCCTGGGCGGTCGGCTGGGTCGCCGACTACCCC
Organism: Streptomyces humi; assembly: GCF_001005085.2. Lineage (GTDB taxonomy): Bacteria > Actinomycetota > Actinomycetes > Streptomycetales > Streptomycetaceae > Streptomyces > Streptomyces humi. The sequence goes on from NZ_LBMU02000049.1 coordinate 2,330, forward strand.
GACCCGGACACCTTCGGCGCCTCCCTGGTCGGCAGCGACTCCGTGATGAGCACCGGCTACAGCAACAAGGCCGTGGACCATCTGCTGCTGAACAGCCAGCGGTACGCCGACCGCAGCCAGGCCGAGCAGGACTTCCGCAAGGTCCAGACGGACGTCGCCGACGACGTGCCGCTGATCCCGCTGTGGCAGCGCACGGACTACGTCCTCAGCAGCGAGGAAGTGGTCGGCGCCCAGTACCTCACGGACAGCACCGGCGTGTTCCGGCTGTGGAGTCTGGGCTGGCTCTGACGGGCCGCCCCGGGCCGGCCGCGCCCGGGGCTCAGTCCGACCGCAACGTGACCGTCACGGCCAGCCCTTCGCCGGGTGCCGTGCGCACGCACACCTCACCCCCGTGCGCCTCCACCACCCCCTGCACGATCGCCATCCCCAGCCCGCTGCCCTCGCCGCCCCCCACCCGGAAGAACCGGTCGAAGATGCGTGCCGCGTCCGCGTCCGCCAGCCCCGGCCCCTCGTCGGCGACGCACACCCGCACCGCTCCGTCCGCCCGCTCCACGCCCAGGCGCACGGCGGCGCCGACCGGCGTGTGGACCCGGACGTTGGCCAGCAGGTTCCCCAGCACCTGCCGCAGCCCTGACTCGTCGGCCCGTACCAGCACCGCCCCGTCGGCCGAGACGACCACCCGCCGCGCCGGCTGCTGGGCCCGCAGGTCCTCCGCCGCGTCCCGCACCAGGCGGCTCACGTCGACGTGCCGGAACCGGAGCTCCGGCCGCTGGTCGAGCCGGGCGAGCAGCAGCAGCTCGTCCACCAGCCGCCCCATCCGGTCCACCTCGCCGTGCATCCGGTCCCAGGCCCGCCGGCGCTCCCCCGGCTCGCTCAGCATCCCCTGGTCGTACAGCTGGAGATAGCCGCGGATGGCGGCGAGCGGGGTGCGCAGCTCGTGCGAGGCGTCGGCGACGAACCGGCGCAGCTGTGCCGCACTGTGCTCACGCGTCCGGTACGCCGTCTCCACCTGGTGCAGCATGGAGTTGAGGGCGAGCCGCAACTGCTCGACCTCCTGCGTCGGATGGTGGCTCGACGGCACCCGCCGGGTGAGGTCGCCCTCGGCGATCGCGGACGACGTCTCCACCATGTCCTCCAGCGGCAGCAGCCGTCGCCGCACGCTGTACATGGTCAGACAGCACAGCAGCGCGAGCAGCAGCGTGCCGACGGCGAAGTCGAGCCGGAGCGCCTTGGCTATGCCCTTGTGCAGCAGTTCGGTCGAGGTGGCCAGCAGGATGTAGGGGCCGTCGGCCAGCCGGGTCGCCGTCACCCGGTAGGCCGCGCCGTGCACGTCGACGTCGTGCGGGCCGGGCGCGGCGACCAGGGCGCGCGGGTCGGGCACGGCGGCCGCGAGCGCGCGCTGGGCCCCGGTCGGCTTCATGTCGAAGACGGTGAGGGGGTCGCCCTTGGTGTCGACTACGGTGAAGATCGAGTCCGGTGTCGGGTCGGACTCGGCCGGGGTGATCCGTTCGCGGACCACGCCGAGCGCGGTCAGCGAGTCGACCTGCCGCAGGGTGAGGCCCGAACTCCCCAGCGAGGTACGCGTCTTGAGCAGTTCGGAGTCCACCTGGTCGAGCAGGTACAGCCGCATGCCCATGATGCTCACGGTGGTCGCCACCACGATGCCGACGGCGAGCAGCCCGACGTTGGCCAGGGTCAGCTTGCCGCGCAGCGAGTGCACGCCGTGCCGGTGACGGCGGTCGCGCAGGCTCATGCCAGGCCGTATCCGACACCCCGCCGGGTGGTGATCACCGGCGGTCCCAGGGTGTCGAGCTTGCGGCGCAGATAGCTGATGTACGTCTCCACGACGGTCGAGTCCGAGGGCGCGTGCTCGTACTGCCAGACGTGCCTGAGCAGTTGCTCCTTGGGCACGATCCGGCCGCCGTTGCGCACCAGGAAGCGCAGCAGCGCGTACTCGGTGGGGGTCAGCTCGACCGTGCGGCCCGCGCGGTGCACCGAGTACGTCGTCTCGTCCAGTTCCAGGTCGCCGTAGCGCAGGGGCGGCCGCTGCTGGATGACGTCGGCCGGGCGGGTGCGGCGCAGCACCGCGCCGATCCGGGCGACGACCTCGTCGATGTTGAAGGGCTTGGTGATGTAGTCGTCGCCGTAGCCGAGGGCGCCGACTATCTCGGCCGGGGCGTCCCGCGCGGTCAGGAAGACGAGGGCCAGGTCGGGCCGGCGGACGCGTAGTTCGCGGGCCAGCGCCCGGCCGTCGCCGTCGGGCAGCATCACGTCGAGCAGGGCCGCGTCCGGGCGGGTGCGCTCGGCCAGCGCGAGGGCGCCCTGGACCGTGCCGGCCGTCATCACCTCGAACCGGTGGTAGCGCAGGGCGATGGCGAGGACGTCCGCGATGCTGGGCTCGTCCTCCACGATCAGCACGGTGCTGCCTGGAGCCGTCATGCCCCCAGTATCGGCGCCCCCGCCGCCGCCCGGGGGCGCGCAGCTTTGGAGTTCCTTGAGAGTCATGCGCGCCGCGTGTCCCGCCGGGCGGCCCGCTGCCGATCCTGTTGCCCAGGACCTGGGGGACCGACCGACCGAAGTGATTTACGACAAGGAGCTGTTGAGCGTGACGGCATTGGCACGGTGGTGCTATCGGCACCGGCTGGTGGTCCTGTTGCTGTGGGTGGGGGCGCTGCTGGGAGTGGGCTTCTCGGCCTCGGCGGCGGGCACGAACTACGCGAACGTCTTCTCCCTTCCCGACACGGACTCCAAGAGCGCGTACGACCTGATGCAGAAGGCCTTCCCGGAGACCTCCGGTGACACGGACACCGTGGTGTGGCGGGTCACCGACGGCTCGGTGAAGGACCCGGCGGTCCGGGACCGCGTCGGGCCCGCCCTGGACACGATCGCGAAGCTGCCCGGCGTGGGCGCGGTCACCAGCCCCTACGCCGGTCCGCAGGGCGCGGCGCAGATCAGCGGGGACGGCACGATCGCCTACGCCCAGCTCACCTTCACCAAGCGGGCCAACGAGATCCCCAAGGAGCAGATCCAGCAGGTCCTCGACACCGCCAAGGACGCCGAACGCAACGGCCTCCAGGTCGAGTTGGGCGGCCAGGCCGTGCAGCGCGTCCAGGAGCCGCCGCAGGGCCTGTCCGAGATGGTCGGCATCATCGCGGCCGCGGTCGTCCTCTTCCTCGCCTTCGGGTCGTTCTTCGCGATGACCCTGCCCATCGCGATCGCCGTCTTCGGCGTCGGCATGGGCCTGTTCTCCACCCAGTTGCTCAGCCACACCACCGACATCCCCGACATCGCCCCGCTGCTCGCCTCCCTGATCGGCCTCGGTGTCGGCATCGACTACGCCCTGTTCATCGTCACCCGGCACCGGCGCGGCATCCTGCGCGGCCTGGACCCGGAGGAGTCGGCGGTCACCGCCCTCAACACCTCGGGCCGGGCCGTGCTGTTCGCGGGCGGCACGGTGTGCATCGCGCTCGCCGGCATGCTGGTCACCCGGCTGCACTTCCTGGACGGCGTGGTCATCGGCACGTCCCTCACGGTCGTCCTCAGCGTCCTCGCGGCCACCACCCTGCTGCCGGCCCTGCTCGGTTTCCTCGGCCCGCGCGTCCTCAGCCGCCGCCAGCGCCGCCGGCTGGCCGCCGAGGGCCCCGAGCCGGAGCGGGCGAGCGGCCTGGCGGCCCGCTGGTCGGCGAACGTCGAGAAGCGCCCCCGCCGTATCGCGGCTCTGGCGCTCGTCGTGATGGCGGTGCTCGCCGTCCCCGTCCTCTCCCTCCGCCTCGGCGCCACCGACCAGGGCAACGACGACGCGTCCACGACCACCAGGAAGGCCTACGACCTGCTCGCCGAGGGCTTCGGCCCCGGCTTCAACGGCCCCCTCCAGGTGGTCAGCGTGGGCGGCGACACGGCACGGCTGGTCCAGGGCCTGGAGTCGACCCCGGGAGTCGCGCGGGTGGCCCAGCTGCCGCCCGCCAAGGGGGTGACGGTCATCCAGGTCGTCCCCACCACCTCTCCCCAGTCCAAGGAGACGGACGACCTGATCGACACCCTGCGCGACCGGGTGATCCCGAAGGCGGGCGCGCAGGCGCACGTCGGCGGGGTGACGGCGGTCTCCAAGGACTTCGCCTCGGTCACCGGCGACCGGCTGCCCCTCTTCGTCGCGACGATCATCGGGCTGGGCTTCCTGCTGCTCCTGGTCGCCTTCCGCTCCCTGGTCGTCCCGCTGACGGCGGCCGTGATGAACCTGATCGCGGCGGCGGCCTCCTTCGGCGTCCTGGTCGCGGTCTTCCAGTGGGGCTGGGGCCTGGACCTGCTGGGCCTCGGCAAGGAGGGCCCGATCAACGCGTTCCTCCCGGTCATCATGCTCTCCCTGCTCTTCGGCCTGTCGATGGACTACCAGGTGTTCCTGGTGAGCCGGATGCACGAGGAGTGGGTGCACACCAGGGACAACGCGCGGGCGGTGCGGGTCGGGCTGGCCGAGACCGGCCGGGTCATCAACTCCGCCGCCCTGATCATGGTCTGTGTCTTCCTGGCCTTCGTCCTCAGCGGCGACTCGGGCGCGGCCATGGCGGGCGTGGGCCTGGCGGCGGCGGTCGCGCTCGACGCCTTCATCCTCCGTACGGCCCTGGTGCCCGCGGCGATGCACCTGCTGGGCGCCGCCAACTGGTGGCTGCCGGGCTGGCTGGAGAAGCGGCTGCCGCACCTGGCCGTGGAGCCGGCGGAGGAGACCCCGGAGCCGGGGGAGCCGGCCGGCCCGGCCTCGGTGGTGCACGGTCTCGTCCGCACGCCGGACGGTGACCCGGTGGAGGGCGCGTCGGTGACGCTGACGTCCGGGGGCGGCCGTCGGCTGGACCACGTGTCGTCGCTGGCCGACGGCTCCTACATCGTCTCGGTCCCGGCCCCGGGCGCCTACCTGCTGGCGGTGACCGCACCGTCGTACGGCTCGGAGGCCCACCACGTGACGGTGGGCCAGGGGCCGCTCGTGTACGACGTGGAGCTGGCGGAGGACGGGGTGGACGCGGTCAACCGGAAGTGATCAGCCGTCCCGGCGCCCCTGGGCCGCCGGGTCCGGCAGCACCCGGGTCATCCCCGGCAGGAAGTCCGTGAACAGCTCGTGGACCTCCAGCACCAGCGGCCGCAGCACCCGGAACCGCGCGAGGGAGACGCCTCGCGCGGTCAGCCGGGCCCCCCGCTCGGCCAGCCGGTAGCTGCGCTCCCGGCCCTCTGTCCGGTCGAAGATCCAGTACAGGACCAGACCCATCTGCGAGAGCCACATCAACTCCGGCAGCACGTCCCGCAGTTCCGGAGCCACCTTGGTCCTCGCCCCGGCGAGCACCTCCCGGTGCACGCTGATCGCCTCCTCGCGGGCGTGCTCGCTCTCCGGGGAGAAGGGGCTGAGCGGGCTGTCGGGGTCGGCGGCGTTCTTGAAGAAGTGGACCGCGAACTCGTGGTACGGCAGGGCGATGTCCAGCCACACCTTGAGCACTCCCGAGAGCCTCGCCTCCAGGTCCGTCTCCCGGTCCAGGACCTCGCGGACCGCCGCCCGGTGCTCGGCGGCGAGCTGGTCGTAGAAGCCCTGGATCAGGTGTTCCTTGCCGGCGAAGTAGTAGTACGCGTTGCCGACCGAGACCCCCGCCTCCGTGGCGATGGCCCGCATCGTGGTCTTCTCGTAGCCCCGCTCCCGGAACAGCCGCATCGCCGTCTCCAGGATCAGCGCGCGGGTCTGCTCGGACTTGCTGGGGGCACCGGCCTCGACGGGACCGTCGTTCTTCGCGGACACGGACAGAGCCTAACCAGTCGCGCAGACGCCACCGGCACAGCCCGGAGGGTCGTATATCCACCCGATACCGGGTTCGTACACCCAGCCGTCCTGCCGCCGGAAGGGCCTGCCGTCGCCGCCACCCTGCCCGCCCCGCCACCAGGCGGCGGCGAGCACCGCCCCCCGTGCCAGTCTGGCCCCGGCCGGGGTGCTGAGCCGGTGGGCGAGCGGCCGGTGCTCCCGCAGCGCCCAGAGCACCACGATCCACGCGGCGGTGTCCCGGTAGACCTGCCCGGCGTCGCCGACCACGGTGACCTCGTCGAAGGTGGCGGAGTGGTCCAGCTCCGGGAAGCGGGCCCGGGCCTCGTCGGAACCCGCCGGCACCAGCTCCAGCGGCACCAGCTGCGGCTGCCGCGCGAGCCAGTCGCGCAGGTGGGTGCAGAGGGCGCACTCGGCGTCGTAGAGAACGGTGAGCCCGTGAACCGGGACGCGGACGGCGTCCCGGTTCCCCGTCGTCGGCACGGTGCTCACGCCCCGGCCGCCGGTGCCGTCCAGCCCTGCGGCGGGACGGGCGGGAGCTGTTCCTTCTCCATCATCCCGCGTCGGCGGATCCGGTTGAGCACGTACACGTTGCCGAGGTGCATCACGCCGAGCACCAGCAGCACCACCCCGAGCTTGGACGACAGGGCCTCGAAGATGCCGCGGGTGTCGTCGATGGTGTCACTGGTGTGCAGGTACAGCGCGACGAAGCCGAGGTTGACCAGGTAGAAGCCGACCACCAGCAGGTGGTTCACGGCGTCGGCGAGCTGCTCGTTCCCGTGCAGGACGTCGGAGAGGAAGATCCGCCCGTTGCGGCTGAGCGTGCGGGCCACCCACACGGTCAGGCCGATGCTGACGAGCAGGTAGATGACGTAGGCGATGACGGTACGGTCCATGCCCCACCCCTTCTTGAACGCGTTCAAAACGCTGACAGGGATGACTGTAGACCTGCTTTTGAACGTGTTCAACTCGATTGCGGAGTGACCCCGTTCACGCCCGCCGCGCGAGCGCCGGCCGCTTGCTGTAGTCGGTGAACCCGAGGACGTTCCCCCAGGGGTCGGCGATCTCCACGGTCCAGCCGGTGGCGACGGAGAACGGCTCGTCGAGGACCAGGATCCCGGCGTCCGTCAGCCGCCGGGCCGCGACCCGCGCGTCCGGCACCTCCAGCCACACCCGCGGCGCGGCCCACACCGGTGTGCGATGCCCCAGCCCCTCCTCGGCCCGCAGCAGGATCCCGGGCGTCTCGCCGCCGACCTTCAGCAGCGCGATCCCCCCTTCGTCGAACCGGAACCCGACCGTGAACCCGGCACGCTCGTAGAAGGCCACGGCATCGGCGAGACTCCCGACCGGAAGCAGCACGTTGTCGAACCCGAGCAGCTCGTACGACTCTTCATCTGACATACCGTCAGGCTAGATGCCCGACCCGACGACGCCGGCGGACCGGAACGACGGACGCCCCCCTCGTCACTCGTTGAGGCGAGGCACCGAAGCGGCCACCGGGAAACACCGCACGGAGGGTGCGGCGGATCCCACGAAAAAGGCCCCGCTCCTTGGGAGGAGGGGGCCCTGTTCGTGGTGGTGCGGCGGGGGAGTCAGAAGCGGCGCGTGATCAGCGCTCGCTTCACCTCCTGGATCGCCTTGGTGACCTCGATGCCGCGCGGGCAGGCGTCCGTGCAGTTGAAGGTCGTGCGGCAGCGCCACACGCCGTCACGGTCGTTCAGGATCTCCAGGCGCTGCTCGCCGGCCTCGTCACGCGAGTCGAAGATGAAGCGGTGCGCGTTGACGATGGCGGCCGGGCCGAAGTACTGGCCGTCGTTCCAGAAGACCGGGCACGAGGAGGTGCAGGCGGCGCAGAGGATGCACTTCGTGGTGTCGTCGAAGCGCTCGCGGTCCTCGGCGGACTGGAGACGCTCACGCGTGGGCTCGTTCGTGTCCTTCGTGATGAGGAAGGGCATGACGTCCCGGTACGCCTGGAAGAACGGCTCCATGTCCACGACCAGGTCCTTCAGGACCGTGAGGCCCTTGATGGGCTCGACCGTGATCGGCTTCTCGGGGTTGATGTCCTTGATCAGCGTCTTGCAGGCGAGACGGTTCTTGCCGTTGATCCGCATCGCGTCCGAACCGCAGATGCCGTGCGCGCAGGAACGGCGGAACGTCAGCGTGCCGTCGACGTCCCACTTGATCTTGTGGAGGCCGTCGAGGACGCGCTCCTTGGGGTCGATCTCCAGCTGGAAGTCTTCCCAGACGGCGTCCGCGGAGACCTCCGGGTTGAAGCGGCGGACCCGGAAGGTGACCGTGATGTAGGGGGAGTCGGCGAAGCCGGGCTCGGGCTGGCCGGCCGCGTCCGCCTTGTCCAGAACGGGGGTTGCCATCAGTACTTACGCTCCATCGGCTGGTAGCGGGTCTGCACGACCGGCTTGTAATCGAGACGGATGGACTCGGTGCCGTCGTCGCCCACCTCGCGGTACGCCATGGTGTGGCGCATGAAGTTGACGTCGTCGCGGTTCGGGTAGTCCTCGCGGTAGTGACCGCCGCGGGACTCCTTGCGGGCCAGCGCGGAGACCGCCATGACCTCGGCGAGGTCCAGCAGGTTGCCGAGCTCGATCGCTTCCAGCAGGTCGGTGTTGAACCGCTTGCCCTTGTCCTGGATCGAGACGTTCTTGTAGCGCTCGCGCAGCTCCGCGATCTTCTCGACCGCCGTCTTGATCGTCTGCTCGGTGCGGAACACCATGACGTTGGCGTCCATGGTCTCCTGAAGCTCCCTGCGGAGCGTGGCGACCCGCTCGTTGCCCGTCGAGGAGCGCAGCTGCTCGATCTGGGCGACCACGAACTCGGCCGGGTTCTCCGGGAGTTCCACGTACTCGTGGCCGTGTGCGTACTCGGCGGCCGCGATGCCCGCCCGGCGGCCGAACACGTTGATGTCCAGGAGCGAGTTGGTGCCGAGACGGTTGGCGCCGTGCACCGACACGCAGGCGACCTCGCCCGCCGCGTACAGGCCCGGGACGACGGTGGTGTTGTCGATGAGGACCTCACCCTCGACGTTCGTCGGGATGCCGCCCATCGCGTAGTGCGCGGTGGGCTGGATCGGGATCGGGTCCGTGTACGGCTCGATGCCGAGGTACGTGCGCGCGAACTCGGTGATGTCCGGGAGCTTCGCGTCCAGCTGCTCCGGCGGGAGGTGGGTGAGGTCGAGGTAGACGTGGTCGCCCTCGGGACCGCAGCCGCGGCCCTCCCGGATCTCCGTGTAGATGGAGCGGGACACGACGTCACGGGACGCGAGGTCCTTCATGACCGGCGCGTACTTCTCCATGAAGCGCTCGCCGTCCTTGTTGCGGAGGATGCCGCCCTCACCGCGGGCGCCCTCCGTCAGCAGGATGCCCATGCGCCAGATGCCGGTCGGGTGGAACTGGAAGAACTCCATGTCCTCCAGCGGCAGCCCGCGGCGGTACACAGCGGCCTGGCCGTCACCGGTCAGCGTGTGCGCGTTCGACGTCACCTTGAAGAACTTGCCGGTGCCGCCGGAGGCGTAGATGACGGCCTTCGCCTGGAAGACGTGGATCTCGCCGGTCGCCAGCTCGTAGGCCACCACACCGGAGGACTTCCGGACGCCGTCGACCTCGGTGATCAGCTGGTCCAGGACGTAGAACTCGTTGAAGAACTCCACGCCCTCCTTGACGCAGTTCTGGTACAGCGTCTGGAGGATCATGTGGCCGGTGCGGTCGGCCGCGTAGCAGGACCGGCGGACCGGCGCCTCGCCGTGGTTGCGGCTGTGACCGCCGAAGCGGCGCTGGTCGATCGTCCCGTTGGGCGTCCGGTTGAACGGCAGGCCCATCTTCTCCAGGTCGAGGACGGCGTCGATGGCCTCCTTCGCCAGGATCTCGGCGGCGTCCTGGTCGACCAGGTAGTCACCGCCCTTGACCGTGTCGAAGGTGTGCCACTCCCAGTTGTCCTCCTCCACGTTGGCGAGCGCGGCGGCCATACCGCCCTGCGCGGCGCCCGTGTGGGAGCGGGTGGGGTAGAGCTTGGTCAGCACCGCGGTGCGGCTGCGCTTCGTGGACTCGATGGCCGCGCGCATGCCCGCGCCACCGGCGCCGACGATGACGGTGTCGTACTTGTGGATCTTCATGATTCTCGCAGCCCCGTGCCTAGCGGATGTTCGGGTCGAAAGTGAAGATCACCAGCGAGCCCAGCAGGATGGTGAACACCGTGGCCGTGTAGAGCAGGCCCTTCAGCCACAGCCGGGTGTTCGCGCGCTCCGCGTAGTCGTTGATGATCGTGCGCAGACCGTTGGCTCCGTGCAGCATCGCGAGCCACAGCATGAGGAGGTCCCAGACCTGCCAGAACGGGCTCGCCCAGCGGCCGGCCACGAACGCGAAGCCGATCTTCGACACGCCGCCGTCCAGCACCAGCTGGATCAGCAGGTGGCCGAGGACCAGCACGACCAGCACGACGCCGGACAGGCGCATGAACAGCCAGGCGGCCATCTCGAAGTTGCCGCGGGTGGAGCGCGGGGTCTTCTTGGTGCGCTTGCGCGGGGCCTCGATGAGGGGGGCCGGGTTGTCGACGTCGAAGAGGGGGGCGCCCTCGACGGGGCCGACGCCGGCTGCGGGGGATTCAGTGGTCGACATCTGCGTCAGCTCCCGAACAGGACACGAGCGGCGTGGCCGAGAACGGGGTAAACGGCCCCGGCCATCAGGACGACCCAGACACCGACGACCGTCCAGAGCATCTGCTTCTGGTAGCGCGGGCCCTTCGACCAGAAGTCGACGGCGATGACGCGCAGGCCGTTGAGGGCGTGGAAGAGGATGGCGGCCACGAGGCCGTACTCCAGCAGTGCGACGATCGGCGTCTTGTACGTGGCTACGACCTTGTCGTAGTCCTCGGGGGAGACGCGGACGAGAGCGGTGTCCAGCACGTGAACGAACAGGAAGAAGAAAATGAGGACGCCGGTGACTCGGTGAGCCACCCAGGACCACATTCCTTCCCGGCCGCGGTACAGCGTTCCAGCCGGCACGGAAGTCCCTCCGGGAGCGGGGTATCGGGGCCGCGCCGGCTTGTGGGTGTCGGTCGGGCCCGGCCGGGTACGGTCCACCGGCCCCCAGCATCGTAGCGAGGCGCTCGCGCTGGGCTTACGCCGGGCCTACCGGTGTGATCAAAGTGGCACGCGGATGGGTTAGCCGGGCGGCATCCGGGGTGGGTTGTGCCGTTATGCGCCGGGTGCGGGTTGTGGGTGGCTGGTCGCGCAGTTTCCCGCGCCCCTGAGTTTCGCAAGCAGGCGCCCCGCCGCAAGGCGCCGGAGCTGCTCGACGGACGTCACCCGCTCGTCCTCGGGGTCGTTCTTCGAACGGGCGTAGATGCCCGCCAGGACGCAGTCCAAGCGCTCCTCGGGCGGAGTGCCGCCCAGGTAGATGACGAACACGTGTCCGAATTTGGCTTCGTAAGCCGCGTGGGCCGCGGTCAGGGCCGTGGTGGCCGCCGAGTAGGTGTCCTCGGGGAGGTCCGGCAGGGATTCGGCGGCCAGGGCTTCCGTGATGTCCGTGGGGGACAGGTCGTACGTCGCCTCGTCCGCCGCGGCCAGCAGGGAGTCCACGTCCGGGTACGGGCGGTGCTCGGTGATGCGGCGGGCCCAGCGCAGGCTGTGCAGGCAGTGCAGGAGCAGGGCGCCGGCCTCGTCGGCAGGGGCGGCGTTGAAGGCGTCCAGCGGGGAAGGGAGACGGGACGGGCGATGGGCGGGCAGCGTGGGTCCTCGCGTCACGAGCGATGTGGCAGGGGATGCTGTGGGACAAGTGTCGTTGACGTTATCGAGGACGTTCACGATGTGTCGGTTGGTTGCTGCAATTTCACCCGGACGGGAGAGTTTCGGAGCGGGTGGATGACGATCGTGCGGTCGCCGCGTCGTAAGTTGTCACAGTGAGCCAGCACAGGCGCAGGCCCTCGACACGACAGGTCGCGCGGAGGCGCGCGGTGGTAGCCGCGGCCTTCGTGGGAACCGTCGCGCTCGGCACGGGTATCGGGGTGTGGGCCGCCTCCGGTGGCGGTGGCGGCAACGGCGGCGAGGCCGCGGGATCGGCCCGGCAGCCGTCCGGCGGCGAGCGGACCGCGAGCCCCACCCCCACGCCGACCCGCAGCTATCCCCTCTCCAAGGCACCGCTCACCATCCCGGCCGTGCGGTCCCACACGGCCGCCCGCGGGCCCGGCTGGCGTCCCGAGAAGGGCTACCGGGTCGTGGTGAGCGACCCGGCGCTGGTCGACGAGGGGCGGCTGATAGCGGGCGAGCTCGGACTGTCGTACGCCGGCCGCAAGGGTGCGGACGAGGACGTCCGGACCGGTGACCTGCGGCTGGACCTCGGCGGGACGGGGGACCCGGAGTCGTACACCATGACCGTGCGCGGCGGGTCGGTGCGGATCAGCGGGCCCGGTGACGCCGGCGTGTTCTACGGGACCCGGACGCTGAAGCAGGAGGTGCACGGCAGCGGCACGGCACCCGAGGGGGTCGTACGGGACCGGCCGGCCAAGCCGCAGCGCGGGTTCATGCTGGACATCGCGCGCAAGCCGTTCTCCGCCGGGTGGATCGAGGCCCGGATAAGAGAGCTGGGCGACCTGAAGTACAACCAGCTGGGGCTGCACTTCTCCGACGACCAGGGCTTCCGCATCGAGTCCGGCACCCATCCCGAGATCGTCTCCCGGGACCACCTGACCAAGGCCCAGGTCAGGCGGATCGTCGCGCTCGCGGCCGGCCGGCACATCGAGGTCGTGCCCGAGATCGACTCGCCGGGACACCTCGGCGCCGTCCTCGCCGCCCACCCCGACCTCCAGCTGCGCAACGCGCGGGGCATCGCCACCAGGGGCGCCATCGACATCTCCAAGCCGGCCTCCGCCAAGATCGTCGACGATCTGCTGGGCGAGTACGCCGACCTCTTCCCCGGCACCTGGTGGAACCTCGGCGGCGACGAGTACCAGGCCCTGACCGTCGCCGACCCGCAGGCCTCCTACCCGCAGCTCGCGGCCGCCGCCCGGCAGGCCTACGGCGCCTCGGGCACCGTCGCCGACCTCACCACCGGCTGGCTCAACGCCCGCGCCGACACCGTCCGCGCCCACGGCCGCACCCTGCGGGCCTGGAACGACGGCTTCTTCCGCCACACCTCCGTGCAGCCGGCCAAGGACCTCCAGGTCGGCTACTGGACCGGCAAGGAGATCGGCGCCCGGCAGCCGGCCGAGTACCTGAGCGCCGGCCGCAAGGTGCTCAACTACAACGACGAGTACCTCTACTACGTGCTCGGCGAGCCCAACACCTTCGTCTACCCGACCGGACAGCGGATCTACGAGCAGTGGACCCCGCGCGTGCTGCGCGGCACCTCCGCCGTGCCCGCGGCCTACGACTCCCAGATCCTCGGCGGCACCTTCGCGGTCTGGTGCGACCTCGCGAACTCCCAGACCCAGGACCAGGTCGCCGCCGGCATCCGGATGCCGCTGCGGGCCACCGTCCAGAAGCTCTGGGATCCGGGCACCCCGGTGATGTCCTGGACCGACTTCAAGGGCCTCGCGAACAGGCTGGGCTGATCCGGGCGGCTGCGGGGCCGCCGACGCGGGCGGCCCCGAGGGTGGACGTACGTCACTCACGGGCCGTATGTTCCGCTTCCGCGCGCGGACCAGGGGAGGGCCGCGCGCCCGACGCCCCGGGGGGACCGTCTTGATCTGCGCCCGCTGTCATCACTTCGCCGCCGCGCCCGGCGCCGCGCTGTGCCACCGCTGCCTCGGCGAATCGCCGGATCCCCGGGCGGTGTTCGGCGGCTCGCCGGGGCTCTGGCTGCGCTCGCCGGTCGGCCTCGGCCGGGCCGCCGCCGCACTGCTCGGCGTGGTCGTCGCCACCGACCTGTTCGCCCTCGGGGCCGGCTTCCTCCGGTACGACGCCACGGGCGACCTCGCGGCCGGCGCCACCGGAGCCGAGGTGTTCGACCGTGCCGACCGCGCCGACGCGCTCTACGCCCTCGCGGCCTCCGCGCAGGCCGTGACGACGGTCGCCTGCGTGATCGTGTACCTGTGCTGGTTCCACCGGGTGCGGGCCAACGCCCAGGTGTTCGACCCGCTCGGACACAGCCTCAAGCCGGGCTGGGCGGTCGGCGGTTGGTTCGTGCCGCTGGTGAACCTGTGGTTCCCGCGCCGGATCACCTGCGAGATCTGGGACGCCAGCGCCCCGTGGGGCACGACCCGTTCGCATGCGCTGATCAACGCCTGGTGGACGACGTGGCTGGGCTCCCTGCTCATCGGACGGCTGGCGCGGAGCGACCGCGGTGACGCCGAGGGAGCGGCCTGGGCCCACGCGGACGCCGGGGAGATGCTCGTCTCGGACACCTTCGACATCGCCGCCGCCGTCCTGGCGATCCTCCTCGTGGTCCGGCTGACCCGGATGCAGCACGAGAAGGCGACGGCGGGCACCGCCCCGGCCGCGTTCTGATCCGCCCCGGCCGTAGGCCCTGTTGGCTGAAAACCCTTTCCTGAGGTTCCCTGGTCCGCCGGGCCGGATGCCGCTGTGACACTCCCGGTCCCTCGCACGCAGTTAGGGGAAGTGCGGGCTCCGTATAGGTCGGCGCCTTGGTATGTACCGTTGTGGGAGGCGTGGGATGAGCCTGGTGGAGCTGATCGCGCAGGCCGATGAACGCGGACTGGCCGCCGCCGGGTTGGCCTGTTTGGATCGGTGCGTGCCGCTGCTCGGCGGGGACGACCTGGTGCTGCGCCCCCTGTGGGCGAGCCTCGCCGACGGCTCCGACTGGAGCGAGGGACTGGAGAAGGCGCGCGGCTCCCTCGCCGGCGGGCCGGGGACCGGCGCCGGTGCTGACGGGGCCGAGGCGCTGGCGCGCCGGATGCTCGACGCCGCGCCCGCCTCGCAGGAGGCCGACGGCATCCGGCTGTGGGCCGACGGGTGCTCCGTGGCCTCGCTCCAGATCCACCGGCTCCTCGACCCCGCGGCGGACCCGGCCCCCTCGGTCGACGCCCGCCGCGAGGGCGGCACCGAGGGCATGTCACCGTTGGTCGCCGCCGAACTGCGCCGGCAGGTCACGGTGCTCGAACTGCTCGCCGGGCACGGCGCGGCCGGGCTGCGGCGGGCGCTGGACGTGTCCACGGAGGGCCGCCGGGTGCTGCGCGCGGTGGTCTCCCGGCGGGCCCGCGGACTCGGCTGAGCCCGGGGAACTGTGTGCGCGGTGCGGTGGAGCTGCGGCGGACCTGCGGGGGTCCTGCACCGGTTGCCGGAACGCCCCGGATCCGGGTGACGAAAACGCCGCTGACCCCGCTCTCCCCTATGTGACAGCCCACTATGTGACAGCACAGCAGCAGACCAGGCCGCATGCCGCCGCCAAGCCGGTCCGGTGGGCGGCGGACGCGGTGGCCATGATGCGCGAGGGCGCGCGGGTCCGGCTCGACTACTCGGCGCAGAGCCTGTGGCGGGTCGACCGGCTGATCGAGGAGGTGCGCGTCGAGGGTGCGCCGTACGACGCGGTACGGGAGATGCTGCGCGGACTCGGCGCCTACGCCGGTGAGGTGATCGCCCGTCAGTCCGGCGCCGAGTGGTGGGCGTCCGGCGGTGACCACTGGATCCGCACCCCCGACGGCCGGCTCTGGGATCCGATCGACGAGGCCCGGCGCTGTTACGGCGGCGACGGTTCGCTGCGGCTGCTGTGCCGGGACGCCGTGAGGTAGCGCGACTTCGGCAAAAACAACGTAATAAGAGACGCGGGCGTTCCCAAGTAGGGCGCGGAGTAGCACGATTGGCGTATGGCCGACAACCGACGCTGGTGGGCTCTGGTCGTCATCGCACTGGCCCAGCTGATGGTCGTGCTCGACATGACCATCGTCAACATCGCGCTTCCCTCCGCCCAGGTCGCCCTGCACATGTCGGACGGCAACCGGCAGTGGGTGATCACCGCCTACACGCTCGCCTTCGGCGGGCTGCTGCTGCTCGGCGGCCGGATCGCCGACCTGGCCGGGCGCAAGCCCGCGTTCATGACCGGCCTGCTCGGCTTCGCCGCAGCCTCCGCGCTGGGCGGCGCCGCGGTCAACCAGGGCATGCTGTTCGGCGCGCGGGCGCTCCAGGGCGTGTTCGCCGCGCTGCTCGCCCCGGCCGCGCTCTCGCTGCTCGCGACCACGTTCACCGACCCCAAGGAACGCGGGAAGGCGTTCGGCATCTTCGGCGCGATCATCGGCGCCGGTGCCGCGGTCGGGCTGCTCGCGGGCGGCTTCCTCACCCAGTACCTGGACTGGCGCTGGTGCCTGTACGTCAACGTGCCGATCGCGCTGGTCGCCTTCGCCGGCGCCTATGTGCTGCTGTCCGGCGGCGGCCGGCACCCCGACGCCCGGCTCGACGTGCCCGGCGCGCTGCTCGGCTCCGCCGGGATGCTCGCCCTGGTCTACGGCTTCTCCGAGGCGGAGTCCCGGGGATGGGGCGACGCCCTGGTCCTGGCGCTCCTGATCGGCGGGGTGGTCCTGCTCGGCCTCTTCGGGCTCTGGCAGACCCGCGCCCGGGTGCCGCTGCTCCCGATGACCGTCGTACGCGACCGGCAGCGCGTCGGCGCCTTCCTCACCGTGCTGCTGGTGACCATCGGCATGTTCGGCGTCTTCCTCTTCCTGACGTACTACATGCAACGCGTCCTCGGCTACTCGCCCGTGAAGACCGGCGTCGCCTACCTCCCCATCACCGTCGGCATGGTCACCGGCTCCACGCAGGTCGCCGCCCGGCTGCTGCACCGGGTCCCGCCCCGCCTGCTGATGGTCCCCGGACTGCTGCTGGCGGCGGGGGCGCTCGCGCTGATAGCCCAGGTCGGGGTCGAGCCCGCGTACGCCTCGCACATCCTGCCCGGGATGCTGATGCTCGGCCTCGGCATGGGCACGGCGATGATGACCTCCGTCTCGCTGGCCACCGGCGGGGTCGCGGCCCGCGACTCGGGCGCCGCCTCCGCCACCTTCAACACCGCGCAACAGGTGGGCGGTTCGATCGGTACGGCGCTGCTCAACACGATCGCCGCGAGCGTCACCACCCGGTACGCCACCGCCCATGCCGCGAGCATCCCGAACCGGGCGCTGCTGGAGGCCAGAGCCGCGGTGCACGGCTTCAACGTGGCCACCTGGTGGGCGATGGCGGCGCTGCTGCTGGGCGCGCTGATCGCCGGAGTGGTCGTGAACGCGGACCGGGCGCCCACCGCGCAGGCCGCGCAGGAACGGACACCCGAACCGGTGGACTCGGCCACCTGACGGGCCGTGCGCCGACGGCCACGCGGAGGCCGGACGATCACCGGTCCGCGGCCGGCCGGGCGGCCGGTGCGACATAGGGGAAGGCGTCGGTCGGGCGGGCGGTGACGCAGTCCTTGGTCAGGCCGGCGTCGAAGGGGGTGTTGGTGACGAGGCTGAACATCACGTCGACCACGTTGTCGGTGAGGGTGCGGCCGTTGCAGCCGGCGAAGCCGTACCCGGCCGGGCTGCCGACACGGTAGGGCAGGACATCGGGGAAGAGGAAGGCGGTCACCGCCTCCCCGTAGGAGCGCGGGTTCTCGGCCGTGCCGTAGGCGGCCACGACATCGGCGATCCGGCGGGCTGTCAAGTCGGAGTACAGCTCCTCGTCCTGGTCGGGCCGCGTGGAGTTGTAGCGGTCGCCGAGCTCCGGGTCGTGCTGGCTGAAGACCGGGTGGAACATCGGGTGGCCGGCGCGCTGGATCTGCCGCCAGCCCCCGGCGTCGGTGGCCAGGACGCTCACCGCCCAGACGCCGAGGGCGGGAGCGCCGCCGGTGTGCCGCAGCAGTTCCTCGTCGGGGACCTCCAGGACGAGGGAGTGCACGGTCTGCCCGGCGAACACGTTGGCGGCCTTGCCGCGGTCCCAGCCGGACAGGTCCGCGCGCTCGCCGTGGCCGAAGGCCTCGCCGACGGCGGCCAGCACGTCGTGGTCGATCCAGAACGGGTCGCCGGCGCGGCCGGCCCAGACCCGCTCTCCGGCACGTCCGGCGACCTCCGCGCCGGTGCCGCCGGTGACGCCGGTGACGCCGGTGGCGATCTCGGTGCCGGTGGCGTGGTCGTCGCGCGAGTTGTCGCCGGTCAGCCGGTGCAGGGCCCAGGGCTGTGCGCCGGCCGGGCCGGGCTCGCCGAAGGTGAAGCGGTAGACGACGTCCTGGCGGGCGTCGGCGTCGGCGTCGATCCGGAACTCGTAGCGGCCCTCGCGGTGGAAGCCCTGCGGGGCGTCGGGGCCGGTGATGGAGTTGTTGACGTTCAGCACGAACACGGTGCCGCGCTCGCCGCGGAAGACGTAGAGGTCGGTGATGTCGAGCCGGACGTCCTGGCGGGCGGCGGGCGAGTCGAGGTGGTGCGACATGAGGGTTCCTCAGCCGGTGGGTCCGGACCGGATCGCCGGTGCCGCCGGAGCGGCGGCATGGCACGAGCCTCGATCGGGCCCGGCGCCCGTGTCGTGAGCAGTTCTGCTCAAGCGGTACCCGGGCGATCGCCGACGCGGCCCACCAGGCGATCGTGGACGTGCTGGCCATCCCCGAACGGGACCGGTTCCAGATCGTCACCGAGCACGACGCCGACCACGTCATCGCCCTGGACGCCGGCCTCGGCTTCGAGCGGACCCGCGGGCTCGTCATGATCCAGATCTTCACCCAGTCGGGGCGCACCACCGAGGTCAAGCAACGGCTCTTCAGTACCGTCGCCGCCCGGCTGGAACCCCTCGGGGTCCCCGGTGAGGACGTCTTCGTCAACATCTTCGAGAACGGCCCCCAGGACTGGTCCTTCGCCTTCGGGCGCGCCCAGTACATCGAGGGCGACCTGGCCATCCCCGGCTGACCTCTCCGTCACACCGAAGCAACGGCCGGGGCCGCCACCCCCCACAGGAGAGGCCCCGGCCGTCGCGCGGCACGGACCGCGCGGCGGCCCGTACTCTGTTCAGCGCCTTGACTGCGTTTTCTGTCACACCCCACGGCGTCACGAGTTAGTTGCATCTTGTACGGACGTGGACGACGAGCGGTTTCAGTGCGTAACGTGCAGTTCGCGCCGGGCCGCGGAGGACGCATGACCACCGCAACCATCTGCGTCCCGACTACCGCAACCATTAATTGAGGAACCACGACGGCCAGGACCACGACCGCGAGAGCGGCGCCGGTCCGGGCGCAAAGTAGGTATCGGGTGCTGGGGGACGACGCGGAGTTGACCGCCGCGGTGCGTGCTGCACAGGACGGAGACGAAACCGCGTTCCGTGTCGTCTACCGCGCGGTGCAGCCCCGCCTGCTCGGATACGTCCGAACGCTGGTCGGTGACCCGGACGCCGAGGACGTCGCCTCCGAGGCCTGGCTCCAGATCGCCCGTGACCTCGACCGGTTCAGCGGCGACGCGGACCGCTTCCGCGGCTGGGCCGCGCGGATCGCCCGCAACCGTGCCCTCGACCACATACGGATGCGCGGCCGCCGCCCCGCGATCGGCGGCGACGAGACGGAACTGACCGGCCGGGCCGCCGACTCCGACACCGCCGACGAGGCCATCGAGGCGCTCACCACCGACTCCACCCTCTCCCTGATCGCGCGGCTGCCCCAGGACCAGGCCGAGGCGGTCGTGCTCCGGGTCGTGATGGGCCTGGACGCCAAGACCGCCGCCGACACCCTCGGCAAACGCGCCGGTGCCGTCCGGACGGCGGCGCACCGGGGGCTGCGTAGACTCGCCGAACTCCTCGGCGCGGACCCCGAGGGGGCGGGCGTCCTCGACGCCCTTCCGCCGCAGCGAGAACCGAAAGATCGTGCGGTGACGTCCGCCAGTGTGACGCATACGCGTTCGCGGACGCAGAAGGACATGTGATGGCCGACGAGCAGTACAAGTGGCTGAACCGGACGACGGCGGAACGTCTGCTGCGCGGTGAGTCGCTCGAAGCCGTCGATGAATCCGCCCGTGACCAGGCAGAACGTCTTGCCGGGACGCTCGGTGCGCTCTCCGCGCGGTGCACGCCGGCCGCCGCCGAACTCCCCGGCGAGGAGGCGGCGCTGGCTGCGTTCCGCAAAGCGCGCGAATCCGCCGAGGACGAGCGGGTCGCGGTGGCTTCTCGATCCGGCGGCACTGACAGGACCGGCAGCACCGGCGGCACCGACAGGACCGGCAGGACCGGGCAGAGCGGCGACGCGGGTCTCTTCCGCCTCGGTGCCGGCTCCCGCGCGTCCGCTGCCGCCCGCTCGTCCCGGGCTTCGCACTGGGCCCGGCCCGCGCGCCTCGGCCTCGCCGCCGCGCTGACCGTCGGCATGCTCGGCGGGGTCGCGGTGGCCGCCGGCACCGGGGTACTGCCCACCCCGTTCCGCGACGACCGTCCCGGGCCGGCCGCCTCCGTCTCCACCGCCGGCACCACCCAGCGCCCGCAGGGCTCGCCCTCGCCCGAGTCCCTGCTCGGCGGCGAGAGCGACGCACCCCGGTCAGGCGAGCCGTCCAACGGTTCCGGGCAGCCCTCGCCCGGGGCGTCCGGCAGGTCGAAGGAACGGGACACCGGTTCCGCGGGCACGCCGAGGAACGGCTGGAGCGGTGCGCTCGCCTCCTGCCGTGCCGTGCGGAACGGCACCTCCCTGGACGCCGGCCGCAGACGCGCCCTGGAGCGGTTCGCGGGCGGTGCCGGGCGCATCGACAAGTTCTGCGCGGCCGTCCTCGACACCGGGGAGAACGGCGGCAAGGGCGCGGCGGGCGACGGCAAGGGCGGCCCCGGCGCCCAGGGCGATCAAGGCGGCCAGGGCGATCAGGGCGGCCAGAGCGGTCAAGGCGGTCAGGGCGACGGCAACGGACAGGGCGGTGCCGGTGACGGCCGGCCCGGCCGGGGCGATGGTGCCGGCGGCGGTGGCAACGACCCCCGCCAGGACGGCGTGGCCACCCCCGCCCCGACGGCGTTCGTGCCCCTGGCGCCGAACCGGCCCGTCAGCGTGCCCTCCCCGACGTACAGCGCTCTCTGACCGACGTACAGCGCTCTCTGACCGCTGACCTGCGGTTTTGAAAGTCGCTGAACTTTTTTCCCGCAGGGTGTGACGTTTTCGGAGCAGGCGGCGCAGTACTGAGTGAGCCGACTGGTCATCGGCCGTCGCACAGAGCCGGGGTTCCCCCCGTACCTGCGGCTCGTGCATTGGCGCGGGCGGGACACGTTCCCCCGGTCCCGCCCGCGCCCCGAACCTCTCCGGTCCCGCGCCTCACCAGTAGACGACGACCTTGTCGCCGCCGCGTACCTGCGCGAACAGGTCCGCGATCGCCGCCTCGTCCCGTACGTTCACGCACCCGTGCGAGCCGCCCGCGTACCCGCGGGCCGCGAAGTCGTACGAGTAGTGCACCGCCTGGCCGCCGCTGAAGAACAGCGCGTACGGCATCGGGGAGTGGTAGAGCGTCGAGACGTGGTGGCGGGACTTCCAGTAGACGTGGAACACGCCCTCCCGGGTCGGGGTGTACTGCGCCCCGAACCGCACCGACATCGTGGACACCGTCCGCCCGTCGATCATCCAGCGCAGCGTCCGGCTGGTCTTGCTGATGCACAGCACCCGCCCGGTCAGGCACCGCGGGTCCGGCGCGGCGGCCGGCTGACCGCCCATCAGGTACAGCTCCCACTTCCCCGGCCGGTGCGTCATCCCCACCAGCCGCCGCCAGGTCACCGCGTCGGTCTCACCCGTCCGGGGCAGCCCGCGCTTTCCCTGGAACCCCTTGACGGCCTCCGTCGTGAGGTCGTCGTACGTCCCGGTGGGACCGTCGTACAGCCAGCCGACCTGGCGCAGCCGGGCCTGGAGGCCGCGGACGCCGGTGCCGGTGTCGCCGCGCGTGTACACGATGTGCGGCGGCACCGTCTCGACGGCGGACGGGGTGGGCGCGGCGGCCGGCGTGGTCGCCGGGGCCGGTGCGGTGCGGTCCGGTGCCGCCGTGCCGGCCGGCGTGCTGGGCGGAAGCTCGATGTGGACGGGCGAGTGCCCCTTGCCGTTGCCGTCCGGCGGCTGCACGGTGCATCCGCACAGGGCCGCCAGCCCGGCGAGTACGGCGGCCGAGGCGAGCGCGACGGCGGGCCGCCCGACGATCCCTGAGTACCCCGAGACCTTCATGCCGTGGATGCTTCCCCGCGTGACCGCCGCCGAACAAGGGGGCATGGTGGGAAGGGCCGGAGGCATCGGCCGGCCTGTCGCGGAGGTCACCCGCCATGACCCGAGAGTCGGAGTCCGGACTGCCCGTCGAGCCCGTCTACGGCCCGGCGGCCCTGGCGGGCTGGGACCCGGCCCGCCAGCTGGGCGACCCGGGGTCGTACCCCTTCACCCGGGGCGTCCACCCGACGATGTACACCGGCCGGCCCTGGACGATGCGCCAGTACGCCGGTTTCGGCACGGCGGCCGAGTCCAACGCCCGCTACCGGCAGCTGATCGCCCACGGGACCACCGGGCTGTCCGTCGCCTTCGACCTGCCCACCCAGATGGGCCACGACTCCGACGCGCCCCTCGCGCACGGCGAGGTCGGCAAGGTGGGGGTGGCGGTCGACTCGGTCGAGGACATGCGGGTGCTGTTCGACCGGATCCCGCTGGACCGGGTCTCGACGTCGATGACGATCAACGCCCCCGCCGCCGTGCTGCTCCTGCTGTACCAGCTGGTCGCGGAGGAGCAGGGGGTGGCGGCGGCCGCGCTGACCGGGACCGTCCAGAACGACGTGCTGAAGGAGTACATCGCGCGCGGCACCTACATCTTCCCGCCCCAGCCGTCGCTGCGGCTGACCGCGGACGTCTTCCGGTACTGCCGGGCGGAGATCCCGAGGTGGAACACCATCTCCATCTCCGGCTACCACATGGCCGAGGCCGGCGCGTCCCCCGTGCAGGAGATCGCCTTCACGCTCGCCGACGGCGTCGAGTACGTGCGCACGGCGATCGCGGCCGGGATGGACGTCGACGACTTCGCACCCCGCCTGTCCTTCTTCTTCGTGGCCCGGACGACCCTCTTGGAGGAGGTCGCCAAGTTCCGTGCGGCGCGCCGGATCTGGGCCCGGGTGATGCGGGAGGAGTTCGGCGCGCGCAACCCCAGGTCGCGGATGCTGCGCTTCCACACGCAGACGGCGGGCGTCCAGCTGACGGCCCAGCAGCCGGAGGTGAACCTGGTCCGGGTGGCGGTCCAGGCGCTGGCCGCGGTCCTCGGCGGCACCCAGTCCCTGCACACCAACGCCTTCGACGAGGCGATCGCGCTGCCCACCGACCGGAGCGCGCGGCTGGCCCTGCGCACCCAGCAGGTGCTGGCCCACGAGACGGACCTGACCGCGACCGTGGACCCCTTCGCCGGTTCGTACGCCGTGGAGCGGATGACGGACGACGTCGAGGAGGCGGCCCTGGGGCTGATGCGGCGGGTCGAGGAACTGGGCGGTGCGGTGGGCGCGATCGAGCGCGGCTTCCAGAAGGCCGAGATCGAGCGCAACGCCTACCGCATCGCCCAGGAGACGGACGCGGGCGACCGGGTGGTGGTCGGCGTCAACCGCTTCCACCTCGACGAGGAGGAACCCTACGAACCGCTCCGCGTGGATCCGGCCGTCGAGTCCCGCCAGGCGGACCGCCTGCGGAGACTGCGCGCCGGACGCGACCGGACGGCCGTCACCGTCGCCCTGGACGCTCTGCGGCGGACCGCCGAGGGCGAGGGCAACGTCCTCCACCCGATGAAGGAGGCGCTGCGCGCCCGGGCGACGGTCGGCGAGGTGTGCGACGCACTGCGTTCGGTGTGGGGCGTGCACGTCCCCGTCGACGCCTTCTGACCGGCGGCGGAGGCGTCTTCGTACCCCCGTGCGACACTGCTTCCCATGTTCGGTGTCATCGATCTCCCCACCTACCTGGCAGGACTCGTCCTGATCGTCCTGCTGCCCGGGCCCAACTCGCTGTACGTGCTGTCCGTCGCCGCCCGGCAGGGGGTGCGGGCCGGTTACACGGCCGCCGCGGGGGTGTGGTGCGGGGACACCGTGCTGATGACGCTGTCGGCGGCCGGGGTGGCCTCGCTGCTCCAGGCGAACGCCGTGCTGTTCGGGATCGTCAAGTACGCGGGCGCCGGTTACCTGACGTGGCTCGCGGTCGGCATGCTGCGGGCGGCCCTGCGGATGTGGCGGACCCGGAAGCTGCGCGTGGCGCCGGAAGCGGTGCCGGCCGCCGCGCCCGGACCGGAGCGGCCCTACCGGCGGGCCCTGGTGATCAGCCTCTTCAACCCCAAGGCGATCCTGTTCTTCGTCGCCTTCTTCGTGCAGTTCGTGGACCCGGGGTACGCCTATCCGGCGCTGTCCTTCGTCGTCCTCGGCGCCTTCGCCCAGGTGGCCAGCTTCCTCTACCTCAGCGCCCTGATCTTCAGCGGCACCAGGCTGGCCGACGCGTTCCGGCGGCGCAAGCGGCTGTCGGCGACGGCCACCTCGGCGGCCGGCGTGCTGTTCCTCGGCTTCGCGGTCAAGCTGACGCTGGCCAGCGCCTGAGCCGCACTCCGCGGTCCTCCCCGCCCGAGGGCGTGTCGCGAAGGTCCCGCCTGCCTCGCGTCACCAACCTGTCCGGACAGCACACCTAGGCGGCGTCGAGGGCCCCGGTGCGCCGCGCGTACTCGCGCAGCCCGTCGGCCGTGTCGCCGGCCCAGCCGACGTAGCCGTCCGGACGGACCAGGAAGATTCCCGGACCGTACGACTCCGGGGCCGGCCGGCCGCCGAAGCCCTCGACCGGTGCCGGACTCAGCAGCGTCCAGTGCGGGCCCCGGAACGCGTCGAACATCCGCACCCCGGCCGCGTCGCGCCCGTCGGGCGCGCGGTCGCCCGCCCGCACCGGGCCCGGGTCGGTCCGGGTCTCCTCCGACAGCGACGACTCCCGGTAGCCCAGTCCCAGCTGGACCGTCGCCTCCCCGCGCCGCACCTCGCCCCGGTGGACGCCGGTCGTGAGGTCCAGCATCGCGGCGGCGTTCGCGCGGCGCTCCTCCTCGTAGGTGTCGAGGAGCGTGTCCGCGGCCCGGCCGGCGAGCACCGCGCCCAGTTTCCAGCCCAGGTTGTAGGCGTCCTGGATGCTGGTGTTCAGGCCCTGCCCGCCGGCCGGCGAGTGCACGTGGGCCGCGTCTCCGGCGAGCAGGACCCGGTCCACCCGGAACCGGTCGGCCAGGGCGGCCCGGGGCCGGAAGTCGGAGGCCCAGCGCAGCTCGGTGACGTCCGACGGGTCGAGATGGCTGTACGTCGAGACCAGCCGCCGTATCCCCGCCAGGGACAGCTCGGGCCGGGTGCCCTCCGGGAGCTTCGCGCCCAGCTGGAAGTCCTCGGTGCCGGCCAGCGGGCACAGCGCCACGCCGGTCCCGTCGTCGCCGGCGAAGGTGTGCCAGTGGTCCCGGTCGAGGCCCCTGACCCGCAGGTCGGCCACCAGGAACGGGTTCGGGTCCACCGGCTCGCCGGTCATCCCGACGCCGACCGCCCGCCGTACGGCCGACCGCCCGCCGTCGGCCGCCACCAGGTACCGGGCCCGGACGGCCGTGCCGTCGGCGAAGCGGGCGGTCACCCCGTCCGCGTCCTGCGCCACGTCCGTGACCGCGTGCCCGAACTCCACCCGGCCGCCCAGCTCCCGCAGCCGTGCGTACAGCACCTCCTGCGTCCGCCACTGCGCGACCATCAGCGGCTCGTTGTACGGCGCCCCCTCGTCCGCCGGGACCTCGTCGAACATCGGCTCCGTCGCGACCCGCTCGCCGTTCTTCCAGAGCAGCCGGGGCGGGTAGAGCCCGCCGGCCGCGCGGATCGCGTCGCGCACCCCTAGGTCGTCGAAGACCTCCTGGGTGCGGGGCTGGATCCCCTTGCCCCGGGAGCCCGGGAACAGCTTCTCGCCGGCCTCCACGACGAGCGCGTCCACCCCGCGCCGGGCGAGGTCGATGCCGAGGGCGAGTCCGGTCGGCCCCGCGCCCACGATCAGAACATCCATCACATTTCTCCTTAACGCCGTTAAGTGCCGTCGACGCCAAGGCTGCCCTTAACGCTGTTAAGCTGTCAAGTGTGAGTACGGAACGACGCGCGCCCCTCGACCGCAGGCGGGTCGCCGACACGGCCCTGCGCCTGCTGAACGAGGCCGGCCTGGACGGCCTGACCCTGCGCGCCATCGCCCGCGAACTGGACGTCAAGGCGCCGGCCCTCTACTGGCACTTCAAGGACAAGCAGGCGCTGCTCGACGAGATGGCGACCGAGATGTACCGCCGGATGGTCGCGGGCCGGGTGCTGGACCCCGCCGACACCTGGCAGGACCGCCTGCGCGCGGTGGGCCGGGGACTGCGCACGGCCCTGCTCGGCTACCGCGACGGCGCCAAGGTCTACAGCGGCTCACGTTTCACGGGCATCGACCACGCCCACGAGCAGGAGGCGAACCTGCGCGTCCTGACGGAGGCGGGCTTCACGCTGGCCCAGGCGGTGGCGGCGGGCCGCACGGTGCACGCCTACACCATCGGCTTCGTCACCGAGGAGCAGGGCGTGGAGCCCCTCCCGGGGGAGCGCCGGGAGGGCTACGACATGACGGAACGCGCCCGCCTGCTGGCCGACTTCCCACTCTCGGCGGCGGCGGGCGAAGAGATCTTCACCCACTACACCGACCACTTCGACGAGGGCCTGGAGCTGGTGATCGCCGGTATCGGCGTGCGCTACATGGCCTCGTGAGTGCGGCGCGCCCGCAGGGGCGCGAGGAACCGCGCGACCGGCCACCACGAAACCCGCAGCCGCCCGCGACGGAACGCCCGACCCCTCCTGGGCGCTGCGCTACCTCATCGCCTTCCGTATCGCCCGCGTCAGCACCGGCGGCAGCAGATCGACAGCCACCCGCCGCACCCGGCTCCGCCGCCGCGCCACCGCCGGCACCGCCGGCACCACGGAGACCGGCGCTTCCACCGGAGGTGCCGGCGCGTCCGCGTACCGCGACAACGGGAACTCCGGCGCGGCCATCCCCTTCGACTTCAGCCGGATGATCTGGTGCCCCGCCGCCTCCTGCGTGCTCAGGTGGCAGTCGGTCCGCCCCCGGACCATCTCGATCAGCTCCTCCCGTACCGGCCCGGGGTCGCCCCACGTCCCGTACAGCTTCTGGGTGCTGATGCAGATCGGGCGCAGGTCCCCGTTGAGGACCGCCTCCCACGTGGCTATGGAGACGCCCGGCGTGTGCTCGGAGCGGAAGTCGTCGAGGACCACGATCCCGTCCGGCAGCAGCAGTTCGCGCGCCGCCGCTATGTCCCCGTGCACGTGCTCGTACAGGTGTGACGCGTCGACGTGCACGAACCGGCAGGAGCGGGGCGGGACTTCGTCCGGCACGAGGGAGCTGGGCCCCTGGAGCACCCGGGGGAGTTCGTCGTGGAAGGCGAGGTAGTTCTCCTCGAACACGCGCCGGGTGAGCTTGCTGTACGACTTCGTGGACTCGGCGCGGTTCGCGTCGTCGGGCGCGTCGCCCTCGAAGAGGTCGCACACGGTGAACCCGTCGCCGGGCCGCAGGTGCCGCCCGGTGAAGATCGCGCTCTTGCCCATGTAGACCCCGACCTCCAGGAGGTCGCCGCGCATGCCGGAGGTCTCCTGGCGGCTCAGGAACCAGTCGAAGAGCAGCTGGTCGAGCACGGGGAACCAACCGGGGACGTCGTCGAGACGGCGGGGCAGTCGGGTCGGGGTCGTTTCCTGGGTGGTGGCCATACGGAGGAGGCACTCCCTCGATACGCGATCGGCAGCCTGTGGAAATCCTGCGCGACACCTGTGCGTCCGCGCGGTCTCCACGGTGCCTGCCCGCCGTACCGCTGCGAAACCAACGGAGAGATGAACGGCGGGCCAAGTTCGCCTCACGTTAACGAAGGGTGAATTCGAGCGGAATCGCGAGTTCCCGGAATCACGAGTTCTTCAATGCCCTCTTCAATTTCGGTCCGAACGGTGTCTCCACGAAGCGGTGAATCAGCCAGGCCAGTCCCAGCATCGTGAGCACGGTCAGCGCGAGGGTGGGCCACGGCGGCAGGCCCCAGCCGCGGTGCAGCACCCGGATCGCGAACCACCCGAGGTGTTCGTGGACCAGGTAGAAGGGGTACGTCAGCGCCCCGGCCGTGGTCAGCCAGGGCCAGGCCGCCCACCGGGTCCAGCCGGCGGCCACCGCCGCCACCGCGGCGTACGCCAGGGTGACGACCAGCATCGTGACGTAGGGGTCGCGGGGGGCTCCGGGGTGCCACAACCCCTCGGTGGCCATGCGCAGTCCGAGGATCCAGGAGAGCGCCACGATGCCCCAGGGCAGGGCCTGGTTGCCGAAGCGGTGGACCAGGTAGAGGGCCAGGCCGCCGATGAAGTACGGGGCGTACCCGGGCATGACGACCAGCTCGGTCCAGGGGCCGCCGGCCGCGGTGGAGAGCACGGTGGCCAGCGTCCACACCGAGCAGAACAGCACCACCCTGCGGTAGGTGACCCCCGGCAGGACGACGGTCAGGGCGAACAGGGCGTAGAAGCGGACCTCGACCCACAGGGTCCAGCAGACGCCGAGGACGCGGGGTGCGCCCATCGGCTGCTGGAGCATCGTCAGGTTGACCAGGAACTCGTCGAGCCGGACCGCGTGGACGACGGCGGGCAGGACCAGGGACGCGCCGGTGACCAGCAACAGGGCGACCCAGTAGGCGGGGTAGAGGCGGGCGACGCGGGAGCGGAAGAAGTCGCCGAGCGAGCGGCCCCAACTGCTCATGCAGATCACGAAACCGCTGATGACGAAGAAGAACTCGACGCCGAGGCAGCCGTAGACGGCCGCCCGGGACAGGGTCGGGAAGACGTGGGCGGGGTTCTGGTGCCAGGACGCGGAGACGACTCCGCCGCGGCCGGCGTAGTGGTAGAGGCAGACCATCAGGGCGGCCAGCAGCCGCAGTCCGTCGAGGGCGAGAAGCCGGGGGCGGGGCCGTCCGGGCGGGGCCGGGGCGAGGGCGATCCGCGCAGGCGGGGGCGCCGTTGTGGGGGAGGCGAGAGACATGGTCCGAGACGCCTACCCGGGGCCGGGCGGTTAATCATCCGATCTGTTCGCGCTGTCGCCGGGACGTGGGAAGCCCCATACCGTCACCTGGGCGAATCATAGGAAGGCCGCGGTGAACCTCCTAACCATTCTCTTACCAGTCGGGATTCGTTAACCATATGGTCGTTTTGGCTTCCTAGTTTCTCCATCCATCCCCCCGGTGCGGGTCACCTCACCACACACAGCGATTACACAAGCTTTGCTTGGCAAAATCAGGAGAGCTATGACGAGGGTCCAGAACAGGCGGGCACCTGCGCGCGGAGGGGAGCTGGACGACTGCCTGCATGCCTGCGCCGTGCACAGCGGCAAAGTGGTCGGCAGCCTCGACCGGCGTCGCGCCGAACTCGCCGAGCAGCTGCGCAAGCTGCTCGTGGTCGTCGCCACGGAAGGCACCACCGCCCCCGCACCCGCCCCGGCCGGCGGTGCGACCGCCCTGCTGAAGCGGGCCGTGAAGGGCGCCACGTCCCCGTCCGGAGGCATCAACAACGACCTGCTGGACGCTCTGCTCGCGGTCGCCAACAAGGCCCTGGAGTGCGGCTACAACGACGAGCTGAACCTCGCGCTGGTGATCAGCGACACCGTGCTCGCCCAGCGCAGGAACTCCCGCGCCGGCTGGCGGCTGCGCGCCCGCATCCTGGAGGCGCTCGGCGAGGAGAGCGAGGCCGTCGAGGCCTACGAGCGCTACCTCGAACTCACCGCCGACGACGGCTTCGGCGTCGCCAACCGGATCAGCGGACTGCGTCGCGCCGGTGAACGCGAGAACGAACTCCTGGCCCTCCTCCAGCGCCAGGTGCCCACCGCCACCGAGCACACCGCCGCGCCCGCCACCGCCACCTGGGCCGAGGGACTCGCCCTCCAGGCCGCCGGCGACTGGCAGGCCGCCGAGCCCCGCCTGGTCGGCGCCCTGCTCGCGCTCACCGCGGACGAGGCCCCGGTGAACGACCGGCAGGAACTGCTCAGCCAGTACCTGGACCTGCGGCTCGCCGAGGGCGACGACGCCGGGCTCACCGAGGTCGTCGCGCTCTACGCCGAGCAGCGCCGCGTCCGGATGCGCGGACCGGTCGCCGACCCGACCGTCGACGGCGTGCAGTGGCTCAGCCTCGGCGAGTTCCGCAACCAGATCGCCGGCAAGTCCGTCTGCCTGATCGCCAACTCCGGCCGGGTGGGCACCGGCGGCATCGGCAAGCAGATCGACGACTACGACCTGGTCGTGCGCTTCAACTCGTACAAGATCGACCCGAAGCACACCGGTGAGCGCACCGACATCCACGTCAGCATCCACAAGCACGCCTTCAACTGGGAGAAGCCGGTGACCACCCGGCTGGTCTTCGGCGGCGTCTCCGGCGACTGGAAGCACTCGCTGCGCAACAAGCTGGTGCCCGGCGCGCAGAAGTTCCTCGGCGACGAGTCGCTGCGCTGGCCGATGCGCAACATCGGGCAGATCAGCACCGAGACCTGGTCGGGCATCCCGACCTCCGGGTTCAACATGCTGTGGCTGCTGGACTTCCTGGACGTCAGCCCGACCCTGGACCTGATCGGCTTCGACTTCTACGAGAGCGGCGCGTACCGCGTGCAGGAGGCCATGAAGCTGGCCATCACCTCCGTGCACGAATACACCAGCGAGAAGGCATGGGTCATGCAGCGGGCCCAGAGCGTGACCGACATGAGGATCTCCCTGCGATGACGACCACCTTCACCCCGGCGACCCCGAACACGGACGCGAGCGCCCTCACCAAGAAGCGCCGGGTCGCCTTCGCGTCCTACGTGGACGAGAACTACCTGCCCGGCTTCCTGGTCCTGCTGCGCAGCCTCGCCCTGTCCAACCCCGGCGTCTGCGAGGACTTCGTCGTCCTCTACGACGACCTGCGCCCGGCCTCCATAGCGAAGATCCGCGCCCTGCACCCGCGCATCGTGCTGCGCCGCGTGAACGACACGCACTACGACTCGTACGTCAAGGGCGACCAGGACAACTACCTGGTCCGCAAGGCGTACTTCATCCTCGACATCTTCCGGCTGCGCGACTACGACACCGTGATCACCCTGGACACCGACATGGTGGTCCTCGGCGGTCTCGGCGAGCTCCTGGAGCTCCGCGAGGGTCTCGCGGCCGTCCCGCAGTTCTTCTACGGGCAGCACAAGCTGAACTCCGGTCTCCTGGTGATCCAGAAGGAGTACCTGTCCGACGAGTTCTGCGCGAAGATCGACAAGACCGGGCGCAGCGGCGAGTACGAGCTCGACAAGCACGACCAGGGCATCCTGAACGCCGTCCTGGACGGCGACTTCGTCCGCCTCGACGCCAAGTACAACTTCGTCAAGCGGCGGCTCTCCGGCGACCTCCCGGTCCCCGAGGACACGAAGATCCTGCACTTCACCGGGCGGCACAAGCCCTGGCAGGGCGGCGAGGCCGGCTACGCGCAGGCCGAGGAGCGCTGGCGCGGGTTCGAGCTGACCGACGCCGAGTTCCACGCGGCCTACTTCGCCTCCTCCGGCGGCCTCCACCACGACCTGGTCGTCCACTTCGGCACCCCGCACGTCAAGCGCACCGGGGACGTCGAGATCGCCCGCAAGGTGGCCGCCGCGCACATCGCGGCCGGCGACTACCAGGACGCCGTCGACACCATGAGCAGCGTCCGCGTCCCGCTGGACGAGGCCTGGCCGCACGAGGTGCTCGGCCACGCCCTGATGAGCGTCTCCCGCTACGAGGAGGCCAAGACGCAGCTGCTGCTCGCCACCGCCGCCCCCAACCGGGCCGCCACCGCCTTCGCGCGGCTCGCCCAGATCGCCTGGGTGCACGGCGACAACACCGAGGCCCTCAGGTACGCCACCGCCGGGCTCACCGTCGACCCCACGCACCGCTCCAGCCGCCTGTGGGCGCAGCGCGCCGCCGCCGTCCCCTCCCAGGAGCAGGGCAGCGCCGAGGACCAGCTGGCGCACGTCGCCTTCTACATGGACCGGCAGGGCAACGCGGGCGACAAGCTCCTCCCGGAGACCGTCCGGCTCGGCTTCGGCCCGGACACCACCTCCCGGCGCTGGCACTCCGTGCACGCCCACCGGTACTTCGACAGGGCGGCCGTGGAGCGGGTCAACGCCCGCCGGGGCCTGGTCATCGGCGGCGGCGGGCTGTTCATCCCGGACACCATGCCCAACGGCAACAGCGCCTGGCAGTGGAACGTCCCGGACGAGCACCTGCGCGCCATCGACGTCCCGATCATGATCTACGCGGTCGGCTTCAACGCCTTCGACGGCCAGTCATACCGGGCCCAGCGGTTCAACGAGAGCCTGCGGCTGCTGGTGGAGAAGTCCTCCTTCTTCGGCCTGCGCAACCACGGTTCCATCGCCAAGGTGCGCGGCATGCTCCCGCCCGAACTCCAGGACAAGGTCGTCTTCCAGCCCTGTCCGACCACCGTCATGCGGCAGCTGGTGGCCGGCTGGACCGACCCGGCGTACCGCGAGGACACGGTCATGCTCAACGCGGCCTACGACCGCGCGGGGCTGCGCTTCGGCCACGACTACGGGCACTTCCTCGCGGAGATGGCCAAGGCGGTCCGCAAGATCGGCGAGCACACCGAGGTCAAGTGCGTCGCGCACTCCCTCGACGACGAGAAGATCGCCTTCGACCTGCGCCGTGAGCACGGCATCTCGCTGCCGGTGATCCCGATGTACGACTTCTCCAACGACGAGATCCGCGAGACGTACGCCAAGACCCGCCTGGTCATCGGCATGCGCGGACACGCCGGCATGATCCCGTTCGGGGTCGGCACCCCGATCGTCTCGCTGATCTCGCACCCGAAGATGGCGTACTTCCTGAACGACATCGAGCGGCCCGAGTGGGGTGTCTCGGTCCACGAGCGCGACCTCGGCGAGATCCTCGCCGAGCGCGCGATCGGCATCCTCGACAACCACAGCCGCACGGTCGCCGACGTCCACGACCGGCAGGAACAGCTCTGGAAGGTCACCGAGGAGAACCGCGCCACGATCAGGAAGATCCTGGGCAGGTGACGCCGAAGGGGCGGGCCCGGTGATCCGGACCCGCCCCTGACCGGCGGCGCAGCCGCCGTCCGGGGGCGCGGGGAACTGCGCGACAAGCCACGATGGAGTCGCAGACGACATGACACGGCGTTCCCCGCGGAACCTACTTCCGCACGACCCGCCGCAGATTACGTGCCTTGCGGGCCATCCGCCGCACGGTCGCGTTGCGCGGCAGGAACGCCAGCTGCGCCGGCACCCCGCCGGGCAGCCCCAGCGAGGTCAGGCGCTTGCGCTTGAAGTAACGGATGGTGCGGTCGTTCAGATGCCTGCTCAGGTAGCGCTCGGTCCCGGCGCGCAGCTGCGGGTAGATCTTCGGCTGCATCGCGAAGCCCACCGCGCGGATCAGCTCGCCGAGCGCCTCGACGCTCATGCCGGAACGCTGCTCCTCGACCGCCTTGCGGTCGGAGAGCTCGGGCACCAGCGCGTCGACGACGGTGACCGGGACCCGGTTGCTGTTCTCGTACGGCGTGAGCTTGTCGAGGAGCGTGTCGGTGCCGACCCGGGCGGTCGGCAGGCCGTACAGCGCGGACGCGGTGAGCAGCGCGGTGGAGAAGCAGCCGACGACCAGGGCCGGGCGCATCCGCTGGTAGAGCACCTCGGCGAGGACCGTGGTGTCCAGGACCGTGAGCTCCACCCCGAGCTTCTCGGCCTCCTGCTCCAGGGTCCGGGCGAACCGGGCCGGGGCGGAGGGGTGCGGCTTGAAGACGACCTTGGTGTGGCCGAGTCCGACCGCGCCCTTCAACATCCGCACGTGCAGGTTCTCCTCCTGCGCGGGGGTGAGGATGTCGAGGGCCGAGAGGTACTGGCCGAGCAGCAGGGCCGGTTCCTCGATGCCGGGCAGTCCGTCACCGCTGGGCGCGAGTTCGGCCAGCACCTTGGTGAAGGCCGCGGTGGGCACCACCTCGCCGTCGACGCCGAACTCGGTGAGCAGCAGCGGCTTCAGACCCGGCACCAGGTCCAGGTGCAGGACCCGGTCCACCCGGGTGCCGACCAGCGGGTCGATCTTGTTGCGGGTCGGGCCGTAGCTCATCAGGCCGTCGGCGTAGACCGTGACCGGGGCGCCGGTGAAGATCTGGGTGAGGCTGAGCGAGGGGTTCACCTGGATCGACTCGACGGCGAACTCCACGTCGTCGTCGCCCAGTTGCCACTCGTGACGCAGGAAGCGTTCCCAGAGCGGGAAGTCCTCCACGCGCGGTGCCCAGCCGCCCGGATGGAACGGGAAGATCGTCTCGTTGTACGAGATCACGTCGTCGAAGCGGTCGCGCAGCCGCTCGAAGCCGGGCGCCTCGTCCAGGCCCGGGGTGGTCTCGGGGGTCGCCGCGTTGTTGCAGACCAGCAGGATGCGCCGGTCGGCCGGGCGGAAGGCGCCGGAGTCCAGGGCGGCCGCGAGGGTGGCGGTGCCGTAGAGGGTGGACGCCTGGAAGATCTGGGTGGTCACGCGGCGGCTCCCGCGGTGGCGGGACGGCGGCGCAGCCGGCGCAGCTTGGTGGCGCGCTGGAGGTCCATCGAGTCCAGGGCCTCGTCCAGCACGTCCTGCGGCATGCGCCGCAGCGCGGCGGCACTCATGGATTTCAGCTTCTTCGCCACCGCGGGCTCGAACCTTTCGATGGATCCCAGGTGATGGGAAATGATGGCGCAATACGTACGGACGGCCTTCGGCAGAAGTTCCTTCGCGTCGGCGTCCTGTGCGGTTTCCTCGATCACCTGGTCGAACGCGCGAATGAAATCGAGCTGACGGACGTCACCGATCTGCGTGAGTGACGAGGCTACGCCACGCCGGTAGAAGACGCCGAGCAGGTTCACCGCCGCGAAGGACTCGGCCTCCCGGTGCAGTTTCCAGATCCACGGCCGGTCCTCGGCCGTCCGCAGTCCGTCCGTGAAATGCACGAGTCCCTTGTCCACCAGACGACGGTGGTAGACACCCGCCCACGCGTAGGCGTAGTCGACGGAGGTGGACCGGTCGGCGGGCAGGATGGCGTCCCGCGGGTTCATCACGACGTTCCGCCGGCCGACCGGCACCCGGGTCACGAGCCGGGCCCGCGCGGTGCACTGCACATGGTCGGTACGGACGAAGTCGCAGCCCAGCGACTCGATCGCGGCCACCAGGTCCGGGTAGTAGCCCGGTGCGAGCCAGTCGTCCCCGTCCAGGAAGGTCACGTACTCGCCGCGCGCCCTGTCGATGCCCGTGTTGCGCGCGGTGGCCAGACCTCCGTTCTGTTCGTGTCTGACATGGACCGCGCCTGGCAGCTCGCGCTCTGCTCGCGCGAGAATCTCTGGCGTCCCGTCGGTCGAGCAGTCGTCGACGAGAATGAATTCGAAGTCCTCACGCGCGTTCGCACGCAGGCTCCTCAGGGTGTCGGGCGCGTATTGCTGCACGTTGTAGAACGGCACGATGACGGAGAGCTTGACCACGTGAGGGACGTTAGAGGAGACCCCGTCGTGCGTCTTGACTCCAGCCTTGATACGAGGTGAACGACATGTGGCGAGGTCGTGAACCGGGTCTTTTTGACGGCTGATCCCGGGCTGATTCGCCATTCGGCGATGTGTTGTTAACCCTTTGTTGGATTCGGGTTCGGGAGATCCTCGGAATGGCTTCCTAGCGTCTTCGGTGTGCCAGTAAGTGCAACGAAGACCCTGCGGGTGGCCGTCCTGGCGGATTCCGACACTCGGTGGAAGTGGGGCGCGCTCACCGCGAAGCGCCTCATCCCCGACGAGAGCGACGACTCGGACGTCCGGCTCGACGGCTACCTCCTGCGGGGCCGTGCCACCCCCACCGCCCGCCAGCTCCAGGAGGTCGGCGTCCACGCGGACTCGCTCCGCGAGGTGACGTCCGTCGAGTTCCTGAGAGAGATGGAGCAGCAGTCGTACGACATCCTCGTCCTCTCCCTCGTCGGCGGCGGTGTGCAGGCCATGCTGCACGGGCTGCGGGCCGCCTGGGCCGGCCGTGAGAAGCGGCCCGTCGTCGTCACCGGCTATGTCGGCGTCGTCTACGAGAAGCTCGCCGACGGCCTGCTGCTGCGGCACGGCGCGGACCTGGTCCTCGCCAACTCCCGCCAGGACGCGGAGCGTTTCCGGGCGGTCTACGACGGGGTCGGCGCCGACTCCACCGCGGTGACCGAGGTCGCCCTGCCGTTCCTCGGCGGAGCGCCCTACGAGGGCGAACACCAGCCCTACACCGTGGTGTTCGCGGCCCAGCCGTCCGTCCCGGACAGCCGCAGGGACCGCACCTACCTGCTCGACCGGCTGATCCAGCACGCCCGCCGGCACCCCGAGCGGGAAGTGCTGCTGAAGCTGCGCTCCAAGCCCGGCGAGCACACCACCCACATCGAGGAACTGCCGTACCAGAAGCTGGTCCAGGGCAAGGACGTGCCCGCCAACTTCCGGCTGGTGTACGGGCACATGGGCGAGGTGCTCGACCACACCGACCTGCTGGTCACGGTCAGCTCGACGGCCGCCCTGGAAGCCCTGCACCGGCGGATCCCCACCGTGCTCCTCACCGACCTCGGCATCCGCGAGACGCTCGGCAACCACCACTTCGTCGGCTCCGGCTGCCTCGCCTCCTGGGACCAGCTCGACGCCGGCCACCGCCCGGCGCCCGACGCCGAGTGGGTGGCCCGCCAGGGCGTCGCCGCCGGGGGCGCCTCCTACGAGCGGGCCTTCGACGCCGGCCGTGAGCGCATCGCGAAGCTGCTCGCCCGGCACGGCGGGCTGCCGCCCCTGAACCCGTACTACACACCCGAGACCGCGCCCGGCTACCTGCCCGGCATCCTGGCCCGCCACCACCTCGGCCCCGACGGTGTCCCGCTGCCCGGCGCACCAGCCGCCGACAAGGCCCCGGGACCCGTCCGCCAGATCGTGCGCCGGGCAGCACGCGGCGCCTACCGCCACGGCGTCCAGCGGGTGGCCCCCGTGATCCGACGAATGGGAGAGCTGTGAGCGACCGGATCCCGAACCAGGCGTCGCCGGCGCCTGACGGACTTGAAGGAACAGAGCCGATGTCCCACCCCGCAGGGCCCGCACTGCCCCGCGTCCTCGCCGTGATCCCCGCCCGCGGCGGCTCCAAGGGCGTGCCCGCGAAGAACCTCGCCCCGGTCGGCGGCATCCCGCTGGTCGCCCGCGCGGTCCGCGAGTGCGTCGCCTCCCGCCTGGTGACCGACGTGGTCGTCTCCACCGACGACCAGGCCATCGCCGCCGCCGCCCGTTCCGCCGGCGCCGAGGTGGTGCTGCGCCCCGCCGCCATCGCCGGTGACACCGCCACCTCCGAGGCCGCCGTCCTGCACGCCATGGACGCCCACGAGGCGCTGCACGGCGCCCCGGTCGACGTGGTCCTGCTCGTGCAGTGCACCAGCCCCTTCATCGTCCGCGAGGACATCGACGGGGTGGCCGGCGCGGTCGTCGAGAACGGCGCCGACACGGCCCTGACCGTCGCCCCGTTCCACGGCTTCGTCTGGCGCGACGAGGTGCACGCCCCGGTTCCGGTCGGCGCCGAGGAGGCCTCGGTCAGCGGTGGCTTCGGCGTCAACCACGACAAGTCGTTCCGCCCGCGCCGCCAGGACCGCCCCCAGGACTTCCTGGAGACCGGCGCCGCCTACGCGATGCGCGCCGACGGCTTCCGCGAGCACCGGCACCGCTTCTTCGGCCACACCGAACTGGTGCGGACCGACCCCGCGCGCGTCCTGGAGATCGACGACCACCACGAGCTCGCGCGCGCCCGCGCCCTGGCCCCGCTCTTCGACGCGGACCGCCCCGGCGCCCTCCCGACCGCCGACGACGTCGACGCGGTCGTACTGGACTTCGACGGCACCCAGACCGACGACCGGGTGCTGATCGACGCCGATGGAAAGGAGTTCGTCTCCGTGCACCGCGGCGACGGACTCGGCATCGCCGCCCTGCGCAGGAGCGGGCTGAAGATGCTGATCCTCTCCACGGAGCAGAACCCGGTCGTCGCCGCCCGGGGCCGGAAACTACGGATCCCGGTCCTGCACGGCATCGACCGCAAGGACCTCGCACTCAAGCAGTGGTGCGAGGAGCAGGGCATCGCTCCCGAGCGCGTGCTCTACGTCGGAAACGACGTCAATGACCTCCCGTGCTTCGCCGTAGCCGGCTGGCCCGTGGCGGTCGCGAGCGCCCACGACGTCGTACGCGGCGCCGCACGCGCGGTCACCAGCCTCCCCGGCGGTGACGGCGCGATCCGAGAGATCGCCAGCTGGATCCTCGGCCCCTCTCTCGATTCCCTCCCGAAGTAAGGACACCCCACAGTCATGAGCAACTCCCGTCTGCGCCAGTTCGGTTCCCGTGAGGTCGGCCCCGGCAAGCCCGTCTACATCTGCGGCGAGATCGGCATCAACCACAACGGTGAGCTGGAGAACGCCTTCAAGCTGATCGACGTGGCCGCCGAGGCCGGCTGCGACGCCGTCAAGTTCCAGAAGCGCACCCCGGAGATCTGCACCCCGCGCGACCAGTGGGACATCGAGCGCGACACCCCCTGGGGCCGCATGACCTACATCGACTACCGCCACCGCGTGGAGTTCGGTGAGGACGAGTACCGCCAGATCGACGAGTACTGCCGGACCCGTGGCATCGACTGGTTCGCCTCCCCGTGGGACACCGAGGCCGTCGCCTTCCTGGAGAAGTTCGACGTCCCGGCCCACAAGGTCGCCTCCGCCTCCCTCACGGACGACGAGCTCCTCAAGGCGCTGCGCGCCACCGGCCGCGCGGTCATCCTCTCCACGGGCATGTCCACCCCGAAGCAGATCCGCCACGCGGTCGAGGTCCTCGGCTCGGACAACATCCTCATGTGCCACGCCACCTCGACCTACCCGGCGAAGGCCGACGAGCTCAACCTCCGCGTGATCAACACGCTGGAGAAGGAGTACCCGAACGTGCCGATCGGCTACTCCGGCCACGAGACCGGCCTTCAGACCACCCTCGCCGCCGTCGCCCTCGGCGCCACCTTCGTCGAGCGCCACATCACCCTCGACCGCGCCATGTGGGGCTCCGACCAGGCCGCCTCCGTGGAGCCGCAGGGCCTCACGCGCCTGGTCCGCGACATCCGCATCATCTCCGAGTCCCTCGGTGACGGCGTCAAGAAGGTCTACGACTCCGAGCTCGGCCCGATGAAGAAGCTGCGCCGCGTCACCGGTGTCGTCGCCGAGGCGGAGATCGCCGCGGCCGCCGGCGAGCCGGTCCAGGTCTGAGCCGAGTCTGATTGATGTGTTACGACGACGGGACGGTCGTACGTCGATGAGCCCCCGCGCCGGGAACACCGGCCCCCACACACTCGCGTTCGTCGAGAGTCCGGTGCAGCTGCTGAACGTGCTGGAGTGGGCGCATGTCCACGCCCTGCGCGGGTCGGCGGAGCCGCTGCCGACCGTACCCGGCCAGGTACGGCGCTCGGTGTCCGGCATATCTGCACCCGGCGCGGAACTCACGATCGTCGTCCTGTCCCCGACGGACCCCATGACCCGGGGCCAGCTGCGCCGGATGGCGGACCTGGCCCGGGACGAGGGCTACCGGGTCCGCTGGGAGGAGGCGCGCGGCGGCACCACCGCCCCCTTCCAGACGATCGGCGGCCTGGCGGGCTCGCTCCGCCGGGCCGACCGCATCGTCATGGGGGACCCCTTCTCCCGTTACGTACAGCTCCTCCTGACGATCACCCGCGCCCGCGACCTGGTCGTGGTCGACGACGGCACCGCGACGATGGAGTTCGTCGCCCAGCTGGCCCGCGGCGAACGCCTGGTCCGCTGGCACCGCAAGGGCGGCAGACCCGGCGCCCGGGACCTTCTCTTCGCGCCGGTCTCCTCCTCCGCCCGCCGCCGCCTCACCCCCAGCGACCGCCGCCGTGTCGAGGTCTTCTCCTCCATGCCGATGACGGACACACCGCAGGGCGTGACGGTCACCGCGAACGACTTCGGCTGGACCCGGGCCCGCTTCGGCCCGCCGCGCATCACCAAGGGCGCCGACATGGTCGGCACGTCCCTGGTGGAGACCGGCGTGGTCGACGGCGAACGGTACCTGGAGGCCGTCCAGACCCTCGCCAAGGCCCACGGCGCCACCCGCTACTTCGCGCACCGCCGCGAGAGCACGGACAAACTCCACCGTCTCGCCGCCGAGACGGGCCTGGAGATAGTCCGCCCGGATCTGCCGCTGGAGCTGATCGCCCGCCGGGGCCCGATCGGCCGTACGATCCTGAGCTTCCCCTCGACGGTCGTGCACACGCTCCCCCTCGCCCTGGCAGGCACCGGCGTCCGCGTCGCCGTCTGCGACATCGACCCGACCTGGCTGACAGAACACGCCTCCCCCCGAGCCCAGGGCTTCCTCTCCGGCGTCACGGGCACCGCAAAGGACGTCCACCGCCTGGCATCGGTGGCCACCGCACCGGCGTGACGCCACGCCCCGCGCCCCGTCTCAGCGGCGCGGGGCACCGGCCTCAAGAGCGGCGACGAATCCGACGAAGGACCCGACCGAAAAGGCGAGAACGCCCACGGCCGGGCCCTTCGAGCCACGAACGGACACGCGGGTGGGGCGAGCGACGATCTCCAGGCAGTTGCTGCCGTCGCCGCCACCGGAGCAGGACGACTTCCACCGACTCCTCGCCGCGGAGCTGGTCTCCGACGCGGTGCGGCACACGAAGGGCGCGGCCGCGCTCAGGGTTCGCCGCTTCCCGGTGGGCGTTGTGCGGACGGGGCCCGGGACGCGTGTCCCGGGCCCCCGGAGCCGCCGGGATCGTTGAAGCGAGTGGCGGACCTCGAAGAGGAGGGGCCGGGGCTCGTACGAGCCGGTGCTGATCGTGACCACACAGAGCAGGACGACGGCGAAGTGGGCGTCGCGGCCGATCGAGCTCGGCTTTCCCGGGTGGGAGTCGCTGGTCGTGCGACCGCTGGTGCTGGGACCGGACAACGTGCCGGTGATCCGGACGCCCGGGAGGCCGAACGGGACGTACCCCTCGCGGTGCTTTCGGCGATGACCCGTCTCGGACGCCGTGGAGCTGTTCGCCGGGGAGTGAGCGTGGGGGGCCGTCCGCTTCCTGGCCGGTGACTT
Source organism: Streptomyces humi (assembly GCF_001005085.2). Taxonomy (GTDB): domain Bacteria; phylum Actinomycetota; class Actinomycetes; order Streptomycetales; family Streptomycetaceae; genus Streptomyces; species Streptomyces humi. The sequence goes on from NZ_LBMU02000049.1 coordinate 43,172, forward strand.
TCCTGTGCCAGGTCAGCTGTCCGGGGTCGGGGCGGTCGGAGCGGGTCTCGTGTAGAGGATGTCGCGGGCCTGTTCCGCGGCGCGGGTCATGCTCTCGGCCACGAAGTCGACGAAGCGGGCGATGTTCTCCAGGCGGGCGGCGGCCGGGGTGTCGGGCCCGAGGACGCCGACACCCCGCCGTGCGGTCTCGGCGAGCAGGGTGTTGGACCGGGCGGCGGCGATCATGCCCGTGTACCAGACGTCGTCGTCCACGACGTAGCGTTCGCGGCGGCCCTCGTCACGCTCGCGGCGGATCAGGCCCTGGGTCGCGAGGAACGAGGTCGCCTTGGAGACGGTCGCCGGGCTGACCTCAAGACGCCGGACCAGTTCCGACGCGGTGAGGCTGCCCGAGTCGGTGGTGTAGAGGCATGTCAGCACCCGGGACATCATCCTGGGCAGGCCCTGCTGCATGAGCAGGGTGGTGAACGCCTCCTCGTACTCGCGCACGACCTCGGTGTCACGTCCGTGGGCCGCCGCCTCCGGGGCCCGGGGGGCGGTCGTCGGCCGACGGCGGTGCGCGCGGTGTTCGGTGGCGCGATGGGCCAAATCGGCGCGGTAGCCGGTGGGGCCGCCGTTGCGCATGACCTCGCGGGTGACGGTCGAGGTCGGACGGTCGAGCCGGCGGGCGATCTCCGCGTAGGCGAGGCCGTCGGCCAGCCCCAGTGCGATCTGCTGACGCTCCTGCTGGGTGAGTCTGCCTCCCGGCATGGGGCCTCCCTCGTGATCCGTGACCGCGCCAGCATAGCGTTCATTCTCAATTCATTGCAACGCGATGGAGAGCGATTGTTGCATTAGGTTCATACTCGTTGCAACGAAATGTGTGCTGTGAGCTTTACTTATAGGGTTCCGATGCAACAAACGTGTTGCTGGAATGGTGAACGCAACGTAGCGTTTGTGTCGTCGGAAACAACGAGTCCAACCAGTCCAAGGAGCGCACGATGCAGAAGTTCGACACCCCCGCCCCCGTCTCCGCCGTCCTGGACATCCCCGCGGGACAGATCCGGTTCATCGCCGCCGACCGTGCCGACACCACCGTCGAGGTCCGGCCCGCGGACCCCGGCAGGAGCCGTGACGTGAAGGCGGCCGAGCGGATCGAGGTCTCCTGCGCCGACGGCGTCCTGCGGATCGGGGTCCCGGCGGCCGGGAGCCGGATCCTCGGCGACTCCGGATCCGTCGAGGTGACCGTCCAGCTGCCCGCCGGCTCCCGCGTCGAGGCGAAGGCCGCGCTCGCCGAACTCCGCGGCGTGGGACGGCTCGGCGACGTCACCTTCGAGGGCGCGCAGGCCACGGTCAAGCTCGACGAGACCGGTGACGCCCGGCTCACCCTCCAGGCCGGTGACATCCAGGTCGGCCGGCTGGGCGGCGCGGCGGAGATCAGCACCCTGAAGGGCGACATCAGCATCGCCGAGGCCGTCCGCGGCACCGTCACGCTGAACACCCAGCACGGTGACATCGCGGTCGGCGCCGCCCGCGGGGTCTCCGCCACCCTGGACGCCGGCACCGCCTACGGCCGGATCGACAACGCCCTCCGGAACACCGACGGCGCCGACGCCGGCCTGAACATCGCCGCCACCACCTCCTACGGCGACATCACCGCGCGCAGCCTGTGACCGCCCCGCCCGTTCCCGGCCGCTCCGCGCACCCTCAGGTGTCGCGGGCGCCGGCCTGGGAAGTCGGGGGTTACGAAAAATCTGCCGCGCCCGGTCGCGGCACGGACGGAGGGGCTGAGGGGCGTGCGTACCGTCGGTGTGGAGGAAGAGCTCCTGCTCGTCGACCCGGAATCCGGTGAGCCGACGGCACTGGCCGCGGCGGTGCTGGCGCGGGCCTCGCTGGCCGATCCCGGGCAGGACGTGTTCGAGAAGGAGCTCTACGGCCAGATGCTGGAGTTCGCCACCCACCCGCAGTCGGACATGGCGGACCTCGGGGAGGAGATCGTCCGGTGCCGCAAGGAGGCCGCCAGGCTGGCCGGGGAACTCGGCAGCTCGGTCGCCGCCCTGGCCACGTCGCCGCTGCCGGTCAGCCCCTCCGTCAGCGTGAGCCGGCGCTACCAGTGGATGGCCGAGCAGTACGGCATCTCCACCCGCGAGCAGTTGGTGTGCGGGTGCCATGTGCACGTCTCCGTGGAGTCGGACGAGGAAGGGGTGGCGGTGCTGGACCGGCTGCGGCCGTGGCTGCCGGTGCTCGTCGCGATCAGCGCCAACTCGCCCTTCTGGCAGGGCAGCGACACCGGCCACGCCAGCTACCGCAGCCGGGTGTGGATGCGCTGGCCGTCCGCCGGGCCGACGGAGCTGTTCGGGTCGCCGGCGCGCTACCACCGCCTGGTCGAGGACATGGTCGCCACCGGCGTCATCCTGGACGAGGGGATGGTCTACTTCGACGCCCGGCTGGCCCGGCGCTATCCGACCGTGGAGATCCGGGTCTCCGACGTCTGCCTGCGGGCCGAGACGGCCGTGCTCGTGGCCACGCTGACCCGGGCGCTGGTGGAGACCGCGGCACGGGAGTGGCGGGCCGGGCAGGAGCCGGTCGACCACGGCGTGAGCCTGATACGGCTCGCCGCCTGGCGGGCCGCCCGCTCGGGGCTCGGCGGGGAACTGCTCGACCCCGTCACCCTGCGGCCCCGGCCGGCCCGGGAAGTGGTGGGCACGCTGCTGGAGCACCTCGGGGACGCCCTCACCGACACCGGTGATCTCCCCACCGTCCGGGAGGAACTCGAACGGCTGCTGCGGCACGGCAACGGCGCCGACGAACAGCGCGGGCTGCTGGAGCGCACCGACAGCCTGCGAGAGGTCGTCACCGAATGCGCGCGCCGCACCCAGGCCTGAACCGGCACCCCCATGCCTCGGGCCGGCACCCAGGCTCCGCGTCGGCACCCCATGCCTCGGGCCGGCACCCCAGGCCTCGGGCCGGCACCCGAGGCCTGAGTCGGCACCCAGGCCTCGGGCGGCACCCCGCCGGGCTACAGGATCAGGACCAGGGCGTAGACCAGGAAGAAGGCCGCTACGAGCGCGACGAGCAGCAGGATCAGGGTCAGCGGGCCCTTGGCCCAGCCCTTGGTCGGATTGTGTGTCTCCTGGGGCCCGGCCCCTGGCAGGCTGCTCTCGGCGGGCGGGGTCTCGCCGGGCGGGACACCACCGCCGGGCTCCAGCCCGGTCGTCCGCTCGGGCTCCGGATCTGGGTTCACGTAACTCATGCCCCCCGAGTCCCCCGCCCGGCCCGGATCATCGGCCATAAATCGCATTTCGCCCGATTCACCCACCCTGGTCGCGTCGCCCGCTTCACGCGCCCTGGTCGCGTCGCCCGCTTCACGCGCCCCGGCCGCGTCGCCCGCTTCACGCACCCCGGCCGCCGCCCTGCGTCGGCGCCTCGGCTGCTCCGGCACCTCGGACCACCCCCGCGCTCCCGCGCCCCCGCTACCCCGGCTACCCCGCTCCTGCTACCCCGCTACCTCGGCTTCCGGGCCAGGACGAACGCCCGTGGCCACGTCTCTCCTTCGACCGGCTCGCGGATCAGGGTCGCCGCCACGTCCAGGCCCGCCTTCACGAGCATGTCGCCCACCGCGTACGCGGGGCGCCAGTGATACCGGAGGTCGATCTCGTGGCCGAAGCGTTCCGTGAGGTGCAGTCCGGGCTGCTCGCCCTTCTGGAAGGCCAGCAGGACGTGGCCGCCGGGGACCAGGACGCGGTGGAAGCCGGCGAACGTCGCCGGCAGGTGGGCGTCGGGGATGTGGATGATCGAGTAGAGGGCGAGGATGCCGCCCAGGGTCCCGTCCGGCAGGTCGAGGGACGTCATCGAGCCCCGGTGGAAGCGGACTCCGGGGTGGGCCTCGCGGGCCAGCGTGACCATCGCGGGCGAGAGGTCGATGCCGAAGGCCGGCACGCCCAGGCCGTTCACGTGGGCGGTGATGTCGCCGGGGCCGCTGCCCAGGTCGGCCACCGGCGCGGTGCCGTTCGCCTTCACGAGCTCGGCGAACGCGCCGATCATGGACATGTCCACGGGGCGGTCGGGGAGGCCGGGGTAGGCGGCGGAGTAGTCCTTGGCGATCGCGTCGTAGGACGTACGGGTGGTCTCTATGAAGTCGGTCGTGTCCGAGTCCGTCACGGTCGCGCACGCTACCGGGCGGGCAGGGCCTCGCGTGGCCAAGTCGAAGGACCGGTCCGGTCCCGTTTCGATCCTTGGACAGAACCGGCGTGATCGTAGCCGAACGTGGTATGCGTGGAAGAGGAAACATACGTGTTACCCAGCCACGTCCGAGGTCATACCTTCCCGGTCAGATTTTCTTCCCCTAAGGGGCTGAACTTTTGTTGATCTCGGGTCAGTTGACCCTTCGGGCGTCCTACCCTTCAGAGGGTGAACCAATTGATGTCCCTAGAGTCCGAGGCCGACCTCCCCGGGGATGTGCTCCCCGGCGTGCTCAGCGAGGAGCTGCACGCCGAACTCGTCGCCTTCCGCCGCGACCTGCACATGCACCCCGAGCTAGGCAACCAGGAGTTCCGCACCACGGCCGCGATCAAGGAGCGGCTGGAGAAAGCCGGACTCCGACCGCGTGTCCTCGCGTCGGGGACCGGGCTCCTCTGTGACATCGGCCCGGTCGGGGACGGGCTGCCGGTGCTCGCCATGCGCGCGGACATCGACGCGCTGCCCATCCCGGACATGAAGACGGAGTCCCCGTACCGGTCCACCGTGCCGGACCGGGCGCACGCCTGTGGGCATGACGTGCATACGACAGTGGTGCTGGGCGCCGGCCTGGTCCTCGCCGACCTGCACCGGCAGGGGCGGCTGCCGCGGCCCGTGCGGCTGCTCTTCCAGCCCGCCGAGGAGGTGCTGCCCGGCGGTGCCGCCGACGCCATCCAGGAGGGGGTGCTGGACGGGGTGGGCCGGATCATCGCCGTGCACTGCGACCCCCGGGTGGACGCGGGGCGGATCGGGCTCAGGACCGGCCCCATCACCAGCGCCTGCGACCGGATCGAGGTGGCGCTGGACGGCCCCGGCGGCCACACCGCACGGCCGCACCTGACCACCGACCTGGTCACCGCCGCCGCCCGGGTGGCCGTCGACGTGCCGGCGCTCATCGGGCGGCGCGTGGACACCCGCAGCGGCCTCGCCGTCACCTGGGGGCGGATCGAGTGCGGGCACGCGCCCAACGTCATCCCGCAGCACGCCGAGCTGTCCGGCACCGTGCGCTGCCTGGACCTGGAGGCCTGGCGGCAGGCGCCGGACGTGGTGTACGCCGCCGTCGAGGAGGTCGCCACGCTGCACCGGGCCAAGTCCGAGATCAACTACGTGCGCGGGGTGCCGCCGGTCGTCAACGACCCGGTGATCACCGAACTGCTGCGGGACGCGATGATCGCCCGCCGCGGCTCCGACTCCATCGAGACGACCGAGCAGAGCCTCGGCGGCGAGGACTTCTCCTGGTACCTGGAGCACGTGCCCGGCGCGCTGGCGCGGCTCGGGGTGCGGACCCCGGGCGAGCGGACCGTGCGCGATCTGCACCAGGGTGACTTCGACGCGGACGAGCGGGCCATCACCGTCGGCGTGGAGCTGTTCACCGCCGCGGCCCTGATCGACGCGACCAGGTAGTCGTATCGACGGAAGTCGTATCAGCTGGCGGGAGAAACGGTCACCTTGCCGTCCGTCCCGACACCGGTTCACCGCAGGGGGCGAAGAGGTGCCCGATCGGCACCTCTTCGCCCCCTTGTGTCACCCTGCCGTAACCGGTGGTCCCTCCTTGTAACCCGGAGTCGGCACGGTTCGATAACGGCCCGGAGAAACCCCGTTCCCCTCCGCTTCTACGCGCGTTACTGTGCGCCGAAATCGCCACCGCAGGTGGCCGGTTGGGCAAGCGGGCCGGTGACGGTGCCGTGGGGACGAAGGGGTACGTGCTGTGCGTTCTGTCTCTCGGAGGACCAGGTTCTCCAAAGCCGCGGTGACCGTCGCCGTCATCGCCCTCGCGGCCGCCGGGTGCGGCAAGTCCAGCCAGGACAGCGGTGACACCACCGCCACCTCGTCCGGCAAGTACAACGGCAAGGGCATAGGCCTCGCGTACGACATCGGCGGCAAGGGCGACCAGTCCTTCAACGACGCCGCCTACGCCGGCTTCCAGAAGGCCGAGAAGGACTTCGGCATCAGCGGCCGGGACATCGAGCCGCAGGACGGCGAGTCCGACGCCGACAAGGTGCAGCGCCTCGACACGCTGGCCAGGGCCGGTTACAACCCGATCATCGGGGTCGGCTACTCCTACGCGCCGGCCGTCAAGGAGGTCGCGGCCAAGTACCCCAAGATCACCTTCGGCATCATCGACGACAACGAGGTGACGGCGAGCAACGTCGTCGACATGGTGTTCGCGGCGGAGCAGTCGTCGTACCTCGCGGGTGTGGCCGCGGCGTCCGCCACCAAGAAGAACCACATCGGCTTCATCGGCGGTGTCGACGTACCGCTCATCCACACCTTCGAGGCGGGCTTCGACCAGGGCGCCAAGTCCGTCAACCCGAAGATCAAGATCGAGTCGCAGTACCTGACCCAGACGGCCCAGGAGGGCGGCTTCTCCAGCCCCGACAAGGGCAAGGCCGCGGCGCAGGGCCAGATCGACGCCGGCGCCGACGTCATCTACCACGCGGCCGGCCTCTCCGGCCAGGGCGTGATCGAGGCCGCCGCCACCGCCAAGGTCTGGGCCATCGGCGTCGACTCCGACCAGTACAACCAGAGCGCGCTCGCCAAGTACAAGGACTACATCCTGGGCTCCGCCCTGAAGAACGTCGGCGGCGCGGTGTACGACCTCGTGAAGTCCGTCCACGAGGGCAAGCCGGAGAGCGGTGTCGTCGAGGGCACCCTCAAGACCGGTGGCGTCGGCTTCGCCGACACCAACCCGAAGTACAAGGCCCTCACCAAGGTCGTCGCGGCCGTCGACAAGGCCAAGCAGGAGATCATCGACGGCAAGGTCACCGTCAACACGAAGTGACGCCGCCCGCGGGCGGCGCCGGGTGACCGGCCCTACCCACGGGTAAGGCCACCCGCGCGCCGTCGCAGTCCGTACGCCCCTTGCCTCCCGCAAGGGGCGTACTGCTGTGCGTAACCTTGGCCGTGAGTGTGGCCACAGCTAGATAACGGACCGGACATTGGGGGTTTTCCGTCTGGTCTACGCGCGTTACGCTGCGGCGGAACCAGCGCTCGGTTTGGGCGCTTGCACAAAGGAGTCAAGTTCCATGCGCCGGGTGTCCCGTATCGCGGTTGCGGGCGTTGCAACCGCAGCCCTTGCCGCCACTGTTTCTGCCTGTGGCAGCTCGTCCACCTCGTCCTCCGCCAGCAAGGGCAAGGACCTCGGTCTGGCCCTCGCCTACGACGTCGGCGGCAAGGGCGACCAGTCCTTCAACGACGCCGCGACCTCCGGCATGGACAAGGCCGACCAGCAGTACGGCTACAAGTCCACCGCCGTCGAGCCGCAGGACGGCGAGTCCGACGCGGACAAGGCCCAGCGTCTGGAGACCCTGGCCAAGGCCGGCTACAACCCGGTGATCGGCGTCGGCTACTCGTACGCGCCGGCCGTCAAGGAGGTCGCGGCGAAGTTCCCGAAGGTCACCTTCGGCATCATCGACGACAACACCATCAAGGCCGACAACGTCGCCGACCTCGTCTTCCACGAGGAGCAGGCGTCCTACCTGGCCGGGGTCGCCGCCGCCAAGGCCACCAAGAGCAACACCGTCGGCTTCATCGGCGGTGTGGACGTGCCGCTGATCCACAAGTTCGAGGCGGGCTTCGAGCAGGGCGTCGCGGACACCAAGAAGGGCGTCAAGGTCAAGTCGCAGTACCTGACCGAGACCGCGGCCGAGGGCGGCTTCTCCAGCCCGGACAAGGGCAAGACCGCCGCGGACGGCCAGATCGACGCCGGTGCCGACGTCGTCTACGCCGCCGCCGGCCTGTCCGGGCAGGGTGTCATCCAGTCCGCCGCCGCGCACAAGGTGTGGGCGATCGGCGTCGACTCGGACCAGTACAAGCAGGACGCGCTGGCCAAGTACAAGGACTACATCCTCACCTCGGCCATGAAGGACGTCGCCGGTGCGGTGTACAACCTGGCCAAGTCCGTCCACGACGGCAAGCCGGAGACCGGTGAGATCCGCGCCAGCCTGGCCACCGGCGGTGTGAGCCTCGCCGACTCCAACCCGGCCTTCAAGAACAACGCCGACATCCAGGCCGCGCTCAAGAAGGCCGAGGCCGGCATCAAGGACGGCTCCATCGTGGTCAAGACCTCCTGACCCGGCGGTCATGACCATGTCGTAGGCATGGCCAAAAGAACGCTGTAATGGCAGCGTTACGGCCACGGAACGGGGTGCGGGCAGGATCTTCCTCCCGTGCCCCTGCCGTAGATCCGGCATCACAGGACGATCTACGGCGGGGAACGCATCCCGTTCGCGCGGCAGAATGCTCGGAACGGATCGAGAGTCAAAAAAGCTCGGTCAGGTCCGGGCACTATTTAAAGCAGGGGCGCTACGCGCGTAGAGCGGCCCCTTTCCCTAGGAGAGTGCGCCATCGACGCGTCCAGCAGCCCTCCGCTCACCGCAGAGACGACAGCCGCGGTCGAGCTGGCGGGGATCACCAAGCGATTCCCGGGTGTCGTGGCGAACCACGACATCCACCTGTCCGTCCGCAAGGGCACCGTGCATGCCCTCGTCGGGGAGAACGGTGCCGGCAAGTCCACCCTGATGAAGATCCTCTACGGCATGCAGAAGCCGGACGAGGGCACCATCGCGGTCGACGGCGAGCAGGTCACCTTCTCGTCCCCGGCCGACGCCATCGCGCGCGGCATCGGCATGGTCCACCAGCACTTCATGCTGGCAGACAACCTGACCGTCCTCGAGAACGTCGTGCTCGGCAGCGAGAAGCTGTACGGCATCGGCGGCAACGCCCGGAAGAAGATCAAGGAGATCTCCGACCGGTACGGCCTCGGCATCCGCCCGGACGTCCTGGTAGAGGACCTCGGTGTCGCCGACCGGCAGCGCGTGGAGATCCTCAAGGTCCTCTTCCGCGGCGCCAAGACCCTGATCCTCGACGAGCCCACCGCCGTCCTGGTCCCGCAGGAGGTCGACGCGCTCTTCGACAACCTGCGCGAGCTGAAGTCCGAGGGCCTGTCGGTCATCTTCATCTCCCACAAGCTCGGCGAGGTGCTGTCCGTCGCCGACGACATCACCGTCATCCGCCGCGGTACGACCGTCGGCACCGCGGTCCCCTCCGAGACCACCCCCCGCCAGCTCGCCGAGCTGATGGTCGGCAGCGAACTGCCCACCCCGGAGACCGCCGAGTCCACCGTCACCGACCAGGCCGTCATCACGGTGCGGAACCTCACCGTCTACGCCGGCGGCGGCATCGCCTCCCTCGGTGAGGTCGGCGCCCAGCCCGAGACCGCGACCGTCGGCTCGGCCGGCGCCACCGCGGGCGCCGACGTGCTCACCGAGGCCTCCACCCCCGGCGCCGCCAAGCGCGTCCTGGACGACGTCACCTTCACCATCCACGCCGGTGAGGTCATGGGCATCGCCGGCGTCGAGGGCAACGGCCAGACCGAGCTGATCGACGCGCTCATCGGCACCCGCCACGCCGACTCCGGCGCGATCGAGTTCCTCGGCGAGGACATCACCGGCTGGGCCACCCGCAAGCGCCGCGAGTCCGGCGTCGGCTACATCCCCGAGGACCGGCACCGCCAGGGTCTGCTCCTGGAGTCCCCGCTCTGGGAGAACCGCATTCTCGGCCACGTCACCGAGAAGCCCAACGCGCGGGGCTTCTGGCTGGACATCAAGGGCGCCCAGGCCGACACCCGCAGGATCGTCGAGGAGTACGACGTCCGCACCCCCGGCATCGACGTCACCGCCGCCTCCCTCTCCGGCGGCAACCAGCAGAAGCTGATCGTCGGCCGCGAGATGAGCCACAGCCCGAAGTTCCTGATCGCCGCCCACCCCACCCGCGGTGTGGACGTCGGCGCGCAGGCGCAGATCTGGGACCGCATCCGGGACGCCCGCCGCGAGGGCCTGGCCGTGCTGCTGATCTCCGCCGACCTCGACGAGCTGATCGGCCTGTCGGACACCCTGCGAGTGATCTTCGACGGAAAGCTGGTCGCGGACGCCGACCCGGCCACCATCACGCCCGAGGAACTGGGCTCGGCCATGACAGGTGCCGCCACCGGCCACCTGGAACATCACGACGCGAACGATGTGTCCGGGGAGGACCAGGACCGATGAAGAAGTTCGACAAGGAGCGGGTGCTCCTCGCGGTGGCCGGCCCGGTCATCGCGCTCGTCCTGGCGATCGCGCTGACGTCGATCGTGCTGCTGGCCTCGAACCGCAACCCGTTCGAGCCGTACGTGCTGATGCTCCAGCAGCTGCCGTACTCGGACATCCAGGTCCTGATCATCAACCAGGCGGCGATGTACTACATCGCGGCCATCGCGGTCGCCCTCGGCTTCCGGATGAACCTGTTCAACATCGGCGTCGACGGCCAGTACCGGCTCGCCGCCGTGATGACGGCCGTGGTCGGCGCCAACATCGGCCTGCCCGCCGCGCTGCAAATCCCGATGCTGCTCCTGGTCGCCATGTTCACCGGTGCCTTCTGGGCCGGCATCGCGGGCGTCCTCAAGGTCACCCGCGGAGTCAGCGAGGTCGTCGCCACGATCATGCTGAACGCCATCGCCACCAGCCTCATCGGCTACATCACCCTCTCGAACGTGTGGGGCGTCCAGGTCGGCAACAACATGACGACCGGCGTGATGAAGAAGTCCGGCTGGTTCCCCGGCATCGACCTGGGCTCCGACGTCGGCGAGATCTACGGCATGGTCTTCGTCGCCATCGCCCTCGGCATCGCCTACTGGGTGGTCCTCAACCGCACCCGCTTCGGCTTCGACCTGCGCGCCACCGGCGCCTCCGAGTCGGCCGCCGCGGCCTCCGGCGTCGACGCCAAGCGCATGGTCCTGGTCTCCATGCTGATCTCCGGCGCGGTCTCCGGCCTCGCGGGCCTCCCGCTGCTGCTCGGCGACTCGCACACCTACAGCCTGGACTTCCCGGCCGGCCTCGGCTTCACCGCCATCGGCATCGCCCTGCTCGGCCGGAACAACCCCGGCGGCATCGCCTTCGCCGCCCTCCTGTGGGCCTTCCTCGACAAGGCCTCGCCCGCCCTCGACTACGCCACCCCGGTGGCGTACGAGAAGGAGATCGCCACGATCATGCAGGGCCTGATCGTCTTCTCCGTCGTCATCTCCTACGAAGCCGTACGCCAGTGGGGCCTGCGCCGCCAGCAGCGCCAGGTCGGCGCGGAGCTCGCCGCGGCCGCCGCCCAGAACACCAAGAAGGAGGTGGCGGCCTGATGTCCACCGCGACCATCGCCAAGCCGCAGGCGACCCAGCCCGGCAAGGGCGGCCGCCGAATGTCGCTCCCGGTACTCCTGCTGGTCATCGCGGGCGTACTGGTCCTCACCTCGGCCGTGCGCATCATCACCGGCGCCGAGGGCATCACCTCGACCGGCCAGATGTCCACCGCGCTGCGCCTCGCCGTCCCGATCGGCCTCGCCGGCCTCGGCGGTCTGTGGGCCGAGCGCGCGGGCGTCGTCAACATCGGCCTCGAAGGCATGATGATCCTCGGCACCTGGTTCGGCGCCTGGGCCGGCTACCAGTGGGGCCCCTGGGTCGGCGTCGTCTTCGGCATCCTCGGCGGCGCGCTCGGCGCCCTGCTGCACGCCGTCGCCACCGTCACCTTCAACGTCAACCACATCGTCTCCGGTGTGGCCCTGAACATCCTCGCCCTGGGCGCCACCCGCTACCTCTCGAAGTTCACCTTCGAGAACGCGGTGGGCGGCTCCTCCAAGCAGTCCCCGCCGATCGACTCACTGGGCACCTTCAGCGTCCCCGGCCTGTCGGACTGGCTGAACACGCTCAACGAGAAGCACTGGTTCCTGGTCTCCGACATCGCGGGCCTGGTCGGCGGTCTGCTGACCGACCTGTCCCCGCTGACGGTCGTCGCGGTCGCCCTGGTACCGGTCACCTGGTGGGTGCTGTGGCGCACGGCCTTCGGCCTCCGCCTCCGGTCCTGCGGCGAGAACCCGGTCGCGGCCGAGTCCCTCGGCGTCAACGTCTACAAGTACAAGTACATCGCGGTGATCATCAGCGGTGGCTTCGCCGGCCTGGGCGGCGCGTTCCTCTCCATCGTCGCCTCGAACGTCTACCTGGACGGCCAGACGGCCGGCCGCGGTTACATCGGTCTCGCGGCGATGATCTTCGGCAACTGGATGCCGGGCGGCCTCGCCCTCGGCGCCGGCCTGTTCGGCTACACCGACAGCCTCAACCTGCGCGGCGGCACGGTGAACGTCCACGCGCTGATCCTGCTGATCGCCATCCTGCTGGTGGCCGGCGCGGCCTACCAGGCCTGGCGCAAGAAGTACGTCCCCGCCGTCATCACGATCGTCGTCTCGGTCCTGATGTTCGTCTGGTACGCCTCCACCAACGAGGTCCCGCGTCAGCTCGTGACCGCGACCCCGTACCTCGTGACCCTGCTGGTCCTCTCGCTGTCCGCGCAGTCCCTGCGGATGCCCAAGGCGGACGGCCTGCCGTACCGGAAGGGACAGGGCAAGTGACCGCCGCCGCCTTCGACTGGGAATCCCTGCGGGCCGAGGCGCGGGAGGCCATGTCCCACGCCTACGCCCCGTACTCCGGCTTCCCGGTCGGGGTCGCGGCCCTGGTGGACGACGGCCGCACGGTGTCCGGCTGCAACGTGGAGAACGCGTCGTACGGCCTGGGGCTGTGCGCCGAGTGCGGCCTCGTGTCCGAGCTCCAGCGCACCGGCGGCGGCCGGCTCACCCACTTCACCTGCGTGGACGGCACGGGCGGGCTCCTCGTCCCGTGCGGCCGCTGTCGCCAGCTGCTCTACGAGTTCGGCGGCCCGGACCTCCTCCTGGACACCCCTCAGGGCGTCCTGCCCCTCTCCGAGATGCTGCCCCAGGCCTTCGGGCCGGCCCACCTCACCAAGTAACCCCGTACGGCCCCTCCCGCCCGTCCGCGCGGAGGGGCCGTGCGCTTCGCAATGCTCCGAAGGGAACGTCATGGCCATGGACGCCATCTCCGTCATCCGCACCAAGCGGGACCGCGGTGAGCTCGGCGACGAGCAGATCGACTGGGTCATCGACGCGTACACGCGCGGCGAGGTGGCCGACGAGCAGATGTCGTCGCTCGCGATGGCCATCCTCCTCAACGGCATGAACCGCCGCGAGATCGCCCGCTGGACCGCCGCGATGATCGCCTCCGGCGAGCGCATGGACTTCTCCTCGCTGTCCCGCCCGACCGCCGACAAGCACTCCACCGGCGGCGTCGGCGACAAGATCACGCTACCGCTGGCGCCCCTCGTCGCCGCCTGCGGCGCGGCCGTCCCGCAGCTCTCCGGCCGCGGCCTCGGCCACACCGGCGGCACCCTCGACAAGCTGGAGTCGATCCCCGGCTGGCGCGCCCTGCTCTCCAACGAGGAGATGCTGTCGGTGCTGGACGGCACCGGCGCGGTGATCTGCGCGGCGGGCGACGGCCTGGCCCCCGCCGACAAGAAGCTCTACGCCCTGCGTGACGTCACCGGCACGGTCGAGGCGATCCCGCTGATCGCCTCCTCGATCATGTCGAAGAAGATCGCCGAGGGCACCGGCTCCCTGGTCCTCGACGTGAAGGTGGGCACCGGCGCCTTCATGAAGACCATCGAGGACGCCCGCGAGCTGGCCTCGACGATGGTGGGCCTCGGCACCGACCACGGCGTGAAGACGGTCGCGCTCCTCACCGACATGTCCACCCCGCTCGGCCTCACGGCGGGCAACGCCCTGGAGGTCCGCGAGTCGGTGGAGGTGCTCGCCGGCGGCGGCCCCTCGGACGTGGTCGAGCTGACCCTCGCGCTGGCCCGGGAGATGCTGGACGCGGCGGGCATCCGCGACGCCGACCCGGCGAAGGCGCTGGCCGACGGTTCGGCGATGGACGTCTGGCGCCGGATGATCGCGGCCCAGGGCGGCGACCCGGACGCGACGCTGCCGGTGGCGAAGGAGCAGCACGTGGTGAAGGCCGCCGCCGCGGGCGTCCTCACCCGCCTCGACGCCTACGGTGTCGGCGTCGCCGCCTGGCGCCTCGGCGCGGGCCGCGCCCGCAAGGAGGACCCGGTGCAGGCGGGCGCGGGCGTCGAACTCCACGCCAAGCCCGGCGACACGGTCACCGCCGGCCAGCCCCTCCTCACCCTCCACACGGACACCCCGGAGCGCTTCGAGTACGCACTCCAGGCGGTCGAGGGTTCCTACGACATCGCGCCGGCCGGCACGGAGTTCACCGCGTCGCCGGTGGTCCTGGAACGTATCGCCTGACCAGGACCCGCGGCCGGAGGCCGCCGGTGTCACGGCTCGATCGGATGAACGGGACCGGCGGACCTGCGCCGGTCCCGTTCGGCGTCACGGTCGACGCCGGTGGGTTCCCCGTCGACCGACCGGTCCGTCACCCCAGCAGCGCCGCCACCACGACGAGTACCGGTACCGACAGCACCGTCGACAGCAGGATCGAGTCGCGGGCCAGTTCCTCGCCGACCCGGTAGGTGCCGGCGTACGTGTACAGGTTCTGGGCGGCCGGCAGTGCCGAGGTCACCGTCACGTCGAGCAGGGGCGCCCCGTGCAGGTCGAAGACGGCTGACGCCAGGACCCAGGCGGCCAGCGGCTGCCCCACCGCCTTCAGGGCCACCGACAGGAACACCGGGTGGCGGTCGCGGCCCCGGCCGGGGAGCGTGCTGCCCCGCAGGGAGATGCCGAAGGCCAGCAGGACCGCCGGGACGGACATGTTGCCGATCAGGGTCAGCGGGTCCATGACCGGGCCGGGCACGTGGATCCCGAGACCCGAGACCACGACGCCGGTGAGGGAGCCGACGGCTATCGGGTTGCGGAGCGGCGTCAGCAGGCGGCGCCACCAGGGGCCCTTCTCGCCCGCGCCCGACAGGTCGAGGACCGTCAGGGCGACCGGGGTCAGGAGCACCACCTGGAACAGCAGTACCGGGGCCACCAGGGACGCGTCGCCCAGCACGTACACCGCGATCGGGATGCCGAGGTTGCCGGAGTTGACGTAGCTGGAGCACAGGGCGCCGATCGTCGTACGGCCCACACCCCAGCCCCGTACGACACCCACCGCCGTGAACGCGCCCGCCGCCGCTGCCGTGGACAGGGCCGTCACCAGGAGGCGGCTGGAGAAGATCACCGCCAGGTCGGCCTTCGCGAGAGTGGTGAACAGGAGCGCGGGGGAGGCGACGTGGAAGGCGAGCTTGGTGAGGACCTCGCGGCCGTTCGCACCGAGGTGGCCGCCACGGCCGAGGAGATAACCGACGGCGATCACGATCGCGATCACCGCGAAGCCGCTCAGTACCCCTTGCACCGCGCCCCCAGGGCGGGCGCGAGGCCGTCGGGTGTCCGGGCGGGTGCTGGTCTGTGGCGCATACACCTGACCCTCTGGTGCAAGTCAGGTGCAGGTCAACCTTGTGATCCTTGCGATCCCTGTGATCTGCGCGGGCCGCGCGCGGCCGCGCGGGACTCACCGATGAGTTGTCAGACCGTCCCCGGTCTACCGCTCGTGGATGCCGTGACCCCCGCCGTACTGACGCTGTCCGGCCCCGTCGCCAGGGACGAGGTGCCGGGGCTCTGCGACGACGTGCGGGCGCTGCTGCGGGGCGGCAGGGCCCGGGTCGTCGTCTGCGACGTCGGCGGCCTCGGACCGCCGGGCCTCGCGGTCGTCGACCTGCTGGCCCGGCTGGAGCTGACCGCCCGCCGGGCCGGCGGCCGGATCCGGCTGCGGGACCCCGATCCCGCCCTACGCTCCCTGCTCCGGTTCGTCGGACTCCGCATCCAGGTGGAGAGGGAGGTCGAAGAGCGGGAACCAGCGCTTGGTGTCGAGGAAGAAGTGGAACCCGGTCAGCCGTCCGGCTGAGATCTCCAGGACCTGGATCGACCACGGGGTCCAGCCGCCGGTGTCCGGGTCGGGCTTGTACTGGGCGAACCCGGGCAGGCCGTTGACCTGGACCGGGAACAGGCGTGAACCCTCGCAGGCCGAGCCGATGGTGGTCATGAAGCCGGCGATGTCGTCGTGACCCGTGAGCCACAGGTCGAACGGCGGCATCGTCATGATGGCGTCCTCGTGGAGGAGTGCCGTCAGCGCCGTCATGTCGTACCCCTCGAAAGCCGCGACATAGCGCTCAAGGAGCTTCCGCTGCTCCTCGTCGAGCGCGTCGGACACCTCGGCCCCGGCACCCGACTGCTGCTGCTCCGCCAGCGTGGCCCGGGCCCGCTGGAGGGCGCTGTTCACCGACGCGACCGTGGTGCCGAGCAGTTCGGCGACCTCGCTCGCCTTCCAGGCCAGCACCTCGCGCAGGATCAGCACCGCCCGCTGCTTGGGCGGCAGCTGCTGGAGCGCGGCCATGAAGGCCAGCCGGATGGACTCCTTGGCCACGGCCGCCTCCGCCGGGTCGTCCACGGTGGGCAGCACGCGGGCGTCGGGCACCGGCTCCAGCCAGGTGTTGTCGGGCCGGGGGGAGAGCGCCGCCCGGGCGAGCGGTGTCGACTCGCTCAGGTCCATCGGCCGGGCCCGCTTGTTGCCCGCGTTCAGCATGTCCAGGCAGACGTTGGTCGCGATCCGGTACAGCCACGACCGGAGGCTGGCACGGCCCTCGAACTTGTCGTAGCTGCGCCAGGCCCGCACCAGGGTGTCCTGGACGGCGTCCTCGGCCTCGAACGACGAACCGAGCATGCGGTAGCAGTAGCCGGTCAGTTCGGTCCGGTGCTTCTCCAGTGCGACGTCCAGTTCCGCGGTCGCCGTGCTGTCGGTCATGCCGTCCACCCACCCCACGTGGCTTTTTCGCGCGCCTTCGCGCTCCAGCACTTGAAAGCTAGCGCAGGGGACTGACAACGGCGCCCGAAGTCGCAGAACGTGCAGGTGGGAGTGGGTCGCCTATGGGGATGAGGTGCGGGGTTCGGTGGCGGGTGCGGCGCGGTGGGGGCCGGTCGCGCGGTTCCCCGCGCCCCTTTGGGGCGCTCCAGCGCGGGGCGCTTCCCTGCGGGGCGCTTTCGTGTGGGGTGCTTTCGTGCGGGGTGGCGGTCAGTGGGCGTTGGCCATCACACTGCGGCGGGCCGCCACCGAGCCCAGGACCGTGATGGTCACCACGCCCGCTATCGCCAGGAGGCCGATGCCGACCGTGCCCGACCAGCCCTCCGCGTGGAACGCCAGCGCTCCGACCGTGCTGCCCGCGCTGGAGCCGATGTAGTAAGCGGACTGGTAGAGCGCCGAGGCCTGGGCGCGGCCGTGGGTCGCCGTGTGGCTGACCGCCGAGGAGGCCACCGCGTGGCCCGCGAAGAAGCCCGCGGTGATCAGGACCAGGCCCAGCAGGACCAGCGGGAGCGAGTCGGCCAGGGACAGCAGCAGACCCGTGGCCGTCGTGCCGCCGCCCAGGTAGAGGGCGCCCCGGCGGCCGAGCCTGCCGACCAGACGCCCGGCCGTCGACGCGGAGACCGTGCCCACCAGGTAGACCAGGAAGATCGAGCCGATGATGCCCTGGGGGAGGGAGAAGGGCTCCTCGGTCAGGCGGTAGCCGATCACCGTGTAGACACCGCCGAAGACGGTCATGAAGAGCGCGCCGATCGCGTACAGGCGGCGCAGCAGCGGGTTCGCCAGGTGGTCGCGGACCGTGCCGAGCAGCCGGCGCGGGTGCAGCGAGCCCGCCGTGAAGTGCCGCGGCGCGGGCAGCAGCAGCCGGAAGGCGACCGCGCAGCCGACGGCGATCACGCCGATGGTGCCGACGGCGGTCCGCCAGCCCCACTCCTGTGCCACCCAGCCGGTGATGACCCGGCCGCTCATCCCGCCGACGCTGTTCCCCGCGACGAACAGGCCGATCGCCGTGACCAGCGCCTTCGGGCGGACCTCCTCGGCCAGATAGGCCTGCGCGGAGGCCGGCAGACCGGCCAGCGCCGCGCCCTGGACGCCGCGCAGCACGACCAGCACGCCCAGCGAGGGCGCGAAGGGGACCAGCAGGCCGACGGTCACCGCCACCGCCAGCGAGCCGGTCATGACCGTACGACGGCCGAAACGCTCGGAGAGCGCGCTCATCGGGATGACGAACAGCGCCAGACCGCCGGTCGCCGCCGCCACCGTCCAGCTCGCGTCGCTCGCGCTGACCCCGAAGCCGTCGGAGATCAGCGGCAGCAGCGCCTGGGTGGAGTAGAGGAGGGCGAAGGTCGCGACACCGGCGAGGAAGAGCGCGAAGCTCATCCGGCGGTAGCCGGGACCGCCCGGGGTCAGACGGGAGTCGGCGGCGGGGACGGACGGGACGGCGCCCACGGTGATGGACGCCCCGGTACTGGCGGGAGACATGCCTCGAACGTACGGACCCCCTCTTCATCCGTCCAATGCATGGAATCGTCATAATCGTTCCCATGGAGCATCAGCAGAGGTCAGCCGCGCGCCTGTCACCGTCCAGTGACACAGAAGACATGACGATGTTGCTGGCTCCCCGCCTCGCGTACTTCGCCGGCGTGGCCCGCACCGAGCACGTCACCAGGGCCGCGCAGGAACTGAGCGTCCCCCAGTCCACCCTGTCCCGTGCGATGGCCCGCCTGGAGGACGACCTCGGCGTCGACCTCTTCACCCGGCACGGCCGCACCGTCTCCCTGACCCCCGCCGGCCGTACCTTCCTCACCTCGGTCGAACGCGCCCTCGGCGAGGTGCAGCGCGCCGCCGACGAGGTACGCGCCGACGCCGACCCCACCACCGGCAAGGTCGCCTTCGGCTTCCTGCACACCATGGGCGCGGAGACGGTTCCCGGCCTGCTCCAGGCGTTCCGGGTCGACCACCCCCGCATCCGCTTCAGCCTCGTCCAGAACTACGGCGAGGCGATGATCGAGAAGCTTCGCGCGGGGGAGCTCGACCTGTGCCTCACCTCTCCGGTCCCGGACGCGCCCGATCTGGTGGCCCGCCGCCTGGACGAACAGAGACTCCGCCTGGTGGTCCCGGCGGACCACCGTCTGGCGGCCCGGCGCCGGGTCCGCCTCGCCGAGGCGGCCGACGAGACCTTCGTGACCCTGGAACCGGGCTACGGCCTGCGCCGCATCACCGACGACCTCTGCACGGAGGCGGGCTTCAGACCGCGGATCGCCTTCGAGGGCGAGGAGGCGGAGACCTTGCGGGGCCTGGTCGCGGCGGGGCTGGGGGTGGCCCTCCTCCCGCCCCCCGTCTTCCCCCGCCCGGGAGTCGCGGAACTGACGGTCACGGCCCCGAGGGCGGCGAGGGAGATCGGCGTGGCATGGCTCGACGGCCACCCGGACACCCCGCCGGTGGCCGCCTTCAAGAAGTTCCTGCTCTCCAGAAGGGGCAGCTTGCTTCCCGCCTAGGGGACAGCGCTCCCTCAGGGGCGCGGGGAACCGCGCGACCAGGCACACACGACCCGCACCCCGAAACGGTTCATCAGCCCTTGCGGAGCGACCGGCCGAAGCCCGCGGCAAGCGGCATGCGCAGCCCGATCGGCGGCGGCGCCGCCAACGCGTCCTCCACCGGCCGCGACACCGCGTGCCCGTACAACGCCCCCATGACGAAGTCCGAAGCGAGAGCGAGGACTTCGTCCCGGTGCTGGTGCAGCCCGTGGCCGTCGGAGTGCACCTCGAACCGGCACACCTCCCGGTTGGCCTTCTTCGCCCGTGCCGCCAGCCGGAACGACAGCTCCGGATCGGTCCGTTCGTCGTTCGTGCCGTGTACGACCAGCACCCGCCGGCCCACCAGCTGCCGAACCGGTTCCTCAGGTGCCGCCATGTCCGTCTCCGGCAGCCAGGGGGCGACGGACACGACGGAGTTGACGGCCTCGTGGCCTCCCGCCCGCAGTGCCGCCCGGCCGCCCATCCCGACGCCCAGCAGGCAGACGGGCACGTCGCCGTACCGTCGTACCACCTCGTCGGCCGCCCAGTCGGCGTCGCCGGCGAGGTGCGCCTCGCTGCCGTTCCAGCCGCGATAGCGGTAGTGGACGACATGCGCCGCGAGCCCCTCGTCGCGGCCGTCGCGGGCGAGCCGGCGGCCGAGCGCGCGTACCAGGGTCGTCGCCCATACGGGGGACGGCTTGCGGGCGGAGTTCTCCTCGCCGCCCGGGAGCAGCAGGACCGCTCCGGTCACCGTCGTCGGCTCCTGGCCGACTGCCCTGCCCAGTCTGGCCGTTCGCACCGGGGTCGCTTGCTGTGCCATGACAGAACAGTGTCAGAAGACGCGGTGCACTTGACCCGTCCGTGGGGTCACCGTTGGGTATCGACGGAACGGGAAACAGCCGACCACCGGGCGATCTACGCGCGTAGGAGTTAGAGTGCGGAAATGACGAGCCAGAGCACCGCGAACACCCCGACGCCGGAGCAGATCCGCCGGGCGCCCAAGGTTCTGCTGCACGACCACCTCGACGGCGGCCTGCGTCCGGGTACGGTCGCCGACCTCGCCCGGGAGACCGGCTACTCCCAACTCCCCGAGAGCGACCCGGACAAGCTCGGCATCTGGTTCCGTGAGGCCGCCGACTCGGGCTCCCTGGAGCGCTACCTGGAGACCTTCTCGCACACCGTCGGCGTGATGCAGACCCGGGACGCGCTGGTCCGCGTCGCCCGCGAGTGCGCCGAGGACCTCGCCGAGGACGGCGTCGTCTACGCCGAGGTGCGGTACGCCCCGGAACAGCACCTGGAACAGGGGCTGACCCTGGAGGACGTCGTCGAGGCCGTCAACGAGGGCTTCCGGCAGGGCGAGGCGCTGGCGCGGGAGAGCGGCCGGCGGATCCGGGTCGGCGCCCTGCTCACCGCCATGCGGCACGCGGCCCGCTCGCTGGAGATCGCCGAACTCGCCAACCGCTACCGGGACCTGGGCGTGGTCGGCTTCGACATCGCCGGTGCCGAGGCCGGCCACCCGCCCACCCGGCACCTCGACGCCTTCGAGTACCTCAAGCGCGAGAACAACCACTTCACCATCCACGCCGGCGAGGCCTTCGGGCTGCCGTCCATCTGGCAGGCCCTCCAGTGGTGCGGCGCCGACCGGCTCGGGCACGGCGTGCGGATCATCGACGACATCCAGGTCCACGAGGACGGCACGGTCAAGCTCGGCCGGCTCGCCTCCTACGTCCGTGACAAGCGGATCCCGCTGGAGCTGTGCCCCAGCTCCAA
Source organism: Streptomyces humi (assembly GCF_001005085.2). GTDB lineage: Bacteria > Actinomycetota > Actinomycetes > Streptomycetales > Streptomycetaceae > Streptomyces > Streptomyces humi. The sequence goes on from NZ_LBMU02000049.1 coordinate 64,394, forward strand.
CCTCCAGACCGGGGCCGCCGACTCCTACGCGGGCCATCCGATCGGACTGCTCCGCCGGCTCCACTTCCGCGCGACCGTCAACACGGACAACCGGCTCATGTCCGGCACCAGCATGAGCCGGGAATTCGAGCATCTCGTCGAGGCGTTCGGCTACACGCTCGACGACCTCCAGTGGTTCTCCGTCAATGCGATGAAATCAGCGTTCATTCCTTTCGATGAACGCCTCGCCATGATCAATGACGTGGTGAAGCCCGGATATGCAGAGCTGAAATCCGAATGGCTGTTCCGGGGGACCGCCTCCACCAGCGGTTCTGCCGACTCGGAGGGCTGACCGGGCATCGGGGCGGGGCGCGGAATGCGGACGGGCTTTCACAAGCCGTCCGCATTTCGGTGTTTGCGGCGGGTGGTGGGCCGTGTTTACGGTCGTGGACCGCTCGGCTTGTAGTCGATCCCCGTCACCGCATTCCAAGGACGCATTTACGATGAAGCAGTCTGCTGCCAAGACCCTCGGTGTCGCCGCCCTCGGTGCCGCCTTCGCCGCTGTCGGCGCGGGCGCGGCCAACGCGGCCCCGGCCGTCCCGGACTCCTCCCAGGCCCTGGACACCGTCACCAAGACGCTGCCGGCCGAGAACGTCTCCAAGGCGCTGCCGGGTGCCGGGCAGGCCATGGCGCAGGGACAGAACGCCCTCGGTACCGGCCTGACCGCCGTCCAGCCGGCCGTCCGGCAGGTGCTCGCCGGCGGCCCGACCAAGCCCGCCGCCGGACTCCTCGGCGGACTGCCGGTGCAGGGCCTGCCCACGCACGGCCTGCCGGTCAACGGGATTCCGCTCGGCTGATCCTCTCCCCAGCCGGACGGCAACGCCGTCGGGGCGCCCCGGACTCCTCCGGCGCGCCCCGACGGCGTCAGCTCCCCGGTGTCACCAGGCGGTGTCACCAGGCGGCGGCCTTCTCCTCGGAGGGGAGGAGGATCCACAGGGCGATGTAGAGCAGGAACTGCGGACCCGGCAGCAGGCAGGACAGCAGGAAGATCACCCGCATCGTCGTGGCGGAGGTGCCGAAGCGCCGGGCCAGCGCGGCGCACACTCCGCCGATCATGCGGCCGTGGGTGGGGCGGGCGAGGCTGGACATCTGCGGCTCCTTCGTGAGCGTCCGGTGCGAGTCGGCCCGTACGGCCTCTCGTCTGCCCACTACGCTACGGAGCCGAACCGGGTCGAAGCGTCGCTCTACGGAGCGATCCCGACCCTGGGAATCGTCGGGGTACGACCCTGAGCCGCGTCCTCCTGGAGGACGGCGGACGGCCGCTCCCGCCGGTCCCTGCGGCGGAGCAGGGCGCGGGACGCCGGAACCACCGCCAGGTGCGCGACGACCACACCCACGGTGTTCAGCAGAATCGAGTCGACGTCCACCACCCGCCCGGGCACCCCCGTCTGCAACAGGGCGATGCCCAGCGAGATCAGGGCGGCCGCGGCCGCCGTGGCGACCAGCGAACCGAGCGGGGAGACCCGCAGCCGGCCGTGCACCGCCGGCAGCAGCACACCCAGCGGCGCCAGCAGCGCGAGCCCCTCACCGATCCGGTGCGCCGCCTCCCGCGGGCCCAGCGCCAGGTCGGCCCGGATGCCGGCGAACGGGTGCAGGTTGGCGGGCATCACCCAGGGCACGTCCAGCGGGCGCAGCATCAGCCAGGCGACGAACGCGAGGTGTGCGGCAAGGAGGACACCCCCTGCCACACGGACCCGGATCGCGGCGCTGCCGCCGATGAACCCTTGACGCTGCACGCCCCCCAAGACGCCCCCGCGCACCCGAACGGTTCCGGAAAAAGGGCAACCGAAGCGCTCCTTCAGAGGCGCGGGGAACTGCGCGAACAGCCACCCGCCACCCGCACTCGCCGCACAACCCCAGGCGGCACCCCGTGAGGCGCCCCGGCCCCCCTCACCCGGAAGCGACCTCGGTGGACGGCGGCCGGTTCCCGCTCGGAGAGTTCCGCACCGCGTCCGTGCACGCGTACCGCAGCAACGGCTCCGTCCCCGGCCCGCCCAGGATCACCGACCCGTCGCCCTCCGCGGCCGCCGAGTCGGACAACGTGCACACGATCTGGGCCAGCGCGTACGACGTCAGCTGCGGCGGCGAGGTGCTCAGCCGCAGCGTGTCGTCCGGGTCCCCGCGCCGCGGTCCGCCGACGCTCATCCCGCCGCGCACGTACGTCGTGTAGCCCGCGTCCTTCTCGGCGGCCGACGGCGTCTCGGCGAGCTGGTCCAGCAGGCCCTGCGCGACGATCACCCGCCGCTTGGCGTCCGCCGTGCCGTCGGGCACACGCACCGCCCGGTCGACGGTCACCAGCGAGGCCCCGCACAGCAGGAACACCTGCACCGGCACCCCCTGCGAGGTCTGCGCCGGCAGGTCGGGCTGGGACATGGAGCACGGCACCCGCGACGGCGCCCCGCCGAAGTCGGTCGGCACCTCGGTCGCCCGGATCCCGCACCCGGCGAGCGTCAGCGCGAGCGCGGCGACGCCCACGAGTCTCCGTACCTGCATCAGACGCCCTTCTCTCCGGCGACCCCGGCGTTCCCCGCGTCACCGGCGTCCTTGGTCTCCTCGGTCAGCGCCGAGGCGTCCCGGGGCAGCCGGAGCGTGAAGACCGCGCCGCCCTCGGGGGAGTTGGCGGCGGTGATCGAGCCTCCGTGGATACGGGCGTTCTCCGTCGCGATGGACAGGCCGAGACCGCTGCCCTCGGAGCGCGGCCGGGAGGCGCTGGCCTTGTAGAACCGGTCGAAGACGTGCGGCAGCACGTCCTCGGGGATACCGGGCCCGTGGTCGCGTACGGCGATCACCAGATCCCCGCCCTCCTGCTGCTCCATGCGCACCGACACCCGCACCGGTGAGCCGCCGTGCTTGAGGGCGTTGCCGATCAGGTTGGCGAGGATGACGTCGAGGCGGCGCGGGTCGAGGCGGGCGTGGATGCCGCGCTCGGCGTCCAGGTCCACCGCGTCCAGCCAGGCGCGGGCGTCGATGCAGGCGGTGATCTGGTCGGCGATGTCGACGTCGTCGAGGACGAGACGGGCCGTGCCGGCGTCGAAGCGGGTGACCTCCATCAGGTTCTCGACGAGGTCGTTGAGCCGGCGCGTCTCGCTGACCACCAGCCGGACGGCGGGCTCGATCATCGGGTCGATCGACCCGGACTCCGCCTCCAGCTCCTCCTCCAGGATCTCCGTCACGGCGGTGATCGCGGTGAGCGGGGTCCGCAGCTCGTGGCTCATGTCGGCGACGAACCTGCGGGACGCGTCGTCGCGCGCCGCCATGTCGTCGACCCGCTTCTCCAGCGCCTCCGCCGCGTCGTTGAACGTCCGTGACAGGTCGGCGAGTTCGTCGGTGCCGGAGACCCGCAGCCGGGTGTCCAGCTTGCCCTCGCCGAGCCGCCGCGCGGCGACGCCCAGCCGGTGCACCGGCTTCAGCACGGTCGTGGCGGCGGCCTGGGCGAGCAGCGCGGAACCGATCAGGGCCAGGGCCGTCGCGATGCCCAGCGACCAGGCCAGCGAGTTGAGGTCCTTCGCCTCCGGCTCCAGGGACTTCATCATGTAGCCGGTCGGGCCGCCGCCGATCAGCCGCGTCCCGGCGACGAGATACGGCGTCCCGTGGTCCACGACCCGCTGCCAGTAGAGGTGGTACGCCGACCGGTTGTTCTCGGTGACCTTCTGCTGCTTGTCGACGGCCTTGCGCAGCGAGTCGGGCACGTCGTCCAGCGCGAACCCGCTGAGCCCGCCCGAATTGCCGTACGCCACCTTGCCGTTCGCGTCCTCGCCGACCAGCAGCACGCTGAAGCGCTGACTGCTGTTGGCCATCTGCCCGGCCGTGCGCTGGAGTTCGTCCTGGGTGGGGTGGACCGGCAGCGCCCCGGCCCGGTTCTGCATCTCCTGCTGGAAGTCGCGCAGCACCGCGTCCTGGGTACGGGTGAGCACGGCCTCTCGGTTGAGCCAGTACGCGATGCCGGACGCGGACACGGCGGCGGTCAGCGCGACGAGCCCGAAGACCACGACGAGCCGCAGCCGCAGACTGGTGAAGCGCAGCCGGGACACGGCTCCCCTGCGATCCGAGGCCCAGCCCCGGAAACCCTCGTGCCGGTCCGTCACTGAGGGGCGTCCAGGCGGTAGCCGACACCGCGCACGGTACGGATCAGGGTCGGGGACGAGGGCACGTCCTCCACCTTGGCGCGCAGCCGCTGCACGCAGGCGTCCACCAGCCGGGAGTCACCGAGGTAGTCGTGCTCCCAGACCAGCCGCAGCAGCTGCTGCCGGGACAGCGCCTGCCCCGGCCGCCGGCTCAGCTCCAGCAGCAGCCGCAGCTCGGTCGGCGTGAGCTGGAGGTCCTCGCCGTTCTTCGTCACGGTCATCGCGGAACGGTCGATGACGACGTTGCCGAAGGTCGCCGAGTCGGTGGACTCCCGCTCGCCACGCCGCAGCACGGCCCGGATCCGCGCGTCCAGCACCCGCCCCTGGACGGGCTTGACGACGTAGTCGTCGGCGCCGGACTCCAGCCCGACCACCACGTCGATGTCGTCGCTGCGCGCGGTCAGCAGGATGATCGGCAACTGGTCCGTGCGCCGGATGCGCCGGCACACCTCGAACCCGTCGATCCCGGGCAGCATGACGTCGAGGACGATCAGATCGGGCCGCTGCTCGCGCAACAGCTTCAGACCGTCCTCACCGGTCGCAGCGGTGGCCACCCGGTGCCCCTGGCGCGTCAGTGAGAGCTCCAGGGCCGTTCGGATGGCGTCGTCGTCCTCGATCAGCAACAGGGAAGGCACGGGCTCATTCTGGCCCATGAGGGCCCCGTCGTACGACCTGTACTGCTCGGAGCTGCCGGGAAACCTCCGTAGCCCCGTCCCCTGTGCGACCGCTGTGGCCCTTCTGTGCCGGACCCCTGTGACAGGTCTGTGACAGTCGGCGGATACGGCCGTGAAGGTGGCCCGGCAGAGTTCTCGGCACAGGCAAGCGAGCGGGCGGCGCGGAGCCTGGCAGACCGAACTACCGGAAGTCCACGACGGGGGGCGCGAGATGAACACGCTGATCGGTCACAGCACCAGCGCAGTGATCACGCGTCTGCACGACGTGCACCGGGGTTCCGAGAAGTCCGGTGCCGTGAGCGGGCGGGGGTGCGCTCGCGGCACCGGGCGTCAGCACACCGGTTACATGACGGTGGTCGACGGCGGCACGGGGGAGCCGCGCGGGGGCACCGGGGGCTCCGCATACGGGGAGGACACGGGGGAGCGCCGCTCGCTGACCGAGGCGGAGTTCACCGCCTACGTCCAGGAGCGCCGCGCCTCTCTGTACGCGACCGCCTACCACTTGACCGGCGACCGCTTCGAGGCCGAGGACCTGTTGCAGAGCGCGCTGTTCTCGACGTACCGGGCGTGGGAGCGGATCAGCGACAAGGCGGCCGTCGGCGGTTACCTGCGGCGGACCATGACCAACCTGCACATCAGCGCCTGGCGGCGCCGCAAGCTCAACGAGTACCCGACCGAGGAACTGCCGGAGACGCCCGGCGACACGGACGCGATGAGCGGCACCGAGCTGCGCGCCGTCCTGTGGCAGGCGCTCGCCCGGCTCCCCGAACTCCAGCGCACCATGCTGGTCCTGCGCTACTACGAGGGCCGCACGGACCCGGAGATCGCGGAGATCCTCGACATCAGTGTCGGCACGGTGAAGTCCAGCATCTGGCGGTCGCTCCGCCGGCTGCGCGAGGACGAGGTCCTCAGCTTCGGCCGTGACGAGGAGAACGCCTTCGGGGAGCTCGTCGCCTGAAGGTAAGGGGATCCGGGGGGATCCCGACGGGGAAACCGGGGGAGACAGGGGCCCGGGGGAGGGTCCGGGGGGACCACGGGGGAAAGCGGGTCCGGGGGGACTCGCGGGGTAAGCACGGGGGAGCTCCGCCACGGGGGACACGGGGGTGTTCGGCGGAGCGACGGGGGAAGCGGGACTGGAGGGCCGGGGGGTCCGTCCAGTCCCGCTTTTCTTCTACTCCGGCTTTTCTTCTACCCCCGCTTTTCTTCTGCGGCCCGCTTTTCTTCTACCGCCAGGACACGGCCGTCACGCGGCCGGTGCCTGGGTCCGGTCCCGGGTCTGCCGGCCCACCGCTGCCGCGGCCATCCGGGTCAGTGCCTCGTCGCGGTCGCACGGGTGCGCGCCCAGTGCCACCTGGCGGGCCACGATCGTGCGTTCGGCGCGCATCAGCCGCCAGCCGCGGCGCAGCAGGAACGGCACCGACTTACGGCCCTCCCTGAGGTCGCGCAGGAAACGGCGCCGGAAGGTCTTCACCGGACCCCGGCTGAGGCACAGCGCGTCGGCCAGCAGCCCCAGTTCGCGGCAGCGCTGCACGATCTCGGCGGCGAAGATGCCCTCCGCGATGAACAGCGGGGTGCGGCCGATGTGCAGGGTCTCCTCCCCGGTGCGGGCGCTGAGCGCGATGTCGTACACCGGCACGCCCGCCGAACCCGTCGCGCACAGCCGGCCGATGGCCTCGACCGCGACCTCGGCGTCCCAGGACTCCGGGTGGTCCCAGTCGATGTCCGAACTCCCCGCCACCAGCGGCAGGGTCGGGTCGGCGCCCTCCTTGTAGAAGTCGTCGAGACGCAGCACGGGGAGCCCGGAACGGGCGGCGACGAGGGACTTGCCCGAACCCGAGGGGCCGCACAGCAGCACGACGCGGGCGGGGGGCGGAGGATGAATGCTCACGGAACACCAGTTTGACGCATGGGGGGCGTCCTGCCGACCCCGCGGGTCGGCTTTGGAGCGTGACTCACACCTCAACTACCCTGTGTGCCGACCCTGTCACCCTGAGCACCCGAAGGCGGCACCACCGATGGCCCGACACGCGTCCCACCCGAACCCGACCGCCCAGCGCGCGCTGGTCGCTCTCGCGACCGCCTCCGTCGCGCTCGGCGCGGGCGCCGCGACGGCCGCCGCGGCGCCTCAGGGCGCGCAGGACACGGTACGGAGCCGGCCCGCCTCCGTCGGCCCCGCCGACCCGCAGGCGGCGCTGACCGCGGTGGGCGGTCTGCTGCCGTACGTCACGGGACCGGTGGCGGGCCTGAAGCCGAACCCCCTCGCGGGCACGGGCGTAGATCCCCTGGACAACGGCGTCGGCACCCAGCTGGCCGACTTCAAGCCGCTGACCTCCAAGATGCTGACGGGGCCTGTGGCGCAGGCCCCGTCAGTCGGGGAACTGCCGGTGGTGGGGCAGGTCCTGGGGGGCTGACGGGGCGCTTCCGTGCGCGTCAGTACGAGGAGCCGGACGCTCCCAGCGACCCCGTCGGGTGCCAGACCGTCTTCGTCTCCAGGAACGCCGTCAGGCGGTCGGTCCCCGGCGTCGCCGTCCAGTTGTCCACAGCCTGTGGACGCAGTACGCGCTTCAGGTTGTCGGCCGCCGCGATCTCCAGCTGCTTCGCCAGCCCCTCGTCGGCGCCCGCGAGGTCGATCGCGTTGACGTCCTGGTGGGCGGCGAGGGGCGGCGCGATCTCCGCCGTACGGCCGGAGAGGACGTTGACGACCCCGCCCGGCACGTCCGAGGTGGCGAGCACCTCGGCCAGCGAGAGGGCCGGCAGCGGGGACTTCTCGCTCGCGACGACGACCGCCGTGTTGCCGGTCGCGATCACCGGCGCGAGCACGGACACCAGGCCCAGGAAGGACGACTCCTGCGGGGCCAGCACGGCCACCACGCCGGTCGGCTCGGGGGAGGAGAGGTTGAAGAAGGGCCCCGCGACCGGGTTGCCCCCGCCGACCACCTGGGCGATCTTGTCGGTCCAGCCCGCGTACCAGACCCAGCGGTCGACGGCCGCGTCCACGACGGCGCCCGCCTTGGACTTGCCGAGGCCCTCGGCGTCCGCGACCTCGCGCACGAACTGGTCCCGGCGGCCCTCCAGCATCTCCGCGACGCGGTAGAGGACCTGGCCCCGGTTGTAGGCGGTGGCCCCGGCCCAGCCGCCGAACGCCTTGCGCGCGGCCACGACCGCGTCCCGGGCGTCCTTACGACTCGACTGCGGCGCGTTGGCCAGCCAGTTGCCCTTCGGGTCCGTCACCTCGTACACCCGGCCGCTCTCGGAACGCGGGAACTTCCCGCCGACGTACAGCTTGTAGGTCTTCAGCACACTGAGTCGGTCAACTGCGTTCATTTATCGCTCGCCCTCCGGGCTCGACGGGGCGAGGTACGCCTCCAGGCCGTGACGACCGCCCTCGCGGCCGAAGCCCGACTCCTTGTAACCGCCGAACGGTGAGGTCGGGTCGAACTTGTTGAACGTGTTGGACCAGACGACGCCCGCGCGCAGCTTGTTCGCGACGGCCAGGATCCGGGAGCCCTTCTCCGTCCAGATGCCGGCGGAGAGGCCGTACTGGGTGTTGTTGGCCTTCGCCACCGCCTCGTCCGGGGTGCGGAAGGTGAGCACCGACAGGACCGGGCCGAAGATCTCGTCGCGGGCGATGGTGTGCGCCTGGGTGACGTTCGTGAAGAGCGTAGGGGCGAACCAGTAGCCGGCGGACGGCAGTTCGCAGGCCGGGGACCAGCGCTCGGCGCCCTCCGCCTCGCCCTGGTCGGCGAGCGTGGTGATCCGGGCCAGCTGCTCGGCGGAGTTGATCGCGCCGATGTCCGTGTTCTTGTCCAGCGGGTCGCCGAGGCGGAGCGTGGACAGGCGCCGCTTCAGGGAGTCCAGCAGCTCGTCGTGGACCGACTCCTGGACGAGCAGGCGGCTGCCCGCGCAGCAGACCTGGCCCTGGTTGAAGAAGATCCCGGTGACGATCCCCTCGACGGCCTGGTCGATGGGGGCGTCGTCGAAGACGATGTTGGCGCCCTTGCCGCCCAGTTCCAGGGTGAGCTTCTTGCGGGTGCCCGCGACGGTCCGGGCGATCTCCTTGCCGACGGCGGTGGAGCCGGTGAAGGCGACCTTGTTGACGTCGGGGTGGGCGACGAGCGCCGCGCCCGTGTCGCCGTACCCGGGGAGGATGTTGACGACGCCCTTGGGCAGGCCCGCCTGGCGGCAGATGTCCGCGAAGAACAGGGCCGACAGGGGGGTGGTCTCGGCCGGCTTGAGGACGACCGTGTTGCCCGTCGCCAGCGCCGGGGCGATCTTCCACGCCAGCATCAGGAGCGGGAAGTTCCAGGGGATGACCTGGCCGGCGACGCCGAGCGGCCGCGGGTTCGCGCCGTACCCGGCGTGGTCGAGCTTGTCGGCCCAGCCCGCGTAGTAGAAGAAGTGCGCGGCGACCAGGGGGAGGTCCGCGTCGCGGGTCTCCTTGATCGGCTTGCCGTTGTCGAGGGTCTCCAGGACGGCGAGCTCGCGCGAGCGCTCCTGGATGATCCGGGCGATGCGGAAGAGGTACTTGGCGCGCTCGGAGCCCGGCAGCGCGGACCACTTCTCGAACGCCTTGCGGGCGGCCCGCACGGCGCGGTCGACGTCCGCCTCGCCGGCCTGGGCGACCTCGGCGAGGACCTCCTCGGTCGACGGGCTGACGGTCTTGAAGACCTTGCCGTCGGCCGCCTCGGTGAACTCGCCGTCGATGAACAGGCCGTAGGACGGGGCGATGTCGACGACGGAGCGGGACTCGGGCGCCGGTGCGTACTCGAATGCGGTGGTCATCTTTTCCTTGGCCATGGTGATCAGTCCACCGTCACGTAGTCGGGGCCGGAGTAGCGGCCGGTGGCCAGCTTCTGACGCTGCATCAGCAGGTCGTTCAGGAGCGAGGAGGCACCGAAGCGGAACCAGTGGTTGTCCAGCCAGTCCGCGCCCGCGGTCTCGTTGACCAGGACGAGGAACTTGATCGCGTCCTTGCTGGTCCGGATGCCGCCGGCCGGCTTGACGCCGACCTGGACGCCGGTCTGCGCCCGGAAGTCGCGCACGGCCTCCAGCATGAGCAGGGTGTTCGCCGGGGTCGCGTTCACCGCCACCTTGCCGGTGGAGGTCTTGATGAAGTCGGCGCCCGCGAGCATGCCGAGCCAGGAGGCCCGGCGGATGTTGTCGTACGTCGACAGCTCGCCGGTCTCGAAGATGACCTTGAGCCGGGCGGCGGCCCCGCAGGCCTCCTTCACGGCGGTGATCTCGTCGTACACCTTGCGGTAGTTCCCGGCGAGGAACGCGCCGCGGTCGATGACCATGTCGATCTCGTCGGCGCCCGCGGCCACGGCGTCCCGCACGTCGGCGAGCTTCACCGGCAGGGCCGCGCGGCCCGCGGGGAAGGCGGTGGCGACCGAGGCGACCTTGACGGACGAGCCGGCGACCGCCTCCTTGGCGGTGGCCACCATGTCGGGGTAGACGCAGACGGCGGCCGTGGCGGGGGTCGTACGGTCCGTGGGGTCCGGGCGGACCGCCTTGGCACCGAGCGCCCGGACCTTGCCCGGGGTGTCCGCGCCTTCCAGCGTCGTCAGGTCGACCATCGAGATGGCGAGGTCGATGGCGTACGCCTTCGCGGTGGTCTTGATCGAACGGGTGCCGAGCGAGGCGGCGCGCGCCTCCAGGCCGACCGCGTCGACGCCGGGCAGCCCGTGGAGGAAGCGGCGCAGCGTGCTGTCGGACGCGGTGACGTCAGCAAGTGCGTGGGGTGCGGTGGTGGGCATGGTCACCAGCCGAGCATATCTACGCGCGTAGCGGCTGTACACCCCGAGGGAACGGTTCTTCTCACCACCGGGCGGACCGGGGTCCCGGAGGGGAGCTGGGGGTGCCCCGGCTGGCCGAAGGCCGGGGGCGCCACGGGGCCGGTCGAGGGCTGGGGGAGGAACCGCGCGACGGCCGAGGGCTGGGGCGCCATGGGGCGGCCGAAGGCTGGGGCGCCACCGGGGCGGCCGAAGGCTGGGGCGCCACCGGGGCGGCCGAAAGCTGGGGGAGGAACCGCGCGACCGCCCGCGCGCGGCCCACACGCGTGCACCGAGGCGACGCCCCCACCGCGCTGCCGTGCGCGGCTGAGGCAGAATCGGCGGCATGACCACGCCCCTCGTCAAGGACCGCACCTACCGCTCGCCCATGGCCCTGGTAGGTGGCGTACTGCTGCTCGCCATCATCGGCTGGCTCGGCATCGACGCGCTGATCCGCGGGCACGGCCGTACCCCCTGGCTCGCCCTGGCCATGATGATCCTCCTCGTGCCGCTGGTGGCCGCCTTCACCCTGCGCCCCGCGGTGTTCGCGGGCGAGGACCGGCTGCGGATCCGCAACCCGTTCCGGGTGATCACCCTGCCGTGGGCGGAGATCGCCGCCCTGCGCTCGGGTTTCTCGAACGAGGTGGTCGCCAGTTCCGGGGCGAAGTACCAGCTGTGGGCGATCCCCGTCTCGCTGCGCGGCCGCAAGAGGGCGGCGCGCCGGACGGCGAAGTCCGAGGCGGACGCGCAGCGCGGCCGGACGGCCGCCGCGGGACCGCGGTCCGTCGGGGTGGGCGCCGGGTTCCGGACGGTGCGGGACACCGACGGCGCGGGCGGGCCGGTGCGCGCGGAGGCCGACCAGATCATGGACGAACTGCGGCAGCTGCTGGAGAGCCGGTCGGCGGCGGAGTCGGCGCGGGGCGAGGTGACGGTGCGCTGGGCCTACGAGGTGGCCGCGCCGGCCGTGGCGGGAGCGGTGCTGCTGGCGATCCTGCTGGCGGTGGGGTAGCGGCTGCCGGGTGGGGCCGTGCGGGGCTGCGAGGCCACGCGGGGCCGGCCGTGCGGGGCTGCGGGGCCGTGCGGGGCTGCGGGGCCGTGCGGGATTGTGGGGCCGTGCGGGGTGGTGCGGGATTGTGGGGCCGTACGGGGTGCTGTGGGGCTGCGGGATTGTGGGGCCGTGCGGGGCTGAGGGGCGGAGGCGGCTCGCGCGCGGTGGTGGGTCAGTCGTCGGTCTTGATCTTCTTCATCGTCAGGTGGGACTCGACGCGCAGGATGCCGGGGAGGCCGGTGAGTCTGCCGGTGAGGAACGCGCTGTACGCGGCGTCGTCGGCGACGGCGACGCGGAGGAAGTAGTCGGGGCGCCCGTACATCCGGCGGAACTCGACGACCTCCTCGTACGAGGAGAGCGTCTCCTCCAGCGTCTCGATGGTCCTGAGGTCGTTCGCGGAGACCTCGATGTCGATCATGACCTCGAGTCCCCGGCCGACCGCCTCCGGGTTGACGACGGCGCGGTAGCCGCTGATGACACCTGTCTCCTCCAGCCGCTTCAGCCTGCGCAGGCACGGCGGCGGGGTCAGGCCGACCCGCTTGGCCAGTTCGACGTTGGTCAGCCGGCCGTCCTGGCGCAGGTGAAACAAAATTTCCCGATCGATCGCGTCCAGCTGTACTTCGTTGCTCATGAAGTCAGCCTAGGCGAATAACCGGTAACCATATGTGGCGAACATTCTTCTAAAATTTCAGCATGCACACACTGCCGGTCGCCGCCGTGGCCGAGACCTCTCGCCCCGTCCCCCAGGCGCTCGCGGCCCTGCGGGACTCCGCCTCCGTGGGGCTCGGCCTGCTGCCGCTCGGCCTCGCCTTCGGCGTGGTCATCACCCACGCCGGCCTGCCCTGGTGGTGTGCGAGCCTGTTCACCGCGGTCGTCTACGCGGGCTCGTTCGAGTTCCTGCTCGTGGGCCTGACCGTCGCGGTCACCCCGCTGGCGACGGTCGCGCTGACCGCCTTCCTGGTCAACGTACGACACGTGTTCTACGCGCTGTCCTTCCCCCTCGACCGGGTGCCGGGGCGGCTCGGCAAGGCCTACGGCACCTTCGCCCTGACCGACGAGGCCTACGCCCTGACCACCGGTGACCGGGCCCGGTCCTGGTCCGGCGCGCGCATCCTGTGGCTCCAGCTGTTCATGCAGCTGTACTGGGTCGGCGGCGCCACCGCGGGAGCGCTGCTCGGCTCGGTGGTGCCCGACCGGGTCACCGGCCTGGACTTCGCCATGACGGCCCTCTTCGCCGTCCTGGCCCTGGACGCCGTCCGGGACCGGCGCGGCGACCTGCCCACCCCGGTGCTCGCGCTGCTCAGCGCCCTGGTCGCGCGGGTGGTCCTGCCCGGTCAGCTGCTGCTCGCGGCGTTCACCCTGTTCACGGTGGCGCTGCTGGTCCGGAGCCGCGTGGAACCGGACCGGCGCCGTACGGGACCGGACCGGAGCCGCGAGGAGGAATCCCGTGCCTGACACCCGGTACCTGCTGTCCGCGGTCGCCGTCTCGGCCGCCGTCACCTGGGCGCTGCGTGCGCTGCCCTTCACCGTCCTGGCCTCGCTGCGGGCCAGCCGGACCGTGCGGTACCTCGGCGCCCGGATGCCCGCCGGGGTCATGGTGATCCTGTTCGTCTACTGCCTGCGCGACCTGCCGCTGACCCAGGCCCGCGGCATCGCGCCCCTGGCCGCGCTCGCGGCCACCGTCGGCCTGCACCTGTGGCGCCGCAACGCCCTGCTGAGCATCGTCGGCGGCACCGTCGTCAGCGTGGCCCTGGCCAGCACCCTCTTCGCCGGCTGAGTCCTACAGTGGACCGCACGGTCCACTGTGCGGAGGGCGGGCGATGCAGCGCAAGGAACTGACGGCCAAGGGGAAGGCCACCCGGCGCCGGATCGTCGAGGGAGCCGCCGAATTGCTGCGGGTGCAGGGTGTCGGCTCCGTGACCCTCGACGACGTCATGGCGCGGACCAGCACCAGCAAGAGCCAGCTCTTCCACTACTTCCCGGACGGCAAGGACGAACTGCTGCTCGCCGTCGCGCGGTTCGAGGCGGAGCAGGTGCTGGAGGACCAGCAGCCGTATCTCGGCCGCCTCGACTCCTGGGAGGACTGGCGGCGGTGGCGGGACGTGGTGGTCGCCCGCTACGAGGCGCAGGGTGACACCTGCCCGCTCGGGTCGCTGTTCCTCCAGGTCGGGCGCTCGACGCCGGGCGCGCGGGCGATCGTCGTCGAGCTGATGCGGCAGTGGCAGGAGAGCCTGGCGGCGGGCATCCGCGCGACACGGGCGAACAGCGGCGCCGAGGCCGGTGCGGACGTCGACGCGCGGGCCGCCGCCCTGCTCGCCGCGATCCAGGGTGGCGTGTCCATCCTGCTGTCGACGGGACGCTCCGACCACCTGCGGGCCGCCCTCGACCAGGGCATCGCGGACCTGCGGCGCGATCTGGACCCCGCCCCGGCGGCTACGCCGCGATGACCGCCGCGGTCGTACGGCCGCCGTCCACGTCGAGCACGATCCCGTGCACGAACGACGACTCGTCGGCCGCCAGGTACACCGCCGCGCTCGCGATCTCCGCCGGCGTGCCCATCCGGCCCGCCGGCGTCCCCTTCATCATGACCTCGGCGACACCGGCGTCCTCGGCGTCCGCCGCCAGCACCACACCCGGCGAGATCGCGTTCACCCGCACCCCCTGCGGACCGAACTCCGCCGCCCAGGCCCGGGTCAGCGTCTCCATGGCCCCCTTCGTGGAGCTGTACAGCGCGCCGACGGGCACGCCCAGCCGCACGATCCAGGACCCCAGGTTGACGACCGCCCCGCCCCCGGCCTCCGCCATCGCGGGCGCGACGGCCGCCGTCAGGAAGAACGGGGCCTTGACGTTGACCGCGTACACCTGGTCGAAGGTCTTCTCGTCGGTGGCGGCGGTCACGTCGCCGGGGTAGATGCCGGCGTTGTTGACCAGCACGTCGATACGACCCCCCAGAACCCGCGCCGCCTCCTCGGCCAGCGCCCGCGAGGCATCGGCGCTGCCGTCCAGGTCGGCCCGTACGAAGTCGGCACGTCCGCCGAGGGCGCGGATCCCGTCCACCACCTCCGTGCCCCGCCCGGCACTCCGCCCCGAGACGACGACATGCGCCCCCTCGCCGGCGAACGCCTCCGCGATCGCCCGCCCGATGTTGCTGGTGGCACCGGTCACCAGCGCGGTCTTTCCCACAAGTCGCCCGGACATGATCAACCCTCCGCGTCACGCGATTTCCTTCGGACGCGGCCCACTGTGCGCCGACAAAAATGGACCAGCAAGTCCAGAAACTGCCCGCCGGGCCCGCCGGGAGGGAAGGCCGCCGGGGCGCCGTCCTGCCGGCGCGGGTGCACCCCGGCCGCCCGTGGCCGGCGCGGCTGACGGGCGGTGACCGGAGGTGCCCTCCGGCCGGCCCGTCACGGCGCGCTCGGCCACACCAGGAGCATGTAGGCCCCGCAGTACGCCGACCCCAGCACCGCCGCCGTCAGCGTGAGCACCCGCAGGCGCCGGGAGGCGCGGGCGAGATACCCGGCGAGCGGCAGCAGCAGCGGGAAACCGGGGAGCAGGAAACGGGCGCGCGGGAAGTACACCCCGCCGCTCGTCAGCACGATCAGCAGCAGCACCCCGCCGAACACCAGCAGCGGCACCGGCTGCCGGTCGGCCACCGCGCACCCGAACAGCACCACCGACACCAGCATCGTCACGCTCACCACGACCAGGAACAGCTCCGGTCGCGACACCTGCCCGAACAGCTGCCGCAGCCAGCGCACGGTCTGGGCACCGCCGTCCACCTCGTTGTGCCACATCCGCTGCACGGCGAAGTACCCGTCCCAGCGGCCGAGCCTGGCGCCCACCCAGCCGACGTACGCGCACCAGCCGAGCGGGGCGGCCAGCGCCGCGGCCAGCGCCCGCGCCGAGAAACGGGTGCGCAGCGACAACAGGGCGGTCACCGTCACCGCCGCGGCCACCGCGATCCCGGTCGGCCGGGTCAGCCCGGCGAGCACCGCGCCCGCCGCCGCCCACCACCAGCGCCCGGCCAGCACCGCGTACAGCGTCCACGCGGCGAACGCCGTGAAAAGCGACTCGGTGTAGCCCATCCACTGGACGAGACCCACCGGGTACGCCGCCCACAGCACGGTCAGCAGCACCCCCGTCCGGCGCCCGGCCAGCCGGTCGCCCACCGCGAACACCCCCCAGGCGGCGGCCAGCGAGGCCAGCCACGCGAGCGCCAGGCCGGTACTGGCCCGGGTCCCCGGGGTCACCGCCGCGACCGCCTTGACCAGCAGCGGGTAGAGCGGGAAGAAGGCGAGGTTGTTGTGGTCGTAGGCGACGCCCAGCGCGTGCGCGTACCCGTGGTCCGCGATGCCCAGGTACCAGCGCGAGTCCCACTGCGTCGCCAGCATCGGCCAGATCCCGTGGTGCCGCCGGTGCGCCCAGACGGCCAGGAACGCCAGGCCGGTGAACCGGACGGCGAGATACCCGGCCAGGGCGGGGGCCGCCCGGCGCAGGGCGGGGCGCGGGGCCGTCGCGGACGGCGGGCCGGGTCGTCGGGTGCCCGGGATGTGCCCGCTGGGGACGGTGTCGGGGGCGGTCGAGGACACGGCGGCGGCTCCTGTACGACGGCTGTTGGCGCGGGCGTTACCGCTCCACCGTTTCCCGGCCGCCGGGGCCGCACGTGCAGCCCGGGTCACCTACTGACGGGAAATCACCCGATGGGGTGCCCCGGACTCGTACGACGGCCGGGGGCGGGGCCGGGGGAGGGGCCGGGGG
>NZ_LBMU02000005.1 GCF_001005085.2 Streptomyces humi
CGCCCCGACGACCACGATCCGGCCGTCGCGCGACACCCGTTCACGCTGGACCTCGTCGTCGGAGTTCGGGTCGTACATCAGCGCTTCCTCAGGCCGTCGGTGCCTGAATGCCGTCAGAAAATCAGCGTAACAGCGACACCGATACCGGCGAGTCGAGCGCTGATCGCCCGGATGACCGCAGGTCAGAGCCCCGGTCTCGGTGCGCCTCGCCGTGTCGTGCCACCTCGGGGTGTTCCCATGGGGCTGCGCACCCCGGGGTGTTCCAATGGGGCATGGAATCGTCCTGGACTGGTCATCGGGTACGCCTTCGCGCTGTCGAGCCGGACGACTGGACAGCGTTCATGCGCTTCGCGGACGAGGAAGACCGGCGGGGAAGCCGGCTGGATCTGCCGCGCTCCGCCGAGAGCTGCCGGGCGTGGGCGAAGGAGCAGGCCCTTGCCGAGTGCGAGGACGACTGCTTCCGGTTGGGGGTCGAGGCGACGGCCAGGGGGGAGCTGGTCGGCACCGTCGGCTCACATCGCACCGGCCGGCGTTCCGGCTGGTTCGAGCTCGACGTCATGATCGGCGCCGACCACCGGCGCAGGGGCTACGCGACGGAAGCCGTGGTACTGCTGTCGCGCTTCATGTTCGCCGAGCGCCGCTATCACAAATGCCTGGCGGCGGTCCTCGCCCACAACGAGCCGTCGCTGCGGCTGTTCCGCAGGCTCGGTTTCACCGAGGAGGGACGCTTGCGGGAACACGTCTTCTTCGCCGGCCGGCACCACGACCTGGTCATGATGGGCATGCTCGCGGACGAGTTCGACACGAGACACGCGTGACCCTCGTCAGCCGCGCGAGGTGGCCCGCAGGCGCAGGCCGGCCGGTGCGAGGCCTTCGAGGGTGGTGACCCGGTGGCTGGGATCCGGGCCGGGCGGTTCGCTCAAGTGGAGGCGGCGGGCGGTCTGCGCGGTCAGGAGCGTCAGCATCGTCATGGCCAGTGCGGAGCCCTCGCAGCCGTGCGGCCCGGTACCGAACGAGAGGAACGCCCCGGGTTCCGCCGGTGATGCCGGACCGTCGAGCCAGCGCTCGGGCCGGAACCGGTCGGGCTCGGCATACTCCCGTGCGTCGCGGTGGGCGGTGTAGGGGCAGACGAGAACGGTGGAACCGGCGTCGATGGTGTAGCCGGCGAGCTCGGTCCGCCGCGCGGCGCGCCGCGTCAGCAGCCAGCTCGGGGGGTACAGCCGGAGCACCTCGCTCACCAGTGCCTGGGTGTACGCCAGGCCTCCGAGGTGGGCGCTGGTCGTATCGGCCGGGTCCACGGGCAGCGAGGCCGCTTCGGTCGCCACGCGGTCCGCGGCCTGGGGGTCCCGGGCCAGCTGGAGCAGGATCCATCCGGCTGCCCGGGTAGGGGTTTCGAAGGTGGCGACGGTGATTCCGGGGAGCGTGTCGAGTACTGCCTCCTCCGGCAGCGGACCGTAGCGGGGGGAGGGGCGGAGCATCTGGCCGAGCATGTCGTCACCGAGCGGGCCCGGCGAACGACGCCGGCGGACGACGGGCCGCAGAGCCTCGGTGAAGGCGATCTGCTGCCGGGTGCGGAACCGCCGTGCGGGCGTGGGCACCCAGCGCGGCCACACCCAGCGCGACGGGCGCACGAGCACCTCCCGGGCCAGGAAGAGCCGCGCGGCGTACGGCAGCAGGGCGGGAGCGTCCGCGGAGAAGAGACAGCCCACGCCGACCTCTGCCAGAGTGTGCCGAACGACGGGCAGGATCTCGACGTCCTGGCCCGTGGGCAACTGGTCGGCGAATCGAGCGGTGCCGCACGCGACCTCACCGACCCGCGCCGCGACCGCCTGCGCGCGCAGTCCACGCATGCGGGAGGCGTGGGCGCGCGCACGCTCCTCTGCCGTCGGTGCTCCGCTCGACCGCCGCAACGGCGGGAAGAGGGGCGACGGTGCCTTGGGGAAGTCCTGCGCGCGGCGCAGCACCGCCTCGCACGGCCCGGCCGCGGCGGCCACGTAGACGCCCGGCTCCAGCTGCCAGACGTCCCCGCACTCGTCAGCGCCACGCCGCGCCATCGCCAGCCGGTCGCGGCTCCAGGCGGCGAAGCTGCCGTCGGGCAACCGCGGCGGCTCGTTGCTTCGGCCCATGAGACCGTCCCTGGTTCGCGTACCCGTCCAGGCCGATATCGCCGGTAGCGCGGCTCGGGACTGGCGGGCGCCCTCAGGTGCCCGCCAGCGGTGTGGTCAGTCCTAGTGGTCGCCGGCGTACGCATCCCATTCGTGGACCCCGTACGCACCGTAGTGGCGGGTGAAGGACAGCCGGCCGAGCAGCTTGGCGATCATGATGCACTCCTCTCGCCTGCCTGCGGCACCAAAAGCCACACATGGCATATTGCCACATACCGCATTTCTACGGTATAGCGGGCATTCCGTTCGCTATAGCGGCGTACGAAGAACCGGTGACCATCACGGGCGGCCGGTACGAGCCGGATGCTCAGTCGACGCAGAACTCGTTGCCCTCGATGTCCAGCATCGGTATGCACGCGTCGTTGCCGTCGTAGAGCGTCCGCACGTGTACGGCACCGAGCGGCACCAGTCGCGCGCACTCGGCCTCCAGTGCGGCGAGCCGCTCCTCGCCCACCAGTCCGGTGCCGACCCGCACATCGAGATGCACCCGGTTCTTGACGGCCTTCCCCTCGGGAACACGCTGGAAGTACAGCCGTGGGCCCACACCTGTGGGGTCCACACACGCGAACCATGAATCCCGCTGCTCCGGTGGCTGCGAATCCCAGAACTCGTCCCAGGTGGCGAAGGTCTCCGGTGGTGGCGGCACGACGTACCCCAGCACCTGGCACCAGAACCGAGCCAGGCGCTCGGGTTCCGCACAGTCAAAGGTGACTTGGAACTTCTTGATCACTGACATCGGCGCACCCTAGCAGTCGGGTGGGCGTCTCCGTCCGGCGTCTCCGTTCCCGGTGCGGCGCGGAACGCCTCGATCACATAGGACGCGAAGCGGCGGGAGGCCGTGATCCGGGCGGCACGGGGTGTGTCCTGGAGGCCCCGGTGGGCCATGAGCATGAGGACCAGGTCGTCGATGACGAAGTCGGAGCGCAGCCGGCCGGACTCCTGGGCGCGGCGGGCCAGTTCTCCGACCGCCCGCAGCGTCCGCTCCCGGTCGGCGGTGAAGTCCATGGCCTCGGGGAAGGCCGTCATGAAGGCGTCGGCGAACCCTCGGCTGTGCGCGTGGAGTTCGCAGATGCGCTCGATCAGGCTCCGGAACCCGTGCCATGCGTCGGGGTCGGCGAGAGCGTCACGGACGGCGGCCTGGCAGGCCCGCCGCTGCTCGGCGAAGGTCTCCGCGACCAGGACCTGCTTGGTGGGGAAGTGCCGGTACAGCGTGGCGGGGCCGACGTCCGCGTGCCGGGCGACTTCGCGCATGGGCGCGCTCAGGCCCGCTTCGCCGAACACCGTGCGAGCGGCGTCCAGGATGCGGCCCCGGTTGTCGCGGGCGTCGGAGCGCATGGTCCGAGGCAGATCGGCAGTCATCGTTTCTCACTTTAGCCAGACGGACGGGGGCGTCCGTTACGGTCCGAAGACGGTGTGGGCGTCCGGTCCCGCCGCCTTCCTCAGGAGCAGAGCCATGAAAGCCGTCGTGATCAGGACGTTCGGAGACCCCACTGGTCTGGAGGTCGCCGATGTGCCGGTGCCCGTTCCCGCCCCGGGGCAGGTGCGGATCGCCACGGAGGCGATCGGGGTGGGCGGCGTGGACGCCGTGATCCGCCGGGGCGCGCTCGCCGCCTACGGCTTCCGGGAGGGCCACCTCCTCGGCAGCGAGGTCGCGGGCCGGGTCACCGCGGTGGGAGAGGGGGTGGATGCCTCGTGGACGGGGCGCCGGGTGTGGGCGTTCACCGGCCTGTCCGGAGGGTACGCCGAGCAGGCCGTCGCGGCGGTCGAGGACGTCCTGGCCCTGCCCGACGACCTGACCGGCGCCGACGCGGTGGCCCTCGGCGGCTCCGGAGTGGTTGCCCACTTCGCCCTGGACCGGGCCCGTCTCGCGCCCGGTGAGACGGTGCTCGTGCGCGGTGCGGCGGGCAGTATCGGGATCACCGCGGTCCAGCTCGCCGCCAGGACCGGTGCGAGCGCGGTGGCGGTCACCACGTCGTCGGCGGAGCGCGGCGCCCGCCTGCGGGACCTGGGCGCGACCCACGTCCTCGACCGCTCCGGCGGAGTCGCACCGGACGTGCCGGACGCACCGGCGGGCTTCGACGTGGTGATCGATGTCGTAGGGGGACCCCAAGTGCCGCGTTTCCTGGACAGGTTGAACGCCAACGGGCGGTACGTGGCCGTCGGCGTGGTCGGTGGACAGCCGCCGGCTGACTTCGGTATGCGGCTGATGGACGGCTTCCGCAGATCGCTGTCGTTCGCCACTCTCAGCTCCGACACCGTGCCCGGCCCCGACCGGCAGGCCGTGCGGTCGTCCCAGTTCGCCGACGCCGTGCGCGGGGACCTGCGCACGGTCGTGCACGCGGTGCTGCCGCTGGAGCAGGCGGTGCCGGCCCATCGGGAGATGGACGCGGGGAAGGTGTTCGGCAGGATCGTGCTGACACCGTGAGCAGGGCGGGCACGGCCTTCGGCGCCGGTGCCGGATCCCCGCGGCCGGCCTTCCCCACCCGACGGGTTCCGCCCGCGAGCGGTCAGGATGCCCTTCGCCGCCGCCTGATCGGCTCCCCCACCCGGTGCAGGTGCGTGAGAGCCTCGCGGTAGGACTGGATCAGCCCCGTCTCGTGGTACGGCACGCCGATCTCCTCGCAGTACGCGCGTACGACGACCTGCGCCCGCCGCAGATGAGGCGAGGGCATGCTCGGGAACAGGTGGTGCTCGATCTGGTAGTTGAGTCCGCCGAGCATGAGGTCGGTGAGCCGGCCGCCACGCACGTTGCGGGACGTGAGCACCTGCCGACGCAGGAAGTCGGGCCGGTCGTCGCCGCTGAAGGTGGGCATGCCCTTGTGGTTCGGGGCGAAGACGCTGCCGAGATACACACCGAAGAGGCACTGGTGCACGACGAGGAACGCGATCGCCTTGCCGGGGGAGAGGACCACGAAGAGCACGGACAGGTAGGCGGCCAGGTGCAGCAGGAGCAGGCCGCCCTCCAGCCGGCGGTTCTTCATGGACGGTGACAGGACCGCCCGGACGCTCGCCACATGCAGGTTGAAGCCTTCCAGGGTCAGCAGCGGGAAGAACAGGAACGCCTGGTGGCCGCCGATGAAGCGGGCCAGACCCTTGCTGTCGCGGGCCTGCTCCGTGGACCACACCAGGATGTCGGGGGCGACATCGGGGTCCAGCTGCTCATGGTTGGGGTTGGCGTGGTGGCGAGTGTGCTTGTTCATCCACCAGCCGTAGCTCATGCCGATGCCGAGATTCCCGAAGAGCCGGCCCCAGGCCGCGCTCGGGCGGCGCTGCCGGAACACCTGCCGATGCGCCAGGTCGTGTGCCACCAGCGCGACCTGGCCGAAGACCAGAGCCATGACGAAGGCGACGGCCAGCTGCCACCAGGTGTCGCCCAACGCGAGGAAGGCCGCCCAGCCCCCCGCGAGCAGCCCGGTCACGAGGGTGAGCCGCACCGCGTAGTAGCCGGAGCGCCGCCGCAGCAGGCCCGCCTCGTCGATGCGCTGGGACAGCCGGGCGAAGTCGCTGCCGGTGTCTGGGCGGGTTCTGCGGGGGTGCGCGGAGGACGGTGCGGTGGTGGTCGAGGCGGCTGAGGAAGTCGTCATGCAGCCGAGTCTCGCTACGACCGCGACACCGGAACCAGCCGGTCAGCCGCAGGTTCCCTGGGGGGCCGGACCCCCGTCGACCCATGGGGCTGTCCCCACCGTCGTACCCCCTGAGCTGCGGAGGAAGATCGGCTGGGCCGGTCAACGGCTGAGACGTCTCGACGTGGCGCCGGGGGCGGTCGCTCACGCGGGGGTCCCGCGGCGCTCGCCGTCCGACCCGGACGTGATCTGGTAGGACAGCAACTGCTGGAACAAGCCGGGCTGTCCGCGGAGTTGAGCGTAGGTGCCCTCCTGGACGATCCTGCCTTCGTCGAGGACCACGACGCGGTCGGCGACGGCGACGTTGGTGATCCGGTGGGTCACCAGCAGTACGGCCCGGTCCCGGGCGAGGTTCCGCAGCCGCTGGAAGATGCGGTACTCGGCGCGGGGATCCAGGTTGGCCGTCGGTTCGTCGAGGACCAGCAGACCGGCCTGCCGGAAGAACGCCCGCGCCAGAGCGATGCGTTGCCACTGTCCGCCGCTGAGCTCCTCCCCGTTCAGCCACTCGCGGGCCAGGAGCGTGTCCAGGCCGGACCGGAGTCTGACCACGACCTCGTCGGCGTCCGCCGCCTCGCACGCCTCTCGCACCGCCGCGTCGCCACGTTCCGTGGGCTGTCCCTGGGTCACGTTCTCGCGCACGGTCAGCGGCCAGTGCGCGTAGTCCTGCGGCACGAGGGCCACCTGCCGCCACAGCGCCTGCGGATCGGCGTCGCCGGTCGGAACCCCGTCCCACAGCACCTGACCGTCCGTGGGCAGGTAGAGACCGCTGACCAGCTTCGACAGGGTCGACTTGCCCGAGCCGTTGAAGCCGACCAGCGCGGTGACCTCGCCACGGCGCAAGGTGAGCGAGACCTCGGACAGCGCGTCACGGTCCTTGCCGGCGTACCGGTGGGTGACCGACTTGACCTCGATGGTCCGCGGCGGTTCGGGGTGGTGCGGGCCCCGGCGCATCCGGAAGCCGCCGGCCTTGTCCAGGAAGCCGGTCCAGTCGTCCATGTACAACCCCGTACGCACGGCACGCGCCCCGACGGAGACCAGGCCGCGGATCGACGTGCCCACCGTCTGTAGCGCGAAGACGGCCGTACCGGCACGCCCGACGGTGATACGGCCGGTCGCGAGCAGCCACACGACCGCCGCCCACACCACCGCCGACCCCAGCCCTCCGCACAGGGCGCCGACCAGGGACATCCGGGCGCCCTTGTCGGCCGCGGCCCGGTCCTCGCGGTTGATCCGGGCCACCGTCTGCCGGTAGCGGCCGGACAGGAACCCGGCCATGGTTCCGGCGCGGATCTGGTCCGCGGCGTCCTTGGTGTAGATGTGCCAGCGCAGCACCGACAGCATCCGGTTGTCGCCGTTGCTGCGCAGGTTCGCCAGGTAACGCACCCGGGCGGCGCTGACCTGGGCCAGGGCCTGCGGCAGGCTGGCCGCGACGAGGAGGGGGAGGAGGACCCGGTGCACCCCGGCCAGGACGAGCGCCCCCGCGAGGAAGCCGGCGCCCGAGGCGATCAGGTCCTGGCCCTCGTTGATCAGGTCGCCCGTGACCTGTGCTCCGCGGTCGGCGGCTTCCCGGTCGCGGTTGAAGTCGGGGTCGTCGTACGCGCACAGCTCGACCCCGGCGCAGCCGTCGATGAGCATCTGCTCGGCTTCCCTCGACATCAGCGGGCCGAGCCGGGACGACAGCCAGTTGACGGTGATTCCGAGCAGCGCGCGCACGCCCGCGGCGCCGGCGAGCAGGGCGACGGAGGGCCATGCCTGGAGGAGCCGGTGGTAGACGTCTCCGCTGCGCAATAGGGCCGTCAGGGTGCCGGAGATGGCGATCAGGCCGAGGGCCTGGGTCACACCGGTGACGGTCTGGCACAGCAGCAGTCCGGCGGTCGCCCGGCGGTCGACACGCCAGGCCAGAGCCAGCGAGCGGCGCACCAACTGCGGGAGGCGCCGGGCCATGTCCCGCATCCGGATCGAACGGCCGGCTGCCTCACGGCTGCCGGTCAGGTCGACGTACCGCATCCGCGGCTCGGCAGCGGTGCGCGGTCCGGGCACACTGTCGGCCGGCGCCTCGGTGGGCTCACTCATGCCGCCCGCCCCACCCCGCGTCCGCCGTACGTACGGCACCGGGCCTGCCGTCAACGTCGTGCCTGGGCACGCCGGGTCGCTGTTCGAATCCCGGAGGCTGCTGCAAGGGGGCGGGGGTGGGGCGCATGGCGTGTCCTCCAGCTGGCGTCGACGTGGCCCTGATGCTCTGGAAACGCGCTGGCACGGGTCGCGTCACGGGCCGATCGCACGGGACGGGGCGAACGCGAGTTCCCATGCCGGGTGCCGGGCGTGCGGGCTCTGGCCGGTCGGGGTCAAACTCGTTCGATCAGGGAGGCGTTCACCCCTCCGGGGGATTGCGAACACCGCGCACCGCGCACCAGCAGCGCGGCCGCGGCCACCTGGGATCGAGCCCGCGCGAGACGGCCGCCGAGCCTTGTGCGGGTGGCCTCGGCCGAGCCCTCCCGGTGGCCTCTGCCGAGCCTTGTGCCGGTGGCCTCTGCCGAGCCCTGGCCACGAAGCCGTGGTACCGCTGGACGTCGTGGGCCGTGCTGGAGTGACGGTTCACCCCCGACAGGCATGAGTCCTTCCGGGGGTGCCGGGAAAGCGCGCGCCGCGCCCCGGCTACGCCGAGGTGGCCTGGTGCGGGGAGCGGAGCACGAGCAGGGTGATCTCGCTGGGGGCGAAGATCCGGAACGGCGGGCCCCAGAAGCCGGTGCCGCGGCTGGTGTAGAGAAGGGTGCGGGCGCCGTGGCGGCTGAGACCGGCGACAGCGGGCTGGTCGATCCGGACCAGGTGATGGAAGGGCCAGATCTGCCCGCCGTGGGTGTGGCCGGACAACTGGAGGTCGATGCCGTCGGCCGCCGCCCGGTCGACGAACTTGGGCTGGTGCGCCAGGAGCAGGACGGGCAGGTCGGGGTCGGCGCCGTGCAGGGCTCCGGCGAGATGGGCACGGTGGCCCGCCAGGCCGGAGGACTCGGCGGTGACGTCGTCGACGCCGGCGACCACGAGGGTGTCGCCGCCGCGTTCGAGCAGCAGATGGCGGTTGCGCAACGGCTCCCAGCCCAGCTCGTCCATCAGGTCGACCCAGCCCTGGGCCTCGCTGTAGTACTCGTGGTTGCCGGTGACGTACACACGCGCCCGGGTGGCGCGCACGGTACCGAGCGGGAGGGCCTGGGCGCGGCGGCGTTCGGCCGTGCCGTCCGCGATGTCACCGGTGTGGCAGACGAGGTCGGCCTCCAGGGCGTTCACCGTCTCGCACACCCGTGCCGACCAGCGGGCACGATCGAGCGGGCCGTAGTGGGTGTCGGTGATGAGGACGACCCGGAGGCCGTCCAACCCCGCACCCAGCCGGGGGAGCCGCACGTCGAGCCGACGCACGCGCGGCACCCGCCGGGCCTCGGCGCAGCCCCAGGCGAGCAGGACGGCGCTGACGGCGAGCACCGCCCACGTGACGATCCGAGCCCGGTCCTGGCTCGCCCCGGCGCCGGCCACGGTGAGGGCGAGCCGCAACAGAACGCCGAGCAGCACGGACCAGGTGAACAGGACCCAACTGGTGCCCAGCAGGGTGTCTCCGACGATCGCGGCACCGTCCTGCTGGCGCCGGCCGTGACCGCGCACCATCGCGAGCGGCATACCGACGAGACCGAGGGCGAACAGCGTGGTGCCGACGAGCGTGACGGGCAGCGGCCAGTGCTGGCCCGTGAACAGGAGCACCCAGCAGGGCACGGCCCACAGCAGGACCGGAGCGACGAGGGGGATGTAGCGCATCAGTCGGTGCAGCCGACTCGGCCGTGGCGCCTGTGTCTCACCCTCGGCGGGCCGGATGTCACTGGTGTCGGTCACGCTTACCCTCCCTGACCAGACTGCCGTATCGCGCACTGTATCCGGTCACCCCCGGACCACCCGGACCGGCCTGTGGACCGAGCGACTGGGTCTCGACGGCAGGCGGGCGAAAACGAACCAGAACGGCTGACGAGCCGGTATCACCCGGTCAGTATCCGTCAGACCCGGAAACGTCACACCGGCGTCGGATCCCCGGCCCTACGGTCCTTTCCCGAACCGACACCCGAAGGGGAGGCGCTGCTATGGCGAGCGTGGAAGTGTCACTGAAGGAAATGATGGCCGGGACCGAGGGGGCGCTGGGGGCGGCCGTGGTCGACTACACCAGCGGCATGGCTCTGGGGACGCTGGGCGGGAGCAAGGATCTCGACCTGACCGTCGCCGCGGCGGGGAACACGGATGTGATCCGCGCCAAGGTGCGCACGATGGGGGAGCTGGGTCTGAAGAGCCGGATCGAGGACATCCTGATCACGCTGGAGAGGCAGTATCACCTCATCCGTCTCATCACCGGCCGCAGCGGGAACGGCCTGTTCCTGTATCTGGTCCTCGACAAGGAACGCTCGAACCTGGCCATGGCCCGTCACCAGCTCAAGCGGGTCGAGGAACAACTCGAGGTGTAGAAGCGCTCCGAGGTCCGGAACCTTGTGCGCCCATGATGTGAAGACTTCTTCAAGTGACCACATCAGCATGATCCCAATTCATGCCTGCACAAGTCCCTGAGCGGCCAGGATCGGCCGTACACGGCCAACGCGGCGGTGCCGCAGGGCACCGCCGCGCTCGCCGGAGATCCCACCCCGCCCGACCCGGCAGAGAGCGAA
Source organism: Streptomyces humi (assembly GCF_001005085.2). Lineage (GTDB taxonomy): Bacteria > Actinomycetota > Actinomycetes > Streptomycetales > Streptomycetaceae > Streptomyces > Streptomyces humi. The sequence goes on from NZ_LBMU02000005.1 coordinate 10,480, forward strand.
CGGTCATGAAAGTCCCCCTCTACCAAGCCAAGGCAGAGTTCTTCCGCATGCTCGGGCATCCTGTGCGGATCAGGGTTCTGGAGCTGCTCCAGCACGGGCCCGTTCCCGTACGGGACCTGCTCGCCGACATCGAGATCGAGCCGTCCAGCCTCTCGCAGCAACTGGCCGTTCTGCGCCGGTCCGGCATCGTGGTGTCCACGCGGGAGGGATCCACCGTCCGCTACGCCCTGGCCGGCGGCGACGTCGCCGACCTACTGCGCGCGGCGCGCCGTATCCTCACCGAACTCCTCGACGGACAGAACGTCCTCCTCGCCGAACTCCGGGAGGTGGATGCGCCCACCGAGCCCGTGCCGGCGCACGATCGCGGCTGACTGTGCGTATGCGGCTCCCACCCCTCATGGGCGTAGGCAGCCGGCGACACCGTCGTACCTCGCCACGCTACGCGCCGTTCAGTCCTGCGGTGCGACGCGGATACGGTTCCCGTCAGGATCGGCTGCGAGGAAGGTCAGCCCGAACCCCGCGTCATGAGGCTCGCGCAGGATGGTGACCCCCTTGGACTTCCACTGTTCGAAGGTCGCGTTGAGCTCGTCGGGGCCACCGTCGATGGCCAGGCAGAGCTCACCGGTGCGCGGGACGTCCGGTGCCAGATGCTCGAACTGGCCGGACCACAGGCCGAGGTCAGCACCTGGCCCGAGGTCGAAGGTGATGTATCCCGGAGTCTCGAACGAGGGGCTCATGCCGAGGAGGCCGCCGTAGAAACGGGCGGCGGCGGGAGCGTCGTTCACGTAGACGACGGACACGACCGATGTGGTGGTCATGGTTGTTCCTTCCCACAGGTGGTAGGTACGCATCCGCCAGCCTGACCGGGATATGCGCCGTATCGTGTCGCAGTTCCTGAAAAAATCGGTGGGTGACCCCGGACCGCTTCTTCACCCTGATGCTGCTCCTCACATCGAGGGATGCCGTGACCACACAGGAACTCGCCTCAGCGCTCGGGGTGTCCCTTCGAACCGTCACCCGAGACCTGAACTGGCTCCGCGACGCCGGTCTGCCGGTGATCGCACACCGGGGCCGCCTCGGAGGCGTGACCATGCTGCCCGGGTCCGGACCCGACCTCACGCGACTCACACCGGGCGAGCGTGATCATCTGGCGCTCACCGGGCTGGATGAGCAGCAACGCGCGGAGCTCGACGCATCGGCCGAAAGCCGGCGCGCGCTCGCCAAGGTCGCCGCCGCACAGCCGCGTCGAGCTGATGAGCTCCTGCCGCTCACCGACGTAGTGCACGTGGACAGCCGTCCCTGGCGTCAGGCACCAGTTTCCGGCCCGACGCCCGCTTCGCTGATCGGCGCGGTGCGGCGAGGCCGCCGGCTACGGATCGAGTACGACAGCCCACGCGAGTCAAGCCCACGCGACGTGGTCGTGGATCCCTACGGACTGTTCGCCAAGGCCGGCATCTGGTACCTCGTCGCCGACTGTGCCCGAGTGCCGCGGATGTACCGACTCGAACGGATCACGACGTGGAAGGAAGTCGACCAGCCACGACGGATCCGCGAGAGCCAGACCCTGGCCACCGTCGCCGCGGCGCTCACCGCTCAGTGGGAACACCACCACGCGATAGAGGTCAGCGCCACCATCGACCAGACCCAGATCGAGCGAGCGCGACGGATCTTTGGCCTACGACTCGTCCGGGACGACCGTGACGACCATGAAGAACCCACCGCCGGCCACAAGGTGACGATCCGCTTCCTGCGTCTGGAGGACGTGCGAGCACTCCTGCCGTTCGGGAGTGCCGTCACGGTGCACGCCCCCACCGAAGCCAGGGCTCACCTCCGCGACCTCGCCACCGGTCTTGCCCACCACTACGCCTGAAGGCCGGCCCGTGAAGGTTCCGAGCCGGCGAGCGCGCGGTCGCTTCGAAACCCACCGAGGCGGCGTGGGCTCAGCGCGGGGAACGGGCGTGTCCGCCAGCGGCCGATGCCGGTTCAGTGAAACTCGTGCACCACCTGGATCGGGCCGATGATGTGTGCGTTGAACTCGTCCAGTTCCTCGGCCGGCACCCACAGCTCCAGGATCGTCTGCCCGCCCGCCTGCTGGACCGGATACCTGCGCAAGAACTCCGCTTCGACCTCGAACCGGGTGACGAAGCCGGCACCGTCATGCTTGACGTTCCAGTCCCGCGCGATCCTGACGGCGTAGTCCTCGTCGAGGACCGGGTAGAAGATCGGTTGTTCCGGCAGCCGCGGTGGCCAGGCGCGCCAGTTCAACTCCCGTACCAGCGCCAGTTCCTCGGGGCCGGTGGGACGCCACAGGGTCGTCGATCGCTGGCTGGTCACGGGTATCGCTCTCTGGACGTGGCAACCGCCGGTGTGGCTGGCCGGGAGCCCGACAGTACCTGCTGGCCCGGTACGGCAACCAGAGTCCCGGAGAGTGCCCGGTCGCGGGTGCCCCGGCTGCCACCACGCCATGTTCGGCACCGTCCGCCCGCACGACCTCACCCTGAGGTCATCCGCCGAGCATCGCCCGTTCGGCAGGCCGCCCTGACCGAAGGCGGTCTGCCGACCGGGCGACGACGCGACGCATCGTCGTGGCGATGCGTCCGCTCACCCCGCCGTCGGACTCGGCGACACCGTGCTGTCGGCCGGTGGAGTGAGGATCACCTGGGGCTGGCCCGCGATCGCGGGCGGTGGGGTCAGGTCCTGGGCCGGAAGGCCGGGCGAAGCGGTTTCCCGGGCGAGGACCTGGCCGAAGTCGACCAGGCCGGTCTCCTCCACGGCTGTGATGTGGTCCAGCACCGTGTCGTTGGCCTGGTCGGCCAGAGCACGGACCAGCGAGTTCCTCGTGGTGGTGCGGACGCCGGCGATCGTGGTGAGGAACTGGCCGTTGGCCGCTCGCACGGTGGTCGCCAGGTCGGTGTCGAACTGCTTGCCGCTCTCCGCTTTCAGCCGGGATTCGAAGCCCTGCTGCTGAGGCGACGGCCGGTTGGGCAGTGTGATGCCCAGCTGTCCGGCGACGTCGCGACAGGCAGCGTCCAACGCGGCGTCCCCGTCGACCAGTTGCTCCCCGGCCTTCCTGACGGCCTTCGCCGTCCCCTTCTTCGCCGCCGTCTGGCCGGCGGGGTACTCCCACAGTCCGGCCGAGCGCACCTGGACCACGAAATCGCGGTCGGCTTCCGTCAGCGGCCCGGTCGCCGGTGCGGCGACGACCCGCGCGGACGCGCTGTTGACCTTCTGAACTCCTAGCATGGAGGGGTAGAGGAGCGAGCCGAGGGTGAGGCTGATCGCACCACCCAGGAAGAGAGTTCCCGCTGCCTTTTGCGAAACGAGCACCGTGTCTCCTGATCCGGTTCTTCGGATCCCGCACACAGGGAGCTACGGATGCGACGGTTCCCCAACGCCTCTAGAGATCCTTTTGTACTCGTCATGACTTGGCAAAGCGGTCGGCGTTCAGCGGTGTGAAGAAGGGCCGTTCGGCCCTATCCGCCGTCAGGGAAGGGACTGTTAGGCCCTATCGGGGACAGGGGCCTCGCGGTTGACCATGGAGCGGCAGCCGGGAGGGGGCAGGTCCAATCCCGCACTTCTGGTCCTTCCCGGCTCGCTGACGACACCAAACTGACGGGGAGGAGACCCCTCGGTCGACGAGACACGCGCGCGGACAGCCCTGGCGGTGACCAGCGAAGGGGCGTGTTCGTGCTGCCGCAGTGCCGTGACGGTGCCGGGGGATCCCGGGGTCGTTGCGCGGGCCCGCCGACCGTGCTTATCTCGCCCGATGAACTTTTTGTTGACGGCGAGCGGCTTGCGTAACCCGACACTGCGGGACGCCCTTCGGGACATGCTGGGAAAGCCGTTCGAGTCGGCGAACGTCGTGTACGTCCCCACGGCGTCGGTGGCCGAGCCGGGGGACCACGGATGGTTCGTCGAGGACCTGAACCGGCTGTACGGCCTGGGCTGGCGGGAGTTCGACGTCCTGGAGCTGAACGGCCTGCCCCGGCAGCTGGTGCTCGACCGGCTGCGCCACGCCGACGTCGTCTACGTCGAGGGCGGTAGCCACTACCACCTCGCGCGCAGCATCACCGGCAACGGCCTGGCCGACGGTTTCCTGGAGGCACTGGAGAGCCGGGTCTACGTGGGGGTGAGTGCCGGCTCGATGATCTTCAGCCGTCATCTCACCGAGCACTCCGCCGACGTGATCGGGGACGCCGCCGACCTCCATGTGCTCGGCGCGACGACCGTGGAGCCGCCGTTCGGCCTGTTCGACTGGTATCTCAAGCCTCACCTGTACTCGCCGCACTTCCCCGAGCGGGACGACGCGTGGGTCGATCGCATCGTCGCGCGGGCGGACTTCCCGATCTACTTCATCGACGACGACACGGCTGTCCGAGTCAGGGACGGCCAGGTGGATGTCGTCACGGAAGGCCGGTGGCGGTTTCACCCGTGACTCCACGTGACGTGCCGGCAATTCGACCGTCGTAGGCGGGCGTTCGCGAAGGGGTGCCGCGGCTCACGGGGGTGAGCCGCGAGGTCAGGTCAGTCTGATGGTTCCGTCGGTGACGGTCACGGCCGTCGACGGCAGGGGGCGGGTCGCCGGGCCTGAGATGACCTTGCCGTCCGCGATGGCGAACCGGCTCTTGTGGCAGGGGCACACGATCGCGCCGTCCTCCACCGCGGAGACGGTGCAGCCCTGGTGTGTGCAGACCGCCGAGAACGCCTTGAACTCGCCCTCGGTCGGCTGGGTGACGACCACCTTCGCGGCCTGGTCGACCAGCCCCCCGCCCACGGGGACGTCGGACGCCTTGCCCAGTTCCGTACCGCCGCCACCGGAGGTACCGGCGGACGGTTCACCGCTCTGTGACGGGGATGATCCGTCCTGCCCGGTGCCCAGGTCCGGCCCTCTCTCCTTCTCCTTGGTGCCGCACGCGGTCAGTGCGGCCGCGACGCCGGCGGCTCCCACCCCCGCCATGACGTTACGGCGGGTACGAGGTCCGGCGATGCCGGAGGACTCGGCCATGCGTCACTTCCTGTCACTCGGCTCGAAGCGGGCGGGGCGAGACGGCACCGCCCGGCACCAGAGGTGAATCCCTCGGCCCACCGTACCGATCAACGGCGGCCCCGATCGCGGGATTCAGGTGAACGTCACGTCGTACTTCGGCCATTTCCGGATCGGCCCGCGGAACTTCGGACAGTCCGCGCCCCGCGGCATGCTCACAATGCCGCGCGTGACATGTCAAGGAAGTACCGCCCGGCCTCTGCGGCCGTGCTTGAACGCCGTATGTTCAACCTGCGCGGGGCCGCAGTTGAACGTGCGCGTCGGTACGACGGAATATTGATCGCCTGCCGGACATCGGGTCATAGTGCTGTGCGGTGAGGACGAGCCGTGGGCCCGGCCGGTGGAATTCCGCCGGGCGCGCCGGTTTCCGCGATTCCTTCGTTCTCCCACCGTTCTGCTTTTCCCGCCCGCGCTCCGGCAGGGGGTTTCCGTGACCGTGCGAGAGACGACGTACCTCGAGTGGCCCGCACCATGCTGCAACTGACCGACGCGGACGTGGCGGCCCTCCTGGAGAAGGTCGATGTCGTCGGCACCGTGCGCGAGGTGTTCCTCGCGCACGCGGCGGGCCGCACCGTGCTGCCCGAGGAGAGCTGCCTGCGCTGGACCAACGACGAGGGCGAGTCCTGCCGCAGCCTCAACATGCCCGGACTGGTGGAGATCGACGGGCGGCGGATCGCCGGTACGAAGATCATCAATGCGAGCCTGGGCAATCCCGACCGCGGGCTGGCCCGGGCCGGCGGCCTGATCCTCCTCTTCGACCTCACCACCGCCCGGCCGGTGTGCGCCCTGGACGCGGCCCACATCTCCGCCGGGCGCACCGCGGCGGTCAGCGTGCTCGCCACCGAACTGCTGTGGGCGGCGCCCGCGCGGACCGTCGCCGTCGTCGGAGCCGGCGCGCTGGCCGAGGCCCACCTGAACCTGGCGCTGCGCAGATGGTCCTCGGTCCGGCGGGTACGGATCCACGACCGGGTCCCCGAACGCGCCGCCCGGCTCGCCGAACGCCTCGGCGACACCTACCGCACGGTCGCCTTCGACGTCGCCGCCGACGCCGAGCAGGCGGTGCGCGAGGCGGAGCTGATCATCCCCGTGACCACCACGACCAGCGGCTACATCGCGGCCGACTGGATCGCCGAGGGGGCCGTCGCCGTCAACGTGTCGCTCGACGACCTCACCCCCGACGCGCTGGCCGCCGCGGACCAGGTCGTCGTGGACGACTGGAGCCTGGTGGCGGCCGACACCACCCGCATCCTCGGCCGGATGCACCGCGCCGGCGACGTCCTGCCGCCGCCGCGCCACCGAACCCCGGACGCCCCGGACGCCCCGGATCACAGGGGCTCCCCTGACGGCCCGCGGAAGCGGCCCGCCGTCGAGGTCACCGCGGAACTGTGCGACCTCGTCGGCGGAACCACGGCCGGCCGCACGTCCGCCACCGACCGCATCGTCGTCAATCCCTTCGGCATGTCCCTGCACGATGTGGCGGTGGCGGGAAGGATCTACCAGGAATTCCTGAAATAGCCAGCTCCTGCTTTGACCGGCGATGTTCCGGAACGACCCGTCATCGCCCGGTGAGGAGTGCGAAGCAGCGTTCGCTACGGCAGCGCAGAGCACACAGCAATCGGATTTTGTGCGGATGTCGATGTCGAAGGATCGCGACCGACGGTGCCCGAGAACGGGTCACCTCGTCGGCGGCACCTTCTCAACGGGCCGGAGAGAACTTCTCGACGGCGTATCCGGAAATTCGCCCGACCAAGGTATGGAGAGGAACACCAGAATGGACAGGCTGGAACTCGACCCGGTGGAGATCAGCGCGGTCGGCGAACTCCTCGACGAGTGCGAGGACGCCTTCGCCACCCTCGACACCGAGGACGCCCTGCACCGGGCCACCCTGCTCGCCCACGAACTCCCCGACAGGATCCGCCTCCACCTCAACGCCTTCCGCCTGGAACAGCTCTCGGGCGTGCTGTGCATCTCCGGCTACCGCGTCGACCACGCGCGGCTCGGGCCGACCCCGTCCCACTGGCGCGACCGGCCCGCGCCCTCCCCGGCCCACCGGGAGGAACTGCTGCTGATGCTGTACAGCTCCCTGCTCGGCGATCCGTTCTGCTGGGCCACCCAGCAGGACGGCCGGATGATCCACGACATCGTGCCCATCCAGGGCCACGAGCACGAGCAACTCGGCTCCAGCAGCGAGGCGTTGCTCACCTGGCACACCGAGGACGCCTTCCATCCGCTGCGCGGCGACTTCCTGTCCTTCGCCTGCCTCAGGAACCCCTACCGGGCCGCGACGACCGTCGGGTACGCCGACGCGCTGCGGCTGCCGGACGACCTGCGGGACGTCCTCTTCCAGGAGCGGTTCGTCATCCTCCCCGACGAGTCCCACCTCGGCAAGAACAACTCCCGCCCCACCGCAGGGGCGTTCGACACCATCGAGCGGATGCAGACGGATCCGGACCGGGTGGCCGTCCTCTTCGGCGACCCGGAACAGCCCTACCTCAGGGCCGACCCGTACTTCATGAGCGTCGGCGACGAGGACGACGAGGCACGCCTCGCGCTGGACGCCCTGGTGAAGGCGATGGACGAGGTGATGTTCGACGTCGTCCTCGAAAGCGGCGACTTCTGCTTCCTCGACAACTTCCGTGTCGTCCACGGCCGCAAGCCCTTCAAGGCCCGCCACGACGGGACCGACCGCTGGCTGAAGCGGATCAACGTCACCGGCGACCTCCGCAAGTCCCGGGCCGCCCGCGAGGCGAGGGCGGTCCGGGCCGGCAGCTGAATCCGAACCGGCCGGCCGCCGGCTCCCATCCCGAGACCGAGGCGACACGATGAGACTGCGCTCCGCGCCCCTCGAAGACTGGCTGCGCGACTACTACTTCACCGCCGAGATCGACATCAGCTCCAGCGGCGTCCACTCCTACTCCATGGCGGAACTGCGGGCGCTCACCGGCCTGCGCCACGCCGACGTCGACCGGCTCGTCTTCGACGACGGCTACTCCCTCGGCGCGCCCGAGGTACGGGCCGCCGTCGCCCGCCACGTCGGCGGTGTCGAAGCCGACCACGTCATGACGACGAGCGGCTCCGGCGAGGCCGTCTCCCTCGTCCTGAGCGCCCTGCTCCAGGCCGGCGACGAGGTCGTCGTAGTGGAACCCGGCTACCACCTGCTCACCGAGTACGCGACCGCCCTGGGCTGCCGGATCCGGACCTGGGAGCTGGACGCCGACCAGGACTGGCGGCCGGACCTGGACGCACTCGCCGCACTGGTCAACCCCCACACCCGGGCCGTCATCGTCAACTTCCCGCAGAACCCGACCGGGGCCACCCTCACCGAGACGGAACTGCACCGGCTGCTCGCCGTCGCCGACCGGGTCGGCGCGTACGTGCTGTGGGACGGGGCCTTCACCGACCTCACCTACGACACGCCACCGCTGCCCGGTGTCCCGGCCCTGTACGACCGGGCAGTGGCCTTCGGCACCTTCTCGAAGGCGTTCGGGCTGCCCGGCCTGCGGTTCGGCTGGTGCGTCGCGCCGCCCTCCCTGCTCGCCGACTGTGTGCGCATCCGGGACTACACCACCCTGCACGTCTCGCCGCTCGTCGAGCTCCTCGCGCTCGGCGTCCTGGACAACGCGCGGGCGTTCATCCAGCCGCGCCTGGAACAGGCCGCGGCGGGCCGCGCCACCCTGCTGGAGTGGGCGGCGGCCCATCCGGACCTGGTGTCCCTGGTGGCACCGGCCGGCGGGGTCACGGCCTTCCCACGGCTGAAGGGGATCGGCGACACGGACGAGTTCTGCGACGAGCTGTTCCAGAAGCGGGGCGTCCTGGTCATCCCGGGCTCCTGCTTCGGGCACCCCCAGCACGTCCGGATCGGCTTCGGCGGCAAGGCCGAACAGCTCACCGAGGGACTGGACCGGCTGGCGTCCGCGCTGCGCGGCGCCCGCCGCTGAGCACGGACGACCACCACCCGGTCCCTCCGCGGAGGGATGGCGCCGCCCCTCGGGCGAGGGACGGCGCCATCCCTGCGGCAGGGGACGTCCCGCCCGTCCGCGACTGCCATAATGACCGGCGTGAACCGTGCGACAGCCTGGCGCGACGCCTGGACAGGGACGCTGGGACGGATCGCGGCGTCCCCCCGCGCACGAACCCTCGTCGCATGGTCGCTGGGCCTGCTGGCCGTCGCCGAATCCCTGGCGGAGTTCGTCGCCGAGCACGGGTCCATCCCGCGCCTTCTCGCGGACACCGCCTCCACGGCCGCCCGCGACGGCAGCGCCACCGGCGTCCAGTTCACGATGATCGTCGGACTGGTCTGCCTGTCCACCGCGTTGCCGCTGGCCCTCCTGCGGCCCCTGACGGCCGGCCTCACCGTCACCGTCGTCAGCATCGGCTCGCTCACGATCTTCCACACCCTGACCCTGGCGGGCATCGCCGCCCAGCTCGTCGCGCAGTACCGGCTCGCCCGCGGCGGCCGGGTCCTCGTGGCCGGACTGTGCGCGGTGCCCTTCCTCGCCCTGGCCCTGCCCGCGTCCGACGACACCGGCTACCGGGTCCGGGTCGTCCTGCTCGCGGCCCTGGTCCCCGCGGCCGCCCTCGCGGGCCTCGCCCGGCGCGCCGGCGAACACCAGCGCGAACACACCGCCGTCCGCGAGGTCATGGCCGGCACCCAGTGGGAGCACGCGGCCCGCGGCGAACGTGCGCGCATCGTCCGCGAACTCCACGACGTCGTCGGCCACCACGTCTCCATGATCGCCGTGCAGGCCGAGACGGCCCGGGTCGCCACCGCCGGCATGCCCGCCCAGGGAGCGGAACGACTGCTCGGCATCGGCGACACCGCCCGCGCCGCCCTCACCGAGATGCGCCGCCTGCTCGGCGTGCTCCGCGAGGACACCGGGACCGTCACCGGCGGCGAGCGCCGGCCGCAGCCCGACCTCGGCCGGCTCAACGAACTCCTCGACGAGGCCCGTACGGCGTCCGGGACCTCCGTCCGGCTCATCCTGAGCGGATCCCCGCGCGTCCTCGACCCCGGCATCGAACTCGCCGCCTACCGCATCGTCCAGGAATCCCTGACCAACGCCCGCAAACACGCCACGGGCGCCGCAGTCGACGTCGAACTGCACTACTCCGACGACGCGTTGCACGTGGGAGTCCGCGACAACGGACCCGGCCCGCCCGACTCGGCCTCCGACGGGGGACACGGGCTGCTCGGCATGCGGGAGCGCGCCGCGGCCGTCGGCGGAGACGTCCGCACCGGCCCCGCCGCCGGCGGCGGGTTCCGCGTCGAGGCCCGCTTTCCCGCCGCGCCGCACGGTGAGACCCGCCGGGTACCGAGCCCGGTGGCACCCGCGCCGGAAGCCACAACGGAAGAGACCTCATGAGCACGCCGTCCGCGCCGATCCGGATCGTGATCGCCGACGACCACCTGGTGGTCCGCACCGGCTTCGCCGCGCTGCTGGACTCCCAGCCCGACTTCACCGTCGTCGAGACCGCCTCCAACGGAACCGAGGCCGTGCGTGTCTGCCGCGAGAAGTCCCCGGACGTCGTCCTCATGGACATCCGCATGCCCGAGATGGACGGCATCGAGGCCACCCGCCGGCTCGTCGGCACCGCGCCCGACACCAGCGGCGCCCCACGCGTCCTCATCCTCACCACGTTCGACCTCGACGAGTACGTGTACGACGCCCTGCGCGCCGGCGCCAGCGGCTTCCTCCTCAAAGAGGCCACCGCGGAACGGCTCTTCGACGCCGTACGCGTCGTCGCCGCCGGGGACGCGCTCCTCGCACCCGGCATCACCCGCCGGCTCATCAGCGAGTTCGCCATGATGCCAGCCAGGGCCGAGACCGCGCCCCCGCCCGGACTACAGGCCCTGACGGCCCGTGAGACCGAGGTGCTGCTGCTCATCGCTGAGGGCCTGTCCAACCCGGAGATCGCCGCCCGCCTCGTCGTCGGCGAGGAGACGGTCAAGACCCACGTCAGCCGCATCCTCACCAAGCTGGGCCTGCGCGACCGCACCCAGGCCGTCATCGCGGCGTACGAGTCGGGACTCGTCGTCCCGCGCTCGCGGAAATCCGAATAGCCGGGCCCGGCGCCGGCTTCCCGCGCCGGCCCGCGCGGCCGAAGGAACACCGGTACGCGGGTGTTCAACTGCGGCGCCGCGGCATTTGAATGCGTCTGAATCCGCCCGGGAACTGAACGCGTTGCCACCTCAGGCAGCCCTCGGGGATGCTTGCAGCCGAGCGAAGCTGTGCCGTGAGGAATAACGCGAGGAAATCCCGTGAGGAGAGGTCCGCTGTGAAAGTGACGGTACAGGCGCCGGCGGGAGAGAATCCCGACGAACTGCCGGACATCGGCCCGGAATCCGACCGGCCGCAGGAATCCCAGGGAATTCGCCCAGGAACAGTGGGAAGAATTGTTCCGTTCGCGAAACCCTATGGATGGCGGCTGCTGTTCCTGGTGACCGCGTCCGCACTCGGTGCCGTCGTCACCGCGGCCGGCCCGCTGCTGTTCGGGGTCGTCATCGACAAGGGCATCGTCCCCGGCAAGACGGACGTCGTCACCGCGGTGGCCGCCGCCCTCCTCGGCCTCGCCCTCCTCGACGCGCTGACCCAGTACTTCCAGGCCCGACTCTCCGCGCAGATCGGCGAGGGCCTCGTCTACGACCTGCGCACCCTGGTGTTCCGGCACGTACAGGCGCAGCCCCTGGCGTTCTTCACCCGCTCCCAGACCGGTTCCCTCGTCAGCCGCCTCAACACCGACGTCATCGGGGCGCAGCAGGCGATCACCGTGCTGATGGCTGAAACCGTCAACACCGTGCTGACCCTCGTCCTGGTGCTGGCCGCGATGTTCTACCTGTCGTGGCAACTCAGCCTCGTCGCCCTGCTCATGGTCCCCTTCTTCCTCATCCCCGGGAAGATCATCGGCCGCCGCATGCAGCGGCTCGCCCGCGGGACGATGCAACTCAACGCCGAGATGGGCTCCTTGATGAACGAGCGCTTCAACGTCGGCGGAGCGATGCTCAACAAGCTCTTCGGCCGCCCCGAGCGCGAGGTCGCCCACTTCTCCGAACGGGCCCGCGGCGTCCGCGACATCGGCGTGCGGACCAACGTGACCGCGCAGATGCTCGGCATCGTCATGGGGCTCACCGCCTCCGTGACCCTCGCCCTGCTCTTCGGCTTCGGCGGCGTCCTCGTCATCCACGACACCTTCGCCCTCGGCACCCTCGTCTCCCTGGTCACACTCGTCGGCCGCCTCTACACCCCGATCCAGCAGCTGTCGAGCGTGCAGGCCAACGCCATGACCGCCCTCGTCAGCTTCGACCGTGTCTTCGAGATCCTCGACCTGGACGCCCTGGTGAAGGAACGCCCCGGCGCCATCCCGCTGGGCGCCGACCGCCGGACCCGCGACACCACCGCGCCCGAGGTCGAGTTCGACAAGGTGTCCTTCCGATACCCCACCGCCGCCGAGGTCTCCCTGGCCTCCCTGGAGTCGATCGCCCGTCCCGCCGACGAGCGCGAGGACGACGCATGGGTCCTCGACGAGGTGAGCTTCCGGGCGCCCGCCGGGAAACTCACCGCCCTCGTGGGCCGCTCGGGCGCCGGCAAGACCACCATCACCCACCTGATGCCCCGCTTCTACGACCCGGTCTCCGGAGCGGTACGGATCGACGGCCAGGACCTGCGCGACGTCACCCTCAGCTCGCTCCAGGACACCGTCGGAGTGGTCACCCAGGACGCCCACCTCTTCCACGACACCATCCGCCACAACCTGCTCTACGCCCGCCCGGACGCCACCGAGCCCGACCTCGTCGAGGCCTGCGAGGCGGCACAGATCTGGACCCACATCGCCGCGCTCCCCAACGGCCTCGACACCGTCGTCGGCGACCGCGGCTACCGCCTGTCGGGCGGCGAGAAGCAGCGCCTGGCGCTGGCCCGGCTGCTGCTGAAGGCGCCGCCCGTGGTCGTGCTCGACGAGGCGACCGCACACCTGGACTCGGAGTCGGAGGCCGCGATCCAACGCGCCCTGAAGACCGCGCTGGCGGGCCGCACCTCGGTGGTCATCGCCCACCGGCTGTCCACCATCCGCGAGGCCGACCAGATCCTCGTCGTCGACGGCGGCAGGATCCGCGAACGCGGCACCCACGAGTCCCTGCTGTCCGCCGGCGACCTCTACGCCGACCTGTACCACACCCAGTTCGCCCGCCGGCCGGCCGCCGCCGATACGGCCGCACCCGACCCCGCGGGCACGGCGAGCTGACCGCCCGCGGCCCGTATCCCCAGGACCCGGGCCGCGACCGTGCCGTTCGCCCACGCCCAGCCACCCGTTCCGCACCCCTGTCCGGAACCAGTCATGTCCTTCGTCGTGCAGAGGAGACCGCCGTGCGCACCGTGAGCTTCGACTTCGAAACCCCCGGAAAGCGGTTCAAGGTACTGATCAACCACGAGGAGCAGTACTCGCTGTGGCCCGCCGACCTCGACGTACCGGGCGGCTGGGAGGAGACCGGCGTGTGCGCCTCCAAGGAGGAGTGCGACCAGTACCTGGAGGAGACCTGGACCGACATGCGGCCCAAGAGCCTGCGCCTCGCGCTCGACGGTGAGCAGTAGGCGACCAGATGCCGCACGTATTCACCAACGGCATCCGGCTCTCCTACGAACGGTCGGGCCGCGGTGAACGAGTGCTCATGATCATGGGTTCCTCGGCCGGGGGTCGGGTCTGGACCCTGCACCAGACCCCCGCGCTCACCAAGGCCGGCTACCAGGCCATCACCTTCGACAGCCGGGGCATCGCCCCGTCCGACATCCCGCCCGGCAAGTACAGCCTCGCCGACATGGTCGCCGACACCAAGGGCCTCATCGAGGCGCTGGGCGCCGGCCCCTGCCGTATCGTCGGCACCTCGCTGGGAGCGCTGATCGCCCAGGAACTCGCCATCGGCTGGCCGCACCTGGTCCGGTGCGCGGTCCTGATCGGCACCAAGGCACGCTCGGACGCAGTCCGGGTGGCCCTCGGCCGGGCGGAACGCGCACTGCTGGACAGCGGGGTGAAACTGCCCGCCGAGTACGAAGCCGCCATGTCGGTGCTGCAAATGCTCTCGCCGGCCACGATCAACGACGACAAGGCCGTCTCCCTGTGGCTGGAGACGTTCCGCCTCTCCGGCGGCGCGGCGTCCCCCGGCCAGACCTGGATCGACACCGACGAGGACCGCCGCAAGGCACTGCGGGAGGTGACGGCACCGTGCCGAGTCATCGCCTTCGCCGACGACTTCGTCACCCCGCCCCACCTGTCCGCGGAAGTCGCCGACGCCATCCCGGAATGCGACTACGTCGAGATTCCCGAATGCGGCCACTTCGGTTATCTGGAACGCCCGGACGAGGTCAACAAGGCGATCATCGAATTCCTGGACACGCACTAGAAACACAGGCACACACGCGCGGAAAGAGCGCGAGTGGTTTTCACGCGAGTGGCTTAGTGGGGGCGTCATGCACGGTGAACCGAACTCCTGGCGCGGCCGGCCGGCGGACCTGCCGGTGCTGGAGCTGCCCACGGACCGCCCCCGCGCCACGGGTGGCTCCGCGCGGACCGCGGTGGCCGGGTTCGAGGTGCCGCCGACGACAGCCCAGCGGCTCAGGAACCTGTCCCGCACCGGCGGAACACCCGTGCGCGTCCTGCTGCTCGCGGCCCTGAGCGTCCTGATGGGGCGCTACGCGAGCACGGACGACGTGGTGCTGGCCACGGACGGAGCGCTCACCCGTACCGACCTCACCGGCGAACCGTCCTTCGCCGAACTGCCAGACCGGGTACGCGAAGCACCGCGAGGCGTGTCCCGGCACCCCGTCCGCTTCACGTACACCGGACCCGGCGGAACCGGTGCGGCCGGCGCCCTCCGCGAGCCCGAGGCGGACAGCGACCTGCTGCTCCAGGTGTCCGACGACCGACACGGCGGCCTGTCCGGGGAGCTCGCGTACGACACCGCCCTGTTCGACGAGGCGACGGCGCAACGGATGACCCGCCACCTGCTCGCCCTGATCGAGGAGGCGGCCGGGACCCCGGACCGCTGCGTGCACGAACTCGCCGTCCTGGCACCGGACGAGCGCGACACCCTGGCACGCGCCGGCACCGGGCCGACGCTGACGCTTCCGCCGGTGGGCGCGGTGAACGAGCTGACGGCCCGGTGGGCCGAGGAGAGCCCGGACGCGGTCGCGGTGGTGGCCGACGACCGCGTGCTGACCTACGGCGCGCTGCTGGCGAGGGCGAACCGACTGGCCCACCACCTGCGGGGGATGGGCGTCGGCCCGGACTCGGTCGTGGGGCTCTGCCTGGACCGCGGTGCCGACATGGTCGTCGCCGTACTCGCCGTGTGGCAGGCCGGCGGCGCGTACCTGCCGCTCGACCCCGCCCACCCGGCTGACCGACTGGAGTACATGCTCGCCGACAGCGACGCCTCGGTGCTGATCGGCGCTTCCCGGTTCGTCGACGGGCTGGGAACCCCCGACCGCGTGGTGCGCCTGGAGGACCGGGCCCGATGGGAGGCGCTGCCGTCGTCCACACCCCCCGCGCGGGTACGCCCCGACCACCTTGCCTACGTCATCTACACCTCCGGATCCACGGGACGGCCGAAGGGCGTCCAGGTCCCGCACGGAGGGCTGCTGAACCTTGCGGTGGCCTTCCGCACCGTACTGGGCGCGGCTCCCGGAACGCGCGCCCTCCAGTTCGCCTCGCTCAGCTTCGACGCCGCCGCCCTCGACCTGGCGATGACGCTGGCGGCCGGCGGGACGCTCGTGGTGGCCTCGGCGGCCGACCGCGCGCAGCCCGGCCTCCTGGGGACCCTCGTACGGGCCCAGGCGGTGACGGCGGCCAGCGTGTCGCCGTCCCTGCTGGGCGTCCTGGAACCGGCGGCCCTGGCGGACGTCGGGTCCCTGCTGGTCGGATCGGAGCGGGTCGGCGCCCAGGTGGCACGGGACTGGGCCCCCGGACGGCGCCTGGTGAACGGGTACGGGCCGACCGAGACGTCGGTCATCGCCTGCGTGGGCCCCGTGGACGCCGGCGCCCCCGGAGCGCCGCCCATCGGCGGGCCCCTGCCCAACACCCGCGTGTACGTCCTGGGTCCCACACTGGAACCGGTGCCGGTGGGCGTCGTCGGCGAGCTGTTCATCGCCGGCCCCCAACTCGCCCGCGGCTACGGCGGGCGTCCCGCGCTGACCGGCGAGCGGTTCGTGGCCGACCCGCTCGCCGCCGACGGCACGCGCATGTACCGGTCGGGCGACCGCGTCCGGTGGCTGGCCGACGGACGCCTGGAGTTCGTCGCACGGGCGGACCTCCAGCTGAAGGTCCGCGGCTTCCGTGTCGAGCCGGGCGAGGTGGAGGAAGCGCTGGCAGCGCACGACGGCGTGCGCGCGGTGGCCGTGACCGCGTTCGGCGAGGGCGAGGCGCGCCGGCTGGCCGCGTACGTGGTGCCCTCGGACCCGACGCTCGGCATACCGCCGGTGGACACCCTGCGTGACCTCGCGGGACGACGACTGCCGGACTTCATGGTGCCGTCGGTGTTCGTGGAACTGGCGGCGCTGCCGCTGACCACCAACGGCAAGCTCGACCGGACCGCCCTCCCCGCACCGGACCCCACCCGTCCGCACCGGAAACCGTACGTCGCACCAGCCCCCGGCACCGAGGAACTCCTCGCCGGCATCTGGGCGCGGCTCCTCGGAGTGGACCGGGTGGGCGCCGACGACGGCTTCTTCGAATTGGGCGGGCACTCGCTGCTGGCCACCCAGGTCATGTCCCGCATCCGGGAGACCTTCGGCACCGAACTGCCCCTCGAGGTCCTGTTCCGGCGGCCGACCGTCCGGCAGCTGGCGGCGGCCCTCGCCGACGCGGCCACCGGGACGGGGCCGGACACGGGCACCGGGACGGGGCCGGACACGGGCACTGGCACGCCCGCCGGGACGAGCGCTCAGCCGATCGAGCCGGTCGACCGGGACGGCGACGACCTGCCCCTGTCGTTCGGACAGCAACGCCTGTGGTTCCTCGACCAGCTGGCACCGAATTCCGCCGAGTACAACCTGCCGCTGCGCCTGCACTTCGACCACCCCCTGGACGTCGCCGCGCTCCAGACCGCCCTGGACGCGGTCCTGGTCCGGCACGAAGCGCTGCGCACCCGCCTGGTACCCGGCCCCGACGGAACCGTGCGCCAAGTGATCGACGAGCCCGCGCCCTTCCCGCTCCCCGTGGCCGACGTGTCCACCACCCCCGACCCCCGACGCGACAGCGAACGGCTGGCACACCAGGAGGCGATGGCCCCCTTCGACCTCGCGAACGGCCCGCTCGTCCGGGCCGTCCTCATCCGGTCGGCCCCCGACGACCACCTCCTGGCCCTGTCCGCGCACCACGCCGTCTTCGACGAGTGGTCCGACCTCGTCCTCCAACGCGAACTGCGCTCCCTCTACGACGCTTTCCGCGAGGGACGCCCCAATCCACTGCCGCCGCTCCCGGTCCAGTACGCGGACTTCGCCGTCTGGCAGCGACGACAGCTGACCGGCGACGTACTGGACGAAGAACTCACCTACTGGCGTCAGCAGTTGGCCGACCTGCCGGTGCTGGACCTGCCGACCGACCGGCCGCGCCCCGCCGTGCGGTCCACGGAGGGAGCCGTCACCCGGTTCTCGGTCCCGGCACACACGGCCGAGGCACTGCGCACGGTGTCACGGGAACACGGCACGACGATGTTCATGACCCTCCTGACCGCCTTCGACGTCCTCCTCGGGAAGTACGCCGGCTCCGAGGACGTCGTGGTCGGCACCCCGGTGGCGAACCGGCACCGCGCCGAGACCGAGGACCTGATCGGGTTCTTCGTCAACACCCTGGTCATCCGCACGGACCTGTCCGGCGACCCTACCTTCGCGGAACTCCTCGGGCGGGTACGGGAGACGGCCCTGGGCGCGTACGCCCACCAGGACCTGCCCTTCGAACAACTCGTGGACGCCGTCGTGACCGAGCGCGACCGGTCCCGCAGCCCGCTCTTCCAGACGATGTTCAGCTACGGCACCACGGGCGGCGCCTACGTCAATCCGGGCACGCTGCCCGTGAAATGCGACCTGGCCCTGCGTCTGGTGGAGAGCGACGACGGGCTGCTGGGTGAGGTCGAGTACAGCACGGCGCTGTTCGACGCGGGGACCGTGGAGCGGTTGTCGGGTCATCTGGTGCGGCTGCTGGAGGCGGTGGCGGAGGACGCGGGGCAGCGGCGGGTGGGTGAGCTGCCCGTGCTCTCGGCCGACGAGCGTGACCAACTGGTGCGGGGCTGGCACGGCGCCCCGGCCGTGCTTCCGTCGGTGGGTGGGGTGCATGAGCTGATCGCCGGGTGGGCTGTCGATACTCCGGATGCGGTGGCAATGGTGTCCGGTGGTCGGGTTCTGACTTATGCCGGGCTGTTGGAGCGGGCCGGTCGGCTGGCGCATGTGCTGCGGGGGAGGGGTGTCGGGGCGGAGTCGGTGGTGGGTCTGTGTCTGCCGCGTGGTGTCGACATGGTCGTGGCCGTGGTGGGGGTGTGGCTGGCGGGTGGTGCGTATCTGCCGTTGGATCCCGAGTATCCGGCGGAGCGGCTGGAGTTCATGGTCGCGGACAGTGGGGCGCGGGTCGTGCTCCGTGAGGGTGATCTCGCGCGGACGAGCGATCTGCCGTCGACGGTGCCGGACGTCGCTGTGGCGCCTGGTCAGTTGGCGTATGTGATCTATACGTCGGGTTCGACGGGTCGCCCGAAGGGTGTGCAGGTCTCGCACGGCAGCGTCGTCGGCATGGTGACCGCGCTGGGCCCGGAGCTGGGTGCGGGGCCGGGCACGAGGGTGTTGCAGTTCGCGTCGTTCAGCTTCGACGCGGCGGTGCTGGACGTTGCCGTGACGTTGGCCCGTGGCGGCACGCTGGTGGTGGCGACAGCGGAGGAGCGGGGTGAGCCGGAGGCGCTGACCGCCATGATCGGGGCGGAGGGCGTCGGGGCGGCGAGTGTCGTGCCGTCCCTGCTCGGTGTGCTGGATCCGGAGCAGGTGTCCGGTATCGAGACGTTGTTGCTGGGTGCGGAGCGGCTGACCGAGCAGGTGGCGCGGGCGTGGGCACCGGGCCGACGTCTGGTGAACACTTATGGGCCGACCGAGGCGACCGTGATGGTCACCGCGGGCCAGGTCGTTGGGCAGGGGCTTCCCCCCATCGGTGCTCCGGTCGCGAACGCCCGCTTGTATGTGCTCGATGACCGGCTGGAACCGGTCCCGGTCGGTGTGGCGGGTGAGGTGTTCATCGCGGGTCCGCAGGTGGCCCGTGGCTATGCCGGCCGCCCGGCCCTGACGGCGGAACGCTTCCTCCCCGACCCGTTCGCCTCTGACGGCTCGCGCATGTACCGCTCGGGCGACCGTGCCCGCTGGCTGCCCGACGGGCGGTTGGACTTCGTGGGCCGTGCCGATCAGCAGGTCAAGGTGCGCGGCTTCCGTATCGAGCCCGGTGAGATCGAGGCCGTCCTCACCGCGCACCCTCAGGTCCGTTCCGCCGTCGTGGTCCCCTTCGGCGCCGAGGACGACCGCCGACTGGTGGCCTACCTCGTCCCCGAGGACCCCGCCACAGGCATCCCGCCCGTCACCGACCTGCGCGCCCACGCGGCAGCCCACCTGCCCGCCTTCATGATTCCGTCCGTCTTCACGCTGGTCGACGTGCTGCCCCTGACCCCGAACGGCAAGCTCGACCGCGCCGCCCTCCCCGAGCCGGACGTCGCGCAGCGAGGGCTGCCCGCGTACGTTCCGCCGGCCTCTCCCACCGAGGAGCTGCTCGTCGGCGTCTGGAGCCGTCTGCTCGGTGTCGCCAGGGTCGGGGTCACGGACAACTTCTTCGAACTGGGCGGGCATTCGCTGCTCGCGACCCGGGTCGGCTCCCGGATCCGCGAGCTGCTGTCGGTGGACCTGCCGCTCTCCGCGATGTTCGACCGTCCCACCGTGCGGGAGCTCGCCGCGGTGGTGGACCGTTCGGCGCGGGGAACGGCCGTACCTCCCGTGACGGTGGCGGACCGGGACCGGCCCCTGCCGTTGTCGTTCGCACAGCAGCGGCTCTGGTTCCTGGACCAGTTGGAGCCGGGCTCGACGGAGTACACCGTCGCCCTGCCGGTGTGGCTGCGCGGGGAGAAACCCGACGTGGAGGCGTTGGGTGCCGCGCTGGGCGCGATCGTGGCGCGGCACGAGGTGCTGCGGACGCGGCTCGTCGTCGGCGCCGACGGTGTGCCGTACCAGTGTGTCGACGACGCCCCGTCCGGGTTCCCGCTGCCGCTGGTCGACGTGTCCGGTGAGCCGGAACCGGTGGCGGTGGCACGGGAGTTGGTGGCCGGGGCGGCGGCGGTCCCGTTCGACCTGGCAACGGGGCCGTTGGTGCGGGCCACTCTGCTGCGGCTGGCTCCGGATCAGCACGTGCTGGCGGTGACCGTGCACCACGTCGTCTTCGACGAGTGGTCGGACCGGGTCTTCCGGCGTGAACTGGGGTCCCTGTACGAGGCGTTCCGGGACGGGCAGCCCGTGCCGCTCGCGCCGCTGCCCTTGCAGTACGCGGACTTCGCGGCCTGGCAGCGGCAGTGGCTGACCGGCACCGCGCTCGCAGCGCAACGTGCCTACTGGGTGGCGCAGTTGGCGGATCTGCCGGAGTTGGAGCTGCCGGTCGACCGGCAGCGTCCGCGCGTCCGGTCCACCGAGGGCGCGGTGCTGCGGTTCACCGTCCCCGCACACACCACCGAGGCCCTGCGGCGCCTGTCCCGTGCGCACGACTCGACGATGTTCATGACGCTGCTGGCCGCGCTGAGCGTGCTGCTCGGCCGATACGGCGGAGCGGAGGACGTGGCGGTCGGTACGCCGGTGGCCAACCGGAACCGGGCCGAGACGGAGGACCTGATCGGGTTCTTCGTCAACACGCTGGTCATGCGCACCGACCTGTCGGGGGATCCGACGTTCACCGAACTCATCGCCCGCGTAAGGCAGACGGCGCTCGGCGCGTTCACCCACCAGGACCTGCCGTTCGAGCAGTTGGTGGACGAGCTGGTGGCCGACCGGGACCGCTCCCGAACGCCTCTGTTCCAGGTGATGTTCAACTACGCCACGTGGGAAGCGGGTGACGTCCTGACCGACGTGCTGCCCGCCAAGTACGACCTGCTCGTGACGGTCGGCGACACTGGCGGTGACCACGGTCTGCGGTGCGAGGTGCAGTACGGCACCGCCTTGTTCGACGCGGCGACGATCGACCGGATGACCGGGCACTTCGTGGGCCTGCTGGAGACACTGGCGGCGGACCCGGAGCGCCCGCTGTCGCAGGTGCCGACGTTGCCGGCGCACGAGCGGGACCTGCTCACCGCCGAGTGGCAGGACGGCTCGGCCCCCGACCTCACCGCCCGTGGCGTGCACGAGCTGGTCGCCGCCCGGGCCGCTGCCCGTCCCGACTCCGTGGCGCTGGTCTGCGGTGAGCGGAGGCTGACGTACGGCGGGCTGATGGAGCGCGCGAACCGGCTCGCCCACCGGCTGCGCGACGCGGGGGTGGGTCCGGAGTCCGTGGTCGGGCTGTGCCTGGACCGCGGTGTCGACACGGTCGTGGCGATGCTGGCCGTGTGGCAGGCCGGCGGGGCCTGGCTCTCCCTCGACCCGGAGTATCCGGCCGAACGGCTCGCGTTCATGCTCGCCGACAGCCGGGCCGCGCTGGTCGTGACCCAGGTCCACCGGGCCGGCGTCCTGCCCGAGGGCGCGCTGCCCCTCCTGGTGCTCGACGACCCGGCGACGGCCGCCGCGATCACCGCGGCCCCGCACCCCGCCCCCCGGGTCGACACCCACCCGGAACAGCTCGCCTACGTGATCTACACCTCCGGTTCCACCGGCCGGCCCAAGGCCGTGCAGGTCGCGCACGCGAGCGTGAGCCGCCTGTTCGAGGCCGCCGACCTCTCCGGCGCCCTCACTCTCTCCGCGGACAGCGTGTGGAGTGTCAGCCACTCCTTCGCCTTCGACTTCTCGGTCTGGGAGGTCTGGGGCCCGCTGACCCGGGGTGCCCGCAGCGTCGTCGTGCCGATGGACCGCGTGCGTGAGCCGTGGCGGCTGCGGGACCTGCTGGCCGCCGAGGGCGTCACCCACCTGAGCGCCACCCCTGAGCTGTTCCGTCAGCTGTCCGAGGCGGTCGAGCCCGGTCGCGACCTGCCCGCGCTCGGCCACGTGGTGTTCGGCGGTGACGCGCTCCGGCGCCCGCACGTGGCCCGCTGGAGCGAGGCGCGCGGCCTGGACGCCCCCGCCCTGGTCAACATGTACGGCATCACTGAGACCACCGTCCATGTCACCCACCATCGCCTCGGTTCCGCGGACCTGGTCGGCGACCCGGGGCTGCCGGTGGGGCGCGGGCTGCCCGGCTGGCGGGTGTACGTGCTCGACGAGCGGCTGAGCCCCGTACCGGTGGGCGTACCCGGCGAGTTGTACATCGGCGGCGCCGGTGTCGCGCGAGGATACGGCGGCCGGGCGGCACTGACGGCGGAGCGGTTCCTGGCGGATCCCTTCGCCGGGGACGGCACGCGGATGTACCGCTCCGGGGACCGGGCGCGTCGACTGCCGGACGGCGTACTGGAGTTCGTGGGGCGTGGGGACAAGCAGGTCAAGGTCCGCGGCTTCCGGATCGAGCCGGGTGAGATCGAGGCCCTGCTGACCGCTCACCCGGGCGTTCGCTCGGCGGTCGTCACGGCCCACGGCGACGGCGCGCACCGCCGGCTCGCGGCCTACCTGGTCCCCGAGGACCATGCCGTGGGCGCTCCGCCGGTGGCCGTACTCCGGGAGCACCTGCGGCACGGGCTGCCGGACTTCATGATCCCGGCCGCCTTCGTCGAACTGGCCGCGTTGCCGCTGACCGCGAACGGCAAGCTCGACCGGACCGCGCTGCCCGCGCCGGAACCGCACCCCGGCGAACGGTCCCCGGCGGGAGGGACGTCGGACGACGACGGCTTCGTGGCGCCGAGGGGACCGTCCGAGCAGCTGCTGGCCGACATCTGGGCCCATGTGCTCGACGTGGAGCGGGTGGGCGCCCATGACGACTTCTTCGACCTGGGCGGCCACTCGCTGCTGGCCACCCAGGTCGTGTTCCGCATCCGGGAGGCGTTCTCGGTCGAGCTGCCCCTCGCCGACCTGTTCGACCGGCCCACGGTGCGCGACCTCGCACCGCTCCTGGACCGCTCGGGAGCCGGCACCGTGGTGCCGCGCATGGCGCGGGTCGACCACGACCGCACGGCGCGGCTTCCGCTGTCGTTCGCGCAGCAACGCCTCTGGTTCCTCGACCAGTTGGAGCCCGGCTCCGTCGAGTACGCCCTGCTGTCCCCCGTGCACTGGACCGGGCCCCTGGACGTCGCGGCCCTCGGGGCGGCCCTGGGCGGAGTGGTGGCGCGG
The DNA here is from genome assembly GCF_001005085.2 of Streptomyces humi. Classification (GTDB taxonomy): domain Bacteria; phylum Actinomycetota; class Actinomycetes; order Streptomycetales; family Streptomycetaceae; genus Streptomyces; species Streptomyces humi. Next base: position 33,916 of record NZ_LBMU02000005.1, read on the forward strand.
CACGAGGTGCTGCGCACCCGGCTCGTCGCGGACGCCGACGGCGTTCCGCGGCAGGTGATCGACCCGCCGTACCCGTTCGCGCTGCCCGTGGTGGACGTCTCCACCGGGACGGATCCCGGAGCGGTCGCGCGCCGCCTGGTCGCGGCGGACGCCGGGGTGCCGTTCGACCTGGCGGCCGGTCCGCTGGTGCGGGCCACCCTGTTCCGGCTGGCCCCCGAGGAGCACGTGCTGGCACTCGCCATCCACCACGTGGTGTTCGACGAGTGGTCCGACCGGATCTTCCACCGTGAACTGACGGCGCTGTACGAGGCGTTCCGGGTCGGGGAGCCCGACCCGTTGCCGCCGCTGGAGGTGCAGTACGCGGACTTCGCGGTGTGGCAGCGGCAGTGGCTGGACGGCGACGTGCTGGAGCGGCAGCTGTCGTACTGGCGTGAGCGGCTGGCCGGCGTCCCCGACACCGAACTGCCCATCGACCGGCCCCGGCCGCCCGTGCGTTCGGCCGCCGGCGCCCGGTGGCGGTTCGCCCTGCCGCAGGAGGTCGTCGAGGGCCTGCGTGAGGTGTCGCGTGAGTGCGGTGTG
>NZ_LBMU02000050.1 GCF_001005085.2 Streptomyces humi
GGCTCCCGGGAGCCGGCCCGCCACGAGCACGCGCGCGCACCGGTCAGCCGGTCTGCTCCGGGGTGAGGGCCGCCACCCACTCGGCCGGCCAGGGAGCGCTCACCCGCTCGCCGCCCCGCGGCACGTGGACGACCGTGTAGCGGCCGGAGGCCGCGAGCCGCCGCGGCCGGCCGCCGGTCTCCTCGCCCCATACCTCGAACCCGAACGTCATCGAGGAGGTGCCGACGCGTTCGACGCCGAGCACGGTCGTCACCTCCTGCTCGAACCAGAGCGGAGCGGCGAACTCGACCTCGTAGCGCACGCGCGGCACCGCACCGAAGTACCCGACGACCCCACGCTCGCGCACCAGCGCCGCCTCGGCCGCCTCCACGTACCGCACCACGGCCGAGTTGTGGTAGTGCCCGGAGGCGTCCGTGTCCGCCCACTCCACACGGCACCGGTGCACGGCACCGACCGTCCCGGACGCCAGGAGCCGGTTTCCGACCTCCACGGGCTCCGCTCCGTGTGTCATCTCCGCACCTTCTCTCATGTCTCGTATTTTTCACGATCGTCATTTAAAGTCAATGCATCCCGCTCGGTCGTGGGCGGGCCCGACCGCAACAGAGCGAAAGGGGCGACGTGAAACTTGCCTCCCTCGTCGTCGAGGGCGAGCGGCGAGCCGGTGCCGTGGACGTGCCGAGCCAGACCGTGACGCTGGTGCCCGCGCACATCGGGACCGTCGACGACATCGTCCGCGGCGGCCCGGCGGCCCTCGACGCGGCCCGGGCCGCGGTCGCCCACGGCGGACCGGAGACCGTGGCACTGCCCCAGGTCCGGCTGGAGTCGCCGCTGCACCGCTTCAACCGCGACATCCTGTGCACCGGCTGGAACTACTGGGACCACTTCGAGGAGTCGAAGGGCAGGCGCGAGGGCCAGGATCCGCAGGAGCGGCCCCGGCACCCCACTTTCTTCACCAAGGGCCCGGACACGGTCATCGGTCCCGCCGACGACATCGCCTACGACTCCGACCTCTCCGCCCAATGGGACTACGAGGCCGAGATCGCCCTCGTCGTCGGCCGGGACGGGCGCTCGATCCCGGAGGAGAAGGCGCTGGACCACGTCTTCGGCTACCTCGTCGCCAACGACGTGTCCCAGCGCGACCTCCAGCGGGCGCACGGCGGCCAGTGGCTCAAGGGCAAGAGCATCGACGCGACCATGCCGCTCGGCCCCTGGCTGACCACCGCCGACGAGATCGGGGACCTGACGGCGCTGCGGGTGCGGTGCGAGGTCAACGGGCGGGTGCGGCAGGACGCGACCAGCGGTCAGATGGCCTTCCCCGTGCCGAGGATCATCGCCGAGCTCAGCCGCGGGATGACGTTGCGCGCCGGGGACGTGGTCCTCGCCGGCACGCCGAGCGGTATCGGCAGCGCCCGCGAACCGCAGGTCTTCCTCGCCGACGGCGACGTGGTCGTCACGCGGGTCAGCGGCCTCGGTGAACTGCGGAACACGGTGCGCAGGACCCGGCTCACCTGAGCCGTACCCCGGGGGAGCCGCGGCCCCGCCCGGTGTCCGCGCCGGCCCGGTACCGGCCGATCGCACGCTCCAGTTCCGCCGGGTCGAAGTCCGGTACGGCGATGCCCTGCACGTGCTCCAGGACGTGTTCGGCGACGGTGCGCAGTCTGGTGTTGGTGCGCTGGGACACCTCGCGCAGGACCTGCCAGGCCTTCTCAGGCGGGATCCGGCCGCACGCGACGACGGCACCGATGGCCTGGTCGACGACGGCGTGCGAGGTGACCGCCTGGCGCAGCTGGGCGTTGCGGGTGTCGAGCAGTTCCTGCTCCACCGCCAGTTCGGTGGCCGACAGGAGCCGCAGCGGCTGTGTGCGGGAGATCGCGAAGAAAGCCATGTGCCACCTCGAAGCGGGGATCGTGTTCACCCCTGCGTCTTCCCGCCGCGATCACCTGTACGCGGACCCGATGCGCACCCGGGAACGGGCGGGGGGCCGCCGGTGACCCCGCGGCCGCCGGCGGCCCCCCGTTGTCCCGCTGCCGTCAGCCGGGTCGCCCCGCCGCCTGGTACTCGTCCGTGGCGGGGGAGGAGCCGCCGTCCGTCCCCGGGTCGGCCCGGTCGGCATGCCCCGGCCACCAGGCCGCGTGACCGATCAGGGCCGTGAGGCTCGGGGTGAAGAACATCGCCATCACGAAGGCGGCTACCGCGATGCCGAAGGACACCGCGAAGCCCATCTCCGTGAGCAGCGAGTTGCCGGCCAGCATCATCGTCGCGAAGGTCGCCGCCAGGATGAAGCCGGCCGCGGCCACCGTCGGACCGGCGTGCCGCAGCGCCATCCCGGCCGCCTCGCGCGGCTCCCGGCCCTCGCGGGCCTCCTCGCGGAGCCTGGCGATCATGAGGATGTTGTAGTCCGTGCCGATGGCGACCACGAAGAGATACATGATCACCGGGAGCATGAACATCAGCCCGGGCTTGTTCTGCGCGTCCTGGAAGATCCAGACCGTCGCGCCCAGCGTGGAGCCGAAGCCGAGCCCGACCGAGGCGATCAGGTACCAGGGCGCGACCACACTGCGCAGCAGCAGGCCGAGGATCACCATGATCAGGAGGGCGGCGACCGGGAACACCGTCCGGTAGTCGTGGTTGACCGCGGAGTCGATGTCCTTGTAGATCGAGGACATACCGCCGACCAGGGCCTCGGTGCCCTCGGGAGCGTCGGCGTGCGCCACGTCACGCACCCGGCCCACGGCGTCTATCGCCTTGTCGGTGGAGGCCTCGTACTTGAGCGTGACCGTGAAGTCCGCCGTGGTACCGGCCTTGTTCAGCTGGTTCATGCGGGCGCTCGCGACACCGTCCACGGCGCCCAGCTTCCGCGCGTAGGCGTCGAACGCGGAGGTGTCCAGCGGCTTGCCGCCGGTGCTGGACAGGTACACGTCGGTGGGCGCGGCGGCACCGGCCGAGTACGCCTTCTGCATCTCGTCCTGGACGACCATGGACTCCTTGGTCTTGGGCATCGAGCCCGACGCCAGGTCGAACGTGGCGTGATAGCCGAGCGTGCCCAGCGACAGCACGACCAGGACGAGGCCGGAGACCGCGGCGGTCAGTGCCGGGCGGCGCCGCACACCACGGCCGAGAGCCGCGAACCGGGCGTTCTCCGGCTCGCGTTGCCAGGACTTCGACGGCCAGAAGACCTTCGGGCCGATGAGCGAGACGACGGCCGGGATGAGGGTCAGGCCCGCGATCAGGGTCACGGAGACCGCGATGGCCAGCGCCGGGCCCATCTGCTTGAGGAAGCCCAGCGTGGACAGGACCAGCGCGAGGAAGGCGATGATGACCGCGCCGGCCGCCGAGGCGATGGCCTCGCCGACCCGGGCCACCGCGTTGATCATGGCCTCCTTGGGTTCGTCGCCCGCGCGCAGCCGTTCGCGGTACCGGAACATCAGGAACAGGAAGTAGTCCGTGCCCACGCCGAAGAGCACGACGATCAGGATCGACGAGACCGAGCTGTTGGCCTGGAGACCGAACAGCTTGGTGGCGTAGGCGATCAGTCCGTTGGCGATCGCGGACACCAGGCCGATCGTGATCAGCGGCAGGATCGCGAGGATCGGCGCCCGGAAGATGATCAGCAGGGTCACCAGGATGATCAGGAAGGTGCCGATGCCGATCAGGGCCTCACCGCGTTTGGACGAGTCCTGCTGGTCCAGGGCCTGCGCGGCCGAACCGCCGAGCCTGGCCTCCAGGTCGGTGCCCTTGGTCAGTTGCCTGACGTCGTCACGCAACACCTTGGCCGCGTCCGCCTGTACGGGCTGGCCGGCGTTCTTGCTGTCCATCTGGACCAGGGTCATGGTGTATTTGCCGTCCTTGGACGGCTGGCCGGGGACGACCTTCTGGACCTGGTCGATGTGCTTGCCGCCCAGTTCGGTGGTGATCCGGGCGACGTCCTTCAGATCGGCGGCGGTGAGCTTTCCGCCGTCGGTGCGCTGGTACAGGGCGATCGCGGACGGGGTGAAGGCGCTGGGGAACGCCTTCGCCTGGAGGTCGGCCGCTTTGATCGATTCGTAACTCTTGGGCAGAAAGCTGCTCTCGTCGCTGTTCGAGGGCAGGCTCGGAGCGGTGGCCACGATCGCCACCGCCGCGATCAGCCATGCCACGATCGTCCAGACGGGATGTCGGACGACGGCACTGCCAATTCGTCGGAACATGCGGAAGGTCCTCCTGGGTAGGAAGATCACCGCAGCCCGGGGAGCGGTCCCTGGCATCGGCGACCCCGACCGGTACGCATCCGACGGACCGGTCGCATGGTTGTCTTGAGGTCACATGGTAGGGATCACACACGACGATCGGTCCAGTGGGTTTCCCGTGGCGCGTCCGGGCGTGTTCCGGGCCGCGGGTGTTGCGGGCCGGGTGTGCGCCCGGCCCTGTCGTCTGTACGCCGGGGGGCCGGTCGGCCACCATCGAGGACATGATCCCCGTACCGTCGCCGCCCCGACCGGAGGGTTGAACCATGCCGACGATCAGCCAGTGGCGGCTGCGGGCCGCGTTCGCCGAGCGGCTGTCAAGGATGTACGGGCGCGAGGTGCCCGCGTACACCACGCTGGTCGACGTCTCGCGCGAGGTCAACGAGGACGTCCTGCGCGCACGGGGCGCCGATGCCGAACGCCTGGGCTCCATCGGCCGGGTGACCGCAGAACGGCACGGCGCCATCCGGGTCGGCACCCCGGGTGAACTGGCGCAGGTCGCCCGGATCTTCGGCGCCCTCGGGATGCACCCGGTCGGCTTCTACGACCTGAGGGAGGCCGCCGCCAGCGCGGTCCCCGTCGTCTCCACCGCCTTCCGGCCGGTCGACGAGGAGGAACTCGCCCGCAACCCCTTCCGGGTGTTCACCTCCCTGCTCACCCCCGCCGACCCCCGCTTCTTCGACGCGGACCTGCGCTCGCGACTGGAGACCTTCCTCGCCGGCCGGGAACTCTTCCCGCCCGAGCTGCCGCTGCTGGCCGACCGGGCCGCGGCCGAGGGCGGGCTGCCGGCCGACGAAGCCGAACGCTTCCTGCGACTGGCCGTGCGGGCCTTCGAGTTGTCGGCCGAACCGGTGGACCGGGCCTGGTACCGGACCCTGGAGCGGGTCTCCGCCGTCGCCGCCGACATCGGCGGTGTCCGCAGCACCCACATCAACCACCTCACCCCGCGGGTGCTGGACATCGACGAGCTGTACCGCCGTATGACCGACCGCGGCATCGAGATGATCGACACCGTCCAGGGCCCGCCGGCCTGGCAGGGCCCCGACGTCCTGCTGCGGCAGACCTCCTTCCGCGCCCTGGCCGAACCCCGGGCCATGCGCACCGAGGACGGCAGTGTCGTCGACGGCGCCCTGCGGGTGCGGTTCGGCGAGGTCGAGGCCCGCGGCATCGCCCTCACCCGCACGGGACGGGCCCGGTACGACGACCTCCTCGACCGTGTCGACGAGCAGGCCGCCCAGCACCCCGGGGCGGCCCGCGACGACCTCGCCCGCGCCCTGTGGGAACGGCACATGCCCGGCAGCGAGCAGGAACTCGCCGCCCAGGGACTGGCCTACTTCACCTACCGGGCAGCCGACGGCCGACCACGGGACGGCGCCGCGCCACCGTCCGGCGTCGCCGAACTGGTGCGGCAGGGCTGGCTGGTCGCCGAACCCGTCGTCTACGAGGACTTCCTGCCCCGCTCCGCCGCCGGCATCTTCCAGTCCAACCTCAGCGGCGAGGGCACCCGCGACAACGGCCGGCAGGGCACCCGCTACGACGCCGACTGGCTCTCCGGCGCCGTCGGCCGGGAGGTCCTCGACCCCTTCGCCCTCTACGAACGGCAGCAGAACCGCTCCCTCGCCCATGTCGCCCGCTCCCTCGGCCTCACCGACCCGCCCCGCTGATCCCTCACCCCGGGAGGACACCATGACCGGCACCGCGATCCCCACCACGGACGAACTGCGCGCCCGCGCACTCGCGTGCCTCCGGAACATCGGCGCGCGGGCCGTCGAGGGCGACGACTTCCCGGCCCGCACCCCGATCACCGGCGAACGGCTCCTCGGACTGCGGGCCGCCACCGGCACCGACGTCGAGGAGGCCGTCGCCGCCGCCCGGGCCGCCTTCCTGACCTGGCGCACCACGCCCGCCCCGCGCCGCGGCGAACTCGTCCGCCGCCTGGGCGAGTTGCTGCGCGAGTACCAGAGCGACCTGGCCGATCTCGTCACCGTCGAGGCGGGCAAGATCCGCTCCGAGGCGCTCGGCGAGATCCAGGAGATGATCGACATCTGCGACTTCGCGGTCGGCCTCTCCCGTCAGCTGTACGGCCGTACGATCGCCTCCGAGCGGCCGGGCCACCGGCTCGCCGAGACCTGGCACCCGCTGGGCGTGGTCGGTGTCGTCTCCGCCTTCAACTTCCCCGCCGCCGTGTGGTCCTGGAACACCGCGATCGCCCTCGTCTGCGGTGACACCGTGGTCTGGAAACCCTCCGAACTCACCCCGCTGACCTCCCTGGCCTGCCACCGGCTGCTCACCCGTGCCGCCGCCGAGACCGGTGCCCCGGACGACGTCCACCGCCTCCTGCTCGGCGACCGGACGGTCGGCGAGCGGCTGGTCGACGACCCCCGCGTGGCCCTGGTGAGCGCCACCGGCTCCACCCGCATGGGGCGCGAGGTCGGCCCGCGCGTGGCCGCCCGCTTCGGCCGCAGCCTGCTGGAACTCGGCGGCAACAACGCGGCGATCGTCGCGCCCTCCGCCGACCTGGACCTCGCCGTCCCGAGCGTCGTGTTCGCCGCGGCCGGCACGGCGGGCCAGCGCTGCACCACGCTGCGCCGGCTCATCGTCCACCGCGACATCGCCGACACCCTCGCCGGACGTCTGACCGACGTCTACGGCAGGCTGCCCGTCGGTGACCCGTTCGACGACGCCACCCTGGTCGGACCGCTCATCTCCACCGCCGCGCTCGACGCCATGCACGACGCCCTCGGCCGGGTCCGGGCCGACGGCGGCAAGGTGCTGGCCGGCGGAAACCGCCGCCTGGCCGAGGCGGCACCGGCGGCGGCCTACACGGAGCCCGTCCTCGTCCGCGTCGACGGACAGACCGACGCCGTCCGGGAGGAGACCTTCGCGCCGATCCTGTACCTCCTCACCTACGAGACCCTCGACGAGGCGATCGCGCTCCACAACGACGTCCCGCAGGGCCTGTCGTCGAGCATCTTCACCCGCGACCAGCGGGAGGCCGAGATCTTCCTGTCCGCCGCCGGCTCCGACTGCGGTATCGCCAACGTCAACATCGGCACCTCGGGAGCCGAGATCGGCGGCGCCTTCGGCGGCGAGAAGGACACCGGCGGCGGCCGCGAGTCCGGTTCCGACGCCTGGAAGGCGTACATGCGCGCGGCCACCAACACGGTCAACTACTCAGGCGAACTCACCCTCGCCCAGGGCGTCAGCTTCCTCTGAGCGCCGCCGGGGCCGGTAGACGGTCGCCAGCACCGACACGGTGACCCGCTCCGGCGCCCACCCGCCGTCGTCGGCCCCGTCGAGGTGCCACGCGCTCGGGGTCATCCGCACCAGATCCCCGGCCCGGGGCCGGGCCACCGGCATCACGTACTCGACACGTTCGGTGCGCACGGCCTCGAAGAAGGGACCCAGCGCCCGGCGCAGCCGGCGCTCCTTGGCCGGGTCGACGCCGACCATCGCGGGCAGCCGCCCGCGCAGCTCGGCCAGGTGCCCGCCGGTGGGGCGCACCACCAGCAGCCGGCCCGCCGGCCGGAGCACCCGGTGGAACTCCGCCGGGTTGCGTGGCGCGAACACGTCCAGCACCACGTCGGCCACCCCGCCGGCCAGCGGAAAGGAGCGAAAGACGTCCCAGGCCACCGCGGCGGCGCGGGCATGGGCCCGGGCCGCCGCGCGCAGTGCGCGCGCCGAGGTGTCCAACCCCAGCCCACGCGCGGTGGGCAGCCGGTCGAGGACACCGCCGAGGTAGTAGCCGGTGCCGCAGCCCACGTCGACGACGGTGGCGTGCCGGGGAGCGTCGGCGGCGGCCAGCCGGGCCACCGCGGCGTGCAGGGGTGCGTAGCCGCCGGTGGCCAGGAACCGTTCGCGGGCCCGGACCATGGCCGCGTCGTCGCCGCTGGTGGCGCGGGCGCCGGTGAGCAGGCCGGCGTAGCCGTGCCGGGCGATGTCGAAGGAGTGGCCGGCCGGGCAGCGCAGACTGCCGTGGCCGGGGAGCAGCGGGCGGGCCCGGCAGGCCGGGCAGCGCAGCAGATCCAGGGAGAGTTCGAGGGCAGGGGGCAGCGAAACGGGCACAGGGCACTCCTGATGTGGGTCACGGCGGGCATGCGTGGGAGGGCGACGCCGGCCGGCGTCGCCCTCAGGGCCCTGTGATCACAGGAAGCAGTGGTGAGGGGTGCTCAGGAATGCCACGGGGCGAGTCTACGAGCCGCCGCCGTCCGGGCGGTCGCGGCCGCCCCTCGGCGGTCCGGCCGCTCCCTCGGGCAGCAGGAACGCGGTGAGTGCCGCCGTGTCGTCCCGCAGTTGGTCGTGACTGTAGTCCAGCAGGTCCTGGTGGAGCCGTGCCAGCAGTTCCGGCGGTGGCATCGGGCCCCAGGAGCGCAGCCGCTGGAGCAAGGGGTAGAAGGCGCCGTCCGGGGCCCGGGTCTCGGTGACGCCGTCCGTGTACAGCAGCAGTTGGTCGCCGGGCCCGAAGGCGTAGGTGTCGACGCGGTAGGGGTCCCCGACCAGCATGCCGAGGTTCAGCGGCGGACCCGGCTGTCCCCGGTCCAGCTCGCGCACCTCACCGGGGCGGATCAGCAGTGGGGGCGGGTGACCGCAGTTGAGGACGCGTACCACCCTCTCGCCGTCGGGGATCTCGGCGAAGACGGCGGTGACGAACCGCTCGCCCACCTCGTGTCCGCCCAACTGGTCGGCCCGGCGCGACATGCTGACGTCCACCCGCTCCACCAGCGCGTGCAGGTCGGACTCGTCGTGCGCGGCCTCCCGGAACGCCCCCAGCATCGCGGCCGCCGTCTCCACCGCGAGCAGGCCCTTGCCGCGCACGTCGCCGATGAGCAGGCGTACCCCGTGCGCGGTGGGCACGGCCTCGTAGAGGTCGCCGCCGATGCGGGCCTCCGCGGCGGCGGACAGGTAGAAGCTCTCGAGGAGCAGGTTGCCGATCCGGTGCGGTACCGGCCGGAGCAGGACGCGCTGCGCGATCTCGGCCACGAACCGGACGTCGGCCAGGGTGCGTTCGCGGCGGGTCCGGTGCGCGGCCAGGACCGTGCCGAGGGCGCCGACCAGCGCCGTACAGGCGTAGACGGCCACATAGTGCCGTTCCCAGATGTAGCCGACCGGGCGGCCCGCGCAGCACGGGGTGCCGGCCAGCAGCATCTCGAAGCCGACGGCGAAGACGGTGGTGCCGGCGACGACGGCCGCCGCGTGCGCGAAAGCGGTCACCAGCGGCAGCGCGATCAGGGCGAAGCTCACCGGCCACGACACCGGGGTGATCGGCTCGACCACCAGCACACCGGCCACGTACATCACGGGGAGCCAGCGCATCCACGTGGGGGGCGCGGGCAGTGCTGGGTAGCGACCGTCGTGCCTCACCCGGGACTCCTGGAATACGCGTCTCGACAAGACGCCCAGCCTCCCGGTCGCGCTCCCGACACACCGGTGATTGCTCCGCTCAGCGGCATGTTCCGGACACCGTCGACAGCGTTCGAATCGTGTTACGAAACATTCGGAATTTGGGGTCGCGGAAATAGATCTTGAAGTGGCCGAATATTGGCCTTGGTGATCTCGGGGCGGATATTTGGCGGACTGAGCTGTGGCTATTGCTGTTTCTCCCGACCGCAGCTTTCGAAATAAGTACCGAAACTGTTGACAGGTGACATGCGCAGACCAAAACTCCCCTCCAAGTCACACCCGCAGCAACCCGCACAGGCCCACGAGGAGGCATCGCATGAACCCGCTCGACCACGCCCTCAGCCGCCGGGGCGCCGGCGCCCTGCTGCTCGGCGCCGCCGCCGGGCTCGCCCTGCCGGGCACCGCCCGCGCCGCCACCGTCGTCACCACGAACCAGACCGGCACCGACAACGGCTACTACTACTCCTTCTGGACCGACGCCCAGGGCACGGTCTCCATGACCCTCGGCTCCGGCGGCAACTACAGCACCAGCTGGAGGAACACCGGGAACTTCGTCTGCGGCAAGGGCTGGAGCACCGGAGCCCGCCGCAACGTGACATACTCCGGCGGCTTCAGCCCCTCCGGAAACGGCTACCTGTCCCTCTACGGCTGGACCTCGAACCCGCTCGTCGAGTACTACATCGTCGACAACTGGGGCACCTACCGGCCCACCGGAACGTACAAGGGCAGCGTCACCAGCGACGGCGGCACCTACGACATCTACCTCACGACGCGGTACAACGCGCCGTCCGTCGAGGGCACCAAGACGTTCAACCAGTACTGGAGCGTCCGCCAGTCCAAGCGCACCGGCGGCACCATCACCACCGGCAACCACTTCGACGCCTGGGCCAGGGCCGGGATGCCCCTCGGCAGCTTCAGCTACTACCAGATCCTCGCGACCGAGGGCTACCAGAGCAGCGGCAGCTCCACCATCACGGTGGCGTGATGGGCGCCCTGGCAGAGCGCTCGTCACGGCCCCTGGTGGCGACCGCCGTCGCCCTGGCCGCCGCCGGCACACTCCTCGCCGGCGCCGCCCCGTCCCCCGCGGCCGCCTGCGCCGGCTACGTCGGCCTCACCTTCGACGACGGGCCGTCCACCGCCCACACCCCGGCGCTGCTCAGTGCCCTCGGAGCCAACGGGCTGCGGGCCACCCTGTTCAACGAGGGCCAGTACGCGGCCGCCTACCCGGCCCAGGTCCGGGCCGAGGTGAGCGCGGGCATGTGGGTCGGCAACCACAGCTACACCCACCCGCACCTGACCCAGGAGAACCAGGCGGGGATCGACTCGGAGATCTCCCGCACCCAGTCGGCCGTCGCGTCCGCCGGCGGCGGCACGCCGACCCTGTTCCGGCCGCCGTACGGCGAGACCGACGCGACCGTGCGCACGGTGGAGGCCAAGTACGGGCTGACCGAGATCATCTGGAACGTCGACTCGCAGGACTGGAACGGCGCGAGCACCGACGCGATCGTGCAGGCCGTCGCCCGGCTCACCAACGGTCAGGTCGTCCTCATGCACGAATGGCCGGCCAACACCCTGGCCGCGATCCCGCGCATCGCGGGGACCCTCGCGGCCAAGGGGCTGTGCTCCGGGCGGATCTCCGCGGGGACCGGGCGCGCGGTGGCTCCCTGAGCGAGCCGGAGCCCCCTGGGAGACCAGGGGCACCGGTGGCGCGGCGGTCCGTCAACCGCCGCGCCCTTCTCATGACTTCGGATGAACAAGAACCTCCCCGAGGCCCCGCGTCGATAGGTTCGCCGTCGTGGACTACTACGACCTGGGCAGTCACGGCCGGCGCGTCACGACGTCGTCCCCCGCAGCGCAGACCTGGTTCGACCGGGGGCTGAACTGGACCTACGCCTTCAACCACGAGGAGGCCGTCCGCTGTTTCGAGGCGGCCGGCGCGGCCGACCCGGACTGCGCCATGGCCGACTGGGGGGTGGCCTACGCCCTCGGCCCCAACTACAACAAGCCCTGGGAGTTCTTCGACGAGCGGGACCTGGCGCGTACGACGGAACGCGCCCACGCCGCCGTGGAACGCGCCCACGCCAAGGCCGCCCGTGCGACGCCCGTGGAGCGGGCCCTCGTCGAGGCGCTGCGCGCCCGCTACCCGCGGGCCGCCGCCCCGGACGCCGCGGCGTGCCCGGTGTGGAGCGCGGCCTACGCCGACCGCATGCGCGCCGTCCACGACCTGGCCCCCGACGACCTCGACGTCGCGACCCTGTACGCCGACGCCCTGATGAACCTCACCCCCTGGCAGCTGTGGGACATCCGCACCGGCCGGCCCGCGGAGGGCGCCCGCACGGAGGAGGCCAGGGCCGTACTGGAGCGGGCCCTCGCCACCGAGGCGGGCGCCCGCCACCCCGGGCTGCTGCACCTCTACATCCACCTGATGGAGATGTCGCCGGCCCCCGAGACCGCGCTGCCCGTCGCCGACCGGCTGCGCGACCTCGTGCCGGACGCAGGGCATCTCCAGCACATGCCCTCCCACCTGGAGGTCCTCTGCGGCGACTACCGGCGCGTCGTCTCGGACAACAGCGCGGCCGTCGCCGCCGACGAGAAGTACCACGCCCGGGCCGGCGCCATGAACTTCTACACCCTCTACCGCTGCCACAACCTCCACTTCAGGATCTACGGCGCGATGTTCCTGGGCCGCCTCCAGGACGCCCTCGCCACCGCCGGTCTCCTCGAGGCCGCCGTCCCCGAGGAACTGCTGCGCGTGCCGAGCCCGCCGATGGCCGACTGGCTGGAGGGCTTCCTCGCGATGCGGGTGCACGTCCTGATCCGCTTCGGCCGCTGGGACGACGTCCTCGCCCTGCCCCTGCCCGCCGACCCCAGCCTGTACTGCGTGACCACCGCGATGCTGCACTACGCGCGGGGCGTCGCGTACTCGGCCACCGGCCGCGTCGCCGAGGCCGAGGCGGAACGCGCCCGCTTCCGCGAGGCCGCCGCCGCGGTGCCCGCCACCCGCACGCTGTTCAACAACACCTGCGTCGACCTCCTGGCCATCGCCGCCGCCATGCTCGACGGCGAACTCGCCTACCGCAAAGGAGACTTCGACACCGCCTTCACGGCCCTGCGCCGCTCGGTCGACCTGGACGACCACCTCCCCTACGACGAGCCCTGGGGCTGGATGCAGCCCACCCGGCACGCCTACGGTGCCCTGCTCCTCGAACGCGGCCGGGTCGAGGAGGCCGAGGCGGTCTACCGCGCCGACCTCGGCCTGGACGACACCCTGCCCCGGCCCCTTCAGCACCCGGGCAACGTGTGGGCCCTGCACGGCTTCCACGAATGCCTGCGCCGCCTCGGCAAGGACGGCGAGGCACGGATCGTGGCCCAGCAGCTGAGACTCGCCGCCGCGACGGCCGACGTACCGATCACCGCCTCCTGCTACTGCCGCACCGACTGCTGCGGTGCCCCCGGGGCGGGACAGCACACCTAGAGCGCCCGTGCCACCAGCAGTGCCACGTCGTCGTGGTCGTCCGGGTGCCGCAGGCCGTGCAGCAGCAGGTCGCAGGTCTCCTCCAACGGCCGCTGGGGCTCGTCCAGGAACCCGAGCAGGACCTCCAGACGGTCGTCGATCGGGTGCCGGCGGGTCTCCACCAGACCGTCGGTGTACAGGACCAGCAGATCGCCCGCAGCCAGCCCGACGGACGTGGTCTCGAACGTGACGCCGCCGACGCCCAGCGGGGCGGCCGGCGGCAGTTCCAGCAGGACCGGCGGCCCATCGGAATGGACCAGCGCGGGCGGCATGTGGCCCGCGTTGGCGATCTCGCAGCGCCTGGTGTGCGGGTCGTACACCGCGTACAGGCAGGTCACGATGTAGTGCTCCAGATCGCAGGTGATCTTGTCCAGGTGCCGGAGCACCGCCGCCGGGGGCAGCTCCAGATCCGCGTACGCGCAGGTGGCGGTACGCAGCCGGCCCATGGTGGCGGCCGCGTCGATGCCGTTGCCCATGACGTCGCCGACGACCAGCGCCGTCCGGTCGCCCGACAGCGGGATCACGTCGTACCAGTCACCGCCCACCTCGCTGGTCGCCTGCGCGGGCTGGTAGCGGGAGGCCAGTTCCAGGCCCGTGTGGTGCGGCGGGTGGTCGGGCAGCAGGCTGCGCTGGAGGGTGAGGGCGGTGTTGCGGACGCTCTGGAACCAGCGCGCGTTGTCGATCGCCACCGCCGCCCGCCCGGCCAGCTCGGTGGCGAGGACCACGTCGTCCTCGTCGAAGGGCAGCGGATTGCGGGTGCGCTTGAGGTCGAGGACGCCGAGCACCTCGCCGTGGGCGATGAGGGGCACGGCGAGGTACGAGTGGACACCGGCCCGCGCCAGCAGCTCGCCCGCCTCGGCGTCACGGGCGATGCGGGGCAGGTCGTGCGCGCCGACCCGCGGGACCAGGACCGGCCGCGCGGTGTGCACACACAGCGTCACGAGCCGGTCGCCTTCGTACGTCGCGAGGTCACCGGGCGGATCGGCGGCCCGCAGTGCGACCGTGGGCTGGTCGGCCTTGAGCGCGAGGGCGCGGAACAGCTCGGGACCGTTGTCCGGCCGCCGCGCCCGGCGCAGGGCCAGCGCCGAGTCCAGCACGTCGACCGCGACCACGTCCGCCAGGACCGGGGTGGCGACCTCGGCCAGTTCGTGGGCGGTGCGCTCCACCTCCAGCGAGGTGCCCACCCGCGCCGAGGCGTCCGCGATCAGCGCGAGCCGGCGCCGGGCCCGGTCGGCCTCGGCCGCCGCGCGGTGCCGCTCCGTCACGTCGACGACCGAGGCCGCCGCGCCCAGGACCCGGCCGCCGGGGTCCTCCAGCCGGTAGAACGACAGCGACCAGGCGTGCTCGTGCTCCGGATCGGCCGGCGTACGGCCCACGTGGTACTGGTCGAGCAGCGGCGTGCCGGTGGTGAGCACCTGGCGCAGCGCCGACTCCACCGTGTCGATGTCGGGCAACGGCAGCGTCTCCCGCAGGTGACGGCCGATGTGCTCCTCGGCGGGAACGCCGTCGATCCGCTCCAGCGCCGGGTTCACCAGCAGATAGCGCAGGTCGGGGTCGAGCAGGGCCAGACCGATGGGGGACTGGCTGATCAGCCGCTCGCACAGCGCCAGGTCGGTCTCCACCCGCTGCAACAGGGTGTGGTCGGCGGCGATGCCCAGCGCGTAGACGTCACCGAGATCGTCCAGCAGCCGCATGGTGCGGAACTCCGTCAGCCGGCTGCTGCCGTCCTTGTGCCGGACCGGGAAGGCGCCCGCCCAGCTCCGGCCGGTCTCCAGCACCTCCGTGAAGAGACCCACCACGGCTTTCAGGTGCTCGGGGCCGACGAGCAGGCGCGCCGCGTTCTTGCGCAGCGCCTCGTCGGCCGTGTACCCGAAGAGATCCTCGGCCTGCGGGGTCCAGAACACGATCCGGCCCTGTGTGTCCAGCGCCACCGCGGCCACGCTCAGCACGTCCAGCAGACCGGTCGGACGCGGTCTGCCGGCGCCGTACTCCTCACCACCGGAGCCGCCGGCGCCACCGGACCGCAGGGGACCCACAGCCATCCCTCAACCACCTCCACCGGCCACCGGGCCGATGCCGATGCCGCTGTAGCGGCACTTCCATGCTGCCCCCGGCCCGCCGCTCGCCCAACTCCAGACGGGTACCCCGGTCCCGCGGGATCCTGTCCGCCGGATGCGCCCCGCCTCCCGGCGGGCCGTGCGTATCGGCAGGACAAGCAGGAACATGGGGGTACCTGGAGGATGTAATCGATGGATTCCCCGCGAAGAGATGTGGACGTGCCGGCTTCCGTGGGACCGCGCGGTCTGCTCGACGCCTCCAGCGACGCGGCGGCGGTAGTGTCGGCCGGGGGCACCGTGATCGGCTGGACGCGCGGTGCCGAGGCGCTGCTCGGATACCCGCCCGCCGAGGTGACCGGCCACCCCGCGGCGCGGCTGCTCGCCGTGCGCGCCGATCCGGCCCGCGCCACCGGGGTCGCCGAGCGCTGCCGCTCCGGCATGGGCTGGAGCGGGCTGGTGCCGGTACGGCACCGCGACGGCCGCACCGTCCTCGTCGACCTGCGGGTCTCCGCGGCCTTCCGCATCGGAGGCGAGGAGTGCTTCCTGCTCTCGGCGCGCGAGCAGCGACCCGAGTGGACGGCCCGGCAGTCCGTCCTGGACGGCTTCCTCACCCGCGCGCCGATCGGCATGGCCGTCATGGACCCGGAGCTGCGCTACGTCTGGCTGAACGACACCCTGGAGCAGTTCGGCGGAGTGCCCCGCGAGCAGCGCCTGGGCCGGCGGCTGAGCGAACTGCTGCCCGGGTTGCAGGGGGCCACCATCGAAGGCCTGATGCGCAAGGTGCTGGCGACCCGGGAGCCGGTCACCGACTACGAGTACCTCGGCTGGAGCTGGTCGGACCCGCACCGCAGGCGCGCCTATTCCACGTCGTTCTTCCCCCTGGTCGACCCCGACGACTCCGTGACCGGGGTCTGCTACCTGGTCACCGACGTCACCGAACGGTGGACCGCCCGGCAGCTGCTCTCGCTGGTCAACGAGGCCGGCACCCGTATCGGCACCACCCTGGACGTGCTGCGCACCGCCCAGGAACTCGCCGACTTCGCGGTCCCCCGGTTCGCCGACTTCGTCATCGTCGACCTCCTGGAGCCCGTCCTGAGCACCGAGGGACACGGCACCTGGCTGACGGACGCGGGCCCGGCGCCCGCCAGGCCCGCCATGCGGCGCGCCGCGCTCAGGACCGTCCGCGAGGGCAGCCCCGAGGCGGTGGCGCGGATCGGCGACCAGGTGGACTTCCTGCCGCCGCCGCACGGCCTCGACCTGCTCATCGACGGCGAACCGATCCTCATCCCCGAACTCGACCCGGACGACCACCTGTGGGTCACCCAGCAGCCCGCACGGTCGGCCCGCATCCGGGAGTTCGGGCTGCACACCCTCATCTCGGTCCCGATGCGGGCCCGCAACACCGCCCTCGGCCTCACCACGTTCGCCCGCTCGGTCAACCCGGTCCCCTTCGGGCCCGACGACGTCCTGCTCGCCCAGGAACTGGTCGCCCGCGCCGCCGTCTGCGTCGACAACGCCCGCCGGTACACGAGGGAGCACACGGCCGCGGTCACCCTCCAGCGCAGCCTGCTGCCCCAGGCCCTGAGCGGCGGTACGGCCCTCGACGTGGCCTCCTCCTACCTGCCGGCGGACGCCGCGGACGGCGTCGGCGGTGACTGGTTCGACGTGATCCCGTTGTCCGGCGCCCGGGTCGGCCTGGTCGTCGGCGACGTGGTCGGCCACGGCCTCACCGCGGCGGCCAGCATGGGCCGGCTGCGCACCGCCGTCCAGACCCTCGCCGACATGGAGCTGCCGCCCGACGAACTCCTCGCCCACCTCGACGACCTCGTGCTGCGGCTCGGGGAGGAGGAGAACTCGGGCGCGGCCTCCGAGGGCAGCACGGCCACGTTCGTCGGGGCGACCTGTCTGTACGCGGTCTACGATCCGGTGACCCGGCGGTGCGCCATGGCCCGGGCCGGGCACCCGCCGCCGGTCGTGGTGGCGCCCGACGGGCGGGTCTGGTTCCCCGAGATGCCCGCCGGCCCGCCGCTCGGGCTGGGCGGCATGGCCTTCGAGTCCACCGAGTTCGAACTCCCCGAGAACAGCCTGCTGGGCCTCTATACCGACGGCCTCATCGAAGGTGCCGACCGGGACGTGGAGTTGGGCATGTCCCGGCTGCGGGCGGCCCTGTCCGCACCGGACGCGGACCTCGGCACGCTGTGCGTGTCGGCCGTGCAGCAACTGGTGCGCGTTCCCCAGCCCGACGACATCGCCCTGCTGCTGGCCCGCACCCACGCCCTGGGCACCGACCACGTCGTCTCCTGGGACGTACCGGTCGACCCGGCCGCCGTGGGTGAGGTCCGGGCCAAGGCGGTGAACCAGGTGGAGGCATGGGGCTACGACGAACTGGCGGTGACCACCGAACTCGTCGTCAGCGAGCTGGTCACCAACGCCATCCGCTACGCCGAACCGCCCATCCGGCTGCGGCTGCTCCGTAACACCCGGCTGACCTGTGAGGTCGCCGACGGCAGCAGTACGGCACCGCGGCTGCGGCACGCCCGCAGCACCGACGAGGGCGGCCGCGGCCTCTTCCTGGTGGCCCAGCTCGCCCACCGGTGGGGTGCCCGCTACACCGGTGAGGGAAAGGTCATCTGGGCCGAGCAGGAGATCCCGGGGCGGTGAGCGGGGAAGGGACGGCGGGGTGACCTGGGGGGCGGCCGGGGCTCTGTCGAATGCGCACGTTTGGCCGTACGCTGTCAATTGATGAGGATTCGGCAGCAATTGGGGGGGAGCCGCCATGTCCGGGGAAGCGCACGGCCCGAACCAGCAACCACCGAACGACAGGCCCCCGGGCCCCGGCACGCCGAACCCGGCCCCGCCGGGCCCCAGTTCCCCGAACCCGGCCCCGCCGGGCTACGGGTTTCCGCCGCCGGGCGCCACGGGGCCGCAGCAGAGGCCGGCGTTCCCGCCGCAGGGCTTTCTGCCCCCGCCGCACGGCTTTCCGGCCCCGGGGCCCTTCGTCCCGCCCATGCCGTCGAGTCCGCCGTCCGCACCGCCGGACGGCCTGCGGGCCGCCACCGTGGCCCTCCTCAACCTGAGCGGACTGGGCCTCGGTTACCTGCTCGTCCGAAGACGGCTCCTGACGGCCGCGTGCCTGGCGGCGACCGTCGTCCTGCTCCTCGTGGCGCTGCCCGCGGACGCCGACGGCGTGCCCGGCGCCGCTCTCGTCTGCTACCTCGTTCTCCTGCTGCTGGCCGCCCTGCACGGCGCGTTCGTCGGCCTGCGCACCGCGCTGGTGTGGCCGGGCCGGCGGCCCGTCGCCCTCCTGCTGGGCGTCGCCCTCCTCGCCGTCCCCGTCGGCGGCGCGCTCTGGTACGACAGCGCTCACCAGGAAGCCGTGCAGCGCGCCCTCCTCGACCGGCTCGACCAGGCCGACGAACAGGTCACCGCGGCCGCCGAGCACGACTTCACCGGTGCCAAGGCCGACTACCGGAACGCCCTGGCCGTCTACCGCGACCTCGCCGTGAACCACTCCGGTTCCCGGGCCGCCGCCCAGGTCCCGGACCGGCTGCGGACCTACTACACAACCGTCGCGGCGGCCTACGGCCACCAGGACTACTGCACGGCCGTCGCCCCGCTGAAGTATCTGCGGACGGTGCCCAACTCCATGCCGAAGGACCAGCTCGGCACGCTCGCGCACTGGCCCGACGACCGGCTGGCCACCTCGCTGTACGAGTGCGGTGCGGACGGCCTGGACGGCGGCGGCACCGACTGGGTGGCCCGGTTCGACGACCTGCTGGGCACCTTCCCGGACTCGGCACAGGCCGCCAAGGTCGTGCCGGCCGTGGACGCGGCGGAGAAGAAGGCGGCGAAGGCCGTGTCCGGGTCCGATCCCTGCACCGCCGTCGAGCGGCTGCACACCCTGAACTCCCAGATCGTCCAGTTGTCCGGCGTGTCCGGCGCGCAGTCCGGTGCCCTGGGCAAGGTCGCCACCCGCGCCGACCGCAGCGGCGACGCGGGGGAGTACCAGTGCGGCGTCAAGCAGTACAAGGACGGCGACTACGCCAAGGCGCAGGCGACCATGCAGCAGTTCGTCACCGACAACCCGCACGACCACAACGGCGACCGCGCCCGGAAGATCGCCATCGGCGCGGAGGTCGCCCAGACCCTCCCGGCCGCCGGCAGGAAACTGCCCACCACGGCGTCCGGCGGCGGTATCTCCGTGACCGTGAAGAACGACAGCCCGGACGACATCACCGTGCTGTACACCGGCCCGGTCACCGGCAGCTTCACCCTGAAGGCGTGCGGCGGCTGCAAGGCGTACTCCTTCGCCAGCTCGATCACGCCCGGCTGGGAGCCGTGCAGCGACAGCGGCCGCGACTACCCGCAGCGCACGATCAGCCTCCCGCCCGGCACCACGTACTTCGTGCACAAGCCGAAGAAGGACACCTCGGCCACGCCGGGCTCCGACACCGCCAAGCTCCGCTACGGCTACGTCTACACCGAGTGCGCCTACACGACGCAGTCGCTGGGGTCCGGGTACTGAACAGGGCGCGAGGCTGTCGGACCGGCCAACTAAGCTCCCGCGCATGAGCGAAGAGGGCAGAGACAACCCCGCGAGACGGGTTGTCGACGGGCGGTTCGAGCTGGAGGCACGGCTCGGTGGCGGCGGCATGGGCACGGTCTGGCGCGCCACCGACCTGGTGCTGCGGCGGAGCGTGGCCATCAAGGAGGTACGGCCGTCCGACCCCGGCCTCGCCGAGTACGACCCGGAGGCGGCCCGGCTGCTGCGGGAACGGGTGCTGCGGGAGGCCCGCGCCCTGGCGCGGGTCGACCACCCCAACGTGGTGACCATCCATCACATCGTCGACGGCGGCCCGGGAACCTACCCGTGGATCGTCATGGAACTGGTCACCGGCGGCTCGCTCGCCGACCGCCTCGCGCGCGGCCCGATGAACCCGGCCGAGGCCGCCCGCGTCGGCCGCGAGGTGCTGGCCGCCCTCCGGGCCGCCCACGCGGCGGGCATCGAACACCGCGACGTCAAACCGGCCAACGTCCTGCTGCGCCCCGACGGACGTCCGGTCCTCACCGACTTCGGCATCGCCGCCGTCCGCGAGGCCACCGCCCTCACCGCCACCGGCTCGGTCATCGGCACCCCCGACTACATGGCACCGGAGCGCGTCTCGGGCAAGGACGGCGGCCCGGCGGCGGACCTGTGGTCGCTCGCGATGATGCTGTACGTCGCCGTCGAGGGCCATCACCCGCTGCGCCGGGGCACCACGCTCGCGACGCTCGCGGCCGTCCTCGCGGAGGACGTTCCCCCGCCGGTCCAGGCGGGTCCGCTCACGGACGTCCTCAGCCGCGTCCTCGTCCGCGACCCCGGCGCCCGCCCGGACGCCCGGCAGCTGGACCGGATGCTGGCCGAAGCCGCCGGGCAGCCCCAGCGGACCGAGTCGCCCACGTCCTTCCCCCTGCAACCGCCGGCCGCGCCGCCACGGGACACGGTTCCGGTCCCCGCCGCGCCCCCGGCCGGCCGCCGCCGCTGGACGCTGCTGGTCCTGCCCACCGCGGGCGTCGCCCTCGCGGGCGCACTGGTGTGGACCCAGCTGCCCGACACGGGCACCCACGCCAACGGAGCCAAGGGCTCCGGCACCACGTCCGCCACGGCGTCCGCGCCGGGCGACGCCACCGGCTCACCCACGTCCGGGAGCCGGGCCACCACGACCGACCTGCTGACCCCGCAGGGCATCCGCACCGCGATCGCCGCCTTCAAGAAGGAGACCGGCCGGGACCGGTACGCCAGTCTCACGGTCTATCCGGAGTACGTGGTCGCCAACCTGATGGTGAAGGGCGACGACGCCGCGTACGACATGTACACCTACCGGCCGGGCCAGGGCGTGCGGAAGGACATCATCAGCGGGCACGTGAGCGGCGACGACAAGCCCGTCACCCTGGACGGCTACGACTGGGACAAGGTGCCCTCGCTCCTCACCGAGGCCGGGAGGAAGCTCAAGGTGCCCGACCCCGACACCCGTTACCTGGTGCTGATCCTGCCGGGCAACGCCTTCGGCGACCCCGCCGGGATGTCCGTCTACCTGAGCAACGACCACAGCCAGACCGGATACCTCCAGACGGACAAGAAGGGGAAGACCGTCAAGCTGATGCCGTACGACGGCTGAGGCCGTGCCGGTCAGGAGAGGACGCGGACCGGGGTTCCGGCCTGCCAGGCGGCGATGTCCTCGACGGCGTCCCGGTAGAACACCTCGTACAGGTCCCGGCTCACGTACCCGATGTGCGGGGTCACGACCGCGTTCGGCAGCGAACGCAACGGGTGGCCGGCGGGCAGCGGCTCACGGTCGAAGACGTCCAGGGCCGCCGACGCGATCCTCTTCTCGGTCAATGCCGTGATCAGGGCCTCTTCCTCCACCACGGGCCCGCGCGAGGTGTTCACGAGGACGGCCGTCGGCTTCATCAGGCCCAGTTCACGGGCGCCGACCAGGCCGCGGGTGCGGCCGCTGAGCACGACGTGGACGCTCAGCACGTCGGAGCGCCGGAACAGTTCGTCCCGTGACACGTGGATCGCTCCCCTGGCCTCGGCGTCGGCGGGGGTCAGGTGCTGACTCCAGGCGATGGTCCGCATCCCGAAGGCGCGCCCGATCTCCGCCACCGCGGTCCCCAGCCGGCCGAGGCCCAGCAGCCCCAGCGTGGCGCCCCGCAGGCTCGTCCCGAGGCCTTCCTGCCAGCCGCCCCGGCGGACCGCGTCGACCTGCTGGGGGATCAGGCGCGCCGCGGACAGGATCAGTCCCCAGGTGAGCTCGACCGTCGGGTGCGGGAAGTAGCCCGTGCCGCAGACGGTGATCCCCAGGTCGCGTGCGGCCGGTACGTCGATCGCCGCGTTGACCGGGCCGGTGGTGACGAGCAGCTTCAGACGCGGCAGTGCGCCCAGCGTCGACGACGGGAACGCGGTCCGCTCGCGCATGGCCACCAGCACGTCGAAGTCGGCGAGGGCCGTCACCACGTCCGTTTCGTCCGCGAAGGGCGTTCCGAAGACCCGCACGTCGGCGCCGAGGCGGTCCCAGTCCGCCAGGCTCCGCGCGACGCCTTGGTAGTCGTCCAGGATCGCGATCCTCATGCGGGTTCCCTTCGCTCGTGCCTCCAGGTTGGCACAGGCCCCGTCAGCCGCGCGGCTCGGACGTCGTGCCCCTGGTTCCGGCCGGCCGGGCTCCCCGGAGCAGCCACGAACGCGCCCTGCGGGTCAGCCGCGGCTGGATCACCCAGGTGAGGAGGGCCGTCAGGACCAGCGAGTTGACGGCCAGGGCCGCGGCCTGCGGCAGGGCGGGGAACAGCAGCTTCAGCAGTGTCGCGATGGTCAGCAGGCAGGGATAGGCCGCGGCCCATGTGGTGAGGAAGCTCTTCCACCGGGGCGGCACGTTACGTTCCTGGAGGGTGAACCAGGGGGCCAGGTCGGTGCTGCGGCTGCTCCGCGGCTCCGAGATCCGGTTGCCGCGCCGCACCAGCTCGCGCCGTACGTCCGACCGCTCCCAGGCGTCGAGGTGCTCGGCGGAGTCGAAGCGGTAGACGAGGTGGTGCAGCCCCTGACCGTCGTGCAGCCGTACGGCGCCCAGGTGGCCGGGACAACCGGCCGCGGCCCGGTCGGCCTCCTCGGCCCAGCGGGCGAACTCCTCCTCCCGTTCCGGCGCGACGACCCTGGTCACCATGACGGTGACCGAGTCCTCGGTGCCCGTGTCACCCCGCATCCCGGCCTCCTCCCGGCGTCGCGTTCCTCCCGCTGACCGCCCGGGTACCCCGCGGCCTGGGCCCGGGTACCCCGCGGTCTGGGCCCGGGTACCCCGTGGCCCGGGCATGAGCACTTGGTCTGCACCATTGACATGTACGCGTAGCGAGGCCTTCAATGCGGCTCATCCGCACGTCCCTCCCGACGGTCGCGCACGAGGAAGGCCCCCGCATGATCACCCCCCACCCCGTCATGGCCTGGTCCCGCACCCTGTTAAGACTGTTCGCCCTGGTCGCCGTCGTGCTCGGCGTCCAGGCCGCGCCCCCGCACGCCGCCCGCGCCGCCACCACCGTCAACGTGATCGCCTTCTACGACGGCACCTACGACGCGGCCCACATCAGCTTCGACCACGAGGCCAACTCCTGGTTCCCGCAGGCGGGCGCCCAGAACGGCTTCACCTACACCGCGACCACGGACTGGAGCCGGCTCAACACCGCCACCCTGGCCGACTACCAGGTCGTCATGTTCCTCGACGACTACCCCCACACCGCGGCACAGCAGTCCGCCTTCCAGACGTACGTGGCGGGCGGCGGCGGTTTCATCGGCTTCCACGTCTCGGCCTACAACGACGACACCAGCGACTGGCCCTGGTACCACAACACCTTCCTCGGCACCGGCACCTTCAAGAGCAACACCTGGGGGCCGACCCAGGAGACCCTGAAGATCGACGACCCCTCGCACCCGGCGACCGCGAACCTCCCGTCCACCATCACGTCCTCGGTGAGCGAGTGGTACAGCTGGCAGAACGACCTGCGGCAGAACCCGGCCATCGACATCCTCGCCTCGATGGACCCGTCGACCTTCCCGATCGGCACCGACCCCGACCAGACCTGGTACAGCGGCTATTACCCGGTCGTCTGGTCCAACCGCAACTACAAGATGGTCTACAACAACTTCGGCCACAACGCGATGGACTACTCGACGAACACCACCCTGTCGTCGACGTTCGCGAGCGACCGGCAGAACCAGCTCCTGCTCCAGGAGATCAAGTGGGCGTCCGGCCAGTCCGGCCCGGTCACCCCGCCCACGAACGCCACCGGCCCGATCCACGGCTACGGCGGCAAGTGCGTGGACGTCGCGGGCGCGAGCAGCGCCAACGGCACCGCCGTACAGCTCTACGACTGCAACGGCACCTCCGCGCAGAACTGGACGGCCGGCGGCTCCGGCACCCTCACCGCGCTGGGCAAGTGCATGGACGTGACCTCGGCCGGCACGGCCAACGGCAGCCAGGTACAGCTGTACGACTGCAACGGCTCCGGAGCGCAGGTCTGGCAGACCGGCGCGAACGGATCCCTGGTCAACCCCCAGTCGGGCAAGTGCCTCGACGCCACCGGCCCCAGCTCGGCCAACGGCACCCGGCTACAGATCTGGTCCTGCTCGGGCGCCGCCAACCAGAGCTGGACCCTGCCGTCCTGACCCGTCCAGGCCCCGCCGGGCGGTGCGGTCCCGCACCGCGCCGCCCGGCCGCGGGCCTCAGCCCGCCGCCCGCCGGACGAGATCGGTGATCCGTGCCTCGGCCGCGGGGGTCAGCTCCGTCAGCGCGAAGGCCGTCGGCCACAGCGTCCCCTCGTCCAGGAACGCCTGGTCACTGAAACCGAGCGTGGCGTACCGCGACTTGAACTTCTGGGCGCTCTGGAAGAAGCAGACGACCTTGCCGTCCCTGGCGTACGCGGGCATCCCGTACCAGAGCCTCGGCGCAAGGGCCGGCGCGGCGGACGCGACGACGGCGTGGACCCGCTCGGCGAGCACCCGGTCCGCCTCGGGCATCTCGGCGATCTTCGCAAGCACCTCGCGCTCCGCCTCCGCCGCCTTCTCCGCGCTCCCGGCCCGGCGGGCCGCCGCCTTCAGCTCCCGCGCACGCTCCTTCATCGCGGCGCGTTCCTCGTCCGTGAAACCGTCGCGCCGCCCGGTGGTCGCGGGGGCGGCGCTCTTCGCGGCTGTCTGCGTGCGCGTCATCTCGGGTTCCTCTCCGACGGACCTGCCGATGACTCCCATGCTAGGAATCCCCGGGGTCCGCGGGCTTCTCCGAAACTGACCGGATCGAGGCGCCGTGCCGCGCCGGCCGTCAGCGCGCGAGCAGTTCCAGCGTGTCGATCACCCGGTTCGAGAAGCCCCACTCGTTGTCGTACCAGGCGACCACCTTGACGTGGCGGCCGTCGACGCGGGTCAGGGCCGAGTCGAAGATCGAGGACGCCGGGTTGCCGGTGATGTCCGAGGACACCAGCGGGTCGTCCGAGTACTCGAGGACGCCCGCGAGCGGACCCTCGGCGGCCGCGCGGTACGCGGCGAGCACCTCGTCGCGGGTCACGTCCCGCGCCACCGTCGTGTTGAGCTCGACGATCGAACCCACCGGCACCGGCACCCGGATCGAGTCCCCCGACAGCTTGCCGTCCAGGTTCGGCAGCACCAGACCGATCGCCTTCGCGGCGCCCGTCGTGGTCGGCACGATGTTGACCCCCGCGGCCCGGGCCCGGCGCGGGTCGCGGTGCGGGCCGTCCTGGAGGTTCTGCTCCTGCGTGTAGGCGTGCACGGTCGTCATGAACCCGTGCTCGATACCGGCGAGTTCGTCGAGCACGGCGGCCAGCGGCGCGAGCGCGTTCGTGGTGCACGAGGCGTTGGAGACGACCGTGTGCAGTTCCGCGTCGTACGCGTCGGTGTTCACGCCGTACGCCAGCGTGACGTCGGCCCCCTCCGACGGCGCGCTGACCAGCACCTTCCGAGCACCCGCGTCCAGGTGCGCACGGGCGGCCTTCGCGGAGGTGAAACGGCCGGTCGACTCCAGCACGAGGTCCACGCCGAGGTCGGCCCACGGCAGCCGGGCCGGCTCGCGCTCGGCGATCACCTTGATCCGGCGGCCGTCGACGACGAGGACGTCCCCGTCGACGCTCACCGGGCGGCCGAGGCGGCCCGCCGTCGAGTCGAAGGCGAGCAGCCGCGCCAGCGCGGTGGGCTCCGTGAGGTCGTTGACGGCGACGATCTCCAGGCTGCTGTCCCGCTCCAGCAGAGCGCGCAGCACATTGCGTCCGATACGGCCGAATCCGTTGACGGCGATACGAGTCATAAGTGGCGTCCCTTCGCTACGCCACCAGGTTCGCCGTCCGCGTCCGTCCGGGACAGCGGCGAGAACGCCACTGTTCAAAAGGATCCCGCCACCCTGTTCCGCCACCGCCCGTCGCGGTGTCACTCGCCCTTCGTGAAGGTGCGCCGGTAGTCGCTCGGTGTCGTGCCGAGGATGCGCTGGAAGTGCAGCCGCAGGTTCGCGCCGGTGCCGAGGCCGACATCGTCGGCGATCTGCTCGACGCCGCGTTCCGACCGCTCCAGGAGTTCCCGGGCCAGGTCGATCCGGGCCCGCATCACCCACTGCATCGGCGTGTACCCGGTGTCCTCCACGAAGCGCCGCGAGAACGTACGCGGCGACACCCCGGCGTGCCGGGCGAGCGCGTCCAGGGTGAGCGGCTCGGCCAGCCGGTGCAGTGCCCACTCACGGGTCGCGGCGAACCGCTCGCCGAGCGGCTCGGGCACGCTGCGCGGCACGTACTGGGCCTGGCCGCCGCTGCGGTAGGGGGCCGCCACCAGCCGCCGCGCCGCGTGGTTGGAGGCGGCCACGCCCAGGTCGCCGCGCAGGACGTGCAGGCACAGGTCGATGCCCGAGGCGGCGCCGGCCGACGTCAGCACGCTGCCCTCGTCGACGAACAGCACGTTCTCGTCGACCTTGACGAGCGGATGGCGCTCGGCGAGCGCCCGCGTGTAGTGCCAGTGCGTGGTGGCCCGCCGGCCGTCGAGCAGTCCGGTCGCGGCGAGCGCGAAGGCCCCCGTCGAGATGGCGGCCAGCCGCGCGCCCCGGCCGTGCGCGGCGAGCAGCGCGTCGACGACCGCCCGCGGCGGGTCCTCGCGGTCCGGGAACCGGTAGCCGGGCACGAACACCATCTCCGCCCACTCCAGCGCGTCCAGACCGTGGGCGACGTGGTACGACAGCCCGTCACCGCCGGTGACGAGGCCGGGCGCCGCCCCGCACACCCGTACCTCGTAGGGCATGCTCGCGCGGGTCGTGAAGACCTGCGCCGGGATACCGACGTCGAGGGGCTTGGCGCCCTCCAGGACGAGGACGGCGACGCGATGCAGGCGGCTGGCGGACACACCGAAAGGGTACGAGCCCAGGACCGGCGCACAGCCGCTCCGCCCGCGATGAGCCCGGCGCCCGCCGGCGCCCCGTCGTCGGCCCCTGCGGCCGGACGTGTCCGCTGGACCGACTCGTTCGGGTGCACGCCCGCGGGCGGAGCCGGCGATCGGCGGCCCGGAGCCGATGATGGGGGGCATGCCTGGAGCGGATGTCGAGGTGCCGGTGCTGATCGTCGGCGGGGGACCGGTCGGGCTCACCGCCCGAGCCCTGCTGGAGCGCTGGGGCGTGCCGGCCCTGCTGGTCGAGAAGCGCCGGGAACTGTCCCCGTTCCCCCGGTCCCGGCTGGTCAACGTGGGCTCGATGGAGATCTTCCGGCGGCTCGGCGTCGCCGCCGAGGTCTCGGCCGGGGCGTTCGCACCGGAGTACGGGCGGGTCCGCTTCCGCGACACCCTCCACGACCCCGACTTCGCCACCGCCGCGATGGTCGGCGTCCACGATCCGGTCCCCGAGAGCCCGGTGACCGGAGTGGTCACCTCGCAGGACCGGCTGGAGCCGATCCTGCTGGCCGCGGCCGGGGGAGAGGTACGTTTCGGGACCGAACTCGTCGACCTGGAGGAGACGGCCGCGGGTGTCCGCGCCGAACTCGTCGACGCCGGCAGCGGGACGCGGACCCGGGTGCGCGCCGGATACCTGCTCGCCGCCGACGGGGCGAACTCCACCGTCCGTGAACGGCTGGGCATCGGTGCCACCGGCCCCGGAGCGCTCGGCAGTTTCACCACTGTCGTGTTCGACGCCGACCTGTCCCGCTGGTGCGCGCACCAGCCCGCCGGGGTCTACTTCACCACGTTCGGCACCTTCACCCCGCTCTACCCCGAGGGCGGCTGGGCCTGGTTCGGCGCCACGCCGCCGGCCGCCGGGCCCACCGACTGGCCCGGCCTGGTGTCGCGCGCCCTCGGCCCCGGCGCGGACGTGCGGGCCGAGGTGGTCCGGGTCCAGCACTGGTCGATGACCGCGCACGTCGCCGACAGCTTCGGCGACGGCCGGGTCTTCCTGGCCGGTGACGCCGCGCACGCGGTGCCGCCCATCGGCGGCCTCGGCATGAACGCCGGAGTCGCCGACGCGCACAACCTGTCCTGGAAACTCGCCGGAGTGCTCCAGGGCTGGGCCGGACCAGGTCTGCTCGCGACCTACGAGACGGAACGGCATCCGGTCGCCCGGGAGACCCTCCGCCAGGCGGTCGACAACACCCGGCTCCTGCTCCAGGTGCAGCGGCTGCGCACCGGACAACTCCGCGCCGGAGGCTCGGGACCCGTCGAACTGCCCTGGTCGGAACGGTACTTCGCCCAGCTCGGCCTCGTGCTCGGCGTGACGTACGAGTCCGCGGCCGTCCTCCCCGACCACGGGTCACCCCGGCCCCGCGGTACCCGCCCTGACCCCTCCGGTACCGAACCCGGCCTCCCCGGTACCGAGTACGTTCCCACCGCCCGGCCGGGCCACCGCATGCCGCACCACTGGCTGGCCCCCGGCCGCTCCACCCTCGACACGCTCGGGGAGTGGTTCACCCTGCTCACGCCCGCTCCCGACCGCTGGCTGAGCCAGGCCACCGACCCGTGGCCGGTGCGGGTCGAGGCGCTGCCCGGCGAACACTGCGCCGGGTACGGGCTGGACCGGCGCGCCGGAGCCCTCCTGGTCCGCCCGGACGGCCACCTCGCGGCCCGCTGGGACGCGCCCCCGCCGCACGGCACCACGCTCCGCGACGCCCTGACCGCCGTCACGGCGCTCCCGCCGCCCGGGTGAGCCGTCAGCCGCCCGGCGGGGCGGTGCTGCCCCTGACCACGAGACGGGTGGGGACGAGGTCGGTACCGGGACGGGAGTCGTCGCCGGTGCGGATCTGACGCAGGACCCGCTGCACGCACCGCCGGCCGACCTCGGCGAAGTCCTGGTGCACGGTGGTCAGGGGCGGGATGAAGAAGGGCGCGTCGGCGGTGTCGTCGAAGCCGACGACACTGATGTCCGCCGGGACGGACCGCCGCCGCTCGTGGAAGGCACGCAGCAGTCCGAGCGCCATCTGGTCGTTGGCCGCGAACACGGCGGTGCACTCGGGGACTTCGGCGAGCAGCAGTCCGGCCGCGTGACCGGACTCGGCGGACCAGTCGCCGTGCAGCGGTGCCGGGACCGGCCGCCCGGCCTCCGCCAGCACGGCCCGCCAGGCCTGACCGCGGCGCTGGGCCGCGTACGACGACTCCGGACCCGTCACATGCCACACCGTCCGGTGACCCAGGTCCAGCAGATGCCGGACGGCCTTGCGCGCGCCGTCGGCCTGGTCGGTGTCGACCACGCAGTAGCGGTCCCCGGCGTCCGAGTCCACGACCACCACATGGACCCCTGGCGGCAGTTGCACGGTGCTGGTGTCGAGCAGATGGATCTCCATGATGACGATGACGGCGTCCACGGCCAGCTCGCCCATCCGTGTGAAGGCACCCAGCACGTTGTCCTGCGTGGCCACGTCGATGGGGATGAGGGTGATCGCGTAGCCCTCGGCCGCGGCATGGGTGGCGATCGCCTCCACGGTGCGGCTGCTGCCCGTCGAGGAGAGACTGAACAAGATCACGCCGATGGTGTTGAACCGGCCGTAACGCAGGGCGCGTGCCGCACTGTTGGGCCGGTAGCCCAGTTCCCGCATCGCGGCCAGCACCTGTTCCCGGGTGGAACCGATCACCCCCGGACGGCCGTTGGAGACCCGCGAGACCGTCTGCGAGGAGACACCGGCGAGTTCGGCCACGTCCGCCATGGAGACCCGCTGCTTGCGGCGCCCGCCCGGCACCCCGGTGCCGTCACGCCCGGCCCCGCCCGTGGTCGGCGCGACCCGCCCCTCCGGTTCGTCCGGATCCATCGCCCCACCCCTCAAATCCCCGTCAGGCACGGGAAGTCGCGACCGGGAATCTTGACGCCCGCGGGAGCGGGTGCCACGATTCCGACGCTTTCGAGTTTACGTGAACATCGCGGTGTGACCAGCCCGGACGGAGATCCCGTCCGATCGTCGCGCAGACGATGTTCACGTAAACACGACCGCTTGATGTTTACGTGAACACGTGACCTGGGCCCCGATCCCCCCTCGCGTCGAGCCGCCGTCTCCTGAAAGGGCACGTTGATGCGCAAGACCCCAGCCAGAACCCGTGTCACCCCCCGCACCCGCGCCGCACTCGCGGCGGTCGCGGTCGCCGCGGTGGGCGCCACGACCCTCACCGGCAGCCCGGCCTCCGCCGCCGTTCCGGGCCACGGCACCAGCCAGTTCAAGGGCGTCAACTGGGCCGACCCGCGCGACAACTACGCCGACGACCCGGTGGTCCTCTCCGGCCTGTCGCTCTCCGACAGCTACGCCCAGACCTACGCCAAGGCCACCAGGGTCATCGCGGCCTTCCGCGCCAACCTCGGGGCCAACACCGTACGGCTGCCCATCAACCCGTACACGGTGAACGGCTCGTACTGGAAGTCGTACCGCGGGGTCATCGACGCGGCCTCCGCGCAGGGTTTCAAGGTGATCGTCTCCTACTGGGAGGGGACCGGCGCCAACAAGGACGGCTTCATCGACGACGAGGCCACCTACTGGCCGATGTGGGACACCGTCGTGAAGACCTACCGGCACGACCCGCACGTCTACTTCGAGCCGATGAACGAGCCGCACGGCTACACCGACGCCCAGTGGGCCGACCTCGCCGCGAAGTGGCTGGCCACCTACCCGTCCGTGCCGCACGACCGGGTCTTCGTCAGCGGCGCCGGCTACAACGACCACGTCACCACCGTCTGCGCCGACCCGCGCCTGAAGGGCACCTATCTCTCCCTGCACCACTACGGGTTCTGGAAGAGCTACGCCACCTACGACCAGTGGGCCGCCGACCTGAAGGAACGCCTCGGCGACTGCGCGGGCCGCACTGTCGCCGACGAGTTCGGCGCCCCGATGACCACGGGCCTCGACTACGACAAGCCCGCTCCCGACGACAACTCCGTCAACTTCATCCAGGCCGACACCGACCTGTTCCGCAAGCTCGGCATGGGCTCGGTGTACTGGCCCGGCCTGCGCACCGACGACACGTACTCGATCCAGAAGCTGATCGGCGACCCGTCCCGCCCCTGGCTGGCCACCACCAACCAGTCCGGTGCCGACCGCCTCGCCTGGGCATGGGGCCGCGGCAGGCCCGTCTCCGGCTGACCCGCCGGACGCCGGCCGCGACGTCCACGAGCGTCGCGGCCGGCGTCCGGTTCCTGGCCGGGCTCCCTGACCGGCTCACGGCCCCACGGGTCTGCCCGTGGGGTGGTCGGGGGCGGCGTCGAGGGTACGCAGGTACGTCAGGGCCGGGCGGCCGGAGAGCACGGTTTCGCCGGTGACGGTGAAGCCGGTTCGGGTCAGGACGGCCCGGGACGCCGCGTTCCGCAGGCTCGCGGCGGCTCGCAGGGCGGTCAGGCCGTAGTCGGTGGCGGCGAGCCGGCAGATCTCCCGTACGGCCGAGGTGGCCAGTCCCCGCCCGGTGGCGCGCTCCGCGATCCGGTAGCCCAGATCGGCGGAGCCGTCCGCCACGTCCACCAGGTTGATCCGGCCCAGCACCTCGCCGGCCGCGTCGACCAGTACGTGGAAGTAGCAGATCCCGGCGGCCTGTTCGGCCAGCCGCGCGCGGTGCACCTCGTCGAAGCGGGCGAAGAAGGCGTCGCCGCGGTCGGGGATCGACGCCGCGAAGTAGGCGCGGTTCTCCCGCTCGAAGACGAGGAGGGCCGGGGCGTGGTCAGGGCGGAGCAACTGGAGCTCGGGCATGGAGAGGACGTTAGGCAACCGGCCGCCCGTCCGCCACCGTGTCAGGCCTCGCGCAGGTCCTTGACCCGGCGGAGTTTGCCGACCGAGCGCTCCAGGGTCTCCGGGGCGACCACGTCGACCTCGACGGTGACCCCGACCCCGTCCTTGATGCCCTGCGCGATCGTCTTCGTGGCGGCCGCGCGGTCGGCGGGAGCCGCGTCGGGCCGTGCCTCCACGCGGACGGTCATGTGGTCCATCCGCCCCCGCCGGCTGAGCTGGATCTGGAAGTGCGGGGCCACCCCCGGGGTCCGCAGCACGATCTCCTCCACCTGGCTGGGGAAGACGTTGACCCCACGCAGGATGATCATGTCGTCGCAGCGGCCGGTGATCTTCTCGATCCGGCGGAATCCCGGACGCGCGGTGCCGGGCAGCAACCGGGTCAGGTCCCGCGTGCGGTAGCGGACGACGGGCAGCGCCTCCTTGGTGAGCGAGGTGAAGACCAGCTCCCCGCTCTCCCCCTCGGCCATCACCTCGTCGGTCAGCGGGTCCACGACCTCCGGGAGGAAGTGGTCCTCCCAGACGTGCAGCCCGTCCTTGGTGTCCACGCACTCCTGCGCGACCCCCGGACCCATCACCTCGGACAGGCCGTAGATGTCGACCGCGTGGATGTCGAGGCGCTCCTCGATCTCGCGGCGCATCTCCTCCGTCCACGGCTCGGCGCCGAAGATGCCGACCCGCAGCGAGGTGGAGCGGGGGTCGACGCCCTGTCGCTCGAACTCGTCGAGCAGGGTCAGCATGTAGGACGGCGTGACCATGATGATCTCGGGCCGGAAGTCCTGGATGATCTGCACCTGGCGCGCCGTCATACCGCCCGAGGCGGGGATCACGGTGCAGCCGGCCCGTTCGGCGCCGTAGTGGGCGCCCAGGCCGCCGGTGAACAGGCCGTAGCCGTAGGAGATGTGGACCTTGTGCCCGGGGCGGCCGCCGGCCGCCCGGATGGAGCGGGCCACGACGTCGGCCCACACGGACAGGTCGTGGTCCGTGTAGCCGACCACCGTGGGGCGGCCGGTGGTGCCGCTGGAGGCGTGCACCCGCCGCACCTCGGACATCGGTACGGCGAACATGCCGAAGGGGTAGGTGTCGCGCAGGTCGGCCTTGGTCGTGAAGGGGAACCGGGCGAGGTCCGCGAGCGTCCGGCAGTCGTCGGGCCGCACCCCGGCCGCGTCGAACTTCCTGCGGTACAGCTCCACGTTGTCGTACGCGTGCCGCAGGGTCGTGCGGAGCCTGGTGAGCTGGAGCGCCCGGAGCTCGGCACGGGACATCCGCTCGGCGTCGTCCAGCAGCGCCTCGGGAAGCGGCTCTCCCCGGCGGGTGCCCCTGGGTTCGGGCGCGATCACTTCGCTGCTCACTACGGCTCCTCGTGCTCGGTGCGGAGGGTGCGGAGGCTGCGACTGCGGCCGCGGAACTCCGCGATCACCTCGTCGCCGCGCACGACACTCACGTCGTAGACACCGCTGCGGCCGAACCGGACCCGCTCGCGTGCGGTGGCCACCAGCACGTCGCCCTCGTACGCGGGCGCCACGAAGTCGATGTCGGCGCCGGCGGCGACGGTCACCGGGCCGTGGCTGTTGCAGGCGCAGGCGAACGCGGTGTCGGCGAGGAGGAACAGGAAGCCGCCGTGGGCGATCCGGTGCCCGTTGACCTGCGAGGACGACACGGTCATCCGGAGCACGGCGGTTCCTTCGCCGTGTTCGAGCAGCTCGATGCCGAGCCCGCGGGACGCCTCGTCCGCGGCGAACATCGTCTCGACGGGGCCAGGCGTCGTACCCGGTACCTGGGTCGTCATCTCCACCACCTTGTGAACCGACCGAACATTCGGTTAGCGTGCGGCGTGGTCAAGTAATCCAGCCAGGCCCCCGCATGTCAAGAGGCGGACCGCAGGTCGCCGTGGACCCCCGGGGCCGACGGTTCCGACGCCGAGGAGGCCGACTGATGCCCGACGACGTGTACCTCGTCGACGGCGCCCGCACCCCGCAGGGACGCCACGGCGGCGCGCTGGCCGCCGTCCGCCCCGACGACCTGGCCGCCCTCGTCGTCGGCGAGGCCGTCCGGCGGGCCGGCGTGCCCGGCGAGGCCGTGGACGAGGTCGTGCTCGGGGCCGCCAACCAGGCGGGCGAGGACAACCGGGACGTGGCCCGGATGGCGGTCCTGCTGGCCGGACTGCCGCACACCGTGCCCGGCTACACCGTCAACCGCCTGTGCGCCTCGGGCCTGACCGCGGTGGCCTCGGCGGCCCAGGCGATCCGCGCCGGAGAGGCGGACCTCGTGGTCGCCGGGGGAGTGGAGTCCATGACCCGGGCGCCCTGGGTCATGGAGAAGCCCGGCACCCCGTGGGCCAGGCCGGGCCAGGTGCACGACACCGCCCTGGGCTGGCGGTTCACCAATCCGCGCTTCACCGCCGCCGACCGGGCCGTGCCCCCGGACGCCGGCCCGGAGGCGGTCAGGGTCACGCTCTCCATGGGGGAGACCGCGGAGGAGGTCGCGGCCCTGGACGGCATCACCCGCGCCGAGTCCGACGCCTTCGCCCTGCGCAGCCACCAGCGGGCCGTGGCCGCCCAGGAGGCGGGCCGCTTCGACCGCGAGATCGTGCCGGTCCCGGTGCGCGACGGCGAGGTCACCCGGGACGAGGGTCCGCGCCCCGGCACCACCCTGGAGAAGCTGGGCTCCCTGCGGACGGTCTTCCGCGCGGACGGCATCGTCACCGCGGGCTCCTCCTCACCGCTCTCCGACGGCGCCGCGGCCCTGGTCGTCGCCGGTGCGGAGGCGGTGCGGCGGTACGGGCTCACACCCCGGGCGCGGATCGTCGCGTCCGCCTCCGCGGGGGTGCAGCCCCACCTGATGGGCCTGGGTCCGGTACCCGCCACCGAGAAGGTCCTGGCCCGAGCCGGACGGCGGGCCGGCGACCTGGACGCCGTGGAACTCAACGAGGCGTTCGCCGCCCAGGCGCTCGCCGTCGTCCGCCGCCTCGGCCTCGACGAGGCACGGGTCAACGCCGACGGCGGCGCCATCGCCCTCGGGCACCCGCTCGGCTGCTCCGGAGCCCGCATCCTGCTCACGCTCCTCGGCCGCATCGAGCGGGAGAACGGCCGCCGCGGTCTGGCCACGCTGTGCGTCGGTGTGGGCCAGGGCGTCGCCCTCCTCGTGGAGCGCGTGTGAACACCGGAACGGCTGCCGGCGCGTGACCCGGCCGATCGGCCCGGACTCTTGCCAGACCGGGGAGGGAAGACCTTATGATGAACCGAACGAATGGTCGGTAGGGAGTTGGTGGAGATGACTGAAGCGGCCGGAAGGGACGCCGGGCCGGATCTGGAGTCCCAGTTCGAGGCGACGATCGCGCGTGACCAGCGCATCGAGCCCCGCGACTGGATGCCGGAGGGCTACCGCAAGACGCTCGTCCGGCAGATCGCCCAGCACGCGCACTCCGAGATCATCGGCATGCAGCCGGAAGGCGAGTGGATCACCAAGGCCCCCTCGCTGCGCCGCAAGGCGATCCTGTTCGCCAAGGTCCAGGACGAGGCCGGCCACGGCCTGTACCTCTACTCGGCCGCCGAGACCCTGGGCGCCGACCGCGCCGACCTCACCGAGCGTCTCCTCGAAGGCCGCCAGAAGTACTCGTCCATCTTCAACTACCCGACGCTCAGCTACGCGGACGTCGGCGTCATCGGCTGGTTCGTGGACGGCGCGGCCATCTGCAACCAGGTGCCGCTGTGCCGCAGTTCCTACGGCCCCTACGCGCGCGCGATGGTGCGGATCTGCAAGGAGGAGTCCTTCCACCAGCGGCAGGGCTACGAACTGCTGATGACCATGATGCGCGGCACCGAGGCCCAGCGCGAGATGGTGCAGGACGCCGTGAACCGCTGGTGGTGGCCGTCCCTGATGATGTTCGGCCCGCCCGACGACGACTCGCCCAACTCCGCGCAGTCCATGGCCTGGAAGATCAAGCGGCACAGCAACGACGAACTGCGCCGTCGCTTCGTCGACATGACCGTGCCCCAGGCGGCGAAGCTCGGCGTGACCCTGCCCGACCCCGAGCTGCGCTGGAACGAGGAGCGCGGTCACCACGACTTCGGCACCCCCGACTTCAGCGAACTCAAGGAAGTCATCACCGGCAACGGCCCCTGCAACGCGCAGCGGATGGACCGCCGGCGCACCGCCCACGAGGAGGGTGCCTGGGTGCGTGCGGCCGCCAGTGCCCACGCCGCCAAGCAGGCCGCCCGGGCACGCGAGGAGGCCGTGGCATGAGCAACTCCGAGAACTGGCCGCTGTACGAGATCTTCATCCGCGGCAAGCGCGGCCTCAACCACGTCCACGTCGGCTCACTGCACGCGGCGGACGACCGGATGGCCCTCACCCACGCCCGCGACCTGTACACCCGGCGCAACGAAGGCGTGAGCATCTGGGCGGTGCGCTCGGAGCACATCGCCGCCTCCACCCGGGACGAGAAGGACCCGTTCTTCGCCCCGAGCGCCGACAAGGTCTACCGGCACCCGACGTTCTACGACATCCCCGACGACGTCCCGCACATCTAGGAGCCGGTGATGAGCGACGACCACGTCTACCTGAGCCTGGCCGAGGGCCACGACGACAGTGACGCCCGCTGGGCCTTCGGCACCGGCTTCGAGGACCCGCTGCACGGCGTCGACACCACCGTGCCCGAGCACGTCGACGCCGCCGCGCTGTCCTCCCTGTGCCTGGCGCTCGGCGACGACGCCCTGGTGCTGGCCCAGCGGCTCGCCGAATGGGTCACCCGCGCCCCCGAGCTGGAGGAGGAGGTGGCACTGGCCAACATCGGGCTCGACCTGCTGGGCCAGGCCCGCCTGCTGTACGCGCGCTGCGGCCAGACGGACGGCACCGGACGCACCGAGGACGCCTACGCCTACTTCCGCGACCCCGGCGACTTCCGCAACGTGACCCTCGCGGAACTCCCCAACGGCGACTTCGCCTTCTCCGTCCTGCGGCTGCTGGTGTTCGCCGCCTGGCGGCTCGCCCACTTCACCGAACTCGTCACCACACCCGACCCGGTGCTCGCGGCGATCGCGGCCAAGGGCGTCAAGGAGCTCACCTACCACCGGCAGTACGCCGCCGAGTGGGTCGTCCGCCTCGGCGACGGCACCGAGGAGTCGCGCGCCCGCATGCTGACCGCCCTGGAGGCGCAGGCCCCCTACTGGGACGAGCTGTTCGCCGCACAGGACGCGCGAGCCGCGGTACTGGCCGACCTCCGCCAGGTGTTCGACGCGGCCGGCCTCCCCACGCCCGACCTTCCGCCGTCGCCCGGCGTCGGCCGCGACGGCGCCCACACCGGGCATCTCGCCCCGCTGCTCGCCGAGTTGCAGAGCGTGGCCCGCGCCGACCCGGAGGCGACGTGGTGACCGGAGTGCTGTCCGACGTCCGGCGGGCCCGGCACCTCGCCGAGCAGGTCCCCGACCCCGAACTGCCCATGCTCACCCTGGCCGACCTCGGCGTGCTGCGGGACGTGACGATCGAGCCGGACGGCACCGTGGTCGCCGCCCTCACCCCCACCTACTCGGGCTGCCCCGCCATGGCCGAGATGCGGGCCGGCGTCGCCGCGCGCCTGCGGGCCGCCGGCTTCGAGCGGGTACGGATCCGCACGGTCCTCGACCCGCCGTGGACGAGCGACTGGATCACCCCCCAGGGCCGCCGCAAACTCGCCGAGCACGGCATCGCACCGCCCATGACGGCGCCGCGGCGCCCCACGGGACCCGTCCCGCTGGACCTGTCGCCGACCCGGCGCACGGTGCCCTGCCCGCAGTGCGGCTCCGCCGACACCGAGGAGACCTCCCGCTTCGCGGCCACCTCCTGCAAAGCGCTCTGGCGGTGCCGCACCTGCCGTGAGCCGTTCGAGTACGTCAAGGAGATCTGATGGCAGAGCTGACGGCACCGGCCGCCGGTGCCCCCGCGACGAGCCCGCGGCGGCTTCGCCCGGCCTTCCACGCCCTGCGCGTCGCCGACGTGCAGCCGCTGTGCGAGGACGCCGTGGCGGTCACCTTCGACGTCCCCGCCGCCCTCGCGGCGGAGTTCGCCTTCGGCCCCGGCCAGTCGCTCACCCTGCGCCGCGAGACCGACGGACGCGACGAACGGCGCTCCTACTCGATCTGCTCGGCGGCCGGCACCCCGCCCCGCATCGGCGTCCGTGAGGTGCCCGGCGGGCTCTTCTCCTCCTGGCTCGTCCACGACGTGCGGCCGGGTGACACCGTCCAGGTGATGGCACCGACCGGAGCGTTCACCCCCGACCTCACCGTCCCCGGCCACCACGTGCTGATCGCGGCCGGCTCCGGCATCACTCCCATGATGTCCATCGCCGAGTCCGTCCTGGCCGCCGACGACCGCTCGAAGGTCACGCTGTTCTACGGCAACCGGCGCACCGACACCGTGATGTTCGCCGACGAACTGGCCGACCTCAAGGACCAGTACCGCACCCGGTTCCACCTCGCCCACGTCCTGTCCCGTGAACCCCGCGAAGCCGACCTCCTCTCCGGCCGGCTCGACGGCGCACGCCTCGCCGCGCTCATCGAGGGCCTGGTCGACGTCCGGGGCGCCGACCACTGGTGGCTGTGCGGCCCGCACGGCATGGTGCTCGACGCCCGGAAGCTGCTCGCGGAGCTGGGTGTCCCGGACCCGCGGGTCCACCAGGAGCTCTTCTTCGCCGACGAGCCGATCGAACCGCTCCGGCATCCGGAGAGGACGGCGGACGGCCCGGTCAGCGAGGTCACCGTCACCCTGGACGGCCGCTCCACCACCGCCCTGCTGCCGCGCGGGAGCACCCTCCTCGACGCCGCCGCGCGCATCCGCCCGGACCTGCCCTTCGCCTGCAAGGGAGGCGTCTGCGGCACCTGCCGCGCACGCGTCACGGACGGCTCGGCGGACATGCGCCGCAACTACGCCCTGGAACCGGCCGAGGTGCGGGCCGGCTACGTCCTGACCTGCCAGACGTTCCCGGTCTCCGACACGCTGACCGTCGACTACGACAGCTGACCGGCCGCCCCGGGACACTGGGCACCCGCCGGCCGGACGCCGTCCCCCTCCGCCGGCGCGTCGCCCTCGGCCGCCGGTACCGGCGAACACGCCCGGTGACCGTACCCTTGCGGCTTCCCGCGGAAGTTGCCACGCTGGTCGTTCAGACCGTCCGGTCCGGCAGCTCCGTGGCGTCGGCGGGACCCAGGTCCCCGGCCGGCCCCGGCTCGACACGTACGTGCGCGTCGCTCTCCCGCCGCCTCACCTGTGGAGCACACCATGGACACGAGCGGGGAGGCCGCCCGCGGCCTGACCGACATCCAGGACTTCCTGTACCAGCAGGCCCATCTGCGGGCGGCACGCCGCCGCGTGGCCGAGTTCACCGCGCGCGAGCCCGGCCTGACGCCGGTGCAGAAGGCGGACATCGAGCGCTGGTACCTCGCGGAACAGACGTACGTGGCCCGCCTGGTGACCGACCACATCGCCGCCAGCGTCAGCGAGGCGGAGCAACGGCACAACGCCCGCTTCGGGCACTGGCTGCGCGGCACCCTGACCGCGATGATCCTGATCACCGTGGCCATGGGCCTGTGTGTGACGGCGGTGCTGGCCGGAATGTGAGGCCACCGGCCCGGGGCCTGCTTCCGCCCCGCGAGCCGGTCCTCGATCCGGACCTGGGGGCGTCAAGGGCGGCGAGCCCCATGCGGACGAACTCCGCCGGTCTGAAGACCTCGGGCCCGGCGACCTCGACCACCCCGTTCACAGGAGCGCCGGCCGCGGTGCGGCTCACGGCCGCGGCCACGGCGTCGGAGACGACGGGCTGGATCCTGGCGTCCGGCAGCCGCACGGTGCCGCCCTCGGTGACCCCGTCGGCGCGCCCCCGCGCGAACTCACGCCAGGTCAAGAGCGGATCGGGGGCGGGTAAAGGCGAGGGCAGGTGTCGGTCTTGACGGCCTGATGCCTGGACTGTGGTGGCCAGGTGGTCATGTGGTGTTCATGCGGCAGCAGTTGGGCTGGGCCAGGGTGCGGACGTTGTCAGCTCAGCAGCTCGTCGGGAGGGCGTCATGACGGAACAGACAGAGTCCACAGAGGGCAGATCGCCGGAGGCCTCGGAGGGGTTCAGCCGCCGGCACGCGCTGGGGCTGCTCGGCACCGCGGGAGCCGGTGCGGCAGCCACCGGGCTGCTGGGCGCCGGCACGGCCCAGGCCGCGCCGCTCGCCGCCCCGGCCCTCCACCTCACCGCGGACGCCTCGGGCGCCTCCCCCGTGCAGGGCCTGCACCTGACCTTCGGAGCCGACCCGCGCACCCAGATGACGGTCTCCTGGATCACGGACGGTCCGGTGACCAAGCCGGTCGTGCACTACGGCACCCTGGAACACGGCTTTGGTTCCAGGGCCGCCGCCCGGACCGTGACCTATGTCGACGGCACCTCGAACCGCACCGTCCACGTCCACCACGCCCGGCTCGACCGCCTCACCCCGGACACGGACTACCTCTACCTCGCCACGCACGAGGGCGCGACCCCGGACAGCGGCACCTTCCGCACGGCCCCGCGCGGGCGCAGGCCGGTCACCTTCACCAGCTTCGGCGACCAGTCCGCCCCGCAGGTCACCTGGTCGGCCGACGGCACGGTCGCCCTGGACGCCAACTCCACGCCCGCGACGAAGGACATCGTCACCGGCATCGAGCAGGTCGCCCCGCTGTTCCACCTGCTCAACGGCGACCTCTGCTACGCCAACCTGGATGTCGACCGGGTGCGCACCTGGAACAACTTCTTCACCAACAACACCCGTTCGGCGCGCTTCCGCCCCTGGATGCCGGCGGCCGGCAACCACGAGATCGAGAGGGCCAACGGCCCGATCGGACTCGGCGCCTTCCAGGCCTACTTCTCCCTGCCCTCCACCGAGACGGACCCCGAACTCGCGGGCCTGTGGTACGCGTTCACGGCCGGTTCGGTCCGGGTGATCGTGCTTCAGAACGACGACAACTGCCTCCAGGACGGCGGCGACGTCTACATCAGCGGCTACTCCGGCGGCCGTCAGCTGGCCTTCCTGGAGCGGGAGCTGAAGGCGGCGCGTTCCTCGAAGGAGGTCGACTGGGTGGTCGTGGCCATGCACCAGGTCATGATCAGCTCCTCCGACGCCAACGGCGCAGACCTGGGCCTGCGCGAGAAGTACGGCCCGCTGTTCGACCGGTACGGCGTCGACCTGGTGCTGTGCGGCCACGAGCACAACTACGAGCGGTCACTGGCGGTCCGCGGCGTCGTCTCCGGCAGCGAGACGCTCACGCCCAACCCGGTGTCGCAGGCCACCGACGACATCGACGCCGACCACGGCACCGTGCACATGATCCTCGGCGGCGGCGGTGTCTCCGGTACCACCAACCAGAACTTCTTCAAGGACGGCACCGGCAAGGTGATCACCGCCGTGTCGGCGACCGCCGGCTCCAACGGCAAGCGCACCTCCACCTACGTGAAGGAGCAGGCGGTGTGGATCGGCGTCCGGGACACCGAACACCCCTACGGCTTCGCCGCGTTCACCGTCGACCCCGGCCGGCACCCCGGTGACACCACCCGGATGCACGTCACGTACTACAACGTGAACAAGCCGCACGGCGAACTGTCGGTATTCGAGAACTTCACGCTGCACCGCAGGCGTTCGGACGGCCCCGGCCACTGACCCCGCCCCGGGCCTCCGCCGACGGGGCGGCGGGCCGGGTGACGACCGCCCGGCTTGCCGCCCCGTCCGTACCCGTGCGGGCCTGGCCGGATACCGGCGAAGTCCCCTTGCGCAGCCGGGGGTTGGGCCGGGGTGCAGACTGGAAATACTTGGCTAAGCAACTATATGCTCGCCCATGGGGGCGGATGGCGAACATGGCCGCACGCCCCCGTGAGAATCCTGTCTCCGTGGCCCATGATGGAGGTCGCGGTTCGACAACATGTCAAACGTGTCGCTGTTCCGCCGGTTGACTGCCGCCCGGCGTGGACGTGCATGGCAGTGTCCGGTGGTGCCGCATCGATGAAGAGATCATCCACTCCTGGAAGGAAGTGCCGTGGCACCGGTGCTGGTCGGACTCGAAGGTCTGCTGGCGGGGGAGCGCATCCCGGTCCTGGACACCCGCGTCACCTTCGGACGCAACTCCGAGAACACTGTCGTCATCTCCAGCCTGAGCGTCTCCCGCTTCCATGCGGAGATCGTCTTCGACGAGGACAAGGGTTACGTACTGCGTGACCTGGAAAGCAGCAACGGCACCCTGGTCAACGGCGAGGAGGTGGAGTCCCGGCTGTTGCAGCCGGGCGACGAGATCTCCCTGGGCGACCAGGAGTTCCGCTTCGAGGTCGCCGACGCCATGCAGACGCTCATGGCGCTCTCCCTGCCGCGGTCCGTGACGCACGGCCCGAAGGAGGGCGAGCACGGGCCCGTCCTGCGGGTCACCGTCGCCGGCGGCGGCCCGGTCGGCCTGTCCCTCGCCCTGCTGCTGGAGCACTTCCTCGGCCCCCAGGCGCAGATCACCGTCTACGACGGCCGGTGGCGCAAGCAGGGCCGGACCGTGACCTGGAAGACCCAGGAGGAGGGCAACGTCCGCCGCCAGCAGGTGGTGACCGTACAGAGCCGTCAGTACCTGGCGTGGCCGGAGGAGGTCCGGACCCGGCTCTTCGACCCGGAGCACTACACGGAGATGTGGCCCTCGGGCCCGGACTCGGTCGGCGACCACCACCCGCGCAACATGCGCATCGCCTACATCGAGGACCGGCTGCTGGAACTGGCCAACGAGAAGCGCGACCGGATCCGGCTCATACCCGCCCGCTTCGACGCGGCCGCGGAACAGGAGGCGCTGGCCACCCAGCACGTGCTGGCGATCTGCGACGGCGGCCGGTCACGCACCCGGGAACACTTCGCCGCCCGGTTCGGCAAGGCCGACGAGTCGATCTACTCCCTGGAGGGCCGTCACCTCCAGGACGTCGTCCTCGGCCTGCGCGTGAAGTCGGGCCTGACCGACCCCATGGCGGTCCTGCTCACCGTCGCCCAGAACCGTTTCCTGCTCAACTCGCTGCGCGGCGAGGGCTTCCTCAACATGCGGCTCACCGACGCCGAGGCGGCGGAGGTCATCGGTCTGGATCCGGTCCGCCGGGTCTTCGAGGAGTGCATCGCCTCCCGGCCGTGTCTGATGGACCGCGACGAGTACGGCGACTTCCAGTGCTCGACCCACGGCACGCTGTTCCTGCCCGCGCTGGTCAAGGGGTCGCCGCTGTGGCGGCGGGTGCGGGAGGGCCTGC
Organism: Streptomyces humi; assembly: GCF_001005085.2. Taxonomy (GTDB): domain Bacteria; phylum Actinomycetota; class Actinomycetes; order Streptomycetales; family Streptomycetaceae; genus Streptomyces; species Streptomyces humi. The sequence continues at coordinate 43,180 of NZ_LBMU02000050.1, forward strand.
TGCTGTTCGGCGTCGAGTCCGACGACCTGTCCGCGGTCACCAGCTTCCGCCTGGACATGGTGCAACGACCGCGCTTCTCGGCTGAGTTGCTGCCGCCCACCACCAACTCGCCGGGCACCTACGGCTTCCTGCTGGGCGACGCGGCCAACGCGATCCACTTCTGGCCGGGCCGGGGCCTCAACAGCGGTCTCGCCTCGGCCATCTCGCTGGCCCGCTCCCTCAACAGCGCCTGGAACGGACGGCCGTTCCGGGACGCGGACTTCCTGCGTCACGAGGCGGCGATGTCCATGCTCCAGTACCGGCACAAGAGCCGGGCCTGGAAGGCGATGGTCACCACCGACGACCAGGGTGTCACCTGGGCCATCAAGGACATCATCGGCCACGGCATCGACGGGATCCCCGAGGAGCCCGACCGCGAGGCCGACACCAAGACGCTGCTGGAACGCATGCAGGCCATCCGTGCCCGGCTCGCTCCGCGCCTCGCGGGCATGCCGGACGACGAGGCGATCCTCGAACGCCTGCGGACGTTGCAGCCCGCCACCCTGCGCATGCTCGTCCTGAGCGGCGCCTGGGACACGCTGACCATGGGGGGCGAAGAGGTCGACATCGACATCTTCTACGGCCAGGACTCCTCCGCGGCGGCCGCGGCGGCCGCGGCACTGGAGCCCGCCACGCCCGCCACCCAGGCCTAGCCGGGGGCCCCTCGCGGCCCGACGCCCGGTGCGGCCCCCGGTCCACGGACCGGGGGCCGCACCGGGCGTGCCCGTGTTCCGGCCGTCAGTTCAGGGTGAACTTCTGCGCGGTGGCGCCGTTGCAGTCCCAGATCTGGAGGCGGGTGCCGTTGGCGGTGGCGCCGCTGGGGGAGTCGAGGCAGCGTCCGGACTGGGGGTTGAGGAGGGATCCGTCGGCCTGCTGGACCCATTTCTGTCCGCCGACCCCGTCGCAGTCCCACAGCTCGACCTTGGTGCCGTTCGCCGTGCCGTTGCCGACGATGTCCAGGCAGCGTCCCAGGGTGGCGAGGGAGGTGTCGGAACCGCGGTACCAGTGCTGGTCGATCGCGTACGACTGGCAGTCCCAGAGCTGGACCGCGGCACCGTCGGTGCCGGTGTCGTCGGCGGCGACGTCCACGCACTTGCCGCCGGGACCGGTGACCGGGCCGCCGCCGTTCACGGAGAACTTCTGCGCGGTGGCGCCGTTGCAGTCCCAGATCTGGAGGCGGGTGCCGTTGGCGGTGGCGCCGCTGGGGGAGTCGAGGCAGCGTCCGGACTGGGGGTTGAGGAGGGATCCGTCGGCCTGCTGGACCCATTTCTGTCCGCCGACCCCGTCGCAGTCCCACAGCTCCAGCCGGGCCCCGCCCGCCGTGCCGTTGTTCTCGATGTCGAGGCAGCGCCCCAGGGTGGACAGCGAACCGTCCGGGTTGTGCGTCCAGTGCTGGTCCTCGGCGTACGTCTGGCAGTCCCAGAGCTGGACGGCGGCGCCGTCGGTGCCGGTGTCGTCGGCGGCGACGTCCACGCACTTGCCGCCGGGACCGGTGATCGTCCCCTGCGGGCCGTCGGGCACGTCGGTCCGGCCGCTGTAGCCGACGGAGACGATGTTCGCCTGGACGGCGTTCTCCGCCGCGTCGGTGGGATAGCCGGAGACCATGACCCCCTCGAAGAAGGTGCCCCGGTTCCAGTTGCTGTTGTCGCCGCCGATGCCCAGGATGATGCCGCCCTCCTGCTGCATGGGCCGGTAGCCGCCGCGGGTGGGCAACGCCCCGTCCCACCAGGTGCTCAGGCCGCCCGACTGGGCGTTGCCGCCCTTGAGCGCGTAGCGGGTCTGCCCGTTGTTCTTCAGCACGGCGGTGACGAAGGTGCTGCTGTTGCCCTGGTTCGCCGTGTTGGAGCCGTTGTCGCCCTGGAACATGCCGTTCTCCAGATCGGCCTCCACCCAGGGCCCGTTTCCGGTGCACGGAGCGAAGTAGCAGGTGGTGGCGATGGAGACGGCGTCCATGTGCCCGTTGCCGGTGTCGGCGGGGGTGCTCTCGGCGTTGCCGTAGTCGAAGCAGCAGGCGGATCCGACATGGGTGCCGCTGGCCACCATGTAGGCGCCCTCGGGCTGCCCGTTCACCGCGACGCCGGAGGCGACCCCGGTGTACCGGTAGCCCACGCCGGGCGAGATCCACAGCCCGTACACCTTGTGGCCGCCGGCCGTGACGGATATCTCGGAGGCGTCGGCGCCCCGGTCGGCGCCCGTACCGGCGGTACCGGCCGGGCCGGGCGTGAGGTCGTTGTGCCGGCCGCTCTGGTCGTAGATCCGGGTGATCCGGCAGCCGCCGCTGTTCGCGCAGAACGCGTCCTGGGCCGCCGCGTTCGCGTATCCGCCCTGGGTCAGCGTCCCGATGTCGGCGGTGGCCCCGTCCGACACGCGGGTCACCTGGTAGAGCGGGCCGGAGTAGGAGGAGAGCAGCGCGCGGGTGACGCTGTGCGCGGCCACGCAGGGGGTGCCGGCCGCGGCGTAGACGTCACACGGCAGTGAACCGGCGGCCTGTGCGGCGGCCGGCAGTCCCAGCAGCAGCCCGAGCGCGAGGCCGAGACAGGCCGCCACCGCGGCCACGCTCCGCCATGGACCTAACCGCAATCTTGGCGAGTACATGACATTACCGGGGGAACCACGCATGGCACGTCCCTCTCTGATCGGCTCGGCCCGGAAACTACGCATCTTGTTCGAGCGCGTCAATATTTGTTTCCTTTTTTGGTTCAGACCAAGCCCTGGGGGGCCTGGTCCGATGCCGGTGGCGTTGCAGGCGCACATGATGCAGGTGTGGCATCGCCGTTCCGGGGCAGCAGACTGCCGTGCGGGTCCTTCACGCCCGGCACGGAATTCGCTGGAGCGAAACATCGAGCTCCCGACAGTGGAAGGGGGCAGCGGCATGGCCGAAACGACATCCGACAAAATCCCCGGTCCCGGACCGGTCAAGCACCCGACGCCGGTCGCCGAACTGCCCCGGCAGGTCCGCGACGAGCTCGGGCGCCGACTGCGCCGGAACAGGCGGGCGTTCCGCGCGGACGACGTACAGGTCGTCGAACGGCCGCTGCTGCGGCGCGCGGTGGGCGCCTCGGCGCTCGGCAACTGCATGGAGTGGTTCGACTTCGGCGTCTACAGCTACCTCGCCGCCACCATCGGCAAGGTCTTCTTCCCCGGCGCGTCCCCCGGCGCCCAGGTCATCTCCTCCTTCGCCACCTTCGCCGCCGCCTTCGTCGTACGGCCCCTCGGCGGGCTCGTCTTCGGCCCGCTCGGCGACCGGGTCGGCCGGCAGAAGGTGCTCGCCACCACCATGATCATGATGGCGCTCGGCACCTTCGCCATCGGGCTCATCCCCAGCTATGCCACGATCGGCATCGCCGCCCCGATCCTGCTGCTCCTCGCCCGGATGGTGCAGGGCTTCTCCACCGGCGGCGAGTACGGCGGCGCCACCACGTTCGTCGCGGAGTACTCACCCGACCGGCGCCGCGGCTTCCTCTCCAGCTGGCTCGACTTCGGCACCTTCGTCGGCTACGCCCTCGGCTCCGCCCTGGTCACCGTGCTGAACCTGCTCCTCACCGACACGCAGATGCTCACCTGGGGCTGGCGGCTGCCGTTCCTGATCGCCGGTCCGCTGGGCGTCATCGGTCTCTACATGCGGCTCAAGCTGGAGGAGTCCCCGGCCTTCCAGCAGCAACTGGACGAGCACGAGAGGGAACTCGCCCAGGAGTCGGCGGGCGGCGAGCTGAAGGGCATCGTCACCCGGCACTGGCGGCCGCTGCTGATCTGCATGGGCCTGGTGCTGCTGTACAACGTCACCAACTACATGGTCACCGGGTTCCTGCCGACGTACCAGACGGAGACCCTGCACCGCTCCAGCGGCTCAGCCGACCTCCAGGTGCTGGTCGGCATGGTCTGGATCGTCGTACTGATCACCTTCATCGGCCGACTGAGCGACCGGATCGGACGGCGTCCCGTCTACGGCGTCTCCGCGGCCGCCATGATCCTGCTCGCGGTGCCCTCCTTCCAGCTCATCAAGGCCGACGGCACCTGGCCGCCCGTCCTCGGCGTGCTGATCCTCTCGACCCTGCTGGCCTGTTTCGCCGCCCCGAGCGCCGCCACCCTGCCCGCGCTCTTCCCGACGGCCGTCCGCTACGCCGCGATGGGCATCGGCTTCAACATCGCGGTCGCGGCCTTCGGCGGGACCACACCTTTGGTGACCGAGGCGCTCGTCAACGTCACCGGTGACGACCTGATGCCCGCCTACTACCTGATGCTGGCCGGTGCGATCGGCCTGGTGACCGTGCGGTTCCTGCCCGAGAGCGCGCAGGTCCCGCTCAACGGGTCCCGCCCGATGGTCGGTTCCCGCGCGGAGCAGCGCGAGCTGATCACCACGTCGAAGGAGCTGTACGCGGCCTCCGTCCGGAAGACGTCCGTCAGGTGACGCGCCCCAGCCGGGACGGCGATCCGGCGGTCTGACTGCCCTCGTCGCCGAGCACCAGGGCGGCCCCCTGCTTCGTCAGCGTGTAGAGGTTGCCGGCCCCGCACACCACACCGGTGGAGGGGTCCGAGGGCGTGCTGGTGACCGCTTCGAAGACCATGGTCGTCCCGTGGGTCTCCCGCAGCCGCAGTGTCTCGGTGCAGCCGATGTCGGCGCCGCTGCCCGCCTCGGTCACATGGCTGACCTGCCGCCCCACGTTCTCGCCGCGGCGCGCCGTGTGCAGGGTGAGGGTGACGGACACGCCCGTCGTACGGGCGTTGAACACGCCGTCGCCCGCGGTGCTGCCGGGGCCGGTGCCCTTCCAGGTGCCCACCCATGACGCGGGCAGCGCGTCCGCCGCCGGGCGGGACGCGGACGGGGAGGACGTCGCCGGCGGCGAGGTGCGGTCCCCGGCCGGCCCGTCGCCGTCCCCACCCCACGGGGCAGCCACGACGACGGCGACGGCGACGGCCACCACGGCGGCCGACGCACCGGCCGCCACCACCGCGGTACGGCCCCGCGCCCGGCGCCCGCCACCGGCGGCGGACGGCACGCCCCCGGACCCCCGACCGGTACCGGACAGCCCATCGTGGACCGCCGGTGGCGTTCCGTACGGGGGCGGTGGCGTGCCGTACGCGGCTGCCGACGGCGCGGGATGCGGTGGCCGCGGGGGGCCGAACCCTTGTGGTGCGGTGGTGGCCGGTGGTGTCACGGTGGCGGTCCGGGCGTCGAGCAGGGTCCGCAGCTCGGCCTCCCGTGCCGCGAGGTCCTCCGTCAGGCCGGCCGGGAGGGCGGTGGCCCATTCCGTGGGTCCCGCGGCGGCGGGGGCCAGCAGGTCCGGCAACTCCTGTGCCGTGGGGCGGGCCTCCGGCGACTTGTCGAGGCAGGCGGCCAGCACCGGGGCGAGGGCCGGCGGTACGTCGTCGAGCCGGGGCTCCTCGTGCACGATCCGGTAGAGCAACCGGGCCGCCGAGGGTTCCTCGCCCGGGTGCAGGAACGGGCCCTGCCCGGTGGCCGCGTACACCAGTACCGCGGCCAGCGCGAACACGTCGCCCGGTGCCGCCGAGGTGCCGCCCGTCACCTGCTCGGGTGCCATGTAGCCGGGGGAGCCGATGACACCGCCGGTGCGGGTGTGGCGGGTGTCGTCGGCCGCCCGGGCGATACCGAAGTCGATGAGCAGCGGGTGCCGGCGGGCGAGCAGCACGTTCGACGGCTTCACGTCCCGGTGCGCGAGTCCCGCCCGGTGCACGGCCCGCAGCCCCTCGGCGAGTTCGGCACCCAGGGCGCGCACGGCCGGCGTGGGGAGCGGACCGTGTCGCTCCACCCACTCGGCGAGCGACGGCGCCGCGACGAACTCGGTGGCCAGCCACTGCGGCCGCTGTCCCGGCGGGCTGTGGTCGACCACCGTCACCGTCCACGGCGAACGGACCCGGTCGCTGCTGGCGATCTCCCGGGCGAACCGCGCCTCGAACCCCGGGTCCACGGCGAGTTCGCTCCGTACGGTCTTCAGTGCCAGGGGGCGTCCCGAGGACGTCCGGGAGAGGAAGACCTGCCCCATGCCGCCGGCGCCCAGCCGGGCCAGCAGAGGGTAGCCGCCGACGGCGGACGGATCCGTGGGATCGAGACTTCTCATGAACGTCTCCGGGCGGTGAGCGCGTCGCGACCGGGCAGGCCGCCACCGGCAAGCGGAGCCCCCCGTCGGCATCCGCGTGGACATGGCCTGCGGTGAGGTATTCATATCAGTTGGCGAGGTTCGGCCCGGCACAGGGCCGTACCCCGCAGGTCCCGGATGCCGTTCGCCCGGCTGAGTGACAGACTGGGTTCGGCGTCGGCGTCGGCGTCGGCGTCGTGCGACGCGCGGCCCCGAATCGGCGGCCGTCCGGGTCACGGACAGGGCCACGACGCCGTGGCCGGCCTGTGCGTCGGCATCGGGGAAGCAACCGGCAGGGACCAGGATCCGGATGGTGGTGACCTTCCGTGAGCGGGACCGGGGCAGGAACCGACGGTGCGCCCGGCGCACTTGCCGGGCAGACGGTCGTCTTGGTGGGCGGCAGCGCCGGGATGGGCCTGGAGACCGCACGGCAAGTGCGGGCGAACGGGGGTGACGTGGTGCTCACGGCCCGCAACGCCGAGCGTCTGGTGCAGGCCGCGGACGAGCTGAGGCCGCTGGGCACGGCCGTGTTCGACGCCCGCGACACCGAGCGCCTGGAACGCTTCCTCGGTGAACTGCCGGGCCGCGTCGACCACGTGATGGTCACGGCGGGCAGTCCGTCGTACACCCCCCTCGACGAACTGGACCTGACCGAGGCGGCCCAGGACTTCGGCGGCCGCATCGCGATGATGCTGGCGGTGGCACGGGCGAGCCGCGACCGGGTCAGGGCCGGGGGAACGCTGCTGTTCGTCGGCGGCACCGGCGGCCGGCGGCCCGCCCCCGGAATGGCCGTGACCGGCGCGCTCACCGCCGCACTGCCCGCCCTGACCGCCAACCTGGCCCTGGAGGTCGCCCCGGTCCGGGTCAACCTGATCGCGGCCGGGTTCGTCGACACGCCACTGTCCGCCGCGCTCCTCGGTGACGAACTGGAGGCGAGGCGCGAGCAGTTGAGGAGATCGCTGCCCATCGGACGGGTGGTCGGACCGGCGGACGTCGCCGCTCTCGCCCTGCACATCATGCTCAACGGCGCCCTCACCGGCGCGACCTACGACATCGACGGCGGCCAGCAACTCGTCGCCCACTGACGGCTCCGCGGGAGGCACGGACAATGGACATGAAACTCGAGGTCGTCGTGGTGCCGGTGTCCGACGTCGACCGGGCCAAGGACTTCTACACGGCGCTGGGCTGGCGGCTCGACGCGGACGTCGCCACCGACGGCGACTTCAGGGTGGTGCAGGTGACCCCTCCCGGTTCCCCGGCGTCCGTCATCTTCGGCAGCGAGGTCACCGAGCAGCCTCCGGGGTCGGCCCGCGGCCTCCATCTGATCGTCGCCGACATCGAGGCCGCCCACGACGAACTGGCGCGCAACGGCGCCGACCCGAGCGACGTGTTCCACGACGCCGGTGGCGTCTTCCACCACGCGGGCACCGACGCCCGCGTGCCCGGTCCCGACCCGGAACGCGGCAGCTACGGCTCCTTCCTGTCGTTCAGCGACCCGGACGGCAACGGCTGGCTCCTCCAGGAGATCACCGCCAGACTCCCCGGCCGGCTGGATCCCGCGACCACCTCGTTCGCCTCGGCCGATGACCTGGCGGGCGCGCTGCGCCGGGCCGCGGCGGCACACGGCGAGCACGAGGCCCGCACCGGCGCGGAGGACCCGGACTGGCCCGACTGGTACGCGCGGTACCTGGTGTCCGAGCAGGCCGGGACGGAACCGCCCACGTAGCGGCCGTGCCCCGCGCTCACCTGTCGCAGCCCCCGGACCGGTCCCGCCGCACCCGGGGGATGCGGATGTCGGCGGTGCCCTTGTAGGCGTACGGGTCCCGGCCGGCGACCAGCACGATGTCCCGGAAGTCCGCCTGGGCCATGGGCACTTCGGCGCCGGGAGGTGCCCAGGGGAGCAGCGACGAGGCGCTCATGTAGTGGTTGACCAGGGCCCGCCTGAAGCCGTGCCGGCCGGTGTTGGGCAGCGACCTGTGCAGCAGGTAGCCGTGGAAGAGCAGCACCGATCCGGCGGCGATCTCCACGGGCACGGCGTCGGCCTCGTCGTACGGGAAGCCGTAGGACTCCGCCGTGCAGTCGTAACGGGCGTCGTCGTGCTGCCGGTTGGGATAGATGACGCCGGGACGGTGCGAACCCGGCAGGACCCACAGGCAGCCGTTCTCGACGGTGGCGTCGTCGAGGGCGATCCAGGCGGCGGTCAGCGAGCGGTCCCGGGTCGGGATGAACATCTCGTCCTGGTGCCACGCCTGACCCGGCCGGCCCTCGGACTTCACGAACAGCATGGACTGCATCGACTTGACGTCCGGGCCGATCACCCGCGTCAGCGGTCCGACGACGGCGGGATGGCGCATGGCGTCGAGCATGAGCGCGGACAGTTTGTGCGGATAGTGGACGCACAGGAACCGCCGTACGGTGTCGTCGTCGCTCTCGCCCGGGACCGACGGCGGCGCCCCCTCGACGGCACCCCGGTCACCGCGGCAGATCCGCACGGTCTCCGCGCGCAGCCCCGCCACCTCGTCCGGCGTCAGGGCGCCTGTCAGTACGGCGTAACCGTCCCGGTCGAAGCGGGACGCGAGGTCCGCGGCGGCCGCGTTCCCCGGACTGCTGCGGACGGTCATCGGGTTCCCCTTCCCGCTGGGATGCCGGGGTGCGTTCGCGTATCAGATCATCCGTCAGAAATAGTCGGGACGGTGGCGGTTCACAACTCTTGACGCGTTTCGCCGGGTCCGAGTAGCGTCATTCGGCACTTGCTAATACGTATTAGGGAGTGCTCATGGCCCCTCCCGAACGGCGTAGACGCACCACCCAGCGGGACATCGCCCGGCGCGCCGGCGTCTCCCAGGCGACCGTGTCACTGGTGATCAGCGGAGGCGCGGCCGGATCCCAGATCGCGGAACCGACCCGGCGGGCCGTGCTCGCGGCGGCCGAGGAGCTCGGCTACGCGGCCAATGTCGCCGCACGCAGTCTGAAGGGCGGCCGCAACCGGCTCCTCGGGCTCTACACCTTCGAGTCGGTGTTCCCGACCGACCAGCGCGACTTCTACTACCCGTTCCTGCTCGGCGTGGAGGAGGAGACCGCCCGCCAGGGCTACGATCTGCTGCTGTTCTGCTCCGGCGGGGGCCCGTCCGGTGCTCCGGACTCCGGTCGGTCGATCTACGCCGACGGGGCCAACCGGCTGAAGATCGCGGACGGTTGCGTGCTGCTCGGCCGCAACGTCCGCCGCGCGGAACTGTCCGCGCTGGCCCGGGAGGACTTCCCGTTCGTGTTCGTCGGCCGCCGCGAGGTCGACGGCGCCCGACTCTCCTACGTGGCCGCCGACTACGTGGCGGCGACCGCGGCCCTCGTCGCGGAGCTGGTACGACTCGGCCACCGGCGGATCCTGTACCTGCGGGCCCTGGAGGACAGCGAGCCCACATGGGACCGCGAGCAGGGGTACCGGCGCGGGCTGGCCGAGGCCGGCCTCCCCCTGGACGAGACGCTGGTCCGGCGCCTGGCCGACCCCGCGGAACTCACCGCCGGGCAACTGGCGGAGTGGACGGCCGGGCTGGGCGTCACCGCCCTGCTGGTCGAACCGACCGAGGGCAACCGGCTCACCGCGGCACTGGCGGCGATGACCGGCACCGGACGGATCCGGTTCCCCGAGGACTGCTCACTGGCCCTGCTGGGCGATCCGCCGTCCTGGACACCGGAGTCCCGGAACTGGACGCGGTTCTCACTGCCCCGCGCCCGGATGGCGGGGGAGGCCGTACGGCTGCTCGTCGAACTGCTCGACCAGGACACCCCCGAACCGCTCCGGCTGACGGTGCCCTGCGCCTTCGTGCCCGGCGACTCGATCGGCCCGGTCCCCGCCGGCGGCCGGAGGCGCGCGCCATGACCCGGATGATCGTGCACCGGCTGCTCGTCGGGCTCTTCGTGATGTGGGGCGCCGCCTCGCTGATCTTCCTCATCGTCCGGGCCGCACCGGGCGACCCCGCGACGGTCCTGCTCGGCCCGGACGCCGACCATGCCCAGATCGTCAGGCTGCGTGCCTCGCTCGGCCTCGACCGGCCGCTCGGCGCGCAGTACCTCAGCTACCTCGGCGACGTCTGCCGGCTCGACTTCGGCGAGTCGCACCGGCTCGGCAGGCCCGCCATGGACGCGGTCCTCGACCGGCTGCCCGCGACGGTCGACCTCACCCTCACGGCCACCGTGACCGCGGTGATCGTGGGCCTGACCCTCGGCATGCTGGCCGGCGGCCGGCCGGGCGGCCTGCTGGACCGGGTGGTGTCGGCCTGCACGATCGCCCTCCAGTCGTTCCCCACGTTCTGGACCGGCATCATGCTGGTGCTGGTCTTCGCGCTGAACCTGCGCCTGCTGCCCAGTTCGGGGGTGGGCACGCCCCAGCACCTGGTGCTGCCGGCGGTCACCCTCGCGTTCCCCTTCATCGCCATCATCGCCAGGCTGACCAGGACGAGCCTGGTGGAGACGATGAGCGAGGAGTACGTCAGGACCGCCCGCTCCAAGGGGCTGACGGAGCGTCAGGTACTGCTCGGGCACGCCCTGCGCAACTCCCTGATCCCGGTGGTGACCGTGGTGGGTGTCCAGGTCGGGGCCCTGGTCGGGGGCGCCGTGATCGTCGAGAACGTGTTCGCCTGGCCCGGCCTGGGCTCGCTCGTGGTGGAGGCCGTCGCCAACCGGGACTACACGGTCGTCCAGGGCGCCACCCTGCTGATCGCGGGCATCGTCGTCGTGCTCAACCTGATGGCGGACCTGCTCGTCGCCCAGCTGGACCCGCGGATCCGGACGGGAGCCGTCTGATGGCCGACCTCACCGTCACCGTCGAACGGCCGCCGACCGCCGTACGACGGCCGCGGCGCGCGCTCCTCTCCCTCGTCCCCGCGCTCGTCGTCGGCTGCTACCTGCTGGTCGCCGCCGTCGGACCGCTGCTGATCCACTACGACCCGGTGCACACGTCGCTGACCGACCGGCTGCTCGCGCCCGGCTCCCGGACCTCCACCGGCGACACGGCGTGGCTGGGCACCGACGGACTCGGCCGGGACATGCTGGCCCAGATCGCGTACGGGGCCAGGACCGCGGTGCTCATCGGCGCGTGCACCGTCACGCTCTCCGGCCTCGTCGGGGTCGTCCTGGGCGCCGTCGCCGGTTACTTCCGCGGCGCCGCCGACGCCGTACTCGCCCGGATCTTCGACGTCCTGCTGGCGTTCCCCGCGATCCTGCTGGCGATCGTCATCGCGGGCGCCTTCGAGCGCAGCGCCCTGCTGGTCGTCCTCGCGCTCTCGGCGACCGGCTGGATCGGCTTCGCCCGCGTCACCCGCGGCATCGCCCTCTCCCTCCGGGAGCGGCCCTGGGTCGACGCCGCCCGGGTGCTGGGCGTGCCGGGCCGCACGATTCTCGCCCGGCACGTGCTCCCGTTCACGGCGGGACCGGTCGTCGCCCTCGCCACCCTCGAGTTCGCCCTGGTGGTGCTGGCGGAGGCCGGGCTCAGCTTCCTCGGTATCGGCCTGCCCCCGTCGACCGTGTCCTGGGGGCAGACCATCGCGGGCGGCAAGGAGTACCTGGAGACGCAGTGGTGGATCGCCACCCTGCCGGGCATCGCCCTGTCCCTCCTCATCGTCGCCATCGGCATCCTCGGCGACCAGCTCACCGCCCGCTACGGGCGCGGCCGCCCCGGCCGAACCCCCACGACGCACAGCTCCGCACGCACCGGCTGACTCCGACCGACCCCCGATCGACAGGAGCACCACCATGACCAGGACGCGTGAGCGACGGCGGAGCCGGCTGGTCCGGCTCGCCACCACCGCGACGGCGGGCGCGGCGCTCCTCGCCGCCTGCACGACGACGACCGGCGGCGACGACACGGGCGGCGCCGACGACGGCGAGGTGACGGTCGCCGGCACCTACCCGATCGAGAGCCTGGACCCGCACGGCGCCCAGGGCGCCTCCACGGGAACGCAACTGGCCGCACAGGAGATCTTCAGCAGACTCGTGAAACCCGACGCGGACGGCACGCTCAAGGGCGACCTCGCCACCTCCTGGAAGCCCAACAAGGACGTCACCGCCTGGACGTTCACGCTGCGTGACGGCGTCACGTTCTCCGACGGTTCCGCGCTCGACGCCGACGACGTGGTCGCCTCCTTCCAGCGGATGACCGGGCTGAACGGACCCAACGCGGGCAACTTCCCCGGCGACACGATGACCAGGACCTCGGCCACCGAGGTGGTCCTGCACAGTCCGGCACCCGACGCGTCCGTCCCCGGCAAACTCGGCACCTTCTACGTGCTTCCGACGGGCGTCGGCAAGGACGACACCGCCTTCTTCAACCACCCTGTCGGCTCAGGCCCGTTCACCGTCGCCGCGTTCACCCCGAGCGAGTCACTGGCCCTGGTGCCCAACAGCAAGTACCGGGGCACCCGGCCCGCGCCGCGCCGGGTGACCATACGCGACATCCCCGAACTCGCGGCCCGGCTGACCGCACTGCGCACCGGCGAGGTGGACGTCGTCTGGGGCATCCCCGACGACCAACTCGCCGCCCTGAAGGGGCAGAAGGACCTGACCGTGCGGACCGTGCCCAGCAGCGCCGAGTTCACCATGTGGTTCAACTCCTCGGTCTCCGCCCTCAAGGACGCCGAGGTGCGCCGGGCGATCTGGCAGGCGGTCGACTTCGGCACCATCATCCGCGAGCTCTACCCCGAGACCGGCAGGCCGGCCGACGCACCCGTCACCGGTGTCGTCCTCGGCCACGTGGCGCAACAGCCCGTCACCTACGACCCGAAGGCCGCCAAGGCGGCGCTCACCGCCGCCGGCTTCGACTTCACCAGGAAGCTCCGGCTCCAGTTCGCCAACGCCGAGTTCCGGCCCTTCGTGCAGGCCGTCGTCTCCGACCTCCAGAAGGTAGGCGTCCGTGTCGACCCGCTGGAGAAGGAACAGGCCGCCTTCACCGAGGACCTGCTCGCACTCAAGTGGGACATCAACTTCCAGCAGCTCGCCACCCCCAGCTACGACGCGGCCAGCAACCTCGGCCGCCTCTACACCTGCGCGGCCGAGCGGATGGGCTACTGCAACAGGCGGCTGGACGGCGTGCTGGCGGCGGCCGGCGCGACGGCCGACAAGAAGCGGCGCACCGACCTCTACGGGCAGGCGAGCCGGATCATCTGGCAGGACGCGGTCGGGATGTACCCGATGTCGGTGAGCATCGCCTACGCCTGGAACAGCCACCTGACGGGTTTCGTGCCCGACGCCAGCGGGCTGCCGGACTTCGCCACCGTACGGACCGGCGGCTCGTGACCGCCGCGGGTACCGCACGCGGACACGGCGCCGGCAAGGCGGCGCCCGGGACCGACGGGCCGGTCCTGCGGATCGCGGATCTGGCGGTGGAACTGCCGGGTCCGCACGGCACCCGGGTCCGCGCCGTGGACGGCGTCTCCTTCGACGTGCCACGCGCCACCACCGTGGGACTGATCGGGGAGTCCGGCAGCGGAAAGACGATGACCGCGCACGCCGTCCTGGGCCTGCCACCCGAAGGGGCCACCCTGACCGGCCGACTGCTGTGGCACGGCGAGGACCTGGTCACCGCCGACCCGGCACGGCGCCGCGCGGTACGCGGCCGGGAGATCGCCATGATCTTCCAAGACCCGCTCGCCGCGCTCAACCCGACCCAGCGGATCGGCCGGCAGGTCGGCGAGATACCGCGCCGCGACCGGCTGCCCCGCGCCGAGGTCAGACGGCGGACCGCCGAACTCCTGGACCGGGCCGGGATACCCGAGCCCGAACGGCGGATGCGCGCGTACCCGCACGAACTCTCCGGAGGGCTGCGCCAGCGCGCCGTGATCGCGATGGCCCTGGCCGGGAACCCCGAGCTGCTGCTCGCCGACGAGCCCACGACCGCGCTCGACGTCACCGTGCAGTCCCGGATCCTGCGGCTGCTTGCGGACATCCAGGCGGCGGACGGCCTGGCGATGCTGCTGGTCAGCCATGACCTGCGGGTCGTGTCGCACGTCGCCGAACAGGTCGTGGTCATGTACGCGGGCCGGGTCTGCGAACGCGGCCCCGCCCGGGCCGCGCTGCGTCGGCCCGCCCACCCCTACACCGCGGCCCTGGTGCGCAGCGTGCCCGCCGTCCGGACCCGGACCGCACTGGCCGCGCCGCTGCCCGGCGCCCCGGCGACACCGGCGAACCGGCCGGACGGCTGCGCGTTCCATCCGCGCTGCCCTCTGGTCCGTGCCCGGTGCCGCGACGAGACGCCGCAGGTACGGGAGGCGGCGCCGGGACGCTGGAGCGCCTGCCACTTCGCCGAGGAGGTGCTGGGGGAGTGAACGAAGGGGAGCGCCAGAGCGCGGGCACGCTGCTCGACGTACGTGACCTGCGCGTCAGTTACGCGGGGCGGGGGAGGGGGCGCCGGGGCGGGCGGGCCGCCGTGGACGGGGTGAGTCTGACGGTGACGGCCGAGGAGACGCTCGGGCTGGTCGGCGAGTCGGGCTCCGGCAAGACCACGGTGGCCCGCTGCGTGGCCGGGCTGCTCAGCCCCGGCGCCGGCACGGTCACCTTCGAGGGACGCCCGCTCGGCCGCGCGGGGCGCCGGCCGCCCGAACTCCAGCGCGCGGTGCAGATGGTGTTCCAGGACCCCCGGTCGTCGCTGAACCCGCGGATGACGGTCGCCGCGATCATCGCCGAGGTCTGGGGCACCCACCCGGTCACCGCGCCCCGGGGCGACCGCACGGCCGCACTGCACCGGCTCCTCGCCGGAATGGGGCTCGACCCCGAGGTGGCGTCCCGGCGCGCCGGGGACCTGTCCGGCGGCCAGTGCCAGCGGGTCAGCATCGCCAGGGCACTGGCGGTACGACCCCGGCTGCTGGTGTGCGACGAGGCCGTGTCGGCGCTCGACGTGTCGGTGCAGGCCCAGATCCTGCGGCTGCTCGCCGACCTGCGCGGCAGGCACCGGCTCGCCATGCTCTTCATCTCGCACGACCTGGGGGTGGTCCACCAGATCGCCGACCGGGTGGCGGTGATGAGCCGCGGCGTGATCGTGGAGGAGGGCCGGACCGACGAGGTGCTGACCGCACCGCGGCACCCGTACACCCGGGCACTGCTGGACGCGGCCCTCGACCTCGACGACACGGTGCGGGACGACGACACGGTGCGGGACGACGGCACGGTGCGGGACGACGACAGGGCGCGGGGCGACGGCAGGGTGCGGGGCGACGGCACGGTGCGGGGCGACTGCACGGTGCGGGATGACGGCACGGTGCCCCGTGACGGCATGCTGCCAGGTGACGGCACGGTGTGGGGTGACGGCACGGTGCGGGGTGACGGCACCGCCGACGGCGAGGTGGCCGTATGAGCGAGCAGGGGACGACGGCACGGCCCGCCACCGCGGTACCCGCGCCGACCGGCTGGAACACCTGGGACGTCCGCACGCACACCGGCATGAGCCGACTGCCGTCCGGACCGCGGCTGAGGCTCGGCCTCCTCGGCCCCGACGGCCCGGTGCTGGACGGGTTCACCTGGCGCGACGGCCTCGAACGGCTCGGACCGCACACCGTGGACGGCAGCCACGCCGAGGTCACGGTCCGGGCCGCGGGCCGGCGGCTGCGGCTGCTCTTCGCGGGCGGCCCGGGTGACGTCCTGCACGTCCGCGCCGAGACGACGGGCCGGCTCGTACTGGCACTGGAAGGCCTGACCGGCGCGAACGGCCCCCAGGCCGCATCCGTCGGGACAGGGGCGCCGCCGGAATCGCCCGGCGGGACCGGTGGGATCGGTGGGTCGACGGTTTTGCCTGGTGCGCCCGGTGGGGTCGGTGGGTCGGCGGTTTTGCCTGGTGTGCCCGGTGGGGTCGAGGGGGCGGCGGAGTCGGCTGATGTGGCTGGTGGGGCCGGGGGGACGGTGGGCTCGTCGGATGCTCCGGGCGGGAGCGGTGTGCCGGCAAGGGCGTCGGGAGCGGTCGGTGCCTATGTGGTCGGGGACGGGTGCGCGGGCGGGATGCGGTGGGCGGTCACCGCCTCGGCGCCCGCGCGGCGACTGGCGGGTCCGGCGGACGAGCTGCTGCTGGTGTTCGGCGGGCGCGGTGCCGGTTCCGGAACCGTGGACCTGCGGATCGCACCGGCCGGTGTGCCCGGCACGGTCGCCGAGACCGGTGGCGTGCTCGCGGCGGGCCGCGCCGCCGCCGACCGCACCCTGCCGCGTTCCGGAGGCTGGCTCGGTGCCGCCGCCGACGCCCTCACCAGGGCCGTCACCTGGAACACCGTCCACGCTCCCGATCTCGGCCGGGTCCTCACCCCGACCTCCAGGGACTTCGTCTGCGCCGCCCGGCAGGGCTTCTACGGCACCTGGGCCCTGCACGCCTGGGACACGTTCTTCACCGGTCTCGCCGCCTCGGCCGTCGACCGGGACTACGCGCGCGGCATCTTCACCCAGATCCTTCCGTACGCGGACCGGTCCGGCATGCTCCCGAACCGGGTCTCCGACGACCGGGGCCGCACCGACGACCGCTCACAGCCGCCGGTCGGCGCGCTGACGGTGCATCAGGCCTACCTGGCGGGCGGCCTGTCGGACGGGACCCGTGACACTGCGCTGCTCCACGCGACCTTCCCGGCGCTGCTGGCCTGGCACGACTGGTGGCCCAGGGCCCGCCGGGGACCGCACGGCCTGCTCGCCTGGGGCTCCGACCCGGTCGTGGGCGACCCGGGCTCGGCCACCCTCGACCGGGCCAGGCGGGAGTCGGGCCTGGACGACTCGCCGATGTACGACGAGGCCCGGTACGACCCGGTCACCCACACCATGGACCTCGCCGACGTCGGCCTGAACGCCCTGCACATCGCCGACGCCGAGGCCCTGGCGGAGATGGCCGGCCTCCTGGGGGAGGACGCGACCGCCGGCCGGCTGCGCGCCGAGGCCGCCACGGCCGCGAGGGCCGCCGACCTGCTCCTGTGGGACGGCGCGCGCGGCGGCTACCGCAACCTCACCTCGGCAGGCGTCCACGATCCGCACGTCTCACCGACGATGCTGTACGCGCTGCTCGGCGGATTGCCCGACGCCGGGCGGGCGTCCGCCGTCGCCGCCGACCTGCTGCGGCCCGAAGTGCTGGGCGGGGCACGGCCGTTGCCCAGCGTGGCCCGCGACGACCCCGGCTTCGCGGCGACCTACTGGCGCGGACGGATCTGGGCACCGATGGCCTATCTCGCCGTACGCGGGCTGCGGCGGTACGGGCTGACCGAGCTCAGCCGGCCGGTGGTGGGAGCGCTGCTGCGGCTGTTCCTCGACGAGTGGCGGGAGTACGGCCACGTCCGGGAGAACTATCCGGCCGTCGAGGGAGAGAACCTGACGGGCCTGGAGAAGCGTTCGGACGGACTGATGGCCTGGGGCGGCCTGCTGGCCTACCTCGCCTTCGGGGAACTGGCCGACGCGCGACCCGACGGGTGGCGGTTCGCCCACCCGGGCGAGCCGGCCGAACTGCGCAACCTGCCGCTCGGCGAGGGCCGCCTCGACGTCCGGGCGGCGGACCGGCTCACCGTCCGCCTCGACGGACGGGTGTTGCTGGACCTGGCGCCCGGTGTCGTCGTACACGCCTACCGGCGGACCGGCGACCGGGTCACCGGAACCGCCGAGGGCACCGGCGACCTGCTGGTGACCCCGCCCGGTGGTGGCCCGCCCGTGCGGTGGGAGGTGCGCGGCGGCGCCCGGAGCTTCGGTCTCGGCCCGGACGCCGAGGGCACGGGTGACGCGACCGAGGGGAGCGGCACATGAGCGAGCCGACGTCGGCTGCCGCGGACGTCCTCGTCGTCGGCGGGGGCCTCGGAGGTGTGGCGGCGGCACTGGCCGTCCTCGACCGGGGCCGTTCGGTCCTGCTCACCGAGGAGACCGACTGGATCGGCGGTCAGCTCACCAGCCAGGGCGTACCGCCCGACGAGCACGCGTGGATCGAGCAGTTCGGCGCCACCCGCACCTACCGTGCGCTGCGCGAGGCGATCCGCGACCACTACCGGACCTGGTACCCGCTCACCGACGAGGCCAGGCGGCGGCGGTACCTCAACCCGGGCGAGGGACGGGTGAGCGCGCTGTGCCACGAACCCAGGGTGGCCGCGGCGGTCCTGGAAGCCATGGTCGCGCCGTACCTGGCCGCCGGGCGGCTGCGGATCCGCCTCCGGCACCGCCCGGTGGCCGCCGCCGTGCACGGCGACCGGGTACGGTCCGTGGTCGTCGAGGGCCCGGACGGCACCCGGGTGGAGGTGGCGGCCTCGTACGTCCTGGACGCCACCGAACTCGGCGACCTGCTGCCGCTGACCGGCACCGAGCACGTGACCGGCTTCGAGTCGCGGCACGACACGGGGGAGCCGAGCGCGCCGGAGGAACCACAGCCGGCCAACATGCAGGCGTTCTCCTGGGTGTTCGCCGTCGACCACCTGGCCGGTGAGGACCACACCGTCGACCGCCCCGCCGGGTACGGCCGTTGGGCCGCCTACCACCCCCCGCAGTGGCCGAACCGGCTGCTGAGCCTGAGCGCACCCGACCCGAGGACGCTCGAGACCGTACCGCGCGGCTTCACCCCGAACCCCGACTCCGGGCCGGTCGTCGCCGACCAGAGCAAGGACGCCGGAGACCGGGAACTGTGGGAGTTCCGCCGGGTGTTCTCCAGGACGCTGTACCGGCCGGGCTTCGCCGCGAGCGACGTGACCATCGTCAACTGGCCCATGATCGACTATCTGCCGGGACCGCTGGTCGGGGTGGCCGACGAGGAGCGGGACCGGCATCTGGCGGGCGCCCGCGAGCTGAGCATGAGCATGCTCTACTGGTTGCAGACCGAGGCCCCCCGCCCCGACGGCGGCACCGGCTGGCCCGGGCTGCGGCTGCGCGGGGACGTGCTGGGCACGGCCGACGGGCTGGCCAAGGCGCCGTACATCCGTGAGTCGCGCCGGATCGTCGCCCGGCGCCGGATCGTGGAACAGGACCTGTCCCTCGCGGTGCGCGGCGAGCGCGGCGCGGTGCGGTACCCGGACACCGTGGGCATCGGGATGTACCGGATCGACCTGCACCCGTCCACCGGCGGCGACACCTACATCGACGTGGCGGGCAGCCCGTTCCAGATCCCGCTGGGCGCCCTGCTGCCGGTCCGGGTGCGCAACCTGCTGCCGGTGTGCAAGAACATCGGCACCACGCACATCACCAACGGCTGCTACCGACTGCACCCCGTCGAGTGGAACATCGGCGAGGCGGCCGGGACGCTGGCGGCGTTCTGCCTCGACAACCGGCTGGACACCGAGCAGGTGTACGAGGACCCCGCTTGGCTGCACCGCTTCCAGGACGAACTCACGCGCGCCGGCGTCGAACTGGCCTGGCCCGAGGTCAGGGGGTACTGATGGACGGTCGGGAAACGACCCGAAGGGGCGTGGAGCACGGCACGACCGGCCACGACGAAGCCACGGCCGGACGACGGCGCCCGGTGGCAGGGCGCCTCGCCGGCGGTGGGAAAGGGCAGACCGACGGCCGCGCCCTGCTGTCCGGTGTCATCGTCCCCCTGGTCACACCGATGGACCGCCCAGGACATCCCTCGGCCCGGGCCGCGGGTCCCCTGCTGGACGCACTCGCGGCGGCCGGCGCCCGCGGGCTCATGCTCTTCGGCAGCAACGGGGAGGGCCCGCTGCTGCCCACGGCGGAACTGGGCGCGTTCTCCGCGGCCGTGGCCCGCCGCTGGCGCGAACTCACCGGCGACGGACCGGTTCTGATCAACATCACCGCCCCCGGGACCGCCGAGGCGCTGGCCAGGGCGGAGTCCGTCCGGCCCGCCGAACCCGACGCGCTGGTGCTGAGCCCGCCCACCTACTTCCGCCACCGGCCGGACGAGATCCTCGCCCACTACACCGCCCTGGCCGGCCTCGGGGTCCCCGTCGTCGCCTACCACGCGCCCCGCTACGGCAACCCGCTCACCCCCGCCCTGCTCGACGAACTGACCGACCTAGCCCACCTGGTGGGCCTCAAGGACAGCTCGGGCGACCCCGCACTGTTCCGTCACGCCCTCACGGCGGCCCGCCGGCGCGACGACTTCGGGATCGGCCAGGGCGCGGAGACGCGGGCGCTGGACGCACTGCGACTGGGGGCCGACGGGGTGGTGCTCGGGGTGGCCAACCTGGCGCCCGGGGCCGCCGTCGAGCTGTACCGCGCCCACCGGCAGGGCCGGGACGCTGACGCGCGGCGCGCACAGCAACTCCTCAACGAGCTGCTGGCGTTGCACGCGGTACGGCCGGGCGTGCCGGCGGTGAAGGCTGTCCTGGCCGATCGGGGACTGTGCCCGCCGTACACCGCCGCGCCCCTCGTCCCGTGCTCCGACACGGAGCGCGAAGCGCTGCGCGAACTGCTCGCCCCTCACGACGAACATCTCGTACGAGCCCGACCACGGGTTTGACCACGGTCTGACCACGGGCCTGACTACGCGTCCGACCAGGGGTCCGGCCACGAGTCTGACTACGCGTCTGGCCAAGGGCCTGACCACGAGTCTGACCACGCGTCTGACCACGCGTCTGACCACGCGTCTGACCGGGGTCCGGCCGAGCTTCTGACCCCGCCTCTGATTGCGCGCCCGTGCCGCCCACCACCGCCCGGAAGGGGTGTCCCACCATGCCCGACAGCGGACCGCACCGCACCGCGATGAACCGCAGATCCTTCACCCGGGGCCTCGTCGGCGCCTCGGCGACGGCCGCGTTCGCCCCCATGGCCCCCGGCCCCGCGGCGCACGCGGCCGACGGGCCGGTCCCCGCGTCCGGTCCGCCCGGCGCCCTCTTCGACGAGCAGACGCTCTGGGACTCCGTCGAGGGTCCGCTCGTCAGCTACCACGTCCACGCCCTCGCCGTGCTGCCCGACGACACGGTCCTGGCCGTGTGCGAAGGCCGCCACGAGGTGTGCGACGCCGGTCCCCGCGATCTGCTGCTGCACCGCAGTACCGACGGCGGCCGCACCTGGGAGGCGAGCCGCACCCTGGTCACCTCCGTGGACGGCGCGTCCTGGGGCAACCCGGCGCTGGTGGTGGACCGCCGTACCCGGGAGGTCTTCCTCTTCTACATGCTCTCGCTCCGGCTGCCGCAGAACACCTCCTGCTCGGGCGACTCGGGCGACCTCTACCTGATCTCCAGCCGGGACAGCGGCCGGACCTGGGGCGAAGTCCGCAACCTGGCAGGCCTGTTCGACGGTTTCCCCTACAACTGGGCGCTGCACGGACCCGGTCCGGGCCACGGCATCCAGCTGCGCTCCGGGCGCCTGCTGCTCAACTGCGCGCACCGCAGGGTGATCGTCGGCAACACCGTGGCTCAGCGCTACTACGGCGTCGCGCCGATCTACAGCGACGACCACGGCGCCACCTGGCAGGCGACCGGCGAAGTGCCCGTACAGGTCGCCTACCCGATCAACGAGGCACGGCTGGTGCAGCGCGCGGACGGCAGCGTGTACGTGAACGGCCGCGCCGCTGCGGGCGGTGAGGGACAGCGCATCGTCTCCGTCAGCACGGACGACGGTCTGACCTGGTCGCCGCCGGCGTTCGACGGCGGCACCGGCTCGTTCAACGCGGTGGACGCCGGCCTGCTGCGGCTCACCGGCGGCCCAGGCAGCCACACGACCGGGCGGATCCTGTTCAGCCGGCCCGACTCACCCGTCAGACGCAACATGACGGTGTCGGTCAGCTACGACGAGGGTTTCTCGTACCGGTACCGGCGGGTCGTCAACGAGAACCGCTCCTTCTACTCGGACCTGGCCCGGCTCTCCGACGGCACCGTCGTGCTCCTCTACGGCTGCGACGGCGACTCGGCGAGCGTCCCCCAGCGGGTGAACGTCTGCCGTTTCTCGCTCGACTGGCTGACCGGGGGCCGGGACAGCCTGCGCCACGGCCCCCACTACCGGGAGACCGTCGTCGCCCTGGCCGAAGCCGGCCGCACCGTGACGGCCGGCACCGCGCAGACCGTCACCGACCCGCTCGCCCGCCGCGGCCAGCGCCTGACCTTCACCCCCGAACAGGTCGGCGACTCAGTGGAGTTCACCTTCCGCGTGCCGCGCGCCGGCGAGTACGAACCGATACTCCGGTACTTCCGGTCGGCGGACGGTGCCCTGGTCACCGTCACGGTGGACGGCACCGCACTGCCCGCCTTCACGATCGACACCACGGCGCAGTCGGCGGACGGCTTCGACCTGGCCCACCTCGGCAGCGCCCGCCTGCGCGCCGGACGGCACACCCTGCGCTGCACGGTGACGGGGACCGGCAGGGGCGGCGGAACCCGGCTCGGCCTGGACACGCTCAGCCTGGTCGAGGCGCCGGGGTCCGCCGACGTACGCGCGGAAGTGGTCGTGGACAACGACCGGCTGGGTTTCGAGACCGTCAGCGGCGGCTGGCCCACGGCGACGGCGGACCCGGGCTACTGGTCGGGCAACTACCGTACGGCGCCCGCGGGTTCCGGCGAGCGGAAGGTGCTCTGGCGGCCCGCCGTGCCCCTGGACGGCCGGTACGAGATCCAGGCGTCCTACCCGCCGTCCGCCGGCCGCGCGAGCAACGCCCCCTACACCGTCGTCCACGCGGACGGCACCGACACCGTACGGATCGACCAGCGGTCGGCGGGCACCACCGATCCGCGCGGCGGGACCTGGGTGCCGCTCGGGGAGTTCCGGCTGCGGGCCGGCCTCGGCACGTCGGTCGAGCTGACGAACGACGCCGACGGCCCGGTGGCCGCGGACGCGGTCCGGCTACTGGGCCCTGTGTCCTGACGCCCGCTCCGTCGCCGCCCCGAAGCCGTCTTCGACCGCCCCCGCCGTGGCCGGGAAGCTGCCGGCGCCCGGGGCCGTCCCGGTGGCCGTCCCGGTGGCGGTGCCGTCGGCGAGGTGCAGGACGAGGTCCGCCTGGGTGATCAGCCGCAGGTCATGGGTGATGAGAAAGGTGGTGCGGCCCGCGGTCAGCCGGCGCAACGGTCCCATCACACGGGCGGTCGCCAAGTCGTCGAGACCGGTGGTGGGTTCGTCGAGGACGAGTACCGGTGAGGTCCGCAGCATGGCCCGGGCCAGCGCGACGCGGCGCCGCTGACCGCCCGAGAGAGCACTGCCGCGTCTGCCGACGGGGGAGTCGTAGCCGTCGGGAAGCGCTGTGACGAAGTCGTGCGCGTCGGCGGCCACGGCGGCCGCGCGTACCTGTGCGTCGGTGGCGTCGGGCCTGCCGAAGGTGATGTTCTCGCGGACCGTGCCGTCGAAGAGCATGCTGTCCTGGGGCAACAGGGTGATGTGGCCGCGCACTTCGTCGACCGGGAGCGCGGCGATGTCCCGGCCGTCGAGCAGGATCCGGCCGTGGGTCGGTTCATGGAAGCGCAGCAGCAGCGCGGCCAGGGTGGACTTGCCCGCGCCGCTCGGGCCGGTCACCGCGACCAGCAGACCCGGCGGGACCTCCAGGTGGACGCGGTGCAGCACGGCACGGCGGGCGCCCGGGTAGCCGAAGCCGACGTCCTCGAAGGTGACGGATCCGCGGACGGGCACGGGCGGGGCGGCGGGAGCGGCTGCGGCGAGGGCCTCGCGGCCGGACGTGGGGTCCTGCGCGGGACCGGTGTGCAGGACCTCGACGAGGCGTTCGCAGGCGGCGGTGGCCGAGGACGCGCCGACGACCAGTTCGCCGAGTTCCTGAAGACGTGGGTGGAGGTAGCCGAGGTAGGCGGCGAAGGCGAGGAGCCCGCCGGTGCTCAGGTGGTGCACGGAGATCTGCCAGGCACCGGCACCGATGACGGTCAACACGCTGACCGTTTCGAGGAGTTCGCCGAGCGGGCCGTACACCGAGGACAGCCGGATCTGCCGGAGTCCGGCCCGCATCCAGGTGCGTCCCTCACGATGCACCTTGGCACGCTCGGCCTCCTGGCGGCTGTAGGCCTGTACCAGGGACATGTTGGCCAGGCTCTCCTCCAGGAGCGAGGCGAGCCGGCCGTTGCTGTCGCGCTCCGCACGGGTCGCGGTGCGCATCAGTGTGCCGAACGCCCGCGCGCCGAACCAGATGAGCGGGGCGGCGGCGAACGTGATCAGGGCCAGCCGCCAGCTCGTGCGCAGGGCCGCGACGGCGAAGACGAGGGCACTGACCGCGGAGGTGAGCAGTTCCACGGGCGCGGAGGCCACCAGCGTCTCGACCGCCTCGACGTCCCCGGTCAGACGGGAGACCAGGTCGCCGGTGCCGTAGCGGGCCAGGGTGTCGGGGGGCAACCGCTGGAGGTGCCGGAAGACCCGGTCGCGCAGGCCGAGGAGGAAGTGCTCGCTGGTCCACCCCGCCAGATACCCGCCGGCCGCGGAGGCGACGGCACCCAGTCCGGCTAGGGCCAGCCACAGGGCCGCCGGGTCCCAGAAGGCGCCGAGGTCACCGGGTGCGAGCACGTCGTCGGTGAGCTGCCCGGCGATCCCGATCGCCCCCGCGTCACACCCCGCCGACACCACCAGGAGCAGCGCCGACACCAGTACGGCGGCACGATTCCCGCTGACCAGGGGCCAGAACGTGCGGAACGCCGCCCAGGGCGAGAGCCGGGCGTGACGCGTCCGCGCCGAGGCCACGGTGACGGCGGGGGTGGCGCGGCGCGCCGCGGCGGACCTGTCGAGCGGTGCGGCGTCAGCCATGACCGGCCGGTACTCCCTGACTCCGTGGACGGGCCGGTGCCGCCCGCCCCCGAGGGGAAGGCGGTCCGGCCCCGGCACCGTCCGGCGGTCGAATTACTTGGCGTGCTTCTTGTGCTTGCGGTGGTGCTTCTTGTGGTGGTGCTTGTGGTGCGCCTCCTTAGCGGCACACCCCACTTCCTTCTTCTTGGCCTTCTTGGCCAGTGTGATCTTCGCGAAGGACACGGTCGTTCCTCCCATCTCAGGACCCGTGACCGGGTCTCGGACGCCGCTCACATGCGATCGAGCGCGGCTCGTACGGAAATACGGCGGCCGGGGTTCGGCCATTCAGCAGGGAAGTTGAGCGTCCAATGAGATTCCCTTACCGAACCCACAACCTGAAATCCGCGTCAAATGAACGGTGTTCGAGAGTTCCTGCGGCATTTCGCGCCCGTGGCCCGGAAAGCGCGGCGGACCCGGAACGGGACCCCCGAACGTCAGGCGTCCGCGTCCGCCGCGGCGTGGCCGGGGACGGCGCGCAGGGCGATGTCGACGGTGGCGTGGAGCGCGGCACGCTCCGCGCCGGCCGCCGCGTGCACGGCGTTGCCCTCGCTGACGACCATGACGTAGCGGGCCAGTGCGACCGGATCGGTGTCTGCGGGCAGGTCGCCCTCCGCGACCGCGCGGGAGAGCCGGTCGGCCAGTGCCTGTTCGCCGGTGAGGCGGCTCGCGGCGAGGAACTCGGCGACGCGGCCGTTGTCGCCGCCGTCGGCGAGGCCGCCCTGCACGGACAGGCAACCGGCCGGGCGGTCGGCACGGGTGATCGCGTCGACGTTGGCGTGCAGGAAGGCCGCGATGACGGCGTACCCCGTGGGCCGGGTGAGCGCCTCGCGGGCATAGGCCATGTCCGCCTCGGCGTACCGGTTCACGGCACGGCGGAACAGCTCCTCCTTGTTGCCGTACGCCGC
The DNA here is from genome assembly GCF_001005085.2 of Streptomyces humi. GTDB lineage: Bacteria > Actinomycetota > Actinomycetes > Streptomycetales > Streptomycetaceae > Streptomyces > Streptomyces humi. The sequence goes on from NZ_LBMU02000050.1 coordinate 68,861, forward strand.
GTACATGCTCGTGCGGTTGATGCCCATGGCGTCGGTGAGGTCGCTCAGCGACGCACCCTCGTACCCCTGGCGCCAGAAGACCTCCACCGCGCGGTCGAGCGCCGCGTCCGCGTCGAAGCCCCGGGGCCTGCCCCGCTCCGCCATGCTCACCCCCGTTCCCAGGTGTCCCGAAAATTTTAACCGAGCGGTACGGAAATAACCGGGGCGGGTCCGCCGTTCTTCAGTACCGAACGGTACAGAAACCCTTCTCAGGAGGAACCATCATGGGACAGCTCGACGGCAGGACCGCTCTCGTCACCGGCGCCACCTCGGGCATCGGCCTCGCCGCGGCCCGGCGGCTCGCCGCCGAGGGAGCGCACGTCTTCCTCACCGGCCGGCGCCAGGAGGCCCTGGACGAGGCGGTGGCCTCGATCGGCGACCGCGCCACCGGAGTGCGCGCGGACGTCGCAGACCTCGCCGACCTCGACCGGCTGTTCGCCGCCGTCGCGGAGCACGGCGGCCTCGACATCGTCTTCGCCAACGCCGGCGGCGGCTCCTTCGCGGCCCTGCCCGACGTCACCTGGGAGCACTACGCCGACACGTTCAACACCAACGTCGGCGGCACCCTGTTCACCGTGCAGAAGGCGCTGCCGCTGCTCAGGCCGGGCGCCTCGGTCATCGTGACCAGCTCCAACATCGACACCAAGGGCGCCGCCTCGTTCGGCGTCTACGCCGCCAGCAAGGCCGCCCTGCGCTCCCTCACCCGCAGCTGGGCCGCCGAACTCGTCGGCCGGAACATCCGGGTCAACAGCATCGCCCCCGGCCCGGTCGAGACCCCGGGGCTCAGCGGTCTGGCCGGTGACCCCGCGGCCGCCGAACAGCTCCTCAAGGGTCTCGCGGCCGGCGTGCCGATGAACCGGCTGGCGCGCCCCGAGGAGATCGCCGAGACCGTACTGTTCCTGGCGTCCGACGCCAGCAGCTACATGACCGGCGCGGAGATCTACGTCGACGGCGGAGCCAGCCAGATCTGACCGGGTCCCGCGAGAGCGCGATCCGGCGACCCCGCCCCCCGAACCCCGCAAGGAGCAACATGCACACCGTCCCCGACCTGCTCGCCGCCAACCTGCACGGCGTCTTCGGCAACCGTGACGCCCGTACCCGGCGCGAGACGATCGAGCGGATCTACACCGAGGACGTCGTCTTCACCGACCCCGAAGGCGTCACCACGGGCTGGGACGCCCTGGAGGACAAGGCGCGGGCACTGCTCGACAAGGTGCCCGCCGACTTCGGCTTCACCGAGGACGGCCGCCGCTACGCCGGACCGCACGACGGAGCACTCGCCTGGGCCTTCGGTCCCGAGGGCGAGCCGGCGGTGCGTGGCATCGACGTGATCACCGTCCGCGAGGGCCGGATCGCCGCCGTGCTCACCATGTTCACCGTCTGATCCCACCACCCGCGGCCCGCCGCGTCCGCGCCCCGCGCCGGCCTGTCGCCGGCCTGTCCCCGGTCCGTCCCCGGTCACGTTTGTGCCGGACGACGGACCGGGCGGTCGCCCCGGGACAATGAACCCCATGAGCGACCGTATGAGCGACGCCGAGGACAGGCTGGCCAGGATCGAACGGCGGCTGGAGACGGGCGGTCACGACATCGTGCCCGCGTGGCGCCGGGCCACCCACGGCGAGCCGCGGTGGGCCGTGACCGCCGTCATCCTGGTCGCCGTGGCCATCCAGCTCATGCTGCCGCACCGGCTCGCCCTCCAGCCGTACTGGGTCCTGCCGGCCCTGGAGATCGTGCTGCTGGCCGGCCTCATCGCCGGCAACCCCCGCCGGGTGGAGCCCCGTACCCGATGGCTGCGTCTGGTGGGGCTGGCCCTGATGGGCCTGATCAGCCTCGCCAACGGCTGGGCGGCGGTCCGGCTGGTGGCGGGCCTCGTGAACGGCACCGAGGGCGAGGACGCAGGCCCGCTGCTGCTGACCGGCGGCGGCATCTGGCTGACGAACGTCATCGTGTTCGCCCTCTGGTACTGGGAGTGGGACCGCGGCGGACCGATGGAGCGGGTCCGCGGCCGGCGCCAGTACGCGGACTTCCTCTTCGTGCAGATGCAGAGCCCCGAGACCGCTCCGGCGGACTGGGAACCCGCCTTCCTGGACTACCTGTACCTGTCCTTCACCAACTCCACGGCCTTCAGCCCGACCGACGTGATGCCGCTGTCGCGCTGGGCCAAGATGCTCATGATGTTGCAGTCCTCGGTCTCCCTGGTGACGGTGGTCCTGGTGGTGGCCCGGGCCGTCAACATTCTGCACTGACGGCAGGGGTGTCCTAGGTTCTTCGGCATGAGCGAAGACACCTCGCGGTCCGTGACGGTCCGACGCACCGCCACCGGCCGCTACACCGCGACGAACCCCCGCGGCGGCACGATCGCCTTCGGTACCGGTGAGGGCACCGGGTTCACCCCGGTGGAGCTGCTGCTCGCCGCGATCGGCGGCTGCACGGCGGCCGATGTCGACGTCGCCACCAGCCGGCACACCGAACCGGCCGGATTCACGGTCACCGTCAGCGGCCACAAGGTCACCGACGACGACGGGAACCGCCTGACCGACCTCGCGGTCCGCTTCCACGTCGCCTTCCCGGACGGCGCCCCGGGCGACCGCGCCCGTGCCATCCTGCCCCGGGCGGTCGCCGTCTCCCACGACCGGCTGTGCACCGTCAGCCGCACGATCGAGGCGGGCACACCGGTCACCGTGTCGATCGAGGACGGGCCAGCCGGGGACGGCCCCGCCGGGGATGGGCCGGTCCAGGACGGGGCTGCCGGGGGCAGGCCGGTCCAGGACGGGTCCGCCGGGGATGGGCCGGTCCAGGACGGGCCAGCCGGGGACGGGCCGGTCGTGGACGGGCTCATCGTGGACGGGCCGGGCGGCCGCTGATCGGCCGGTCGAAGTGCCGTGGTTACGATGGCGCGTGAACGGTTTCCCCTCGTCCCGGCCGGACGGCGCGCTGAGCACCGCCGTCGCGTTCCCCCTCGGCGCCTCGACCACGCTCGCCGAACTCGCCCGGGACCCGCACCCGCGCCTCGCGCGGCTGCGCGCCCACGAACCGGTGTCGTGGCTGCCCGAGCTGAACGGCTGGCTGGTCACCCGACGCGACCTCGCGCTCGACGTGATGCGGGACTCCGTCACCTTCACCGTCGACGACCCCCGTTTCACCACCGCGCGGGTCGTCGGGCCCAGCATGCTGTCCCTGGACGGTGCCGAGCACGCCCGGCACCGGGAGCCCTTCGCCGCTCCCTTCCGGCCCCGCAGAGTGCACGACGGCTTCGCCGACTTCATAGAACGCGAGACCGACCGGCTCATCACCGCCCTGGAACCGGCGGGCGCCGCCGAACTGCGCCGCACCTTCGCCGGGCCCCTCGCCGTGGCCGTGGTCACCGAGGCCCTCGGTCTGGTGGGTACCACCACCGACACGGTGCTGGCCTGGTACGACGCGATCGTCCGGTCCGTCTCGGACATCACGGAGGGGCTGACCGCGGGCCCGGCCGGTCCCGCCGCGTACGCGGAGCTGCGGGCCGCCGTCGAGGCCACCGTCGCCGACCGGGACGCCGCCTCGCTCCTCGTCGCCGCCGCCGGGCGGCTGGACGCGGCCGAAGTCGCGTCCAACGCGGCGGTCATGATGTTCGGCGGCATCGAGACGACCGAGGCGATGATCACCAACGCCCTGCTCCACCTGCTCGGCGACCCCGGCCAACTGGCCCTGGTGCAGGCCGATTCCGGTCTGCTGGACGGAGCCGTCGAGGAGTCCCTGCGCCTCGAACCCGGCGCGGCGGTGGTGGACCGCTACGCCACCCGGGACACCGTGCTCGGCCCGGCCGCCGTCCGCCGCGGCGACCTCGTCAGCGTCTCCCTGACGGGCGCCAACCGTGACCCGGCGGTCTTCTCCGACCCGGACCGCTTCGACGTCCGCCGCGCCGAGGCCCGCCTCCAACTGGCCTTCGCCCACGGGCCGCACCACTGCGTCGCCGCGCACCTGGCCCGCCTGGAGACCCGTGTCGCCCTCCGGCGCCTGCTCGAACGCCTTCCCGGGCTGCGCCTCGACCCGGCCCGGCCCGCCGCGCCGTACGGCCTGGTCTTCCGGAAACCGGCCGCCCTGCACGTGCGGTGGGACACGCCGGCCCGACGGTAGGGTGCGTCGGCCGGCAGGCGTGCGGGTCAGTACGCGTGGTGGACCTGCCAGAAGGCCCAGGCCTGGCAGGGGCTGCCGTAGGTGGTGTTCATGTAGTTGAGGCCCCACTTGATCTGGGTCGCCGGGTTGGTCTGCCAGTCGGCGGCCACGGAGGCCATCTTGGAACCGGGCAGCGCCTGCACGAGACCGTAGGCCCCGGAGGAGGGGTTGACCGCCAGGTAGTTCCAGGTGGACTCGTGGTCCACGATGTTGCTGAAGCACTGGAACTGGCCGCTTCCCACGATCTGCGCGGCCATCGCCTTGAGCTGCGCCACGGTGTAGGAGCTCTGCACCGCGAAACTGGCCGTGGGATCGCCGGCCGCGGCCTTGGCCTCAGCACGTTTCCTGGCCTCGGCCTGCTTCGCCTCGGCCGCCCTGGCCGCCGCCGCCCGGGCGGTCTGCTCGGCCGTCTTCCTGGCGCTCACGTCCGCCTGCACGGCCATGGCCTCGGCCTGCTGCGTCACGGACGCCGTCTGCACCCGGGCCTGCTGCCCCACGGGGATGTCCTGGAGGAGGGTGGCGTCGGCCTTCGGCGCCTCACTGGCACCGGTGTCCGTGCTGCTGGCCGAGGCGACACCGGCGACGCTTCCGACAGCGGTGACCGCGGTGGCGGAGACGACCGCGAGTCCCCGGACTGACATACGGCTCACGCGTGTCCCTCCTCTTCACCCGTGTCACCCCACGCTGCGTGGTGAACTACGGAAGCATCCGGCTTGCCGGGCAACACAGTTGGCATACTCTTGCGCGCTTGCCCGGCCCGCGCAATCGCGGAGGAAGTGTGGATGCTCACACGCCGGCGTCGGGGCGGTGCCGTACCGAGGCGACGGCGCTGTCGTTCCGTGATCGTTTCGGTACGGCGAATGCTCCGCGATCGCGCCGCGAAGGGGCGGCAAATGTGTGGCAGATGTGCGGATCGGGGTCGTTCTCGATCGACTGCGGAACTGCGGCCGGACCCGCGTTCGCTCGGTGGCGGTCCTCCTCATGATCCCGGACGGGCGACGGGCGCATGCCCGCCGCCGCGACCGCCGCCCCGTTTCCACCGGCAAAAATCGGCCGAACAGGGGGTGTATGTCGGTCAGTTGGCGGAGGGAATCCGCCTCGTGGACGCAGGGGCCGACGGCCCGGTGACCTCGAGTCACCGAAGGTCACAGGGCGCGTCGCGCGTCGCCGAGGGGTGCGTGAGCGGTCGACGGACTGTTGACCAGGTTTCAAATCATGAGCACAAATTCCACACAGCCCCCTCTTCATACGGGCGTTGATGGTCTAGATTGACCGTGCTTCGCATGCTGGGACACGGGGCGACAAATGATGATCTATGGGTCCTTCGGTACGGAGGACCGGTAGCCGCGTCTCCGGCGTCGGACGTGGGGGTGATCAACTCCTGGGGCCCGGGAGGGGCTTCGGATGCGGGGAGCATCCAAGGCCGCGACGGGTTCCGGAGGCGTTTCGAGAGCCAGGGAGGGCATGCGGGTCCGCCGCGGCAACGGGCGGATCCGGTCGGGAAGCGCTGAAGCAGCCGGGATGTCGTACGCGGAGGGCGGGGGCCGTCCGCGGGAGGAACAGCGCGGCGCGGGGAGCCGGGGGGCCTTCCGCAGGGCGGAAGCGCGCGGGAGGCGGGGGCCTCCCGGAGAGGAACCGTGTCAGGGCACCATGTCGAACCACTGGGGACCGGGGGGTTTCTGTGCGGCAGGGGGGACTAGTCGGCCCTTTTCCGCCGGCGCGAGGGCGCCTGGCGAAAGGGATCAGCAGCGGGCCGGCGATCGAGTGGGAGCAGCGGTACCGCCGTACCGTGATCGTCAGCGACACCCTGGCCACCGCCTTCGTGGTGGCGGGGATAGGAGAGTTCTTCGGGGCCAGGGACGCGGCCAACTGGCACGAGAAGTGGGGGATCCTCGCGTTCGGCACCGAACTGCTGGTGCTGGGATCGCTCGCGGTGGGCCGGTCGTGGGCGCCGGCCGTACTCGGCCAGGGTGCCGAGGAGTTCCGGCGGCTCGGCCGCTCACTGTTCGCGGCGACCGTCGTACTGGCGCTCGGCGGGATCGCCCTCACCTCGCGCAACATCAAGCTCTGGATCTTCGTCGCGATCCCCGCGATCGCGCTCGTGACCATGACCGCGCGGTATCTGCTGCGCCTGTGCCTGCACAGACGGCGGAAGGAAGGGCGCTGCCTGAGACCGGTGCTCGCCGCCGGCAGCCCCGCCACCGTGTGCGACCTGATCACCCGGACCCGCAAGTTCCCGCACATCGGCTGGCGGGTGGAGGCGGTGTGCACGCCGGACGGCCGCGGGCTCGAAGGTGACGAACTGGAGGGTGTGCCGGTCGTCGGCCGCCTGACGGACGTCGCCAAGCATGTCCGGCACGACGGCTACCGCGTCGTCGCGGTCACGCCTGACCCGCACTGGACGCCGGACCGGTTGCAGCGGCTGGCCTGGAACCTCGAAGGCAGCGACGCCGAGATGGTCGTCGCCCCGGTGCTGATGGAGGTGGCCGGTCCGCGGCTGCACGTCGACGCGGTGCTCGGGATCCCGCTGCTGCGGGTCAGCCTGCCGACCTTCACCGGAGGCCGCCGGGCGATCAAGGAGGTCGTCGACCGGGTCGGCGCGGCGGTCCTGCTGATGCTGTTCGCGCCGCTGATGGTCTTCGTCGCACTGCTCGTGCTGGTGGACAGCAGGGGGGGCGCCTTCTACCGCCAGCGCCGGGTCGGCAAGGACGGCCGGGAGTTCACGATTCTCAAGTTCCGCACCATGGTCGTCGGGGCGCACCGGGCCCGTACCGAGCTCACCGACCGCGACGAGGGCGCGGGACTGCTGTTCAAGGTCCGCCGTGACCCGCGGGTCACCCGGGTCGGGGGAGTGCTGCGCCGCTACTCGATCGACGAACTCCCGCAGCTGTTCAACGTGTTGGCCGGAGCGATGTCGCTGGTCGGCCCGCGGCCGCCGCTGCCGGAGGAGTGCGCCGCGTACGACCCGGACATCCGGCGGCGGCTGCTGGTCAAGCCCGGACTCACCGGCCTGTGGCAGATCAGCGGACGCAGCGACCTGCCGTGGGAGGAGGCGGTCCGCCTCGACCTGCGGTACGTGGAGGACTGGTCGCTCGCCCTCGACACGGTGATCTTGTGGAAGACCATGCGCGCGGTGCTCCACGGACAGGGGGCCTACTGATGCTCGGGGGGCGTCGGCAGGCCGGCGCGCGGACCGCAGGCCACAAGGGCCTGCCTGGGGGGAGGGACGGAACATGAGAGTCAGCGTCTTCGGGCTCGGCTACGTGGGCTGCGTATCAGCCGCTTGCCTGGCCGGCATGGGTCACGAGGTCATCGGGGTGGACGTCAACCAGGTGAAGGTCGACCTGGTCAACGACGGCAGGTCCCCGGTGGTGGAGGAACGTATCGGCGACCTCGTCGCCGAGGTCGTGCGGAGCGGAGCCCTGCGCGCCACCGGCGACGTCCGCGAGGCGGTCCTGGGCAGCGAGGTGTCGCTGATCTGCGTGGGCACCCCGTCGGAGCCCAACGGCAGCCTGTGCACCACCTACCTGGAGCGGGTCACCGAGCAGATCGGCACCGCGCTGGCCGAGAAGGCCGGGCAGGGCGGACGGCACACCGTCGTGTTCCGCAGCACCATGCTCCCGGGCACCTGCCTGAACCTGCTGGTGCCGATCCTGGAGAAGCACACCGGCGGCACCGCAGGGGTGGACTTCGGGGTCGCCGTCAACCCGGAGTTCCTGCGCGAGGGCACGAGCGTGCGGGACTTCTTCGACCCGCCCAAGACCGTCATCGGCGAACTCGACCCGGGCAGCGGCGACACGCTGCTGAAGCTGTACGACGGCCTGCCCGGCGAGGTGTTCCGGGTGCCGGTCCCGACGGCCGAGGCGATCAAGTACGCGGACAACGCGTTCCACGGCCTCAAGATCGGGTTCGCGAACGAGCTGGGCGCGGTGTGCCAGGCGCTCGGCGTCGACTCGCACCAGGTGATGGACGTGTTCCTGGCCGACCGCAAGCTGAACATCAGCCCCGCCTACCTGCGTCCCGGCTTCGCCTTCGGCGGCTCCTGCCTGCCCAAGGACCTGCGCAGCCTGGTCCACGCGGCACAGCGCGCCGACGTCTCCGTACCCATCCTCGCCCACGTGCTGACCTCCAACTCCGACCACCTCCAGCGCGCGGTGGACCTGGTCGAGCGCACCGGCAAACGCCGGGTCGGCCTGTTCGGGCTGTCCTTCAAACCCGGCACCGACGACCTCCGCGAAAGCCCGCTGGTCGAGCTGGCGGAGCGGCTGTTCGGCAAGGGGTACGACATCAGGATCCACGACGCCAACGTGAGCCTGTCCCGGCTCATCGGAGCCAACCGCGAGTACATCGAGACCCGGCTGCCGCACCTCGCGCAGCTGCTCGCCGACTCCGTCGACGAGGTGCTGGAACACGCCGAGGTGTGCCTGGTCGGGACGAAGGACCCGGCGGTGCTGTCGGCGCTGCCCCACGGCGAAGGCCCGGTGATCGTCGACCTCGTCCGCCTTCCCGACGCCGAGACGCGCCGGACCGAACCGGGATACCTGGGCCTTGCTTGGTGACGCGACAGGCGGCGACGGCTCCGGCCGGCGCGCGCTGATCCTGGTGGAGAACCTGTCGGTGCCGTTCGACCGGCGGGTGTGGCAGGAGTGCACGACACTGCGCGACGCGGGCTGGACGGTGGACGTCATCTGCCCGCAGGGCAGCAAGCGCGACACCGAGCCGGAGGCGGAGATCGACGGGGTGCGGATCCACCGCTACCCGTTGCGCGCGGCCACCGGAGGGCCCGCCGGCTACCTGAAGGAGTACGGATCGGCGCTCTGGCACACAGCCCGGCTGGCCCGCAAGGTCGGCCCGGTCGACGTGGTCCACGCCTGCAACCCGCCGGACCTGCTCTTCCTGCCGGCGCTGTGGCTCAAGCGGCGCGGCGCACGGTTCGTCTTCGACCAGCACGACCTGGTACCCGAGCTCTACCTCTCCCGGTTCGGCCGCGGCGAGGACCTGCTCTACCGCGCCGTGTGCGCCCTGGAACGGCGGACCTACCGGGCCGCGGACATCGTCCTCGCCACCAACGAGAGCTACCGGGAGGTCGCGATACGCCGCGGCGGCCGGCGGCCCGAGGACGTCTTCGTGGTACGCAGCGCGCCCGCGATCGACCGGTTCCAGCCGGTGCCGGCCGAGCCGGAGTTGAAGCGGGGCAAGCCGTATCTGCTGTGCTACCTCGGCGTCATGGGTCCGCAGGACGGCGTCGACTACGCCCTGCGGGCCCTCGCGAAACTCCGCGACGAGCTCGGGCGGACCGACTGGCACGCGGTGTTCGTCGGCTCCGGCGACGCCTTCGACGCGATGGTGGAGCTGTCCCGGCGGCTCGGGCTCGACGACCAGGTGCAGTTCACCGGACGCGTTCCGGACGCCGACCTGGTGCGCTACCTGTCCACCGCGGACGTCTGTCTCTCCCCCGACCCGCGCAATCCGCTCAACGACGTGTCGACCATGAACAAGGTCCTCGAGTACATGGCGATGGGCCGGCCGATCGTCTCCTTCGACCTGAAGGAGGCGCGGGTCTCCGCCGGTGAGGCCGCCGTCTACGCGCCCGCCGACGACGAGGCCGAGTTCGCCGGGCTCGTCGCGCTGCTCATGGACGACCCGGACCGGCGGGCCCGGATGGGCAAGATCGGCCAGGAGCGGGTCAGCGGGCCGCTCTCCTGGCAGAACTCGCAAGCAGCGCTGCTCGCCGCCTATACCGCCGCCTGCCGGGACCACACCCCGGTGTCGGCGGTCGAACATGCACGAACAGGGAAGAGGCAGCGCAGTTGAGCGAGGAATCGATACGTCTGGTCACCATAGGCCGGATATTCCGTCGGCGCTGGCGGCTGCTCGCCGTCCTCGCCGTCGTGGGCGCACTCGTCGGTTACGGCACCTCCGTGGTGTTCCCGCCGCGGTACACGACGTCTGCGTCGGTCCTGCTGCCGGGTCAGTGGGAAGAGCGCGAACTGCTGACGCAGGTCGACATCGCGACCAGCTCGACGGTGGTCGACCGGGCGGCCGCCACGCTCGACTGGAAGGGCGTCAGTGGCGCCGAGCTCCAGGACCAGGTGGCCGCCGCGGCCGCCGACGGCAACATCATCAAGATCTCGGGCACCGCCGACACCCCGAAGCGCGCCCAGCAGCTCTCCGACCAGGTGGCCGCGCAGTTCGTGAAGTTCGCCTCGCGGATCGCGGGCGGCGGCACCGACTCCGCGGCCGCCACGGAGGCCGAGGCACTGCGCAACCAGGTGGAGGAGACCAACCGCCGCATCACCGACCTGGCCGACGCGGCCGACCCCGGGCAGACCGTGGAGGGCGTGCAGGCCCGGACGGAGCTGGAGAAGCTCAGCACCTCGCTGGAGGAGGCCATGACGAAGCTGGACGAGGCCGACCCGGCGAACAACAAGGCCGGCATGGTCGTCATGGGACCGGCGGCCCGGCCGGCCGGCGAGGCACCGCCCACCCGGCTCCAGCTCGTCCTCGCGGGCGCGGTGCTGTTCTTCCTGCTCGCGGTCGTCGGCCATCTCGCCGCCGCCCGGATGAACCGCCGGCTGCGCACCGAACCCGAGATCACCGCGGCGCTGGGCGCGGCGCTGCTGGGCACCGTAGAGGTGCCCGGCGAGAAGCGCGGCGCGCACCGGCCGCGAGCCGGTGGCGCGCGCGCCCGGCTCCGCCGGCTCCTCGGCACCGACACCCGGTGGGACCTGCCCGCCCCGCAGCGGTCCGACGACGAGGCCGGCCGCCGGCTCCGCTACCGGCGGGTGTGCGCCCGGCTCCGGGACCAACTGCCGGCCCCCCGTCGGCTGCTGGCGGTCGTACCGGACGGCGACGAGGCCGCCCGCCGGGCCGCCGGACAGCTCGCCGCCGAGGCCAAGAGCGATCCGCGGCTGCGGGTGGTGGAGGTCTCCGTGGACCGGCCGATCGTGCCGGACCGCGACACGGAGTCCGGTGCCCTGGTCGTCCTCAGCGCGGGCAACTGGACCGCCGAGGAGCTCGCCGGCATCGCCGAGGCCTGTGCGGACGGCGGCCACGAGGTGCTGGGCATCGTCCTCGCCGCCCCGGTCCACGCCCGCGACACCCGGTCCGCCGGCCCGCCGCCGGACGACGCCACCCTCGCCCTCGCGGTGCCCGGCCAGGCGACGGGAGGTGCGGTGTGACCACGAGCACGCCCGCGGAGCCGTCGCCCGCCGCTCCGCTTCTCGACCTCCAGGCACTGGTGGTGTCGGTGCGCAGGCGCCGCCGCCTCTGGTGCGCCATGGCGCTCGTCGGCCTGCTGATCGGTGCCGCGCTGGCCGTCCTGATGCCACCGTCCCCGACCGCCACGACCAAGGTGCTGGTCGCGCACGCCGAGGACCAGCCGAACGACACCGGAACCCTGATCCGCACCGACGTCCAGCTGCTGGGGACCACGCAGATCGCCGACAAGGCCCTGAAGTCCCTCGGGTCCTCGGAGAAACCCGAGGACTTCATGCAGGACTACCGGGGTACCGGCCTGACCAACAACCTGCTGGAGATCACCGTCACGGGCGACAGCGACGCCCAGGCGGTGGCCCGCGCCAAGGCACTGGCCGACGCGTTCGTCACGGACCACGTGCAACGGATGCGGGAGACCGCCCAGGCCGAGGCCAAGGCGCTGCTCGACCAGCGTGACCGCATGCGGGACGAACTCGCCCAGGTCAACAAGGAGATCGGCGGCCAGTCGGCGGACAGCGACCCGAAGGCCTCCGCCACCCTGGAGTCGCTCTTCGCCCGCCGCGCCGAACTCAACTCGCGTATCGCCGACTTCGACGAGCGCGCCGCGGACGCGCGGACCGGCACCCCCCAGGTCGTCGCCGGCACCCAGATCGTGGACGCCCCGCGGGCGCTGCGGCACTCCCTGCCCAAGGCCGTCGTCACGGACGCCGTGATCGGGTTCGTCCTCGGACTCGTCCTCGGTCTCGCGCTGGCCGCGGTCGGCACGGTGGTCGCGGACCGCCCCGTGCTGCGCCGGGACATCGCGGCGAACCTGGGCGCCTCGGTCATCGCGGAGCTGCCCCGCAGGTCGGGCAGGCCGTGGCGGCGGCGACGCACCCGGCTGACCCGCGAACGGCTCACCGCGACCCTGGCCCGCACCACGCGCGGCTCCGCGGAACCGGTGTCACTGCTGGAGCTGGGCTGCGCGCGCAACACGGGCGCGATCGCCCTGGACCTCGCCAGGGCCCTCGCGGCGGAGGGACCGGTGACCGTCGTCGACGCCCTGCCCCGCCCACAGCTCTCGGGCCGCCGCCCGAAACCGGGAGACCCGACGGTGGTCGGCGCCGAACGTGCCGCGGCCCTGTCGCCCCAGGAGCGGCGGATCGGCGTCGGCTCGGTGGCGCCCGGGACCGCCTGGACCGACCTCCAGTACCTCGGCACCCGGACCGTGCTCGTGGTGCGCGCCGGGCACGGCAGCGCCGCATGGCTGCACACCGTGGCACGGCAACTCGCCGACCAGCACGTCCCGGTGATCGGTGTGGTCCTGATCGACCCCGACCCCCGGGACCGCACCGACGGCACCCTGTGGGACGGGCTGCACACCGCGCTGCGCGGCCGCAGCGAGCGGCCGGCCCGGCAGCCGGAGCCGGAGCCGGGGACGGGCCGGCGACGGGCGGAGCGGCAGCCGGTGTGGGCCGCCCGGGGCCCGGACAACGACCAGGAGGCGCGGTAGCACATGTGTGGCATCGCAGGCACTTACCGATGGCCGGACGGCAAGGCCGTGACCGACCGCCTCACCGACACCCTCGCCCACCGCGGCCCGGACGGGGCGGGCCGCTACAGCCACCCCGCGGGCGACGGCGAGGTGCAGCTCGGGCACCGCCGCCTGGCCATCATCGACCTGTCCGACACCGGCGCGCAGCCGATGGTCTCGGACGGTCTCGTCCTGACGTACAACGGCGAGCTGTACAACGCGCCCGAGCTGCGTGCCGAGCTGGCGGCCGGCGGGGTGCGCTTCCGCGGCACCTCCGACACCGAGGTCCTCCTGGAGGCCTGGCGGCGCTGGGGCACCGACTGCCTGCCCCGGCTGCGCGGCATGTTCGCGTTCGGTGTCTTCGACGAACGCACCGGTGAGCTGGTGCTCGTCCGCGACCAGCTCGGCATCAAGCCGCTGTTCCTGCTCCGGCGCGGCGGGGGCCTGGTGTTCGCCTCCGAACTCAAGGCACTCGCCGTCGCCACCGGCGGCAAGCTGGAGGTGGACGACGCGGCCCTGGTGGCGTCGCTGCTGTACTACTGGGTCCCGGACTCCCGGTGCGCGTTCCGCGAAGCGGAGAAGCTGCCGCCCGGGAGCTGGCTGCGGTGCCGGCCCGACGGCCGGGTGGAACGCGGCAGCTTCTGGAACCTGAAGGACGTCGCCGCCGAGGGCCGGGAACGGGCCCTGGCCGGCGAGCGGCCGGACCTGGCCGCCGTCGTCGAGGAGTCGACCCGGCGGCACCTGCTCTCGGACGTACCCGTGGCGACCTTCCTTTCCGGCGGCCTCGACTCCAGCTACCTGACCGCGCTGGCGGCCCGCCACCAGCCGGGCATCTCCGCCTACACGATCGGGTTCCGCGCCGAGGACGCCAGGTTCGAGGCGATGCCGGACGACCTGCGCTACGCCCGGCAGGTCGCCGAGCGGTTCGGGGTCGACCTGCACGAGATCGAGATCGCGCCGGACGTGCTCGACCTGCTGCCGCGGATGACGTACCACCTGGACGAGCCGATCGGCGACCCCGCCGCGATCAACACGTACCTGATCTGCTCGGCCGCGCGCGAGGCCGGGGTGAAGGTGATGCTCTCCGGGATGGGCGCGGACGAACTGTTCGCCGGGTACCGCAAACACCTGGCCAACCTGATCGCGCTGCGCTACCAGCGGGTCCCGCGGCCCCTCAGGCGCGGGGTGTCCGGGGCCGTGGACCGGCTGCCGGTCGCGACGAGCCGCCGCGGGTACCGGTCCGTGCGCTTCGCGAAGCGCTTCCTCTCCTTCGCCGACCTGCCGGAGGAGACCGCCTTCCGGCGCAGCTACACCATGTACGACCAGGAGGAGCTGCTGGCCCTGCTCGATCCGGACCTGGCCGGGACGGTCGACGACGTGCTGACCGAGCACGCCGACGTCTACCGGGACAACGACCTGGACGACTTCGTCAACCGGATGTGCCTCACCGACGCCCGGATGTTCCTGCCCGGCCTGAACCTCACGTACACGGACCGCTCCAGCATGGCCGCCTCGACCGAGGTACGCGTGCCGTACGTGGACGTCGAGGTGGTGAAGGCGGCGTTCGCCGTGCCCGGCGACCGAAAGATCGTCGGACGACAGGGCAAGGCCGTCCTCAAGGAGGCGGCCACCTCGATCCTGCCCAGGGAGATCGTGTACCGGCCCAAGGGCCTGTTCAGCGCCCCGCTGCGGGCCTGGATGAGCCGGGACCTGGCACCGCTGGTGCGCGAGGTGGTCAACGACGGCGAACTGGTCCGTGCCGGCTTCCTGCGCCGTGACGCGCTCGCCCGCATGGTCGCCGAGGACGCCGCCGGACAGCAGGACTTCTCCAAGCATCTGTGGCACGTACTGACCCTCGAGTACTGGTATCGCGACGCGACCTCTGGGTCCGGCCAGAGCACTCGGCAAACGGCTTAGGAATCAGGGGAGTTCCGGTGAAACAGGTTGTACAGAACTACAAGAGCGGCGAGCTGGCGGTGCTCGACGTTCCGGTGCCCGGGTGCAAGCCGGGCGGTGTGCTGGTCCGCAGCGCCTATTCGCTGATCTCCACCGGCACCGAGCTGATGAAGGTGTCCGAGGCCGGCATGTCGATGCTGGGCAAGGCCCGCTCCCGGCCGGACCAGGTGGCCAAGGTGATGCAGAGCGTGGCCACCAACGGGGTGCCCGCCACCTACCGCAAGGTCATGGGCAAGCTGGACTCCTACACACCGCTGGGCTACTCGCTGTGCGGGGTGGTCGAGCAGGTCGGCGCCGGCGTCGACGACGTGAAGGCGGGCGATCTCGTGGCCTGCGCCGGCAACGAGCACGCGCTGCACGCCGAGTTGAACTGGGTACCGAAGAACCTCTACACGCCGGTGCCGGACGGCCTCGCGCCGCGCCACGCCGCCTTCGGCACCGTCGGGTCGATCGCGATGCAGGGCGTCCGCCAGGGCGAGCCGCAGCTCGGCGAGGTGGCCTTGGTCATCGGCCTCGGCCTGATCGGACAGCTGGTGGTCCAGCTCCTCACCGCCGCCGGCGTGCGGGTCGTAGGCGCCGACCCCGACCCGTCGCGCTGCGAACTCGCCGCCCGGCTGGGCGCCGTGGCCTGCGACGACCCGGCGTCCGCGGCCCTGGAGGCCGCCGTCGCCGAACTCACCGACGGGCACGGCGTGGACCAGGTGTACCTGGCGGCCGGAGGCGGCAGCAACCAGCCCGTCGAGCTGGCCGCCCGGCTCTGCCGCGACCGCGGCCGGGTCGTCGACATCGGCAAGTGCCGCCTGGACCTGCCGTGGAACGCGTACTACGAGAAGGAGCTCGACGTCCGGTTCTCGCGGTCGTACGGTCCCGGCCGCTACGACCCGGAGTACGAGCTGGAGGGACGCGACTACCCGATCGGCTACGTGCGCTGGACCGAGCGCCGCAACCTCGCGTGCTTCCTGGACCTGGTCGCCCGTGGCCGCGTCGACGTGGAGCCGCTGGTCTCCCACGTCGCCGACTTCGACGACGCGGTCGACACGTACCGGCGTCTGAAGGACGGCGAACTGAAGGCCGTGGCCGTGCTGTTCAGGTACCCGGAGCAGACGCAGGACACGGGCGGGGCGCCGGAGGCGGCGGAACCCGTGATGGCCGTGCCCGCCGTGCGGGCGAAGCCGGCTCCGGCCCGCGCCGCCGGGAAGCCGGTGAAGGTGGCGTTCGTGGGCGCCGGGAACTACGCGACGTCGATGCTGCTGCCGCACCTGGCCCGGCGCGAGGGCGTCGAGCTGTCGACGGTGGTCACCACGACGGCGCTCTCCGCGGCCAACGCGCAGCGGAAGTTCGGCTTCGCCGAGGCGACCACCGACCTCGACGCCGTGCTCGGCGACAAGTCGGTCGACGCGGTGTTCGTGGTCACCCGGCACAGCTCGCACGCCGAACTGACCCGCCAGGCGCTGCTGGCCGGCAAGACGGTGTTCGTGGAGAAGCCGCTGGCCCTCACCGAGGACGAACTGGCCGGCGTCCTCGCGGCGGTGGAGGAGTCCGGCAACGACCGGCTCCAGGTGGGCTTCAACCGCCGCTTCGCACCGCTGCTGACGGAGGCCAAGCAGCGCCTCGGCGTCCGGACCGGTCCGGCGAGCCTGCGCTACCTGGTCAACGCGGGCCGGCTCCAGCAGGGCAGCTGGTACCTCCGCCAGGGCACCGAGGGCTCACGGTTCGAGGGGGAGGGCGGCCACTTCGTCGACACGGCGAGCTGGCTGCTCGACGCCGACCCGGTCTCCGTCTACGCGGTCGCCGCCTCCGGCAACGACGACCTTCAGGTCGTACTGCGCTACCCGGACGGGTCGACGGCCACCCTCAGCTACGTCACCACCGGCGCGCCCGGCTTCCCCAAGGAGACGCTGGACCTGGTCGCGGACGGCAAGGTGCTGCGGCTCGACGACTTCGTCCGTGCCTCGGTGTACGGCCCGAAGCGGTGGGTCAGTTCACGACTGCCCAAGGCCCGCGACAAAGGCCAGAACGCCGAACTGGCCGCTTTCGTCAAGGCCGTGCGCACCGGCGGGCCGATGCCGGTGCCGTTGGAGTCGCTGGTCGCGACCACGGCGGCGACCCTCGCCGTGCGGAGCGCCCTCGCCGCCGGCGCGCCGGTGACGCTGGAGCGGGCCCGATGACCGTGAGCTCGGGGAGTGCGGGCTGGTACCTGCGGCGGCTGTCCGCCATGGGGCCGGCGGAGGTCGTGGGCCGGGCCGGCGACACGCTGCGCAGACGCCGTTGGCGGACCGCCCAGCCGCACTGCCCGAACGTGACCGGTGCCCGGTTCACCGCGGTACTGCCCGCCGGGACGATCGCCGCCCTGCCCCCCGACGCCGCGAAACGTCTCGTCGCGGAGGCGGACCGGCTCATGGACGGGCACGCCGAGTTCTTCGGGGTGGTGCGCCACGACCTGACCGACCCGGACTGGTGGCTCGACCCGAAGACCGGCCGCCGGGCTCCCGAGGGTTACGCCTTCGACGTGCCGTACCGGAGCGAGGACGCGGTCGGGGACATCAAGCAGATCTGGGAGCCGTCCCGGCACCAGTACCTCACCCTGCTCGCCGCCGCCTACGCGGTCACCGAGGACGAGCGGTACGCCGTGCGCGTGGCCGAGCACCTGCGGTCGTGGTGGCGGGCGAACCCGCCGCTGCGGGGCGTCCACTGGCTCAGCGGTATCGAGCTGGGCATCCGGCTGCTGTCCTGGGTGTGGATCCGCCGGCTGCTGGACGGCTGGTCCGGCGCGGCGGCGCTCTTCGAGGACAACCCGGTGGCGGTGCACCAGATCTGGCACCACCAGCGCTGGCTGGCGGCCTTCCCCAGCCGGGGCTCCTCGGCGAACAACCACGTCATCGCCGAGGCCGCCGGGCAGTTCGCCGCGGCCTGCGCGTTCGACTGGTTCCCCGCGTCGGGACGCTGGCGGGCCGACGCGCTGCGGTCGCTGGACCGGCACCTGCGCGGCAACACCCACCTTTCCGGCCTCAACCGGGAACTGGCCACCGAGTACCACGGACTCGTCCTCGAACTCGGCCTGGCCGCCGTGGCCGAGGCGGACGCCGCAGGCGTACCGGTGCCCTCGTCGGTCCGCCTGGTGCTGCTGCGGATGACCGACGCGCTCGCGGCCGTCGTGGACAGCCGGCTGCGGCCGCCGCGCCAGGGCGACGCGGACGACGGGCACGGGCTGGTCGTGGACGGCGCCGGCACCGACCGCTGGGGCTCGCTGCTGGCCACCGGCGACGCCGTGTTCGGCCGGCTCGCCTGGTGGCCGGCGGTGACCGGCACCGACGTGCGCACCACGCTGCTGGCCGCGCTCATCGAACCCGGTGCGCTCTCCGTGCCCCGCCCGGCGGACCGGCCCGCGCACTTCGCCGACGCGGGCATGACGATCCTGCGCGGGCCGGGCGAGATCTGGTGCCGCTGCGACGGCGGTCCGCACGGCTTCCTGTCCATCGCCGCGCACGCCCACGCGGACGCGCTGTCCGTGGAGGTCCGGTACGACGGGGTCGACGTGCTCGCCGACCCGGGGACGTACTGCTACCACGGGCAGCCCGAGTGGCGGCGGTACTTCCGTTCGACCCTCGGCCACAACACCCTGGAACTGGACGGCGGCGACCAGTCCGTCTCCGGCGGCCCGTTCCTGTGGACCCGGCACGCGCGGAGCCGGGTCCTGGCGGCGGACCCGGCGCGCTGGAGCGCCGAGCACGACGGCTACCCGGGCTCCGTGCACCGCCGGCGGGTGGAACTGATCCCGGAGAGCCGGGAGTTGAGGATCGTCGACGAGGTGCGCGGCCCGCGCCGGGAGGTGCGCCTCGCGTTCCACCTCGGTCCGGCGATCACCGCGGAGCTGGCGGGAAGCCGGGCACAACTGACCTGGACCCGGGACGGAGAGGACCACTCGGCCGTGCTCGACCTGCCAGGGCAGCTGTCCTGGCGGGCGCATCGCGGCGAGACCGAGCCGCCGCTGGGCTGGTACTCCGCGGGATTCGGGCGCAAGGAACCCACCACGACGCTGGTCGGAACCGGCGCCGGCACGGGCACCGGTGCCGCGGACGGCGCGGACGGCGCGGACGGCGCGGACGGCGCGGACGGCGCGGACGGCGCGGACGGCGCGGGCGGCTTCACCACCGTGCTCAGGTTCGGCGGCTAGGGAGAGGTACGTGCGGATCAAGAGAGGGCCCTGGGCGTGGGCGGCGGCGCCGCTGACGCTGGCCCTGCTGACGGCGACCGGCTGCGACGGCACGCCGGACGCCCCGGCGGCGCGGCCGACCGCCGCGCCGTCCACGTCGACGTCCGCGGCCCGGGCCGTGGCCCGGGTGTGCGCCGACCCGGCGGCCGGACCGGTGAAGGCCCCCGCGGGCGCGGTGACGGTCGACCCCGCGGTCGTCGGCGACCTGGCGGCGAAGACCAAGAGCAGCCCGGCGAACACCACCTTCTGGCTCCGGCCGGGCACCCACCGGCTCGCCCCGGACCGCTACGCCCAGGTCGTCCCCAAGAAGGGGGACCGCTACCTCGGCGCGCCCGGCGCGGTGCTCGACGGCCGGAAGAAGAACCAGTACGCGTTCACCGGCACCGCTCGCGACGTCACCATCCGCTACCTGACCGTGCAGCACTTCGTCGCACCGCAGAACGAGGGCGTGGTCAACCACGACTCGGCCGACGGCTGGGTGATCGAGCACAGCACGGTCCAGGACAACTCCGGGGCCGGACTGATGGCCGGTGCCCACCAGCGGGTGCGCGCCAACTGCCTGCGCGACAACGGGCAGTACGGGATGAACGCGTACAAGGGCGGCGGCGGCATCCGTGACCTGGTGGTCGAGGACAACGAGATCGTGGGCAACAACACCGACGACTGGGAACGCCGGCAGCAGGGCTGCGGCTGCACCGGAGGCATCAAGTTCTGGGCCGTCGACGGCGCGGACATCCGCGGCAACTGGGTGCACGACAACCACGGAGCCGGGTTGTGGGCGGACACCGACAACAACGACTTCCTGATCGAGAACAACGTGCTGGACGCCAACGCCGGTGCCGCGCTGATCTACGAGACCAGCTACAACGCGATCATCCGGAACAACACGATCCGGCGGAACAACTGGGTCGAGGGCCGCAGGTACGCCGACCGCGGCGACAACTTCCCGTACGCGGCCGTCTACCTGTCCGAGTCCGGCGGCGAACCACGCGTCGAAGCCCGTACCGACAAGATCGAGATCTACCGGAACGTGCTGGAGAACAACTGGTCCGGGATCACCCTGTGGGAGAACGCCGACCGCTTCTGCAACAGCCCGGCCAACACCTCCTCCGGTGACTGCACGCTGCTGGTGAAGAACACCGACCGCTGCGCGGAACCGGCGATCGCCAGGGCGCCGCTCTACTCCGACTGCCGGTGGAAGACCCAGCGGGTGGACATCCACGACAACCGCTTCGTGCTCGACAAGTCCGTGATCCAGTGCACGGAGCTGTGCGACCGCATGGCGGTGCTCTCCAACTACGGAACCTATCCCGACTGGTCGCCGTACAAGGGCGAGAAGGTCGCCGAGGCGATCACCCACCGGCAGGACAACCACTGGCACGACAACGTCTACCTCGGACCGTGGCAGTTCGTCGCCTACGACCCGAGCCGGGTCCTCGACTTCGACGACTGGCAGGGCACGGACTACCGGCAGGATGCGGGCAGCACCCTCCGTCCCCGGGCGGGTGGTTGAGATGGACAGCCGGCTGAACACCCGGACGGGCGCGCCGTCCGGCACCGGACAGGCACCGGCCGGCGCACCGCGGATCGTCGGCGCCGTCTGGGGGCTCCTGGTCCTCAACACCCTCGGCTCCGCCGGGGCGAAGACCATCGTCCCGCTGCCCCGCTCCCTCATCCAGATGGTCACCATGGGCGCCCTGGTCGCCGCGTTCGCGCTGGCGCTCGCGGTCAATCTCCGGCTGCGCATCCGGCCGAGCGCCTACCTGCTCCTGCTCACCCTGCTGCTGGTGTCGAGCGTGATCTCCAGCGCGAACCTGGAGTCCGGGTTCGGCGCGCTGTTCCGCTGCTTCCGGCTGGCCCTCTTCATCGGCACCCTGTGGCTGCTCAGTCGCTGGTGGGACGGCAGCCTGACCTTCGTCCGGCACCACATCCGCGCCTACTTCGCGGTACTCGGATCGGTGGCCGCCGGCCTCGTGGTCTCGCCGGGAGCGGCCCTGCCCGACCTGTACGGCGGCCGTCTGGTCGGCGCGTTGTGGCCGCTCACCCCGCCGCAGATCGGGCAGTACGCGGCCGTGATCATCGGACTCACCGTACTGCTCCTGCTGGGCGGCCGGACCGACAGGACGAGCGCCGCGGTGGTCATCGTGCCGTCCTTCGTCCTGCTCGCGCTGACCCACACCCGGACGGCCACGCTCGGTCTGTTCCTCGGACTGGCACTGGCCATCGGCTCGCTCATCCTGACCAGCGCGGCCGCCCGACGGTTCTTCACCTGGGCGGTGCTGTGCGCCGTGGTGGCCGGGGTGGGGTTCGCCTCCGCCCTACAGACCTGGTTCCTGCGCGGACAGAGCAAGGAGAACTTCTCCAGCCTCACCGGCCGCGCCAAGGTCTGGGACGCCCTGCTCTCCGCGCCCCGGTCGACCTCGGAGCAGCTGCTCGGCGTGGGCCTGGGCGACAAGTCGTTCGGCGGCCTGCCCATCGACAACAGCTGGCTGGCCGTCTACAACGAGCAGGGCCTGGTCGGCGTCACCCTCGTCGCGGTGGTCATCGTCGTACTGGGCGCCGTCGCGCTGCTGCGGCCCCCGTCGCTCCAGCGGGCCTGCGCGATCTTCCTGATCGGCTACTGCGCGATCGCCTCGTACACCGAGGCCGGCCTCGGCGACGCCTCGCCGTACCTGCTGCATCTCGCCGTCGCCGCCTCGCTGCTGGCGGCACCCGCCGCCGCGGCACCGCCCCCGGCGCCCGAACCCGCCGGACGATCGGAGGTGACCTGACCATGCACGTCCTCGTGGTGCACAACCGCTACGGCTCGGCGCAGCCGAGCGGCGAGAACAAGGTCGTCGATCAGGAGGTCGAGCTGCTGCGCGCGGCCGGCCACCGGGTCGAGGTGTTCGAGCGGCGCAGCGACGACATCGCAGGGCGGTCGCTCCTCGGCAAGGTCGCGGTGCCGCTCCTCGTCCCGTGGAACCCGGCGGTCCGCACGGAACTCGCCACCCGGCTGCGTACCGAGCGGCCGGACGTCGTCCATGTCCACAACGTCTTCCCGCTGCTGTCGCCCGCGGTGCTCGCCGCGTGCGCCGACGCCGGGGTGCCCGCCGTCGCCACGCTGCACAACTACACCCAGGTCTGCCCACCCGGCACGCTGCAACGGGACGGCCGGCCGTGCACCGAGTGCGTCGGTTCCACACCCCTGCCCGCCGTCCGGCACGGCTGCTACCGGGGCTCCCGCCTCGCGACGGTGCCGCTCGCGGTCAGCCTGTCGGCCAACCGGCGGCGCTGGTGGTCGGGCGTGGAGCGGTTCCTGTGCATCTCGGCGGCCCAGCGTGACGTCCTGGTGCGGTCCGGCATGCCGGCCGAGCGGCTGGCGGTGAAGCACAACTTCGTGCCCGACCCGGGCCTGTGCCGGGAGGGCGCGGGAGAGCACGTGCTCTATCTCGGCCGGCTCGCCGAGGCCAAGGGCGTACGGCTGCTCATGACCGCGTGGGACGAGCTCGCGGCCGGCGGCGGGGTGGGCGTGCCGCTGGTGATCGCGGGCACCGGGCCGCTGGAGCGCGAGGTGACCGACTGGGCGGCGGGCCGGGACGACGTGCGCTACGCCGGCCTGCTGGACACGGCGGAGTGCCGCAAGGCCGTCGCCGGAGCGGTCGCCGTGGTGGCGCCCTCGACCTGGCTGGAGGCGTTCGGCCTGGTGGTCGTGGAGGCGATGGCCGCCGGGGTGCCGACCGTCGCCGCCGGTCACGGCGCCTTCGTCGAACTCGTCGAGGACGGGGTCACCGGGCTGCTGCACCGGCCGGGCGAGTCCGCCTCGCTCGCGTCCCGCATACGCCGGATCGCGGCCGACCCGGCCCTGGGCCGGGAGCTGGGCCGGGCGGCCCGCCGGCGCTACGAGCAGGGCTTCAGCCCGGCCGTCGGGCTGGCGCGCCTGGAAGAGGAGTACCGCACCGCGATCGCGGGTCGGTCAGCACAGGCCCGCGACGGGGGAACCCGCGCGGGCAGGGGGGATGGGGACAGCAGATGACACGATGCCGACTCTGCGGCTCGGAAGCCATGGCGAGCGTCGTCGACCTCGGGGCGACGCCGCCGTGTGAGAGCTTTCTCGCCGCGGACCAACTGGACGAGCCGGAGCCGGCGTACCCGCTGCACCTGCGGGTCTGCACCGACTGCTGGCTCGCGCAGCTGCCGCCGCTGATCACGCCGGAGGAGACGTTCAAGGAGTACGCCTACTTCTCCTCCTACTCGACCTCCTGGGTGGAGCACGCGCGCACGTTCGTCGCCGGCGCGGTGGAGCGGCTGCCACTCGGCCCGGACGCGTTCGTGGTCGAGGTGGCGAGCAACGACGGGTATCTGCTGAGGCACGTGGTGGACCAGGGGATCCGCTGCCTCGGCATCGAGCCGTCCGTGAACGTCGGCGCCGCGGCACGCGAGGCGGGGGTGCCCACGCTCACGGAGTTCCTCTCCCCGGACACCGGCGCCGCCGTCCGCGCCGAGCACGGCCCGGCGGACCTGGTCGTCGCGAACAACGTGTACGCGCACATCCCCGACGTGGTCGGGTTCACCAAGGGGCTGCGCGCCCTGGTCGCCGACGACGGCTGGGTCTCCATCGAGGTGCAGCACCTGCTGACCCTGATCGAGGAGAACCAGTACGACACGATCTACCACGAGCACTTCCAGTACTACACCGTCGCGTCCGCGGTCCGGGCCCTGGCGAGCGGCGGACTCGCCCTCGTGGACGTCGAGTTGCTGCCGACCCACGGTGGCTCCGTCCGGCTGTGGGCCCGGCCGGCCGAGGCGGCCGGCGAACCGACCCGGCGGGTGGCCGACGTACTGGACCGGGAGAAGGCCGCCGGGCTCCAGGAGCTGTCCGGGTACACCGAGTTCTCCGCCCGGGTGGCCAAGGTGCGCCGGGACCTGCTGCGGTTCCTCATCGACGCGGCCGACCGCGGCGAGACGGTCGTCGGCTACGGCGCCCCGGGCAAGGGCAACACCCTGCTCAACCACTGCGGCATCCGCCCCGACCTGCTCGCGTACACGGTCGACCGCAACCCCTACAAGCACGGCAGGTTCACCCCCGGCACCCGCGTCCCGATCCTGGCGCCCGAGCGGATAGCCGCCGACAAGCCGGACTACGTCCTCGTCCTCCCGTGGAACCTGCGGGCCGAACTCGTCGAGCAACTGGCCTTCGTGCACGAGTGGGGCGGCCGGCTCGTCTTTCCCATCCCGGAACTGAGCATTGTCGAGGTGAAGTCGTGAAGGTCGTCCTGTTCTGCGGCGGTTACGGGATGCGGATGCGCAACGGCACCTCCGACGACGTGCCCAAGCCGATGGCGATGGTCGGACCGCGCCCGTTGATCTGGCACGTCATGCGCTACTACGCGCACTTCGGGCACACGGAGTTCATCCTGTGCCTCGGCTACGGGGCCCACCACATCAAGGACTTCTTCCTCAACTACGAGGAGACGACGTCCAACGACTTCGTGCTCAGAGGCGGGCGGACCGAGCTGCTGTCCACCGACATCTCCGACTGGACGATCACGTTCGCGCAGACCGGGATCGAGTCACCGATCGGGGAACGGCTGCGCCGCGTGCGCCACCACCTGGACGGCGACGAGATGTTCCTCGCCAACTACGCCGACGTCCTCACCGACGCCCCGCTGCCGGAGATGATCGACCGGTTCGCCGAGCGTGACGCGGGGGCGTCGATGATGGTGGTGCCGCCCCAGTCCTCCTTCCACTGCGTGGAGCTGGGCGAGGACGGCCTGGTGGGCGGCATCACCGCGGTGAGCGAACTGCCCCTGTGGGAGAACGGCGGTTACTTCGTGCTCCGCCAGGAGATCTTCGACCACATCCCGGAGGACGGTGACCTGGTCGCCGACGGCTGCGCCCAACTGGCCAAGCGCGGCCGACTGGTGGCCCACCAGCACCGCGGCTTCTGGAAGCCGACCGACACCGTGAAGGAACGCGCCGCGCTCGACGCCGACTACGCCCGGGGCGACCGCCCGTGGGCCGTGTGGGAGCAGGGGGTGCGCGCGTGATCCGGCTCGGGGCCGGGTCCCCGGACGCGATCGTCGCGGTGGGGGCCCACTGCGACGACATCGCGATCGGCGCCGGCGGCACCCTGCTCGCCCTGTGCCTCGCACGGCCCGGCCTCCGGGTCGACGCGCTGGTGCTCTCCGGCGGCGGCACCGAACGCGAGCAGGAGGAACGGGCCGCGCTCGCCGCCTTCTGCCCGGGTGCCGACCTGCGGCTGACCGTGCTCAAACTGCCGGACGGCCGGATGCCCGTGCACTGGGACGAGGCGAAGGCCGCGGTCGAGGAGCTGCGCGCGCGGACCGACCCGGACCTGATCCTGGCCCCGCGCGCCGACGACGCCCACCAGGACCACCGCGGCCTGGCGCAGCTGATACCCACCGCCTTCCGCGACCACCTCGTGCTCGGCTACGAGATCGTGAAGTGGGACGGCGACCTCGGCCGTATGACGGCCTACCAGCCACTGTCCACCGAGGTCGCCGACGAGAAGGTGCGGCTGCTACAGGAGCACTACGCCTCGCAGCGGCACCGGCCGTGGTACGACCGGGAGGCCTTCCTCGGCCTCGCGCGGATCCGCGGCATCGAATGCCACGAGCGATACGCCGAAGCGTTCGCCGTCACCAAACTCAAGCTCAACCTGGGGGGTTGAACCATGCGCGTACTGCTGACCGGACACCAGGGATACCTGGGCACCGTCATGGCCCCGGTCCTCGCCGCCGCCGGACACGAGGTCGCCGGCCTCGACGCGGGCCTGTTCGCCGACTCGGTACTCGGCCCGCACCCCGCGGACCCGCCTGGAACCCGGGTGGACCTGCGCGACGTCACGGCCGAGCACGTGGCCGGCTTCGACGCCGTGATCCACCTGGCCGCGCTCTCCAACGACCCGCTCGGCTCGCTGGCGCCGGAACTCACCTACGACATCAACCACCACGCGTCCGTCCGCCTCGCCCGGCTGGCCCGCGAGGCCGGGGTGCGGCGCTTCCTGTACGCCTCGACCTGCTCGGTCTACGGCGCCGCCGGGGGCGCCGACCTGGTGACCGAGGACGCCCCGCTGCGCCCGGTGACGCCGTACGCGGAGTCGAAGGTACGGGTCGAGGACGACCTGCACGCGCTGGCCGACGACGACTTCACCCCGGTGTTCATGCGCAACGCCACCGCCTTCGGCTACTCGCCCCGGCTGCGCGCCGACATCGTGCTGAACAACCTGGTGGGCCACGCCCTCCTGTCCGGCGAGGTCCTGGTGCTCTCCGACGGCACCCCCTGGCGCCCGCTGGTGCACGCCGCCGACATCGCACGGGCCTTCACGGCCGCGCTGACCGCGCCGCGCGAGGCGGTGCACGACCGGGCGTTCAACATCGGCAGCGAGACCAACAACGTCACGGTCGCCGAGATCGCCGAGCAGGTCGCCGAGGCGGTCCCCGGCGCCAAGGTGAACATCACCGGGGAGAACGGCGCCGATCCGCGGTCCTACCGGGTGGACTTCTCCCGTTTCCGCGCCGCGATCCCCGGCTTCGACTGCGAATGGACGGTGAAGCGAGGCGCGCTCGAACTCGCCGACGCCTACCGGAAGTTCGCCCTGAGCCGGGAGGACTTCGAGCAGCGCTTCACCCGCCTCGCCGTCCTGCGCGCGGCGTCCGAGGCCGGCACCGTCGACGACACGCTGCGGTGGCGCCGGTGACCACGCAAGGCGACCAGCTGTACGCCCTGGTGGAGCGGCTGTACCCGCTCTGCCGGAGCATCACGGGCGACGGTGTGCGCGCCACCCTGGACATCGTCGGCGAGTACATCCCGCTCCAGGTGCACGAAGTGCCGACCGGGACGCAGGTGCTCGACTGGACGGTGCCGCAGGAGTGGAACATCCGGGACGCGTACATCGCCGACAGCGCCGGCCGGCGGGTCGTCGACTTCGCCGCGTCCAGCCTGCACGTGCTCGGCTACAGCGTCCCGGTGTCGGCGACCATGCACCTCTCCGAGCTGCGCGAGCACCTGCACACCCTGCCGGACCAGCCGTCCTGGGTGCCGTACCGCACCAGCTACTACAAGCCGGAGTGGGGCTTCTGCCTGGCCCAGGACACCCTGGACGCGATGCCGGACGGCGAGTACGAGGTGTGCGTCGACTCCACCCTCGCCGACGGCCACCTCACCTACGCCGAGCACGTCGTCCCCGGGCAGGTGGCCGACGAGGTGATCGTCTCCTGCCACGTCTGCCACCCGTCGCTGGCCAACGACAACATGGCCGGCGTCGCGGTGGCGACGTTCCTGGCCCGGGCGCTGGCCGAGGAGACGCCGTACTACACCTACCGGTTCATCTTCGCCCCCGGCACCATCGGGGCGATCACCTGGCTGGCCCGCAACGCGGAGCGGGTCGACCGGGTCAAGCACGGCCTCGTGCTGGCCTGCGCCGGGGACCCGGGCCAACTGACATACAAGCAGAGCCGACGCGGCGACGCCGAGATCGACCGGGTGCTGCGGTACGTGCTGACCGCCTCCGAACGCCCGCACCGCGTCACCGAGTTCACCCCGTACGGCTACGACGAACGGCAGTACTGCTCGCCCGGGTTCAACCTCGGCGTCGGCTCGCTCACCCGGACCCCGTACGCGGGCTACCCCGAGTACCACACCTCGGCGGACAACCTGGACCTCGTCTCCCCGGCGGCCATGGCGGACACCCTCGCCGTCTGCCGGGAGGCGTTCGCCGTCCTCGACCGCAACCGGCGGTACGTGAACCTCAGTCCCCACGGCGAGCCGCAGCTGGGCCGGCGCGGGCTGTACGACGCGCTCGGCGGCCGCAGCGACACCAAGCAGGCCCAGATGGCCATGCTCTGGGTGCTCAACCTGTCCGACGGCGAGCACAGCCTGCTGGACGTGGCCGAGCGGTCCGGGCTGCCGTTCGACACCGTGGCCGCCGCGGCCGACGCCCTGCGCGGCGCCGACCTGGTCAAGGAATGACGCCCATGACCACCCAGGGGGAGAAGACGACAGCACCGGCCGGGTCCGCCAGGCGGGCCCTGGTCGGCCGGCTGTCCTGGGGCCTTGCCGACCAGGCGGCCTCCAGCATCAGCAACTTCGCGGTGGGCATCTACGTGGCCCGCTCGCTCGGGGTGACCGCGTTCGGCGTGTTCAGCCTGGCCTGGGTGACCTACGGCGTGGTGCTCAACGTCTCCCGTGGCCTGGCCACCGACCCGCTCGTGGTGCGCTTCAGCGGCGTCCCGGACACCTCCTGGCGCGGGGCGGTGACCCGCGCGACGGGTACGGCACTCGGAGTCGGCACGACCATCGGCGTGGCGTGTCTGGCGGCCGGGCTCGGGCTCGGCGGCCGGGTGGGGCCCGCGTTCGTCGCCCTCGCCGTCATGCTGCCGGGGCTGCTGCTCCAGGACGCCTGGCGGTTCGCGTTCTTCGCCGCGGGCGCCGGGCGGAAGGCGTTCGTCAACGACGTGGTGTGGGGCATCGCGCTCGTCCCGGCCATGGTGGTCGCGGCCCACGTGGACACCGTGGCCGCCTTCGTGCTCGCCTGGGGCGCGTCCGCCACCGTCGCCGCGGGCTACGGCTACGTGCAGTCCGGCATCCGGCCCCGGATCGCCGAGGCACGCGGCTGGCTGCGCGAACAGCGTGATCTCGGCTACCGGTACCTGGTCGAGAACGTCAGCCTCAGCGGCGCGAGCCAGCTGCGGGCGTACGGGCTCGGCGTGATCGTCGGCGTCGGCGCGGTGGGCGCGGTACGGGGCGCCGAACTCCTGATGGGCCCGTTCCTCGCCGTCCTGATGGGCCTCTCCCTGGTCACCGTCCCGGAGGCGGCACGGGTGCTGCGCCGGGCCCCGCACCGACTCGGCAGGTTCTGCCTCCTGCTCGGCGGCGGCCAGGCCGCCGGAGCGCTGCTCTGGGGCTCGGCGCTGCTGCTGATGCCGGGCCGGCTCGGCGGCCTGGCACTCGGCGACGTCTGGCACTCCTCCTCGCACCTCATCGTGCAGATCACCCTCAGTGTCGCGGGCGCGGGCCTCGGCACCGGCGCGGCGGCCGGGCTGCGCGCGCTCGGCGCGGCCCGGCGCAGCCTGCGCTGCCAGCTGTTCGCCTCCGTCTGTTACGTCGGCGGCGGGCTCGGCGGGGCGGCCCTCGCCGGCACGGCCGGCTCGGCCTGGGGTGTCGCCGCCGCGACCGTCGGCAGTTCGGCCGTGTGGTGGCTGCAACTGCGGTCCGCCCTGCGCGAGCACCACCACAACCCCCTCCCCGAAGTGAGGACCACATGACCGCCCGACCCAGGCTGAGCATCGGCCTGCCCGTGTACAACGGCGAGGAGTACCTGGCCGAGTCGTTCGACGCCCTGCTCGGCCAGACCTACGAGGACTTCGAACTGGTCGTCTCCGACAACGCCTCGACCGACGGGACCGAGGACATCTGCCGCAAGTACGCGGCGCAGGACTCCCGCATCCGGTACCTCCGGCTGCCCCGGAACATCGGCGCCACGCCGAACCACAACCGGGTGTTCGCCGAGTCCCGAGGCGAGCTGTTCAAGTGGGCCTCGCACGACGACCTCTACGGGCGCGACCTGGTCCGGCGCTGCGTGGAGGCGCTGGACGAGCGGCCGGACGTGATCCTCGCCCACACCGACCAGGCGGTCGTCGACGGCGACGGCCAGGTGACGGTCCCCTACGAGTACACGCTCGACACCGGCTCGCCGCACGCGCCCGAGCGCTTCCGCAGTCTGCTGTTCGAGCCGGGCGGCGACGACTTCTACGGGGTGATGCGGGCCGACGTGCTGCGCCGGGTGAAGCCCATGGACAGCTACCACCACGCGGACCGCACGTTCGTCGCCGAGATCACCCTGCACGGGCGCTTCCACCAGGTGCCCGAGCTGCTGTACTTCCGCCGCGACCACCCCACCCGCGCCGAGCGGGCGAACCCGTCCAAGCGGTCCCGGTGCGTCAACCTGGACCCGCGCCGGGCAGGGCTGCTGCACCCGACGCCCCGGCTGCTCGCCGAGTACGTCTGGGGCTTCGCCTCGGCGATCCGGCGCGCACCCCTGTCCCCGGCCGACCGGCGCGCCTGCTACCGCCACCTGGCCACGTGGATGACCAGCCGCGTCCGGCCGGGCGCCGGCGAACGGGTCGAGGACCGCGCCCCGGTCGACCCGGCCCTGCTCACCGTCTCCGTCGACGCCCTCGTCGCCGGCCGCGAGGGGAGGCGGGCATGACGTCCGCGGACGGAACGCCGGTGCGCGTCGGCCTGTTCGGCCTGCTCGGCTCCGGCAACCTCGGCAACGACGGATCGCTCGAAGCCCTCCTCGGCTACCTGCGCGCCGAGCACCCGGAGGCGGTCGTCGACGCGCTGTGCGGCGGGCCCGAGGCCGTGACGGCACGGTTCGGGATCCCCGCCACCCGGCTGCACTGGAACCGCGCGGAGTACCGGACCGCGTCCCGCGCGGGCGCGATCGCCGCGAAGGGACTCGGCAAACTCGTCGACGTCTTCCGCACCGCCGCCTGGGTGCGCCGGCACGACGTGGTGATCGTGCCGGGCATGGGCGTCCTGGAGGCCACCCTGCCGCTGCGTCCGTGGGGCTTCCCGTACGCGCTGTTCCTGCTCTGCGCGAGCGGCCGGCTGCTCGGCACCCGGGTCGCGCTGGTCAGCGTCGGCGCCGCCGAGATCGGCAACCGGCCCACCCGCGCCCTGGTGCGCTGGTCGGCACGGCTGGCCGCGTACCGGTCGTACCGGGACGCCCAGTCCCGTGCCGCGATGCGGGCGATGGGCGTGGACACCGCACGCGACGAGGTCTACCCGGACCTGGCGTTCGCCCTGCCGACCCCGCCGGCGAGCGCGCCCTCCGGTACGCCCGGCCCGGTCTGTCTCGGCGTCATGGACTTCCACGGCGGCAACGACGACCGCGACCGGGCCGAGGAGATACACCGGCGGTACCTCGACGGGACGATCACCTTCGTCCGCACGCTCGTCGCGGAGGGCAGACCGGTCAGGCTTCTCACCGGCGACCGGTGTGACCGGTCGGTGGTCGCCGCGATCCTCGACGCCGTCGACTCACCGCTGGTCACCGCCGCCGAACCGGCTTCGCTGGCCGACCTGATGAACGAGATGGCGGCCGCGGACACCGTGGTGGCCGTCCGTTACCACAACCTGATCTGCGCGCTGAAGACCGGGACGCCCGTGCTCGCGCTCTGCTACGCGGCGAAGAGCGACGCGCTCATGGACCGGATGGGCCTCGGCGCCTACTGCCACCCGGCACGCGAGGTCGACCCCGACCGGCTGCTCGAACAGTTCCGGGACCTGGAGAAGCACGCGGCGGAGCTGCGGGGGACCCTCACCGAGCGGAACCAGGTCGCCACCCGGCAACTCGACCACCAGTTCACCGCCCTGAGCACGAACCTGTTCCCGGCGGACGCCCACGCCCAGCGGAAGGCACCATGAGAGCGACCCAGGTCCCGGAGATCGCCGGCGCCCACCTGTTCGAGCCGACGCCGTACACCGACGAGCGCGGCTTCTTCTGCCGTACCTTCGACGCCGACGTGGTCCGCTCGGTCGGCCTGGACCCGCACGCCTTCGTCCAGGACAGCGTGTCCCGTTCGGTCCGGGGCGTGCTGCGCGGCCTGCACCTGCGCTCCGGCGCCGGCGAGGCCAAGCTGGTGCGGTGCTCGTACGGCAGGATCTTCGACGTCGTCGTGGACCTGCGGCAGGACTCGCCGACCTACCTGAACCGGGCCTTCTTCGAACTGTCGGGTGAGACGCAGCAGACCGTGTACATCCCGGCGGGCTGCGCGCACGGCTTCCAGGCTCTTACCGAAATCGCGGACACCTCTTACCGTATCGACCGTGAGCACGATCCGGCCGAGGACGTGACGATCGCCTTCGACGACCCGGAACTCGCCATTCCCTGGCCGCTGCCGGTGGCACTGATGTCCCAACGGGACCGGGAGGCGCCGAGCCTCGCCGAGGTCCTGAAGCACAGAGAAAGCTGAGGTCCCCGTGGACACCCAAGAGCTTCACCTGCCCCTGTCGCGGACAGCCAACGAGAGGCTGCACGCCGTGATCCCCGGGGGCGCGCACACCTACGCCAAGGGCGACGACCAGTACCCGGAGAACCTGGCCCCGGTCATCAGCCACGGCAGCGGTGCCCACGTATGGGACGTCGACGGCAATCGCTACATCGAGTACGGCTCCGGCCTCCGGTCGGTCAGCCTCGGCCACGCCCATCCGCGGGTGCTCGAAGCGGTACGGCGGGAACTCGACCGGGGCAGCAACTTCGTCCGGCCGTCCATCGTGGAGGTGGAGGCCGCGGAACGCTTCCTGGCCACCGTGCCGACCGCCGAGATGGTGAAGTTCGCGAAGAACGGCTCCGACGCCACCACCGCCGCGGTGCGCCTCGCCCGCGCCGTCACCGGACGACCGCGGGTGGCCCTGTGCGCCGACCACCCGTTCTTCTCCGTCGACGACTGGTTCATCGGCACCACACCGATGTCCGCCGGCATCCCGGCGGCGACCACCGAACTCACCGTCTCGTTCCCCTACGGAGACCTGGCCGCCACGGAGGAACTGCTCACCCGCCACGAGGGCGAGGTCGCCTGCCTCATCCTGGAGCCGGCCACCCACACCGAGCCGCCGCCCGGGTACCTGGCCGGCCTGCGCGAACTGGCCGACCGGCACGGCTGCGTCCTGGTGTTCGACGAGATGATCACCGGCTTCCGCTGGTCCGAGGCGGGCGCCCAGGGCCTGTACGGCGTGGTCCCCGACCTCTCGACGTTCGGCAAGGCGCTCGGCAACGGATTCGCCGTCTCCGCGCTGGCCGGCCGCCGTGACCTGATGGAACGGGGCGGACTGCGCGATTCCGGCGACCGGGTGTTCCTGCTGTCCACCACCCACGGCGCGGAGACCCACTCCCTGGCGGCCGCGATGGCCGTGCAGACCACCTACATCGAGGAGGGCGTCACCGCGCGGCTGCACGCCCTCGGCGAGCGGCTGGCCGCCGGCGTCCGCGACGCCGCGGCCGCCATGGGCGTCGGGGACCACGTCGTCGTCCGGGGCCGGGCCAGCAACCTGGTCTTCGCCACCCTCGACGAGAACCTGCGGCCCTCGCAGCGGTACCGCACCCTGTTCCT
Source organism: Streptomyces humi (assembly GCF_001005085.2). GTDB lineage: Bacteria > Actinomycetota > Actinomycetes > Streptomycetales > Streptomycetaceae > Streptomyces > Streptomyces humi. The sequence continues at coordinate 102,075 of NZ_LBMU02000050.1, forward strand.
GCGCCGGCTCCTCGCGGGCGGGGTGCTCGCCCCGTCGTTCGTGGTGAGCAGCGCCCTCGACGAGGCGGACATCGACCGCACCGTCGACGTGGTGGCGGAGGCGTGCGCGGTGTACCGGCGCGCCCTGGACGCCGCCGACCCCACGCCCTGGCTGGCCGGCCGAGCGGTGAAACCCGTGTTCCGCCGCCTGGCGTGAACTGACGTCAGCCGCACCCCGGCCACCCCGAGCCGGCCAGTCCGTCGGCCGGCCAGTCCGTCGGTCAGTCCCTCGGCCGGCCGGTCAGTCCGTCGGCCGTGCGGTCAGTCCGTCGGCCGTGCGGTCGAGCAGCCAGGCGGTCGCCGGTACCACCGCCAGGGCGGTGCACCAGCCGCCCAGGGCGTCGGTCGGGTAGTGCGCCCCCAGGGCGACCTCCGCCCAGCCCATGGTGGCGCCGGCGACCAGCGCCGCGGCGAGCACGAGTGACGTGCCGGCCGTCCTGCCGAGGCCGAGCCGGTCCGTCGCGAGCAGCGCCGCCATGAGGGCGAGGGCGGTGAAGAAGGCCGTGTGCCCGCTCGGGTACGACAGGTTGCCGGGGCCGTGGATGGTGCGTCCCACCAGGTGCTTGAGCAGCGTGGTCACCCCCACGGTCACTCCGACGCCGGCCACGACGAGCACCGCCGCGCGAGGACGGCGCAGCAGCAGGCAGCCCGCCACGCAGGCCACGACCACCAGCACCGATCCCACGGGTTCCCCCAGGAAGTCCAGGGTCAGCGCGACGTACCGCCACGGCGGCCGCACGCTGTCCGCTGTCGGCCGGACGAACCACCTGTCCACCCTGGCGGGCTCGCCGTGGCCCGCGTACCGCACCCCGAGAGCGACGACCACCAGCGTGGCGAGCGCCGCGACCAGCCCGAGCCACCCGCGCAGCGCCGCGGGCAACACCACATGCGCAGGCCCGCCGGTCACCCGTTCACCACGCGGCCGGTCGCGGACCGGGCCGGCCCGGCCCGCAGGTGCGCTTCCGTCCGGCGATCCCACGCGAGCCCCCCGCCGTAGTGCCCTGGCCGAGGGCGATCGGGATCAGTCTCCGTCCGTCACCCTAACCAACAAACCGACGGGTTGGAGTCGTTCAGGACACGGCGAACCCGCCGACGAGCCGCCGGCCGCCGTGCGCCGGTGCGGCGGCCGAACGGCGGAACGGCGACCGTGGTGTGGAACACACCTCGATCGTGCCGACTGCCGGGGCGACTTCGGCGGGTAGGTTCCTACGGTCCTCGTCCACGGGCACCCGGCCCGCGGACGCCCTTCGACCGCGGACCCGTCAAACCCGCCTCCCGAGGTGACAACAGAAGACATGTCTGCACAAGAATCCGCACCCCACTCGTCCCAGCGCATCGGCGTCGTGGCCGAGTCCGCCCCCGGCGAGACACGTGTCGCCGCCACCCCGTCGACCGTGCGCCAACTGCTGGGCCTCGGCTACCAGGTCGTGGTGGAGTCAGGCGCCGGCGCGGCCTCCGGCTTCGGCGACCAGGCCTATCTCGACGCCGGCGCCGAGCTCGGCGTCGCCTGGGACGCCGACCTCGTCCTGAAGGTGAACCCGCCGTCCGACGCGGAGATCACCCGGCTGCGGCAGGGCGCCACGGTCGTGGCCCTGCTGGCCCCCGCACAGACACCGGAACTGCTCACGGCACTCGCACGGGCCGGGGTGACCGCCCTGGCGCTGGACGCCGTGCCGCGGATCTCCCGCGCCCAGTCGATGGACGTGCTCTCGTCCATGGCGAACATCGCCGGCTACCGGGCGGTCGTCGAGGCCGCGCACGTCTTCGGCCGGTTCTTCACCGGACAGGTCACCGCCGCCGGCAAGGTGCCCCCGGCGAAGGTACTGGTCGCCGGCGCGGGAGTGGCGGGCCTCGCGGCGATCGGGGCCGCGTCCAGCCTCGGCGCCGTCGTCCGCGCCACCGACCCGCGGCCCGAGGTCGCCGACCAGGTGACCTCGCTGGGCGGCGAGTACCTCCCGGTGGACGTCGCCCAGGAGGCGAGCACCGACGGCTACGCCAAGGCCACCTCCGAGGACTACGACCGCGCCGCCGCCGAGCTGTACCACCGGCAGGCCCAGGACGTGGACATCGTGATCACCACCGCGCTGATCCCCGGCCGGCCGGCGCCGCGGCTGCTGTCCGCCGCGGACGTGGCGGTGATGAAACCCGGCAGTGTCATCGTGGACATGGCCGCGGCCCAGGGCGGCAACGTCGAGGGAACCGTGCCGGGGCGGGCGGTGGTCACCGACAACGGGGTCACCATCATCGGGTACACCGACCTCGCGGCCCGGCTGCCCGCCCAGGCCTCGCAGCTGTTCGGCACCAACCTGGCCAACCTGCTCAAGCTCGTCACCCCCGGCCGGGACGGGCGGGCGGTCATCGACTTCGACGACGTCGTGCAGCGGGCCGTGACCGTCGTACGGGACGGCGAGGTCACCTGGCCGCCACCACCCGTGCCGGTCTCGGCGGCGCCCGCCGCACCGCCCGCGCCGGCCGCCGCCGCGCCGGAACGCAAGGAGCCGAGGCTCACGCCCGCGCGCCGCTTCGGCCTGATCGGGCTCGGCATGGTCGCCCTGTTCCTCCTGGTCGCCTTCGCCCCCGCCCAACTCGCCGGGAACTTCACGGTGTTCGCGCTCGCGGTGGTCATCGGTCACTACGTCATCGGCAAGGTGCACCACGCGCTGCACACGCCCCTGATGTCGGTGACCAACGCGATCTCCGGGATCGTCGTCATCGGCGCCCTGCTCCAGATCGGGCACGAGAGCCGGATCGTCACCGTGCTGTCCTGCGTGGCGATCCTGCTGACGAGCGTGAACATCTTCGGAGGTTTCGCCGTCACCCGCCGCATGCTGTCGATGTTCTCGAAAGGCTGAGCCGAGATGACCTCCCTGACGGCATCCCACGCGGCGGACCTGGTCGCCGCCCTGTTGTTCATCCTCAGCCTGGCCGGGCTCTCCCAGCACCGCACCTCCCGCGCCGGCGTCGTCTACGGCATCGCCGGCATGGCGCTCGCCCTGACCGCCACGGTCGTACTGGCGGCGCAGAGCATCACCGCGGGGGCGGTGACCCTCGTCGTGCTGGCGATGGCGCTCGGCGCGGCGCTCGGCCTGTGGCGCGCCCGTCGCGTCGAGATGACGCAGATGCCCGAACTGATCGCGGTGCTCCACAGCTTCGTCGGTCTGGCCGCGGTACTGGTCGGCTGGAACAGCTATCTGGAGGTGGAGGCGCACGGCGCGGCACAGACCGCCGTCGGCGCCGACCTGCTGGGCATCCACCACGCCGAGGTGGTCATCGGCGTCTTCATCGGCGCGGTCACCTTCACCGGCTCGGTCGTCGCGTTCCTGAAGCTCTCGGCGCGCATCGAGTCCCGCCCGCTCACGCTGCCGGGCAAGAACGCGCTCAACCTCGGAGCGCTCGGCGCCTTCGTGGCCCTGACGGTCTGGTTCACGATCAGCCCGGACCTGTCGTCGATGATCGCGGTGACCGCGCTGGCGCTGGTACTGGGCTGGCACCTGGTCGCCTCGATCGGCGGCGGTGACATGCCCGTCGTGGTCTCGATGCTGAACAGCTACTCGGGGTGGGCGGCGGCCGCGGCCGGCTTCCTGCTCGACAACAACCTGCTCATCGTCACGGGCGCGCTGGTGGGATCCTCCGGCGCCTACCTGTCGTACATCATGTGCAAGGCGATGAACCGGTCCTTCCTGTCGGTCATCGCGGGCGGCTTCGGCATCGAGGCGCCGTCCGGCTCCGGGGGCGAGCAGGGCGAGCACCGCGAGATCCGGGCCGCGGAGGCGGCCGAGGCACTGGCCCAGGCCCGCTCGGTGGTCATCACCCCCGGCTACGGCATGGCCGTCGCCCAGGCCCAGCACCCGGTGGCCGAGCTGACCCGCCGGCTGCGCGAGCGGGGCGTCGAGGTCCGTTTCGGCATCCACCCGGTCGCCGGGCGGCTGCCCGGGCACATGAACGTGCTGCTGGCCGAGGCGAAGGTCCCGTACGACATCGTCCTGGAGATGGACGAGATCAACGACGACTTCGCCGCGACCTCGGTGGTCCTGGTGATCGGCGCCAACGACACCGTCAACCCGGCCGCGATGGACGACCCGGCGAGCCCCATCGCCGGCATGCCGGTGCTGCGGGTCTGGGAGGCGGAACAGGTCATCGTCTTCAAACGGTCCATGGCCTCCGGCTACGCGGGCGTGCAGAACCCGCTCTTCTTCCGCGAGAACAGCAGCATGCTCTTCGGCGACGCCAAGCAGAGCATGGAGGACATCCTGACCGCGCTCGGCACGGACGGCCGGACGACACCGACGCCGGCCACCCGCCAGGCGACCACGGCCGGCCGCTGACGGACGAGGACCGTGGCCGGCCGGGAGCCGGACCGGCACGGCCACGGTCCCGTGCGCCGAATTCCCCGATCCGGCCTCAGGGTTCGCTCCGGTCGGCTCCGGCCGCCCGGGGTTCCGGTTCCACCCGGTGGCGCGGCGCCGACCAGTACGCGGCGCCGGCCGCGGCGCGTTGGACGTCCTGGGCGGCAGGAGCCGGCGGGCCGCCAGATCCTCGGCCGGCCGTCCCGGGCGCGGCCGCGGCGGGGGCGGGCCCACCGGCGGCGGGACGCCAGCCCAGCTCCGGTGCGACCAGGTGCCGTACGTCGTGCAGGATCTGCTCGTACTCCTCGCGGTGGAACTCGTACGGCAACTCCAGCCGCAGTTCGCTCACCTCGGCCAGGACGGGGTCGGCGGCCAGCCGCTCCAGGATCTGTTCGGCGGTGCCCACGACGTCCGGCGCGAACAGGGTCCGCCGGGGTCCCCGCGGGCCGAGGGTGCGCTCGTGACGGCTCGCCGCGTAGGCGCGGTAGCGGGCCCGGGTGCGCGCGTCGGCGCCGTCCAGGGGCACGATGACCCGGCCCAGCGCCACCCGCGTGGCACGGCCCGCGGGCAGCGACCGGCGGTACTCGGTGAGCAGGCCCAGCTGGGCGGTGGTGAAGTCGTCGGTGCCCTCGCCGGTGACGATGTTGCCGGACAGCAGGGCGAGGCCCTGTCCGGCGGCCCAGCGCACCGAGCGCAGGCTGCCCCCGCCGTACCAGATACGGCGGGCCAGGCCGGGGTTGTGCGGTTGCAGGCGCGGGCGCTGGACGTTGCCCGGGGAGTGGATGACCGTGTCCGGGCCGCCGAGGTAGTCACCGCGCAGGTTCTCCACGACCCGGGCGATCCTGCCGTACGACAGGTCGAGGCCGCGCCAGTCGCCGTCGTGCACCAGGTCGCCGAGCAGGTCGGCGTGCGGCATCCCGGTGCTGAAGCCGACCTGGAGCCGTCCGGCCGACAGCACGTCGGCCAGCGCCAGGTCCTCGGCGAGACGGAACGGGCTCTCGTAGCCGATGGGGATGACGGCGGTGCCCAGTTCGATCCGCTCGGTGCGCTGCCCGGCCGCCGCCAGGAACACGGCGGCCGAGCCGACCCCGTGTTCGAGGTGGCGCTGGCGGATCCAGGCGCCGTCGTAGCCGAGCCGCTCGCCGTACCCGAAGAGCCGGAGGGTCTCCTCCAGGCCGGTGCGCGGGTCGTCGTCGGCGAAGTTGCCCGGGGTGAGGAAGGCCAACGAGGAGATGGTGGGAGTGCTCATGCGATGCCGGTCCTCAGCTGGTGGTGGTCTCGACGGCGGGGGAGGGGACCCGGCCGCCGGGGATCGCCGCGAGCAGTTCGCGGGTGTACTCGTGGCGGGGATCGGTGAACAGGTCCTCGGGCGGCCCCGTCTCGACCACCCGCCCGGACCGCATCACGGCCACCTGGTGCGCGATCTGCCGTACGACGGCCAGGTCGTGCGAGATGAACAGGTAGGCCACGCCGGTCCGGTCCTGCAACTCGGCGAGCAGGTCGAGGACCTGGGCCTGGACGGAGACGTCGAGCGCCGAGACCGGTTCGTCGCACACCACCAGGTCGGGTGAGAGGGCCAGGGCCCGCGCGATCGCCACCCGCTGGCGCTGTCCGCCGGACAGCTCCGCCGGACGCCGCTCCAGGGTCGCGGCAGGCAGGGCCACCCGGTCCAGGAGTTCACGGGCGCGGGTCAGCCGGGAGGCGCGGTCGCCGACCTTGAAGGCGCGCAGCGGCTCGGTGACGACCTCGCCGATGGAGAAACGCGGATCGAGGGAGGCGTACGGGTTCTGGTAGATCAGCTGGGCCCGGCGGCGCAGTTCGCGGACCTGGCGGGGCCCCGCGGCGGTGACGTCGGTGCCGTCGAAGAGGACCTGTCCGGAGGTGGCGTCGGCCAGCCGGAGGACCAGCCGGGCGGTGGTGGACTTGCCCGAGCCCGACTCGCCGACCAGCGCGAGGGTCCGGCCGCGGTGCAGGGTGAGGCTGACGTCGTCCACGGCACGCAGGGTCCGGCTCTCACCCCCGGCCCGCGGCAGCCGGAACTCCTTGACCAGGTTCCGGGCCTCGACCAGCGGCACCGCCTCCGGAGCCTGTCCCCGGGCCACGTCCACGGCCGCGACCGGCAGCGGGGCGCGCGGGACGGCGGTGGCCGGTGGTGGGGTGCGGGGGACGGGGG
>NZ_LBMU02000051.1 GCF_001005085.2 Streptomyces humi
GTGTCGGGTGATGTGGGGGCGTTGGAGGAACTGCTTGCGGCTTGTGAGGCGGAGGGGGTGCGGGCGCGGCGGATTCCGGTGGACTATGCGTCGCATTCGGCGCATGTGGAGGAGATCCGGGGTGAGTTGCTGGGGTTGCTGGAGCCGGTGCGTCCCCGCTCTGGTGGGGTGCCGTTCTATTCGGCGGTGACCGGCACCGTGGTGGACGGTGCTGTTCTGGACGCGGAGTACTGGTTCAGGAATCTGCGGCAGACTGTCGATTTCCGTGGTGCGACGAGGGCGTTGCTTGAGGACGGCTTCGACGCTTTTGTCGAGGCCAGTGCGCATCCGGTGCTGACCGCGGCTGTCGAGGAGACGGTCGAGGAGATGGACGCGGACGCGGTGGCGCTGGGCACCCTGCGCCGTAACGAAGACGAACAGCGGCGCATGCTGCTCTCCCTCGGCGAGGCCTTCACGGCCGGACTCCCCGTCCAGTGGACCGTGCTCGCGGAGAGTTCGGGCCGTCGGGTGGAGCTGCCGACGTATGCGTTCCAGCGCGAGCGCTACTGGCTGGAGCCGGTGCGGACAGAGGTGACCGATGCGGCGGGCCTGGGCCTGGAGGGGCTTGGGCACGGGCTGCTCGGCGCCATGGTGCCGGTGCCGGACTCCGACGGCGTGGTGCTGACAGGGTCGCTGTCGTTGCGGTCGCATCCCTGGCTCGCCGAACACGCGGTCTTCGGCACCGCACTCCTGCCCGGGACGGCGTTCGTGGAGATGGCGCTGCGGGCCGGGGCCGAAGCCGGTGCGGGCGAACTGGAAGAACTGGTGTTGGAGACACCTCTGTTGCTGCCGGGTGAGGACGACGTACAGCTGCACGTGAGTGTGGGCGGTGCGGACGAGTCCGGGCACCGCGCGGTGGTGGTGCGCTCCCGTGCTGGTGAGGACTGGACCGTCCATGCGCGCGGAGTGGTGACGCCGCCCGTCGGTGACCGGCCCGTCGCGGCCGTGGACGTCTGGCCGCCGACGGGTGCGAAGCAGCTGGATGTCTCGGCGCTGTACGACGAGTTCGCCGCGGCCGGCTACGACTACGGGCCACTGTTCCAGGGCGTCCGGGCCGTCTGGCGCGGGGACCGGGAGGTCTTCGCGGAGGTCGAGTTGCCGCAGGACGCCGGTCACGGATTCGCCGTGCATCCCGCGCTGCTGGACGCCGCACTGCACGCACTGGTGCTGATCGATCCGGACGCGGACGGGGTCGGTGAACCCCGGCTGCCGTTCTCCTGGACCGGCGTGTCCCTCGCATACACCGGCGTCACCTCACTGCGCGTGCGGCTGACCGCCACCGATGACGGAGGCGTGTCGGTGTCGGCCGTCGACACCTCGGGGCGCCCCGCTGTATCGGTGGAGTCGCTGGTGCTGCGCGAGGTGAGCGCGGACCAGTTGCGGGTCGACCGGCAGGAGGGCCTCTACCGTCTGGAATGGCAGCCGGTGCCCGGTGAACCGGTGCGGGCGACCAGCGAACGCTCCGTGATCCTGGGCGCCGACGGCGACCTCGCAGTCCTCGGAGAACGCGTCCCTGATGTCGTCGTTGCCCCCTTCGCACCTGGTGGCACGGCTCCGGAGGGGGTGGCGGAGCAGGCGCGGTCGGCGACTCAGCGGGCCCTGACGCTGATACAGGGTTTCCTCGCCGAGGAGCGTCTGGCCTCGACTCGGCTGGTGTTCCTCACGCACGGCGCGGTGGCGACGCGGCCGGGTGATGACGTCGGCGATCTGGTCAACGCACCCGTGTGGGGCCTGGTCCGCTCGGCGCAGCGCGAGCATCCCGATCGTCTGTGGCTGGTGGACGGCGCCGACGAGGCACTGGCCGCACACCTGGCCATGGGCGAGGAACCGCAGTCGGCGGTGCGCGACGGCGCGGTTCTCGTCCCGCGGCTCGTACGGCACGCCGCACCTTCCGCCGGCACAGCTGTGGGCTTCGGCGGGGATGTCGGCACCGTCCTGGTGACCGGTGGCACCGGCACGGTGGGTGCTCTGGTGGCCCGGCATCTGGTCACCGAACACGGCGTACGCCACCTGCTCCTGACCAGTCGGCGTGGACAAGAAGCACCGGGCGCAGCGCAGTTGGCGGCCGAGTTGGAAGCCGTCGGGGCCCAGGTCACCGTGGCCGCATGCGACGCGGCCGACCGCGAGGCGCTGGCCGCCGTGCTCGCCGCCGTCCCGGCGGAGCGGCCGCTGACCGGCGTCATCCACGCGGCCGGCGTCCTCGACGACGCCACGGTCACCGGGCTGACGCCGGACCGACTCGACCGTGTCCTGCGGCCGAAGATCGACGCCGCGCTCAACCTGCACCACCTCACCAGGCACCACCACCTCGACGCCTTCGTCCTCTTCTCCTCGGCGGCCGGCGTGCTCGGCAGCCCCGGACAGGGCAACTACGCGGCCGCCAACGTGTTCCTTGACGCTCTCGCGGCGCACCGGGCCGCGGGCGGGCTGCCGGCGCAGTCGCTGCCGTGGGGGCTGTGGAGCGAGCGGAGCGAGCTGACGGCGTCGCTCTCGGACGTGGAGCGCGAGGGCACGGGACGCTCCGGTGTGCTCGGCCTGTCGTCCGGAGAGGCACTGGCCCTCTTCGACGCCGCACGGAGTTCCGGCGAGCCCGTCCTCGTGCCGATCCGTCTCGACCACGCGGCGCTCACCCGGCAGGACGTACCGCCGGTGCTGTGGCACGAGGTGCGCCGTCCGGGGCGCCGCGGTCCGGGGTCCGCGCGGCCGGTGGCCGTATCCGCTCGGGAGCGTCTGCTGCGGCTGCCCGAGGAGGAGCGCAGGGCAGGTCTGCTGGACCTCGTCCGCACCCATGTCGCCGCGGTGCTGGGCCACTCCGACACCGGTTCGGTGACGGCGGAGCGCGCGTTCAAGGATCTGGGCTTCGACTCGCTCACCGCCGTCCAGCTGCGCAACCAGCTGGCCTCGGCGACCGGGGTCAAGCTCCCGCCGACCGTGGTGTTCGACCACCCCACGCCGGCGGCGCTGGCCGAACGCCTCGGCGGTGAACTCTTCGACGCGGGACCGGACGCGGACTCGGCCGTCGTACTCCAGGAACTCGACCGCCTGGAGTCGGCCCTGCTCTCCTCCCTGTCCCGGCTCCCGGACCCGGAGCACGTGTCGTCCCGGCTGCGCGCCCTCGCCGCGAAGATCGCGGTGACCGACGGCGGCGGCAATGACATCGACCAGGAAATCGCCTCGGCCACAGCTGACGAGCTGCTCGGCCTCATCGACAAGGAATTCGGCTCCGTGTGACGCGGACGGGCTCCGAACGATGAGTGGCACTTCCCACGTGATCTTGAAAGGCGATGGACAACGCGATGGCAGAGCAGGAAAAACTCCTCGAGTACCTGAAGCGGATGACGGCCGATCTGCGGCAGGCGAACCAGCGGCTCAGCGACGTCGACGCGAAGGCGCACGAGCCGGTGGCCATCGTGGGCATGGGCTGCCGCTTTCCCGGTGGGGTGGGTTCGCCGGAGGAGTTGTGGCGGTTGGTGGCCACGGGTTCGGACGCGGTGTCGGGTTTCCCGGAGGACCGGGGCTGGGATCTGGAGGGTCTGTACGACGCGGATCCGGGTGTGCGGGGGAAGGTGTACACCCGCGAGGGCGGGTTTCTGCACGACGCGGCGGAGTTCGACGCGGGGTTCTTCGGGATCTCGCCGCGTGAGGCGTTGGCGATGGATCCGCAGCAGCGGTTGCTGTTGGAGACGTCGTGGGAGGCGATGGAGCGTGCGGGGATCGATCCGGCGTCCCTGCGCGGCAGTCGCACCGGCGTCTACATGGGCCTGATGTACCACGACTACGCCGTGCACACCTCCGGAGTCCCCGAGGACCTCGAGGGGCACCTCGGCACCGGCACGGCGGGCAGCATCGCGGCCGGGCGCATCGCCTACACGTTCGGCCTGGAGGGGCCCACGCTGACGGTCGACACGGCGTGTTCGTCGTCGTTGGTGACGCTGCACCTGGCGGTGCAGGCGCTGCGGCGCGGCGAGTGCTCGATGGCGCTGGCCGGCGGTGTGACGGTGATGTCCTCCCCGGCCGCCTTCCTCGACTTCAGCCGACAGCGCGGACTCTCCTCCGACGGCCGGTGCAAGGCGTTCGACGAGCAGGCGGACGGCACCGGCTTCGGCGAGGGTGTGGGTGTGCTGGTCGTGGAGCGTCTGTCGGACGCGCTGCGGCTGGGGCATCCGGTGCTGGCGGTGGTGCGGGGGAGTGCGGTCAACCAGGACGGTGCGAGCAATGGTCTGACGGCGCCGAACGGTCCGTCGCAGCAGCGGGTGATCCGGCAGGCGCTGGCGGATGCTCGGCTGGGTGCGGCTGATGTGGATGTGGTGGAGGCGCACGGGACGGGTACGCGGCTGGGTGACCCGATCGAGGCGCAGGCACTGATCGCGACCTACGGCCAGGAGCGCACGGGTGAACTACCGCTGTTCCTAGGTTCGTTGAAGTCGAACATCGGGCATGCGCAGGCGGCTGCCGGTGTGGGTGGGGTCATCAAGATGGTGATGGCTCTGAGGCACGGCGTGCTCCCCAAGACCTTGCATGTGGATGCGCCAACCTCGCATGTGGACTGGTCGGCGGGTGCGGTGGAGTTGCTGACCGAGCAGCGGGTGTGGCCGGAGCTGGAGCGACCGCGGCGGGCCGCCGTCTCCTCCTTCGGGCTGAGCGGCACCAACGCCCACGTCATTCTGGAAGAGGTCACCGCACCGGAGCCGGAAGCCGTGCCCCGCAAGCCGCACGGCCTGCTCCCCTGGGTGCTGTCGGCCAGGACGGAGACCGCCTTGCGGGCGCAGGCCGGGCGCCTGCACGCCTTCGTCACCGAGCGCCCCGACCTCGACCCGGTCGACGCCGCGTACTCCCTTCTGCGCCGCCGCACGGGGTTCGAGCGCCGGGCCGTCGTACTGGCCCAGGACCGCGCCGAACTGCTGGCCGGTCTCGCCGCGTTGGCGACCGGAGAACCCGCGGCATCGGTGGTGCGAGGCGCGCACGACGACGGTGGGCTGGCCTACCTGTTCACCTTCCAGGGCAGCCAGCGGCTGGGCATGGGACGGGAGTTGCACGACACGTTCCCGGTGTTCGCGGCGGCCTTCGACGAGGTCTGCGCCGAACTGGACCGGCACCTCGGCCGACCGCTCAAGGAGATCGTCCTCGCGCCCGAGGACAGCCCCGAGGCCGCGTTGCTGGCCCAGGCCGAATACGGCCACCCGGCGGTGTTCGCCCTGGAGGTCGCCCTCTACCGGCTGATCGAGCACTGGGGGATCCGCCCCGACGTGGTCTTCGGCGGCTCCAACGGCGACTCCGCCGTCCTCCACGTGACCGGCATGCTCTCCCTGGCGGACGCGGCCGCCTTCGTCACCACGCGGGGTCGACTGCTCCAGCAGACGCCTCAGGGCGGCACCATGGTCGCGATCGAGGCGTCCGAGGACGAGGTCCGCGCCTCCCTGCGGGGCCGTACCGGCACCGTCGACGTCGCGCTGGTCAACGGCCCCCGGCAGGTCGTCATCTCCGGCGACGAGGACCTTGTCGCACGGATCGGCGACGAGTGGCAGGCCGCCGGCCGGCGTACCCACCGGATGTCCTTCGGCCGGGCGTTCCACTCCGCGCACATGGAGCCGATCGTGGACCGGTTCGTGACGGCGGTCCGGGAGCTGGATTTCCACCCGCCGCGCATCCCGGTGATCAACTGCCTGGACGGCCGGCCCGCCGATCCCGCCGAACTCCGCTCACCGGAGTACTGGGGACGGCACGTCCGCGGCGCCGTCCGCTTCCTGGACGGCATGCGCACCCTGGAGGCCGACGGCGTCCGTACCTACCTGGAACTCGGCCCGGTCGCCATGCAGTCCCTGATGGGCCGCGAGTGTCTGGCCGAGGACAGCGACGCGGCGCTGCTCCCCACCCTGCGCGAAGGGCGCCCGGAGCCCGTCAGCCTGCTGACCGCCCTCGCCCACCTGTACGTCCGCGGCAGGGACTTCGACGCCGACGCCTTCTTCGGCCACCTCGGTCCGCGCCGCATCGAGCTGCCGACCTACGCCTTCGAGCGCGCGCACTACTGGCTCGCCGACTCCCCTTCCGCCGCCGGGGCCGCCCGGCCGGCCGACCTGGGTCTCGGGGCGGCCGACCACCGGTTGCTGGGTGCGGCGGTGTCGGTGGCCGGTGCCGACGAACTGCTGCTCACCGGCCGCCTGTCGCTGCGCACCCACCCATGGCTCGCGGACCACGCGGTCGCGGGCACGGTGCTGCTGCCCGGCACCGCCTTCGTCGACCTGGCGCTTCACGCGGCCGACCTGTCCGGCTGCCGGCTGATCGAGGAGCTGACCCTTCAGACTCCGCTCGTCCTGCCCGAACAGGGCGGTGTTCAGGTTCAGTTGGCGATCGGCGCCGCGGACGCGGCGGGCCGGCGCGGCCTGACGGTCTTCGCCCGGCCCGACGGATCCGCCGACCGGCCGTGGACCCGGCACGCCACCGGCACCCTGGCCGCCGATGCCGATGCCGATGCCGATGCCGATGCCGATGCCGATGCCGGTGCCGGTGCCGACGCCCACGCCGCCGGACCCGACTTCGAGCTGGCCCAGTGGCCTCCGCAGGGCGCCCGCCCGGTCCCGGTGGACACGCTCTACGACGGCCTCGCCGCCGCCGGACTCGACTACGGGCCGGTCTTCCGGGGCGTACGCGCGGCCTGGCGGCGCGGGACCGAGGTCTTCGCGGAGGTCACCCTGGCCGAGGAGACGGCCGACGGGTACGGCGTGCACCCCGCGCTCCTCGACAGCGCCCTGCACGCCTGGAGCCTGGCCGGGCCGGAGGCGTCCGACGGGCCGCGGCTGCCGTTCCACTGGTCGGGTGTGCGGCTCTTCGCGACCGGCGCGGACACCCTGCGGGTACGGCTGAGCCCGGCCGGCAAGGACGGGATGACGCTGGCGGTGGCCGATCCGACAGGGCTTCCGGTGGCGTCCGTGGAGTCGCTGACCGTACGGCCGGTCACCGCCGAGGCGCTGCGCGCGTCGTCCACGGCGGACGCGCTGTACCGCCTCGACTGGATCCCGGCGGACACCGCGGAGCCGCTGGCACCGGGCAGCTGGGCCCACGTCGGCTCCGCCGAGGACGACCATCACCCCTCCCTGGCGGCCCTGGCCGCCGCCGTCGACGCCGGTGCGGCCGTACCGGACGTGGTGGTCGTACGCGAACAGCCGGCGCTCGACGCCTCGCGCGACGCCGTCCACCGCACGCTGCACCTGCTGCGGGCGTGGCTGGCCGACGAACGGTTCGCCGCCGCCCGGCTGGTCCTCGTCACCACCGGTGCGACCGGCGAGCGGGTCAGCAGCCCGTCCGGTGCCGCGCTGCACGGCCTGGTGCGCTCCGCGCAGACCGAGCACCCGGGGCGGTTCGTCCTGGTCGACACCGACCGGCCGGGGGAGCCGCTCACGGCCGCGGTGCTCGGCACCGAGCCGCAGTTCCTCGTCCGCGACGGCGTCTGGTCGGTGGCGCGGCTGGCGCACGCCCAGCCGAACGCCGACGCGGCCGCCTTCCGGCCCGAGGGGACCGTGCTGGTCACCGGCGGCACCGGCACCCTCGGCGCGGCCGTCGCCCGGCACCTCGTGGTGGCCCACGGCGTCCGCCACCTGCTGCTGACCAGCCGTAGCGGACCGGCCGCCGAGGGCGCCGGGGCGCTGGCGGCCGAACTCGGCGAGCTGGGCGCCACCGTCTCGGTCGTCGCCTGCGACGCGGCCGACCGGTCGGCCCTCGCCGACCTGCTGTCCCGGATCCCGGCCGAGCACCCCCTGACCGGCGTGGTGCACGCGGCCGGGGTCGTGGCCGACGGACTCGTGGAGTCCCTCACCCCGGAGCAGACCGACGCGGTGCTGCGGCCCAAGGCCGACGCCGCGCTCCACCTCCACGAACTCACCCGGGAACTGGACCTGGCGCACTTCGTCCTGTTCTCCTCCGCCGCCGGGGTGTTCGGCGGCGCGGGCCAGGGCGCCTACGCGGCGGCCAACGCCTTCCTGGACGGCCTGGCCGCCCACCGCCGGGCGACCGGGCGGCCGGCGCTCTCGCTCGCCTGGGGCCTGTGGGCCGAACGCAGCGGCATCACCGGCCACCTGGCCGAGACGGACCTCGCCCGCATCGAGCGGGCCGGCTTCGCCCCGCTCACCGTCGAGGAGGGGCTGGCGCTCTTCGACGCCTGCCTCGCCGCCGACCGCGCGGTCCTGCTGCCGATGCGCCTCGACACCGCGCCCCGGTCCGGGAGGGAGGTGCCGCCGCTGCTCAGCGGTCTGGTGCGCACACCCCGCCCGGCCGCCCGTACGACCGCCGCGCTCGCCGCGACGCTTCGCGACCGGCTGCTCGCGCTGCCCGCCGCCGACCGCGACGGGATGCTGCTCGACGTCGTCCGCTCGCACGCCGCCACTGTCCTCGGCCACGCGTCGGCCGACGCCGTCGGGGCCCAGCACACCTTCCGCGACCTCGGCGTGGACTCGCTGAGCGCCGTCGAACTGCGCAACGCGCTCGGCCCCCTCACCGGCCTGGCGCTGCCTCCGACCCTGGTCTTCGACTACCCGACACCGGCAGCGCTGGCCGCCCATCTGCGCCGTGAACTCCTCGCGGAGGGCACGGACACCGCCGAGACCGTAGCCGCCACGGTCGACGAGCCGGTGGCCATCGTGGGCATGGGCTGTCGTTTCCCCGGTGGGGTGGGTTCGCCGGAGGAGTTGTGGCGGTTGGTGGCCACGGGTTCGGACGCGGTGTCGGGTTTCCCGGAGGACCGGGGCTGGGATCTGGAGGGTCTCTACGACGCGGATCCGGGTGTGCGGGGGAAGGTGTACACCCGCGAGGGCGGGTTCCTGTACGACGCGGCGGAGTTCGACGCGGGGTTCTTCGGGATCTCGCCGCGTGAGGCGTTGGCGATGGATCCGCAGCAGCGGTTGTTGTTGGAGACGTCGTGGGAGGCGATGGAGCGGGCGGGGATCGATCCGGCGTCCCTGCGCGGCAGCCGCACCGGCGTCTACATGGGCCTGATGAACCGCGACTACCTGACCAGGCTGCGCGCCATCCCCGAGGAACTGGAGGCGTTCCGTGGCACCGGCACGGCGGGCAGCGTGGCGGCCGGGCGGCTGTCGTACACCTACGGCCTGGAGGGTCCTGCCGTCACCGTCGACACGGCGTGTTCGTCGTCGTTGGTGACGCTGCACCTGGCGGTGCAGGCGCTGCGGCGCGGCGAGTGCTCGATGGCGCTGGCCGGCGGTGTGACGGTGATGTCCTCCCCGGCCGCCTTCCTCGACTTCAGCCGACAGCGCGGACTGTCCCCGGACGGCCGGTGCAAGGCGTTCGCGGAGGGTGCGGACGGTACGGGGTGGGCTGAGGGTGTGGGTGTGCTGGTGGTGGAGCGTCTGTCGGACGCGCTGCGGCTGGGGCATCCGGTGCTGGCGGTGGTGCGGGGGAGTGCGGTCAACCAGGACGGTGCGAGCAATGGTCTGACGGCGCCGAACGGTCCGTCGCAGCAGCGGGTGATCCGGCAGGCGCTGGCGGACGCTCGGCTGGGTGCGGCTGACGTGGACGTGGTGGAGGCGCACGGGACGGGTACGCGGCTGGGTGACCCGATCGAGGCGCAGGCGCTGATCGCGACCTACGGCCAGGAGCGCACGGGTGAAATCCCTCTGTTCCTGGGTTCGTTGAAGTCGAACATCGGGCATGCGCAGGCGGCTGCCGGTGTGGGTGGGGTCATCAAGATGGTGATGGCGCTGCGTCACGGCGTGCTCCCCAAGACCCTGCATGTGGATGCGCCAACCTCGCATGTGGACTGGTCGGCGGGTGCGGTGGAGTTGCTGACCGAGCAGCGGGTGTGGCCGGAGCTGGAGCGACCGCGGCGGGCCGCCGTCTCCTCCTTCGGGCTGAGCGGCACCAACGCCCACATCATCCTCGAACAGGCTCCCGAAACCGAGGACGTCCCCGGCACCGAGTCCGGGCCGATCCCCTGGGTGGTCTCGGGCAGGACGGAGACGGCTCTGCGAGCGCAGGCCGAGCGGCTGCACGCCTTCGTCACCGAGCGCCCCGACCTCGATCTCGACGCGGCCGCGTACGCCCTCTCGACCACGCGCACCACGTTCGACCACCGGGCCGTGGTGGTGGCCGGGGAACGCGAGGCGCTCCTCGGCGGACTGGCCGCGGTGGCCGCCGGCGAACCCGCCGCCGGAGTCGCACAGGGCCGGCAGCACACGGGTCGGCTCGCCGTCCTCTTCACCGGACAGGGCAGCCAGCGCCCGGGCATGGGACGGGAGTTGTACGACACCTTCCCGGTGTTCGCGGCGGCCTTCGACGAGGTCTGCGCCGAACTGGACCGGCATCTCGACCGGCCGCTCAAGGAGATCGTCTTCGCGCCCGAGGACAGTCCCGAGGCGGCCCTGATCCACCAGACCCGATTCACCCAGCCCGCGGTGTTCGCTCTGGAGGTCGCCCTCCACCGGCTGATCGAGCACTGGGGTGTCCGCCCCGACGTCGTGGCCGGCCACTCGATCGGCGAGCTGGCGGCCGCCCACGTCATCGGCCTGTTCCCGCTGCCGGACGCGGCGGCCCTGGTGGCGGCCCGCGGGCGGCTGATGCAGGAGCTGCCGGCGGGCGGGGCCATGGTCGCCGTCCAGGCCACCGAGCCGGAAGTGCTGGAGCTCATCGGGGACATGGCGGACCGGGTCGGTGTCGCCGCCGTCAACGGGCCCTCCGCCGTGGTCCTGAGCGGTGCCGCCGAAGCCGTGCTCGACCTCGCCGGGCAGCTGCGCGCCATGGGCCGCAAGACCAAGCGCCTGGAGGTCAGCCACGCCTTCCACTCACCGCTGATGGAACCGATGCTGGACGGGTTCGCCGAGGTGGCGCGTGGTCTTCGGTTCGCCCCGGTCACCACCGCGTTCTTCTCCACCCTGACCGGCGGCCCGGTCACGGCGGAGGAACTCGGCACTCCCGAATACTGGGTTCGGCACGTCCGGGGGGCCGTGCGGTTCCACGACGTGGTGGGTGCCCTCGCGGCCGACGGAGTGACCACCTTCCTGGAACTCGGCCCCGACGGCGTACTGTCCGCGATGGGCCCCAACTGCCTGTCCGCGGACGCGGAAGCCGTCTCCTTCATCCCCTCCCTGCGCGACGGCACCGCCGAGCCACAGAGCCTCACCAAAGCGGTGGTCCAACTGCACGTGCACGGCGTCCCGGTCGACTGGCCGGCCTTCTGCGGCACCCCGGTGGACTGGTCGGCCGCGTTCGACGGACCCCGCCCGCCCCGCACGGAGCTGCCCACCTACGCCTTCCAGCGGCAGCGTTACTGGCTCGACGCGCCACCGGCGCAGCCGGAGGACCTGGGTGCCGCCGGGCTCGCACCCGCGGACCACCCACTCCTGGGCGCCGCGATCGAACTGCCGGACTCCGACGGCCTGTTGTTCTCCGGACGTCTCGCGGCCCACACCCAGCCCTGGCTCGCCCAGCACACCCTCGCCGGGACGCCGGTGCTGCCCGCCTCGGCCGTGGTCGACATGGTCCTGCGGGCCGGCGACGAGACCGGCTGCGCCCTCGTCGAGGAACTGGTCCTGGAGGCCCCGCTGGTCCTGCCCGAACAGGGTGGCACGCAGCTCCGGCTGACGGTCACCCCGTCCGGCGAGGGACGCACCGTCCAGCTGCACTCCCGGCCGGAAGGGGCGTCCGGTTCCGGCGGATGGGTCCGCAACGCCCACGGCACGCTGCGCCCCGCCGGTCCGGCCCCGGACACCGGCCTGGCCGTGTGGCCGCCGGACGGCGCCGTACCGGCCGCGGCCGAGGACCTGTACGAGCGCCTGGCGCGGGCCGGGCTCGACCACGGGCCGGCGTTCCAGGCCGTCCGGGCCGTGTGGCGCCGCGACGCGGAGCTGTACGCCGAGCTCGCCCTCGACCCGGCCGAGGCGCAGGAAGCCGGCCGGTACCGGGTGCACCCCGTGCTGCTGGACGGCGCGCTGCACGCGCTCGGCCTGACGGACACGGCCGGCGAACTGCCCATGTCCTGGTCGGGCGTGTCCGTGCACGCCACCGGCGCCACCGCCGCCCGCGTCCGTGTCACCCCCGCCGCACCGGGCGAGGTCTCCCTCCTGCTGACCGACCCGGCCGGACTGCCGGTCGCGTCGGCGGACTCGGTGGGCCTGCGTCCCGCACCGGCCGACCTGCCCCGTCCGGCGGCCGAGCGCCCCGCCCCGGCTGCCCGCCCGGCCCGGCGCACGGTCACCGCCGAACCCGTCGCGGCCCCCGGGGCCAGGGACCGGCTGCTGGCGCAGACACCGGACGAGCGGGCCCGCACGCTGCTCGACATCGTCCGCCGCGGCACCGCGCTGGTCTTCGGGCACTCCGGAGCCGACGACGTCGACCCGGAAGAGTCGTTCAAGGACATCGGCATCGACTCGCTCACCGCGGTCGAACTGCGCAACCACGTGACGGCGGCCACCGGCCTGCGGGTGCCCCCGACCGTGCTGTTCGACTGCCCCACCCCGGCCGCGCTCGCCGCTCGGCTGGACGAGGAGGCGGCCGCCGAGCTGTCCGGGGTGCCCGAACTCCACCGCGAACTGGACCGGTTGGAGGCACTGCTCGCCGCGCTGCCCGACGCGGGGACGGAACACGAGGAGATCTACGCCCGGTTGCGTGCCCTCACCGGTACCCGTGACCGGCCGGGGGACCGCACGGCGGACGCCGACCTCGAGTCCGCCACCGCCGAGGAGATCTTCGACCTGCTGGATGCCGAACTGGAGTCGTCGTGAGCACGCAACCCGTGACCAACGAGGCGAAGTACCTCGACTACCTCAAACGCGCGACGGCCGACCTGCGCGAGGCCCGCAGACAGGTGCGCGAACTGACCGACCGGCAGCACGAACCGGTGGCGATCATCGGCATGAGCTGCCGGTACCCCGGCGGTGTCGCCGACCCCGACGGGCTGTGGGAGCTGGTGGCGGAAGGACGCGACGCCATCTCCGGGTTCCCGGACAACCGAGGCTGGCCCGGCGACAGCGCGGGCCACGGCGGATTCCTGCACCAGGCCGACGAGTTCGACGCCGACTTCTTCGGCATCTCACCGCGCGAGGCCCTGGCCATGGACCCCCAGCAGCGGCTGCTGCTGGAAGCGGCCTGGGAGGCGTTCGAGGCGGCCGGCCTCGACCCGTCCGCGGCCCGCGGCGAGCAGGTGGGCGTCTTCACCGGCCTCAACCTGCACGACTACGCGACCCGGGCCGCGGCCATACCCGCCGAGGCCATGGGCTACCTCAGCACCGGCAACGCCGGCAGCGTCGCCTCCGGGCGGATCGCCTACTTCCTCGGCCTGGAGGGCCCGGCCGTCACGGTGGACACGGCCTGCTCCTCCTCCCTGGTGGCACTGCACCTGGCGGCACAGGCGCTGCGCCGTGGGGAGTGCGGCATGGCCCTGGCCGGCGGTGCGACGATCATGAGCTCCCCGGGCGCCTTCGCGGACTTCGGCGCCCAGGGCGGCCTGGCCGCCGACGGCCGGTGCAAGTCCTTCGCGGCCTCGGCCGACGGCACGGCCTGGGGCGAGGGCGTGGGACTGCTCCTGGTGGAGCGGCTGTCCGACGCACGGCGACTGGGGCACCCGGTACTGGCCGTGCTGCGCGGCTCGGCCGTCAACCAGGACGGCGCCAGCAACGGCCTGACCGCGCCCAGCGGCCGCGCCCAGCGCCAGGTGATCCGGCAGGCGCTCGCGGACGCCGGACTGAACCCGGCGGACGTCGACGCCGTCGAGGCGCACGGCACCGGTACCCGGCTCGGCGACCCCATCGAGGCCCAGGCCCTGCTCGCCACGTACGGCCAGCACCGCCCGGCGGGCAGTCCGCTCTGGCTCGGCTCGCTCAAGTCGAACATCGGGCACACCATGGCGGCGGCCGGCGTGGGCGGCGTGATCAAGATGGTGCAGTCCATGCGCCGGGAGACGCTGCCGAGGACGCTGCACGTGGACGCGCCGTCGGCCCAGATCGACTGGTCGGCGGGGTCCGTCGCGCTGCTGACCGAGGCACGCCCCTGGCCCCGGACGGACCGGCCCCGCCGCGCGGCCGTCTCCTCCTTCGGCATGAGCGGCACCAACGCCCACGTCATCCTCGAAGAGCCGGATCAACAGCCGACGGAAGGGCCGACGAATCAGCCCGTGGGACGGCCAGCGGAACGTGCGGCGGATCAGCCCGCGGAACGGCCTGCGGAACGGTCGGCGAAGCAGCCCGCGGAACGGCCGGAGGAACAGCCCGCGGAACGGCCCGTGGGCCAACCGGTGGTACGGCCTGGGGGTGGGCCTGCGGAACGGCCCGTGGGCCAGCCGGTGGTACGGCCTGTGGGTGGGCCTGTGGGTGGGCCTGTGGGTGGGCCTGCGGAACGGCCCGTGGGTCAGCCGGCGGGACGGCCCGGGGAGCCCGCGGAACAGGACGCGCATCCGCCCGCGAACCAGGCCGCCGGACCGGTCCCGGAGCAGTCGGCCGCGGCACGGTCCGAGGCGCGGTCCGAGGCGTGGGACGAGCGAAGGGGTGGCCCCGCGCCGTTCGGGGATTCCCGGGGCCCCCTGCCCTGGGTGCTCTCCGCCCGCACGCCGCAGGCGCTGCGCGCCCAGGCGGCCCGGCTGCACACGCACCTGCTGACCCGTCCGGAGCAAAGCGGCGCCGACGTGGCGTGGTCCCTGGCGACCGGCCGGGCCGCACTGGAGTACCGCGCGGTCGTCGTCGCCGACGGCCGCGAGGCCCTGCTGGACCGGCTCGGAGCCCTGGCGGACGGCCGGGACGCCCCGCACACGGTCCGTGGCACGGCGGCCGCCCGGACGGCCGGCCGCACCGCCTTCGTCTTCCCCGGCCAGGGCTCCCAGTGGCGCGGCATGGCCATCGAACTGGCCGCCTCCTCCGCCGTGTTCCGGGACCGCCTCACGGCCTGTGAGGAGGCGCTCGCACCCCACGTCGACTGGTCGCTGGCCCGGGTACTGCGGGGCGAGCCGGACGCGCCCTCCCTCGACCGCGTCGACGTGGTCCAGCCGGCCCTGTTCGCCGTCATGGTGTCGCTCGCCGCCTTGTGGCGGTCGTACGGCATCGAGCCCGACGCCGTCGCCGGCCACTCGCAGGGCGAGATCGCGGCCGCCTGCGTGTCCGGCGCCCTCTCGCTGGAGGACGCCGCACTCGTGGTGGCCCTGCGCAGCCAGGTGCTGACGCGACTGGCCGGCCGCGGCGGCATGGTGTCCGTCGCGCTGCCGGCCGACCAGCTGGCGCCCCGGCTCGCCCCCTGGACGGACCGGATCGCGGTCGCCGCCGTCAACGGACCGAACGCGACGGTGGTGGCCGGTGACGCCGACGCCCTGGACGAGTTCCTGGCGCGGAGCGAGGCGGACGGCCTGCGGGTGCGCCGTGTCCCCGTGGACTACGCCTCCCACTCACCGCACGTCGAGGCCGTCCGGGAGGACGTACTGGCCCGGCTGTCGGCCGTCACGCCGAAACCCGCCGAGGTGCCGTTCTACTCGGCGGTCACCGGGACGCAGCTCGCCGGGACGGAGCTGGACGCCGACTACTGGTACCGCAACCTGCGCCGGCCGGTGCGCTTCGACGAGACCGTCCGCCTGCTGATCCAGGACGGCATCCGGTACTTCGTCGAGGCGAGCCCGCACCCCGTGCTCGTCGGCGCCGTCGAGGAGACCGCGGAGACCACCGAGGCCGGCCGCGCCGTCACGGTGACCGGCACACTGCTGCGCGAAGAGGGCCACCCCGCCCGGTTCCTGGAGTCGGCCGGTGAACTGTACGTCCGGGGCGCCGCCGTGGACTGGACCGCCGCGCTGCCGCCCGCCCGCCGTGTGGAACTGCCGCGCTACGCCTTCCAGCGGCGGTCGTTCTGGCTGGCGTCCACGCCCGCCGCGACGCTCCCCGCCGCCCCCGTGGCCGCGTCGGCCGCCGAGGAGGAGACCGGCGCACTCCAGCGGAGCCTGGCCGGCCTGGCCGACGACGGGCAGCGGGCCGCCGCGGTCACCGACCATGTGCGCGCGACCGCCGCCACCGTCCTGGGCCACGCCGCGCCCCAGGACGTCGATCCCGACCGGTCCTTCGTCGAGCTCGGATTCGAGTCCCTGACGGCCCTGCAACTGCGCAACCGGCTGCGGGACGCCACCGGTCTCTCCCTGCCCGCGACCCTCGTCTTCGACCACCCGACGGTGAACGCGCTGGCCGCACACCTGTCGGAGCGCCTGGGACAGCCCGCGGAACCGGCGGGCGACCCGCTCACCGGCCTGTTCCGGCAGGCGTACCGCACCGGTCGGCTCACGGAGGGGTTCCGGCTGCTGACCGCGGCCGCCGCGCTGCGACCGGACTTCGCCACCCGGGCAGAGGCCGACCGCTGGCCCACGCCGCTGCGCATCACCGAGGGCGCCGGCGACCTCGCCGTGATCTGCCTCCCCTCGCTCAGTGCCGTCTCGGGACCGCAGGAGTATCTGCGGCTCGGTGCGGCGCTCGGCACCGCAGGTGAGGTCTGGGCTCTGCCGCACCCCGGCTTCGCCGCCGGTGAGCCGCTGCCACGCTCGGCGGAGGCGTTGATCGGCGCCCAGGCCGAGACCGCCGTGGAACTCGCCGCCGGCCGCCGGACCGTACTGCTCGGCCGCTCCTCCGGCGGCTGGATCGCGCACGCCGTGGCCGAACACCTGGCCGCGCTCGGCACTCCGGCCGCCGCCGTCGTCCTGGCCGACACCTTCTCCCGGACCGCGGACGGATCCAGCACCCGGCTGATGGTCTCGCAGTTGCTGGAGAACGAGGAGGCCGCCGAACTCCTCGACGACCAGCGCCTGGTGGCGATGGGCGGCTACTTCCGGGTCTTCGCGGACTGGACCCCGCAGGCCCTGGAGACCCCGGTGCTGCTGCTGCGCGCCACCGACGACGTCCCCGGAGCGGACCCCGGCGAACGGGGGGCCGGCTGGGAGCACTCCCACCACGTGATCGACGTACCCGGAGACCACTTCTCGATGCTCGACGAACACCATCGGACCACCGCCGACGCCATCGCGTCCTGGCTGCGCACGGAGGTACGGGGATGACCAACGCCCTGGCTGCACAGGAACTCTGGATCCGCCGCTACCACCCGGCACCCCAGGACACCGACCTGACACTGGTCTGCTTCCCCCACGCGGGCGGCTCCGCCAGCTACTTCCGCCCGCTCGCGGGCGCCCTCGCCACGGTCGCGGAGGTGCTGCCGGTGCAGTACCCGGGCCGACAGGACCGCCGGGCCGAGCCGCCGATCACCTCGATTCCCCGGCTGGCGGACGAGATCCTCGACGTGCTGGAGTCGCTGCCCCGGCGCCGGCTGGTGCTGTTCGGGCACAGCATGGGCGCCTGCCTGGCCTTCGAGGTGGCCCGCCGCTGCGAGCAGCGATCCTCGCTGGAGCTGCTGGGGCTGGTCGCCTCGGGCCGCACCGCCCCGCCCAAGCTGCGCGACCGAGGCGTCCGATCGATGGACGACGACGGCGTCATCGCGGAGATCCGCCGGCTGAACGGCACCGACGACCGGCTGCTCCTCGACGACGACGTCATCCGGATGATCATGCCGGCCATCCGGGGCGACTACGAGGCGGTGGAGTCGTACCGGTACGAGCCGGGTCCACCCCTGCGCTGCCCCATCAGCGTGCTGGTGGGCGACGACGACCCGCAGGTCACCCTGGCCGAGGCGGAGGAGTGGCGCGACCACACCGAGAGCGGCTTCACCCTGCGCGGCTTTCCGGGAGGCCACTTCTACCTGGCGGAGCAGAACACCCAGGTGGCCCGCGCGCTCACCGAGGACCTGGCACGTTTCCGCTGACCGATTTCCCCCGCCGGCGCCAGCGTCGCCGGCGATTCCCCCCGAAGAAGAAAGAACTGGTATGGCAAACGAACCGGCCACCCCGGCACGACCGTCGTTCGGACTGACCGTCCTGGCCGTGTCCCTGCCGATGTTCATGGTGGCCCTGGACAACCTGGTGGTCACCAACGCCCTGGCGTCCATCAGACGCGACCTCGGCGCCTCGGTCCAGGGCCTTCAGTGGGTCACCAACAGCTACATCCTGGGCTTCGCCAGCCTGTTGCTGGTCGCGGCCGGTCTCGGCGACCGGTACGGACGGCGCAAGGTCTTCGTCTCCGGGCTCACGCTGTTCGTGCTGTTCTCGGTCGGCTGCGCGCTGTCCACGTCGACCGCGGCACTCATCACCCTGCGCGCCCTCCAGGGCATGAGCGCGGCCGCGGTACTGCCGCTCTCCCTGACGATGCTGACCCTGGCCGTGCCGCCGGAGAAGCGGGGCGTGGCGATCGGTGTCTGGTCCAGCATCAGCAGCCTGGCGGTCGGCGTCGCCCCCCTGATCGGCGGCGCCATCACCACCGGCATCGGCTGGCACTGGCTGTTCTGGCTGAACGTCCCCATCGGCCTGATCGCCGTGCCGCTGGTGCTGCGCGTCCACGCCGAGAGCCGTGGCCAGGCAGCCGGACTCGACGTCCTCGGGCTGCTGCTCGGTGCCGCCGGGGTGCTCGCCCTGGTCTGGGCGATCGTGGACAGCAGCGAGTACGGCTGGACCTCCGCCCGCGTGCTCGGGATGTACGCCTCGGCAGCCGTGCTGCTGGTGCTCTTCGTCCTGTGGGAGCGGCGCACCGCCCAGCCCCTGCTGCCCCTGCGCATCTACCGCAGCCGGGCCTTCACCCTGGCCAACGTCTCCTCCCTGGCCGTGTACTTCGGCCTGTTCGGTTCGATCTTCTTCCTCGCCCAGTACCTCCAGGTGGTCCGCCACCACTCGCCGTTCGTGGCCGGTCTGTGGACGCTGCCCTGGGCGGTCATGCCGACGATCTGCGCGCCGTACGCCGGCAAGCTCATCCCCAAGGTCGGCCCCAGCAAGCTGATCGCCGCCGGGCTGGGACTCGCCGCCCTGGGCCTGGCCTGGTGCGCGCTGATCTCCGACCCGGGCACCGCCGACTGGCAGATGGTGGCGCCGTACATGCTGTGCGGCATCGGCACCGGTCTGATCTTCGCACCGAGCGCGACGGTGGTGGTGAGCTCCGTCCAGCCGCTGGACATCGGCAAGGCGTCCGGCACCAACGCGACCGTCCGCGAGATCGGCAGTGCCCTGGGCATCGCCGTCCTCACCACCGTGTTCACCAGCCGGGGCGGCGACTACCTCTCCCCGGCGGCCTTCAACGACGCGATGATCCCCGGCCTGTGGATCTGCGTCGCGGTCCTGCTGGCCGGCGGCGCCGTGGCGCTCGGCATCCCGGCGCTCACACCACCCGCCCCCGCCCCTGCCCCCGCGGCCAAGCAGCCGGCTCTCGACTGACTCCCACTTCACAAGGAGCACACGCACATGGTCACCTTCACCGACCTCTACGCCCAGTACGGTGTGAAGTCCCCGCACGACCTGTTCGAACAGCTGCGTGAGGAACGCCCGCTGTTCCAGGTCGAGTTGCCCAACGGGGTGCCGCTGTGGCTGGTCACCCGGTACGCCGACGCCAGGGCCGGCCTCGGCGACGCGCGGCTGTCCAACCGGATCGGCACCCGGATCGTCGCCAAGGACGTCCTGCCCGCCGAGATCCGCGCCAGCATGGGCACCCACATGCTGCGGGTCGACGGCACCGACCACACCCGGCTGCGCCGGCTGGTCTCCTCCGTGTTCACGGCCAAGCGCATCGAACGGCTCCGGCCCATGATCGAGCAGATGACCAGCGACCTGCTCGACAAGATGGCCGTCCAGGAACACCCGGACGCCATCCGCGACCTGGCCTACCCGCTGCCCATGCAGGTGATCTGCGAACTGCTCGGCGTGCCCGTCACCGACCACGAGCGCTTCCGCACCTGGTCGAACGCCTACCTCGCCGGAGTGGGCACCCAGAACTTCCCCGTCGACGTGGTCACCGAGTTCGTCCACTACGTCCGCGACCTCGTCGAGCAGAAGCGGGCCGAGCCGGACGACAAGCTGCTGTCCGCGATGATCTCCGCACGGGACAACGAGGACCGGCTCGCCGAGAACGAGCTGACCTCGATGTGCTTCCTGCTCATCATCGCCGGCTACGAGACCACCGTGAACCTGCTCGGCAACGGCACCGCCCTGCTGCTCGCCGACCCCGAACTCGCCGACGGCCTGCGGGCCGACCACGAGGCGATCCCGGGGGCCGTCGAGGAGTTCCTGCGCTACGAGAGCCCGGTGCCCGGCGCGAGCTTCCGGGTCGCCACCGAGACCCTGGAACTCGGCGGCCAGACCATCGAGGAGGGCGAACTCGTCCTCATCTCACTGCTGTCGGCCAACCGCGACGAGCGGATCTTCGACGACTCGATGACCTTCGACGCCGAGCGCAGCCCCAACCAGCACATGGCCTTCGGCTACGGCATGCACTACTGCCTGGGCGCCCCGCTGGCCCGCCTGGAGGCACACATCGCCTTCCGTCAACTCCTGGAACGCTTCCCCAAGATGGAGCGCCTGGACGCCTCGGCCGACCTCAAGTGGCGGCCCGGACTGGTGATGCGCGGCCTGACCGAGCTCCCGGTGAAGCTCAACCAGTAGACCCGACCGGGGTGGTGGCCGGGGGCGCCCCGGCCACCACCCGCGGACCCGAGCCCTTCCGAAACGACACCGACAGGAGTCTGTGGTGACAGCCGACCTGGTCGCCGCGATCGAGTCGCCGGACGCGACGTCACGCGATTTCGCGAACATGCCGATACCGGAGTCCTATCGAGCCGCCGTGCTCTTCAAGGACGAACAGCACATGTTCGACGGAGTGCCGGTCTCCGACCGGGAGCCCGCGAAGGCCCTGCACCTTCACGACGTACCGACCCCGGAACCCGGCCCCGGCGAGGCCCTGATCGCCGTCATGGCGAGCTCGGTCAACTACAACACGGTGTGGAGCGCGCTGTTCTCGCCCGTGCCGACCTTCGCCTTCCTCGAACGCTACGCCCGCACCGGAGGCCCGGCCGCGCGGCACGACCAGCCCTACCACGTCATCGGCTCCGACCTGGCCGGAGTGGTGCTGCGCACCGGGCCCGGCGTACGCCGCTGGAAGTCCGGCGACCGGGTCGTCGCGCACTGCCTGTCCGTCGAACTCGAGGACGCGGCGGGCCATGACGACACGATGCTGGACCCCGAGCAGCGGATCTGGGGCTTCGAGACCAACTTCGGCGGCCTGGCCCACCTCGCGCTGGTGAAGGCCAACCAGCTGATGCCCAAGGCGGCCCACCTCACCTGGGAAGAGGCGGCCGCACCCGGCCTGGTCAACTCCACGGCGTACCGCCAGCTGGTCTCGCGCAACGGTGCGGGCATGAAGGTCGGCGACAACGTCCTGATCTGGGGCGCGGGCGGCGGCCTGGGCTCGTACGCCACCCAGTACGCGCTGGCGGGCGGCGCGACGCCGATCTGCGTGGTCTCCAGCGACCAGAAAGCGGAGATCTGCCGCACGATGGGTGTCGAGGCCATCATCGACCGCAGCGCGGAGAACTACAGCTTCTGGAAGGACGAGCGCACCCAGGACCCCAGGGAGTGGAAGCGTCTCGGCAGCAGGATCCGCGAGCTGACGGGCGGTGAGGACGTGGACATCGTCTTCGAGCACCCGGGCCGCGAGACCTTCGGCGCCTCCGTCTACGTCGCCCGCAGGGGCGGCACCGTGGTCACCTGCGCGTCCACCTCCGGATACCGGCACGAGTTCGACAACCGCTACCTCTGGATGCACCTCAAGCGGATCATCGGCTCCCACTTCGCCAACTACCGCGAGGCCTGGGAGGCCAACCGGCTCGTCGCCAAGGGCCGTATCCACCCCACGCTCTCCCGCACCTACCCGCTCGCCGAGATCGGGCAGGCCGTGGCCGACGTGCACGGCAACCGCCACCACGGCAAGGTCGGCGTGCTGTGCCTGGCCGCCCAGGAGGGCCTGGGCGTCACCGACCCCGAGCTGCGGGCCCGGCACGAGCCGGCCATCAACCGGTTCCGGACCGGCTGAACCCGGCGGCACGGCCGCCGTACCGGACCCCCCACACATCCGCGTTCACACAGATTGGCAGTGCGCACATGACCGACACCCCGGTCGGAAGCAGCCCCCTCACCTACCCGTTCGAGCGGCCCTCGGCGCTCGAACCGTGCCCTCACTACAAGAGGCTGCGGGAGGAGAAACCGGTCGCGGACGTCCGGTTGCCCAGCGGCGACCACGCCCTCCTCGTCACCGACTACGAGTCGGTGCGGACGGTGCTGTCCGACGCCCGCTTCAGCCGGGCCGCCACCGCCCGGCCCGGTGCCCCCCGGATCGGGACCGAGCCGCAGAACGCCAAGAACCTGCTCAGCATGGACCCGCCGCACCACACCCGGGTACGCCGGCTGGTCTCCCGGGAGTTCACCGCCCGGCGGGTCGCCGCCCTGCGGCCGCGCATCCAGAGCCGCACCGACGAACTCCTCGACGCGATGCGGCAGGCCGGTTCCCCGGTCGACCTGGTCCCCGCCCTCGCCTTCCCGCTGCCCGTGACCGTCATCTGCGAACTGCTCGGGGTCCCGCTCGACGAACGGGAGCAGATCGCCGAATGGTCCGGCACCGTCCTGTCGACCGTCTCCCTGCCGGTCGAGCGGATCGTCGCCGCCCACACGGGGCTGGCCACCTATCTGGGCGGGCTCATCGCCGCCAAGCGGAAGCAGGCGGGCGACGACCTCCTCTCCGCCCTCGTGTCGATCCATGAGGCGGACGCCGAACGACTCGACGAGGAGGAACTGCTCCACCTCGCGATCACCCTCCTCATCGCCGGGCACGAGACCACGACCAATCAGATCGCCAACGGAGTCCTGGCGCTGCTGACGCACCCCGAGCAGTTCGAGGCGGTGCGCCGCGACCCCGGAGGGATCCCCGCCGCCGTCGAGGAACTGCTGCGCTTCGTGCCCCCGGGTGACGAGGCGACCCTGCGCGTCGCCCTGGAGGACGTGAAGCTGGGCGACACCGTCGTGCCAGCGGGCACCGCGGTGCTCGCGTCCCTCGCTTCCGCCAACCGTGACGCCGGGTACTTCACCGAGCCCGACACCCTCGACGTCACGGGCACCGCCACATCCCAGCACCTGACCTTCGGCTACGGCATCCACTACTGCCTCGGCGCGGGGCTGGCCCGCCTGGAGCTGGAGATCGCGATCGGCACGCTGCTGCGCAGGTTCCCGACCCTCCGACTGGCCGTACCGGCCGCGGAGGTGCCCCGTTCCACGGGCCGCCTGATCCACGGAGTCACCTCGCTGCCTGTCACCTGGTAGGAGCGGCGGGTCCTCGCGGAGGGCCGAGGAGCCCACTCCCACCTTCCGCGAGGACATCACCGGGCCCCGCTCGGGACAGGAGTGCGTTCACTCCGCCTCGGGGTACGGACGGCGAAGGCAGGCCAGGAGTGTGCGGGCGGTCTCGACGAGAGGGGCGTCCGGGGGCAGCACGCCCTCCATGTCGGAGAGCAGCTGAACCAGCTCGGCCACAGCCCGGGCCGCCTCTCCCGTCTGCGCGAGCCTGCGGGCGCGGTTGTACCGGGCGGTGAACAGGTCGGGATCGTCTGCCGGCAGCGCACGCCTCATGTCGTCGAGCAGTTCGGTGAGTTCCACCACCGCCCGGCCGTGGTCGCCGGTCTCCGCCTGCCAGTACGCGAGGTCCTGCCGGACCGCGAAGATCCGGCGATCGTCCTCGTGCAGCGCTTCGAGCATGTCCGGCAGCAAGGCCTCCAGGGCTTCGCCTGCCGCCCGCGGGTCTCCCGCCCTGCCTCGCCAGTGGGCGAGCCTGTGCCGGGTGACGAGGGTGTCCGGATGGAGCTCGCCCAGCACCCTTTCCCTCCTGGGAGCCAGCTCGGCCAGCGCGGCGACCGCCCCCGACGCGTCGCCCGCCACCCCGAGCCAGCGGGCGTGGTCGTTGCGGGCACTGAGGGTGTCGGGATGGTCGGCGCCCATCACCCGCGCGAGGTCCGGGAGGAGTTCGGCGAATGCCGCGGCGGCCCCGGGCGCGTCCCCGGTCTCTCCCCGCCAGCGGGCACAGCTGTGACGGATGGCGAGAGTGATGCGATGATCCGCGCCCAGTACGGCCGTCGCGTCGGGCAGGAGCTCGGCGAAGTCGCTCACGGCTCGTTCCGGTCCCCCCGCCTCTCCCCGCCATCGGGCGCAATCGTGCCGGACGCCCAGTGTGCCGATGTGGTGATCGCCCAGGACGCGCCGGTGGTCCCTCAGCAGTTCGGCGAAGGCGTCGGCGGCGCCCGCGGCGTCCCCTGCCCGTCCCCGCCAGTAGGCCAGACTGTGCCTGATGCCAAAGGTCTCGGGGTGGTCCGCGCCCAGTGTCCGCTCCGTACGGGGCAGCAGCGCCGCCAGCTCGGCCACGGCTCCGGTGGCGTCTCCCACCTCTCCCTGCCAGTAGGCCAGATGACCGTGTGCGATCAGGAAGTCCGGGTGCTCGGCACCCAGGCGCCGCTCCACGGACCGAGCCAGACTGTGGAAGTGGTCGCGTGCCTCACCGGCCCTGCCGACCCCTCCGAGGCTCGTGCCCACCCGGAACAGCACGGCGTGTGCGTCCGGACTGTACAAGGCGTCCTCGGCACAACTGTGGAGGGCGGCGGTGTTGGAGCGCAGCGCGGCGGCCAGGTCCTGGTCGTGCTCGCCGCTCGGCCACACGTCCAGCAGCGCGTCCGCCGCGCTTCGGGCGCACAGGGCGCCGGCCTCGGCGGAAAGCCGCTCCGTGACGGCCCGCTGGATCAGTTGGTGGACACGGGCTGTCCGGCCGCCGCTTCGGGGCTCGTGTTCGACGAGACTGAACTGACGCAGGTTCGCCAGGGCGTCGGCGGCGTCCTCGGCGTCGGCTGTGTCACGGCCATGACCGGCTCGGGACGGGGGAGTGGCATGGCGGGTGAGATAACGCCGGGCAGGTGGGCTCAGCAGCACCGGCTCCGGAATGCCGTTGGGGTCGAGCATGCCGAGCAGGTGGAGCAGGGGCCGGGCCAGCCCCCGGGGCGGCTGCTGGTCGGCGAGGTCGATGGACAGGTCCCATGCCGCCGCCACGGTGAGGGCCTGGTTGTCGGGCAGCCCGGTCCCGGTGGGCAGCACGTCCTCGAGCGACCTGCTCCGGTTCGCCAGACGCGCGCGGTAGGCGGCGCAGTCGAGGCCTCGGTTGACCAGGTAGGGAACGGCCTGCGACAGAGCCAGCGGCAGTCGGCCGAGATCCTCGGCCAGTGCCGCCACCTCGTCCGCCGTCGCCTGCGTCTCGTGGCGGCCGAGCGCGGCGGTGAGATACCCGACGGCCTCCTCCGGGGTGAACCGGCCGACGTCGATCCGGGTCCGTCCACCGCTCAGGAAGACGGCGTCACGGTTCCGGGTGGTGATCAGGGTCCGCCCGTGCGGGACCTCGGGGGGCCACAGGTCCCGCAGGGCACCGACATGGGGCACATCGTCGAGCACCACCAGCCAGCGCGCGCCCGGCCGTGACCGGCCGGTCCCCGGTGGCTGCTTCAGCCAGTCATGGAACAGCCTGCCCGCCGCCGCGGGGTCGTCGCGTCCCGCACCCAGCAGTCCGGCCGCCGCGGCCGCGAAGGCGTCCACGACCGCGGAGCGGGACGTCGCGTTCACCCACACCAGTACGTCCACCTGGCCGTGGTCGAAGAGATCGCGGGCGTACCGGGCGGCCAGCTGGGTCTTGCCGACGCCGCCCGTCCCGCACACGACACGCCGCTGCGACTCCCCGGCGCGCGCCGGCCGTCGCAGCCAGGCCGTCAGCTCCGGCCGAGCCTGGTAGTGGTCCGCCCGAGCGGGCACCACACCGAACTCTCCGCGCACGGCACCTCCCCGGCCGGGCGCTGCGGGACCACGCCCATCCCCGATGTCACCGGTGTCCTGTCCGGACCGGATGACAACCGGACGCTATCGCAACGTGCCTGAGCCGCGTAGACGGCGAACAGGCCGTTGCGGCCGCTGTCCCGTACGGTCTCAGCCGGTCGCCGTGGGCAGGGTCCGGCCGGTGGCTGACCGACCGCTGCCGGACGTGGGGCGTCGGCGGCGGTCGCGTACCGGCCAGAGCAGGACGTACGCGGTGGAGACGACGACGAAACCCAGGCGGATCAGGCCGCGCGCCGCGTCACCGGGGACGACGAAGACCGCGCCGTACAGGGTGATCAGACCGATCCAGCTCCACCAGGGCACCAGCTGCCGCTGTCCGATCACGTCCCACAGCAGTGTGCCCAGCAGGACGGAGGCGGTGTAGTACGTGTAGACGCTGGGGTCCAGGGCGATCCGGGCGTTGGCACCGAGCAGGACGACGGCGGGCCAGCGGCCCCGCCAGACCGCGACGCACCCCAGCACGAGCCCTGCCATGGCCTGTGCGGGCCGGTCCCAGGGCGGGGTCCGCGGATCGTCGACCCCGAGCCAGTGCAGCGCGGACGCAGGCTGGTTGGGAATGGTGAACCGGGCCGCGGTCAACGACTGCGGCGCGTTGAGCAGGAACGGGAGCCAGGCGAGCGCGACCAGTGCCGCGCACCACAGCCCCGCGCGCAGCCACTGCCCCCTCGGCAGCGCGAGCAGGAGCGGCAGGAAGGCCAGCGCGGTCGGTTTGGAGTCCACGGCCAGGGCCAGGAAGACGCCCGTCGCGGCCGGGTTGCCTCGGGTGACGGCGCGAACGGCGAGGGCGGTGAAGAAGAGCGCCAGGACGTCGTCGAGATGGCCGAAGCGGACGGCCACCTCGATCCACATCGGGATGAAGGCCAGACCCGCGATCAACACCCGCTGCCGCAGCCGCTGGTGGTTGGTGCCCGTGCCCAGGAGATGCCAGGCGGCACTGCGTCCGGCCACCACCAGGATCAGCAGACCGAGCAGGGACATCACACCGGCGGCCAGTAACTGCCCGACGGGCTCGGGGAAAGGGTTGAACACGCCCGCCGCCAGGAAGCTGACGGGACCCATCTGGAGTTCGGGGTGGTGGGCGTACAGGTTCAGGCCGCCGTCCGGCCGGTCCGTCCCGGCGTAGAGCAACTCCCCACCCGTACGCAGGTAGTGCCAGGAGAAACCCCCGTGCGGCTGGACCACGGCGAACCAGAGGACTGTCCAGGCGGTGAGCAGCACCAGGTGCGCCCGCTGGCTGATGGCCGACACGCTCTCTCACTTTCGCTCCTCGTCGCCCCGCTCGGTTCCCACGCGTCAGGCGCCCCTCCTAGAGATGACGGGAAGGCGGGGCGGGTTGTCGTCGTGAGGTAAGAAGCGGCCGTCCGGTCCGCCGGGCGGAGCGGACGGCGGGTTGCGAGGACGTGGCGGGGAGGGCGGTTGCTCAGCGTGTGTAGGTGTCGCACAGGGACCGGACGGACGGCGCGACCACCCCGTCCGACCAGCCGCAGACAGTGCGCATGTCGTAGGTCGGACCAGGCTGTGCCTGCGAACGGGCACGGCGGTGAGGCGCGCGTCGGGTGACGGCGGGGCGCGGCCGTGCGCGGTGCCCGGGAGCGGCCAAATGCCAGGGCTGCCCTGGCCGGCGGACGATGTGCCGCGGCCCGCGGACGGTTGGCCGCGGTACCGGTCGACGGGGCGCCGGTACCGCCTCGTTGCCGTGCGGCGAGCTCGCCGTCCGACGCTTCGCCGGGCGCCGGGTCGGTGCCGCGTCCTGAGCGGTCTCCACGAACGCCGTGCGCCCCGAGGCCTGGGTGGGCTTCACGAGGTCGGGGGAGGCCGCGAGCACCGCGACCGGGGCCGGGTGGACGGGTGGTCTCCCGTCCGTGGCATCGACGGAGACGCATCCGCCGGCGAGGAGCACGGCGGCCAGCGCGGCGGCAAGTGTGATCGGAGAGCGCATGGGCCCAGGTTGGCGGAGCGCCGGAGCGAGTGGGTCGCGGCGCGCGCGTCCGGCCACCGGTACGGGTGACGCAACGGGGGTTCGGGCGGCGGGAGTCGAGCGGTGCTACTCCCGCCGCCGGCGCGGCGGGTGGGGACGGAGCGGGAACACCATGCCGGTCAACTCCGCCGGGTCGCCCGTGCGGAGGAGCCGGTGAAGCGCGTCGGCCTCGACGGTTCTGCCCGTCGCGCGGAGCAGGTCGGCGTGCACGCCGAGGACGGCCGCGACGAACGGCTCGTAGGCGCGGGCGTCCTGGGCGCGCAGTTCGAGGTAGATCTTCAGCGCCTCGTCGGACGCGGAGAGGGCGGGGGCCAGGGCGTGGCCGCCGTCGAGGCTGACCTTGGCGAAGGTGGCCAGGGCGCGCGCCAGGCGTTCCCGGTGGACGGCGGGCTCGGTCCCGGAGAGGCCGCGCAGGCGGCGGACGGCCTCGGTGGCCGAGGCCAGCGCCTCCTCGTGCCGCCCCACCTCGGCGAGCGCGGAGCCGAACCCGGCCAGTGATTCCGCGAGTTCGAGGCCGTGGGCGTTCGGCGCGGCCTCGGCCAGGCGGCGCCGGATCACCAGGGCCTGCTCGGCACGGGCCAGGGATTCCACGTGCCGGCCGCAGTGGGCGAGATGGGTGGCCAGGTTGGCCACGGACCGCGCGAAGGCCGTCTCGTAGGCGGCGGGGTTGGCCCTGACGAGCCGTTCGAAGATCTCGACGGCCTCCTGTTCGGCGCCCAGACCCTCTTCCCAGCGCCCCAGATCCCGTAGCCGCTGCCCCAGGTTGGACAACGAGCGGGCCAGCCCGGGCAGTTCCTGTCCGGGATCGTCCCGGGCCAGCCGTCGGCGGACGGCCACCGACCGCTCGGCGGCGGGCAGCGCGTCCTGCCGGCTACCCGCTTCGGAAAGGCGGGTGCCGAGGTTGGACAGCGACGCCGCGAGTTCCGACTCGTACCTGCCCGGCTCGGCCGCCGCGAACCGTTCGAGGATCTCCACCGCCTCCAGCTCCGCGGCGAGGGCTTCCTGGTGCCGGCCGAGATGGGAGAGCCCGACGCCGACATGGGACAGCGCCACGGCCAGCGACGGCTCGTACTTCCGGGGATCGGTCAGAGCAAGCAGCCGGTACAGGTCCGCCGCCCGTCGCTCGTCGGCCACGGCGGCCTTCCAGCGTCTCAGTGCCAGCAGGGTGACGCCGCGGTCGTTCAGCGTCACCGCCAGCAACGACCGGGCCGACTGCGGTTCGTGTGCGACGAGTTCTTCGAGGAGCGCCACGGCCTGGTCCTGGGCGGCGAGGGCGTCCTCGTGGAGGCCGGCGTGCGACTGCCGGCCGGCCAGCGTCATGTTGACATGGATCCGCTCGACGGGGTTCGTGGCGTCGGCCAGACGGTGCCGGGCCAGGCGCGCGGCGACGGCCGCGACGCCGGGGTCCAGGTCCGCGTCCCGGCCGCGCGGGAAGTGCGCCTCGACTGCTTCCAGGACGGCGGGGTCCAGCCCGGTGACGTTCGCGACCGCGGTGAGCGCCGCACTGCCCGCCGCGACCACGAGAGCCGGATCGGCCCGGACGAGCGCACCGAGGTGCGGCGCCAGGTGAGGCCAGCGGCCCGGCCCGGCGGCGGACGCGAGGAAGGTGATCAGGCGGCCGATGTGCGCGGGCGGTTCGCCCTGCGCCGTGCGCGCGGCGAGCGCCTGTGCGGTGAACGGGGCCCAGGGGACCGGAGGATGCTCGCCCGCGACGGAATGGCCGGGGAAGGCGAGGGCCAGGTAGTCCTCGGCGAGCCGGTCGGGATACAGGGGTTCCAGGGCCGCGCCGGGGTCGGTGGGCGGGTAGCAGACGGCGTGGTCGGCCAGCCTCCGGTACGGGTCGGAGCGCAGGTCGAGCCCCCGCAGCAGCGCGGCACCACGCTCGTAGGTCCTCGCGCCGGTCAGGGCGGCGACGAAGACGGTGTGAGCCATCTCGGCCGGACGCGTGGCGTAGTCCTTGCCCTCTTCCGCGGCCTCGTACAGGACCTGCCAGTGGTCCTGTTCCCGGGCCAGCAGATACGAGGACAGGCCGGCCAGGTCCTCGGGCGGCCGTACGCCGTGCACGTGGGCGTCGACCGCGGCCAGCGCTGCCATGTGCACGGCGAGTACGAGGCCGAACTCGGGCAGGGAGAGCGAACCGGGCACCCGCACCTCCGTGGGTGCGGCGAGACCGTAACGGGCGGCGAAGCAGTCCCGGGCCGCGGTGAACATCCGCTCGCGCTCACCGATCCCGTCGGACAGCGGCGCCAGCGCCTGGGCCCGGCCGTCGGCCCCCACCTTCGTCAGGGCGGCGCGCAGCACCGGCCACGGCTGGGCGGACCGGGCGAGCAGAAGCACGCGGGTGGGGACGGGCTGGTGCAACAGGGCGTTGCCGAACAGCCACTTGAGGTGCGAGGCGGGCCAGCGGTCGGCGTAGTCGATCACCAATAGCAGCCCGCGCTCATGACGCAACCGCAGATCCTGGCTGCCCGGCGACGGCACGATCTGCGCCGTCGGTCCGTGCAGGGCGTCGACCGCCTTCCACCCGGCGGCCTGGCTGCGGGCCGCGAACTCGTCGGCGAGCCGTGTCTTGCCCTGCCCGCCCGGGGCGTGCAGCCAGCGCACCGACAGCCGCTGAGCCGCGGAGTCCCGCCACCCGGCCAGGTCGTCGAGCTCCGTTCGGCGGCCCGCGAACTCCACCACCTGATGACGGGCGTTGAGCATCCGGCTCGGCTGGGCCGGCAGCCAGTCGGTCCCGGCGGGCAGCGGCGGCCGGTGTTCGGTCAGCAGGTACACCGGCCCCCGGTCCTGGAAGACGTGCACGGAGGCGCCGACCGCGCCGTACCCGTAGCCGCTCTCCACCTGTACGACCTGGCGGGCGCCCGCCGGTTCGCCGGTCACCCGTCGCTCCCTGGCGACGGGGGCTCCGTACGCCGGGGCGGGGTGTGGTGGACGACGACATCGCCGCCCTGCGCCGCGAAGACACGACCGCCGTCCCGGGCGACGTTCGTCTGCACCCAAGCCCGCTCGGACCCCGCGGACGCGGCGGCTGCCGACTCCGCGAAATCCCGCAGCTCGTCCCGCACTTCCGGGTGCCGGCGGACCAGGTCGGCAAGACGCAGCTCCCAGGCGGCGGCCAGCGCCTGCCGCGCACGGGCGGCGTCCTCCGACCGCGACACCAGTGCGGCGTCCTCGTCCAACTGCGTGAGCGCGGCGCGCCGGTGGTCGTCGCCGCCCCGCCGGAAGAGGCGTACGGCGGCGTCGCGTACGGACTGCCAGGCGCTGGTGGCCATGGCGGCCACGACCGTCGTAGCCGCCGTCATCACCAGAGCGGCTTCCGGATCAGCCATGTCATCCCCCTCGTTCGGGCAGCGGGCACCGCCCCTGCCGACACCAGAACCATAGGAAACGAGGCGGCGGACCGGGGCGCAGCGACGTCCGGACTGCCGAAATGCTGTGGCCCTCGCGGTCCCGCGCGGTGAAAATGGCCGGATGCGCCGTCTCGTCGTCATCGACGCTCCGTCCAATCTCGGCCTGCGGCCGCCCACCGAAGGCAGTGTGCCCGGGTGTTACAAGCTGGCGGGCGCGCTGCGCGAGCAGCGGCTCGTGCAGCGGCTCGGAGCGCAGGAGGGCGGGGTGGTCGTACCGCCCCGCTACGACCGCGGCGACTGGCGGGAGGGCGACGGTGTGTTCAACGCCGGGGCGATCGCCACGTACACCCGCAAGCTCGCCGACCGCATCGAACACCATGTCAGGGCCGGGGACTTCCCGGTCGTCCTGGGCGGCGACTGTTCCATCCAGCTCGGCGCCTCCCTCGCCCTCCGCCGCATCGGGCGGTACGGGCTCGCCGTCATCGACGGGTCCGCGGACTTCCGGCACCCGGGCAACTCCGGCCGCGTCGGTGCCGCGGGCGGCGAAGAACTGGCCATCGCGACCGGCCGTGGCCAGCGGGACCTGACAGACCTCGAAGGGCTGCGGCCGTACATCAGGGACGAGGACGTACGGATCTTCGGCATCCGGGACTACGACGCGGAGCGCGCCGAGCTCACCGAGTTGAAGATCATGAACGTGACGGTCGGGGAGATCCGGGAACGGGGTGCCGAGGAACTGGCCGGAGCGGTCGTACGGAGTCTCGAGGTGCCCGTGACCGAGGGCTTCTGGGTGCATCTGGACGCGGACGTGCTGGACCCGTCCGTCATGCCCGCCGTCGACAGCCCGGACCCCGGCGGCCTCCTGCCCGACGAACTGGTCCCGCTGCTGCGGACTTTGGTGCGGTCGCAACGGTGTGTCGGCCTCAACCTCACCATCTACGACCCCGACCTCGACCCCGACGGCTCCTGCGCGGCCCTCCTCGCCGGCATCCTCCAGACGGCCTTCACGCGCCCCTGACCGAACCGGTCCGCCCTCGGCGCGCAGGCCCGGTCGCCGGGCCGGCCGGGCATCGAGACGGACTGGTCACGCGCGGTCCGGGACACGCGGATGCTCCATGCCCGCCAGCCAGGTGGTGAGGAGGGTTTCGAGTGCCCCGGCCTCGGTGGGCGTCAGCAGGTCCAGCAGGCGGCGCTCGTTGCGCATGTGGTCGTCGAACGCCCGGTCGATCAGCTCGCGTCCGGGTCTGGTGAGGGCGACGATCCGGCCGCGCTGGTCGTCCTCCGAACGGCGGCGGGTCACGAGCCCGGCCCGTTCCAGGCGGTCGATCCGCTTCGTCATCGCGCCGGTGGTGACCATGGTGTGCGCGGCCAGCTCACCAGGTGCCCGCTCATAGGGATCTCCCGCGCGGCGCAGTGCGCACAGGACGTCGAACTCGCCCTCGCTCAGCCCGTACCGGGCGTAGACGAGGCAGAGTTCCTCGGTCAGCCGGTCGGCCAGACGATGCAGCCGGCCGATCACGCCCTGAGGGCTGATGTCGAGGTCGGGGCGCTCGCGGCGCCAGTCGGCCTGGATGCGGGCCACGCGGTCCATCGGTTCACCGTGCTCCATGCGTCCCATGATAGCTTCCCGGGAAGCTATATTGGCTTCCATGGAAGCTAATCTGCGCTGGGTGGCCGTGACCGCCGTCGCACCGGTCGCCTGGGGGGCCAACTACTACGTCACCCACGCGTTCCTGCCCACCGACCGGCCGCTCACCGGCGCCGCCCTGCGGGCCCTGCCCGCCGGCCTCCTCCTGCTCGCCCTGCGCAGGCAACGGCCGCGCGGCGCCTGGTGGTGGCGGTCGGCGGTGCTGGGACTGCTCAACATGAGCGTGTTCTTCGTCCTCGTGTACATCGCCTCCCAACTGCTCCCGACCAGCGTCGCCTCGACCGTCATGGCGGTCTCCCCGCTGACGATGATGCTGGTGGCCTGGCCCCTGATGTCCGAGC
Organism: Streptomyces humi; assembly: GCF_001005085.2. GTDB lineage: Bacteria > Actinomycetota > Actinomycetes > Streptomycetales > Streptomycetaceae > Streptomyces > Streptomyces humi. Next base: position 33,146 of record NZ_LBMU02000051.1, read on the forward strand.
GGCCCCAGGCCACGCACCTGGCCTGCGCCGCTGTCGGACTCGCCGGGGTCTGCCTCATGCTGCTCACCGGGACGCGAGCGGTGAGCGTGCCGGGGGTCCTCGCGTCGGCCGCCGCCATGCTGGTGTCCTCCTTCGGGCACCTCCTGGCCAAGAAGTGGAGCGCCGACGTCGACGTGCTCGCCTCGACCGCCTGGCAGCTCACCGCCGGCGGGTTGTTCCTGCTCCTGGCCGCCGCTGCCGTGGAGGGCCCGCCGCCCGCACTCACGACGCCGACGGTGCTCGCGTTCGGCTACGTCGCCCTGATCGCCACCGCGCTGGCCTTCGTCGCCTGGTTCACCGGGCTGCGGCACCTGCCGGCCGGGACCGTCGGCCTCACAGGACTGCTGAACCCCGTCACCGGCGTCCTGCTCGGCACGACCGTCGCCGGAGAGACGCTGGACGCGCGGCAACTGTGCGGACTGGCCCTGGTCCTGACCGCGGTCGTCATGGGCCGGCCCAGACGCGCGGTACCGCACGACAGCGGTCGGACACCTCGCCGTCCGAAAGCAGGCGGGTGTCCCGCGCGGCCATCCCCGGCGCGCCCTTCTCCATGACGATCACAGCCACGGGCGCGGCTCAGGAGCAGCCTGTTCACGGGCACCCCGTCGGGTGACGTCAAGTTCCCGCGTCGGCATGCCTTCGTGCGGGTGAACCCGCCCGTGCGGACCGCCGGCGCCTTCCGCGGTCGGGTCAGACTGGATCCGCCCCGCATATGCCGGTCCGACCGGGTGCGGGGCGGTTCTCGTGCCCCGGCCTGGCGGGGGCGCTCCTGTGCACGGGAAGGCGGGCGGATCCATGGCGAGTGGCACGGTGCTGTTGGCACTGCGTGAGGACCTTGTCGGCGGCGGGGTCAGTGCCGAGCATCTGCGCCGGATCGGCAAGGAACTCGAGAACCGGGGACTGGAGCCGCGGTGGGCGGCGGACGCGCGGGACGCGCGGGCCGTGTTGCAGACGGAGGCGGGTATCGCGGCGGCGGTGGTGGCCTGGGACCTGCCCGCACCGACGGTCCGTCTCCGCGACCGGGCCGAGGCGACCTCCGGCGAGGCGGCCGCGGCCACGGGCGGGACCTCCACGGCTGGGGCGTTCACGGGCGGGACCTCCACGGCTGGGGCGTTCACGGGCGGGACCTCCACGGATGGGGCGATCACCGGCCGGGCCTCCACGGGCGGGGCCGAAGTCCTGGACCGGATCCGGCACCGCTTCAAGGACCTGCCCGTCTTCCTCCTGATGACCGCCGGCTCCGACCACGACCTCGAACACCTCCCCCTGTGGGTCTCGGAGACCGTCGTCGGCTACATCTGGCCGCTGGAGGACACCCCCGCGTTCATCGCCGGCCGCGTCGCGTCCGCCGCCCGCACCTACCTCAAGGACGTGCTGCCGCCCTTCTTCCGTGCCCTCAAGAAGTTCGAGGACGCCCACGAATACTCCTGGCACACCCCCGCCCACTCCGGTGGGGTGGCCTTCCTGAAGTCACCGGCCGGACGGGCGTTCTTCGACTACTACGGCGAGCACCTGTTCCGCACCGACCTGTCGATCTCCGTCGGCGAACTCGGCTCCCTCTACGAGCACAGTGGACCGATCGGTGAGGCCGAACGCAACGCCGCGCGCGTCTTCGGCTCCGACCGCACCTACTTCGTCCTGCACGGCGACTCCACCTGCAACCGCATGGTGGGCCATTACAGCGTGACCACCGACGAGATCGCCCTGGTCGACCGGAACTGCCACAAGTCCGTCCTGCACGGCCTCGTCGTCTCCGGCGCCCGCCCCGTCTACCTCGTACCCACCCGCAACGGCTACGGCCTCGCGGGCCCGCTTCCGCCGACCGCCATCGCACCGGACGCGGTCTCCGCCCGTATCGCCGGCAACCCGCTCACCGCCGACGCCGTCTCACCGGAGGCGCGGTACGCGGTCGTCACCAACTCCACCTACGACGGCCTGTGCTACGACACGGTGGCAACCGCCCGCGCCCTGGCACCGAGCACCCCCCGCCTGCACTTCGACGAGGCCTGGTTCGCCTACGCCCGCTTCCACCCCCTCTACCAGGGCCGCTACGGCATGGCGGTAGGACCGGACACCCTGGACGACACCGACCGGCCGACCGTGTTCGCCACCCACTCCACGCACAAACTCCTCGCCGCGCTCTCCCAGTGCGCCATGGTCCACGTCCGTCCCGCCCCCCGGGCACCCGTCGAACACGAGCGGTTCAACGAGGCGTTCATGATGCACGGGACCACCTCGGCCTTCTACCCGGCCATCGCCTCCCTCGACGTGGCGACCGCGATGATGGACGGTCCGCAGGGCAAATGGCTGGTCGACGAGGCCGTCACCGAAGCGATCCGCTTCCGTCAGGCCGTCGTCCGCACGGGCCGCCGCATCTCCGCAGCGGGGGACCGGCCGGACTGGTTCTTCGGCGTGTGGCAGCCCCAGGAGGTCACGGACCCCGCCACCGGCGCACGGATCTCCTTCGCCGACGCGCCCGCCGCGCTCCTCGCCACGGACCCGTCCTGCTGGCACCTCGAACCCGGCGCGTCCTGGCACGGCTTCGACGGTCTCACCGAAGGCTACTGCCTCCTCGACCCCGTCAAGGTCACCGTCACCTGCCCCGGTGTCACCGCCACCGGCGAGACCCAGCCGTGGGGCGTCCCCGCCCGCGTCCTGACGGAGTACCTGGCCACCCGCGGGATCGTCGTCGAGAAGACCGACAGCTACAGCACCCTCGTCCTGTTCTCCATGGGCATCACCAAGGGCAAGTGGGGCACGCTCATGGACGCCCTCATGGACTTCAAAGCCCTCTACGACAGCGACGCCCCCCTCGACCGCGTCCTGAGCTCCCTCACCGAACGCCACCCCGCCCGCTACCGGAACACCACCCTGCCCGAGCTGTGCGGACAGATGCACCAGCACCTGACCCGCGGCGCCTTCGTCACCGCACTCGACGACGCCTTCCACCATCCGCCCACCCCCGTCCACCCGCCCCGTCACTGCTACCAGCAGCTCGTCCGGGGCGGCACCGAACGAGTCCGACTGGCCGACGCGGCCGGCCGGATCGCGGCCGCCATGGTCACCGTCACCCCGCCCGGCATCCCTGTCCTCATGCCGGGCGAATCCCTCGGCGCCCCTGACGGCCCCCTCCTGCGCTACCTCACCGCACTCCAGGACTTCGACCGGACCTTCCCCGGCTTCGGCAGCGAAGCCCACGGCGTCACCACGGACCCGGACACCGGCGACTACCTGGTGGAATGCCTCAACGCACCGCAGCACCCCGGCCGGTGACCCACGCAGGCCGGCACGGCGGGGCACCACGTCACGGGGGGCTGCCGTCGCGACAGCGCCGGCAGCCCCCACCGCGGTCACGGTCGGCGCGCGTGCGCGAAACCGCGTCGGTGCCAGAGCAGACCGCCGGCGTGCGCGGGCTCGCCGCTCACCTCGGTGACCCGGCCCACCAGGATCGTGTGGTCGCCTCCTTCCAGGAGCCGGTGGCGGGCGCAGCGCAGCACCAGGGAGACGCCGGCGATCACGGGGGCCCGGTCGGGTCCCGCACCGAGAGGGAGGCCGGCGAAGCGCTGTTCGGCCGGCTGCATGAAGCGGTCGACGAGGTGCTCCTCGCCGGGGCCGAGCAGATGGACGGCGAAGTCCTCGGCCCCGGTCAGCACGTCGTGCGTGCGTGAGGCCCGGTCGAGACAGACCAGGAACAACGGCGGGGTCAGCGACAGCGAACTGACGGCGCTCGCCGTCAGGCCACGCGGTCTGCCCCGGTCGTCGTAGCAGGTGACGATGGTGACGGGGGCGGCCAGGGCGGACATGGCGGCCCGGAAGGAATCGGCGAGGTCCGGAGCGATCGCGGCCGAGGTCTGGTCGGCCAGCAGGGCCGGGCTCACCGGGCCACCTCCAGCGGCCGTGCGGAGCCCCGCAGCCAGCGGCCCTCAGGACGGCCGGTGAAGCCGGTACGGATGTCCCAGCGGACGCGGCCGGCCAGCACCGTGGTGGTGAAGCGGCCGGTGAAGGTCCAGCCCTCGTACGCGGACCAGCCGCACAGCGACCGCACGTCATGAGCCGAGAACTGCCACCGCGCCGACGGGTCGAGCAGTGCCAGATCGGCGTCCGCCCCGGGTTCGAGGCGTCCCTTGCCCGGCAGGTCGAAGAGCCGGGCAGGCCCCTCGCCCATCAGCCGGGCCAGGTGCGCGGCGGCCTCGTCCGGGTGCGTACGGCGAGTGAGCAGACCGGTCCAGACGCCCGTGGCCAGCTCCTGGACCCCGGGCAGGCCCGGCGGTGCCTCGGCCGGAGGGCGGTTCTTCTCCTCGACCGTGTGCGGCGCGTGATCGCTGCCGAGCGTGGCGGCCTCGCCGTTCAGCACGGCCCGCCACAGCCGCTTCTGGTCCCGGCACTCGCGGATGGCGGGGGAGAGCCGGGTACGCGGGCCGCGCCGAGTGGTGTCGTCGTGGGTGAACGACAGGTGGTGGCCGGTCACTTCGAACGTGAGGGGCAGCCCCTCGGCGGCCGCCGCCGTCAGCAGATCGGCCTCCTCCGCCGACGACACGTGCAGGATGTGGGCCTTCGTGCCGTACTCGCGGACCAGCCTGATGACCTGGGCCACGGCGACGATGCCACCCGAGCGGGGGCGGTGCGGCTCGTACTGACCGTACGAGTCGGGGATCCCCGCGTCCGCGTCGAGGAGGTCGAAGACGTGCTGGTCCTCCGCGTGCAGGACGAGGCGGACACCGCCACGGGCGGCCGCGGCGAAGGCCCGCCGCAGCTGCTCGTCGTCGCGGAACACCACCGGGGCCGTGTGGTGGCCGGCCATGAAGATCTTCGCCGAGGTCGCGATCCGCGGATCGAGCTCGGCCAGGAGCTCGGGACGGTCCGGGTCGGCGCCCATGTGGAAGCGGTAGTCGGTCCACGAAGTGCCCTGGACCAGCTCGGCCTTGGCGAGCAGCGCGGCCTCGTCCAGCGACGGCGGCCGGGTGTTGGGCATGTCGACCACGGTCGTCACACCGCCGACGAGGGCGGCCCGGCTGCCGTGGTCCCAGTTCTCCTTGTACTCCAGGCCCGGGGTGCGGAAGTGGACATGGGAGTCGATCAGTCCCGGCAGCACGTAGTGACCGCGGGCGTCGATCCGCGGACCCGGGGGCAACGGCGCCCCGGGCGCGGGCAGTTCGGCTATCCGGCCGTCGCGGACGAGTACCGTCGCGTCGCGGACGCCGTCGGGGGTCACGAGGCGGCCGCCCTCGACGATCAGATCGGCGGGCCGGCCGGCGGACCCGGGCTTCACCTGTTCCACGTCAGACTCACCAGTTCCTTGCAGAGGTCGTTGGTCGGTCCCATCAGCGCGACCGCGCGCGCGTCGCGGCCGTAGCGGTTGATCTCGTGCGAGGCGACATAGCCGGCCGAACCCAGCAACCGCTCCACGGCGTTGACGACACGCTCGGCGGCCGAGGCGGCGAAGAGCTTGGAGTGCAGCGTCGCGATCCCGGGATCGGGAGCCGTACGCCGGCCGGTCCGTTCGACGATCGCCCGGGCCGCCTCCACCTCGCAGGCGATGTCGACCAGACGGTGCCGGACGGCCTGCTGGGCCGTCAGCCCCCGCCGCTCGGCGTGCTCGTGGGCGAGGTCGAGGGCCGCCTGAGCGAGCCCCACGGAGACGGCGCCGAGCGTGGCGCCGCTGTCCCGGACCCCGGCGATGATCGAGGCGGCCGTACCGACCGGTCCCAGCCGTGCGGTGTCCGGGACACGGCAGTCGTGCACGGAGACGAAGCCGGTCGCCGACCCCCGCATGCCGGTCAGCTGGAGCGAGGTGTCCGGCTCCAGCCCGGGGGTGTCGGCCGGGATCAGGAAGAAGGTCTGGCCGGCGGCGCCGTAACCGGTGTCGGGAGCGGCGTCCGCGGCGGCCTGTTCGGTCTGGGCGAGCACCAGGTAGATGTCGGCGAGGCCGGCGCTGGTGGTGAAGGACTTGGCGCCGTCGACGACCCAGCCGCCGTCGGACGTGCGGCGGGCGGTGGTGGACAGGTGCTTCTTGTTCGCCCCCGCGCCCGTCTCGCTCCAGGCGGAGGCGGCGAGCCAGTCACCCCGGGCGAGCCGGGGCAGCAGCCTGCGGCGCAGCGCCGGACTGCCGTGTTCGAGGATGCGCCTGCTGACCGCGTAGTGCTGGAACAGCATGATCGACGCGGAGGCGTTGACCTGCGCCACCTGTTCGACGGCCGTGTTCAGGCCGTGGGCGTCGGCACCGGAGCCGCCGTACTCGTACGGCAGCGCCAGACCGAGCAGCCCGGACTCGCGCAGCAGGGCCAGTGCCGGCCGGTCGGGTTCGCCGGTGGCGTCCGCGGCCCGCGCGCAGGCGGCGAGACGCTCCCGCAGCGAGACGGGCAGCGTGGTGCCGGGCCGGGTGACGGGCGCCTCGGTGAGCGTGGGCACGTCGGGCACGGTCAGGCTGTCAGCGGAAGCCATGACAACTCCTCGGAGGTGGAGGCGGGAAGGAACGGGCCGCGGTAGTCGACCTGCTTCTCCGCGACGGAGATCCAGGCGAGCCTGCGGTCGCCGGGACCGCCCGTCGTACGCGCCGAGGCGCGGACGGTGGCGCCGGGCGTGCGCAGGGCGAGCATGCCGTCCTCCGGCTGGTCCGCGGCACCGGACAGCAGGTACGGGATCGTGCCCGCCACGGCGGCGCCCGCGGCGAGGCAGGTCGCACCGGTGAGGGCCACGGTCGGATGCCAGGACGGTACGGAGATGGCGCGCACGGCGAGGGCGCCGAGGCCGTCGGGAAGCAGCGCGGCCACCTTCGGGAAGGCGCCGGCCGTGTCCCAGCCCTGCGCCCCGCACACCGCGAGACGCAGCCGGCTCATCCGGTCGAACAGGACGGGATCGTCGGTGAAGAGCTCCTCGACCGTGCGGACACCGAGTTCCGCGGCGTTCACGAAGAGGTACGGATTGCCCATCGAGACCAGGGAGACGGGGACCGTGCGCCCTTCGAAGCGGATGCCGGTGACCGGTTCACCGGTGATCAGCAGCTCGTTGACCGGCCGCGGCGGCGAGCACAGGAAGTGGGCGGTGAAGCGGGTGCCCTCCGCGGAGGTCTCCTCGGCCTCGCACACCACGTTGTCCCCGTTGTTGAGCACGTTCACGCGGACCCGGCAGCCCGCCACGAGAGGCTGGATCATGCCGGTACGGGCGGCCGCCTCCACGGCGGCCAGGATGGAGTGCCCGCAGGAACCGCGCAGGTCGAAGCTGTCGAGCCGGTCCGGCATCGATTGGACGAACCGGTAGTCCAGGTCGAACAACGGGTGCCGGGACGGCTGGACGAGCGCGTTCTTCAGGACGTCCGCGGCCCCGTGGTCGGCCAGGGCCGTGCGTAACCGGGTGAGCCGGTCGAGGAGTTCGGGTTCCGAGGTGGGCAGGGTGCGCGCGTCGACCACGGCCGTCGGGCAGGGGGTGCCGTGCGCTCGCGCGAGGCTGACGCTCATGCCGCCTCCAGCAGAACCCGGTCCGGCGTGCGCAGCGCGGCGGGGGCCGTGGTCGCCGCCGTCGCGAAGAACTCCTGACGCCACAGCTGGTGCGACATCAGCGACCACAGGGCCAACGAGACGCTGTCGCCGGGCCGGACGGCCTGCTCCTCGAAGAGCGCGTCCACCCGCTCCGGGCGGATCCGGCCGTCGGCGCGGAGCGTCTCGGGGGACAGCACGTCGCGGGCGAGGGCCCACAGCGGCTGGCCGGGCGCGAGCATCGCGGTGACCGGGAGGGTGAAGGGCTGCTTGGGGCGGTCGAGCACACTGCGCGGGATCAGTCCCCCCGCGGCCTGGTACAGGGCCCGCTTCACGCCCAGTCCCGGCACCAGCCGGTGGCTGTCGGTGAGCGTGGCGGCGAAGCGTACGACGGAGGGCTGGCAGAACGGCAGCCGTACCTCGATGGAGCTGGCCATCGACAGGTGGTCGACGCGCCGCAGGTGGTAGGCGGGCAGCCGGTAGCGCTGCTCCACGGCCGCGATGCGCTGGAGCCGGGTGCCGGGGCTGCTCCGCAGGATCTGCCGGATGTCCGCCGGCAGGGCCGGTCCGGCCGCGCGCACCGCGAAGGCGTACTCGTCGGTGTACAGGCTCTCGCGCAGCGCCCGGGGGACGGCGGCCAGGTGGTCGAGGTAGTCCTCGACCCAGTCCGAGCCGTGGTGCGCGGCGACGGCCTGCGTCATACGGGCGTAGCCGCCGAAGAGTTCGTCCGCCGCGTCGCCGGTGAGGGCGACCTTGAAGCCGGCGTCGCGCACCGCGCGGAAGAGGGAGAACGTGGACAGGGTGATCGGGTCGGCGTTGGGCTGCCCGAGGTGGCGCACCACGTCGCCCATCAGGTCCGGGAAGGTCGCCGGGTCGATCTCGACCTGGTGGTGGCGGGTGCCCGCGGCGCGTGCGACCTCGGCGGCGTAGGCGCGTTCGTCGCTGGGCCAGGTACCGGTGTAGGCGATGTTGAAGGTGTGCAGGCCGCCGTGTCCGCCGCCGGCCCGCAGCGCCCGGGCCGCGAGTGCCGTGACCAGGCTGGAGTCGAGCCCGCCCGAGGTGACGGCCGCGACCGGGGCGTCCGCCACCAGGAGCCGGGCCACCTCGTCGGACAGCAGGGCGCGCAACTGCTCGCCGGCCTGTTCCAGGGAGCGGCCCTCGTCGGGGCGCAGGCCCTGCTCGTGGGCCATCGGACGGTGCCTGATGCGCAGTCCGTCGCGGTGGCTGACCACGGCGGTCGCGGCGGGCGGCAGCACCCGCACGCCCCGGAACATGGTGCGGTCCCCGAACGGGGTCTTGGACGTCAGGTACGCGTCCAGACCCGTCTCGTCCTCCTCGGCCCGAACTCCGGTGAAGCCGAGCAGGGCCGGCAGTTCCGAGGCGAACCGGAGGCGGCCGGTGGCGCGCTCCCAGTGGTAGTAGAGCGGTTTCATGCCCGAGTCGTCGGTGGCCAGCACCATCCGGGGCGTGGACCGCAGGTCCATGACAGCGACGGAGTACATGCCGTCCAGCTGTTCTGCGAACCGGTCACCGTAGGTCAGGTACAGCGCGGGCAGGATCGACCCGTCGCACTGGTCGTCGAAGTGGAAGCCCAGCCCGGTCAGCCGCTCCCGCAGCTCGCGGTGGTTGTAGATCTCGCCGTTGAAGACCACCGTGATCCGGCCGAGGTGGTAGGGCTGGGCGCCGCCCTCGGGGTCCATGATGGACAGCCGGTTGTTGCCGAGCGCCCAGTCGGCCCGGTGGGTGACTCCCTGGGCGTCGGGACCGCCGTGGTGCATCAGGTCGGCGACGCGGCGCAGTTCGGCCTCGTCGGAGTGGACGTTGAAGGTTCCGTATATGCGGCACACGCTGCTTTCACCTGACCTGTGAGGAGTGGCCGGCGGCGGAGTAGAGCGCCGGGTCGTACGGGCTGGGACCGCCGCAGGTGACGAACCGGCGGGCGGCGGGGCCGGTGTGCGGGTTGCGGGCCCCGTGCAGGACGCCGGGCGCCGCGTACAGGACGTCTCCGGCGCCGACGTCGATCCAGCGGTCGCGCAGGTACATCTGGCCGACGCCCTCGAAGGCGATGAACGCCTCGTCGCTGTCGGGGTGGATGTGCACGTTGAAGGTCTCGCCCGGCTGCTGGATGCCGCAGTGCAGGCACAGCCGGCTGCTGCCGGTGCCGGGCCAGAAGACGAAGTTCATGGTGGCCCGGCGTTCGGCGGCCTCGACCTGGCCGGTCCCGTCGAAACCGCGCAGCTGCGTGGTGTCGTCCCAGAGCGAGGAGTGCAGGACCGGGTCGCTGCCGACGGGGGCGCCGGCGAGCGGTGTGCGCCACACGTACGCGGTCATTCCCGGGCCGTCGGCGCTGAGGGTGAGGACGTGGCCGGTCGGGGCGTAGGCGGCCGAACCACGTTCGACGGGACGGGCGTGCTCGCCGACCGCGGCGGTGCCGGCGCCCGCGAAGACCACGACGGTGTTCTCCTCGGAGACGCTGTGCTCGGGCGTGTACGACTCGCCGGCCGCGATCCGGACGACGTGCAGGGTGACATGGGTGGCGCCCGCCGCCGGACTGACGGGTGTCGCCACCGTGGTGCGGCCACCGGGAACGGGATGGAACGCGAACTCGGCCGCGGTGATGATGCGGGCGTCACCCAGTGCGGTGACGGCGGGGGCTGCGGAGGATGCGGGCATGCTGGGCTGCTTCCTGTGTTCGAAGGCCTGCTGGGGAGATGCCGGCCGGCGGGTGCGGTGGGGGAGCGGGAAGCCCGGCGGTGGCCGGTCAGGGACCGAAAGTGGCCGGTCCGGGACCGGCGGGGGCGGCTGACAGGGGAAGGCGCTCACGTCGGCAGGTGCGGGGCCGTCGCGGCGTTTCCCTTGCTCTGTCGTGGCGTTTCCCTTGCTCTATGGAAGGTTCGCGCGACGGGTTCCCGGTTGTCTCCCGGGCCGCTCCCGGCCCCGGTGGCCCCTCGGGGAACGGCCGGGGCGGCGGCCGGGACCGTGCGGTGGCCGTCGGCGTCCCGGGTGGTGGCCGCGCACACGTGAACGCCGTACGGCGCACCCCCGGGCAGGGGCGCGCCGTACGGCGTTCACGCGGAGGCCGTGACCGGCCGGTGGGAAAGACCCGTCAGCAGGCCTCGCGGGCGGCCGCGGTCTGGGAACGGTCGGCCACCGGTGTCACCTTCTGCGCCACCGGAGAGCCGGCGGCACGGCGCGCCGGCAGTGGCAGCCGTCCCTCCGCCAGGGCCAGCGCGGCGATGACCACGGCGCCGCCCACCGGTACGTTCCAGGTGATGCTCTCGCCGAGGGCGGCCGAGCCGACGATCACGGAGAACACCGGGACCAGGTAGTTGACGCCGGACGCGGTGGTGGGGCCGGCGTCCGCGATGAGCCGGTTCATCAGGGCGAAGGCGATGCCCGTGGAGGCGCCGCCGAGGACCAGCAGCGAGAGCAGCGGGCCCGCCGTCAGCTCGCCCGGCAGGTCCCAGCCGACGGTGAACGCGGTGATCAGACCGGTGATGACCATGGCGGAGGTGAGCTGCCCCGCGGTCACGGCGAGCGCCGGGATCTTGTACGGGGCGATGAAGCGGCGGACGTAGACGAAGCTGATCGCGTAGCTGACCGCCGCGCCGACACAGGCGAGTTGGCCGCCGACGGAACCGAATCCGTCGGTGTGCCAGGGTCCGACGACCACGATCAGCCCGGCGAAGCCGATCACGAGCCCGGCCACCTTGCGGGCCGTGGGCTTCTCCGTGCGGATGGCCATGGCGGCGAGCCCCAGGGTGACCAGCGGAGTGGCGCCCTGGATGACGCCGGCCACGCTCGCGGTGGTGTGCTGCTCCCCGACGGCGAAGAGGGTGAACGGCACGACGTTGCCGAAGACCGACGCGACGACGATGTGCCCCCAGACCTGGCGGCCCGGGAAGGAGCCCTTGGTCACGGTCAGGATCACCGAGACCACGACGGCGCCCACGAGGAGCCGTCCGAAGGCGAGTTGGAGAGGCGCGAAGGCGTGCAGCGACACCTTGATGAAGGCGAAGCTGCACCCCCACAGCGCGGCGAGCAGCCCGAAGCGGGCCCAGTTGACGGGATGCATCCGATGACTCCTGGAGGTTGCGAACGGGGACGGGGGAGTGGAACAGGGAACGGGGGAGTGGAACAGGGAGTGGGACGGAGGGAACGCGGGATCAGGTCTCGTCGATCTCGAACTGGTCGTACTTCTCCATCAGCGCCACCATCTCGGCCCGCGTCGGCACGTTGCCGTCGGCGAGGAGCTCCGCCAGGCCCGTGAAGTAGGCCTCGCGGTTCTCCGCGGGCGTGAAGATGATCAGCATCTCCGCGGGCGCGTCACTGTCGTTGCGGAAGCCGTGCACGGCGTGCTCGGGCACGTGCAGGAAGTCGCCGGCGTGGGCCTTGTGCCAGCCCGTGCCGTCGTGGACGGTGACCTCGCCCGAGATGACGTAGAAGGACTCCGAGATACGGGTGTGGTAGTGCGGGGCCGCTCCGGCGGCGCCCGGCAGCATGTGGTGGTGGAAGAGGCCGAGACGGCCGTCGGTGGTCTCGGCGAGGGCGATGTACCGGGTGGTCGTCGTCTGCCCGATCCGGACCGTGACGGCGTCACCGAACCTCTTCAGGGTCGACACCAGAAGAGTCATGAGCTCTCTTCCCACATACTCAGATAGCGCTCGCCGGTGTCCGGCAGAACGGTCACGACACACCGGTCGCGGTACTCGGGACGGGCGGCCACCAGGCGCGCCGCGTACACCGCGGCCCCGGCGGACACGCCCACGAACAGGCCCTGTCCGGCGGCGAGTTCGCGGGCGGTACGCAGCGCGTCCGCGTCACTGACGGCGATCGCCTCGTCGATCAGGGAGACATCGGTGGTCGGAGCGACGAAACCGCCGTTGAGACCGGGGATGCGGTGACGTCCGGCGCGCCCGGCCGACAGCAGCGGGGAACCCTCCGGCTCGACGGCGACGATCCGCACGTCGGGGTCCTGCTCGCGCAGGTGACGGCCGATGCCGGTGAGGGTCCCCCCGGTGCCGACCGCGCAGACGAGGGTGTCGGCGCGGCGCCCGGTCGCGGCGAGGGCGGCGGTGATCTCGGGACCCGTCGTGGCGTAGTGGGCCTCGACGTTGTCCGCGTTCTCGTGCTGGCAGGGGAACCAGGAACCGGCGGTGGCCGCGTGGATCTCCTCGGCCTTCTCGATCGCGCCCGGGTAGCCCAACTCGGCCGGGGTCTGCACGACTTCGGCGCCCAGCGCCGACAGCAGGCGGACCCGCTCGGTCGTCGCGTTGTCCGGCAGCACGATGACACAGCGGTAGCCGCGCGCCGCGGCCAGCGCGGCGAGTGAGATACCGGTGTTGCCGGAGGTGGCCTCGACGATCGTGCCGCCCGGCGCCAGATCGCCGCGCGCCTCGGCGGCCTTCAGCATGTACAGCGCCGCTCGGTCCTTGCTGCTGGACATCGGGTTGGCCGCCTCCAGCTTGGCCAGCACCTCGGCGCCCGGCGCCAGGCCCTGGAGTCTGAGGCGGATCAGCGGGGTGGCCCCCACCAGGTCGTCGATCCCGTCGGCGACGGCCGGGCGGACCAAGGGCGGCAGGGGTGAACGGGGCGGGCGGGGTGCCAGGGTGGGCATGATGTGATCCCTCGTCAGATGAAGCGGATGAGTCATGCGTCATGCGTTGGATGAGTTGGATGAGCTGGATGGGGCCTAATCAAGTCGGGCCAGGGCCATGCAGGTTGGGTCGGCCGGAGGGGAGGGGGGAGGAGACGGACCGTGGCCCCGGGCTACCAGGAACCGGCCGACGCGATGCTCGCGACGACATCCTCGGCCGGGCGGCTCGGCTTCCGTCCGGTGGCGGTGGCCGCCAGCATCCGCATCCCCGGCGGCACGTCCTTGTTGACCAGGGCCTGCGCGCCGATCACCGCGTCGTCGCCGACCGTCACCGGGCCGAGCACGGTGGCGTTGGTCCCGAGGATGACGTTGCGGCCCACCACCGGATGCCGGCGGTCGCCCTCCGGCCGGGCGTTGTCGCTCCACCAGCCGACCGCGCCCAGCGTCACCTGGTGGTAGATCGTCACGTCGTCGCCGACGGTGCAGGTCTCGCCGATCACCACCGCCGCTCCGTGGTCGATGAAGACCCGGCGGCCGAGCACCGCACCGGGGTGGATCTCGACGGCGGTCAGCCGGCGTGCCCAGCGGGCCAGCAGGCGCGCCGTCATCCGGTGCCCCCGGGTGTGCAGCCGGTGCGCCACCCGGTGCGTCCACAGCGCGGTCAGCGCGGGGTGCAGCGCCGCCTCCAGGCGGCCACGGACGGAGGGGTCCCGCTCCACGACGACACGCAGGTCCTCGCGCATCAGGCGGAGGAGACCGGTGCCGGTCAGGTCGGGAGGGGTGGCGGACGGCACGGCGCGGGCGGCGTCCGAGCCGGCCCGCCGGAACGGCAGGACGGACGCGGGCTCCTTGGAAGTGGCGCTCACGGAGTCTCCAGTCATCGGGGGGCGGTCGCAGAAGGGGCCGGGACCCGTGTCCCGGGGAAGAGCGGGGAACCCGGAACCCGGCGGTCACGGTGGGGTCCGGGCCTCGGGGAGAGCATCGCCGCCGCCGTTCCCGTTCTCTTCCCGCCCGGATCCCCGGCCGCGACCATCCGCCCCGGCCGGGACCGGACAGCCGCCGACGAACCTCCGGGCCCCGACCGGGAGCGGCGGGGGAGCGATCCGGGAACGCCCGGCGGGACACTCCCCCCGAGCGCCGCTCCGCGCCCGTATGCGCGGGGGGCACGGCCAGGACGGCCGGCCGCGCGACTCACCCTGCGAGAGAGCAATCACCCATGTACGAACGATCAGTTGTCCGGGGTACCCGGAACGCGAGCGACCACGGCGTCCGGCGGATCCCGGCCGCCGCCGAGGAGACGAGGACCCAGCCATGAGTGCGACGGCCGACCACGAACAAGACCCATGTCCGGCAAGCGACGCCGCGCAGCGGCTGCTGCTGATCTGCCCGTCGCCGCGCCTCGTACGCGCGGCAGTCGCCGCCGGTTTCGCCGTACGGATACTCACCGACACACCGCTGCCCACGGACGGCACCATCCCGCCGGGGGTGCCCGTGGACCTTGTCGACCTCACCGACGAGGCCGCGCTGACCGAAGCCATCACGGTGTCGGTCCACGCGCACGGCACGCAACGGCTGCTGGCTCTCGCCGGCACGGCCGAACTGCCCGCGGTCGCCGGGACCGCGGCCCGCCTGGGCGTGACACCCAACCCGGCCGACGCGGCCCGTCTGCTAGGTGAGCCCGCCGCGATGCGGGCCCTGCTCAACGGCAGCCGGCACTCCTACGTCCCGGCCGCGCGGGCCCGCACCGCACAGGAACTGCCCGCCGCGGTCGAGGAGATCGGCGGCCCGGTCACCGTTCGCTCTCTGGCCTCCGGCACCGGTCGGGCGACCGCGGGGGAGCCGGCGGGAGAGCGGGCCTACCTGGTCGAGCAGTACCTGGAAGGCCCCGAGTACGGCGTGGTGACCCTGACGGCCGACGGAATGCACCGGGTCCTGGGCGTGGTGGCCCTGCACGGCGCCTGGCACCCGGGCTGCCACCTCTTCCCGGCGCCCCTGGCGGAACGGGACGAGGCGGAGGCACGCGCGATCGTGACCGAACTGCTCGACCTCGCCGGATACGAGTTCGGGTACGCCTACACCGTGGTCGTGCTGACGGCCGACGGACCGCGGGTGGTCCGGTCCCGGTCCGGGTTCCCCGACGAACCGCTGGCCTCCCTGATCGAGGTCGCGACGGGCTTCAGCGCGGACGAGGAACTGGTGCAGGCGCTCGCCGGGAAGCCGGTGAGCGCGCCGACGGCCGACCGGTACGCGGCGGTGGCGACCTACCGGTTGCCGACGGGACGGCTGTTGTCGGTGTCCGGACTGGAAGCGGTGACCGAGCTGCCGGGTGTCCACCGGGTGCACTTCCCGTACGAGTCCGGGGACGACATCCCCGGCGACGGCCACAGCTCCGAGGGCTACGTGATGCTGAGCGCGGACTCGCCGCAGGACGCCGCGGGAACCGTCGCGGCGGTGGGCAGGCTGCTGCGCGCCGAGATAAGCCGCCGCCCCGACCGCGCCTGAGCCGGCACACCGCCGGGGGCGGATCCCGGTGTCCCGAACCCCTTCCCGAGTCCTTCCCTTCCGGGGCCGACGTCCCGGTAACGGATGCGGAATGTCCCGGGAGCGGCCGACGAGACCTTTCTTTCTGTCAGCACCGCAGACCGCGACGACAGAAGGCGGACCTCATGACCAGCAAGGGTTTCGGAACCTCGGCGGGCCTCTTCGCCACCGCGGCGATCACCGTGGCTCTCGGCCTCGGTGTCGCCGTGGGCGCGACGGCCACGGGCCCCGCCTCGGACGAAGGCCCGAACCTCGTGCCCCGCGTCTCCCTCGTCCACGCC
This sequence comes from Streptomyces humi, assembly GCF_001005085.2. Taxonomy (GTDB): domain Bacteria; phylum Actinomycetota; class Actinomycetes; order Streptomycetales; family Streptomycetaceae; genus Streptomyces; species Streptomyces humi. The sequence continues at coordinate 49,075 of NZ_LBMU02000051.1, forward strand.
CTCACGCCCACGTCCGACGAGGGTCCGAACGTGGTCGCGGTCGGTG
>NZ_LBMU02000052.1 GCF_001005085.2 Streptomyces humi
GCGGGCGGCCGGGGGTGTGCGGGCGGCCGGGGGTGTGCGGGTACTGACCTGGAACACCCTCTGGGACCGGTACGACGCCGACCGCATCGACAGTGCCCGGCGCAGGCCCCTGCTGTCGCGGGCCCTGCGCGACGCGGACGTGGACGTGATCGCGTTGCAGGAGGTCGAGGCGGAGCTCCTCGCCCTGCTGCTGGGCGAGGAGTGGGTGCGGGCGGACTGGACGCTGGGCACGGACCCGCGAGGGCGGGACGTCGACGCGTGCGGTCTGCTGCTCCTGAGCCGGCTGCCCGTCATCGAGGCCGCACACCACGAACTGGGCCCGCACAAGGCGCTGACCGCCCTCGTGGTGGCGGCGGACGGGCGGCCCGTGGTCATCACGGCGACCCATCTGAGCAGCGACCACTCGGAGAACGGCGCCGGCCGGCGCACGGCGGAACTCACCCGCGCCGCCGAGGGCCTGGCGGCCGTGGACGCCGATCTGATCCTGATGGGCGACTTCAACGACGGCGGCTCCACACCGCAGCTGACGCTGGGCCTTCGGGACGCGTGGAGCGAGGTGCACGGCGCCGACGACACGACCCCGACCTTCGACCCGGGCGGCAATCCGCTGGCCGCGATCTCGTCGTTGACGGGCCGGGCCTCGCGACTGGACCGGGTGCTGCTGCGCGGTGAGGGGCTGCGGGCACGGCGCGCCGAACTCCGCGGTGACGTGCCGTCGGCGGAGGGAACGTACATCTCCGATCACTACGGGGTCCTCGCCGAGCTCACGGCGGGCGCTCCGGAGGCGGACGCCCTGGATTCCCTCGCCGAGGGACCGACGCCCCGCACGGCGCTGGCGTGGCTGCCGCCCGAGGAACTGCGGCCCCCGCTCCAGGAGATCCGCCGGGACCACGACCCGCAGGTCCGCCGCTGGCCCCCGCATGTGAACCTGCTCTTCGGGTTCGTACCGGAGCACGTTTTCGAGCGGGCGGCGGCGGTGCTCGCGACGGCCGCCACCGCTCCCTTCGACGCCCGGCTGGAGGGCGTGCAGTGGTTCGGCCACCGGGACGACGCGACCGTCTGGCTCGACCCCGCCGCGGCGGGTGAGGAGCCCTGGGCCGACCTGCACCGCACGCTCCTGCGTCGCTTCCCCCGTTGCGGCGGCCGGCACCCGGGCTTCACCCCGCACCTCAGCCTGGGCCGCACCACCGACCCGAACACCCTGGCCGACGCCTGCGCGGCCCGGCTCGCCCCGATGCCGGTCAGGGTCGGCGAGCTGACCCTGCTCTCACGGCGCGGGGACGAGCCGATGCGGGTGCGGGCCACGGTGACCCTGGGAACGGGCGAGGTGCGCTGGACGGAGGAGGAGGCTGCGCCAGGCGGGACGCAGGAAAAGGTGACGCGGGTCGCCGAGGAGACCGCTCACCGCGTCGAGAAGGCGTTCTCCGACGGCGTCGTGCACGTCGTCGGCTCTCGGCGGATGGGCTGCGCGCTGCCCGGTGCGGACCTGGACCTGGTCGCGGTGCTGCCGGGCACGGTCGGACTCCCGGCCGTCCAGGCACGGTTGGCCGCCGCTCTCCCCGAGGCGACGGACGTGCGTGAGGTGGTCGGGGCCCGCGTGCCCGGTCTGCGGCTGCGGATCGACGGGCTGGACGTGGACCTGGCCGTGGTCACCACGGGTTCGACGGACCCCGCGGAGGCGGTTTCCCGCCGGACCGAGCTGGGCGAGGCGGCCGCACTCGCACTCAGCGCGGTGAGCGACGCCGAGGCGGTACTGGCCTCGGTGGGCGGGCACGGGCCTGCCTTCGCCCGGCTGGCGACGCAGGTGAAGGCATGGGCAAAGGCCCGGGGCCTGGACTCGGCGCCGTTCGGAGGCCTGCCGGGCCTGGCCTGGTCCGTCCTGGCCGCCCGCACCGCGGCCGAGGCCGGCGACCTCGCGCCGGGCGATCTCCTACGGCACTTCTTCGCGACGTGGGCGGCCTGGGACTGGCGGGAACCGGTGGGCAGGGCACCCGGCCCGACCCAGCCCCTCCTCCCTCTCACCGTCACGACCCCCTCCGCCCCCGTACGCCCCTGCACCGACCAGGTGACGGCGGGCATGCGTGACCTGGTGACCCAAGAGCTGTTCCACGCCTGGGAGTTGCTGGCCGCGACCACGGACCCGTACCCCCGGTCCGAACTCCTCGCCCTTCCCCCACTCCACCGCCGCCACGCGGCCTGGGCAGTCCTGACGGTGGGCCCGGACGCGGACGAGGGCCGGGTGCGGGGCAGGATGCGAGCCCTCCTCGCCGACCTCTCGGCGTCGGTCCCCGACTGCCATGCCTGGCCCCGTCCCTTCACCACGAACCCGCTCCGCTACGCCATCGGCCTGGGCTCCGCCCCACCGACCGCCGGCCACCTCGCGGCTCTCGCGGAACGCCGACTGCGCGGCCTGCCCGGGGTCACACTGACGCGGGCCGAGGGAGGCGCGATGCCGACCTTGCGCTGACGCCGGCGAGCCCGAGGAGCCGCGAGGCCGTTCCACTGGACGGCGCGGGGGAACTGCGGCAGCCGGTGACGGGTACCGGGCTCCCGGCCGGCAGCAGTTCGTCGGGGTGCGGAGCGGCCGATGGCTAGGGGGTACCGGTACCCGCGGCGGCTTCAGTACGGGTCGATCCCCAGAGGGTGGCCTGTGCCTGCCAGGCGGTTTCCCCGCTGGATTCCACCAGCTCGGTCGGGATGCCGACCACATCGGTGACGATCGCGTAGAAACGCCGGTCGACCTCGTCTTGGGACAGCCCGTCCGACCTGCGGCGTTCCGACCGGGTCAGAGGCGTCATGTCGTCGCGCTCCCACATGAGCGTCATCTCGTCATCCGGCGTCCGGGTTCATGAAACGACGGCGTCCACCCTGACCGGGAGTTCCGTGTCGTCCTGGACCGCACCGACGAGCAGCGTCCGGCGTCCCAGACCCCAGGCCCGCTGCTCGATGTAATCGATGCCCACCGACTCGGCACTGTCCAGTCGGGCGAGGCGACCGGCAAGAACACCGGTCTCCACCTGGTCTGCGATTCGTCCGACCACCTGCGCGGACTCGTCGTACAGCGATTCCAGCGCGTCGAAGCCGGCCTCCTCGTCGACCTCGCGCTCCCACAGAGTGACAGCGAGGCGCACCTGCGGGGCGTCCCCCTCGATACCCGCCAGCAGGTCGTCCTTGCGCCAGACACGAGGGAACGCGCCCGGCACCTGGCGCGCCACGCCCCAGCCCAGCCGTTCCAGGACGGCGCTGACCGCCTCGCCCGTCAGGTTCTCGTCGCCTGCCAGGGACTCCAGAACCGCTACAACCTCGTCCACGCCCTAATCCATTCCGTTTCCCGGCACATGGAAGACGTTCAGCCTTCCATCGGCGAATTCGTCTGGGAACTTGGTGCTGAAAAGATCCCGGAGGTGCTCGGCCCCCTCCGGATAGGAGGTGGCATACCGCACCCCCCTGCCGCCCAGTCCTTCGTTCAGCGCCAGAAGCTTCTCGGCCTGACTCGTGATCCGGTCTTCGTCGTAGTGACGATGCGCAGGATTGTACTGGGACGCCGCCCACTCACCCGGATGGTCACCACCCGTCCACTTCGCCTCGACGATGAAGCCGTCCGCGGTGGGACCGCCGTCCACATGCACTTCACGGCCGTCTCCGAGGCGCCACACCTGCTCGTAGTCCGTGTGCGTGACGAACCGTTGGTAACGGAACGAGACGCGTTGCAGCAATTTGTCGGTCATCCACTGGATGCCCACGAACGTCGGGCATTTCTGTAGGCCGAGCGGATCCACCCAGAGATGGGGATTGGAGACGTAGGCATAGTGGTCCGGCCCTGCCTGGAGCCCGAGCGGGTCGGGGGTCAGGAAGCGGACACTGTGCGGGTCGTAGTAGCGGTGGAAGTTGTAATGGAGGCCGCTTTCCGCGTCCGCGTACTGTCCGGGGAAACGGAGCGGGCACGATGGCCCGCCGGCCGCGGCCGTGACGGGTTCGTCTTCGTCGCCCCAGAGACCGGATCTGCCCCGCCACCGCACCACGCCGTCGAGACCGATCAGTTCGACAGGTGTGCCGACGACGTCGGTGACGACGGCGAAGAACCGCTCGTCGACTTCCTCCTGGGGCAGCTCGCGCGAACGCGTCCGCTCCGCCTGCGCCATCGGACGGTGCGTACCCGGTTCGTACTCCCATGTGACCGTGTGCTCGCCCGTGTCGCTCCAGCGGGACTGCTCCGCCAGGCGCCGGCCGTCCCAGGTGAACGCGGTCCGCTCGACGACCTGCCCGTCCTCGGCGTGGCACCGCTTCTGCGTGCGACGTCCGAACGGGTCGTAGTCGTAGCTCCAGCGACGGCCGTCGGGGCCGGTCATGCCGGTGAGCCGGTCGTCCGCGTCCCAACTGAACGACCACGCCCGGCGTCCCCCGGACAGTGTCCGCTGCACCAGTCCGGTGACCCGGCCCTGGCCGTCGTACGTGTACGACCTCCTGCCCGCTCGACGGACGCGGTTCCCCGCATACCTGTGTAGGGCCTGCTCTCCGTCCGCCCGGCCCGTGCGGGACGAGGACGTCGGGTTGCCCGCGGCGTCGTACGCGTAGCGTTCCTGCCAGGAGTCACCGTCGACCGCCACGACGCGACCGCGCTCGTCGTGCCGGAACTGTCGGCGACCACCGTGGAGGTCGCGGGTCTCGGTCAGTCGGCCACCGGTTCCGTACACATAGTCGCGACGGCTGACGACACGGCTCTCGTCAGCTGGGCGCTCGCCATCGGGGACGCGCAGCACATGGGAAGTCATACGGCGGCACGCGTCCCAGTGACGCTCCATACGGAGGGCGCCGCCGAAGTCCCGTTCCACCTCGTTGCCGTCTTCGTCATGCCGGAAGACGATCTCGTGCCCGGCGCTCGACAGCCTCGCCGGCAGACTCCGCTTCGAGTACTCCCAACGGCTCACCGCTCCGGACGGCGTCCTCCGCACCGTGCGGCGGCCCAGTCGGTCATAGGCGTGGCTGATGGTTCGGCCGTCGACCGTCTCGCTCAGCACGCGGCCGAGCGGATCGCGCTCCGCCTCCACGACGACATCACCGCACCGGGCCCGGTACACCTGTCCGCTCGGCGTGTAGGAGAACGTCGTCGAGGACTCCGCAGTGCGCTTGCCGACGACTCTGCCCACGGCGTCGCGCTCGTAGGACGTCACCTGCCCGGCACCGTTGGTGCGCCGGGCGAGCCGGCCTGCGGCATCGTACGAATAGACCAGAGTGCGGCCGTCGAAGTCGGTCTCCGACTCCAGGAGCCCCGTGGTGCCGAATCGGTACTGCCACGCGAGGCCCTGCTCGTTCGTGACGCCCACCAGTCTGAGTTCCGTGTCGTAGCGGAAGTGCCGCTGCCGGCCGTCGGCATCGGACCGCCAGGCAGGAAGATCGAAATGGGTGTACCCGAAACGAGTGACGGAGCCCGATGAATCCGTGTGGTGCACGAGACGCCCCTCGGCATCCCACTCCCACACCTCCCTGCCGCCGTCGGGCGTCGTCCGCGACAGGGGCTTGCCCTCGACGTTCCAGGTCAGGCGGGTCACATTGCCCAGAGCGTCGCGGATCTCGGAGACCCGGCCGAAAGCGTCCCGGGTGTGCCGCACGGTTCCGCCGAGGGGATCGACCGATTTCACGGGGAGCCCACGCGCATCGGTCTCGACCTTTGTGACCGCTCCGTCCGGATCGGTGATCTCGGTCAGCGCCCCCTTGTCGTCATAGGCGAACCGGGTCGTCTCCGCGAGTGGAGTGGTGACCGATGTGCGGTTACCGCGGTCGTCGTAGGCGTAGGACCAGCGGGCACCGTCGGCGGCCTCGGTCATCACGGGAAGGCGCTGCTCGTTGAACTCGGCCCGCGCGGTGGTGCCGTCGGCGCTCGTGATGCCGATGAGGTTTCCGGCGGCGTCGTAGGCATAACGGGTGCTGTTGCCCAGCGCGTCGGTATGCCCCGTCAGCCGGTCCCGGCGGTCCCATTCGTATCGCGTGATATTTCCCAGCGCGTCGATGACCGCCGTACGCTGTAGCCGCTCGTTGTACTCGTGCACCGTGGCGTGTCCGAACGAGTCGGTGTACACCGTCCGGCGGGAGTCACGGTCGTACGTGAGCCGGCAGTCGAGGAACCCGTCCGCGCCCGCGCCCCGTACGCAGCGGTCCTCTTCGTCGTACTCGAACTCGTACCAGGAACCGCACCGGTCCTCCCACCTGGTGATCCTCCCCCGGTCGTCGTAGGCGTACCGGAAGGGCAGTCCGGAGGAGTCGTACACGTGGACCAGGTCACCGTCGCGGTAGGCGTAGCGTACGAGAGTCACGTCGTCCGAGCCGTTCGCTTCCGCCAGTCGCAGCGACGAGATGCGCCCCGCTTCCGTTTCGATCGCGACGCGGTACCCCCCGCTGTGGTGCAGGGCCACCGGCTCCCCGGCAGCCGAGTACTCGACGTCGATGCGATGTCCGTTGCGGTCGCTCCGGCTGTGCAGGGAGAACACCGTGCTGCCGTCGGCACCCGGCGCACCGTCCCGCTGGAACACACGGGTGACCCCGGTCTCCGGATCCGTGATGGTCATCGGCCCGCCGGGGTTTCCGTCCCACTCCAACGGCCAGCGGGGCCCTTCCAGCGGGTACACGGAACCGCCGGGCGTGGGACGGGGGTAGGCGAGCAGCATTCCGTCGTCCGAGGCGAAGGCGATCCCGTGGTCGTCCACCTCCAGTCGTTCGTCAAGCGTCGACGTCCAGGACGGACCGAACCACCTGCCGTAGCGGTAGGTGGACAGATGAGTCCGTTTGACTTCGAGCGGCAGGATGCCCGGCAGCGTCACATCTGAAGCGACCATGAGCATCTCGCCCGACACCAGGTCGATGGGATCGCCGCCCGGGCAGCGCCCCGCAAGTGCCTTGCCTCTGGCGACCAGATCCGTCATGCCGGAGCGCAGACTCGTCAGACCACGGGTTCCGAGCCCACGCACGGCCTCGGCCATGCCCTTGAGCCCCAGCTTGCCGAGTCCCCGCATGCCCTTGGCGAGTTTGCCGAGGCTGGTGATGCCCTTGCCGCCCGGTATGCAGTCCAGCGCGGCGAACGCCACATCCCACAGGGACGCCTGGCCTTTTGAGTATTTGTAGAGGGTGTCCGCGAGGACGACGAGCGCCGCCACGAGGACGATCGCGCCGAGGATGGGCCCACCGATGATCATCGCGATGATCCCGACGACCGCGACGACGACCTTGCAGACGGTGACGATGGTGTCCCAGTTGTCCTCGAACCAGTGGCCGACGTCCTGCCACCAGTGCCGGTTCGGGATCCCGGCGTCGGACGCCTCGTCGATCTTCCGCTTCGCCTCACCCGCCGCGTCGTCGCGCATCTTCCGGGCGTCCTCGGCCATCTTCTTCGCCGCGTCGAGGGCGCTCTGCGCGGAGGTGACGTCCGACTGGGCCTTGGTGTGCGCGGACTTGGCGCTCTGCACGTCCCGGGTCGCGGCCCGCACCTTGCCCTCGTCCGGCTTCTCAGCGCTTTTGCTGCCGGTGGGGTCGTCCTTGTACTTGTCCGCTTCCTTCGACGCCCGGGTGACCCAGGAATCGGCGGAGGAGAGGCGGGACTTGGCGGAGGACAGATCGGACTGGGCGTCCTTGGCCTTGGCGAGGGCCTTGTCGGCCAGCGCCTGGGCCCGCTCCAGCTTCGGCCAGTAGTCCGCGAGGGCGTCGCCGCACATCTCGTAGGACTTCTTCAGCTTCTTCAGGTTCTTCGGAACGTCCTTGAACTGCTCCTTGAAGACGTCGGCCGACTTGCCCGCCCACTGGAGGAGGGTGTCCTCGCCGGCCATGCCCTTGACCAGACGCAGCGCGTCGGAGACGTCGTCGGCGAAGGAGTGCAGCTGCGCGGCGAGAGTACGGACGCGTTGCGGGTCGCCGGGGGTGGGGTCCCTGTCGAGGTCGAGTGGATGCCAGTCCGCCGGTCGGTACCCCGCCATGTCCCCGCCACCCCCGTCGCGTACGCCCCGTCAACAAGCCTGTGCACACGCGAACTTACAAGGAACGGTCGTTCGAGGTGAAGCCCGGCGCACAGGCTGGGCCGTGAGCCGGGTGATCAGGCGCCGGGACGATCGCGGAGGGTCCAGAAGCGTGCACCCTTCAGACCGCGTTCACCCGCGCCACCGCCTCTTCGGAAGAAACACCGAACCTGGTCACCGGCACTTCGGCGATGTCCCGGAAGAACTCCAGCATTCCGTCGTCGAGTTCCATGAGGAACTCCTGGGTTCTCACCCCGGTTCCCCTTCTGGCGTCGGACGGTCGGGGCGCGGCGACCGCGGTCGGCGGCGGACGGTTTCCGGATCCGGCTCCGGGGCGAAGGCAGGGCGGACACTGGGGAAGTCGCTGGGGAACACGTCCAGCCTGGTCGTCCCGGAAAGGATTGCGACGAGGAATTCCACCATTCCGCCTTCGAAGTGGGACCACTTCGTGTTCCGCGCCCCGTTCGCCGTGACGGTCCACTCGTCGGGGGCGTGATCGGGTTCGGTGACCCAGTAGATCGTGTCTCCGTTGTCGGTCTTCCCGGCGGCCAGCAGGTGGTCGATGTCGTACGGGACTCGCTTCCGCAGGCTCTCCGGCATCTGTTCCAGCAGCTCGGCGGCGCGTTCGGCGGCGCCGGCGAGGCGTGTCGGCCAGAACTGCGAATGCGGATGCAGGATGGTCATGAAGCCGTCGAAGTCGCCCGGCCCGTAGCGTTCCGACAACCTTTTGTAGTCGTCCGGCAGCCGGACCCCGAGTTCGTCCTCCACCCGTTCCCAGTCGACGGCGGCCCGGGGCGCGTCAGTCGGCGGCGGTACCAGTCGCAACAGCTCTTCCAGTGCGATCGTCATTGCGTCTCCCTCCGTTCAACGGGGGCGGTGTCCGCCCAGGGCCCGCTGTCCGGCCTCGACCGCGCCCACGCACCAGTGCTCCAGCGTGCCGCGCACCGTCACGTAGACCCGTCGGCGCTTGAACCACGGTGGCAGCTCCCGGGACGGCACGAAGGTGAGCGTGTCGCCGATCGCGTCGTCGGCCGGGCCGCCCGGCCCCTCGGCGCGCAGTGCGGCGAAGAGCTCCGGGGTCAGCCGGCCGTTGCGGCGGGCCGCGGTGCCCGCCGCGGTGCAGGCGTAACCCCGCTGCTCCTGGTCCGGGAGTTTCATCGCCCTCACGATCCGCGGGGACGCCTCCTCCAACGGGCAGTTGAGAGCCAGCCCGATCACCGCCGTACCGAGATGGTCCTCACCGCGCTCGAACGCGGCGTCCCACTCCGCCGGGTCGTCGAGCCCCAGCAGGCCCTCGCCGCTCTCCCAGTCCAAGAGGGCCGTCGCTCAGTCCGCGAAGCGGAACGTCGACGTGATCGCGTCGAAGATGTCGAAGAAGGAGTCGGCCAGGTCGAGGACCTGGCTGCTGCCCGCCACCAGGGCGACCTTGCCCTCCTGACCCGGGACCGGGATGAACGTCTGCATCAGGACCGCGCGGATCGTGCGGTTGAGGCTGTCCTCCGGCATCGGGATGTCCTCGATGCCGTAGGTGCGCGCGGCCGGCCCGACCCCGGGGATGTCGACGGTCGTCACCTTGCGCCAGGAGTCGCCCTCCCGGTGGGCCTCCTTGGGGGCGAGCTGGGCGGCGATGGCGGCCGGGTCGTTGGAGAGGGGAGCGCCCTCGCGGGTCCGGCCGCCGACCAGCGACACCGTGACCGAGCCGGTGATCGGGGTGTCGCCGCCGAAGCTCTCCGCCATGCAGCCGCAGTACATCGCGCCCGACTTCCAGGCGTCCGCCGCGGACTTGCGCAGGAAGCCGACGTACGTGTCGCGGTACTGCGCCAGCTCCGGGTGCTGGGCGATCCGCTCGTTCACCATCCGCCGGATCGAGTCGTCCCGCGACTCCGGCCGTACGTCGAACTCCCACCACGACTCCGGCACCTTGATCCGGAACCCGCCGCGCTCGATGGTGAGCGTCTCCATATAGCGCGCCATGGTGTACGCCGCCCCCGTCCGATGATCTGATATACGGTGCGGCCCAGACTACGAGATGGGCGGACGGGGGACGGTCACATGGGCAACGGCAAGAGCGACCTCGCGATACCGCTCAGCGAGCTGGAGGACTACGGCCGCAAGCTGCGCTCCATCAAGGAGCGCCTCAACCACACCAAGAAGATGTTCGAGTCCTACCAGGACGACGTCGGCAGCGGCACGGTCTACGACGCCCTCGACGACTTCGAGTCAAACTGGCACGACGGCCGCGAGGACATCACCAAGCAGATCGACTCCCTCGCCGACATGTCCGACACCGTCGTCCGCGAGTTCAAGAAACTGGACGACGACCTCGCGAAGAAGGCGAAGGACGCGGTCCGCCCGGAGGGCGGGCAGCAACAGGGCAGCGGCGGGAACAAGGCGGAGTAGACCGCCCTCCGGTATGCGGGACGGTCGGTCGCGGTGCCTCCGGCGGCGGCCCGTTTCGACGCCTCACGGACGAGCTGACCTGACGACGCCGTCCACGTTCCAGGCCTCCGGCAGGTCGCCGCCGCAGAAGACGCAGACGAAGTCGACCTCCCGGACGATGTTGTGTTCCGCGCAGGCCGGGCAGCGGCGGAACACCACTTCGTGGGTGAAGGCGGTGGGGCGGCGGAGCGGGATGCCGTCGAGTGCGCGGGCCACGGCACGCCAGGACGTGACGTCGGGGCAGTAGCCCGTCGACTGGTTGCTGACCTCGCCCACCGCCCAGCGACCCGCCTCGCGTACGAAGGTGATCTCCCCGGCGCCGAGTACGGCCGCGCCGCCCGCGCAGGCCACGTGCTCGCTGCGCCGGGGCGCCAGCCGTAGCCGCCCGTCAAGGCCGACGACATATGTGAACGGCTCGGCCCACTCCCCCGGTGTCTGCCGCGCGGCCCACGACGCGAAGTCGGCCAGGGACGCGATCCGGGTGCCGGACAACGTGGATCGCGCTGCCCCGGCGGCGAGTTCGGCCGGGCCGACATAGCGGTAGCCGCGCTCCGGCAGGCCGCCGCCCAGCAGTTCCTCCAGCGTCTCGTCGTACGCCCGGAGCCCCGCCTTGAAGTGGTCCGGGGTCGGTGAGTCCGGGCGGAGCACCGACGCCAGACGGGAGACTCGCCACATGCGGTGGACGTGGTGCGGGGTGACGTACCCGGCCGGGTCCGCCAGGTCGCAGGCAGCGGTGAGGATCTCGATGACCTGAGGCGCGCCGGTAGCAGCGTCCGTACCCGCGTCGAGGGCCACCCCCACCAGCATGGCCAGGAACTCGGTCAGTTGGAGGTCGGCAGCCATGCGGCACATGCGGCGTACGACCGGCGGTGACGGTCGTGCAGGCTCTCGACCCCCGTCACTCCGGCGGACCAGAGGACGAGGAGCGGCGCGGACAGGTCGTAGTCGCGAAAGCAGGCCATCTCGTCGGCGATCGCCGTCGCCTCGTCGCGGTCGAAGGCGCAGAGCGCGCAGACCGCGGTGAAGAGGCGGTCCCACTGCTCCCGCCTGCCCGCCAGGAACGCGCCGACCGAGACGTCGGCGAACGACCGGATGCCGGTGGCGTGCAGCGCTCCCACGGCGACGACCGCCCCGAGCGGTGCGAACAGCTCGCGGGCGTACCTCACTCGCGGGCGGCGGCCGCGTGGGAGAGGAAGGCCGTCCAGGTGGCGGGCGGGAAGGTGAGGTGGGGGCCGCGGGAGGGGGCCGCGGTGTTCTTGGAGTCGCGGATGTGGACGGTGGAGGGGCTGAGGGCGACTTCGACGCAGGAGTCGCCTTCACTGCCACTGCTGTAGCTGCTCTTGAACCACGTCAGACCGGAGGCGTCCTCGGCCGTGGTCTTGCGGATCATGTCTCCCCCAGCAGTTGTTCGATGAAGGCCGTCGACTCACGCGGCGTGAGCGCCTGCGCCCGGATGATGCCATACCGCAGTTCAAGGATACGGAGCTGCTTCGCATCGGACACCGGTCGGCCGTTGGCCACTGCCGGCGAACGCCCCACCGCCGAGCCGTCCTCGGACTTCAGCACCTCGATTCCGCCGTCGACGCCCGCGTGCTCCTCACGGTCCATGGGCATCACCTGAAGCTCGACGTTCCGCAACTGCGCCACCTCCAGCAGGTGTTCCAGCTGCTGACGGAGCACCGTCCGCCCGCCGAGCGGACGCCGAAGCGTCCACTCCTCCAGAACGAAGCTGAGTTCGGGGGCCGGGTCCCGCTCGAAGACGGTCTTGCGGGCCACGCGCGCGGCGATGAACCTCTCCACCTCGTCCCCTGTGTACGCCGGGCGCCGCATCAGGAGCAGCCCGCGTGCGTACTCGGGGGTCTGCAACAACCCGTGGATGTGGAGCGGGTCGTAGAGCTGGAGCTCGACCGCCCTCGCCTCCAGCTGCGCCAGGTCGCGCACCTTCTTGGGGTACCGGACCCGCCGTACGTCCTCCTTCATCGCCGAGAGCAGCCCCTCCGCCCCCAGCACCTCGTCCGCCCTGTCCAGGTACTCCGGCCGGGGAATCCGCTTCCCGCCCTCGATCTTGTAGACCATGTCCTCGCCATAGCCGACCTCCTCCCCGAACTCGGCGGCCCGCATCCCCACCGCCTCCCGCCGCAGCTTCAGCTGCCGCCCGACGGTCGCGATGACCGCGACACCCCACTCGTCGTCGGGATCCACCTCCCAACCCGGCTCGTCCGCCTCGCTCCTGAGCCGCCCCACCGCGCCGTCCACGCTCATCCCGCACCCCTCCGTCGTACGACCGTGCCTCGACGACGCCCTACCCGTACGACCGCGTCCGACAGCCCGGACAGGCCGGACAAGCAGCGGACAGTGACCGTACGCAACGGCTCCGTCACCGTTCACGGTACGCCCGACGCCACCCGGGCTCTTCGGGCAGGCCAGGTGAAAGAGGGGGTTAATTCTGGGTTATTCGAAAGGAACAGCCTCCCGAAATATCAGGCGCGATATCGGGCACGGAAGCCTGCGAATTTCCCTCGCTGATCATTTCCAAACCCTGTGACATTCCCTGGGTCCGGCTTTACCATCGCCCAATGCGTATTTCGGAGATCGAAACCGCCAACGCCCGGATGCTGGCCCACGCCCCGTCGGTCCGGCCGGTCGCCGCCGGTGACATCATCCGGGTGCACCGCAAGAAGTTCCCGTACCGGGGTTTCGTCGAGATCGAGTCGCCGTACTGTCCGCCGTTCGTGATGTTCTGCGTGAACGACGACGCGGTGGCCATGGACACCCTGTGGAACGGCGCGTTCGGCTACGAGCCCGGCACCCTCGCCACCTGGTCCCGGCTGGCCGCCACCAGTTCGACGATCGCCGACGTCGGCGCGCACGTCGGCTATTTCTCGATGATCGCCGCGCACGCCAACCCGCACGCGAAGGTGCATTCCTTCGAACCGGTCGACCACATCCACGCCCGGCTCTCGGTGAACGTCCGCTCCAACGGCGTCCAGAACGTCAGGCTCTACCAGGCAGGCGTCTCCAGCGAGCCCGGCTGGGCCGACATCGGCGTCCGTTTCTCCGGGAACCTGCTGTCCACCGGCTCCACCCTGGAGGCCGCCGCCCCCGACGCCCAGCTCAAGCGCATCCCCCTGCGCACCCTCGACGAGGTCTTCGCCGACACCAGGCTGGACCTCGTCAAGATCGACGTGGAGGGGCACGAGATGTCGGTGCTGCACGGGGCGCGCCGGGTGCTGAAGCGCGACCGTCCGACCGTGGTGCTGGAGGCCCTGGCCGACGCCGCCCTCGGTGAGCTCGTCGCCGAGTTCGAGCCCCTCGGCTACGACGTCCACTGGATCACCGAGCACGACGGTTCACTCGTGCCCTGGCAGGACGAGCGGCCCCCGCACACCCGGAACCTGCTCTTCGCCCCGTGGGACTGACCGCGCGCTCGGGCTCTCCCCACCCCCGCCCCACCCGTCTGCCGGATGGCCGGGACCCTCGCCGTCCGGCAACGTGAGGGGCGCAAGCGTCAGTCGCGTGTGGGTGGAAGGACGCCATCGTGCGAAACGTCGTGGGGACCGCAGCTCTACTCCTGGCCCTCGCCCTCGCCGTCACGGCGCCGGCAGCGCCCCGAACCGGCACAGGAACGGTCACCGGCACAGGCACAGGCACGGCCACGGGCACGGCCACGGGCACGGCCACGGAAGGCGTGTGGCGCAGCGACGGTTACGGGACGATCCTCACCGTCGACGCACGGGGCCTCCAGGAGTACCAGACGACCGCCGTCAGCTGCCTCAAGGGGGACTTCTCGCCTGCCGGGGCGACGCAGGGGACCTACGAGTCCGACGGCGACGTCCTCACCCTGCGGCTCACCTCGGACCCCGGGCACGCCCTGCTCGGCGACGACAGCGCGGTCGGGCACCGGCGGCTGGCACGGATCGCCTCGCTGCCGGCCGCCTGCACCCGGCCGCCCTCGTCCGACCCCCGCGCGGCCTTCGACGTCTTCTGGCAGTCCTTCCAGGAGAACTACCCCTTCTTCGCGGCCAAGGGCGTCGACTGGCGTGCCGTGCGCGACCGCTACCGGCCGCTCGTGCACGAGGACACCACCCGCGCCGCGCTCTTCGACGTCTTCAGCCGCATGATCGAACCCCTCCACGACGCGCACGTGCTCGTCCAGGACGGTGACCGCCACTACGGCGTGGGACGGCCCGGGACCACCGTGCCGGGCCCGGAGCTCGACGCCAAGGTGAAGAAGTTCGTGATCGCCCGCGACCTCAAGGGGGCCACCGGCCGGCGGGACTTCGCGGACGGACTCATCACCTACGCGGATCTCGCCGGGGGAAACCTCGGATACCTGCGGATCGCCGACTTCGACGGATACAACCGGGACGACGACTCGTACGCCGCCGACCTCACCGAGCTAGACCGGGTGCTGAACACCGTCCTCACCCCGGCCCGCACCCGCTCCCTGCGCGGTCTGATCATCGACCTGCGGGTCAACGGCGGCGGCTCCGACGCCCTCGGCATCCACATCGCCGAACGGCTGACGGACACCCCGTACGTCGCCTACTCCAAACGCGTCCGCGACGACCCCGCCGACCCGGCCCGCCACACCCCGCCCGAGCCGGTCCGCGTCACCCCGGCCCGCGGCCCCCGCTACACCGGTCCGATCGCCCTCCTCACCGGCGGTTCGACCATCAGCGCCGGCGAGACCTTCACCCAGGCCCTGATCGACCGCCCGGGCCGCACGGTCCGCGTCGGACAGCCGACCCAGGGCGTCTTCTCGGACATCATGGTCCGCTACCTGCCCGACGGCATGGCGGCCTGGCTCCCGAACGAGGAGTTCCTGACCCGCACCGGACGCACCTTCGACGGCGCCGGCATCCCGCCGAACGTCACCGAACCGGTGTTCACCGACGAGGAGTTCGCGAAGGACCGGGACTCGGCGTTCGACCGCGCGGTGGCACTGCTGCGCCCCGCCCCCTGACCCGCCCCCGGCCTCCGGCCCGCCTCCCACCACCTCCTTCAGAGCCGCTGCCCTTCTTCAGGGCCGCCGCCCTCCTTCAGAGCCGCTGCCTCCTTCAGAGCCGCTGCCCTTCTTCAGGGCCGCCGCCACCTTCAGAGCCGGCGGCTCTCCAGCGGCCCCAGGTACGTCGGGGTCAGCCCGCCCGTGTCGATCAGCAGCCGCTGCACCACCACCGTCGGGTCCACCGACCAGAACTTCAGACGGTGAGTCCCGGCCGTCACGGTGTGCCGGGTCGCCGTCCGGTTCACGTTGTCGGACGTGTTCCTCGCCCACACCGCGTTCAGCAGGCCGTCGTCCGCGCCCGCGGTGATGTCGACGGACCGGGGCTCGTCGTCGTCGAAGGAGAGCGCGTAGTGCAGACCCGGGGAGCCGAGGGACGGGTTGCGCGGGGACAGGTACGCCCACACCGTCACCTCCCCCGCCGACAGCAGGCTCACCTCGTACTCCAGCCGGGGCCAGGAGGCCGCGGAGTCGCCCCAGCCCCCCGTCACCGGCCACGCCGTCATCCCCGCACCGGTCCGCCCGATCCCCGCCAGCCGCCGCCACCGCCCCACCACACGGTCGTGGTGCTCCGCGTCGATCACCACATAGCCGCCCGCCTCGACGAAGCCCCTCAGCCCCCGCGGCCCCCGCGGCCCCCGCGCCGTCGGCTGCTCCGCCACGCACCGCACGGTCACCGACTCCCCCGCCCCGCTCACCGTCAGCGCCCCGGACGACCGTCCGCCCGGCGCCCGGGACCAGTCCACCCGCACCTCCACCCGCACCTGCCGCTCCACCCGGCCCCGCGGCCGGTCCACCACCAGCCACGGGACCGAGCTCTCCACCCGGTAGTCGAAGGGGGTACGGCCCCGGTTGAACACCTCGACGAACTGCTGCGGCCGGGTCTGGTACGGACTGAACGGCGGCAGCTCCCCGGCTCCCGCGCCCTCCGCGTCCTCCGCGCCGTCCGCCCAGACGCCCAGCCCCGCCGCCTCGGGGACCTCGATGCGGCGCACCGCGGGGAAGAGCACGTCCGGCAGTGCCACGTTGTCCTTCTCCGGCTGCTGCCAGGGCGCGTTGGGGCCGTACCGGTCGACGTCCCCGTAGTCGATGTGCGGCTGCGTCTGGAAACCACGCCATTTGCCGCCCGCCACCTCGGAGTTGAAACGGTCGGCCAGCGCGAAGTCCCGCAGCAGGGCCTGTTCCGCGTCCGCCGCGCGGTCGTTCGTGGCCGCTCTGCCCTGCCCGGCGTACAGCAGGTTGGTGAACTCGGCCTCCCGCAGCGCGTACAGGTTCGCGGTCGCCGCCACCTCGTAGCCGACCAGCTCGAACCACGCGTCCTGGGTGGCCTCGGGCAGCCGGCGGGCGATCCGCGCCGCCCGCCTGCCCAGCTCCCGCCACTCCCCGGTGACCCGCTCCAGTTCCCGGTGGCCGAAGGAGAAGGGCGTCTGCCGGTCGTCGTACACCACCTGGCCGGTGTCGGAGAGGGTGATCCGGCGGTTCAGCAGCTCGGGCTTGCGACGGGCCTGCAACTGACCGTACGCGGCGAGGACTTCGGCCGCCTCGCCGGCCACCTCGGCGCCGAAGTTCTGCCGCGCGTACCGCCGTTCCCACTCCCCCAGCCGGTCGATGTCCCAACGCCCCGGGTTCCAGGCATAGGTGAGGAAGAACTCCGTGGGCAGCTCGTTCCCCTTCAGGTCGCCCACGTTCGCGACCCACAGTCCGTGGTTGCCGTAGGCGTGCGCCTGGTGGAGCTGGTCCCAGACGTTGCGGAGGTTCGCGGTGTCGACCCACTTGTAGTTGCGGCCCGCGCCCACGTAGTCGAAGTGGTAGTAGAGGCCGTATCCGCCGCCGCGGGGTTCCGCGGGCGACGGGTGCTTGCGGATGTTGCCCCAGTTGTCGTCGGTCAGGACGACGGTGACGTCGTCCGGTGCCCGCAGCCCGCGGTCCCAGTAGCGCTGGACCTCCTTGTACAGGGTCCACACCTGCGGGGTCTCGGCCGCCGGCCGGCCCGTCTCCTCCTCGATGATCCTCCGCTGCGCCGCGATGATCTCCCGCATCAGCTCGATGCCGTCGCCGTCGGGAAGTCCGGTGTCGCCGTTGCCGCGCATGCCGAGGGTGACCACGCCCTCGAAGCCCTCGTCCACCATCCGCCGGACACCCGCCCGCCAGTAGGCGCGGATCGCCTCCGCGTTGCGGAGGTACGACCACTCGCCCGTGCCCCCGTAGGGGTCCCTGCCGCCCGCGGCATGCCGGTTCCACTCCTCGATGCCGCGCATCATCGGCGCCTCGTGAGACGTGCCCATGACAACGCCGTAGTCGGCGGCCCGCCGGTGGTTCTCCGGGTCGTCCTCGGCGAACGCCCGCCCCCACACCGCCGGCCAGAGGTAGTTGCCCTTCAGCCGGAGCAGCACCTCGAAGACCCGGGCGTAGAAGTCCGCGTTGAAGCCGCCGGGGTAGCCGGGGGCCTTGCCCGGCCCGAAGTGGGCGGGGGCCCAGGTGCCGAGGGCCGGGTTCTCGTCGTTGATGAAGAAGCCCCGGTACCGCACGGCCGGCGTGCCCTGGGTGAACCTGCCGGGCAGGACCCACACCCCGGTCCGGCGCGCCGGGGGCACGTCGTCCCACCAGTACCAGGGCGAGATCCCGATGCCGTACGAGACGTCGTACACCCCGAAGATCGTGCCGCGCGGGTCGCTGCCCGCGATGACGAAGGCCTTCGCCACTCCGGGCAGCGGATGCTCGACCACCGTCTGGAGCGAGGTCTCCCACTTCCCGCGCACCCCGGTCACGTCGAGCCTGCCCGCCGCCACCAACCCGTCGATCAGCGGACTGCGGCCGATCGTGCCGACCAGGACGGCGAGCGGGGCGATCGTCGCGCCCGGCCGGATCCCCGTCACCCGTTCGAGGTCGGCGCGGAGGTCGGCCGCGACCCGTACCACCCCCGGGTGATCGTCGGCGCTCACCACGACCGGGGCACCCACGAGGGAGAACGCCCCGCCGGTGAAGGAGATGTACGCGCCCGGGTCCGTGATCCGGGGCGCGGACTCCGGGTCCGCGTCTCGGAGTCCCGGTTCCGCGACACCCCGGGCGCCCCCCGACGACAGCACCGGTACGGCGGCGGCGCCCGCACCGAGCACCGTCCTGCGGCTCACAGACATGCCTCACCCCTCCGTCAGAATTTGCTCAGCGGCATGACAAATGGTGGGGCGGGCGCTTCCCGTGAGCCAGGGGTCGTACGCGCCGAATAGTTTCGAACCCGGCCGACGACAAAGGGGCCCGTACGACCGGAGTCGTACGGGCCCCTTCAGACCTGCCTGGTCAGCCCTCGCGGGCCGAGATCACTTGTTGATCTTGATGACCTGGCCGGCGCCGACCGTGCGGCCACCCTCACGGATGGCGAACTTCAGGCCCTCTTCCATGGCGATGGGCTGGATGAGCTCGACCTTCATCTCAGTGTTGTCGCCCGGCATGACCATCTCGGTGCCCTCGGGGAGGGTCACGACGCCGGTCACGTCCGTGGTACGGAAGTAGAACTGCGGACGGTAGTTGTTGAAGAACGGCGTGTGACGGCCACCCTCGTCCTTGGAGAGGATGTAGGCCTGCGCCTCGAACTCGGTGTGCGGGGTGACCGAGCCCGGCTTGATGATGACCTGGCCGCGCTCGACGTCCTCGCGCTTGATGCCGCGGAGCAGCAGACCGACGTTCTCACCGGCCTGGCCCTCGTCGAGCAGCTTGCGGAACATCTCGATACCGGTGACCGTGGTGGTGGTCTTCTCGGTCTTGATGCCGATGATGTCGACGGTCTCGTTGACCTTGAGGACACCACGCTCGATACGGCCGGTGACGACCGTGCCGCGACCGGTGATCGTGAAGACGTCCTCGATCGGCATGAGGAACGGCTTGTCGACGTCGCGCTCCGGCTCCGGGATCGCGGTGTCGACGGCGTTCATGAGGTCCAGGACGGACTGGGTCCACTGGGCGTCGCCCTCGAGCGCCTTGAGCGCCGAGACCTTGACGACCGGGACGTCGTCGCCCGGGAACTCGTACTCGGAGAGGAGCTCACGGACCTCGAGCTCGACGAGCTCCAGGATCTCCTCGTCGTCCACCATGTCGGCCTTGTTCAGGGCGACGACGATGTACGGAACGCCGACCTGGCGGGCCAGGAGCACGTGCTCCTTGGTCTGCGGCATCGGGCCGTCGGTGGCGGCGACGACGAGGATCGCACCGTCCATCTGCGCGGCACCGGTGATCATGTTCTTGATGTAGTCCGCGTGACCCGGGCAGTCGACGTGGGCGTAGTGACGGGTCTCCGTCTGGTACTCGACGTGCGCGATGGAGATGGTGATACCGCGCTGACGCTCCTCGGGCGCCTTGTCGATGTTGTCGAACGCGGTCGCCTCGTTCAGGTCCGGGTACGCGTCGTGCAGCACCTTGGTAATGGCGGCCGTGAGGGTCGTCTTACCGTGGTCGATGTGACCGATGGTGCCGATGTTGACGTGCGGCTTAGTCCGCTCGAACTTCGCCTTCGCCACTGGGGTCCTCCTGTGGAGTGGTTCTGTACGCCTTGGTTCAATCGGCGCCAGGTGATCTTTGCTGTTGGGTCCCGGGCCCCGGGCCGTTCCGCCACGAATGCGGAAGAACGACCCGTGAGGCTCCGGGGTCAAGCCTAAGGCGTGGTGCGCACTGCGGTGAACGCGGTGCTTATTCGCCCTTGGCCTTCGCGATGATCTCCTCGGCGACGTTCCGCGGAACCTCGGCGTAGGAGTCGAACTGCATGGAGTAGCTGGCCCGGCCGGACGTCTTGCTGCGCAGGTCGCCGACGTAACCGAACATCTCCGAGAGGGGCACGAGGCCCTTCACGACGCGGGCACCGGCCCGCTCCTCCATGGCCTGGATCTGGCCACGGCGGGAGTTGATGTCGCCGATGACCTCACCCATGTAGTCCTCGGGCGTGGTGACCTCGACGGCCATCATCGGCTCGAGGAGCACGGGCTTGGCCTTGCGCGCGGCCTCCTTGAAGGCCTGCGAACCGGCGATCTTGAAGGCGAGCTCGGAGGAGTCCACCTCGTGGTAGGCACCGTCGTGCAGGATCACGCGGACACCGGTCATCTCGTAACCGGCGAGGATGCCGAACTGCATGGCCTCCTGCGCACCGGCGTCGACCGAAGGGATGTACTCCTTCGGGATACGACCACCGGTCACCTTGTTCACGAACTCGTACGACGTGTCGCCACCCTCGAGCGGCTCGATGCCGATCTGCACCTTCGCGAACTGACCGGTACCACCGGTCTGCTTCTTGTGGGTGTAGTCGACGCGCTCGACGGCCTGACGGATCGTCTCGCGGTACGCGACCTGCGGCTTGCCGACGTTGGCCTCGACCTTGAACTCACGGCGCATACGGTCGACCAGCACCTCGAGGTGCAGCTCGCCCATACCACCGATGATGGTCTGGCCGGTCTCCTCGTCCGAGTGGACCTGGAAGGAGGGGTCCTCCTCCGCGAGACGCTGGATGGCGACACCCAGCTTCTCCTGGTCACCCTTGGACTTGGGCTCGATGGCGACCTGGATGACCGGCGCCGGGAAGTCCATGGACTCCAGGATCACCGGCTGCTTGTCGTCGCACAGCGTCTCACCGGTCGTGGTCTGCTTCAGACCCATGACGGCGATGATGTCGCCGGCGCCCACCGACTCGATCTCCTCACGCTTGTTCGCGTGCATGCGGTAGATCTTGCCGATGCGCTCCTTCTTGCCCTTGACGGAGTTCAGCACGGCGGTGCCGGACTCCAGGCGGCCCGAGTAGACCCGGACGAAGGTGAGCTTGCCGAGGTGCGGGTCGCTCATGATCTTGAACGCCAGCGCGGACAGCGGCTCGTCGTCGGACGGCTTGCGCTTGACCACGACCTCCGGGTCCTTCACGTCGTGGCCCTCGATGGCCTCGACGTCCAGGGGGGAGGGCAGGTAGCGCACGACCGCGTCGAGCAGGGGCTGGACGCCCTTGTTCTTGAACGCGGTACCGCAGAACACCGGGGTGACCGTGGTGTCCTTGGACTTGCCGGACGCGATGGTGATACGGCGGATCGCGGCGTACAGCTGCTCCTCCGAGGGCTCCTGGCCCTCCAGGAACAGCTCCATGATCTCGTCGTCGTTCTCGGCCACGGTCTCGACCAGCTTGCCGCGGTACTCCTCGGCAGCCTCGACGTGGGTGGCCGGGATGTCGACGACGTCGTACATCTCGCCCTTGGTGGCCTCGGCGGACCACACGAGCGCCTTCATGCGGACGAGGTCCACGACGCCCTGGAAGTCGGCCTCGGCACCGATCGGGAGCTGCATGACGATCGGCTGCGCGCCCAGGCGGTCGCTGATCATGTCGACGCAGCGGTGGAACTCTGCACCGGTCCGGTCGAGCTTGTTGACGAAGCAGATACGCGGAACGCCGTAGCGGTCCGCCTGACGCCACACCGTCTCGGACTGGGGCTCCACGCCGGCGACGCCGTCGAACACCGTCACGGCACCGTCGAGCACGCGCAGCGAACGCTCCACCTCGACGGTGAAGTCGACGTGGCCCGGGGTGTCGATGATGTTGATGGTGTGGTCGACGTCTTCCAGCGGCCAGTGACAGGTGGTGGCAGCAGAGGTGATCGTGATGCCACGCTCCTGCTCCTGCTCCATCCAGTCCATGGTGGCAGCGCCGTCGTGGACCTCACCGATCTTGTACGACACACCGGTGTAGAACAGGATCCGCTCGGTGGTGGTCGTCTTGCCCGCGTCGATGTGGGCCATGATCCCGATGTTGCGGACCTTGGCCAGGTCAAGTGAAGTGGTAGCCATAAGGCTTCGGTCTTCTCTCGGTCTCGATGTGGGTAGCGACTACCAGCGGTAGTGCGCGAAGGCCTTGTTGGACTCGGCCATCTTGTGCGTGTCCTCGCGCTTCTTGACGGCCGCACCGAGGCCGTTCGAAGCGTCGAGAAGCTCGTTGAGCAGACGCTCGGTCATGGTCTTCTCGCGACGGGCGCGGGAGTAACCGACGAGCCAGCGCAGCGCGAGGGTGTTGGCGCGACCGGGCTTGACCTCGATCGGAACCTGGTACGTCGCACCACCGACACGGCGGGACTTGACCTCGAGGGTCGGCTTGATGTTCTCCAGCGCGCGCTTCAGCGTGATGATCGGGTCGTTGCCCGTCTTCTCACGCAGACCCTCCATGGCGCCGTAGACGATGCGCTCGGCGGTGGAACGCTTGCCGTTCAGCAGCACCTTGTTGATCAGGGAGGTCACCAGAGGGGAGCCGTAAACCGGGTCGATGATGACCGGGCGCTTCGGGGCGGGGCCCTTACGAGGCATTCTTACTTCTCCTTCTTGGCGCCGTAGCGGCTGCGGGCCTGCTTGCGGTTCTTGACACCCTGGGTGTCGAGCGAGCCGCGGATGATCTTGTAGCGAACACCCGGCAGGTCCTTCACACGGCCGCCGCGCACGAGCACGATGGAGTGCTCCTGCAAGTTGTGTCCCTCACCCGGAATGTAAGCGGTGACCTCGATCCCGCTGGTCAGACGCACACGCGCGACCTTACGCAGGGCCGAGTTCGGCTTCTTCGGGGTGGTCGTGAACACACGCGTGCAGACGCCACGACGCTGAGGGGAACCCTCGAGTGCGGGCGTCTTGTTCTTCTCGACCTTGTCCTGCCGGCCCTTGCGGACCAGCTGCTGGATCGTAGGCACTACTTCTCCGGTTTCTGTGTGCCGAATGGTGAAGCTAACCTGGAACGTCGCCGACCCACGCGGTCGGGTGTGTCGGATTCCGCGGACTCCTGCCGGACGGCAGAAGGGGGCGCGGATCACGGTGGCCACTTCGTCACTCAGGTGCGGTTTGAAGGCACGCACGAGGATCAGGGCACACCCCAGGCACAAGGTCTGAGCGTACCTAGCGCAATCACTCCGGTCAAAACAAAAGGAGGAGCACCGGGGCCGGGGCCTGTGACCTGCGGTTTCAGGAGAGCCTCCGATCTACCACAAAAGCCGACCGACACGCGAACGGGCGGAGGCGGAGGCTTCCGCGGCCCTCAGATGCCCCCACACGCGGCCGGCACGGTCCCGGTTCCGCGCGCCGGCTGCATGCCGGGAACGGCTGAACCGGGGCTCACCCTCACTCGTCGTCCCCGCGCGGCGGGCCCTGGCACGCCGAAGGGCGGCCACCCCGTGCCGGGGTGACCGCCCTTCAGAACCCGCTGCTACTGGTTGTACGGACCGTAGTCGTAGTCCTCCAGCGGCACGGCCTGGCCGGAGCCCGTGCCGAACGGCGAGTAGTCGATGTCGTCGTAGCCGACGGCCGAGTACATCGCGGCCTTGGCCTCCTCGGTCGGCTCCACCCGGATGTTGCGGTAGCGGGACAGACCCGTACCGGCCGGGATGAGCTTACCGATGATGACGTTCTCCTTGAGGCCGATGAGCGAGTCCGACTTGGCGTTGATCGCCGCGTCGGTGAGGACTCGCGTCGTCTCCTGGAAGGACGCCGCCGACAGCCAGGACTCCGTGGCCAGCGAGGCCTTGGTGATACCCATGAGCTGCGGACGACCGGAGGCCGGGTGACCGCCCTCCTGGACCACACGACGGTTCTCGGTCTCGAACTTCGAGCGCTCGACCAGCTCACCGGGCAGCAGCTCGGCGTCGCCGGACTCGATGATCGTCACCCGGCGCAGCATCTGCCGGATGATGATCTCGATGTGCTTGTCGTGGATCGACACACCCTGCGAGTTGTAGACCTTCTGGACCTCGCCGACCAGGTGGACCTGGACGGCACGCTGACCCAGGATGCGCAGCACGTCGTGCGGGTTGGTGGCACCCACGGTGAGCTTCTGGCCCACCGAGACGTGCTCGCCCTCGCTGACGAGGAGTCGGGCGCGCTTCGAGATCGGGAACGCCGTCTCGTCGCTGCCGTCGTCCGGCGTGATGACGATCTTCTTGGTCTTCTCGGTCTCCTCGATGCGGACACGGCCGTCCGACTCGGAGATCGGGGCGACACCCTTCGGGGTACGGGCCTCGAAGAGCTCGACGACACGCGGCAGACCCTGGGTGATGTCGTCACCGGCCACACCACCGGTGTGGAAGGTACGCATCGTCAGCTGGGTACCGGGCTCACCGATGGACTGGGCGGCGATGATGCCGACCGCCTCACCGATGTCGACCAGCTTGCCGGTGGCCAGCGAACGGCCGTAGCACATGGCGCAGGTGCCGACGGCGGACTCACAGGTCAGGACCGAACGGGTCTTGACCTCCGAGACGCCACGGGCCACCAGCTCGTCGATGAGGACGTCACCGAGGTCGGTGTTGGCCGGGGCCAGCACCACGCCGTCGACGACGATGTCCTCGGCCAGCGCACGGGCGTACACGCTGGTCTCGACGTTCTCGGCCTTGCGCAGCACACCGTCCGCGCCGACCTCCGCGATGTGCAGCTTGAGGCCGCGCTCGGTGCCGCAGTCCTCCTCGCGGATGATGACGTCCTGCGAGACGTCCACCAGACGACGGGTCAGGTAACCCGAGTCGGCGGTACGCAGGGCGGTGTCGGCGAGACCCTTACGGGCACCGTGCGTGGAGATGAAGTACTCCAGCACGGACAGGCCCTCACGGAACGAGGCCTTGATCGGACGCGGGATGGTCTCGTTCTTCGCGTTCGACACCAGACCACGCATACCGGCGATCTGCCGCATCTGCATCATGTTTCCTCGGGCACCCGAGTCAACCATCATGAAGATGGGGTTGGTCTTGGGGAAGTTCGCGTTCATCGCCTCGGCGACCTCGTTGGTCGCCTTGGTCCAGATCGCGATGAGCTCCTGCGTGCGCTCTTCCTTGGTGATCAGACCGCGCTCGTACTGCTTCTGGACCTTCTCGTCCTGCGCCTCGTAGCCGCGGACGATCTCCTTCTTCGCCTCGGGAACGACGACGTCGGAGATGGCCACGGTGACACCGGAACGGGTCGCCCAGTAGAAGCCGGCCGCCTTCAGGTTGTCGAGCGTCGCCGCCACGATGACCTTGGGGTAGCGCTCGGCCAGGTCGTTGACGATCTCGGAGAGCTGCTTCTTGCCCACCGAGTAGTCGACGAACGGGTAGTCCTCGGGCAGCAGCTCGTTGAAGAGCGCGCGGCCCAGGGTGGTGCGCAGCCGGAAGGTGTCACCGGTCTGGTACTCCGGCTCGCCCTCCTCGGCGGCCGGCGGGGTCCAGCCGCGCGGCGGGATGGTGCCCACCGGGAAGCGGATGTCGATCGCCGACTGAAGCGCCAGCTCGCCGGCGTCGAACGCCATGATCGCCTCGGCCGTGGAGCCGAAGGACCGGCCCTCGCCCTTGGTGTCACGCAGTTCGCCGTCGGTGGTGAGGAAGAACAGACCGAGGACCATGTCCTGGGTCGGCATCGTCACCGGACGGCCGTCGGCGGGCTTGAGGATGTTGTTCGAGGACAGCATCAGGATGCGGGCCTCGGCCTGCGCCTCCGCGGACAGCGGCAGGTGCACGGCCATCTGGTCGCCGTCGAAGTCCGCGTTGAACGCGGTGCAGACGAGCGGGTGGATCTGGATGGCCTTGCCCTCGACCAGCTGCGGCTCGAAGGCCTGGATGCCGAGGCGGTGCAGGGTGGGCGCACGGTTCAGCAGCACCGGGTGCTCGGCGATGACCTCTTCGAGGACGTCGTACACGACGGTGCGGCCGCGCTCGACCATCCGCTTGGCGCTCTTGATGTTCTGCGCGTGGTTCAGGTCGACCAGGCGCTTCATCACGAACGGCTTGAAGAGCTCCAGCGCCATGGCCTTCGGCAGACCGCACTGGTGCAGCTTCAGCTGCGGACCGACGACGATCACGGAACGCGCCGAGTAGTCGACACGCTTGCCGAGCAGGTTCTGACGGAAACGACCCTGCTTGCCCTTCAGCATGTCGCTGAGGGACTTCAGCGGGCGGTTGCCGGGGCCGGTGACCGGGCGACCACGACGACCGTTGTCGAAGAGGGCGTCCACGGCCTCCTGGAGCATGCGCTTCTCGTTGTTCACGATGATCTCGGGGGCACCGAGGTCGAGAAGGCGCTTCAGGCGGTTGTTCCGGTTGATCACACGGCGGTACAGGTCGTTCAGGTCGGAGGTCGCGAAGCGGCCACCGTCCAGCTGCACCATCGGGCGGAGGTCCGGCGGGATGACCGGCACGCAGTCCAGCACCATGCCCTTGGGGCTGTTGCTGGTCTGAAGGAACGCGGAGACGACCTTCAGGCGCTTGAGCGCACGGGTCTTCTTCTGGCCCTTGCCGGTGCGGATGATCTCGCGGAGCTTCTCGGCCTCCTCGTCGAGGTCGAAGGACTCCAGGCGCTTCTGAAGCGCCGCGGCACCCATCGAGCCGTCGAAGTACGTGCCGAAGCGGTCACGCAGCTCGCGGTAGAGGAGCTCGTCGCCCTCCAGGTCCTGGACCTTGAGGTTCTTGAAGCGGGTCCAGACCTCGTCGAGGCGGTCGATCTCGCGCTGCGAACGGTCGCGCAGCTGCTTCATCTCGCGCTCGGCACCCTCGCGCACCTTGCGGCGCACGTCGGCCTTGGCGCCCTCGGCCTCCAGCTCGGCCAGGTCGCTTTCCAGCTTCTTGGCGCGGGCCTCCAGGTCGGCGTCCCGGCGGTTCTCGACCTGCTGGCGCTCCACGGAGACGTGCGCCTCCAGGGAGGGCAGGTCGCGGGTACGGCGCTCCTCGTCGACGAACGTGATCATGTACGCCGCGAAGTAGATGACCTTCTCGAGGTCCTTCGGCGCCAGGTCCAGCAGGTAGCCCAGGCGGCTCGGGACACCCTTGAAGTACCAGATGTGCGTGACGGGCGCGGCCAGCTCGATGTGGCCCATCCGCTCACGGCGCACCTTGGCGCGGGTCACCTCGACGCCGCAGCGCTCACAGATGATGCCCTTGAAGCGGACGCGCTTGTACTTGCCGCAGTAGCACTCCCAGTCCCGGGTGGGGCCGAAGATCTTCTCGCAGAAGAGCCCGTCCTTTTCCGGCTTGAGCGTGCGGTAGTTGATGGTCTCGGGCTTCTTGACCTCGCCGTGGCTCCACTGACGGATGTCGTCAGCGGTGGCCAGGCCGATCCGGAGCTCGTCGAAGAAGTTGACGTCGAGCACTATGCGTCAATCCCTCTCAGGGTCGTGAGTCTGTGGTCTGAAACGGGGGCCTGGGGGTCGGCGGGGCCCTGATGGCTCAGGGCCCGCCGGACTCCCGTCAGACCTCTTCGACGCTGCTCGGCTCGCGCCGGGACAGGTCGATGCCGAGCTCCTCCGCAGCGCGGAAGACGTCCTCGTCGGTGTCACGCATCTCGATGGACATACCGTCGCTGGACAGCACCTCCACGTTCAGGCAGAGCGACTGCATCTCCTTGATGAGGACCTTGAAGGACTCGGGGATGCCGGGCTCGGGGATGTTCTCGCCCTTGACGATGGCCTCGTAGACCTTCACGCGGCCGGTGACGTCGTCGGACTTGATGGTCAGCAGCTCCTGGAGGGCGTACGCGGCGCCGTAAGCCTCCAGCGCCCACACCTCCATCTCGCCGAACCGCTGGCCACCGAACTGGGCCTTACCACCCAGCGGCTGCTGGGTGATCATCGAGTAGGGGCCGGTCGAACGGGCGTGCAGCTTGTCGTCGACCAGGTGGTGCAGCTTCAGGATGTACATGTAGCCGATGGAGATCGGGTCCGGGAACGGCTCACCGCTGCGGCCGTCGAACAGCCGCGCCTTGCCGGACGGCTGCACCAGGCGGTCGCCGTCGCGGTTCGGGATGGTGTGCTGGAGCAGACCCGCCAGCTCGTCCTCGCGGGCACCGTCGAAGACCGGGGTGGCGACGTTGGTGCGCGGGGCGACCTGGTCGGCACCGATGACCTGGAGCCGCTGTGCCCAGTCCTCGGCGAGGCCGGAGACGTCCCAGCCGCGGCTGGCGAGCCAGCCGAGGTGGATCTCCAGGACCTGTCCCGGGTTCATTCGGGACGGCACACCGAGCGGGTTGAGGATGATGTCGACCGGGGTCCCGTCCTCGAGGAACGGCATGTCCTCGATGGGCAGGATCTTCGAGATGACACCCTTGTTGCCGTGCCGGCCGGCGAGCTTGTCACCGTCGGTGATCTTGCGCTTCTGCGCGACGTAGACGCGCACCAGCTGGTTCACACCGGGGGGAAGCTCGTCGCCCTCCTCGCGGTCGAAGACGCGCACACCGATGACCTTGCCGGTCTCGCCGTGCGGCACCTTCAGCGAGGTGTCACGGACCTCACGGGCCTTCTCACCGAAGATCGCGCGCAGCAGGCGCTCCTCGGGCGTCAGCTCGGTCTCACCCTTCGGGGTGACCTTGCCGACGAGGATGTCACCGGCGATGACCTCGGCGCCGATGCGGATGATGCCGCGCTCGTCGAGGTCGGCGAGGACCTCCTCGGAGACGTTCGGGATGTCCCGGGTGATCTCCTCGGGGCCGAGCTTGGTGTCACGGGCGTCGACCTCGTGCTCCTCGATGTGGATCGAGGAGAGGACGTCGTCCTGCACGAGGCGCTGCGACAGGATGATCGCGTCCTCGTAGTTGTGACCCTCCCACGGCATGAACGCCACGAGCAGGTTCTTGCCGAGGGCCATCTCGCCGTTCTGGGTGGCCGGACCGTCGGCCAGCACCTGGCCGGTGATGATGCGGTCGCCCTCGTTGACGATGACCTTCTGGTTGACCGAGGTGCCCTGGTTGGACCGGGAGAACTTGGCCAGGCGGTACGTGATGTACGTGCCGTCGTCGTTGGCGGTGGTGATGTAGTCCGCGGAGACCTCCTGGACCACACCGTCCTTCTCGGCCTTGACCACGTCACCGGCGTCGACGGCGGAGCGGTACTCCATGCCGGTGCCGACGAGCGGGGCCTCGCTCTTGATCAGCGGCACGGCCTGGCGCATCATGTTCGCGCCCATGAGGGCACGGTTGGCGTCGTCGTGCTCGAGGAACGGGATCATGGCGGTCGCGACCGACACCATCTGGCGCGGCGAGACGTCCATGTAGTCCACGTCGTCACCGGCGACGTAGTCGACCTCGCCGCCACGACGGCGGACCAGCACGCGGGCCTCGGAGAAGCGCATGTCGTCGTTGAGGCCGGCGTTGGCCTGCGCGATGACGAAGCGGTCCTCCTCGTCGGCGGTCAGGTAGTCCACCTCGTCGGTGACCTGGCCGTCGACGACCTTGCGGTACGGGGTCTCGACGAAACCGAACGCGTTGACCCGGCCGTAGGAGGCGAGCGAGCCGATCAGACCGATGTTCGGGCCTTCGGGCGTCTCGATCGGGCACATGCGGCCGTAGTGCGACGGGTGCACGTCACGGACCTCGAAGCCGGCCCGCTCACGGGAGAGACCACCCGGGCCAAGAGCCGACAGACGGCGCTTGTGGGTGAGACCCGACAGCGGGTTGTTCTGGTCCATGAACTGGGACAGCTGGCTGGTGCCGAAGAACTCCTTGATGGAGGCGACGACCGGCCGGATGTTGATCAGGGTCTGGGGCGTGATCGCCTCGACGTCCTGGGTGGTCATGCGCTCGCGGACGACGCGCTCCATCCGGGCCAGGCCGGTACGGACCTGGTTCTGGATGAGCTCGCCGACGCTGCGCAGACGACGGTTGCCGAAGTGGTCGATGTCGTCGGTCTCGACGACGATCGTGCCGCCGCTGTCACCGGTCGTCTCGGTCTCGCCGGCGTGCAGCTTGACCAGGTACTTGATCGTCGAGATGACGTCCTCGACGGTCAGGATGCCGGCGTCCAGCGGGGCGTCCGCGCCCAGCTTCTTGTTGACCTTGTAGCGGCCGACCTTGGCGAGGTCGTAGCGCTTCGGGTTGAAGTACAGGTTCTCGAGCAGCGTCTGCGCGGCCTCACGCGTGGGGGGCTCGCCCGGACGCAGCTTGCGGTAGATGTCGAGCAGCGCGTCGTCCTGGCCCTGGGTGTGGTCCTTCTCCAGGGTGGCGCGCATGGACTCGTACTCGCCGAACTCCTCGAGGATCTGCTCGGTGGTCCAGCCGAGCGCCTTCAGGAGGACGGTCACGGACTGCTTGCGCTTGCGGTCGATACGGACACCGACCATGTCGCGCTTGTCGATCTCCATCTCCAGCCAGGCACCCCGGGACGGGATGATCTTGGCCGAGAAGATGTCCTTGTCGGACGTCTTGTCGATGGAGGAGTCGAAGTAGACACCGGGCGAACGGACCAGCTGCGACACCACGACACGCTCGGTGCCGTTGATGACGAAGGTGCCCTTGTTCGTCATGAGCGGGAAGTCGCCCATGAAGACCGTCTGGGACTTGATCTCACCGGTCTCGTTGTTGGTGAACTCGGCCGTGACGAAGAGCGGGGCGGCGTACGTGAAGTCGCGCTCCTTGCACTCGTCGATGCTGTTCTTAGGCGGCTCGAAGCGGTGGTCGCGGAACGTCAGCGACATCGACCCGGAGAAGTCCTCGATCGGGGAGATCTCCTCGAAGATCTCCTCCAGACCGGACTTGGTGGGGACGTCCTGACCTGACTCCAGAGCCTCCTCGACCCGACTCTGCCAGGCGGTGTTGCCGAGCAGCCAGTCGAAGCTCTCGGTCTGCAGCGCGAGCAGGTTGGGAACCTCGAGAGGCTCCTTGATCTTTGCAAAAGAGATGCGCAGCGGGGCGGTGCTGGCGCCGTTGTTCATATTCGCGTTCGAGGCAGTGCGCGAGGCGGCCAAGAGGGGGTCCTTCCGAGGGCTCGGACTCACTACGCGCTCCCCGGTCCCTTCCCGGGACACAGAGACAGAAACCCCAGTTCAGAGGAGGTTCGTCGTCGGCGTTCGGGTGAGGGCAGACCCCTGGTGACGGGCAGGGGGCAGCTAACAGGCAGCGCAAAGGGTCAGTGTAGCCACTTGGCACACTGATGTCCAGTCCCCATTTTCTGAGACCCTCTTCATCGTCAACGCCTGCGTCATGCCTGCCCTCAACGCACGTTGATACTGCCCTCTTCGTCGCCGATCCATGCCTCGGATTCGGACCGTTCTGGCGACGCGTCCTGAGAATTGCGCGCTGCGTGCGGTTCGTCAAGGCCCCGCTGCGCAAACCCGGCGCGCCGGAGACAACGACGAAGATCACCATACCCCCCGCCGTCACGGGTGCAAGGCAACCGTGGTCGGCCTCCCGGAAACGCCGAAGAGCGACCACCCGGATGGATGATCGCTCTTCGCGGTCTGCGCGTTACAGCCCCCGAGGGGGTGTTTCAGCACACAGAGGTCTTTGCGACCTCGGAGGTGTTACTTGACCTCGACGGAGGCGCCGGCGCCCTTGAGGGACTCGGCGGCCTTCTCCGCGGCCTCCTTGGCGACCTTCTCGAGGACGGGCTTCGGGGCGCCGTCCACGAGGTCCTTGGCCTCCTTCAGGCCGAGCGAGGTGAGCTCACGCACGACCTTGATGACCTGGATCTTCTTGTCGCCGGCGCCGGTGAGGATGACGTCGAACTCGTCCTGCTCCTCGGCGGCCTCGGCCGGGGCGGCCGGACCGGCCGGACCCGCGACGGCAACCGCGGCGGCGGCGGTGACGTCGAACTTCTCCTCGAACGCCTTCACGAACTCGGAGAGCTGGATGAGGGTCATGCCCTCGAACTCGGCGAGCAGTTCGTCCTGGGTGAGAGCCACGATGGCTTTCCTTTCAGTGATTCGGCTGGTGCCGTATGTACATGTCTGGCGGGCGTGCGCCTTGCGGCGTTACTGCGTAGACGTTCGGCCCGCTACGACCGCTTTCCTCGGCGCTGGGCCTCAGGCGGCGGTCATTTCGCGAGCCGAGTTACTCGGCACCGCCCTGCTCGTCCTGCTTGGCGCGAAGCGCGTCCACGGTGCGGACGAGCTTCGACGGGAGCGCCTGGAAGACCTGAGCAGCCTGCGTCTGCTTGCCCTTCAGGGCGCCCGCCAGCTTGGCGAGCAGAACCTCGCGGGACTCGAGGTCCGCGAGCTTCTTGATCTCGTCGGCGGACAGCGCCTTGCCGTCAAGGACACCGCCCTTGATGACGAGGTTCGGGTTGTCCTTGGCGAAGTCACGAAGACCCTTCGCCGACTCCACCGGGTCACCGGTGACGAAGGCGACCGCCGTCGGACCGTTGAACAGGTCGTCGAGCGTCGTGATCCCGGCCTCGTTGGCCGCAATCTTGGTCAGCGTGTTCTTCACCACGGCGTACTGGGCGTTCTCACCGAGCGAGCGGCGCAGCGTCTTGAGCTGCGCCACGGTGAGACCCCGGTACTCGGTCAGCACGGCGGCGCTCGAGCTGCGGAACTGCTCCGTCAGCTCGGCTACCGCGGCAGCCTTGTCGGGCCTTGCCATAGAGCGTCGGCCTCCTTCCGGGTGATGAGGACCGCTCGGAAGGGGCTGGGAAAACGAAACGCCCCGGCGCAGGCGCACGGGGCGTAGCTCGACCGGGCACACACGCGCGGGGCGCATGTTCCAGGAGCTCTTCCACGGTCACCTGCGCGGGTCGTCCGCGGTTCAGCGGATCCTTCGGCCACCGCACGCTCTCACGAGCACACGGCAACGACCAGCGGTCTTTGGCTTCACGAGGAGGGTACGGGACCGGCGCGCTGTCAAGCAAATCGGCTCCGTACGGCCACTCCCACGACCGCTTGCACGGCCATTCCCACGACCGCTCCCATGGCTTCTCCGGCGGCTTCTCTCACGACGCGGGCGCGCCGCTGCCGCCCTGTCTCCCCAGCAGCGTCCTGAAGTCCTCGGTGTCGCCGGCCGGCGGCTGGCGCGCGCTGACCTTCACGCCGTAGTCGCTGTAGTACGCGGTCTGGGTCATCGTGCCGCTCGCCGTGTCGGCCTTCTCGACCTTCTTGACCAGCAGGTTCTTGCCGTCGACCCAGATGTCCACGGTCTCCCCGGCCACCCCGGCTCCGCTGAGCTGCCGGTGCAGCTCGCCGTCGCCGGCCAGGTCGGAGAGGCGCACCGTGCCCCTGTAGTGGGCGGTGGGCGCACCGGATATCCGCTCCTCGCCGACCTTGCGTACGTCCCCGGAGGCCAGCAGCAGTCGTACCGACTGGTTGGGGGTGGTGTTGCGCATCAGGTCCGTCATCATCGCGCCGGAGCCGCTGCCGAGCGTGGCCAGGTAGGCGTACGGGTACCGGATCCAGTGCTTGCCGCCGAGCTGCCGGGCGAATCCCCCGCCGACCTTGGCGTAGTACGCGTCCGGGAGGTAGCGGGTCTCCATGGAGGTGGAGTCGAGCTTCCGCATCAGGTCGGCGGTGCTGCCGCCGGTGTAGGTGATGGTGAGGGTGCCGGTGAGGCCCTTCCGCCAGCCGAGGGTGCCCTCGGCCCTGGTGGACATCAGGGCGCCCAGGGTGGTGGTGGAGCGGACCCTGACCGACCGGGCCCGGTGCGTGGACCGCTCGGCGGAGCGCAGGGCCGCCAGGGAGCGGGCATCGTGGGTGGCGGTCCCGCTTCCGGAGCCGCGGTCCGCCGAGGAGGTGCATGCGGCCGGCCCGGCCAGCGCCATGGCCGCCGCGAGCGCCAGGGCCACCCGGCGCACACCCCTGTTCGTCATCCCGGCCCACCCCCCGATACGAGTCCCGCCCCCTCGACGCTAACCCAGGCCACCGACACCGTGCGGGAAGTCGACGAGGGCCGGGGAGCCGTCGTACCCGGACCGGACCACCCGCCGGAAACCCGGCAGGCCTCGTCACCTCGCCGCCGGGAGACCCGACAGGCCCCGCCACTGCGAAACACGACGAGCCCCGCCGCCGGGAAACACGACGAGCCCCGTCGCCGCGAAACACGACGAGCCCCGCCGCCGGGAAACACGACAGGGCCATCGCCGGGAAACGCGACGGGCCCCGCGATCCTCTCGGATCGCGGGGCCCGCCCTGGTGCTGACGCGTCCCTGACGCGGCTACCGGACCGAGCGCGTGGCTCAGACGGCGGCCGGGTCCTCCTCGACGAGGAGGTTGCGGGTGCGGTTGGAGTCGACCGGGATGCCGGGGCCCATCGTGGTGCTGATGGCGGCCTTCTTGATGTAGCGGCCCTTGGCGGCGGACGGCTTCAGACGGAGGATCTCCTCCAGCGCGGCGCCGTAGTTCTCCACCAGCTTGTCGTCCTCGAAGGACGTCTTGCCGATGATGAAGTGCAGGTTCGAGTGCTTGTCGACGCGGAACTCGATCTTGCCGCCCTTGATCTCGGTCACGGCCTTGGCGGTGTCCGGGGTCACGGTGCCGGTCTTCGGGTTCGGCATCAGACCACGCGGGCCGAGGACGCGGCCGAGGCGGCCGACCTTGCCCATGAGGTCCGGGGTGGCGACGACGGCGTCGAAGTCCAGACGGCCCTTCGCCACCTCGTCGATCAGTTCGTCGGCGCCGACGATGTCGGCGCCCGCGGCACGCGCGGCCTCGGCACGGTCACCGGTCGCGAAGACCAGGACCCGGGCGGTCTTGCCGGTGCCGTGCGGGAGGTTCACGGTGCCACGGACCATCTGGTCGGCCTTGCGCGGGTCGACACCCAGACGGAAGGCGACCTCGACGGTGCCGTCGAACTTGGTCGTGGAGGTCTCCTTGGCGAGACGGACGGCCTCGAGCGGGGCGTACAGCTTCTCCCGGTCGATCTTCTCGTCCGCAGCGCGAAGGGCCTTGCTGCGCTTGCTCACAACTTGCTCCTGTGTGTTCTGAAGGAGTCGTGGTGTACGGGCCGAGCAGGCCCTACCACGGTGGTTCTACGAAGGTGGGGTTCAGCCCTCGACCGTGATGCCCATGGAACGGGCGGTGCCGGCGATGATCTTCGACGCGGCGTCCAGGTCGTTGGCGTTCAGGTCGGGGAGCTTGGTCTGCGCGATCTCGCGGACCTGCGCCTCGGTGATCTTGGCGACCTTGGTCTTGTGCGGCTCGCCGGAGCCCTTCTCGACACCAGCGGCCTTGAGGATCATCTTCGCGGCCGGCGGGGTCTTGGTGACGAAGGTGAACGAGCGGTCCTCGTAGACCGTGATCTCCACCGGGATGACCCAGCCACGCTGCGACTCGGTCGCGGCGTTGTAGGCCTTGCAGAACTCCATGATGTTGACGCCGTGCTGGCCGAGCGCAGGACCGACCGGCGGGGCCGGGTTCGCCGCACCGGCGTTGATCTGGAGCTTGATGAGCCCCGTGACCTTCTTCTTCTTGGGAGGCATAGCTCTCCGGGTCCTTTCATTTCGGGTCCTGCCCGCGTCCGGGGACCACCCGGTCACAGGCATACCGCACAACGATAACGGGTATAGATGCGCGGCCAAAAACCGAGCAGGTCAGGCAAGTGCCTGACCTGCTCGGAAGCTGTACGTCCCGCTGGTGGGCGTGACGTCCGGAAGAAACTGGTTCTGAAGAAACTAGTTCTTCTGGATCTGGTCGAAGGACAGCTCCACCGGCGTCTCGCGCCCGAAGATCTCCACCAGGCCCTTGACCTTCTTGGAGTCGGGGTTGATCTCGTTGATGGTGGCCTGGAGGGTGGCGAACGGACCGTCGGTGACGGTGACCGAGTCGCCCACCTCGAAGTCCAGCACCTGGACCTCGACCTTGCGCTGCGGCGCCGGCTTGCCCTCGGCCTCGGCGGCCTCGCGGGCCGCCTTCTCCTCGGCCTCCGGAGCGAGCATCTTGACGATCTCGTCCAGGGTCAGCGGGTAGGGGTCGTAGGCGTTGCCGACGAAGCCGGTGACACCGGGCGTGTTGCGGACGACGCCCCAGGACTCGTTGGTCAGGTCCATACGGACCAGGACGTAACCCGGCAGCTTGTTCTGCTTGATCGTCTTGCGGTCGCCGTTCTTGATCTGGACGACCTCTTCCTGCGGCACCTCGGCCTGGAAGATGTAGTCCTCGACGTTCAGCGAGACGGCGCGCTGCTCCAGGTTGGTCTTCACGCGGTTCTCGTAGCCGGCGTAGGTGTGGATGACGTACCACTCACCGGGGAGCGTGCGCAGTTCCTCGCGCAGCGCCTGGACGGGGTCGACCGGCTCGGCGGGCTCTTCTTCCTCGGCGGCCTCGTCCTCGAGTTCTTCTTCCTCGTCGGCCTCTTCCGCTTCCTCGTCCTCGTCCTCGACGTGGACCGCGGTCTCCTCGGCCGGCTCCCCCAGTGCGGCCTCGGCAGCCTCGAACTCGTCCTGCTCGTCCGCGCCCTCGACGATGTCCAGCTCGTCGTCGACGGTCTCGGCGGGCTCGACGGCGTCGTTCAGGTTCGGGTCAGACACGATGGCTGCTTCTTCCTGGATACATAGGGGTGGAACATGCGAAAACGGGCGCCGCTACCACGGCGCCCTTCGCTCTGTGCTCAGCCGAAGACGTACTTGGCAGCGTGGTTGAGTCCATAGTCAATCACGGTCACCAGAGCGATCATGATGGCGACGAAGAAGATCACCACGGTGGTGTACGACGTCAGCTGGTTGCGAGTCGGCCAGACGACCTTGCGGAGTTCCGCGATGATCTGGCGGTAGAAGGTGGCGAGGCGCTTCAGCGGGCCCTTCTTGGCACGCTTACCGCCCTTGCGGGCCTTCTTCTGGGACTCGGGCACCTCATCGGCATCAGGCGTGTCGATGGAGCCCACGGCGTCCGTCATTCGTCCTCACCTGATCCCGGGTCGGCCGTGCCGCGCCCGGTTCCAGAGCCGCACGGCGGTGCAATGCTTGTACGTACATGCGCACACATCCTGGCGGTGTGTGTAGCAGGGCCGGAGGGACTTGAACCCCCAACCGCCGGTTTTGGAGACCGGTGCTCTACCAATTGAGCTACGACCCTTTGGTGTGTCCCCCAACGTACCGCATCCGGACGGGTGCTCGGTGTGCACCGGCTCGACCGCGGCTGCTGAAGGCCAACGAGGTGAGAGTGTACGTGCTCCGTGGCGTCGCGTCGAACAGAAAGCGGCAGTCCGGGGCGGCCGTACCGAAGATCGTCCTGGCCGGGGGCCGGATCCGCACGCTTGTTCATGGTTCGGCCCGTAGCTGTTCAGTCTGTGAAACCGGCGTGCCGGGCAGGTTTCCGGTCTGAAACGATGGGTCCATGAGCGCTGCAACCCCTCCCACCGAGCGCCGGGTCTCCGCCCGAGTCGGCGCGATCTCCGAGTCCGCCACCCTCGCCGTGGACGCCAAGGCCAAGGCCCTGAAGGCCGCCGGGCGCCCGGTGATCGGCTTCGGCGCCGGTGAGCCCGACTTCCCGACTCCGGACTACATCGTCGAGGCCGCCATCGAGGCCTGCAAGAACCCGAAGTACCACCGCTACACCCCGGCCGGCGGTCTGCCCGAGCTGAAGGCCGCGATCGCCGCCAAGACGCTGCGCGACTCCGGCTACGAGGTCGACGCCTCCCAGGTCCTCGTCACCAACGGCGGCAAGCAGGCCATCTACGAGGCCTTCGCCGCGATCCTCGACCCGGGTGACGAGGTCATCGTGCCCGCCCCTTACTGGACGACGTACCCGGAGTCCATCCGTCTCGCCGGCGGTGTCCCGGTGGAGGTCGTCGCCGACGAGACCACCGGCTACCGGGTCTCCGTCGAGCAGCTGGAGGCGGCGCGCACCGAGAAGACGAAGGTCGTGCTGTTCGTCTCACCGTCGAACCCGACCGGCGCGGTCTACAGCGAGGCCGAGACCGAGGCGATCGGCCGCTGGGCCGTCGAGCACGGCCTGTGGGTCCTCACCGACGAGATCTACGAGCACCTCGTCTACGGCGACGCGAAGTTCACCTCGCTGCCGGCGATCCTCCCTGAGCTGCGCGACAAGTGCATCGTCGTCAACGGCGTCGCCAAGACGTACGCGATGACCGGCTGGCGGGTGGGCTGGGTCATCGGCCCCAAGGACGTCGTCAAGGCGGCCACCAACCTCCAGTCGCACGCCACCTCGAACGTCTCCAACGTGGCGCAGGTCGCCGCCCTGGCCGCCGTCTCCGGCGACCTGGAGGCCGTCGCGAAGATGCGCGAGGCCTTCGACCGGCGCCGCAAGACCATCGTCCGCATGCTCAACGAGATCGACGGCGTCCTCTGCCCGGAGCCCGAGGGTGCCTTCTACGCCTACCCGTCGGTCAAGGCCCTGCTCGGCAAGGAGATCCGCGGCCGGCGCCCGGCCTCCTCGGTGGAGCTGGCCGAGCTGATCCTGGAGGAGGCCGAGGTCGCGGTCGTGCCCGGCGAGGCCTTCGGCACGCCGGGTTACCTGCGGCTGTCGTACGCGCTCGGTGACGAGGACCTCGCCGAGGGCGTCAGCCGGATGCAGAAGCTGCTGGCCGAGGCGAAGGACTGACGTCCGGTCCCGCCCCTCCACGCGCGCGTGCGGGCCGTCTCCCTGCGGGGAGGCGGCCCGCTCCCGTGTGCGCCACGGATCCGCTCCCGTGTGCGCCACGGATCCGCTCCCGTGTGCGAGCAAGGCCACTAAAGGGGAATCGGCTACCGGTACGACAGGTGCGTACGGCAGGATCCTGGGATGGAGCACGTACGTGATGTCTCTGAGCTGCCGAAGGCTCATCTGCATCTGCACTTCACCGGTTCGATGCGGCCGGGAACCGTCCTGGAACTGGCCGACAAGTACGGCGTACGCCTCCCCGAGGCGCTGACCGACGCGCTGACCAGCGGGGAGCCGCCGAGACTGCGGGCCACCGACGAACGGGGCTGGTTCCGCTTCCAGCGGCTGTACGACGCCGCGCGCTCCTGCCTGAGAGAGCCCGAGGACATCCGGCGGCTGGTGCGGGAGGCCGCCGAGGAGGACGTCAGGGACGGCTCGGGCTGGCTGGAGATCCAGGTGGACCCGACGTCGTACGCCCCGCGTCTGGGCGGTCTGATCCCGGCCCTGGAGATCATTCTGGACGCGGTCGAGACGACCTCACGAGAGACCGGGCTCGGGATGCGCGTCCTGGTGGCCGCGAACCGCATGAAGCACCCTCTGGACGCCCGCACGCTCGCCCGGCTCGCGGTGCGGTACGCGGACCGGGGCGTGGTCGGCTTCGGTCTCTCGAACGACGAGCGGCGGGGCATGGCCCGGGACTTCGACCGGGCGTTCCACATCGCCCGCGAGGGCGGGCTGCTGGCGGCCCCGCACGGCGGCGAGCTGACGGGTCCGGCGTCGGTGCGTGACTGCCTGGACGACCTGCACGCCTCCCGGATCGGGCACGGGGTGCGGGCAGCGGAGGACCCGCGGCTGCTCAAGCGCCTGGCGGACCGGGAGATCACCTGCGAGGTCTGCCCGGCCTCCAACGTGGCCCTGGGCGTCTACGAGAAGCCCGAGGACGTCCCCTTGCGGACGCTCTTCGAGGCGGGTGTCCCGCTGGCCCTGGGCGCCGACGACCCGCTGCTGTTCGGCTCCCGGCTGGCCGCCCAGTACGACATCGCGCGCCGCCACCACGCCTTCACGGACGCCGAACTGGCGGAGCTGGCCCGGCAGTCGGTACGGGGCTCGGCGGCGCCGGAGGACACCAAGGCGAAGCTCCTGGCGGGCATCGACGCCTGGCTCGTCGCCCCGCCGTCCTGATCAGGGTCTTCGGAAGTGGGCGTACGGCGGGTACGCCTTGAAGCACACCAGCACCTCGACCGGGTGCCCGCCGCCCGGCGGCTGTCGGAGCCCCCACAGCCCCGACACGAGGGCCGCGTGACCGCTGGTCACGTTCTTCTGGCGCGGGCCCCAGCCGGCCGCGTAGGCCAGGGACATGGCGCTCTCGGCGAAGGCCTCCCGGTCGCCGAAGAGGAAGAACGTGTTCGCGTGGGTGGTGTGCCGCAGCTCGTCGCGGCGGCCGGCATGCCGCTGCCGCGCGCGCCACAGGGCCGCGTCCCGCGCGGTGCGCGCCTCGTCGGTGCGGACGGTGAGCGGGGTGCCCTGCCGCAGCCGGTGGCGCAGTTCGGGCCACCGGGAGGCCCGCAGCCCGAGCGTCTCGTGGACCAGGACGAGGTCGACGAGCGGCCCCTGGCCCTCGTCGGGCGGCACGGCGTCGCGCAGCGGCACATGGACGATCGTGTGCCGTGAGTACGCGGCGAAGGAGAACATCCCGGCGAGCCGGTTGAGCCCGTCGTGGTCGCCCATGAGCGAGCCGATCGGCGCGGGCGCGCGCAGTGAGGTGTGGCGCAGCGGCTGCCAGGGCTGGACGACCCGGTGTCCGTGCGGTCCGGTGCGGGGCCGGTACTCGCGCAGTCTCAGCCGCATACGGAATGCCTCATGGCGTCAGGGTCCCCGGCGCACGGGGTCCTCGGCAACGGAGATTCCGCCCAGCAGGGTGCGGGTGACCCGGGCGGCGAACTCGTCCACCGGGGGGCGTTCGCCGGTCGGGGTCGCGTCGTAGCCGAAGACACGCTGGACGCAGGCGCCGAGCAGCAGGGACGCGGCCGCGGAGGTGTCGGCGTCGGGGCGCACCCGCCCGGCCGCCTGCTCGGCACGCAGGTAGGCGGCCAGGGCCCGCATCGGGAGGTGCGGTCCGGCGCCGATGGTGCGCAGCCGGTCGTCGAGCTTCCGTTTGAGCTGCTGTTCCGCGTACAGGGACGCGGCGATCGGGAAGCTCTCCTCGTAGAAGAGGGCGGCCTGGCGGGCGATCTGGGTGAGGTTGTCCTCCAGGGTGCCCCGGCCGGGTTCGACGGTGAGTTCGCCGAGCAGCGGCAGCAGCCGCGGCAGCCGCTCGCTCAGTACGTGCACGAACAGTTCTTCCTTGTTGCGGAAGTACTTGTACAGCGCCGCTTCGGAGCAGCCGGCCGCCCTGGCGATCTCCTTGGTGGTGGCTCGGGCGAGTCCGACGGTGCGCATCAGCTCGTGTGCGGCGTCGAGGATGCGGGCGCGGGCCGGTTTCTGCTGCATGACGCCCAAGGATCACATGTCCCTTCGGTGGGTGTGCCGGATGTGGAGCGGGGGCTTGACGGGTGAGTGAGTACTTACCCACCCTAGGAGCGACACATGGGTGAGTGAACACTCACCCACCACCAGCGGGACCAACACGACGGGAGCAGTCATGAACCTCACTGTCTTCGGCGCGACCGGTGGGATCGGCCGGGAGATCGTCGGTCAGGCACTGGCGTCCGGGCACCGGGTGACCGCGGTGGTCCGCGACCCGGCCCGGCTGACCGTGACCGGCCCCGGCCTGGTGGTGGTCCGCGCGGACCTCACCGACCCCGAGGCGGTCCGCCCGGCGGTCGCCGGCCGGGACGCGGTCCTGTCCGGCCTGGGCCCGCGGAGCACGAAGGACGCCGGGGTCGCCGCCCGTCTGACCCGAACGGTCCTGGCCGCGATGGAGGCGGCCGAGGTGCGGCGGCTCGTGGTGGTCAGCGCGGCACCGGTGGGCCCGGAACCGGACGACGGCATCGTGGACCGCGCGGCCCGCGCGCTGGTCTCGAAGGTCCTCAAGGCCGTCTACGACGACCTGCGCGAGATGGAGGCGGAACTGTCCCGCAGTTCCACGGACTGGACGTCGGTGCGCCCTCCCCGCCTCCAGGACAAGCCCCTGACCGGCACCTACCGCAGGGTGATCGGCGGCTTCCCGCCGAAGGGCCGCTTCATCGCGCGGGCGGACGTGGCCCACGCGATGCTGGCGACGATCGACGACGAGGCCACCGTGAAGCAGGGGGTGGGGGTGGCCTACTGAACGGGGCTTCCCTGGAGACTCACGCCGACGGTCACCGGCTCGTTGACGAGGGTCACGCCGAACGCCTCGCGAACGCCCGCGACGATCTCCCGCGCCAGCTCCAGCAGATCCTCCGTCGTCGCCCCGCCCCGGTTGGTCAGTGCCAGCGTGTGCTTGGTGGAGATCCGGGCCGCCCCGTCGCCGTACCCCTTGCCGAACCCGGCCTTGTCGATCAGCCAGGCCGCCGAGGTCTTGGTGTGTCCCTCCCCCGCCGGATAGGCGGGGGGCTCGGCCCCGTCGCCCAGCCGCTCGCGCACGCGCGCGTGGAAGTCGGCGAACTGAGCGTCCGTGAGGATCGGGTTGGTGAAGAAGGATCCCGCCGACCAGGTGTCGTGGTCCTCGGGGTCCAGCACCATGCCCTTCCCGGCCCGCAGCTTCAGCACGGTCTCACGGGCGTCGGCCAGCGGCACCCGGTCGCCGGGCTCCACGCCGAGCGCTCGCGCGGTCTCGGCGTACCGCAGCGGCGCCGACAGACCGCCCGCGTCCTCCAGGGCGAAGCGGACCCGCAGCACGACGTACCGCGAGGGGTCGTCCTTGAACCGGCTGTGCCGGTACGAGAACGCGCACTCCTCGTTGGTGAGCGTCACGGCCGCCCCGGCCCTGCGGTCGTACGCGACGACCTCGGTGATGGTCGAGGACACTTCCTGGCCGTAGGCCCCCACGTTCTGGATCGGGGTGGCGCCCGCCGAGCCCGGGATCCCGGCAAGGCACTCGACGCCTGCCAGTCCGGCCTCGACGGTACGGGCGACGGCGTCGGTCCACACTTCGCCGGCCGCCAGCTCCAGGGTCGTCCCGCGCAGTTCGAAGCCGGTGGTGGCGATGCGCAGGGCGGTGCCGTCGAAGCCCTTGTCACCGATGACCAGGTTCGATCCGCCGCCGACGACGAGCAGCGGGGTCCCGCTGTCGTCGGCGGCCCGGACCGCGGCGATCACCTCGGCGTCGGTGGTCGCGGTGACCAGCCGGGTGGCGGGGCCGCCGAGCCGGAAGGTGGTGAGGGGGGCGAGAGGGGCGTCGTGGAGTTCCTGCACGCGCCCAAGACTACGAGACGCCACCGGCAGTGCCGCCTGCCGAGCCGCACGCGCGCGTGGGGCCCCAGTCCACCCGGAACGGGGCCCCACGCGCGCGTGCCGTCAGCTGCCGACGGTCACCGGCTCCGGCACGGGCTCCCCCTCGGTGGCGACCCGCGTGACCCGGCGCCGCCCCGGGATCAGCAGCGCGGCCACCCCGGCGACCGCGACCGCCGCCG
This sequence comes from Streptomyces humi, assembly GCF_001005085.2. Classification (GTDB taxonomy): domain Bacteria; phylum Actinomycetota; class Actinomycetes; order Streptomycetales; family Streptomycetaceae; genus Streptomyces; species Streptomyces humi. The sequence continues at coordinate 43,241 of NZ_LBMU02000052.1, forward strand.
AACCGGTCACCAGGGCGGGCCGCAGCCCGTCCACGAAGTTCTGGGCGCTCTGGTAGCCGCCCTGCGCGGAGAAGATCGACGACATGACCGCGACGCCGAGGGCTCCGCCGACCTCGCGGAGCGCGTTGTTGGCACCGGAGGCGATGCCCTGTTCCTGCGGGCGTACGGCGGACATCACCAGGTTGGCGGCCGGGGCGAAGTACAGGGCCATGCCGACTCCGCTGATGACCAGACCGGGCAGCTGGGCACTGTAGGAGGCGTGCGCGGTGACCACGGAGGCCAGGTAGCCGAGCCCGGCGGCCTGTAGGAAGAGCCCGGCGGCGACGACCGGGCGGCCGCCGATCCGGTCGGAGAGGATGCCCGCGATCGGCGCGACGATCATCGGCATGCCGGTCCAGGGCAGCATCCGAAGACCGGCCTCGGTGGGCGAGTAGCCGAGCACACCCTGCATGTACTGGCTGAGCAGGAAGATCGAGCCGAACATGCCGAGGAACATCAGCAGGCTGGCCGCATTGATCCCGGAGAAGGCGCGGGAGCGGAAGAGCCGCATGGGCAGCATGGGGTTCTTGGCGACGCTGCCGTGCAGTACGAACCCGGCGAGCAGCGCGCTGCCGGCGAACAGTCCGGTGAGCACCATGGGGCTGGTCCAGCCGTCGGCGGGGCCGCGCACCAGGCCGTAGACGATCCCGAACAGACCTCCGCTGGCGAGCAGCGTGCCGGGTATGTCGAGCGGGGCACCGGTGCCGTACGACTCGGCGAGCCGGAGGCGGGCGAGAGGCAGGACGGCGACGCCGAGCGGGACGTTCAGCCAGAAGATCCAATGCCAGGACACGTGTTCGGTGAGGCTGCCGCCGATGAGCGGCCCGGAGGCGACCGCGAGCCCGTTGACGGCTCCCCAGATGCCGTAGGCCATCCCGCGCCGGGCCTCGGGCACTGCCGCCGTCAGCAGGGTGAGGGTGAGCGGCATCATGACGGCCGCGCCGACGCCCTGGACCGCGCGGGCGGCGATCAGGGAGTCGATGCCGGGCGCCAGGGCCGCTGCGGCCGACGCACCGGTGAAGACGGCGAGGCCGGCGAGGAAGAGCCGGCGGCGGCCGAACCGGTCACCGAGGGCGGCGCCGAACATGAGCAGGACGGCGAAGGTGAGCGTATAGGCGCTCACGGTCCATTCGAGGTCGTCCAGGGCTCCGCCGAGGTCCTTGCGGATGGACGGCAGGGCGGTGGTGACGACGAGGTTGTCGAGGGACGCCATGAATCCGGCGACACCGGTGATGACGAGCGCCCATACGGCACCACCGCGACGTACGGTCTCTCGTCCTGTCTGCGTTGCGGTCTCTTGTGACATCGCTCCCCCAGAGCGTGGTCTGCGAACGTTCATTAGTTATTGATCACTAATTTTCTGAGCCATGAAAAAGCCGGGTGCGGGAACGGCGAACCGGCCTCTCACTCGTCACGGCACTTCTCCAGCCGCCCCGTGCTCCCGGCATCCGGGTACATCCCCTGCCAGACCCGGTGATCGGGCGGAAACCCCATGGCCGCGTAGGTATTGATGAGCATCCCCTTGGCCAGGAAGGTCGTCGTGCGGTCGACGTCGGCACCCGAGAGCAGATGCACGGTCTCCCAGAGGCGCGACCAGCCGGCCCGCACGATCTCACCGAACTCGTGCTCACCCTCCGCCTCCGCCGCGGCAACTGTGATGTACGTCTGCATCTGCATCTGGAGCCGCTCCGGCCGCTCCTGGATGAGCCGCACGTACGCGTCACCCATGGCATGCAGGGCGTCCTCACCCTCCAAGCCCTTGGCCGCGTCCTCGAAGACCTCGCGCATCTCGTCGATGCAACGCTGCGAGGCGGCGCCGAAGATCGCTTTCTTGCTCGGGAAGAGCCGGAAGAGATACGGCTGCGAAACCCCGACCCGCTTGGCGATCGCCTCGGTGGAGGTGCCGTAGTAGCCCCTCTGCGAGAACTCCGTGATCGCCGCACGAACGACACTCTCGCGCCGCTCCTCGGCACTCATCCTGACCATGCGAGAAAGTTAGTACTCAATCACTAACTAGGTCAAGGGCCCGCTCGCCCGCCCCCGGATCCGCCGCAGGATCGCCGCGGGCGGGGCCACAGCACGCCGAGGTCACCATGCGTGAGGGTCACCATGCGTAAGGGGCGCCTCGCATGGAGAACGCCCCTTACCTCTGATACGGCACCACGAACCGCGATCGCCGCCGCGGCTCCGGCCTGCGCCCCTGCGGCCTGCGACCTGCGCGCTCCGGCCTGCGACCTGCGGGCCTGCGCGGCTTTGGCCTGCATAGCTGCGGCCTGCGCGGCTTTGGCCTGCGTAGCTGCGGCCTGCGCGGCTTTGGCCTGCGTAGCTGCGGTCCGCGGGCCTGTGAAGGCCTCAGCCCAGTCGTACGACCGCCCGGGACATGCCGAGCACCTTCTGTCCGGCGCTGGTCGCCGTGAGGTCGACGCGCACCGTGTTGTCGTCGAGCTTGGCCGCGACCTTGCCGCTGACCTCGATCAGGGCACCCTGGTCGTCGTTCGGGACCACGACGGGCTTGGTGAACCGGACGCCGTAGTCGACGACGGCGCCCGGGTCGCCGGTCCAGTCGGTGACCACACGGATCGCCTCGGCCATGGTGAACATGCCGTGCGCGATGACGTCCGGCAGGCCAACCTCCTTGGCGAACTTCTCGTTCCAGTGGATGGGGTTGAAGTCCCCGGAGGCGCCCGCGTACCGCACCAGCGTGGCGCGGGTCACGGGGAAGGTCTGCGCCGGCAGCTCGGTGCCGACCTCGACGTCCTCGTACGCGATCTTCGACGTCATCGGATCCTCACGCCTCGCCTTCTGCTGCGTCCGCCGCGCGGGCCACCAGCTTGGTCAGCGCGCTCACCACGAGCTCGCCCGCCTCGTCGTGGACGTCTCCGCGGATGTCGATGATGTCGTTGCCCGCGAGCGACTTGACGGCCTCGATGGTCGAGGTCACGCTCAGCCGGTCACCGGCTCGCACCGGGCGCCGGTAGGCGAACTTCTGGTCGCCGTGCACGACCCGGCTGTAGTCCAGGCCGAGCTGCGGGTCCTCGACGACCTGTCCGGCAGCCCGGAAAGTGATCGAGAAGACAAACGTCGGCGGGGCGATCACATCGGAATAGCCGAGCGCCTTGGCGGCTTCCGGGTCCGTGTACACGGGATTGGTGTCGCCCACCGCCTCGGCGAACTCACGGATCTTCTCCCGGCCCACCTCGTAGGGCTCGGTGGGCGGGTAGGTCCGTCCCACGAAGGACTGGTCGAGCGCCATCGGCCCGGCACCTCCTGATGTCTGCTGTGCTGTCCCACAAACTAGCGGGAAAGCCTGCTCCCGAAACGCCGTGAGGCCGCCCCCGAACCGGGGACGGCCTCACGAACGAGCCTGTGATTATCGCGTTTCGCGGTGCGCAGTGTGCGCGTTGCAACGCGGGCAGTGCTTCTTCATCTCAAGACGGTCCGGGTTGTTACGCCGGTTCTTCTTGGTGATGTAGTTCCGCTCCTTGCACTCCACGCAGGCCAGCGTGATCTTCGGGCGGACGTCGGTGGCAGCCACGTGAGTGCTCCTAAGACGAACGGATGGACTTGATTCAACGCAAGAAAGAGTAGCCGATCGAAGGACCGACCCCGCAATCGGCTACTGTCAGTAGCGGTGACCGGACTTGAACCGGTGACACAGCGATTATGAGCCGCTTGCTCTACCGACTGAGCTACACCGCTTTGATGAGATCAGCCCCGCCTCGCGACGGGACCTCTCACACCAGAGCCCCAATACGGAATCGAACCGTAGACCTTCTCCTTACCATGGAGACGCTCTGCCGACTGAGCTATTGGGGCGAGCGATGAAGACATTACACGCTCGGCAGCCGTTCACCCAAATCCGTTTCCCGCCGCCCTTCGCGGCCCGTTCCGCACGGCTCGCAGCCCCCTCACAACCGCCTCCCGGGCCCCTCCCGACGCTCCCCCCGCGCGCGTGCCGGACACGTTCCTCGCAGGTCCGACGGCTCCGGTACGACTATTGCGCTCCTCCCCGCCCCACGCGGCTCGCCACCCTAGGCTCGACTCACTCTGTGTGATCTTGAGTCCCACGCCTGGACCGACCTTCCTGGAGCGCGATGCCCGACAGCCAGCCGCAGCCGCCCTCGTCGTCGTCCAACTCGTCGGGCTCCTCGGGCTCCTCAGGCTCCCCGGGCCAGTCCGACCCCGCCGCGCTCCTCCTGTGCGGCGCGCGGCTCACCGACGGCCGGACCGTGGACGTACGGCTGGGCGGCGGGCGCATCGAGGCGGTCGGCACGGCCGGCAGCCTCGCGTCCGGCCTCGCCCGCGCGGGCGGCACCCGCGTGGACCTCACTGGCTATCTCCTCCTCCCGGCCCCGGCCGAACCGCACGCCCACGGCGACACCGCGCTCTCCGCCGAACCCGACGGCCCCGTCTCCTACGAGCCGGAGGACGTCCAGCGCCGCGCCACCGAGGCGGCCCTGCTGCAACTCGGGCACGGCGCGACGGCGGTGCGCGCGCACGTACGCGTGGGCGACGTCCAGGGGCTGGGCGCACTGGCCGCGGTCCTCCAGGCCCGCCGCTCGCTGCGCGGCCTCGCGGAACTCACGACGGTCGCGATGCCGCGCGTGCTCACCGGGGTCGCGGGCGCCGACGGGCTGGCGATACTGCGGGACGCCGCGAAGATGGGCGCGTCCGTGGTGGGCGGCTGCCCCGACCTGGACCCCGATCCCACGGGCTACGTGGAGGCCGTGCTGGAGGTGGCGTCCGAGCACGGCTGTCCGGTCGACCTGCACACCGACGCGGCCGACCCGGCCCGGCTGGCCAGGCTCGCGGCGATGGCGGGGGGCATGCGCCCCGGCGTACTCCTCGGCCCGTGCGCCGGCCTCGCACGGCTGCCCGCCGAGGCGGCTGCCCGGGTCGCGGACCAACTCGCCGCGGCGGGCGTCACGGTGGTGTGCCTGCCGCAGGGCGGCTGCGGTTCGGTCGACCGGCGCGGCACGGCTCCGGTACGGCTGCTGCGCGCGGCCGGGGTGCGGGTCGCCGCCGGCAGCGGCGCCCTGCGCGACCTCTCGAACCCCGTCGGCCGTGGCGATCCCCTGGAGGCGGCTTACCTCCTGGCCTCCCGCCACGGCCTGCGCCCCGAGGACGCCTACGACACCGTGAGCGCCTCCGCCCGTGCGGCCCTCGGCCTGCCCGAGGTCCGCGTGGAGGCCGGTTTCCCAGCCGAGCTCCTCGCCGTACGCGGCGACCATCTGGCGGGCGCCCTCTCCCTCGCCTACAGCCGGATCGTGGTGCACCGGGGGCGCGTGGTGGCGCGCACGAGCGCGGTCCGCGAGTACTGCAACTCGGCGGTGGCGGCGGAGCTGGGACTGCCGCGACAGGGCCGGGGGAAGTTGTCCTGAGGAAGCACGCCTCCGGGGGCGGGGCGGCCACGGGCGGGCGCGGCGCACGGGTACAGGTCCGGGCCCGGGAGACGCGGCGTACAGGTCCAGGCCCGGGTCCGGGAGACGCGGCGTACAGGTCCGGGCCCGGGCCCGGGAGACGCGGCGTACAGGTCCAGGCCCGGGTCCGGCGTGCGCCGGTTCCTCGAGGCCACTCGTGCGTGTGGGGCGCGTGAAGTCGTGCGGCGGATGCGGGGCTTCGGGCGTACGGTCGGAAACATGCGCATTGTCATCGCTGGTGGTCATGGTCAGATCGCGTTGCGGTTGGAGCGACTGCTCTCCGCGCGCGGGGACGAGGTCGCGGGAATCATCCGGAAGGCCGAACAGGGCGACGCTCTGCGGACGGCCGGCGCCGAACCAGTGCTGCTCGACCTGGAGTCGGCGTCGGTCGAGGGGGTCGCGGCGCACCTGGCGGGGGCGGACGCCGCGGTGTTCGCGGCGGGCGCGGGTCCGGGCAGTGGTACGGCCCGCAAGGAGACGGTGGACAAGGACGCGGCGGTGCTGTTCGCGGACGCGGCGGTGCGGGCGGGCGTACGGCGGTTCGTGGTCGTCTCGTCGATGGGCGCGGATCCGGCACACGCGGGCGACGACGTCTTCGACGTGTATCTGCGGGCCAAGGGCGCGGCCGACGCCCATGTCGCCAGGCAGGACGCCCTGGACTGGACGATCCTGCGCCCCGGCGCACTGACGGACGAGCCCGGAACGGGGCTGGTCCGCCTGGAGGCGCACACGGGCCGTGGCCCGGTCACCCGCGACGATGTGGCCGCCGTGCTGGCGGAGTTGGTGGACACCTCGGCGACGGCGGGACTGACCCTGGAGCTGATCGGCGGGTCGACGCCGGTCTCGGTGGCCGTGAAGTCGGTGGCCGGGAACTGAGGTCGCGGACCGGCCGTTGATGTCGGTGACGGCGGCCGGTCGGAGTTCTCAGAACAGCGGCAGCTGTCCGGGGAAGTCCGGCACGACGTATCCGTCCAACGTCGGCTGCGCCGCTCCGAGTTGGGCCTGCCGTCGTGATCCGGCGCAGGAGACCAGGTCGCCCGTCTCGCGCGCCCCAGGAGGGTCGTGCCGCGCGAAGCGACCCGCTACTACGGCGATCTCGCGATGGCACACCGGACAGGTTCTGCGACGGGAGGACATGTGTTTCAGTGTGCCCCGAGGCGCGGCGCGCGTATCGGGGGCGTGGGGTCCCTCAGTCACCGCTCGTGCGTCACGACTGGAAGAGCCAGATGACCTTGCCCGTCCGGGCCGATGTGCGACACGTCACGCTGCTGTTACTTGGTGCGACCCGCGATACGACGTTCGATGTCGCTCGTACCGGCCTGAAGGCCGCCTCCCTGTTCTCTCCCTCATCCGCTAAGTCGCCGGGAGATTCGTGACCAATGTGGGCGTCGGCGGATTGGCAGGCGTCGGAACCTGGATCAGAAAGGGAACGAACACCATCTGCCCGTCCCTGAGCAGAGGCCTGTAAGAAATCCGATAGCAAACAATGGTGCTCGAATCACGAGTGGTTTCGTAGCATTTGAGGGCAGAACTCTCCAGCAGTTGCCGAGAATGCCACACGGACGCGCCTGCCTGACCCGTCGAGACACCCCACATACCAACGACGAAGCACGATAGGGCCGCAACTGCGACACTGCCGCTTCGCAGGAATACCTTCCGCATATTCATCACCCCGATGGTCGGCGTCGAACTCCCCTGGTGCGCCGAGGCTTCCTCGCGAGCTTCTGAGTGCGTCTGCGCGTCGATGCGCCAAGTACAGCAGGCGGTGCCGTCCCATCGCCGACTCCCACGTCGTGACATTCGATTTTTCCGCGTCGGCGCCACACGCAAGTTCGCCAAGCGCAACTATCGCCGGGAAATGGGACTAATGAGTCTACTACGGGCCGCCAGGATCAGCATTTTCACGTCCGGATGGACACGTCTCCGCACCACCGGGATACTTAGCGGCTCAACAGTCCCACTTTCACACATTCTCATTGGACAACCCTCACCGGGCAGAGCAGCATGGACCCGTTGGGAGGTGTGGAGGTCGCTGACCTTCGGCAATGGCGGTGCTGCCAGTCTGCGGGCACCCGGGGCCACCGATTCCTGGCGATCACACAGCTATGAGCTCAGATTATCTCGTCTCATTTTCTGTGACCGCACAGAGCCGTCCATCCGTACACATAGCTCTTCTCGGCGGTTTCGACCTAGTGGTCGACGATGTCCCGGTGACAGTCCAGGTCGGTTCGAAACGGCTCTTGGCATTCATCGCGCTCAATTATCGCGTCTCCGTCCCCAGGGCTTTGATCGCCGGAAGTCTTTGGCCCGAAGCATCCGAGCAGAAAGCGCACACGAACCTCCGGGCGGCGCTCACCCGTCTGCACGGCCTCGGCAGGAAAGCGCTGGATGTCACTCCCAGCGAGGTGCGTCTCGCGCGGAAGGTCACTGTCGACCTTTACCACGCTCGGTCGCTGGCCCAGGGCATACTCGACCCCAGCGTGCCGGCTGAGGACCTCGGCCTCAATCCGGCGACCGTCGACCATCTCTCCGCCGACCTGCTGCCGGGGTGGTACGACGAGTGGGTCATGCTGGAGGCGGAGAAATGGCGCGAGCTTCGACTTCATGCCCTTGAAAGACTGACCGGAGAATTCATCGACGCCGAGCAGTTCGCCGGGGCGGTGACGGCCGCTCATACGGCCGTGCAGGCAGATCCACTGCGGGAGAGCAGCCAGGCCTCGTTGATCCGCGCGCACCTGGCGGAGGGCAACCTTGCCGAGGCCCTTGACCACTTCGAACGCTACTCGCGGCGCCTCCGCAACGAGTTGGGGCTCCGCCCCACAAAGCGGCTGCGCCAGCTCGTAGCCGACCTGCGGCAGTCACCACCCGGAGGGGGACGGTAGGCACCGCGAGGAGAGCCGGACCGACGAAACCGCGACGCGCTCGGCCGCAAACATCCGCGAACCCGCCACCACCGTGAGTGGCGGGTTCGCTGTACCACTTCACCGACAGGGTCACGCCTGGTTGTTCTGATTAACCCCGCTGGTATCCGAGGCCTGGTTGTTCTGGTTACCGCCACTCGTCC
>NZ_LBMU02000053.1 GCF_001005085.2 Streptomyces humi
CCGCCCGCACTCCACCGACCACCGGACGACCGCCCACCCGTCCCGCCCGCACCCCGCCGACCACCGGACGACCCCCCACTCCCACCACTCCGACCACTCCCACCTCACCCGTGTCGACCTGCACTGGCCTCCCGGCCTTCCCGACGGCGGGCGGCACGGGTTCACTCCAGCGCACCGGACACGGCTGGAGTCGGCCCTCCCCCTGATGGCCGCGAGGCTCGCCGAAGCCCTGCCCCCGGACGCCCGCCGCGTGCTGACGCTCGGTTTCGAGGAGCTGATGTACACGCCCCTCAGGGTCGCCCGTGAGCTGGAGGCCCTGGTGACCGCCGAGGTGCGGTACTCCACCACCACCCGTTCGCCCGTCCTGGCCGTCGACGACCCCGGCTACGCCATCCGCAGCCGTCTGGTCTTCCCGGCCCACGACGACCCCGCCGACGGCCCCGGCGAGCGCTACGCGTACAACGTCGCCGGCGCCGGCTTCGACGCGGTCGTCCTCTTCGTCGACTCCGCCGGCGACACCCCCGAACTGCACGCCCCCGACGGCCTGCTGGCCGGGCTCGGCGCGCATGCCCCGCACGTCCTGCTCGCGGTTGTACCGTCGTACGTCCCCGCGCCCTGCGAAGAGAGCCCCGCCATGCTGCCCGAGCCCCTCCGCGGCCCCGCCTTCTCCTCCTACGCGCCCGAGGACGTCGGCTGGCTGCTCCAGGACCTCTCGGAGGTCACGCTGGAGGCACCCACCGAGGAGCGCGAGGAGGCCATCCAGAGCGGCGGCGCGCACTACGCCGAGTCGCTGCCGGTGGAGTACCAGCCGAGCGAGCGGTACCAGGCGCTGTTCCACGCCGCGTTGGAGACGTCGGCCGCGCGGATCGCGCAGGCCGTGGGGGTCGTCACCGAGACCGTGCTGGCGGAGCGGTCACCGCGCCCCGTGCTGGTGTCGCTGGCCCGTGCCGGGACCCCGGTGGGCGTGCTGATGCGCCGCTGGGCGCAGTTCCGGTACGGCCTGGACCTGCCGCACTACGCGGTGTCGATCGTGCGCGGCCGGGGCATCGACGCGAACGCGCTGCGCTGGCTGGCCGCGCACCACGACCCGCGGGACGTCGTCTTCGTGGACGGCTGGACCGGCAAGGGCGCCATCACCAGGGAACTGGCCGACGCGGTCGCCGAGTTCGAGGAGCAGGCGGGCGTCACCGGCTTCGACCCGGAGATCGCGGTGCTCGCGGACCCCGGGTCGTGCGTGCGGACGTACGGCACCCGGGAGGACTTCCTGATCCCCTCCGCCTGCCTCAACTCGACCGTCTCCGGGCTGATCTCGCGGACCGTGCTGCGGGCCGACCTGGTGGGCCCGCACGACTTCCACGGCGCCAAGTTCTACCGCGAGCTGGCCGGCGCCGACGTGTCGGTGGCGTTCCTGGACGCGGTGGCCGCGCGTTTCGGCGAGGTCGTGGACGCGGTGGACACGGCCGTGAAGGAGCTGGCGGTCGCCGACCGGACGCCGACCTGGGAGGGCTGGGCGGCCGTCGAGCGGATCAGCGAGGAGTACGGCATCCACGACGTGAACCTCGTCAAGCCGGGTGTCGGCGAGACCACCCGGGTGCTGCTGCGCCGGGTGCCCTGGAAGATCCTGGCGCGGGCCGGGGCGGGCGCCGACCTGGACCATGTGCGGCTGCTGGCGGAGCAGAGAGGGGTACCGGTGGAGGAGGTCGGCGAACTGCCGTACACCTGTGTCGGGTTGATCCACCCGAAGTACACCCGTGGTGCGACCGGCGCCGACGGCAGGGCGGTGAACGTCTGATGGCGGTGCTCGTCGCGAGCGACCTCGACCGTACGCTGATCTACTCCGCGGGGGCCCTGGCGCTGACCGTGCCGGACGCGCGGGCGCCCCGGCTGCTCTGTGTCGAGGTGCACGAGAGCAGGCCGTTGTCGTACCTGACGGAGACGGCCGCGCAGTTGCTGACCGAGCTGGGGGACGCGGCCGTCTTCGTGCCGACGACCACCCGGACCCGTAAGCAGTACGAGCGGATCAACCTGCCGGGGCCCGCGCCGAGGTACGCCATCTGCGCCAACGGCGGGCATCTGCTGGTGGACGGGGTCTCCGACGGGGACTGGCACGGGCGGGTGCTGGCGCGGCTGGCCGACGAGTGCGCGCCGCTGGACGAGGTGCGGGCGTATCTGACGGCGCACGCCGACCCGGTGTGGCTGCGCAAGCAGCGTGTCGCCGAGGACCTGTTCGCCTACCTGGTGGTGGAGCGGGAGCTGCTGCCCGAGGAGTGGGTGAAGGGTCTCGCGGTGTGGGCGGAGAACCGCGGCTGGACGGTGTCCCTCCAGGGCCGGAAGATCTACGCCGTACCGAAGCCGCTGACGAAGAGCGCGGCGATGCGCGAGGTGGCGCGCAGGACCGGGGCCGAACTGACGCTGGCCGCCGGGGACTCGCTGCTCGACGCCGACCTGCTGCTGGCCGCGGACCGGGGCTGGCGGCCGGGCCACGGCGAGCTGGCCGACGCCGGGTGGGCCGGCCCGGCCGTCAGCGCGCTGCCGGAGCGCGGGGTGCTCGCCGGGGAGCGAATCCTGAGGGAATTCCTGAAGGCCGTTCGTACGGAGGGTTAACCGCAGCAGCAGCCGCCGCCGCAACAGCCGCCCGCGGAGGCGGCGGCGGGCGCGGACGTCGTACCCCCGACCGCCACCGCGGACAAGAGCTTTACAGTGTCTTCATGCCCGTCGGGGCAGACTGCCGGAGCCGACGACTCAGCCATCGGACGGGCGAGTTCGAAGGTGTCGGCGCAGGTACGGCAGCGGTACTCGTAACGGGGCATGGGAACAGGCTAGCGGCAGTGATGCGGGAGTGACGGGCATCACTACACCTCAGAATTTCATGAGTGTTCCTTTCTGTCCGATACTTGTGCGGAGATATTGAAAAGATCGCTGATAATTTGAGCTGGCCGCGAGGAGCCGAAAGACCGGGGGAAGAGGGGGGCTCATAGCGCCGCGACTGTCGCGGCCTGTCCACCCGACCTGTCTAACCGCGCGCGCAAGACCGAGTGCGAGGGGAGACGCAGTCGTGACGGACGCAACGGAGCGGACGGGCGACCCGGAAAAGGGCCATGACCAGGCCGGATCCCGGGGAAAGAAGCCGTTCGAGCCGGATGCGACCCTGCATCTGAAGGTCGACGGCCTGCGCGCGGAGCATGCTCTGCGGCAGAAGGGCGACGACGCTCAGCGTGCGCAGGAGGTCGCGCGGGGCAAGGCGGAGGCCCTGTGGAACGAGCTGCACGCCCTGCGCGCCGAGGACGCCGCGAAGGCGGACGAGGGCGAGGGCGTCCGCGCCGCCCGTGACACCCCGGCGCCTGCTGCCGGGCAGCGGCGGAAGAAGCCGGAGCGGCCGGTCCACGACGAGACCCTGCACCTGAAGGTGGACGCCCTGCGGGCGGACGTCACGATGCAGATCAGGGTGCCCGAACAGCGGCAGCCGGACCCGGAGCCGACGGCCTCCGGCAGCCGGGCCGAACGGCGCCGCAGCGCCCGCCTGTCGCCGCGTGAGCGGGCGCTGGCGGCGCTGGCGGGTGTCCGGGCTCTCGTGGGGCCCCGGCTCGCGCCACTGGCGCCGTACGCGCGCAAGCTGCGGCCGAAGTACCCGCGGCCCGGCCGGGCCGGCTGGCGGCGCTGGGTGCCGTCCTGGCGGCAGTGGCTCGGCGCCTGGCTCGGCGGCATCGGGCTGACCGGGCTGTTCCTCGTCGTCGCCTACGCGGCCACCGACATCCCCTCCAACCTCAACACCTACGCCACCCAGCAGGACAACGTGTACTTCTGGTCGGACGGCACGCCGATGGCCCGGACCGGCTGGGTGCAGCGGCAGGACATGCCGCTCAAGGACATACCCGTGGACGTGCGCTGGGCGGTGCTCGCCGCGGAGAACGAGAGCTTCTACTCGGACCCCGGGATTTCGGTCAAGGGCATCACCCGGGCCCTGTACCGCACGATCGGCGAAGGGGACACCGAGGGCGGTTCCACCATCACGCAGCAATACGTGAAAAACGTCTATCTCACGCAGAACCAGACGGTAAGCCGCAAATTCACCGAAGCCATGATCTCCCTCAAGCTCGACAACAAGATGAGCAAGGACCAGATCCTGGAGGGCTACCTCAACACCAGCTGGTTCGGCCGCGGCACGTACGGCATCCAGCGCGCCGCCCAGGCCTACTACGGCAAGGACGTCAGCAAGCTGAACGCCAGCCAGGCCGCCATGCTCGCCTCGCTGCTCAAGGGCGCCGGGCTCTACGACCCGACGCTCAGCGCCGCCAACCACAAGCGCGCGGTGGAACGCTGGTCCTGGATCCTCGACCGGATGGTCAAGATAGGCAAGCTGTCACCGGCCGAGCGGGCCAAGTACAAGACCTTCCCCGAGCCGATCGCCACCAACAAGGTGTACGACACCGGCAGCCAGAGCGACTACCTGGTGGAACTGGCCCAGCAGTACGCCAAGAAGTCCGCCCACATCTCGGACAAGGACTTCGACCTCGGCGGCTACCAGATCTACACCACCTTCGACCGGAAGAAGGAGGCCACGCTCACCGAGGCCGTGACCAAGGCCCGCAAGGACGCCGAGAAGAGCGACCCCAAGCTCGCCGACGCCGCGCACTACGGGGCCGCCTCGGTCGCCACCGACGGGCGGATCATCGCCGTCTACGGCGGCCCGGACCACCGGAAACAGGGCTACAACGAGTCCAACGCCACCACCGTCCCGGCCGGCTCCTCCTTCCTGCCCTTCGTCTACGCCGCCGGTCTACAGAACGGCATCCACAAGGAACGCGGCGGCGCCGCCACCGACGTCCTGCCCGGAACGCTCTACGACGGCGACGACAAGATCCCCGTCACCACGCTCGACGGACCGTACTGGGACCGCAGCGGCAAGAAGGTCCACGCGAACAACGACGACGGCAAGTCGTACGGGCAGATCAGCCTGGAGAGAGCCCTCGCCCAGTCCGTGAACACACCGTTCATGCAACTCGGCATGGACACCGGACTCGACAAGGTGCGCTCCACCGCGATCGCCTCCGGACTGCTCTCCGACACCATCGGGGCGCAGGTACCGGCCCTGTCCATGGGCAGCTCCACCCCCAGCGCCATCCGCATGGCGAGCGGATACGCCACCTTCGCGGCCGGCGGCAACCACACCGAGCCCTACTCCGTCGCCAAGATCACCCGCAACGGCCACCGGGTCGCCCTCAACACCCCGCAGCCGGCCCGCGCCGTCCGTGACGACGTCGCCGAGGACGTCGAGCAGGCACTCACCGAGTCCTTCCGGCTGGCCCACCCGACGGCCGCGCTCAGCACCACGGCGGCCGGCAAGGCGGGCACCACCGAAGCCACCGGCAAGGACACCGCCGCCTGGTACACCGGCACACTCTCGAACGTGACGACATCGGTCGTCGTATACCGCATCGACCTCAACAAATCCCTGGAGCCGCTCCCGCTCAAGGGACTGGCCGGCACCGGCACCGACAACGTCCCGTACACGGTCTGGGCGAAGGCCACGGGCCTTGACTGACCACCGAAGCCCCGAGCCCCGCCCCACCACCCGCGCAGAATGAGCCCCGCATGAAGCCCCGTACGAAGCCGACAACCGGCGGCCGCCGCCGCAAGGCGCCCGCCCGCGACCGCCGTCCCGCCCGCCCGGAGTTCCTGACGCTGGCCGCCTTCCTGGTCGTCGCCTCCCTCGTCGCGGGCTACCTGGTGCTCACCAAGCAGGACGACACCACCCCCACCGCCTCCGGCACGAAGAAGGCCAGCCCGTCGGCGTCGGCCTCACCGAAGTGGGACGGCAAGACGAAGATCCTGGGGGACGGCTCCACGTCGTACACCGGGCCGCAGAAGGGCCAGCTGAAGCCCGAGAAGCTCAAGCCCGGTGAGAAACCGCCCCAGTTCGTCGTCTTCTCCTGGGACGGCGCCCTGGAGGGCGACGACCATCTCTTCTCGCACTACCGGGAGATGGCCAAGGAGTACAACGCCCACATGACCTTCTTCCTCACCGGCATCTACCTGCTGCCCAAGAGCAAGAAGAGCCTCTACACCGGGCCCATGCACCAGCCCGGCGACGCCGCCATCGACTACGCCACCGACGCCCACATCCGCACCACACTGGAGCAGCTGCGCGAGGCGTACGACCAGGGCAACGAGATCGGCACCCACTTCAACGGCCACTTCTGCGAGGCCAAGGGCGGCGGCGACTGGAGCGTCGCCCAGTGGAAGAGCGAGATCGACCAGTTCTACAAGTTCGTCGAGAACTGGAAGACCAACACCGGCTTCAAGGACATCCCCGCCCTGCCCTTCGACTTCAGACAGGAGGTCGTCGGCGGCCGCGCCCCCTGCCTGGAGGGGCAGCCGAACCTGCTCAAGGCGCTCCAGAAGTACGGCTACAACTGGAAGTACGACGCCAGCTCCCCCGGCGACTACCAGATATGGCCCGGCAAGAAGGACGGCCTCTGGAACTTCCCGCTCCAGCTGCTGCCCTACGGCAGCAACATCCAGGCCCTGTCGATGGACTTCAACTTCCTCTACAACCAGTCCGGCGGCGAGGTCGACGGCGACCCCTCGAAGTACGCCGAATGGGAACAGGAAGCCGTCAACTCGTACATGAACGGCTTCAACCGCGTCTACTACGGCAGCCGCGCCCCGCTGTTCATCGGCAACCACTTCGAGGACTGGAACGGCAGCATCTACATGAAGGCCATCGACCAGGTCATCCCGAAGATATGCACCAAGAAGGGCGTCAAGTGCGTGTCCTTCAAGGAGCTTTCGGACTGGCTCGACGCCCAGGATCCCGAGACCCTGGCCCGGCTGCGCACCCTCGACCCGGCCCAGGCGCCGGCGGACTGGTCGACCGTCGTGAAATAAGCGGTATGCGACATACCGCTGGTCCATGTCAACTCGACTCGACAGCAAGCGGATTCCAATCGTGCAACCCCCTTCACAGCTGTCACACACGCCGTGCGAAGATGCCGTCGCCCGGTAGGTGTACCGGCGTAGAGGGGAAACACCATTGAAATCCAGAAAACTGAGCCGTAGGCGGAGCCGCGCGGCCATAGTCACGGCGGCGGCCGCGTCGGTCGTCGCCGGCGTCGCCCTCGTGCCCAACTGGAGCGCGGGCGCGGCCGTCGTCGACGACCCCACCGTGGACGCCGCGACCAAGGCCACCTTCCAGAAGCTGGCCGACGCGGTCTTCACCGACCGCACCCAGGCGCTCGTCCACGGGGCCGCACAGAAGCAGACCACTTCCCGCTTCTCCGGCGACGTCCGCCTCTCCAGCACGCAGACGCGCGACGAGGACAAGGCGCTGACGCAGCTGCGCGGCCGCCAGAGCAGCATCGCGAAGCTCGGCGAGACCTACAGCGCCGGCAGCACCCAGGTGACGCTCGACGCGACCCGGGTCACCGGCCGCACCGCCAAGGCCGACGTCACCGAGACCACGACGCTGACCTACGCGAAGGCCGCCGCCGGCCAGCCGAAGAACACCGGCTTCCAGGCCCACCACGAGCTGACCTTCAAGGCCGACCGGCAGGGCGTCTGGCAGCTCACCAGGATCCAGGACACCGACGACGGCGGCCTCGCCGTCAACACGCTGTCCAAGCCCTCGGTCAAGGCCCCCGCCACCGGCGACGACGGCAACACCACCCCCGACGCCCCGCGCGCGGCCACCACCCGCAACCCGGCGGCCGTGCCGAAGACGCTGACCGGCGGCACGTACGACTACAAGGCGATGGCCGCCTACGCCGAGAAGTACTGGAACAACTACAACACCGACTACCCGGACTTCAACGGCCACGGCGCCGGCGGCGACTGCACCAACTTCGTCAGCCAGTCCCTGAAGGCCGGCGGCTGGAAGCACGTCCCGGGCTACGTCTACGACTACACCAAGTGGTTCGGCAACGCCGACATCCAGTCGGACTCGTTCGTCGGCGTCAACGAGTGGTCCTGGTTCGCGCAGAACTCCAAGCGCACCACCCCGCTCGCCAACGTCTACCAGGCCGAGGTCGGCGACGTAATCCAGATGGACTTCGACCGGAACGGGGAGAAGGACCACACGATGATCGTGACGTACAAGGCCAACGGCATCCCGTACGTCACGTACCACTCGAACAACACCTACCGCAGGTCGCTGGCGAGCCTCATCGCGTCCTACCCGAACGCGTACTACTACGCCTACCGCACCTGATCATCGGCTGCCGACGGTGTGGCCCGCTGCTCCGCCTCGGGGTGGCGGGCCCGCCAGTACGGGTTGTCGTGCGGCAGGTTCGTACTGACCCTGCCGTACATCCCGAACGCCATCAGCACCAGCCCCACCACGAAGCTGAACAGCACGTTCTGGATCCCGAAGGCCAGGAAGTTCGAATCCGTGCCGAGCAGGCCCAGGAACAGGAAGCCGTTCAGGATGAACAGCACGCCGAGCACCATGTTCAGCGTCGACGCGAAGTTCCCGCCGATCACCATCCCGACGAACAGCAGCAGCCCGACACAGATCGACAACACGCTCAGCGCGCCGTTGGTGTTCAGGCCGATCGCGGTGTTGCCCCCGGTGTCGAAGAAGCCGATGTTGTCGGTCAGCCCGAGGATGCCGAAGGCCACCAGGAACAGGCCCATCAGACCGGCACCGATCCGGTAGACCCTGTTCAGGCGGTGGTCGACGGGCAGAGCCTCGTCGAACAGGATGCGCCGCCGCGTCCCCGAGTGCGTGTGTGAGGCCATCTCCGCCTCCTGATCTGGATCGCGGATCGCTGTCTGGACCGTGGACCGCCGCCCCGGCGGGGGACCGCCGTCGCCGGCCGCTCCCACCAATATCCGCCCGGCACGGCCCGGCGGCAAACGGCTCACTGAGCGCCGGCCCCGCGATCCTCCCGGATCTGCGCCACCACCCGCGCGACCGACTGCCGGACCGCCTCCGTCTCCGTCAGGAAACGCCAGTAGTCCGGATGCCGCCCCTCCAGCATCCCCGCCGTCCGGTCCAGCCGCGCCACCGCCTCGTCCAGCGGCCGCGCGTGCCGCGGATCGGGGCTGGTCCGCCCCGCCATCGCCAGCCGCTGCGCGTCCCGGATCGCGAACCGGGTCCGCTCGATCTCCGCCCGCGGATCCTTCTGCACCGCGTTCAGCCGGGACAGCCGGTCACCTGCGGCGGAAACGGCCTCGTCCGTACCGTTGAGCAACGCCCGCGCCGTGGACAGCAGCGACGTGGCGTCCGCCCACTTCTGCGCGTCCCGCGCCGCCTGCGCCTCCCGCAGCTTCACCTCGGCCTGCCGGACGTTCACGGCGGCCTGCTCCGGCACCTGCTGAAGATCCTGCCAGCAGGCCGCCGAGAACCGCCGCCGCAGCTCGCTCAGGACCGGGTCCACCTGCCCGGCCCGAGTGGTCAGCGCCTGCGCACGGGTGCGCAGACTCACCAGCCGGTGATCGATCTCGGCGGCCTGCTCCGGCAGCCGCTCCGCCTCGACCCGGATCGCCTCGGCCTCCCGCTGCACCCGCCCGGCCCGCTCCAGCGTCGCCTGCGCCCCGTGCTGACCGGCACCCTGATTGAGCTTCGTCAGCTCAGGAGCGAGCGCCGCGAGCCGAGCCGCCAGGTCATCGGCCCTGAGCTCGGTCCGCCGCACGGCGTCGAGCGCGTTGCTCGCCGCCAGCAGCGCCTGCCGGGCCCGCTCCACGGCGGGCGCCAGCCGCGCCAGCTGCGTCTCGGCCTTGCCCAGCAGCGGCCCCAGCGACTCCCCGAACCGGTCCAGCTCCCGCTTGACGCCGACCAGCTCGTCCTTGGCCTTGGTGATCTCCGTCCGCGCCCGCGCCGCGACGGCGGCCTCCAGGTCGTCCCGGTCCAGGTCGTAGGCGTCGATGGCCTGGATGTACCGGTTGCTCACCTCGTCGATCCGACGCCCCAGCGCCTCGAAGTCGGTCACGGCCCGACGGGCGGCGGGCGAGTCGTCGACGGCGGTGATGGTCTCTATCGAGATCCGCAGATCCCGCTGCGCGGTGTCCAGCTCGTAGAACGCGGCGGCAGCGGCGTCCTTGGCCGCCTGCGCCTCCGCCCGCTGCCCCTCGGCCCGCCCCCCGAACCACCGCCGGGTCCCCCCGCCGGCGAACGCCCCCGGCAGCACGAGCAGCGCCAGCACCGGCAGAGCGACAAGCGTGAGCGAGTCCCGGAGCAGCAGGGACCGCGGCGCCGCCGACGGGCCGGGGCGCGGCCGGGACCGCGGGGAAGGCGAGTACGACTGCCCGGGTGTCGCCGATGTCGCCGTCACTACCCTCTCCCGTGCCGCGGAGCGCCCTGTGTCCTGGCGCCGATGACATTCTCCCACCTGGAAAAGACGAACACACGAGCCGGTCAGTTCACGGTTTCCGGCGAAGGGCGCGGATACGGGTTTGTGGGACAGGGCCTTGGGCAATGTAGGCTGTCGACTCGTCCCGGGTGCGTAGCTCAGGGGTAGAGCGCCTGCCTTACAAGCAGGATGTCGGCGGTTCGAAACCGTCCGCGCCCACGCTGCATGATCAGACAGAGGGCCCCGAACCGTGATCGGTTCGGGGCCCTCTGTCGATCGCCCGGGGGGGGCGGTCAGTCCTGCTCGTGTGCGTGCTTGAGGCGGCTTCGGGCGTCCATGCGGTCCGGGGCCGTCACCTCGGCCCAGAAGCGGTGGCCGCTGACGAACACCGCCAGCTCGTGTTCGCGGCGGCGCAGTTTCTCCACCTCGGCCTGCTGGTCCTCGGTCCAGCCCGGGGAGGCGGGGCGCTCCACCTTGCGCCAGCCACCGTCGTCACTGAATCCGTCCAGCGGCTCGACCGACCAGGGGAGCCGCTTCAGCAGGGCCGACAGCTCGGCCCGGACCTGATGCAGCTCCTCCTGACCGGCGAGGAGGTCACTCGGAAAGTCATAGGTCGCAGCCACACGGCAATGGTACGCCTGTTCGATTTTGCATGGCGAGTTCGTTCGTGGGGTTCATGTGTTCGAGGGCGGGTGGAGGCGGGCTGCCGGACCGCGAAAGGCGCGCGATGTCGGCCTGCGGCTTCGGTGCCTGGACGGTGGTCCTGGCGGTGACCGTGCCGTGGCTGCTGCTCCGGGTCCGCGCCGAGGACGGACTCATGGCCGCCCGGTTCGGCGCCTCCTACGAGGCCTACCGCGCCCGTGTCCCGGCTCTGATCCCCCGGATACGCCCCGTGGGGGCGGGGACCCGCGCCCGCTCGGCCGGCTGAAGAGGCCCCGGTGGTTCCCGCCTACCTCCCGTCTCCCGGCTGCCCGCGCACTATCCGAACGGTCAGGTACGTCTCGCCGGGCTGCGGGGGCCGGTTCCAGGGGCGGGTGCGGAGGGTGTGCAGGCGGCCGTGGGTGAGGGCGAACCGGGGCAGCCGGACGGGGAGTTCGGCGGAGAGGGCTTCGAGGATGTGGCGTTCGGCCCGGTGGTGTCCGTGGTCGTCGGAGGGGGCGGGCGGTCGAGCGGAAGGAGGGAGCAGGGATTCCGGCACGGGGCCCCGGGTCGTGGTCGTGGTGCCGTCGGTGGTGAGGCCGTAGCGTTCCTCGCCGTCCTGGGCGAAGGAGAGGTGGAAGACGGCGGGGCGGAGGCCGTCGGAGGGCTGGCTCCAGACGGTCACCACGCGGGTGCCGGCGGAGGCGGCGAGAGCGGGGGAGGTGAGGCGTTGTTCGTGGAAGCGTCCGCCGGGGCGGGGCTCGAAGGCGAAGCTCCAGCCCGGCCCGGCGCGACCCACGGCCATGCGTGCCCGGTCCGCCCAGGGAGCGGCGTCGTCCTGGTCGCCGGAGGACAGGCGGCGTGCCTCCCACGAGGTCGCCGGAGCGTCGAGGGCGGTGGTGTCGTCGGCGCCGATCAGGGCGGGCAGACCGGCTGGTGCCACTCCTTCCACCAGAAGGAAGCGGTACGACTTCCGGGAGCCGCCGGCGTCCGCGTCCGCCAGCCAGGCAAGCCCCGGTGGGTCCAGGTCCGCGGTGGGCGCCGGGATGTCGCCCGCCAGGCCGGCCCGGGGGGTGGCCAGGAGCTCCTGGCCGCGTTCCCGGGTGATCAGGGCGCCGAGGAGCGAGTCGGCGCACAGCCCGATGGGGGCGAGGTGGTCCGGACTGAGCGGCCGCCACTCGGGCAGGGCCGCGCGCAGGGTGTGCCAGGCCGCGTCGGTCCCGCCCCAGCGGGCCTGTTCGCGTGCCTCCTCGACGGCACGGCCGAAGGGGCCCTCGGCGGTGTAGCGGTAGGTGCCTGCGCGGAGCTGCCGCAGGATGCCGTCCGCCGCCCGGAGCACCGCCTCGGGGGCGCCGGTCAGGGTGTGCGGCAGGCGGTCGTCGTCCCCGCGCATGCGCACGTGCTCGGCCAGCAGGACCGGCACGACCTCCGGGGCGTACATCGGGTCGGCGGTCAGGCCCTGGAAGTAGACCATGTACGTCTCGCCGAGCAGTCGGCGGATCTGGTCCCGCAGGCCTCTCGCCCGCGGTCTGCCGAAGGAGTCCGCCTCCGCCAGGGCGGCCGAGGCCCGCTCGTACCGACCGCCGAGCGCGTCCAGGCGGGCCCTGTCCACGGCCGCGTCCTGGGCCCGGGTCGTGGCGTTGACGAACGGTGTCCGCGACCGCTCCGAGCGGCTGACCTCGAGGTGGTGGAACTCCCGGTACATCGCCTCCATGAACGTACCGAACGACTCGTAGCGCCTCGGTTGGTCGGCATGCCAGGGCGCCCAGGTGTAGAGGGCCCACTCGCCCGCCTCGTCCACGTCACCGGGGTCCAGCAGGACGTAGAGGGCGTCCGACTCCACGTCCAGTTGCAGCGCCCGGCCCCACATCCCGGCGAGGAGTTCGTCCTGGGGGGAGGGGTCGTCGTCCAGTTCGCCGGGGAAGTACTCGGAGAGGCCTGCCGCGTCCTCGTGCCACCGGACCCCGTCGGTGCCGGCGAGCAGCCAGACGAAGCCGCCCGCGTACCGCCAGCCGTCGCTCACCGCGAGGAACGTCCGGTAGGACGGCGGCAGCCGGTGCCCGAGCTTCTCCTCCAGCGCCCGTATCCGTTCCTCCGGGGCGGGCGGGAAGCCGAGCCAGCGGGTGCGCAGCGGCTCCGCGTCCCGGGCCGGCGGCTCGCCCTCCGGCGCCGGCCCGGCCTGCGCGTCCGCCCATTCCTGGCTCCACCGGGTCAGGAGGGACCGCCAGTCCTCGCCCGTACGGCCGTCGCTGGTACGGCCGCTCGTGGGGCCCCCGCCGGTACGGTCCTCGCTCGTGTCCGTCATGGGGGTGATCCTGGCAGCCACCACTGACAACGCCCGGGCCCGTGACGGGGCTCCGGTGATGAGACCCTGGACGGCACGATCGCGTTCCCGCCCGGCGGGAGAACGGAGCAGGGGACAGGATGAGCGGGCAACGGCCGACGTTCGTGAAGGTGTGCGGGCTCACCCGCGAGGAGCAGATCGACTGGGCCGTGGAGCTGGGCTACGACGCGGTCGGGATCGTCGTGACCCCGAAGAGCAAGCGGTACTGCCCGCCCGAGCAAGCCGTGCGGCTGGCCGGGCACGCCCGCGGGCGGATCCCCGTCTTCGCCGTGGCCCTCACGTACGAGGAGACGGCGGCCGTCGCCGGGCACTTCGACACCGTGCAGATCTACGAGACGGCCGACATCCCGAACCTCGCCCTGGCCTCCGGCACCCCGCCCGAGCGGCCGGAGGCACTGGAGTACTTCTTCTACGACGCCAGCGCGGGCAGCGGGGTGTTCGCGGACATCCCCGGCTGGGTCGCGGACCTGCCCGGACGGGTCGTGATCGCGGGCGGCCTCGACGAGCACAACGTGACCGGTGTCATCGAGGACTTCGGGCCCTACGGGGTGGACGTCTCCAGCAGCGTCGAGACGGCGCCGGGGATCAAGAGCCGCGCGAAGATGGCCGCCTTCGTCGCCGCCGCCCGGACCCCCGGCCGCGCGCACCCCCTGACCCCGGGGCGGACGCCCTAGCCCGCCGTCTCGCGCAGCTCCCGCACGATGCGGGCGGTCACCGGCACGGGTACGCCGTGCCGGTCCGCGGCGCGGAGCAACGCGCCGCCGATCGCGTCGAGTTCGAGCGGGCGGCCCGCCTCCGCGTCGCGCTGCATCGAGGACTTGGTGGCGGCCGGGAAGGCGTCGTAGCGGGCGAGCGCCTGGGCCGGGTCGGCCGGAGCACCGCAGGCGCGGCTGACCGCGGCCGTCTCCGCGACGAGGGAGGCCAGTTCCTCGCGGTGCCGGGTGCGGGCCTCGCCGAGCGGGAGGCCGTAGCGGGTGGTGAGGAGGGCGAAGGGGGCGAGGAAGGACATCTTCGCCCACAGGACCGTGGTCTCGTCGTCCAGGACCCGGGTGGCCGGGCCGGCCGTGGTGAGGGCCTCGGCCAGGGTGGTCAGCCGGGTGCGGGGAACCTTGCCGCCGGTGAGGTCGATCTCCACGAAGGGGCTGGTGTGTTCGATCAGGCCGGGCGCCCGGCGGGTGGACTCGACACGGATCACGGACGGGGCCACCAGGTCGGGGGAGTAGCGGGCGCGCAGCAGCGCGGGGTGTTCCACGCCGTTCAGGAACGGCACGAGCAGGGCGTCGCCGAGGACCGCGGGCGGGATCCGGGTGAGGGCCGCGTCAAGGGCGGTGGCCTTGACGGTGATCAGGCAGGCGTCGACCGGTTCACGCAAGGCGGTGTCGGCGTCCACGGGGGCGGTGAAGTCGCCGAAGACGGTGCTGCGGACCTGGAGTCCGGTGCTGCGCAGGGTGCGGGCGGTCTCCTCGCCGGCCAGGCACAGGACGCGGTGGCCGGCGCGGGAGAGCAGGGCGGCGAGCAGGCCGCCGACCCCACCGGGTCCGAGCACGGCGAAGGTGAGCCCCGCCCCGTCGGACGGCTTCGGCCCACCGAGGGCTTCTGATGCGTGCGGTGCGTGGGGTGCGTGGGGTGCGCGGTGTGGCTGCGGTGCGTGGGGTGGCTGTGGTGTGTCGGGTGCCTGCGGTGCGTGGGGCGGGCGGGACGCGTTCGTCATGGGTTCGGTCCTCTCGTCGGTCGGCCCCGGAACGGTGGCCGCCTCGGGAAGATCCTCGCAGCAGAAGGGGGGTCTGCGGGAGACTGATGACATGTGCCGGAGTATCAAGACCCTGCGTCCGCCCCAGTTGGCCGAGGAGGCCACGGAGGAGGAGATCCGTGCCGCCGCGTTGCAGTACGTACGGAAGGTGTCCGGGTTCCGGGCGCCGGCCGCGCACAACCGGGAGGCGTTCGAGCGGGCGGTGGACGCGGTGGCGGCGGCGACCGCCGAACTGCTGGGGACGCTGGAGGTACGCGGCCGGCCCGCGAGCGGCTGAGGCGGACGGCCGGACAGCTCGCGTCGGACAGGTCACGCCGGGTGGGTCACGCCGGGCAGGTCACGCCGGGCGTTTTCGCATCAGATACCCGGCGCCCGCGCCCGCGCCGAACAGCGCCGCGACCGAGACGGCCGTGGCCACCCAGGTCGCGCCCAGCCACTGGGCGCCCAGGTAGCCGAGGGCGACGCTGTAGACCGCCCAGGTCAGTCCGGCGAGGGCGGACCAGGGGAGGAAGTCGCGGACGCGGCGGTGGGCGGCGCCGGCGCCGAGGGAGACGAGGGAACGGCCGGCCGGGGCGAACCTGGCCAGTACCACCAGCGCGCCGCCGCCCCGGGACAGCGCCTCACCGAGACGTTCCTGCGCGCTGCTCAGCCGCCGTGAGCGGGCGATCGCCCGGTCCAGCCGGGCCCCGCCGCGCCAGGCCAGCCGGTAGGCGACGAGGTCGCCGAGGAAGGAGGCGGTGGCGGCGCAGAAGACCAGTGCCAGGAAGTCGGGCACGACGTGCGGAACCTGTCCGGCGGAGGCGCCGGAGCCCGCCGCCGCTGCCGTGGCCGCGGTGATGACCAGCACGCCGCTCGGCAGGACCGGCAGGAACACGTCGAGCAGCACGGAGAGGGCCACCATGGCGTACATCCATGGCCCGGCCTCCAGCGACCCCATGCTTTCCCACACGACGGTTCCCCCGTGATTGTCCTGTTGCGCCCCCCGATGACAGCCATACAGCGTACGCCGGGGGTGTGACAGGAGTTTCACGGGGGGTTCGCGAGATCCGCAAAGGGTTATCCGACCGACGGCGTGTCTTGACCCGGCCATCGAGCAGGGACGTCGAGCAGGGACGTCGACCCGGGCCATCGGCCTGAGGTGTCGACTCGAAGCGTCGTCCCGAGGCGTCGACCGAGGCGTTGACCTGAGGCGTCGGCCCGAGGCGTCGGCCCCGGCCGGGACCGCGGGTCGTCGGCGGCCTCATTCGGTCAGGATCGTCTCCCGTACGGTCGTCAGGGTTCCGTCGCGGCGGGCCCGTTCCAGCCGGAGGCGGGCCGAACGGCCGTGCAGGGTCAGTGTCATGAGCTGGTTGCCGAACCAGGGTCCGCCCGCCTTGCGCCAGGTCACCGGCGGTCGCGGGCAGCGCCCGTGCCGGGTCAGCCGTCGGCCGAGGAACCGGGCCGGGGCGCTCCAGCCGAAGCGGAAGCCGGCCCGGATCGTGGGCGGCACCGAGTTGTGGACGGGGGAGCAGGTGAGCTGCACCACCCGGGAGCGGGGTGCCGTACCGGTGGGCCACGCGGGTTCGGCGACGTACGCGTGGTGGACGTCCCCGGAGAGCACGCAGACGGAGGCGGGGGCCTCGGGCCCGGAGCCGGTGCGGGCGAACAGGGCGGCCAGTTCGGCGAAGGACGCCGGGAAGGCCGCCCAGTGCTCCAGGTCGGCCGCCCGGCGCAGCCGTTCCCCGAACCTCGCCCAGCGGGGCCCGCGTTCGCCCCGGCACAGGGCCGCGTCCCAGGTCTCCAGGTCGTGTATGAGATGCGGCAGCAGCCAGGGCAGTGAGGTGCCGACCAGCAGGTGGTCGTACGACTCCCGGTCGGCCAGCGCCTGTTCGCGCAGCCACCCGGCCTCGCCGGGGTCGAGCATGGCGCGGCTCTGCTCGTCGAGCACGCGGGCCGCCCGGGTGTCCACCATCAGCAGCCGTACCCGCCCGAAGTCCCGCCGGTAGCTCCAGCGCACCGAGGCCGGGTCGGTGTCGGCCCCGGCGGCGAAGGCGCGCAGCGCGTCGGTGCCGTCGGGGGAGGCGAGGACGGCGGCGTAGAGCGGGTCGGCGGCGAGTTCGGCCGGGGAGAGGTTGCCGAGGTGCTGGTGGACCCAGTACGACATCAGCCCGCTCAGCAGCCGCTCCTGCCACCAGGGGGTGGCCCGCATGCCGGCCAGCCAGGCGGCGGAGGTGTTCCAGTCGTCGATCACGTCGTGGTCGTCGAAGACCATGCAGGTGGGCACGGTGGAGAGCAGCCAGCGGACCTCGGGGTCGAGCCAGGACTCGTAATAGAGCCGGGTGTACTCCTCGTAGTCCGCGACCTCGGCGCCGGGGGCGTCCGCGAGGTCGCGGCGGGCGGCGAGCCAGCGGCGGGTGGCGGCCGAGGTCTCGTCGGCGTACACCTGGTCGCCCAACAGCAGCAGCACGTCCGGGCGTTCGCCGCCGGCGGCGACGCGGACGGCCAGGCTGTCCAGGGCGTCGGGTCCGACCGGGTCCTGGCCGTCGGCCGGGGGTGCGGCCCACCGGCAGGAGCCGAAGGTCACCCGCAGCGCCTCGCCGGCGGCCGGCGTGCGGATCACCGAGGGTGGGAAGCGGGAGTCGGGCGGCGGCCACACCCGCGCGCCGTCGAGGAGTACGTCGTACGACGGTGAGGTCCCCGGGGCCAGTCCGGTGACCGGGACCAGGGCGTAGTGGTGGCCCGCCACCTGGAAGGTGCGGGCGGTGCCGGCGGCGCCGTCCGCGCAGCGCACCTCGGCGGTGCACGGACGGCTCGTCTCGACCCAGACGGTCGCCGACGAGCCGTCGGTGTACCTCAGCAGCGGTCCCAGGCGCAGTCCGGCCACAGCCCCTCCTCCGTCGCCCCGTACGGTACGGAACGACGGAGGAGGGTGGGGAGGTTCCGGACTCAGCAGGCGGAGAGGTAGCTGGTGAGGGCGCTCTTCTCGGCGGAGTCGACGGAGAGGTTGTAGTAGTACTTCACCTGGACCCAGGCGCGGACGTAGGTGCAGCGGTAGGACGTGAGCGAGGGCATCCACTCGGCCGGGTCCTTGTCGCCCTTGGACTGGTTGACGTTGTCCGTGACGGCGAGGAGCTGCGGGCGGGTGACGTCGTTGGCGAGGGCCTCGCGCTGGGCGGTGGTCCACTTGCTCGCGCCGGAGTCCCAGGCCTCGGCGAGCGGGACGAGGTGGTCGATGTCGACGTCGGAGGCGGCGGTCCAGGTGGCGCCGTCGTAGGGGGAGTACCAGGAGCCGCTGGTGGCGGTGCAGGCGGAGTTGGTGACGACGTTCGTGCCGTCGCGCTTGAGGATCCACTCCCGGGTGTTGCAGGTGCCGCTGATGGTGTCCCAGGTCGGGAAGAGGTCGCGGTCGTAGCCGGTGCGGTTCTCGGTGGCCACGGTGAGCGAGGCGAGGTAGGTGCGGGCGGTGGCGGCGCTGACCGGGGTGGGGAGGGCGGCGGAGGCGCTGGGCGAGTTGAAGAGGGCGGCAGAGGCTATGAGTCCGGTGAGGGCCGCGAGTATGCTGACTCGTCGACGCGCGTAGAACTTCGAAGTGCGAGCCATGCGAACTCCCTGGTGGGGGTGGGGTGTTGGAGCGCGGGCGAGGGAATGCTCGCGCTGCCGCGTTGCCGGTGGGTGAGCGTTGGGTAAGAAGTTAGTGACGTGTTCATGACACGACAAGACGTGCGACGTGACTCACAGGCGCGATTCCCGGCCTTGGGATCGGTGGCGGGTTCACGTACTGTGGACGGAGTTGAAGGGGAGTAGCTCTTCGCCGGACCGTCGACATACTGCTCAGCCCGTCTGAGCCGGCGCCCGGAGGCGGACCTCGGTCAAGGGGTCGGCCAGCGAGACCTTCGGCAAGCAGTGCACCCCCGTGCCGTACGGCGCGGGCGACCGTGTGCTGCCCTGCCGAGGTGTTCGTCTGCGAAGCGCGGTGCTCTCGGTGGGGTGGCCCCCGACCGATTGAGGACCCTTGATCAGCATCACCGTGACGGCGCTCGTCTTCGGCGTCATCTTCCTCGCCGAACTGCCCGACAAGACCGCGCTCGCCGGTCTCGTCCTGGGCACGCGCTACCGGGCGTCGTACGTCTTCGCCGGGGTCGCCGCGGCCTTCCTGCTGCACGTCGTGCTGGCCGTCGCGGCCGGCAGCGTGCTGACCCTGCTGCCGCAGCAGATCGTGCACGCGATCACCGGTCTGCTCTTCCTCGGCGGCGCGGCCGTGCTGCTGCTGAAGAAGGGCGAGGAGGACGAGGAGATCCGCAAGCCCGCCGACCAGTCCTTCTGGAAGGTCGCCGGTACCGGGTTCATGCTCATCCTGGTCGCCGAGTTCGGCGACCTCACGCAGATCATGACGGCGAACCTCGCGGCGCGCTACGACGACCCGCTGTCCGTGGGCCTCGGCGCGGTGCTCGGTCTGTGGGCCGTGGCCGGGCTGGGCATCGTCGGCGGCAAGGCGCTGATGAAGAAGGTGCCGCTGCGGCTGATCACGCAGATCGCCGCCGTGCTGATGCTGGCGCTGGGCGTGTGGAGCCTGTGGGAGGCGTTCGCCGGCTGACCGGGCGGCGGTCCCGCGAGCTGAAGAGTCGGTGAACGGTCGGCGAAGGTGGTGGCGGGAGAGCCGCTCTGTTTTGTACCGTAGAGAAACAAAGTGGCTCCCGCCCGTTTTCCCTGACCGGCGGGCGGGGCCGCCTTGTCTGTTCCGGCCGTTTCCCGGCCCGTCTCTCCGGCCCGGTCCTCCCGGCCTGTTTAGGAGCTGCCCGATGACGGCCACCGTCCTCACCGCCCGCGCCCTCCTGCTCGACATGGACGGCACCCTCGTCAACTCCGACGCCGTCGTGGAACGCATCTGGCGGCGCTGGTCCGAGCGGCACGGGCTGGACGGCGACGAGGTCATGAAGGTCGTCCACGGCCGGCAGGGGCACGCTTCCATGGCGCTGCTGCTGCCGGACCGGCCGGTGCAGCGGAACCTCGCCGACAACGCGCGGATGCTGGCGGAGGAGACCGCCGACATGGACGGCGTGGTGGAGGTCCCGGGCGCGGCGGCCTTCCTCGCCTCGCTGGCCGGGCTGCCGCACGCCCTGGTCACCTCGGCGGACGTGCCGCTGTCGACGGCCCGGATGGCCGCCGCGGGCCTGCCGCTGCCGCGGGTGCGGGTGACCGCGGAGTCGGTGGGCGCGAGCAAGCCGGACCCGGAGGGTTTCCTGAAGGGCGCGGCCGAGCTGGGGGTCGACCCGGCGGACTGCGTGGTGTTCGAGGACTCCGGCGCGGGGATCGCGGCGGGGCGGGCGGCGGGGATGCGCGTGATCGGCGTCGGCCCGCGGGCGGGCCTGCACGGACCGGACGCGGTGGTGCGGGACCTGACGGAGGTGCGGATCGAGACGCTGGACGACGGCTCACTCCGGGTGCACGTCGGCTAGGGGCCGGCCGGCGTGGGTTTCGCCGGCGGGCGTGAGTGGAGCGACCCGCAAGGGGCGCTGGGGGTACCTCCGGCCGAAGGCTGGGGGAGGAACCGCGCGGCCGGCCCCACTCACCCGCACGTGCCCGCGACCGACGGCCCGCCGCCTCTCTACGGCTTCGTCGTCTCCGACTCCAGCTTCGCCCGCGTGGCCGCCCCGTACACCCCCGACTCGTCCGTCAGGACGCCGCGCGTCACCTGGTACGTACGGACCCCGCTCTCGGTCCTGCTGTCGTACTCGCCGGAGGCGTCCCCCGAGTACAGCCCCACCTGCTTCAGCCGCAGCTGGAGCTCCGTGACCTCGGCCCCGCTGTCGCCGGGGCGCAGCACCGGCGGCGTCGACGGCTGCGCGGACGCCGACGTCCCCGTCACCGGCGCCGACCGGGTCGGCGTGGCCGAGCGGGACGGGGTGGGGGACGGGCTCGCGCCCGACGGCGTGGCGGACGGCTCCGCCGAGGCACTGGGGCTCGCCGACACGGACGGTGACGCCGACGTCGCGGACGCCGTCGGCGACGTCGGCGCGGCGGCCGAGGGCGACCCCGGCGTCACGTCCGGCACACTCTCCCGGACGCTCTCGGGCCCCGCCCCGTCCCGCGTGGGCGTCAGATGGGCGAAGAGCCCGCTCACGAATCCCGCCACGGCGAGGACCGCCACCACCGCCCCGGCCACGGACAGCAGCAGCGCCCGCCGTGAACGCCGGCGGGGCCGTTCCTCCGGAGCCGGCGGGCCGGGCGCGTCGGATACGTCGTCGTACGGCGCTGCCCCCGCGTCGGCGTCCGGCACCGTCCGCATCGGCACCGTCGGCTCCCCCGGCGGCACCGGCACCGCCACCGGCACGGTCTCCGCCCCTCCGGCGGCCCCTCCGGCACCCGCCGCGTCGTGGCCGTCCTGGCCGTCGTGGCCGTCGAGCCCGATGTAAGGCCGTATCCGCAGCGGGTCGAAGTCCTCCGCCGCGGCCTGCTCCGCCGTACGCGCGTCGCGCAGGGCGTCGGACGCCCGCTGGTTGCAGTCGCAGGAAGGCGAGCCGTCCGGCCGCCTCGGTGCCCCGCACTCCGGGCACTGGCGACCCTCGGTCGTATCCGTCACGGCGTCCGTCCCTCCCCTTGCAAACCCCCCTTACAAACTCCACAGATTATGCGGAGCACCCACACGTACGTTCGCGGGAACCCCCGGGCTCAAGGGGTCGCGAAGAGGATTCGACGGGCCATAACGGGTGAGACCGGCCACGATGGAGAATGGTTGACGCAACCCGGGAGGTCTCCATGGCCGTGGACGCCACGCACGCGACGGCGAAGGAAGCGGAACAGGTCCCCGGCGGTGTGCTCGTCCCGATCGGCGCGCTGCTGCTCGGGCTGCTGCTGGCCGCGCTGGACCAGACCATCGTGTCCACCGCGTTGCCGACCATCGTCAGCGACCTGGGCGGTCTGGAGCACCTGTCCTGGGTGGTCACCGCCTATCTGCTGGCCTCCACCGCCGCCACCCCGCTGTGGGGCAAGCTCGGCGACCAGTACGGGCGCAAGCGGCTCTTCCAGCTCGCGATCGTGATCTTCCTGATCGGGTCGGCGCTGTGCGGGATGGCCCAGGACATGGGC
The DNA here is from genome assembly GCF_001005085.2 of Streptomyces humi. Taxonomy (GTDB): domain Bacteria; phylum Actinomycetota; class Actinomycetes; order Streptomycetales; family Streptomycetaceae; genus Streptomyces; species Streptomyces humi. The sequence goes on from NZ_LBMU02000053.1 coordinate 22,088, forward strand.
GAGCTGATCGGCTTCCGCGCGTTGCAGGGGCTCGGCGGCGGCGGGCTCATGGTGCTGTCGATGGCGATCGTGGGCGACCTCGTGCCACCGCGCGAACGCGGCCGCTACCAGGGCCTGTTCGGTGCCGTCTTCGGCGCCACCAGCGTGCTCGGGCCGCTGCTCGGCGGGGTGCTCACCGAGCAGCTCAGCTGGCGCTGGGTGTTCTACGTCAACCTGCCGGTCGGCGTCGTCGCGCTCGCGGTGATCGCCGCCGCGCTGCACATCCCGCGCCGCACCGCCCACCACGTCATCGACTACCTCGGCACCCTGCTGATCGCCGCCGTCGCCACCTGCCTGGTGCTGGTCGCCTCGCTGGGCGGGACGACCTGGGCCTGGGGTTCGGCGCGGGTCGTCGGACTCGCGGTGCTCGGGGTGGTCCTCGCCGTCGCCTTCGTCGCCGTCGAGCGGCGGGCCGCCGAACCCGTCCTCCCGCTGAAGCTCTTCGGCATCCGGACCTTCACGCTCGCCGCTCTGATCAGCTTCATCGTCGGCTTCGCGATGTTCGGGGCGATGACCTACCTGCCGACCTTCCTCCAGGTCGTGCACGGCATCTCGCCGACCCTGTCGGGCGTGCACATGCTGCCGATGGTGGTCGGCCTGCTGCTGTCGTCCACGCTCTCCGGCCAGGTCGTCAGCCGAACCGGCCGCTGGAAGGTGTTCCCGGTGGCCGGCACCGCGGTGACCACGATCGGGCTGCTGCTGCTCCACCGGCTCGACGAACACAGCCCGACCGCCGAGATGAGCGTCTACTTCTTCGTCTTCGGCCTGGGCCTCGGCCTGGTCATGCAGGTCCTGGTACTGATCGTGCAGAACTCCGTCTCGTACGAGGACCTGGGCGTCGCCACCTCCGGCGCGACCTTCTTCCGTTCGATCGGCGCCTCCTTCGGGGTCGCCATCTTCGGTTCCGTCTTCGCGAGCCGCCTCGCCGACAAGCTGGCGGACGCCTTCCGGGGCGTGCGCCTCCCGCCGGGCGTCACCCCGGGCGCCCTCAAGGCCGACCCGCGCGGCATCGCCGTGCTGCCGCCCGCGCTGCGCCCGGCGGCGCTGCACGCGTACGCGTCCTCGATCACCGACGTCTTCCTGTACGCGGCCCCGGTGGCCGCCCTCGGCTTCGTGCTGGCCTGGTTCCTCAAGGAGGACCGGCTGCGCGGCTCGGTCACCGCGCCGGACGCCTCGGAGACCCTTCCGCCCAACCCGGTGCAGCGGTCGTCGTACGACGAGTGCTGCCGGGCCCTGTCGCTGCTCGGGACGCGCGAGGGGCGCCGGGAGGTCTACCGGAAGATCAACGAGCGGGCCGGAGTGGACCTGGTGCCCGCGGCCGGCTGGCTGCTGCTGCGGATCCGCAGGTACGGCTCGGTGGAACCGGGGCAGCTCGCCGAGCGCGGGGCCGTCCCGCTGACCGTGGTGCTGGAGGGCGCCCGGCAGCTGGAGGAACGGCGCCTGGTGGACCGGCTCGGTCTCGACCTGACCGCGACCGAGCAGGGCCGGGAGACCGCGGAACGGCTCGCCAGGGCCCGGGAGGAGTCCCTGGCCGAACTCCTCGGCGACTGGTGGGGCCCGGACCGCCCCACCGACCTGGACCGCCTGGTGCGGGAGCTCACCGACGAGCTGTGCGGGACCGAACGTGAGCAGCCCCGGAACCCGGCGGCCCGGCAGGCCGGTTGACGAGCTCCTTGCGGAACCAGTGCTCGGCGTAGACGTCGTCGTTGTGCCGCTCGGTCTCGGTGTAGCCGAGCCGCGCGTACAGGGCGCGGGCCTCCACCAGGTCGGAACGGGTGTCCAGCACCATCCGTGCCGCGCCCAGGGCACGGGCCGCGTCCTCGGCCGCCGCGACGAGGAGCGCGGCACCGCCCAGGCCGCGTCGGCCCTCGGCCACGAACACCCGGGTGAGTTCGGCGGTGCCCGGTCCGAGCAGCCGGACACCGGCGCTGCCGGCCGGCTCGCCCTCGTACCGGGCGATCAGCAACCGGCCGGTGGGCGGGGCGAGTTCGGACCCCGTGCGGGCCGCGATCTCGCGCTCCAGCTCGGCCGGGTCGGTGCGCCGGTTCTCGTGCAGCAGGTACCAGCGGTCGCTGACCGCGGTGTAGTACGCCCGCCAAAGGGCCGTCGCGGCGGGGGAGTCAGGCGGTTCCGGGGTGATCGTCCAGGAGGTCATGACCCGTATCCCAGGCCGCACCGGGCCACCCGCGCAACCGGATATCGGTGACCTCGGGGCGGCCTGGCGGCCGGCAAGTACCGCCCGCTGTTTGCGGAGCGCGGTCCGGGTCACCCGAAGAGAGAGCCGGCCCGTCGGGCCGAGACACCGGAAGGCAACCATGTCCACAGGCTTGATCATCGCGATCGTGATCGTGGCCGCCGTGGTCGTAGTCGCGGCCGTACTGGCCATGCGCTCGCGGAACAAGGGCCCGGGAAACCTGAAGCGGCGCTTCGGACCCGAGTACGAGCGGACCGTGGCCCAGCACGGCGGTGACACCAACGCGGCCGAACGTGAGCTCGCCGAGCGCGTGGAGCGCCACGGCGACCTGCACGAGCGACCCCTGGAACCGGCGGAACGCGAGCGGTACGCGGCTCGCTGGACGACCGCACAGGAACACTTCGTCGACTCGCCCCGCGAGTCCGTGACCGAGATCGACCGGCTGCTCGCCGAAGTGGCCGCCGCCCGTGGCTTCCCGGCCGGCGCCGAGTACGAGGACCAGGTCGCCGCGCTCTCCGTGCACCACGCCGACCACGTCGACGGTTACCGCCGTGTCCACCGGGCCGCCGTGGCGCCCGTGGGCGGCGCTCCGCAGAACCAGGCCGGTACCGAGGAGATGCGCAGGGCCATGATCGAGGCCCGCTCCCTCTTCGAGGACCTGGTCACCTCGTCCACCGGTGAGCACGGCCGCCACCGCGCCGGTGTCGGGGCCGACACCGGCGGCCATATGCCCTGGTCCGCCGACCCGAGCCGTCCGAAGGAGAGCTGACCGACATGACCGACGCGAAGACAGGACCGGGCCGCCGTCCGGCGGGCGGCGACGTGTATCCCGGCGGCGAGCCGCTGCCGGGCCGCGAGGAGCAGACCACCGACTGGGGCGACGCCTCCGTCAGCGGTGTCACCCCCGGCCAGGAGGAGGCGGCACCGGAACCCACCGGCCGCCACGACGACGGCCGCCACGACGACGGCCGCACGGGCGCCGGGTCCGGCGCCGGGGAGTCCGGCCCGGCCGTACTGGTGGCCGGCGACGGCCCGGGCCACGAGACGGACACCGGGCGTGGGACGGAAGCCGGGCGTGGGACCGACATCGGGCGGACGGACGCCGGACGGACGGGCGCCGGGCGTGGGACCGACACCGGGCGGACGGGCACCGGGCGGGCGACGGGAACCGCGCGTTCGGTGGACGCGGGGCTCGGGGCGGGCGCCGGGCGTGGGACGCACGCCGGGACCGAGGGGAGGACCGACGGAACCCTCGGACGCGAGACGGCCGTTGGCCGGCAGACGGACGCCGAGGCCGACGGCGAGCGGCTGATGCCGAACGAGGAGCGCGGTCAGCTGGAGCGGCGGCTGCGGCACGCCGTCGCCGGTTTCGTCGACGAGCCGCGCGCGGCCGTGGAGGAGGCCGACCGGGCCGTCGAGGAACTCAGCGCCCGCCTGACCGACGCCGTCGAGCGCCGTCGCCAAGCCCTGCGAGGCAGCTGGCAGGCGGACGGCGGGGACCGGCCGGGCACGGCCGACACCGAACAGCTCCGGCTGGCCCTGCGCGACTACCGCGAACTCGCCGACCGGCTGCTGCACATCTGAGTCACCACCGAGTCACGCCTGCGGGTCCGGTTCCGCCGTGCCCGCCGCCGCCCGGCGCTCCCGCCACTCGCGTACGACCTCCTCGACGTCGTACGGCTTCTTGCCCAGCGGGGGCCCGGGCGGCGGCTTGAACATCATGTCGCGGATCCTGACGTTGACCTCCGTGATGATCTTCCGGACGATCCGCTCCGAAGGTGCCGCCAGGGCCGCCGCGAGCGCGTCCTCCGCCTCCTTGCGCAGCGCGAGCGTCGGCGGCAGCATCGCCAGCCCCTCGCGGGCCATCTTCCGCTTGACCCACCACAGTTCGTCATAGGGCGTGTCCAGGACCGCCGGCAACGGCTGCCCCGCGCCCGGCAGTTCGTCGAACTCCCCGCGCCGCTGGGCATCTCGGATCTGCTTGTCGACCCAGGACTCGAACGGTACCCCGGGTGGCTTTCGCTCGGTCATGACACCATTGTGCCGGACGCGGATCCGCCGGGCGTTTTATCATGCGGCCGAGATCCAGCAGGGATCTCAGGGAAGACCCAGGAACCGCGCAGGGGGAACGCACGTGCTCGAACTCACCATGGCCTCCGTATCCGGGGAGACGGGCGAAACGGCCGGAATGCTCATGGCCGACGCACCCAGCGACCCGGGCGCCGTGCTGCGGGTGGGCCGCGACGCCTCCGTCTGCCGGCTCGCCACGCCCGACGACTGGCTGTTCGTCTCCCGGGTGCACCTGGAGTTCCTGTGCGGGACCGAGGGCGGCTGGCAGGTCACCTGGCTGCGCGGCTCCCAGGCGGAACCCTCCTCCGAGGTGCTGCTGAAGGTCGGGGAGTACGCCCAGGCCATCACCTACGGCGGCACGGTCGCGCTGCCGCGGGGCGGCTCCGGCGAGATCGTCGTCCGGGACCGCACCGCCCCGCGCAGTGTCAACGTGGGCTTCTACCACGAGGGTTGACGGGGGCGAGGGCCGGCCGGTCAGGCCAGGACCCGGGCCAGGGCGAAGCCGTCGTACCCCTTGCTGCCGACCGTCTGGATCGCCGTGCCGCTCAGCCTCGGGTGCGCGGCGATCAGCTCGATCGCGGCACGGGTGCCGACCACGTCCGGTTCGGCGCTCCCGGCGTCCACGACCCGGCCGCCGCGCACCACGTTGTCGACGACGATCAGGCTGCCGGCCCGGGTGAGCCGCAGCGCCCACTCCACGTAGTGCGGGTTGTTGGCCTTGTCGGCGTCGATGAAGACCAGGTCGAAGGGGGCCGGGTTCTCGTCGGCGAGCTTGGGCAGCGACTCCAGGGCGGGCCCGACCCGCACCTCGACGAGCCGGTCCAGACCGGCGCGGGCGATGTTGCGGACCGCCACCTCGGCATGCCGGGCGTTGTACTCCAGCGAGACCATCCGGCCGTCGGCGGGCAGCGCCCGCGCCAGCCAGATGGTGCTGTACCCGCCGAGGGTGCCGATCTCCAGGATGCTGTGGGCGTCCTGGATCTGCGCGAGGAGCTGGAGGAGCTTGCCCTGGTTGGCGGTGACGTTGACGTGCGGCAGCTCGCTCGCCTCGCTCTCGCGCAGGGCCGCCTGGAGCGCGTCGTCGTCCGGTGACAGATGGCTGGTGAAGTAGAAGTCGACGTCGTCCCAGAGCTGAGAGCCGCTCATGCGTCCGCTGCCTTTCGCCTGTCCAGGAGGCTGTCCCCTGACAGCCACCTGGATAGCACTACTGAGAGGGTCGCCGCGACGGTGATCCACCGCCCCGGCGGCCGGAACTCAGCCGATCGGCGCAGGGGGCCGCGGGGGGCGCGGCGGCTGCCCGGGGGGCTGTGCCGGTGGCGGTGGCTGAGTGGGCGGTGGCGGCCCGGTGGGCGGTGGTGGCGGTGCCGGACGGCGGGATCGCCGTACCGCGGCCAGCGACATCACCGTGACGACCAGCAGCAGCGCGCCGCCCACCGTCGCCAGCCAGGCCGGGACGCCCGCCACCGTGCTCAGCCGGTCCGTGTAGACGACCTGCTGGAACGGTGTGTCGGAGGCCGCCCGCCGCAGCACGTGGTCGCCGGAGATCCGGGACGGGTACGGGAACTCCTGGCCGATCGCCGTCAGGTACGGGGTGCCGGCGGCGAGCTCGCGCAGGGCTCCGGCCGGACGGCTGAGCCGGCCGGCGTAGACGACCCGGGGGCGTTCACCGCCGATCGCGGTGCGCGGCTCCATCCGGTGCGCGGCGAGGACGTACAGACCGAGCGACTGCGGGGTGGCGGCGAGCCTGGACAGCCGCATCGGGTAGACCGGCCGGTCGCTGGCGAACGCGAGGTGCAGGGGGTCCAGGGCGCCGTGCAGGGTGGTGTTCGCGGTCTCGGGGGCGAGCCTGACCGCGACGTACTCCCAGCGCTCGGCGACGTACGGGGCGAGGGCGCCGCTCAGCCGGGGCGGGAGCGCGAAGCCGTTGCCCCGCAGCCAGCCGTCCAGGGCGCCGGGGTCGGTGGCGGTCAGCTGGGCCACGTCGAAGGGGCCGAGCCGCTGGCGCTCGACCACGCCGACGCCGGGGGGCTGGGCGCCGACGCCGGGCGGGACGGGCGAGGTGGCGCCGCCGGTGGTCAGCGGCCAGTCGCCGTCCGTGGGCCAGAAGTGGTGGCGGGTGCGGTGCACCGGGGCGGTGAGCGTGTGCAGCTGGTCGAAGAGGGCCGGGTCGGCGAGGGCGACCGTGGCGCGGTGCGGGACGGGCATGATCCAGGCGGCGCGGTCGGCGTCGCCGTCCACCGTCAGACGCATCACGATCTGCTCGCGGGCGCCGTCCCAGCGCAGCACCGACTCCTCCCGGCCGACGGTGACCTGCCGGGTCGCGTCGGGCACCAGGGCGCCGCAGGCGCAGGCGTACGCGGGGGCGGCGAGGGAGCCGAGCTGGAGGGCGGCGAGGACGAGCAGGACCGCGAGTAGACGTGTGCGTCGGCGGGGTCGCCGCTGGCCGCTCATGAACCGATGCCCTCCGCTGCCGTCGAACAGGACTTCAGACGGTATAGCGGAGGGCGTGGTTCCGGGGCCGTTCCGTACAGCTACCGTCTGTCGACCGACAGTACGGACGGGGCGGCCGGTCGGTTCGAACGGGCTGATGAACGCGGTCTCCCGGCTGCCGGCTCGCGGGGCCTGGCCGCGGGGCCTGGCCGCGCGGTTCCTCCCCTGCCTCCGGCCGGGGGCGCCCCCAGCGCCCCCGCGGGGCGCGTCTCAGGGGGACTGCTCGATCGACGGTGCCGAGCCCGGCAGCGGCTTTCCGGCCGTCTCCGACATGCGCCAGGCCGCGAAGCCGCCGATCACCGCCGCCGCCATCATGTAGTAGGCGGGCATCATCATGTTGCCGGTCGCCCCGATCAGGGCCGTCACCACCAGCGGGGTCGTGCCGCCGAAGAGGGAGACCGAGACGTTGAAGCCGATCGACAGGGAGCCGTAGCGGACCCGGGTCGGGAAGAGGGCCGGGAGGGCCGCCGGCATCGCCGCGGTGAAGCAGACCAGGAGCAGGCCCAGGGCGCCCATGCCGAGGCCGACCGCGAGCAGGCTGCCCTGGCGGATCAGCAGCAGCGCCGGGACGGAGAGGGCGAGGAAGCCCGCGCAGCCCGCGGCGATGACCGGACGGCGCCCCACGCGGTCGGTGAGCGCTCCCGCGAACGGCTGGACGATCATCATCAGCGCCATCACACCGAGGACGACCAGCAGGCCGTGCGTCTCGTCGTACTTCAGCTCGCTCGTCAGGTAGCTCGGCATGTACGACAGCAGCATGTAGTCCGTGACGTTGAAGACCAGGACCAGGGCCATGCACAGGAGCAGGGCCTTCCACTGCCCGGTGATCATCTCGCGCAGCGGGACCTTCGGGCGGGACTGCTCGGCCTTCGCCACCTCCGCCGCGAACGCCGGGGTCTCCTCCAGGCGCATCCGCAGGTAGAGGCCGACGATGCCCATCGGGCCCGCGATCAGGAACGGGACGCGCCAGCCCCAGGACGTCAGGTCGTCGGAGGAGAGCAGTGCCGTCATGAGGGTCACCAGGCCGGCGCCGCCGATGTAGCCGGCCAGCGTGCCGAACTCCAGCCAGCTGCCGAAGAAGCCGCGCTTCTTGTCCGGCGCGTACTCGGCGATGAAGGTGGACGCGCCCGCGTACTCGCCGCCGGTGGAGAAGCCCTGCACCAGGCGGGCGGCGAGGAGCAGGACGGGGGCGCCGACGCCGATCGCCGCGTAGGAGGGGATCAGGCCGATCGCGAAGGTGCCCGCCGCCATCATGATCATGGTCACGGCGAGGACCTTCTGGCGGCCCACGCGGTCGCCGAGCGGTCCGAAGACCATGCCGCCGAGCGGCCGGACCAGGAAGGCCGCGGCGAAGGCGCCGAACGTGGAGAGCAGCTGGGCGGTCGGGCTGCCGGACGGGAAGAAGACCTTGCCCAGCGTCACCGCGATGTAGCTGTAGACGCCGAAGTCGAACCACTCCATGGCGTTGCCCAGCGCGGCCGCCTTCACGGCGCGTTTCACCAGCGCGGGGTCGGTGACCGTGGGCGCGGGTGCCGGTGCGGCCGGACGGGGGCCGGGGAACTTGACGGACGGGGTGACGGCTGTGACGGTCGCCAAAACGGGGCTCGCCTACCTTTCGACGGGGACAGGGCGCGGCCCGTACGGCGCCGGACGGGTCGGAAAGCGACGATAGGAGCACTTGGTGCCGTTACGTCGCGTACGCGAGTAGCTGCAATGTGCAGCTAAATGCGCTGTATGCAGGGGCGTATGCCCGCCCGCGGCGCTTCATGCGGGCCGCGCACTGTGATCCTTCTCGCGCTCCGCCGACGCAACCGGGCCCCGAACCGCCGTCTTCGGGCCGTCTTCGGGCCGTCATCGGGCCGTCATCGGGCCGTCTTCGGGACAGAACGCAGACCGCTGTCAGGTGAAGAGGGGGTTGCCCGCGTCTCCGTCAGCCGGGGGTGGGGGCCTCGGGGGTTCTCGGATCAGACGAGTGAACGCGGACGGGGCGACAGGCCGACGGGGCGTGGCGAAGGTGGAGCACGGGCACGCCGTTCGGCGGACCGGCGCTCAAGCCGCTCATCGAGGCCGCCCGGCAGGCCCTCGGCCGGTGAGCCGGCGTACCTCGCTGCTGCCCCCCGGTTGCCATCAGCCTGCCGATGTTCTCGCTGCCGGTCCGCACACGCTCCGGCTCGGCCGGACCGGCATCATCCCGGTACTGCTGGTGCTCGGGGCGCGCTGGAGCGCGGCCGCCGGCCCCACGCGCGCACTCCGCCCTCGCGCTGGTTCCGCCGTGCCTGGTGCGTTATAGCCGCTGGATGATCGTCCCGGTCGCGAGGCCGCCGCCGGCACACATTGTGACCAGGGCGAACTCCTTGTCCGCGCGCTCCAGTTCGTGCAGCGCGGTGGTGATGAGCCGGGCGCCGGTGGCCCCCACAGGATGGCCGAGGGCGATCGCGCCGCCGTTGACGTTGACCTTGTCCAGGTCCTGCCCGAAGACCCGGGCCCAGCTCAGCACCACCGACGCGAAGGCCTCGTTGATCTCGACCAGGTCGATGTCCTTCAGGGTCATGCCCGCCTTGCCGAGCACCGCCCGGGTGGCGTCGATCGGGCCGTCGAGGTGGAAGTGCGGGTCGGCGCCGACCAGCGCCTGGGCGACGATCCGGGCCCGGGGCCGGAGCTTCAGCGCCCGCGCCATCCGCTTCGACGCCCACATGATCGCGGCCGCCCCGTCGGAGATCTGCGAGGAGTTGCCCGCGGTGTGGACCGCGGTGGGCATGACCGGCTTCAGGCCCGCCAGCGCCTCCGCCGACGTGTCGCGCAGCCCCTCGTCCTTGTCGACGAGCCGCCACATGCCCTGCCCGGCGTGCTGCTCCTCCTCCGTCGTGGGCACCTGCACGGCGAAGGTCTCCCGCTTGAAGCGCTCCTCGGCCCAGGCATGCGCCGCCCGCTCCTGCGAGAGCAGCCCGAGCCCGTCGACGTCCTCCCTGGTCAGGTCCCGGTTGCGGGCGATGCGTTCGGCGGCCTCGAACTGGTTGGGCAGGTCGACGTGCCACTCGTCGGGGAACGGTTTGCCCGGCCCGTGCTTGGAGCCCGAGCCCAGCGGCACCCGCGACATCGCCTCGACCCCGCAGCTGATCCCGACGTCGATGACCCCGGCGGCGATCATGTTGGCGGTCATGTGCGAGGCCTGCTGCGAGGAACCGCACTGGCAGTCGACGGTGGTGGCCGCGGTCTCGTACGGCAGCCCCATGGTCAGCCAGGCCGTGCGCGCGGGGTTCATGGACTGCTCGCCGGCGTGGGTCACCGTGCCGCCGACGATCTGCTCGACGGCGTCGGCGGGGATGCCGGTGCGGCCGAGGAGTTCACGGTAGGTCTCGCCCAGCAGGTAGGCGGGATGCAGGTTGGCCAGCGCGCCACCGCGCTTGCCGATGGGGGTGCGTACGGCTTCGACGATCACGGGTTCCGCGGCCATGGGGGCTCGGTCCTCTCCTCGGTCACCCGCGCGGCGCAGGGGCGTCCCGGCCCGGCCCGCCACGCAGAACTAGAACGCGTACTAGTTCTGTGTGCAGTCTGCTGACAGGCTGTGCACAACCGCAAGGGGCTTGCGCGCAATTGGGGCGACCGTGCCCCTTGCGACTTGTAGAACTCGTTACTACCGTCACGGCAACCGTCGTTTTCTGACGGATCGTCAGAATGCTTCTCAGGCCTGTACACGGTGGGAGTGAGCCGCCCATGCCCTGTCCCGCGCTGCCCGACGGGTTCGACCTCACCGACCCCGACCTGCTCCATCACCGGGTGCCGCTCCCGGAGTTCGCCGAACTGCGCCGGTCCGAACCGGTCCGCTGGATCGAACAGCCGCACGGCCTCGCCGGGTTCGCAGACGACGGCTACTGGGCCGTCACCCGGCACGCGGACGTCAAGTACGTCTCCACGCACCCCGAGATCTTCTCGTCCTGGCTCAACACGGCGATCATCCGCTTCGGCGAGCACATGCAGCGGGACGCGATCGACGCCCAGCGGCTGATCCTGCTCAACATGGACCCGCCGGAGCACACCCGGGTCCGCCAGATCATCCAGCGCGGCTTCACCCCGCGCTCCATCCGCGCCCTGGAGGAACGGCTGCGCGCCAGGGCCGGGGCGATCGTCGAGGCGGCCCGCGCCCACTCCGGCCCCTTCGACTTCGTCACCGAGGTCGCCTGCGAGCTCCCCCTCCAGGCGATCGCCGAACTGATCGGCATCCCGCAGGACGACCGGGCCAAGATCTTCGACTGGTCCAACAAGATGATCTCGTACGACGACCCGGAGTACGCGATCACCGAGGCGGTGGGCGCCGAGTCGGCCACCGAACTGATCGCCTACGCGATGAACATGGCCGCCGACCGCAAGCAGTGCCCGGCCAAGGACATCGTCTCCACGCTGGTGGCGGCGGAGGACGAGGGCAACCTGAACTCCGACGAGTTCGGCTTCTTCGTGCTGATGCTCGCGGTGGCCGGCAACGAGACCACCCGCAACGCCATCACGCACGGCATGCACGCCTTCCTGACCCACCCCGGGGCCTGGGACCTCTACAAGCGCGAGCGCCCGGCGACCACCGCCGAGGAGATCGTCCGCTGGGCCACCCCCGTCAACTCCTTCCAGCGCACCGCCACCCAGGACACCGAACTGGGCGGCAAGCTGATCCGCAAGGGCGACCGGGTCGGCGTCTTCTACGCCTCCGCCAACCACGACCCCGAGGTCTTCGCCGACCCCGACACCTTCGACATCACCCGCGACCCCAACCCCCACCTCGGCTTCGGCGGCGGCGGCCCGCACTACTGCCTCGGCAAGTCGCTGGCCGTCCTGGAGATCGACCTGATCTTCAACGCGATCGCCGACGCGATGCCGGACCTGCGGCCGGTCGGCGACCCGGACCGGCTCCGCTCGGCGTGGATCAACGGGGTGAAGCACCTGAGGGTCACCACGGCCTGACCCCTCCCTGCGCGGGCCGACGGCTCCCGGCGCCGCCGGCCCGTCCCGAGGGAGGCAGGAGCAACCCCCCTACGCCCCGTTCCTGCCTCCCCCGAGACGCCGCCTCACTCCCGTCCCGACGCGGCCACCGTGAACACCCCGGAGACCGCCGCCGCCACGAGCAGCGGAATGCCCAGGCCGTGGTGGAGGACCAGGAACGTGCCCAGCACGGCACCGGCGATCAGCGCGAGGACCGCGGCCGCACGGCGCGGGGAGCGGCTGCTCGTGGCGTCGCCGAACCGGGACTCGGAGACCAGCCCGGTCAGGGTCGTCGTCAGGACCGTGGTCGCCGTGAGGTCGGGCACGCCCAGCTTGCGGACGTTCGCGTTGCGCAGGCCCATCGCGAAGGCGGTCAGCGCGATCAGCGGGTACGTGGTGGCCCTGCCGTCCGGCAGGGCGAAGGCCAGCGCGGCGGACCCGGCCAGCAGGACCGCCTCCGCCGCCAGGATCACCCGCGTCCACGTCCGCCGGGAACCGCCGCCGAACCGGCCCGCGACCCGGCCGCCCAGCGTCGCGCCCGCGACGAAGCAGGCGAGGGAGGTCGCCGAGCGCGCGACGGAGAACCCGGGCGCCCCGGCGGCGGCGAAGCCCAGGATCACGATGTTGCCGGTCATGTTGGCGGTGAAGACGTGCCCCAGGCCGAGATAGCTCACCGCGTCGATCAGGCCGCTCACCGTCATCAGCGCCAGCAGCACGACCACCAGCCGCACGCCGCGGGTCTCGGGATCGCGGTTCGGGGTCGCCGCGGACATCGCTCCTCCGGGGGTGTGGCGGGCGGGGCCGGGTGGCTCCGGGCGACCAGTCCACCACGTCCGGACATGCGTCGGCACCCTCGCCCCAGGGAGGAGGGGGCGAGGGTGCCGGAGTGCGGGGGAGAGGCGTCGGGCGGCTCAGTACCAGCCGTTGGCCTGCCAGAAGCTCCACGCGGCGGTCGGGCTGCCGTAACGGGAGTTCATGTAGTCCAGGCCCCACTTGATCTGGGTGGCCGGGTTGGTCTTCCAGTCGGAGCCCGCGGACGCCATCTTCGAGCCCGGCAGCGCCTGGACCAGACCGTAGGCGCCGGAGGACGAGTTGGTGGCGGAGGGGTTCCAGCCGCTCTCGTGCGAGACGATCTTGCTGAACGCGTTGAACTGCGCGGCGTCCGGAATCATCTTGTGCGCGATCGCCTGGGCGGAGGAGGCCGAGCCGGTGGCGGCCTGGGCGGGCGCCGCGCTCAGTGCCATACCGGCGGTGGCGGCGGCCACGGCGGCGGCGGTGAGGACCTTCTTCGGGGAAGCGATGCGGCGGATGATGTTCACGGACACGGAGAACCTCGTTCGTCGGGGACAGGGGGTCGCCGTGCTCCGGAAGCCTGTGGTGCCTGGCGACGTCGTCCAGAGAAGCAGGCCCGAAATCCGTCCGCAATCACCCCTTTTACTAGTTGTGGTCGCATAGGCGGTGATAGTCCGCTGTGTGGCGTGGCTCTCAAACCGCAGGTCAGCGGGGGTGGCGAAACGGACATAACGGAGAAGGGTGACTACTGTTCCGGATCGTAGGTGACGTGCGTCATGTGGGGTGCTTCACCGGCCCGGTCACGCCGCGCCCACGACGGCTCACGCACCGGGACCGTCGAAGGTGACCGCGGTCTCGAAGGCGGCCCGCCTGGTCGCCCGGCGCAGCGCCCGCAGCAGGGCCGGGCCGAGGAGCAGGGTCAGCACGACCGTGCACAGGGCCCGGCCCAGGTTCCAGCCCATGGCGGTGGCCAGGCTGTAGGCGAGGAAACGGGCCAGGTTGGCGGCGGCCCCGGCGTGCGGATCGAAGGCGATGTCCGAGGAGGTACCGGACAGCAGCGGCCAGCCGGCCAGGTCCACGACCATGCCGTAGGCGAACGCGGCCGCGAACCCGTAGCCCGCGAGCAGGACGAGCTCCGCCCGCCCCCGCAGCCGCACCGGCCCCGGCAGCAGCCCGGCCCCCATCGTGAACCAGCCCATCGCCAGCATCTGGAACGGCAGCCACGGCCCCACCCCGCCGGTGAGCAGCGCCGACGCGAACATCGTGAGCGAGCCCAGGGTGAACCCGAAGCCCGGTCCGAGCACCCGCCCGCTGAGCACCATCAGGAAGAACATCGGCTCGATCCCGGCGGTGCCCGCGCCGACCGGCCGCAGCGCCGCCCCGGTCGCGGCCAGCACACCGAGCATGGCGACCGCCTTCGGACCCAGCCCGGACTCGGAGATCGTCGCCGCCAGCACCGCGACCAGCAGCACCAGCAGACCCGCGAAGAGCCAGGGCGCGTCCTGGGCGTGCGAGGCGATCCGTGAGGTGGGCGGGGCGAGGAACGGCCAGCCGATCGCGACCACGCCGACGGCACTGACGAGGAGGAGCGCGGCGAGCGAGCGGGGGCCGAGCCGGACCGGACCGCTCATGCCGACGCCTCCGTCTGTTCCGTCTGCTCTTCGGTCTGTCCTTCCGTCTGCTCTTCCGTCTGCCCTTCGGTCTTCCCTTCGGTCTGTGCCTCGGCCTGTGCTTCGGTCTGTGCCTGGGTTTGTGCTTCGGCCTGTGCCTGGGGCTGTGCCTCCGTCGGTGCCTCCCCCAGGGCCTCGCGGACCTGGGCCACCGTGAGCCACCGCTGTGGGGCGAGCACCTTCGTCACCTGCGGGGCGAAGGACGGCGAGGAGACCACGATGTCGTCCGTCGGCCCGTCCGCGATCACCTCGCCGTCCGCGAGCAGCACCACCCGGTGCGCGATCTCGGCGGCCAGCTCCACGTCGTGGGTGGCCAGCACGATCGCGTGCCCGTCGGCGGCGAGCGCGCGCAGCACACCCACCAGCCGGGCCTTCGCCGCGTAGTCCAGGCCCCGGGTCGGCTCGTCCAGCAGGAGCAGCGGCGGCCGGGCGGTCAGTACGACGGCCAGCGCGAGCGCCAGCCGCTGTCCCTCGGACAGATCCCGCGGATGCGTGCCGTCGGCGACCCCGGGCAGCAGCCCCGACACCAGCTCCCGGCAGGTCCCGGGCGCCGCCCCGGCGTCCCGGTCGGCGGCCGCGCACTCGGCGCCGACCGTGTCGGCGTACAGCAGGTCACGGGGTTCCTGCGGCACCAGCCCGACCAGGCGTACGAGGTCACGCGGGCGGCTGCGGTGCGGGGCGGCGCCGCCGACCCGGATGCCTCCCGCGCTCGGCGTGACGAGCCCGACCAGGGCGCCGAGCAGGGTGGACTTCCCGGCGCCGTTCCGTCCCATGAGCGCGACCGTCTCACCGGGCGCGACCGTGAGATCGACCCGCCGGAGCGCGTCGATCCCCTCCCGCCGCACGGCGAGCCCCCGCACCTCGGCCGCCGGATCCGCGGCTCCGCCTGCCGGTTCCGCAGTTCCGTCGGCCGCCTCCGCAGCCCCGTCGGCCGGCCACTGGTGAGGGACCCCCGCCCGCCGGGCCTCCGGGGCCCGCCCGCCGAGCCGGTTCAGCACCCGCACGGCGAGCGACGCCGGGGCGGTCCCGGGAGGCTGCTCGGTGACGTGCCTCGGCGTCCGCTCGGCGGGCCGGTGTGCGACTCGCGTGCCCTGCTGCCGCGGGGAGCGGTCGGTGAGACGGTCGCGCAGTGCGGCGGCCCGGCGGCGGGCGTCGCGCACCGTCATCGGCAGGGGGGACCAGCCGGCCAGCCGGCCCAGCTGCACCACCGGCGGACACACCGGGGACACGGCCATCACCTCGGCGGGGGTGCCGGTCACCGGCGCCGCTCCCGCACCCGGCAGCAGCACCACCCGGTCGGCGTACTGCACCACCCGCTCCAGCCGGTGCTCCGCCATGAGGACCGTCGTCCCCAGGTCGTGCACCAGCCGTTGGAGCACGGCCAGCACCTCCTCCGCGGCGGCCGGATCCAGCGCCGAGGTCGGCTCGTCCAGCACCAGGACCCGAGGATGCGGGGTGAGCACCGAGCCGATCGCCACCCGCTGCCGCTGCCCGCCCGAGAGCGTCGCGATCTGCCGGTCCCGCAGCTCGGCGAGCCCCAGGAGATCGAGGGTCTCCTCCACCCGGCGCCGCATCACGCCCGGCGCGATCCCCAACGACTCCATTCCGTACGCGAGTTCGTCCTCCACCGTGTCGGTCACGAAGTGGGCGAGCGGATCCTGCCCCACCGTGCCCACCACGTCGGCGAGTTCACGCGGCGGGTGGGTGCGGGTGTCCCGGCCCGCGACCGTCACCCGGCCGCGCAGGGTGCCGCCGGTGAAGTGCGGCACCAGTCCGCTCACGGAGTTGAGCACCGTCGACTTGCCGGTCCCGGACGGCCCCACGAGCAGGACGAGTTCACCCTCCGGCACCTCGAAGTCGATGCCCTGGACGGCCGGCCGGGCAGCGTCCTCGTACGTCACGGAGACATCCTCGAAGCGGATCACGACGGCTCCTCCTTCGGGTCCTTCACAACGATCAGGGCGGGCAGCAGCCCGAGCAGCACGGCGGCCGCCGGCCACAGCGGAAGCGCCGGGGCGACCAGCGGTACGACCCCGGGACGCAGCGCGTCCGGATCGCGGGCCCCGGCGAGCGTGAGCAGCCCCGCGACGGCCGCCCCCGCCCCGGACACCAGCCAGGCGCGTGCGTCCCAGGGATCAGGCCGGTAGCGGGTCCGCAGCGAACGGCGGCCGCCCAGCCGCAGTCCCGCCAGCGCGGCCCCGACCCCGGCCAGCAGCAGGGGCAGCCCGTAGCCGCCGCCCTCCGCGGTGAGCAGCCCGTACGTGCCCGCGCACACCCCGAGCAGCCCGCCGAGGGTGAGCGCGGCCGTCGTACGGCGGACCCGGTCCGGAACGTCGGCGCTGCGGCCGTAACCGCGCGCGTCCATCGCGGCGGCGAGCGCGACCGAACGCTCCAATGCCCCCTCCAGCACCGGGAGTCCCACCTGGAGCAGTCCGCGGACCCCGGAGTCGGGGCGCCCGCGCAGCCTGCGGGCGGCCCGCAGCCGCTGGGCGTCGGCGATGAGATGCGGCGCGAAGGTGAGCGCGACGACCACGGCCACCCCCATCTCGTACAGGGCCCCGGGCAGCGACTTCAGCAGCCGGGCCGGATGGGCGAGGGCGTTCGCGGCACCGACGCAGATCAGCAGGGCGGCGATCCGGAGCCCGTCGTACAGGGAGAAGACGAGCCCCTCGGCGCTGACCCGGCCGCCGAGCCGGATGCCCTGGGCCCAGTGCGGAAGGGGCACTTCGGGAAGGGTGACGAGGGTGTGCGAACCGGGGACGGGCGAGCCGAGCACCACGGTGAAGGCGAGGCGCACGACCAGCACGGCGAGGGCGAGCCGGGCGAAGGCACCGTAGGAACGGGACCAGGGGCCCGGGGTGCGGCAGGCGGCCACGACGTACCCGGTCACCGCGACGAGCAGCCCGAGGAGCAAGGGATTGGAGGTACGGGACGCGGCCACCCCGAGCGACAGCGACCAGACCCACCAGGCACCGGGATGGACGGTGAAGCGGCGACGACGCCGGGGCCGCGGGGATCTCGCCCCGGCGGCACGACCGGCCGCGGCCGGGACGTGCCCCGTCAGGGGCGCGGGGATCCGCGCGACCGGCCGCCGGACACCCGCACCGTGACGATCACGCATTCTTCCGCCGCCGGGCCTGCCAGAACGCCCCCGCCGCCAGGGCCACGACCACCCCCGACCCGGCCAGCAGTCCCACCGACGGACCGCTGCCCGGCTTGCCTTCCGCCGTCGCCGTCACCTGCTCCCCGCACCCTTTCGCGGGATACCCGGCGATGGCGCACAGCAACGCGTTCGTGTCGTACCGCAACGGCTTCGCCACCGCGGCCAGCGCCTCCGCCGACGTCGCGTCGCCGGGCACCACCGCGCACGCCGTCCGGCGCGCCGGCGGCTTCTCGCCCGACGGCGCGTCCGCCGGTGTGCCGAAGTCGAGGACCAGCGCGACCCGCTTCTTCCCCCGGACCGCGTCCGTCCCGGCGCAGACCGTGCCGAAGTCCGCGGCCCCGCGGGGCCGCGACGCGTCGCCCGAGTCCTCGCTCACCGCGAAGCGGAACCCCTCCACCGCGCCGTCGGCCGGCCGCGCCGTGGCCGGACCCTGCGTGGCGTACGTCCAGCGGCCGCCGTCCCGCTCCCAGAAGGACCAGTAGCGGTAGCCGGCGGCCTGCGCCTGCCCCGCCGAACACAGGGCCAGCAGTACGCCGAGGGCCGGCAGCACGGTCAGGAGCAGCGGCTGCGCACGGCGGCCCGCCGTCACGGCTGCTGCTTCCGGCGGCCGCTGAACAGGAAGCCGATGCCGATGCCGGCGACCAGACCCGTGCCGACGATCCACCAGACGCCGGCGCCCGACGACGTCCGCTCCTCGGTGTGGGCCGCGGCCGTCCGCGGCGCCGGCCCGGTCGCGGCGAGCGACGCCACCAGGTCCGTACCGCCGAAGTCACGCGGGTTCGCGCCCATCGCGTGCGCGGCGAAGACCAGTTCGGCGTAGGCCGCGGGTCCGCTCAGCTTCGCCCAGGGCGTGGCATGGGCCGCCAGCCAGGCGTACGGCTTCCTCGCCTGCTCCGTCCAGCCCTGCGCGGCCAGCGCGACGACCGCGTCGGCGGTGTTGCCGTAGTCCGGCTGCGGCGCGGCACCGGCGAGCGCGGAGACGAGGTAGCCCTTGGCGGCCAGGGTGTCCGTCAGGTAGGCGGCGCCGTTGCGCGCCACCTCCGTGCGCGTCAGCGCCTTGCCGGAGTCGGCGCAGGCAGGACCCTGCGCCGAGGCCTTGCCGGCGGTCGCCACGAACCCCTTGCCGAGTGCGGCCAGCACCCCGGCCGCGGTCGCGTCCGCGTTGGCGGCGAGCCCGCCCTTCTTGTCCGGCTGGTAGGCGAGCCCGCCGCCGCCGTCCTGGTCGCAGCGGACGGACCACTTCGACAGCAGGTCGTACGGCGTCCGGTCGGCCCGCGCGCCGGCCGCGGTGAGCGCGCCGACGACGACGGACGTCGAGTTGGTGTCGCTGCCGCCGCCGGGCGTGTAGCTCCAGCCGCCGTCCGTGTTCTGCACGGACTTCAGCCAGGTCACCGCCCTGCCGACCGCGTCGTCGTGACCGCCGACCGCCTTCAGGGCCTGGACGGCGGCCGCCGTGCTGTTCGTGTCGACCGTCACCTTGGCGTCGCACGCGGCCGCCGGCTCGGCCCGGAACGCGGCGAACGAGCCGTTCGCGCACTGCTGCCCGGTCAGCCAGTCCACCGCCTTCGTGGCCGGGGTCACCCCGACCGTGCGCTGGGCGAGCAGCGCCAGGGACTGCCGCCAGACACCGTCGAACTTGGGGTCCGCGCTGCCGTACAGCCCCGAGGGGCGGACCGTCGAGGCGGACGGGGACGGGGTGCCGGCGGCCAGGGCGGCCGTCGCGGGCGTGGCCGCGCCGATGACGGCGGTGGCGGCCAGCACCGCGGCGCTGCGGCGGAGGACGTTCATGATCGGCGGCTGCCTCTCCCTGCTCGGGAGCCGGGCAGCGCGGGACACCCCGGCGGCTCGGCTCCGTGACCTCGACGGTGCCGTGTGCCGACGGACGCCGGCACACCTGAGCCGTGCAACGTCCCGGGCGGGGTGGTCCGGCTTGCCGATCGGCGGCTCACGGACAGGGGTCTCCCCGGTTCGAGCGAAGCCGAGAAATGGGGAAGGGGCGGCGTCGGGTTTGCACCGGCTTCCCCCCGTACGGGTGATGACGACCCCCGCTACCTTACCGGCCGGTTCGGGGAGGCTGAGAGGCGGCTGTGCGACAACGGCCGGGCGGACGTCCTCAGGCCGCGGTAGCGACCGGGTCGATGGCCGCCGACAGGTGGCGGGCCAGCCGGCGCAGGGCGCCGTCGCAGTCGGCCGGGGTCTCGCCGACCGCGACCCAGAGCGCGAGCCGGTCGGCGTCGGTCGCGTGCGGGCCGGCGGTGACGAGACCGCCGGGCTCCCGGGTGAGGATCATGCGGTCGGCGCCGGGCTCCCGGGCCGCGTCGGGGGAGAGTTCCAGGTGGTCGAGGCGGCCGGTGACGGCCGGATAGGCGAACTGGACCGCGGCCGCCCGCTGCCGGGTCGGCGTGGTGTCGGGCAGTTCGCCGGTGGCGAGCGCGGCCGCGGCCCGGGCGAGGTCGACGCCGGTGGCCCGCCTGACGAGCAGCGGGATCAGGTCGCCCGGCAGGTGGGGGGTGACGTCGGTGACCCGGGGGCCGCGGTCGGTGAGCTGTAAGCCGATGTGCAGGACGCCCCGGGTGACGCCGAGAGCGTGCACGGCACGGTCGACGGCCAGCCGCAGGAAACGGTTGTGCAGCAGACCGTCGTGGGCGTGCACGGTGTGCCGCAGCGGCCGCCGGGCGGGCGCCGGGCCCGGCGCCGTCCTGGTGATGGCGGCGATCCGGATCTCCCCGTCCAGGACGACGGTCTCGGCGCTCACCCGGGGCGTGCCGGGATCCTCGGCGGGGTCGCCCGTGGGGACGTTGCCGGCGGCCAGCAGCGCGCGCAGGGCGGCCGGGTCGGCGCAGGCGGCGGCCGTGGCGGGGGAGAGGCCCGGCAGCCCCGACTGCGCGGCGATCCGGGCGGCGGCGACCACGTACTCGCCCGACTGGGTCAGCACGCCACGGACCCGGTGCCGGGCCGCGAACCGCACCACCGCCGAAGCCGTCGCCCCGCCCTTGCCGGGGTCCGCCGCGAGGTGACCGGCCAGGTACGGGAGCGCCCAGGCGGGCGGCGCGGCGTCCACCAGCAGCACCGGGCGGACCGCGGCGACCCGGGCCAGCGTGAACTCGTCGTAGGCGCGCCGGCGGCCGGCGCCGAGGAGCAGGACGGGCTGCGGCATCGGTTCGCCTCACCTTCGCGGGGAGGAGGCGGGGCGGCGGTTCGCCCCCGGCCGCCACTCCCCCGTAGGCGGCACCCGGAGCGGTTCGGTTCGACCGTGGCCTGGTGGGGGTGATCCTTTCCTGCCGAACCGTCACATGTCAACGATTGCTGCCCAATTCCGCAGTGGACCTTGTCATGTCTGGTGGACCGTACGGGTGATTGGGTAGCCTCGCGTCTGCCCGGCCGAGCGACCGCCGAGCGCCCGTCGACGCGTCCAGGGGGACCTTGGTGAGTGACGCCCATGCCCCGCTGTCCGATGTGCTGGCACGGCTCGGGGAGCTGACCGGACGCCACGGCCGGCTGTCCGAGGTACTGGACGTGGCCGATCTGTCGCAGCGCACCGGCATCCCCGTCGGCGTCGTCGCCGAACTGCTCGCCGGTGGCACCGCACCGCAGACCGGACTCGCCGAACGGGTGCGGCAGCGGCTGGACTTCATTCGCGAGAACCGGCGCAGGCCGGACGGCAAGCGGTACTCGCTGGGCGAACTCGCGGCGATCGCCGGCACCAGCAGGCAGTGGCTGAGCGAGTGGCGCAAGAGCGGCCTGCCGAGCCTCGAACACACCGACCGGCTACGGCGGTTCTTCGAGCTGCCGGCCGGGTTCTTCACCGCCGACGAGCCCGAGGCGCTGTACGAGGCGCTACAGCCGGTGCTCCAGGGCCTGGAGGCCCAGGCCGACCCGCTCTCCCGGCTGCGCGACAGCGGCCTGGTCCGGCTGGCCGCCCGCGCACCCCAGATGAACGCCCGGCAGCTGGCCACGCTCGCCGACCTGGCGGAGCTGATCATCACCTCCGAAGGTGCCGTCAACTAGGCCTGGACCAGAGCGACTTACCATGTCAGGGAAACCGAGACCGATGCCGATGGGAACGCCGACCGCCAGCGAGGACGCCGACGCATGAGCCCGACCCGATCGCCCAAGCGGTTCCTCGCCCAGCTCGTCCGGGACACCGCCCGCACGCTGGAGCCGCCGACCCGGCCCGAGGCGTTCCTGCACGCGCTGTGCGCCACGCTCAGCCCGCGCCTCGACCGTCCGGTCAGACTCAGGTTCCTCACCTTCCCGCCCGGACTCGACGTCTCCGGGATCACCCTCGCCAAGGACGACGAGTACATCGTCGTGGTCGAGAAACGGGCCGCCGACGCCCACAAGTTCGTGATCGCCGGACACGAGATCGGACACATCCACTACGGCACGCTGGACGTCCACTACGACGTCGGCCTGCCCGCCGCCGCGCGCCGGCTGCTCGACCGGTCCGACGAGGACATCCCCTGGGACCGGGTCGTCGCGCTGGCCACCCGGTCGCCGGCCGCCTCCGCCGCCGACGCCGAGTGGGAGGCCGAGGAGTGCGGGCTGCGGCTCGCCGCCAAGTTCCACAAGGTCGTGGGTCCCTACGCGGCGACCGGCCGGTTCTCCCAGGACACCCTCACCGACCGCCTGTCGTCCTCCCTGGGCAACATCGGCGGCCCGTGATGCGCGGGAGGCCTGGCGGCACGGACGCGGGTGGCGCCGTGCCCGGCGCGGTATCGGTGACGCACCCGGGGCGCTTCCGGTGACGGGCCCGCACTGGGACATGGCGGGTTCCTTCGCCGCTTACGCGATCCCGGCCGTACTGATGGCCGTGGCCTTCGTGATCAAGCTGCCGCTGCTCCGGCGCGCCTGGCAGGACCCGATCCTGCGGGCCACCGCACTGCTCCTCGGTATCGGCGCGCTCATCTTCGCGTCCCTGCCGCCGGGCAACCTGCACCGCATCAACGAGGTCACCGGCGTGCCCAACTTCGCCGGCGTCTGGGTCTACTCGCTGCTCACCGCGTACTGCGGCGCCTGCCTCTGGCTGATCATCACCTGGCGTGAGCCGCCGTCCGCCGTCCGGCGCCGCAGGACCCGGCTGGTGTGGATCGCGTACGCCGTCATCATCGTCGGCCTGTGGGTGACCTTCGCGCTCGGCGACCACCACGTGGAGCGGCTGCGCGACCTGGACACGTACTACGCCAACACCCCCTGGATGCGCGAGCACACGATGCTCTACCTGGTCGCGCACATGGTCTCGGCCGTGGTCGCCGCGGCCATCCTGTGGGCCTGGTTCCAGGAGGTCGCCGACAAGTGGCTGCGCCGGGCCGTGGTCTGCCTCCAGGTCGCCTACGCCCTCGGGTTCATCTTCGACGTCGCCAAGGTCGCGGCGATCGTGGCGCGTTGGGCGGGCCGTGACTGGGACTACCTCTCCACGTACGTGGCCCCGCCGTTCGCGATCGCCGAGGCCTTCCTGGTCTCGGTCGGCTTCATCGCGGGGCAGGCCGGCCCGTACTGCGACGAACGCCGGCGCCTGTGGCGCACCCACCGCAGCCTGGAGCCGCTGTGGCGGGAGATGCTGACGGTCGGCGCGTCACCGGCCCCGGCCACCGGCCGCGTCTCGGGCGCCGAACTCCGTCTGGAACTGCGCCGGGCCGCCATCAACGACGGGCTGCTCAGGCTGTCCCCGTACCTGAGCGGGGCCCGGCGCGAGCGCGCCCGGCGGCAGGCGGTGGCCGCCGGGCACACCGAGTGCGCCGCGCGGGGGATCGCGGGGGCGGTGGACATCCTGGTGGCGGTGGACGCGCTGCGGACCGCCGCGCGGGGCCCGGCCGGCCCGGCCGGGGAGACCCACGACCCCCACGCCTCCGGTGCCCCGCACGCTTCCGGTGCCTCGCGCGGCTCCGGTGCCCCGCACGGCTCCGACACCCCCGACGTGCCCGACAGCGGTCCGCGTCCGCAGGCGCAGCACGCCGCTCATGACGACTCCCCGACCGACCTCCCCGACCGTGAACTGGAGTCCGTCGCGTACGCGTTGCGGGACCACTCGCCCGTCGTGGAAACACTCCGCCGGCAGGCGGCCGCCACAGAAGGTCTCATCACCCATGCCTGACCCCACGTCCGACAGAGCAACCACGGCGGGCCGTCGTACCGCGATCGTCGTCGGCGGCAGCACCGCCGGACTGCTCACCGCGTCGGTCCTCGCCACCCGCTTCGACGAGGTCACCGTCGTGGAGGCCGACCGGCTGCCGGAAGGTCCCGAGCGCCGCAGGGGCCTGCCGCAGGCCCGGCACGCCCACCTCGTGTGGTCCGGGGGCGTGGCGGCCCTGGAGGACCTGCTCCCGGGTGTCACCGGCGAGCTGACGGCGCAGGGCGCCGGACTGATCGACGTGATGAAGGACCTGGTCAGCAAGGCGCCGACGGGACAGTGGTTCCGGCGGTTCACCGACTCCCGGCACAGCATGATCGTGTGCAGCCGGGACCTGCTGGACGCGGTGGTCCGCGCGGCCGTCCTCGGCAGGGGCGGGGTGACGCTGCGCGACGGCACCCGGGTGGCGGGCCTGGTGGGGGACCGCGACCGGGTGACCGGAATACGGCTGTCCACCGGCACCGGCACCGGCACCGGCACCGGCGAGGGTGACGGCCGCGGCGAGGGTGACGGCCGCGGCGCCGGTCGCGGTGAAGGAGGCGGCCGTGGCGAAGGTGCCGGCGGCGATGAAGGTGCCGGCCGCGGCGAGGGTGACCGCCGCGGTGAGGGTGGCGGGGTTCTCCGCGCGGACCTGGTGATCGACGCTACCGGGCGCGCCTCGCAGACTCCGAGGTGGCTCACGGAACTCGGCCTGCCGCAGGTCGTGGAGCGTGTCGTGGACGCCGGTGTGGCCTACGCCAGCCGGGTCTACGAGGCCCCGCCCGCCACCACCGCCCTGCCCCGCTACCCGGTCGTCAACGTCCAGGCCGACCCGCGCGACGCGCCCGGCCGCGGCGGAGTCCTCGTGCCCATCGAGGGCGGCCGCTGGCTGGTCACCGTCTCCGGCACGCGCGGCGGCCAACCGAGCGCCGCCCCGGCCGAGTTCGAGCATTTCGCGCTCACCGGCCTGCGAGACCCCATCATCGGCCGGCTGATAGCGAACGCCAAGCCGCTGACGGACCCGGTGACCACCCGCTCCACCGCCAACCGCCGCCGCTACTACGAGAACGTCCGCTCCTGGCCGGAGGGTTTCGCGGTGGTCGGCGACGCGGTCGCCGGCTACAACCCGGTCTACGGCCACGGCATCTCGGTCGCCGCCCAGAGCGCGATCGCGGTCCGCGAGGTCCTCGACAGGCACGGTCCGGACACCCCGGGCGTCGCCCGCCGCATCCAGCGCGCGGTGGCCCGGCCGGTGGGCAACGCCTGGAACCTGGCCGTCGGACAGGACGCGTACTACCCCGAGGCGGCACCGGAGCCGCCGAAGGCGGTGGAACGCCTGCTCACGGCCTACGTCGACAAGGCGGTGGCGGCCGGCTCGGCGAACCCGCGCGCCCTGCACGGCCTTCTGGACGTGATGAGCCTGATGACCCCGCCGACCAGGCTCTTCGCCCCCGACATGCTCTGGCACACCCTCTTCGGCCCCCGTCGGACCCCCCTGACGGAGGCCCCCCTGTCAGCGGCGGAACGCGAGGCGGCGGGCCTGGAGAGCTGACGGCCTACCGCACCGCCACGTACGTCACCGGTTCGCTGTTCGGCACCGGTTCCGCCCGGCCCAGTTTCACCAGGCGGCGCAGATGGGCCTCGGCCTCCGAGACCGCGATGTTCCGGGAGCCGTAGGGGATCTGCTCCCAGGGGCGGTTCCACTCCATCCGGGTGGCCAGTTCCCAGGGGGTGAGGGGTTCCCGGAGGAGGGCCAGCAGGTCCGTCAGCCGGTCCTCGTGATGGGCCAGCAGTTCCCGGACCCGGCCCCCGGCGTCGGTGAAGGCGTGCTGGTGGGCGGGGAGGACCTCGGCGGGGGCGAGGCGGCCGACGCGTTCCAGGGAGTCGAGGTAGTCGCCGAGGGGGTCGGTCACGGTGGCGTCGTCGGGGTCCTCGTACAGGCCGATGTGCGGGGTGATCTCGGGGAGCAGGTGGTCGCCGGAGAACAGCCGCCCGTGGCCCGGTAGCCCACCGGGGTGCTCCTCCTCCAGGTGCAGGCAGACATGGCCCGGGGTGTGCCCCGGCGTCCAGATCGCCCGGATCCGCCGGCCGGGCAGGTCGAGCAGCTCGCCGGGGACGATCTCGCGGTCGGGGAGGGCGGGGGAGAGGCCGGGCAGGGACCGCCGACGGCCGCCGCGCAACGGCGCGACGTGCTCCTCGGGTGCCCCGGCGGCCGTCAGCTTCGCCGCCATGTACGTGAACCACCGCTCCGGCCGGGTCTCCCGCGACCGCCGTACGATCGCCGCGTCGGCGGCGTGCAGCGCGACCCAGGCCCCGGAGGCCTCCCGCACCCTGCCCGACAGCCCGTGGTGGTCCGGATGGTGATGCGTGATCACCACCCCGTGCACCTCGCCCACCCCGGTCCCGCAGGCCGCCAGCCCCGCCACCAGCACGTCCCACGACCCGGGGTCGTCCCACCCGGTGTCGACCAGCACCGGCCCGCGATCGGTGTCGACGACGTACACCAGCGTGTACCCCAGGGGATTGTCCGGAATGGGCACGGCCACGGACCGCACGCCCCCGCCGAGGTCCCGTACCGCCGCCGACCCGCCCCGACTGTCCGTCATCAGCCCGCCTCCGCGCCCGCCCGTCCCACGGCCACCGCTCACTATAACTAGAACTGGTTTCACATCGGACGGCGTGCCGTGAAGTTCCGGCTTTCCGCGGCCGCGTCCGTCGCCGCGATCCGGTACGGCACGTCCGGGCGGAGCGGCCCGGCGGGCGCGCCGGGGTCGTCGAAGTCGCCGTCCCGGTCCCGGGTCACGTCGGGCCCGATCCGGCGGGACCTGGGCGTCGTCCGGCCGGCCCGGCTCGCCCGCCTGTGCCGCAAGGCGCCGCCGGAACCGACCCTGAACGAGGGCGAACGGCTTCCCGAGCCGGTCTGACACCTGCCCTCACCGGTGGCGAAACCGCTGGTGAGGGCCTATTCGGTCCCGCCCCTGGCTTACTTGAACTAGAACTGGTATCAGTTCTGAGACATCGTCAGAAAGGGTGGCGGGGCGCCATGACCGAGTTCCTGGAGCACGGACAGCTGTTCATCGGCGGGGAGTTGACCGACCCCCTCGGCAAGGACGTCATCGAGGTGGTCTCCCCGCACACCGAGGAGGTCTTCGGGCGGGTGCCGCACGCCTCCCGGGAGGACGTGGACCGGGCGGTGGCGGTGGCGCGGCGGGCCTTCGACGAGGGGCCCTGGCCGCGGATGTCGCTGGACGAGCGGATCGAGGTCGTCACCCGGATCAAGGACGCGATCGCCGTGCGGCACGAGGAGATCGCCCGGGTGATCTCCTCCGAGAACGGCTCCCCGTACTCCTGGAGCGTCCTCGCCCAGGCGCTCGGCGCGATGATGGTCTGGGACGCGGCGATCAGGGTGGCGCGCGACTTCACCTACGAGGAGACGCGCGACGGCGTGCTGGGCAGGATCCTGGTGCGGCGGGAGCCGGTCGGGGTGGTGGCGGCCGTGGTGCCGTGGAACGTCCCGCAGTTCGTCGCCGCCGCCAAGCTCGCCCCCGCGCTGCTCACCGGCTGCACGGTGGTGCTCAAGCCGTCCCCGGAGTCCCCGCTGGACGCCTACATCCTGGGGGAGATCACGAAGGAGGCCGGGCTGCCGGACGGGGTCCTGTCCATCCTCCCGGCGGACCGCGAGGTGAGCGAGTACCTGGTGTCGCATCCCGGCGTCGACAAGATCTCGTTCACCGGCTCGGTGGCCGCGGGCAGGCGCGTGATGGAGGTCGCGTCGAAGAACCTCACCCGGGTGACCCTGGAGCTGGGCGGCAAGTCGGCGGCGGTGGTGCTGCCGGACGCGGACGCGTCCGCCGCCGTCGCCGGGATCGTCCCGGCCGCCTGGATGAACAACGGCCAGGCGTGCGTCGCCCAGACCCGCATCCTCGTCCCGCGCTCCCGCTACGACGAGTTCGCCGAGGCCTTCGCGGCCGCCGCGAGCGCCCTGAAGGTCGGCGACCCGCTGGACCCGGCCACCCAGGTCGGACCGCTGGTCGCCCGCCGTCAGCAGCAGCGGAACCTGGACTACATCCGGATCGGGCTGGAGGAGGGCGCGAAGATCCTCACCGGCGGCGGCCGTCCGGCGGGCCTGGACAAGGGCTGGTACGTCGAGCCGACCCTCTTCGGCGACGTCGACAACTCCATGCGGATCGCCCGGGAGGAGATCTTCGGCCCGGTGATCTGCCTGCTCCCCTACGGCGACGAGTCGGAGGCCCTGAAGATCGCGAACGACTCGGACTACGGGCTCAGCGGCAGCGTCTGGACGGCGGACGTGGCGCAC
Organism: Streptomyces humi; assembly: GCF_001005085.2. Lineage (GTDB taxonomy): Bacteria > Actinomycetota > Actinomycetes > Streptomycetales > Streptomycetaceae > Streptomyces > Streptomyces humi. The sequence goes on from NZ_LBMU02000053.1 coordinate 49,901, forward strand.
GGCATCGAGGTCGCGCGCCAGGTCCGTACCGGCACCTACTCCGTCAACACCTTCAGCCTCGACATGCTCGGACCGTTCGGCGGCTACAAGGACTCCGGTCTCGGGCGGGAGTTCGGGCCCGAGGGCTACGGCGAGTTCCTGGAGCACAAGATGATCCATCTGCCGGCCGGCTGGGAGGCGTGACGGACCATGGGTGACCGCTGGCACGTCGAGGTCGACCGGTCGATCTGCATCGGCTCGGCCCAGTGCGTCCACCGCGCCACCGGGGCCTTCCGTCTCGACTCCGCCATGCAGTCCCACCCCGTGGACCCGGAGACGGACGCCAACGGCCGGGTCCTCGACGCCGCGGAGAACTGCCCGGTGGAGGCGATCACGATCACCCTGCTGGACAGCGGGGAGCCGGTCTTCCCGCCGGAGGACTAGCGGGGTCGGAGGACTAGCGGGGTCGGAGGACTAGCGGCGTCGGAGGACTAGTGGGGCCGGAGGGCGGCGAACAGGCCGCGGGTGCGGGTGTCCGCGGAGTGTTCCCAGACACCGGTGACATGGCCGACCGCGTCCTCGGGCGGTGTCGAGCCGGGCGTCAGCACCCGCCGCAGCGCCAGCACCAGGCCGGTGTCCGGCACGGCGAACTCGGTGCTCTCGTCGGTGTCGACGGGGGCGCCGAGGCCGGGCAGCGGGCTCTCGCCTTCGTACCCGCGGGCGACCTCGTGGTCCGGCGTGTCGGTGAGGCTCTGGGCCTGCGCCTGGGCGCGCCCCTCGATCAGGGCGAGCAGCCCCGCCGTCAGCACGGGGTCGTGGCAGCCGTCGTAGGTCCAGCGAGTACCGAGCACCCCGTGCTCCATGGTGCCGACGAACGCGTGGTCGGCGCCCTCCAGGGGCGCGCCGCGATAGGTGAGCGGCACGAGGTACGCCCCCGACTCCTCGGTGACGACCATGAACTCGATCCCGACCTCGCCCGCCGGATCGTCCAGCCGGAACCCGCCGGCCTTCACCGGTTCCGGTGCGGCGGAGCCGCGGTACCAGGGGCGGGTCGGAAGCCAGCCGGCGAGGAGTTCGACCTTGGTGGGCTTGAGGGTGGTGCGGTGGATGAGTGCCATGGGGGAATTCTCGGGCCGGGCGCGGCGACCTCGCCAGGGACTTTCCGGTGACTGATACCAGGAGAAGCAGAAAAAATCCAGCTTTGGGGTGGTTTATCTGGCTTCATGCGTTCTATGCTGTTAACAGCCTACGAGGCGAGTGAGGGAGTCCGAGCGGAGTAGCCGACGCAGGCGTGACGCAGATGCAGAAGCATCCGCCGGTGCCGACGTCGACGGTCGGGCTGAGAGGCCGGAAGGCAGTGGTTGAGCCGTACGGCGACCCCTACCACCTGATCCGGACCATACCGGCGAAGGGAACCCGTCTCGTGGGTCTTCGCATGCCCGGCCTTCGCGTGCCCCCTTCGCATGCCCGGCCTTCGCGTGCCCCCTTCGCATGCCCGGCCTTCGCGTGCCCCCTTCGCATGCCCGGCCTTCGCGTGCCCCCTTCGCATGCCCGGCCTGCCTTCGCGCCCCTAGCGCCCCTGGCTTTTGTTCCCCTGCGCCGCGCCCGGCTCCGTCAGGTCGATCAGGCGGCACACCGTCTCGATGTCGATCTTGACCTGGGCGATGGAGGCGCGGCCCGAGAGCCAGGTGATCAGCGCCGAGTGCCAGGTGTGCTCGATGACGCGGACGGCGGAGAGCTGGGCCGGGCTCGGGTCGGTCAGACCCATCGCGTCCAGGATGATCGCCGTGGTCTGCCGGGAGACCTGGTCGACCTCGGGGGAGACGCTGCGGTCGGCGAAGGTCAGGGCCCGGACCATCGCGTCGGCGAGGTGCGGCTCGCGTTGCAGGGCCCGGAACGCCCGCATCAGGGTCTCGGCGACCCGCTCGGACGCCGTCTCGCCCGCCGGCGGCTTCTTGCGCAGCGTGCCGTGCATGTGTTCCAGCTGGTCCTGCATGGTCGCGACCAGCAGGTGGACCTTGGACGGAAAGTAGCGGTACAGGGTCCCCAGCGCGACCTGGGAGGACTCGGCCACCTCGCGCATCTGCACCGCGTCGAAACCACCCCGGCTGGCCAGTTGCGCGCTCGCGTGCAGGATGCGGCGGCGCCGGGCCTCCTGGCGCTCGGTGAGCGGGGGTGAGGCCGGCCGGGCGCTGATGTCCACCTTGGCTTCCGCAGGCATGGGTCCCGTCCGTGACAGTCGGTGAGGGCAGTGCTCAGGGCGAGTGATCAGACAGCATGGCAGGGGTTCGCGTCGTGGCGCGAATCACCTGATCCACTGCTCACTCCGCCCCTACCTGCCGGTAGATTCAGAGCCTCCTGAACGATCAAGTCTGTAACTTGTTCTAGATTAGCGTCCCGGCGTAACCTCGCGGGAAAGTGCAGGGAGAAGGGGGCCCGGAGTGACCGCTGAGGCCAGGCGGGCGGGTACCAAGGAGGAACCCGCCGCCGACGGCGAGCGACCGCTCGACATCGCGCTCCTCACCTATAAAGGGAACCCGTTCTGCGGCGGCCAGGGCGTCTACGTACGCCACCTGTCGCGTGAGCTGGCCCGGCTCGGCCACCGGGTCGAGGTCATCGGCTCGCAGCCGTACCCCGTCCTCGACGTCCTCGACGAGGGACACCCCGGCCTCACCCTCACCGAGCTGCCCAGTCTCGACCTCTACCGCTCCCCGGACCCCTTCCGGACGCCGAAGCGGGACGAGTACCGGGACTGGGTCGACGCCCTCGAAGTGGCGACCATGTGGACCGGCGGCTTCCCCGAACCGCTGACCTTCTCCCTGCGTGCCCGCCGCCATCTGCGCGCCCGCGCCGGGGAGTTCGACGTCGTCCACGACAACCAGACGCTCGGGTACGGGCTGTTGGGGGACATCGGCGCGCCGCTCGTCACCACCATCCACCATCCCATCACCGTCGACCGGCAGTTGGAGCTGGACGCCGCCGAGGGCTGGCAGCGGCGCTACTCCGTACGGCGCTGGTACGCCTTCACCCGGATGCAGAAGCGGGTCGCCCGCCGGCTGCCCTCCGTGCTCACCGTCTCCGGCACCTCCCGCCAGGAGATCGTCGACCACCTCGGCGTCCGCGAGGACCGCGTGCACGTCGTCCACATCGGCGCCGACACCGACCTCTTCGCGCCGGATCCCGCCGTACCCCAGGTACCGGGCCGGATCGTCACCACCTCCAGCGCGGACGTCCCCCTCAAGGGTCTCGTGTACCTCGTCGAGGCCCTCGCCAAGGTACGGACCGAGCACCCCGCCGCCCACCTCGTGGTCGTCGGCAAGCGGCCCACCGAGGGGCCCGTCGCCCAGGCCGTGGAACGGTACGGCCTCGGCGGCGCCGTCGAGTTCGTGAAGGGCATCTCCGACGCCGAACTCGTCGACCTGGTCCGCTCGGCCGAGGTGGCCTGCGTGCCCTCGCTCTACGAGGGCTTCTCGCTGCCCGCCGCCGAGGCCATGGCCACCGGCACCCCGCTGGTCGCGACCACCGGCGGCGCGATCCCCGAGGTCGCCGGAGCCGACGGCGAGACCTGCCTGGCCGTACCGCCGGGCGACGCCGACGCGCTGGCCGCGGGGCTCGGCAGGCTGCTGGGCGACCCGGAGCTGCGGGCCCGGCTCGGCCGGGCGGGCCGGGAACGGGTGCTGCGCAAGTTCACCTGGGCACGGGCCGCGGAGGGCACCGTGGCCCGCTACCGCGAGGCCATCGCCGGCCGCCCCGCGGCGCGTCCCGCGCCCACGACCCCCGGCCGCCCGGCGGCCGCCCCCCTCGCAGACGTTGCATCCACTCCCGAAAGCAGGGCCACGTGCTGACCGTCGACTTCTCCCGGTTCCCGCTAGCCCCGGGCGACCGCGTCCTGGACCTGGGGTGCGGGGCCGGCCGGCACGCCTTCGAGTGCTACCGGCGCGGCGCCCAGGTCGTGGCCCTCGACCAGAACGGCGAGGAGATCCGCGAGGTCGCCAAGTGGTTCGCGGCGATGAAGGAGGCCGGTGAGGCCCCCGCCGGCGCGACCGCCACGGCCATGGAGGGCGACGCCCTCGCCCTGCCCTTCCCCGACGAGTCCTTCGACGTCGTCATCATCTCCGAGGTGATGGAGCACATCCCCGACGACAAGGGCGTGCTCGCCGAGATGGTGCGGGTGCTCAGGCCGGGCGGCCGGATCGCGGTCACCGTGCCGCGCTACGGCCCCGAGAAGGTCTGCTGGGCGCTCTCCGACGCGTACCACGAGGTCGAGGGCGGCCACATCCGCATCTACAAGGCCGACGAACTGATCGGGAAGATCAAGGAGGCCGGGCTGCGGCCGTACGGCACGCACCACGCCCACGCGCTGCACTCGCCGTACTGGTGGCTGAAGTGCGCGTTCGGCGTCGACAACGACAAGGCGCTGCCGGTGCGGGCGTACCACAAGCTGCTGGTCTGGGACATCATGAAGAAGCCGCTGGTCACACGGGTCGCCGAGCAGGCGCTGAACCCGGTCATCGGCAAGAGCGTCGTCGTCTACGCGACCAAGCCGCACCTGCCCGCGGCCGGCACCGGCACCGGTGCCACGTCGGACGCCGGGGTGGCCGCCAAGTGACCACCCCCCGGACAGAACACCTCGTCCTGCCCGGGGTCCTCACCGCCGAGCAGGCCGCCGCGACCGTTCGCGGCATCCTCGCCGTGCAGCGGGAGGACGGCGCGATCCCGTGGTTCCGGGGACACCACCTGGACCCCTGGGACCACACCGAGGCCGCGATGGCGCTGGACGCGGCCGGCGAGCACGAGGCCGCCGAGCGGGCGTACTCCTGGCTCGCCCGGCACCAGCACGAGGACGGCTCCTGGTACGCGGCCTACGCCGACGGCGCCCACGACGACGTCACCGACCGGGCCCGCGAGTCCAACTTCGTCGCCTACATAGCCGTGGGCGTCTGGCACCACTACCTCTCCACCGGCGACGACACCTTCCTCGACCGGATGTGGCCCACCGTCTACGCGGCCGTCGAGTGGGTGCTGCGGTTGCAGCAGCCGGGCGGCGAGATCGGCTGGCGCCGCGACGACGACGGCACGCCCGCCGACGACGCGCTGCTGACCGGGAGTTCGTCCGTCCACCACGCGCTGCGCTGTGCCCTCGCCATCGCCGAACAGCGCGAGGAGCCGCAGCCGGACTGGGAGTTGGCGGTGGGCGCGCTGCGGCACGCGATCCGCAGGCACCCCGAGCGGTTCCTGGACAAGGACCGCTACTCGATGGACTGGTACTACCCGGTCCTCGGCGGGGCGTTGACCGGCGCGGAGGCGGGCGCGCGGATCGCGAAGGACTGGGACCGGTTCGTGGTGCCCGGGTTCGGGGTGCGGTGCGTGGTCCCCAACCCGTGGGTGACGGGCGGGGAGTCGGCGGAACTGGCGCTGGCGCTGTGGGCGGTCGGCGAGTCCGACCGGGCGCTGGAGATCCTCCAGTCCATCCAGCACCTTCGGGACGCCGAGTCGGGGCTGTACTGGACCGGGTACGTGTACGAGGACGACGCGGTGTGGCCGCGGGAGCTGACGACGTGGACGGCGGGGTCGTTGCTGCTCGCCGTCGCCGCGCTCGGGGGGCATGACGCGACGTGTGCGGTGTTCGGGGGCGGGGAGCTTCCGAACGGGCTCGAGGTGGATTGCTGCGCCTAGTGGGGCGGGGGGAACGGCGGTGGCGCGGGTGCGGGTGCGTCGTGGTTGATCGCGCAGTTCCTCCCCCGGCCTTCGGCCGGGGGCACCCCCAGCGCCCCTGGCGGGGCGCTGCACTGACCGGGCTTTCTCAGTGGCGGTGCATGCGGTTCGCTATCGCGTGGCCGATGAAGAGGTAGACGACGGCTGCCAGGCCGTAGCCCGCCACCACCCTCGCCCAGGCCTCGTCGAAGGTGAACAGGTCGCGCGACCAGCCGGCGAGCCAGGCCGCCGTGTCATGGACGAACTGGACCAGGCTGTTCGCCCGGTTCGCGTCCAGCAGATACATCAGGATCCAGAGGCCCAGGATGAGGGCCATGACGTCGGCGACGACCGCGACGACCCTACCGGCCTGATTGGCACCGCGTTCAGAGGACATGTCCTGCGGTTTGCCGCCGAACGGTCCTTGAAACCTGTAACGCGTCGCCCCGAGTGGCGAGGTGCCGCCATCTGGGTGAGGCTGCCGGAGGAAGCATCCGCTCGGGGAGGACATCGAGAGACACACGGGAGGACCCCGTGCCCGTACCGATACGGCGCCTCGTCGTCGCGCTGACCGTCTGCTGCGCCCTGGTCGCGGGCGCCACCGCCTGCGCCGGCAGCACCCAGAGCAAGTCGACCGACACCGGCATGGCGGCGGTCCCCGTGGCCGACACGCCCAGCCCGAGTACGTCCGCGGAGAAGCAGAAGTTCGCCAAGACCCGGTTCGTCGCGAACGCGGGCCTGGCGGCCGGAGCGACCTACCAGTGGATCGTCAAACCCTGGAAGGCCGGCAAGTTCAAGAAGGGCGCCCACGGCCGCACGTTCACCCTGATCAAGGCCGGAGCCGCGGGCGCCTTCGCCTACAACCGGCTCAAGGCCGCCAAGCGGAACGCCCAGGGTGACCCGCTGCTGTCCAAGGCCATCGCGCCGCTGACCGCCGGCATCGACGCGCTGAAGGACCTGCCGGCCAAGCTCCGCAAGGGCGACGGCAACGCGGCGAGCGCGTTCGACGACGTCATCAACAAGGTGAAGCAGGCCGGCGCCGGCGCCGGCGCCCCGGTCACCGACCAGGTGCCGTCGGCCGGCCAGCTCACCGGGGGCTAGGAGTTCAACTCCGCCAGCACCCGCAGGGTGTGGGGGTCCGGTGCCACGGCCAGCAGGTCCGTCACCGGGCCCTTGCGCCACAACTCCAGCCGCTCGGCGATCCGTTCGCGGGGTCCTACCAGTGAGATCTCGTCGGCGAACGCGTCCGGCACCGCCAGCACCGCCTCCTCGCGGCGCCCGGACAGGAACAGTTCCTGGATCCGCCGCGCCGCCCCCTCGTACCCCATGCGTGCCATCAGGTCGGCGTGGAAGTTGCGGGCCGCGTGCCCCATCCCGCCGATGTAGAAGCCGAGCATGGCCTTCACGGGCAGCAGCCCCTCGGTCACGTCGTCGCAGACCCTGACCTGGGCCATGGGCGCGACGAGGAAGCCCGCCGGCAGGTCCGCCACCGCCGGCCCGTACACCTCGGGCCGGCTGGGCGCCCAGTACAGCGGCAGCCAGCCGTCGGCGATCCGGACCGTCTGGGCGACGTTCTTCGGCCCCTCGGCACCGAGCAGGACGGGCAGGCCGGCACGGAGCGGGTGGGTGATCGGCTTCAGCGGCCTGCCCAGCCCGGTGGCGTCGGGGCCGCGGTAGGGGTGGGAGTGGAAGCGGCCCTCGGAGACGACCGGCCCCTCCCGGCGCAGCACCTGCCGTACGACGTCCACGTACTCCCGTGTCGCGGTCAGCGGGGACCTCGGGAACGGGCGGCCGTACCAGCCCTCGACGACCTGCGGCCCGGACAGCCCGAGCCCCAGCAGCACCCGGCCGCCCGACAGGTGGTCCAGGGTCAGCGCGTGCATCGCCGTGGTGGTCGGTGACCGGGCCGCCATCTGGGCGACGGCCGTCCCCAGCCGGATGGTCGACGTCCGCGCGGCGATCCAGGTGAGCGGGGTGAACGCGTCCGAGCCCCAGGACTCCGCCGTCCACACGGAGTGGTACCCGAGCCGCTCCGCCTCCCGCGCCAGCGGCACATGGTCCGGGGAAGGACCGCGCCCCCAGTAGCCCAGTGCCAACCCGAGTCGCATGACCGCCTCCTGACGTACCGTCAGACAGTTGCCGGGCGACTGTACGACAACGGCCCCCCACCCGGAAGGGCGAGGGGCCGTACGTGCGGCTCGGGCAGGTCAGCCGCGCTGGATCCCGGAGGTGTCCTGGAGCACGCCGCGGCGGCCGTCCTGGGTCTGGGCGACCAGTGCGGCACCACGCTGCTCGACCGCCAGGTACCAGGTGCCGGGCGCCAGTTCGGCGATCGGCGCGGTCGAGCCGTCCTCCGCGAACAGCGGCCGCGCCACCGGCACGGCGAACCAGAACGGCGAGAAGTCGGCGGCCGGCGGCTGCTGCTGGGCGGCGGGAGCCGGGGGCTGCTGCTGCCCGAACGGCTGACCCGGCTGCGGCTGCGCACCGTACGGCTGACCGGGCTGCGGGGCGGCGGCACCCGGGTAGCCGTAGCCGCCGGGGGGCTGGGCGCCGTAGGGCTGGGGGGCCTGCGGCTTGGGGGCCGGGATCAGGGCCGCCTGGAGGGCGGGGACCAGCGCGGTGGCCACCGCGGCCGCGGCCAGCACGAGCGCCCCGATCAGGCCGAGGATCAGACCCGAACCCGCGCCCACGTCAAGGCTCTTGAACTCGTCGGTGAACGGGCCCAGCGGGTCGATGGTCGACCAGAAGGCGGTCCACAGCGAGAACACGGTGAGGCCGACGCCGATCTGGCCCAGGTCGAGTCCGACGACCTTGAACGGCTGTGGCAGTGCGCGGGACAGGACGATCAGGACCGCGCCGGCGATACCGCCGACGTACATGCTCATCACCAGGCCGAGGTTGTCCCAGGCGTTCGGGGCACCGCTGCCGGACTTGTCGAACGTGTCGAGGAACGACGCGATGAACAGCAACACCGCTGCTCCGATCACCACGCCGTCGCCTCTAGTGAGGGAGCGGATATTCACTTCAGGTCCTTCGTAGGTCGTCTCGTCGGCGGAGGAGGCGTCACACGGGCCCCTCATCGTAGAAGGACACTATCGCCCGGACGATCAGGGTGTCCGCCCGGACCAGCGCGCGATTGCCCACCCGTGCAGGAAACTCACGATTTCCTCAGAGATCCCCTGCGCTGCCTGCTGCCGCCCGGCACCGCTGGTCGACGGTGCCGCGTACTTGCTACCCCGCGCGGCGCCGCCCACGGCGAACACCGCCGGAACCGTTGACAGATCGAGACCGCCCGGCGGCCGGACGGTGGGGCCGGCCGCGGGTCCGTCACGCGCCGCGCAGGAAGCCCGTGATTCCGTCCGAGATGCCCTGCGCCGCCTTCTGGCGCCAGGCGCCGCTGGTCAGTCGGGCCGCGTCCGTGCTGTCGCGCATGTTGCCGCACTCGATGAACACCTTGGGAACCGTCGACAGGTTGAGGCCGCCGAGGTCCTTGCGCACGTCGAGCCCGGTGCCGCCGCCCACGTAGTTGGACGGAGCGCTGCCGGTGACCGCCGCGAAGTCCTTCTCGACGCGCTCGCCGAGGGTGCGTGAGGAGGCGACGATCGGGCGGGTGTCGGCGCCGCCGGCGTGCACGGACGCGGGCAGGATGACGTGGAAGCCGCGGTCGCCCTCGGGAGCGCCGTCGGCGTGGATGGAGATGGCCGCGTCGGCGTGCGCGTCGTTGCCGATCTGCGCCCGCCGGGTCACGCACGGCCCCCAGGCGGGACGGTCCCCGTCGTGGGTGAGCTTCACGGTGGCGCCCTGCCGCTCCAGCAGGGTCCGCAGCCGGTGCGCGACGTCCAGGGTGAACCGGGCCTCGCTGTAACCGGCGTTGGTGGAGGTGCCCGTGGTGTCGCACTCCTTCCAGTTCGTGCCGATGTCCACCTTCTGGTTGATCTCGGACGTGTGCTGGAAGTTCCCCGGGTTGTGCCCCGGGTCGACGACCACGACCTTGCCCTTCAGCGGCAGGGCCGGCGCGGTGGGACTCGGCACCTTGGCGTCGTCGCTCGCCGAGGCGGGCGCCGACCGGGTCGTCGACCCGCCGGTCCGCCCGGCGTCGCTCCCGCCGGGCTTGCCCACCCCCTCGTACACCACCCACCCGAGCAGTGCGCCGGGCACCAGCGCGGCAAGACCGACGGCGACCGGCGCCCGCCGGGGCCGGCGCTGCTGGGGAGGATCGAATTCCGGGCCTGAGTACGACACGTCTGCGACTCTAACCGCGCCCTCAGATCCCCGCCCCCGTTCGCCGCAGGACACGCAGCGAGTCGTGGGCGGCGATCTCGGTGAACGCTCCCGATTCCAGGGCGCGGAGGTAGACGCGGTACGGGGCCTGGCCGGTGAACTCGTCCGCCGGGTCCGGGAAGACGTCGTGGATGAGCAGGAGGCCGCCTTGGGCCACATGGGGGGCCCAGCCCTCGTAGTCGGCGGTGGCGTGCTCGTCGGTGTGGCCGCCGTCGATGAAGACCAGGCCGAGGGGGGAGTTCCAGAACGCGGCGATCTGCGGGGAACGGCCGACGACCGCGACCACGTGGTCCTCCAGGCCGGCCCCGTGCAGGGTCCGCCGGAAGGCGGGCAGCGTGTCCATCAGCCCGAGCTGCGGGTCGACCGTGTCCGGGTCGTGGTAGTCCCAGCCGGGCTGCTGCTCCTCGCTGCCCCGGTGGTGGTCGACGGTGACCGCGGTGACGCCGGCCGCGCGGGCCGCGTCGGCGAGCAGGATCGTCGAGCGCCCGCAGTACGTCCCGACCTCCAGCAGCGGCAGACCGAGCGCGCCCGCCTCGACCGCCGCCGCGTACAGCGCGAGGCCCTCGCCGACGGGCATGAACCCCTTCGCCGCCTCGAACGCGGCCTGGATCTCGGGCTTGGGTGCTGCCGCGGTCATGGCTCCCTTTCCTCGGGTCACTCGTCGCAAGGTCACTCGGCGCACGTACCGTGCGGTCCGGGCACCCATGCTGCCGCACGCTCCGCCCGGTGCCCGACAGGGGGTGGCGCGCAGGTGCCCGCCGGGCCCGCGCACCGGCCGGGAACTGGCTCTCAAGCGCACTCCAAGTCCTACACTGACGCCGCCAATCCCCGCCCCCTCCCGTGACGGAGCACCGGTATGCGCTATCGAGTCCTCGGCAGGACCGGCATCGAGGTCAGCACCCACTGCCTCGGCACGATGATGTTCGGGGCCATCGGCAACCCCGACCACGAGGACGGCGCCCGGATCGTCCACGCCGCCCTCGACGCCGGCGTCAACTTCGTGGACACCGCCGACATGTACTCGGCAGGCGAGTGCGAGGAGATCGTCGGCAAGGCGCTCAAGGGCCGGCGTGACGACGTGGTGCTCGCCACCAAGGTGCACTTTCCGCTGGGGGAGGGCCGCAACCGCAGTGGCAACTCGCGCCGCTGGATCGTCAGGGCCGTCGAGGACAGTCTGCGGCGCCTCGACACGGACTGGATCGACCTCTACCAGGTGCACCGCCCCGACCACACCACCGACGTCGAGGAGACGCTGTCCGTCCTCAGCGACCTGGTGCGGGCGGGCAAGATCCGGGCGTTCGGCAGTTCCACGTTCCCGGCCGAGGACCTCGTGGAGGCGCACCATGTCGCGGAGCGGCGGGCGCTGATGCGGCTGCGCACGGAGCAGCCGCCGTACTCGATCCTGGCGCGTGGCGTAGAGCGGGCCGTGCTGCCCACCGCGCGGCGCCTGGGCATGGGTGTGCTGACCTGGTCGCCGCTGGCCTCGGGATTCCTCTCCGGTACCCATCGCGAGGGCCGGCCCGTGGACTTCGGCACCGGCCGCGCCAAGCTCACCCCGCACCGCTTCGACCCCGAACTGCCGGGCAACGCGGCCAAGTACGCGGCCGTGGAGCGACTCGTCGCGCTCGCCGCGGAGACCGGCCGCACCCTCCCGGAGCTGGCCGTCGCCTTTCCGCTGGTGCACCCGGCCGTCACCTCGGTGATCATCGGGCCGCGCACCATGGACCAGCTCACCGCGCTGCTCAAGGGGGCGGACCTGGAACTGGACGACGCGGTGCTGGACCGCATCGACGAGATCGTGCCGCCCGGGACCGACCTGTACCGGGCCGACGGCGTCTGGCAGCCGCCGTCCCTCACCGAACCCGCCCGGCGCAGGCGCCCGGCCGGAGACCGATCGGCCGCGGACTGAACCGCCGGCCCGGGGCGCATGCGGCACCGCTCTGCCGCCGGTCTCCTCCGGCCCCTGGGCGGCCCGTCCCGGAGAACGGCGGCGGGCGGTACCCCACCGAGTGGGGTACCGCCCGCCCTGGGTGCGGAAGAACCGGGGCCGTCGGTCCCGTGTCGTTACGCCGGGACCGTCTCGCCGGGCAGTGACAGGTCCAGGTCGACCGCCCGCTCGTCGCCCGCGTGCGTCGCCGACGACGCGTGCGGGCCGTGTCCGGCGGCCTTCGCGGCCAGCACGTACGCCCCCTCGGCCGGTACCGCGAGCGCGTACGTCCCGTCCGCGGCGGACAGCGTCGCGCCCGCCTGCCGGCCGCGCCGGTCGATCAGCGTCACCTTCGCACGGGCCACCGGCACCCCCTCGGCGTCGAGGACCCGGCCGCGGAAGCCCCGCAGGATCTCCTCGGCGTCGGCGAGCACGGCGGCGTCCTGCTCGCTGCTGGCCTGCGGCCGCGCGCCCAGGGCCGGCCGGTTCTGCCTGGGCAGGAACAGCGCGAGCAGCAGGCCCACCGCCACCGCGGCCGTCGCGATCAGGAAGGAGACCCGGAAGCCGTGCATGGTCGGGACGGCGACCCCGCCGACGTGGTTCGCCGTGTTGGCCAGCACCATGCCGATGACGGCGCTGGAGACGGACGTGCCGATGGACCGCATCAGCGTGTTCAGGCCGTTCGCCGCACCGGTCTCGGACGCCGGGACCGCGCCGACGATGAGCGCCGGCAGGGAGGAGTAGGCGAGGCCGATGCCGGCGCCGAGGACGACCGCGATGACCGCGCTCTGCCAGGGCGCGCTCATCAGGCCGAGGCCCGCGCCGTAGCCGATGCCGATGATCAGCATGCCGAGGATGAGGGTGAGCTTGGGGCCGTACCTGGCGGACAGCCGGGCGTAGACCGGGGCCGTGAACATCATCGTCAGGCCGAGCGGGGCGACCAGCAGGCCCGCGACGACCATCGACTGGCCCAGGCCGTACCCGGTGGCCTTCGGGAGCTGGAGCAGCTGCGGAAGGACCAGCGAGACGACGTAGAAGCTGACGCCGACCATGATCGAGGCGAGGTTGGTGAAGAGCACCGCCGGGCGGGCCGTGGTGCGCAGGTCGACCAGCGGGGCCTTGTGGCGCAGCTCGAAGACGCCCCACAGGAGCAGTACCGCGACCGACGCGCCGAACAGGCCGAGCGTGGTGCCCGAGGACCAGCCCCAGTCGCTGCCCTTGGTGATGGGCAGCAGGAGCAGCACCAGACCGGCGGACAGGCCCAGCGCGCCCAGCACGTCGAACGAGCCCCGCGCGCGCATCGGGGACTCCGGTACGACCAGCAGCGTCAGGGCTATGGAGAGCACACCGAGGGCGGCGGCGCCGTAGAACAGGGCGTGCCAGTCCATGTGCTGCGCGACCAGCGCCGCGGCGGGCAGCGCGAGGCCGCCGCCGACGCCGATCGAGGAGCTCATCAGGGCCATCGCCGAGCCGAGCTTCTCGCGGGGCAGCATGTCGCGCATCAGGCCGATGCCCAGCGGGATCGCGCCCATGGCGAAGCCCTGGAGGGTACGGCCGGCGATCATCGTGAGCAGGTCGCTGGTGAGGGCGCTGACCAGCGCGCCCACCACCATCACGGCGAGGCTGAGGATCAGCATCCGGCGCTTGCCGTAGAGGTCGCCGAGGCGGCCCATGATCGGAGTGGCCACGGCGCCCGACAGCAGCGTCGAGGTGAGGACCCAGGTGGCGTTGCTGGGCTCGGTGCCCAGCAGCTGTGGCAGATCCTTGATGACCGGGACGAGCAGGGTCTGCATCACCGCGACCACGATGCCCGCGAAGGCGAGGACCGGGACCACGGCCCCGCTCGCGCCCCGGGCGGGCTGGTCGGTCGTCGTGTGCGTCATTGAGTGAGGCCTCCCGATTGGTAAGTACCGGCTAAACCTCGTATGCACAGGCAACTATTCCGTTGCTTCGAGCTGCTAACGAATCCTTGACCCTCCCATGGGTTTCTGACCTGGCGTCAGGGTCTGGTCTGTTGGTGGAACGTGTTCTAATCTCCCGCGTCATGAGTGCCGTGAGCGCCATGAAGGCGTATGTCGCCGGGGTCGGGATGACCAAGTTCGAGAAGCCCGAGACCCGGGACTGGCAGTACTGGGACATGGTCCGGGAGGCGGCGGGCTCCGCCCTCGCCGACGCGGGGATCTCGTACGACGATGTGGAACAGGTTCCGATCGGCTACTGCTTCCAGCCCTCCACGGCCGGCCAGCGCGCCGTCTACGAGCTGGGTCTCACCGGGATCCCCGTCTACAACGTCAACAACAACTGCGCCACCGGCGCCACCGCCCTGATGCTGGCCCGGCAGCTGGTCGAGGGTGGTGCCGCCGACTGCGTCCTCGCCGTCGGCTTCGAGAAGATGAAGAAGGGCTCGCTCGGCGGCGGCGCCGACGGGGGCGACTTCTCGGCCTCACCCGTCGCCCGGCACTACGGGATCATGGCCGCCCGGCACGGCTTCGAGATGACCCCGCCCACCGCGCAGATCTTCGGCGACGCGGCCCGCGAGCACATGGAGCGCTACGGCACCACCGAGGCGCAGCTCGCCGCGGTGGCCGCCAAGAACCACCGGCACTCGGCGGACAACCCCTACGCCCAGTTCCAGGACGTCCACGACGTCGCCGGCGTCCTTGCCGCCCCCACCGTCCACCGCCCGCTCACCAGACTCCAGTGCTCGCCCACCTCCGACGGCGCGGCGGCGGCGGTCGTCGTCTCCGAGCGGTTCGCCGAGCGCCGCGGGCTCACCGGCGCGGTCGAGATCGTCGCGCAGGCCATGACCACGGACACCGGTGAGTCCTTCGCGTCGGGCTCGTGCATCGACGTCGTCGGGCAGCCGATGTCCCGGGCGGCGGCCCGCCGGGTGTACGACCGCTCCGGCCTCGGCATCGAGGACGTGGACGTCGTCGAACTGCACGACTGCTTCTCGGTCAACGAGCTGCTCACCTACGAGGCGCTGGGCATGTGCGCGGCCGGCGAGTCGGGCAAGCTGGTCGAGTCCGGCGCCACCACGTACGGCGGGCGCTGGGTGGTGAACCCCTCCGGAGGGCTCATCTCCAAGGGGCATCCGCTCGGCGCGACCGGGCTCGCGCAGACCGCCGAACTGGTCTGGCAGCTGCGCGGCACGGCGGGGGACCGGCAGGTCGAGGGGGCCAGGGTGGGGCTCGCCCACAACATCGGACTGGGCGGCGCGGCGGTCGTCACCCTGCTTCGGGCGACGACCCCGGCCTTAGGGCCCAGGGCCTAGGACGGGTGGGCCGAAAAGCCGATGCAAGGACCGTAACCGGCTTGAGAGCATGACAGCCATGCTGGAGACCGCGGGCACCTCGCACATATCCCGCCGCACGGCGGCCCCCACCTGGCTGGTGGTGGCGCTGGCGTGCGCCGGGCAGTTCCTGGTCGTGCTCGACGTGTCCGTGGTGAACGTGGCGCTCCCGTCGATGAGGGACGGCCTGGGGCTGGGCGCCACGGGCCTTCAGTGGGTGGTCAACGCGTACGCCATCGCCTTCGCCGGGTTCATGCTGCTCGGCGGACGGGCCGGTGACCTCTACGGCCGCAAGCGGATGTTCCTGGTCGGGCTCGGCCTGTTCACGCTGGCCTCGCTCGGCGGCGGGCTCGCCCAGGACGGCTGGCAGCTGCTGCTGGCCCGGGCCGTGCAGGGGCTGGGCGCGGCCGTCCTGGCGCCCTCGACCCTGACCCTGCTGACGGCGGCCGTGCCGGAAGGCCCGGCCCGGGCGCGGGCGATCGCCACCTGGACGGCGGTCGGGGCCGGCGGCGGCGCGGCCGGCGGACTGGTCGGCGGGGTGCTCGTGGAGGTGCTCTCCTGGCGCTGGGTCCTGCTGATCAACGTGCCGGTGGGCGCGCTGGTCCTCGCCGGTTCCGTGCGGTGGCTGACGGAGAGCCGGGCCGGGGACGGCCGGCGGCTCGACCTGCCCGGCGCGCTGCTGGTCACAGCGGGCCTCGGGACCCTGGCGTACGGCATCTCGCAGACCGAGGCCGAGGGGTGGGCGGCGGCGGGCACCCTGGTCCCGCTGGCCGCCGGGCTCGCGCTGATCGGGCTGTTCCTCGCCGTGGAGGCGCGTACGGCGGCCCCGTTGATGCCGCTCGGACTGCTCGGCAGGCGGTCGGTCGCGTCGGCCAACGGGGCCATGCTGGTCTCCGGTTCGGCGATGTTCTGCATGTGGTACTTCATGACGCTCTACGCCCAGAACGTCCTCGGCTACACCCCGCTGGAGGCGGGGCTCGCGCTCGTGCCCAGCTCGGTCGCGGTGCTCGTCGGTTCCAAGTCGGCGCCCCGGCTGATGCGGCGGTTCGGGACGCGGCCGGTGGCGGTGTCGGGCACGCTGGTCGCCGCGACCGGGTTCGCCTGGCAGTCGACGATGGGCCCGCACGGCGCCTACGCGACGGCCATCATGTGCCCCGGCGTCCTGATGATGCTCGGCGCGGGCCTGGCCGCGACCCCGCTGGCCGCGCTGGCCACGTCCGGGGCGGCGCCCGCCGAGGCCGGGCTGCTGTCAGGGCTGATCAACACCTCGCGCACGATGGGCGGTTCGCTGGGGCTCGCGGTGATGTCGACGATCGCGGCGGCCCGGACCGGCACCACCGGCGGGCCGGCCGCCCTGACGGAGGGCTACGCGGCGGCCTTCCGCACCAGCACCGGGCTGCTGCTGGCCGGAGCGGTCCTGATGCTGCTGTGGCTGCCCCACCGGAAGACCACGGCGGGCTAGGGGGCGTCGGCCGGGGGCCGTCCGGTCACAGCCACCCCTGCTGCCGCGCCTCCCGTACCGCCTCCGCGCGGTTGCGGGTGCCGGTCTTGCCGATCGCGGCGGAGAGGTAGTTGCGCACCGTCGACTCCGACAGGTGCAGCTTCGCGGCGATGTCGGCGACGGTCGCGCCGTCCACCGACGCCTTGAGCACATCGCACTCGCGGGCCGTGAGCGGGTTCGGCCCGGCGCTCAGCGCGGCCGCGGCGAGCGCCGGGTCGACCACGGTCTCCCCGGTGAGCACCCGCCGGATCGCCCGCGCCAGGTCCTCCACCGGTCCGTCCTTGACGAGGAACCCGGCGGCCCCGGCCTCCATCGCCCGGCGCAGGTAACCGGGCCGCCCGAAGGTGGTCAGGATCAGCACCCGGCAGTCCGGCGCCTGCTCGCGCAGCTCCGCCGCCGCGTCCAGACCGCTGCGGACCGGCAGTTCGATGTCGAGGAGGGCCACGTCGGGCCGGTGCACCAGCGCCGCGTCCACGATCGCGTCACCCGTGGCGACCTGGGCGACGACCTCGATGTCCGGTTCCATGCCGAGCAGTAAGGCCAGCGCCCCGCGCATCATCCCCTGGTCCTCCGCGAGGAGCACCCTGACGGACTTGGCGGGCCGGTGGTCCCGGGGCGTCTCGTTCGCAGGCTCGTACACAGCCCAAGCCTAGCCTCGGAACCGGCAATTAAAGAGTAGTCATTGTTCCGTACCGCAGGTCTTGACGGCGCTTGACCGTGCTCAAACAATCGCCTCTGCAATTCCCTGAATGGTCGGCGAACGGTCGGCATTTCGACAGCTGAATAGGTTCGGTATTTCGATCGAACAGCGTTCGGTATACCGACCAGGCACCCGCACCGCCCTACGAGGAACCGAAGAAGAGGTGCATCGTGTTCTCAGTGTCCCAACGAGCCGCGCGCTCCGGTCCGCGGCGACTGAAGAGAGCCGTCCTGTCCGTGCTGGCGGCCTTCGCGACCGTCGCCGCGCTCGTCGTCGGGGCCGGCGCCCCCGAGGCCGCCGCCGCGAGTTCGCTGCCCTGTGACGTCTACGCCGCCGCCGGCACGCCGTGCGTGGCCGCGCACAGCATGGTCCGGGCGCTGTACTCGTCGTACAGCGGCTCGCTCTACCAGGTGCAGCGCGCCTCGGACAGCGCCACGGCCAACATCGGCCTGCTGTCCACCGGCGGGTACGCCAACGCGGCCGCGCAGGACTCCTTCTGCGCCGGTACCACCTGCATCATCACCAGGATCTACGACCAGTCGAGCAAGCACAACGACCTCACCGTCGAGGGCGCGGGCGGGGCCGGCGCGGCCGACGTCGGCGCCCCGGCCGACGCCCTGCCGGTGACCGTGGGCGGCCACCAGGTCTACGGCCTGGAGATCTCGGCCGGCATGGGCTACCGGGACAACGCCACCTCGGGAGTCGCCACCAACGGCGGCGCCGAGGGGATGTACATGGTCACCTCCGGCACCCATGTGAACGGCAGCTGCTGCTTCGACTACGGCAACGCCGAGACCAACAACAAGGACACCGGCAACGGCCACATGGACGCCATCAACTTCGGCACCGAGTGCTGGTTCTCACCCTGCTACGGCTCCGGCCCCTGGGTGCAGGCGGACCTGGAGAACGGGCTGTTCCAGTCCAATCTCGGCTACAGCACCAACTCGTCGAACACCGGCACCGGCGCGATACCGTTCGTCACCGCGTTGCTGAAGAACAACGGGCAGGACCATTTCGCACTGAAATGGGGAAACGCCCAGTCGGGCGGCCTCACCACCACGTATTCCGGCAGTGAGCCCAGCACCAGCAGCGGTTACTCGCCGATGCACCAGGAGGGCGCGATCGTCCTCGGCACCGGCGGCGACAACAGCAACGGCTCCATCGGCTCGTTCTTCGAGGGCGTGATGACCTCCGGCATCCCGACCGACGCCGCCGACGACACCGTCCAGTCGAACATCGTCTCCGTCGGCTACGGCGGCGCGACCGGCTCCACCGGCACCCTGGGCGCCGCCTCGGAGATCTCCCTGAAGGCGACCACGTCCTGCTGCACCGCCGACTACGTCCGCCACCAGAACAACGCCGGGGTGCTGTCCGCCATCACCTCCAGCAGCTCCGTCCTCGACAAGAACGACGCCACCTGGATCGTCCGCCCGGGACTCGCCGACAGCTCGTGCGTGTCCTTCGAGTCCCGCAACTACCCCGGTGACTACCTCCGTCACTACAACTACAAGATCTACCGGCAGCCCATGGACGGCACCACCACGTTCAGACAGGACGCCACGTTCTGCCCGACGACCGGGAAGAGCGGCACCGGCACGTCGTTCGCCTCGTACAACTACCCGACGAAATACCTGCGTCACTACAACTACAACCTCTACATAGCGAGCGACGGCGGCTCCAACGCCTGGGACACCGACACGTCCTGGAGCGACGACGTGAGCTGGGTCGTCAGCACGCCCTGGGCTCCGTAGCGGGCGCCGGGGCCGGCGGCTCCAGCGCCTCGGTGGGGAGCTCCGCGGTGACCGTGAAGCCGCGCGGCGACGGGCCGGCCCGCAAGGAGCCGCCCGCCGCCGCGAGGCGCTCGGTCAGCCCCTTCAGACCGGTGCCGCCGGCACCCTCCGGCGAGGGGGCCGCGCCGAGGGCCCCGGCCTCGGCACCGGCCCCGGCCTCGGCACCGGCCCCGGCCTCGGCACCGGCCCCGGCCTCGGCACCGGCCCCGGCACCGGGGCCGTTGTCGGCGACGGTGAGGCGGACCCGTTCGGAGGTGCCGTCGACGGTGATCTCGCAGCGGCTCGCGCCGGAGTGCCGTACGACGTTGGTGACCGCCTCCCGCACCACCCAGCCCAGCAGCGCCTCGGTCCCCGGGGCGAGCGGAGCACCCGAGCGGCCGACCACCGGCTCCACCCCGGCCGCGTCCAGCACCGAGCGGGCCCGGTCCAGTTCGGTGTCGAGGCTGCCCTCGCGGTATCCGGTGACGGCCTCCCGGATCTCGGTGAGCGCCTGCCGGCCCACCGACTCGATGTCGGTGATCTGGGCGAGCGCCGCGTCCATGTCCCGGGGCGCGAGCCGCCGGGCCGCCTCCGACTTCACCACGATCACCGACATGGTGTGGCCGAGCAGGTCGTGCAGGTCGCGGGAGAACCGCAGCCGTTCCTCCGCCACGGCCTGGTGCGCCAACTGCTCGCGGGCGGCCCGCAGTTCCCGTACGGCCTCGGAGAGCCCGAGGATCGCCGCCGTCACCATCGTGGAGATCCAGGTGGCGTACGCGATGTTCAGGCCGTTCCAGCCGTCGCGCGCGGCGGAGACCGCACCGGCGAGCACGGCCACGGCCAGGCCGGCCCAGCGCAGGTGCTCGCCCCGCAGCGCCGCGCCCGTCGCCAGGCCGAGCAGCGGGAAGAACAGCAGCCAGTTGCCGCCGTAACCGCCGCCGAGACCGCAGGTGATCACGGCCATCGCGGCCAGCGCCGTCAGCGTCGAGGGAGCCTGCCGCTTCTCCTTCACGAAGGCGCGGACCGCCACGTAGATGTAGAGGGAGTTGAAGGCGAGCAGCCCCAGACCGCCGACCCACGGGTTCGGGGTCCTGCCCTGGAACAGGTTGGAGAACGCGCCCAGCCCCATCAGCAGCCAGGGCAGCAGGGAGAACGCGGTCGGCGGCGGCCCCGGCTGCTCGGGCACCGCCGCGCCGGTCCGGCGCGCCTCCTTCTCCGAGGCCCGGAAGGCCCGCATGTCCGCCTTCCACCGCTCCCGCGCCGCCCGCCACTCCCGCAGCCGAGTGCGCGCTCCACGCGTCCGGTACATCTCCCGCTCCCCCCGTCGGCCGGCCCGTCCGGACCGGCGGCACGACAGCACAGCGTACGAACCGAACCCGGCGGCCCTCTGTGTCTGTGTCATGGGTACGACGCTACGAATCCGGCCCGCCCGTCCGGCAGATGCGTGTGTACGGACTCCGGCAGGACAAATGTCCCGGGTGCCACCGCAACTGACACGCCGTCAGGAGTCTTCACAAGTCACGGACGCTGGGCTATACAAGGGGCGCCGGACTGGAACGCGTTCTAGGTCCTAGACGCACGCCCCGTGGACGGCCTCGGTGCGGCCGACGGTGCGGACGGCCGTGCCGAGGTCTTGAGACACCCCAGGAGCCGTATGCCCATCGACGCAGCCAAGGCCCTCGCCGCCGGACCCCGCTCCGGGGAGATCCGCTGGGACCGCCGGGACGTCCAGCTCTACCACCTCGGCATCGGCGCGGGCCGCCCCGCCACCGACCCCGACGAGCTCCGCTACACCCTGGAGACCCGGCTGCACGTCCTGCCCAGCTTCGCCACCGTCGCGGGCGCCGGCTCACCCGGCGTGATCAGCGGTCTGTCCATGCCGGGCATCGACGTCGACCTCGCCAAGGTGCTGCACGGCGGCCAGCGGCTGGAGCTCCACCGCCCCATCCCGGTCGCGGGCACCGCCACCGCCACCGGCCGGATCGCCGCCGTGTACGACAAGGGGAAGGCGGCCGTCCTCGTCATGCGCACCGAGGTCGCGGACGCCGACGGCCCGCTGTGGACCAACGACGCGCAGATCTTCGTACGGGGGGAGGGCGGCTGGGGCGGCGACCGCGGCCCCTCGATGCGCCCGGAGCCGCCCGCGGGCGAGCCCGACCGGACCGTGGAGCGGCCGGTCCGCGAGGACCAGGCGCTGCTCTACCGCCTCTCCGGCGACTACAACCCGCTGCACGCCGACCCCGAGTTCGCCAAGCTCGCCGGTTTCGACCGGCCCATCCTGCACGGACTGTGCACCTACGGCATGACCCTCAAGGCCGTCGTCGACACGCTGCTCGACGGGGACGTGTCGCGGGTGCGGTCGTACGAGACGCGGTTCGCCGGGGTGCTGTACCCGGGGGAGACGCTGCGGATCCGCATGTGGCGCGCCGCGGAGTCGACCCGGGTGGCCGTGAGCGCCGTCGAGCGGGACGACGCGCCGGTCCTCGCCGACACGATCGTTCAACACTCTTGATCCAGCAGCCAGTCGAGCACCTAGTTGAGCAGGCAGTCGAGGGGAGAGCCGCACCATGCGCGCAGCCGTACTGCACGAGATCGGCCAGGAGAAGCTGGAGGTCCTCGACGACGTCGAGGCGGTGGGGTTCGGGCCCGGCCGGGTACGGATCCGGGTGCGCGCCACCGGGCTGTGCCACTCGGACCTGTCGGCGATGAGCGGGGTGCTGCCGCAGCCGGGGCCGTTCGTGCCGGGCCACGAGGGCGCGGGCGAGGTCCTGGAGGTGGGGGAGGGCGTCACCCGGGTGAAGCCCGGCGACCGGGTGGTGGTCTGCTGGCTCCCTGCCTGCGGCGCCTGTCCCGCCTGCGGGCGCGGCCAGACCGAACTGTGCCTGGCCGGGTTCATGAACGCCGGCACCCCCAACTTCCGGCGCCCCACCGGTGACGTCTTCGGCTTCGCGGGCACCGGCACCTTCACCGAGGAGGTCGTGGTCGACGCCGGGTGCGCGGTGCCGATTCCGGACGACGTGCCCTTCGACATCGCCGCGCTGATCGGCTGCGGGGTGACCACCGGACTCGGCGCGGCCCTCAACACCGCCGACGTGGAGGCCGGTTCGTCCGTCGCCGTGATCGGGTGCGGGGGCGTCGGCATCTCGGCGATCCAGGGGGCGCGGCTCAAGGGCGCGGCCGAGATCGTCGCCGTCGACCCGGTGGCGTCGCGGCGCGAGTCGGCGCTCGGGTTCGGGGCGACCCGGGCCGTGTCGCCGGACGAACTGCCCGGCGCCAAGCAGGAGGTCACCGCGGGCGAGGGCTTCGACTACGTCTTCGAGGTCGTCGGCAGGTCCGCGACCGCGCGGACGGCGTACGAGAACACCCGGCGCGGTGGCACCCTCGTGGTGGTCGGCGCGGGAGCCATGGACGACTTCCTCCAGCTCAACATGTTCGAGCTGTTCTTCGACGAGAAGCGGATCCTGCCGTCCATGTACGGCGGCGGTGACGTGGTCCGCTCCTACGAACGCACGATCGCCCTGTGGCGGGCCGGCCGTATCGACCTGGAGGGCCTGATCACCCACCGGGTGCCGCTGGCGGAGATCAACGAGGCGCTGGACCAGATGCGCACCGGCACCGCCCTGCGTACCTGCATAGAGATCTGAGGGCCGTCGGATGCCGGAAGAGAGGCCTCTGGAAGGGCTCAGCGCGATCGTCACCGGCGCGGGCCGCGGGCTCGGGCGGGCCGAGGCGCTGGAACTCGCCCGGCTGGGCGCGGCCGTCGTCGTCAACGACTTCGGCCAGTCCGGCCGGGACGGCTCGGGGGCGGCCTCCGCGGGCCCCGCCGAGCAGGTCGCGGAGGAGATCCGCGCGGCCGGTGGCCAGGCGGTCGCCCACACCGGCGATGTCGCGGACTTCTCGCAGGCGCGAGACCTTCTCGCGCTCGCGACAACCACCTACGGAAAGCTGGACATCCTCGTCAACAACGCCGGCATCCTGCGCGACCGCATGGTGTTCTCCATGACCGAGGACGAGTGGGACTCGGTGATCCGGGTCCATCTCAAGGGCCACTTCAACACCACCCGCTTCGCGGCCGCGCACTGGCGGGACCGGGCCAAGGCGGCGGCCGACGGCAGGGTGTACGGCCGGATCGTCAACACCTCCTCCGAGGCCTTCCTCGCCGGTTCCGCGGGCCAGCCCAACTACGCGGCCGCCAAGGGCGGGATCGTCGGCCTGACCACCTCCACCGCCCTCGCCCTCGCCAAGTACGGCGTGACCGCCAACGTGATCTGCCCGCGCGCCCGCACCCGGATGACCGAGGACGTCTTCGCCGGGTTCGAGCAGCCCGCCGAGGGCCTGGACCCGCTCGCCCCCGAGCATGTCGCCCCGCTGGTCGGCTACTTGGCCGCACCGGCCGCCCAACGCGTCAACGGCCAGCTGCTCGTCGTGCACGGCGGCATGGTCGCGGTCGTCGAACGGCCTCGCGTCGAGGCCAGGTTCGACAGCAAACAGGACACCTTCGACCACGCCGAGCTCGACGCCCTGCTCACCCCGCACTACGCGGACCGGCCGCCGGGGGAGACCTTCGCGGCGGCGGAGGTGCTGGCGCTGCGACGCCGGTAGCACGACGTACGACGGCGGCCCCGCCCCCTGCTGACGAGGGGGCGGGGCCGCCGGGTCGTACGTACGTGCCGTCAGGCCGCGGTCTCGGCCGGTTCCGGCTTGCGGTGCCGGCCGCTGGGGGCCGACTCACCGTCCTGGGCCGAGACGTGACCACGGTGCTTCCCGTGACCGTCCACCTCCTCAAGGTCGGCGGACAGCTGCTGGGACGTACTGGCGTCGCTCATCGGAAGAATTCACCCCGTCAACATGATCTTTCTAACAGCGCGGCGAGTTTATCCGGACCGGCACGGGGCGGATCCAGGCGGGCACGCCGACCGCAGCTACTTTGTTACAAGCGGCTCCGGCGGCCCCTGCCGCGACGGCGGCCCCACCGGACTCCGCTCCAACGTCTGCCCCACCGGCGACGGTTGAAACCGCCGCTCCAGCCGCACCCACCGCAACGGCCGCTCCCAGGACACCGGCTCCGCCGGCCGCACCGGAGGCACCGGCCGCGACGGCCGCCCCAGCGGGGCCTGTTGCAACGGCACCGGCCGTGCCACGACAGGCGCCGGGTGATCCGGTTCCGCCGGCTCCCCGGACGCGCCCGGCGCCCCGGCAGCCCTGCCGTCCGGAACCGGATCCCGCGGACCCGCCGCGCCCCCCGTCTCCCCCCAGGGCACCACGACCGCCGCCACCCCGCACGGGACCTCCCCCGTGGCGTACGGCAGCCGCAGCACCCCGTCCAGCGTCCACACCCCGGCACCGGCCAACCACCCCTGCGGCGCGGGGAGATGACACATCCGCCGGTCCCCGGCCCGCCAGGCGCCGACCCAGCTGCCCAGCGGACCCGCGATCCACAGCGCCACCCCGCAGCTCTCCGGAGTCAGCACCTGCCCCGGCTGGATCGCGAACGGCGTCACCGTGCAGTCCGGCACCTGCGGCACCCGCAGGCTCTCCGGGAACCGCAGCGGCAGCGTGCTGCCGAGGACGCCCCAGCCCAACCGTTCCTGCCCGGGGGACGGCGCGTCCGAGCCGACCAGGATCAGCCCGCTGTCCGGGTCGGCGAGCAGCAGCCGGTCGTCGCTGTCCGCCGCGATCTGCAACAGCGGCGACACCTCGCCGCCCCGCTCCAGATCGACCACGACCGCCTTGGTCCGCCCGCCCAGCTCCCGGTCCAGCGCCAGCATCCGCCCGCGCCGGTCCAGCCAGACCCCGCCCGAACACCGGCCCGGAACCACCGCCAGCGGCTCGGGCCCGAATGCCCCGCCCGCCACCAGCCACACGGTGGAGGTGCGCGGCCCCACGGCGAGCGCGTAGGCGTGACCGCCGCCCGGCGCCGGCGGCAGCAGCCGTAGCGAGGCGTCCGGGTCCGGGCACTCCACCGCGCCCAGCGGCAGCTCGCCGGTCCCCGGACCGGTCGGGTACAGCAGGGCGAAGTGGTGCCGCCCGTCCACCAGCCGGCGGATCAGCACCCGTCCGTCACCCAGCGGCTGCACCTCGGTGTCCGGCTCCTCCGGCTGGTTGCCGGGCAGCGGCACGGCGTACGGCTCGGGTCCGTCCAGCGTCCAGCGCTCCGGGTAGCAGGAACCATCCTGCTGGGCCAGCCGGGCCGCGTACGCCCCGTCCACCGTGATGGCACACGTGATGGCGGACGCGGTGGCAGACGCGGTGGCAGACGTGAGGGCGCAGCCCGCCCCCGGCACGCTGTCGCCCTCGTCCGCGGCCGAGGGTTCGATCGCACAGGCCGTCATCGTTCGGTCACCTCCGGCCACGAAGCTAGTTTTCGCACGCACAGGCGGGGGAGCGGCAGCCCCCGGCTTCACACATACGGGTGCACGCTGGACGATTCGCCTGAGGAAACGGGGGCGGATGTGCTGCGGGCCGCCTCCCGCGGGCGAGCGGGTACAGCCCCGCGGAACAGGCAGGTAGCCTTTCCCCGTGCCCCGTCTGTCTGAAGTCATCGCCGCGCTGGAGACCCTGTGGCCCGCCGAGCGGGCCGAGTCCTGGGACGCGGTCGGCACGGTCGTCGGCGACCCCGACCAGGAGGTCACCCGGGTCCTGTTCGCCGTCGACCCGGTCCAGGACACCGTCGACGAGGCGGTGCAGCTGGGCGCCGACCTGCTGGTCACCCACCACCCGCTCTACCTGCGCGGTACGACGACGGTCGCGGCCGGCCACTTCAAGGGCCGGGTCGTGCACACCCTCATCAAGAACGACATCGCGCTGCACGTCGCCCACACCAACGCCGACACCGCCGACCCGGGCGTCTCCGACGCGCTCGCGGGCGCCCTGGACCTCAGGGTCGTGCGGCCCCTCGTCCCGGACCCCACCGACCCGGAGGGCCGCCGGGGTCTCGGCCGCGTCTGCGAGCTCGACCACCCGGTGACCGTCCGCGAGCTCGCCGACCGGGCCGCCGAACGCCTCCCCGCCACCGCGCAGGGCATCCGCGTCGCCGGCGACCCCGAGGCCCTGGTCCGCACGGTCGCCGTCAGCGGCGGCTCCGGCGACAGCCTCTTCGACGCCGTGCGGGCCGCCGCGGTGGACGCCTTCCTCACCGCCGACCTGCGCCACCACCCGGCGTCGGAATTCACGGCGGCCGTCGCCCCGAGCCCCCTCGCGCTGCTCGACGCGGCGCACTGGGCCACCGAATGGCCCTGGTGCGAGCTGGCCGCGGCCCAGCTCGACGAGATCTCCGACCGCCACGGCTGGGACCTGCGCGTGCACGTCTCCAAGACGGTCACCGACCCCTGGACCAGCCACTCACCGTCCCTTGGAGCCCCCAACTGAACGCAGCGCCCGCCGACCAGATCCGACTCCTCGACGTCCAGGCCCTGGACGTACGCCTCCAGCAGCTGGCGCACAAGCGGAAGTCGCTGCCCGAGCACGCCGAGATCGAGTCGCTGACGAAGGACCTCACGCAGCTGCGCGACCTGTCGGTCGCCGCGCAGACCGAGGAGAGCGACACCGCCCGCGAGCAGACCAAGGCCGAGCAGGACGTGGACCAGGTGCGCCAGCGCGCCGCCCGCGACCAGCAGCGCCTGGACTCCGGCGCGATCACCTCCCCCAAGGACCTGGAGAACCTCCAGAGGGAGATCGTCTCCCTCGCCAAGCGTCAGGGCGATCTGGAGGACGTCGTCCTGGAGGTCATGGAGCGCCGTGAGTCGGCGCAGGAGCGGGTCGCCGAGCTGTCCGAGCGGGTCGGTGCCGTCCAGGGCCGTATCGACGAGGCGACCGCCCGGCGGGACACCGCGGCGGAGCAGCTCGACGCCGAGGCGGCGACCGTCACCAAGGAGCGCGAGGTCATCGCGGCCGCGGTCCCCGCCGACCTGCTGAAGCTGTACGACAAGCTGCGCGAGCAGCAGGGCGGCATCGGCGCGGCCAAGCTGTACGCCCGCAGCTGCCAGGGCTGCCGCCAGGAGCTCGCCATCACCGAGCTGAACGAGATCCGCTCGGCCGCGCCCGACACGGTGGTCCGCTGCGAGAACTGCCGCCGCATCCTGGTACGCACGTCCGAGTCGGGCCTGTAGGAACACCCAGAGGGGCTTGAGGGGCTGAAGGGCTGAGGGGCTTACGTGGCAAGGGAGTTCATCGTCGAGGCGGACGGCGGATCCCGGGG
This sequence comes from Streptomyces humi, assembly GCF_001005085.2. Taxonomy (GTDB): domain Bacteria; phylum Actinomycetota; class Actinomycetes; order Streptomycetales; family Streptomycetaceae; genus Streptomyces; species Streptomyces humi. The sequence continues at coordinate 77,241 of NZ_LBMU02000053.1, forward strand.
CAACCCGGGCCCCGCCGGCTACGGCGCGGTGGTCATCGACGCGGCGACCGGGGAGACGCTGGCGGAGACGGCCGAGTACCTCGGCGTCGTCACCAACAACGTCGCCGAGTACCGGGGCCTGCTGGCGGGCCTGCGCGCGGCCCACGCCCTGGACCCGACCGCCACCGTGCACGTCCGCATGGACTCCAAGCTGGTCATCGAGCAGATGTCCGGCCGGTGGAAGATCAAGCACCCCGACATGAAGCCGCTGGCGCTGGCGGCCGGGGGCGTCTTCCTGCCGGACCAGGTGACGTACGAGTGGATCCCCCGCGACCGCAACAAGCACGCCGACCGCCTGGCGAACGAGGCGATGGACGCGGGCAAGCGGGGCGAACAGTGGTCGGCCTCGGCGTCGACGGCCGAGCTGGACGCGGGCGGCCGGGCCGCGCACTCGTCGCCGACCGCGGGAACGGCGACCGCGGGAACGGCGACCGCGGGAACGGCGACCGCGGGAACGGCGACCGCGGGAACGGCGACCGCGGGAACGGCGACCGCGGGAACGGCGACCGCAGGAACGCCGACCGCAGGAACGCCGACCGCGGGAACGGCGACCGCAGGAACGCCGACCGCGGGAACGGCGACCCGTGAGGGGCGCGGGGAAACGCGCGACCGGCCCCCGCTCTCCGGCACTGTGGCGACGACGGACAAGCCCACCGCCGACACCCGCGCCGCCCGCACCGTGGCGAGCCCCGGCTGGAGTTCGGCCCCCGACCTCGGCGCACCGGCGACCTTCGTCCTCCTCCGCCATGGCGAGACCCCCCTCACCCCCCAGAAGCGCTTCTCCGGCAGCGGCGGCACCGACCCCGCCCTCTCCGGCATCGGCCAGGACCAGGCCCGCCGGGTCGGCGAGGCCCTGGCCCGGCGCGGCACGATCGAGGCGATTCTCGCCTCCCCGCTCACCCGGACCCGGCAGACGGCGGCGGCCGTCGCCGACCGCCTCGGCCTCGACGTCACGATCGACGACGGGCTCAAGGAGACCGACTTCGGCGCCTGGGAGGGCCTCACCTTCGGCGAGGTCCGCGAGCGTTACCCGGACGACCTGACCGCGTGGCTCGCCGACCCGGAGGCGCACCCCACGGGGGGCGGCGAGAGCTTCGCCGAGACGGCCACCCGGATCGCGGCCACCAGGGACCGGCTGGTCGCGGCCTACGCGGGCCGCACCGTCCTGCTCGTCACCCACGTCACGCCGATCAAGACGTTCGTGCGGCTCGCCCTGGGCGCGCCGGCGAAGTCGCTGTTCCGCATGGAACTGTCGGCGGCGTCGCTGTCGGCGGTGGCGTACTACGCGGACGGCAACGCGAGCGTACGGCTCTTCAACGACACGTCCCACCTGCGTCCCTGAGACCGCCGTCCCTGAGACCGCCGTCGCCGAGACCGGCGTCGTCGGGGCCGCTGATGCCGAGGCTGCCGTCCCTGGGGCCGTGGTCCCCCAGGGCGTTGTCCCTGAGGCCCGCCGCCGACCGTGCCAGCGACTCGACGCGGGCCCAGTCCCGGGCGGCGACGGCATCGGCCGGGATCATCCAGGTGCCGCCGACGCAGCCCACGTTGGGGAGGGCGAGGTACTCCGGCGCGTTGCCGGGGCCGATCCCTCCCGTCGGGCAGAACCGGGCCTGGGGCAGCGGTCCGGCGAGGGACTTCAGATAGGCCGTGCCGCCGGCCGCCTGCGCCGGGAAGAACTTCATCTCCCGCACCCCGCGCTCCAGGAGTGCCACGACCTCGGAGACGGTCGACACCCCCGGCAGGAACGGCACGCCGGACCCGGCCATCGCCGCCAGCAGCCCGTCCGTCCACCCCGGGCTGACCAGGAACCGTGCCCCGGCCGCCACGCACCCCGCGACCTGCCCGGGGGTGAGGACGGTCCCCGCGCCGACCACCGCGTCCGGCACCCCGCCCGCGATCTCCCGGATGGCGTCGAGCGCGGCGGGCGTCCGCAGCGTCACCTCGATCGCGGGCAGCCCGCCGGCCACCAGTGCCCGCGCCAGCGGCACGGCGTCGGCGGCATCCTCGATCACGACCACGGGCACCACGGGGGCGAGATCCAGCACGGAGATCGGTAGGGGCATGACGAACATCCTGCCGAGGCGATGCAGCCTCCGCAAAGGTCGTTGCGCATGTTGCAATTAGAGGGTGTTGCCGGCATTAGTGCCCAAAACGGGAGCGCCTGCTCCAGCTTTCGCAACAGCCTCTAACTCTAGTGAACCTCTGTAACCAACACGTCCAGTGCCCAGCCCTGCCCCGGCTTCCCCGGCTTCTCCGGTTTCCCTGCCTGCCCCGGCGCGGGCGCCGTCACCTCCACCTCGTACCCCAGGTCCCGCAGCGCCTCCACCAGCTCGGCCGGCCCGGCCGGCGCGGCCCCGGCGGTCAGCAGGCTCCGCACGATCCGCCCCTTGGTCGCCTTGTTGAAGTGGCTGACCACCTTCCGCGTCGGCGCGTGCAGCACCCGTACCGTCGCCGTCCGCGCGGCCACCTCGCCCTTCGGCTTCCAGGCCGCCGCGTAGGCCGCCGACCGCAGGTCCAGCACCAGCCCCGACCCGGCCGCCTCCGGCAGCGCCTCGGCCATCGGCCCGCGCCAGTGCGCGCCCAGCGCGCCGAGCCCCGGCAGCCGTACCCCCATCGAGCAGCGGTAGGACGGGATCCGGTCCGTCACCCGGACCGCACCCCACAACCCCGAGAACACCAGCAGCGACCGCGCCGCCCGCCGCTTCGCGGCCGGGTCCAGGGACGCCAGGCCGAGGGCGTCGTACAGCACCCCCGTGTAGATCTCCCCGGCCGGGCGAGTGCCCGCCGTCATCAGCTCCGCGTTCTTCGCGACCTCGCCGCGCAGCCCCTCGCTCAGTCCGAGGACCTCGCGGGCCTTCTCCGCGTCGCCCGCGCACAGGTCGACCAGTTCGGCCAGCACGGCCTCGCGGGCCTCCGCGAGCCCCGGCAGCGACAGCGACCCGGGCTTCAGCGGGGCGCCACGACCCGAGGTCGCCTTGCCTTCCGAGGGCGGCAGCAGGACCAGCACACGTACTCCTCTTCGTGATCGGCCTGCACGGCCGACGTTCGTGACCGACGTTCGTGACCGACGTTCGTCATCGACGCTTCGCGCCAGCGTAAGACGCCGGAGCCGGGCGATGTGACTACGCTCGACCTATGCCCCGCCGTCACATCCGCGTCAAGGGTGCCCCCGAGGCCCCGCTCCGGGCCGCGCTCAGCGCGCTCCGGGCCGACCTCGGCGTCCCCGACAGCTTCCCGGTCGAGGTCCTCGCGGAGGCCGAAGGCGCCGCGAAGGCCCCGGCCGTGCCCGCGCACGACGCGACCGACATCCCCTTCTTCACGGTCGACCCGCCCACGTCGAGGGACCTCGACCAGGCGATGCACCTGTCCCGGCACGACGGCGGCTACCGCGTCCGGTACGCCATCGCCGACGTCGCCGCCTTCGTCGTGCCCGGCGGAGCGCTGGACTCCGAGGCGCACCACCGCGTCACCACGCTCTACTTCCCGGACGGCAGGGTGCCGCTGCACCCCGCCGTGCTCAGCGAGGGCGCCGCGAGCCTGCTCCCGGACCGGACCTGCCCGGCCGTGCTGTGGACCGTCGACCTGGACGCGGAGGGGCGGACCCGGGCCGCCGACGTCCGGCGGGCCCTGGTGCGCAGCCGGGCCAAGCTCGACTACGCGGGTGTGCAGCGGCGGATCGACGACGGCACCGCCGAGGAACCCGTCGCGCTGCTCAAGGAGATCGGCGAGGCACGGGAACTGCTGGAGGTGGAGCGCGGCGGCATCTCGCTGAACGTGCCGGAGCAGGAGATCGTCGAACACGACCACACCTACGAGCTCGCCTACCGCGCCCCGCTGCCCGCCGACGCCTGGAACGCGCAGATCTCCCTGCTCACCGGTATGGCCGCCGCCGAGATGATGCTCGCCCACGGCACCGGTGTGCTGCGCACCCTGCCGACCGCCCCCGACGGCGCCGTGGCCCGGCTGCGCACCACCGCGCGGGCGCTGCGCATCGAGTGGCCGCACCACGTGTCGTACGCGGAGCTGATCCGCTCCCTGAACCCGCGCCGCCCCCGGCACGCGGCCTTCCTCCAGGAGTGCACCACCCTGCTGCGCGGCGCCGGGTACACGGTCTTCCGGGACGGCGTCCGGCCCGCGGTCACCACCCACGCGGCGGTGGCCGCCCCCTACGCCCACTGCACCGCGCCCCTGCGCCGCCTCGCGGACCGCTACGCGTCCGAGCTCTGCCTCGCGGCGGCGGCCGGCGAGACCCCGCCCGACTGGGTGCTGATGGGGCTGGACACGCTGCCCAAGGAGATGGCGGAGGGCTCGCGGCGCTCGGCCACGGTGGAACGGGAGTGCGTCGACATCGTCGAGGCGGCGCTGCTGAAGGACCGGGTCGGCGAGGTCTTCGACGGCTGCGTGGTCGAGGTCGAGGAGCACCGGCCGACCGTGGGGCGGGTGCTGCTCCAGGAGCCCGCCGTCATAGGCCGGATCGAGGACGGCGTGCGTCTTCCGCTGGGCGAGCGGCTGCCGGTACGCCTGATCCAGGCCGACCCGGGCACGGCGAAGGTACGGTTCGCGCCCGCGTGACCGACTGACCTGCCGACCGACTGACCTGCTGACCGACTGGCCTGCTGACCGACTG
>NZ_LBMU02000054.1 GCF_001005085.2 Streptomyces humi
AAGCCCCCGCAGTTCGTGGTGTTCTCCTGGGACGGCGCGGGCGAGGACAGCCAGAAGCTGTTCTCGCACTTCCGTAAGGTCTCCAAGGAGAACCACGCGACCATGACGTACTTCCTCAGCGGCGTCTACATGCTGCCCGAGGAGAAGAAGGACCTCTACCGCCCGCCGCAGCACTCGCCCGGCAGCTCCGAGATCGGCTTCAACGACGAACAGGGCATCACCGACACCGTCAGGCAGCTACGGCTGGCCTGGCTGGAGGGCAACGAGATCGGCACCCACTTCAACGGCCACTTCTGTGGCCCCGACGGCGGTGTCGGCGAGTGGTCGGTGGCCGAGTGGAAGAGCGAGATCGCCCAGGCCAAGCAGTTCGTGAAGACCTGGAAGACCAACACCGGGATGAAGAACGCCGCGCCGCTGCCCTTCGACTACGAGAAGGAGCTCATCGGCGCCCGCACCCCCTGCCTGGAGGGACAGAAGAACTTCGTGAAGGCGGCGAGCCAGTTGGGCTTCCGCTACGACACCAGTGGCGTCAACGACCAGGTGTGGCCCAAGAAGAGGGAGGGGCTGTGGGACCTGTCCATGCAGCTCGTCCCCTTCCCCGGCCACACCTACGAGCAGCTGACCATGGACTACAACTTCATGGTCAACCAGTCCGGCACCCGGACCCAGGGCGACCCCGACAAGTTCGACTACTGGGGCGACCAGATGCGTGACGGGCTGCTCCAGGGCTTCAACCGGGCCTACGACGGCAACCGCGCGCCGCTCGTCATCGGCAACCACTTCGAGTCCTGGAACGGCGGCACGTACATGCGCGCCATCGACGACGTCGTCCAGAAGGTCTGCAACAAGCCCGACGTGCGCTGTGTCTCCTTCCATCAGCTGGCCGACTGGCTGGACGCCCAGGACCCGCGGGTCCTGGCCCGGCTGCGGAGCCTGAACGTGGGCGAGGCCCCGCGGCAGGGCTGGGCGTCCTTCATGTCCGGTGGTCCCGCCCCGGCGCCGAAGGGGGTGCCCGGGGCGCCGGCGGTCAGGCAGTAGCCGCCACTTCCTCGCCGAGCACGAAGCCGGGGTCGATCTGCGCGGCCAGGTCGGCCCCGGTGCGGTCGTTGCCCCAGGACAGGGCGTTCTTCAGGTGGAAATGGGCCATCTGCCGGGTGTAACGCTCCCAGTCCCGCAGCTGGTGCGTCGCGTCGGCGGCGACCTTGAGGCTGCGCAGGGCGCGGGAGTTGGCGTCCTCCAGGAGCTCGAACCGGGGCGGCCGGCCCTTCTCCATGGCCCGCACCCAGTCCGAGTGCCCGACCGTGACCAGCAGGTCGTCCCCCACCTCCGCGCGGAGGAAGTCGATGTCGTCCTGCCCCTGGACCTTGTTGCCGACGACCTTCAGCACGACGCCGAAGTCCCGGGCGTACTCCTTGTACTGGCGGTAGACGGAGACTCCCTTCCGGGTCGGTTCGGCGACGAGGAACGTGATGTCGAAGCGGGTGAACATGCCGGAGGCGAAGGAGTCCGAACCCGCCGTCATGTCGACCACGACGTACTCGTCGGGGCCGTCGACGAGGTGGTTCAGGAACAGCTCCACCGCGCCCGTCTTGGAGTGGTAGCAGGAGACTCCGAGGTCAGCGTCCGTGAAAGGCCCGGTGACCATCAAACGGACGGCGCCGCCGTCGAGTTCCACCGGTCGCGCGCAGGCGTCGTACACCGGGTTGGGCTCCCGCACCCGGACCAGCCGCGAGCCCTCGCCGGGCGGGGTGGTCTTGATCATCGTCGCGGCGGAGGCGATACGCGGGTTGTTGCCCCGCAGGTAGTCCTTGATCAGGGACAGCCGCTCGCCCATCGCGGGCAGTGCCGCCGACTCCGACTCGTCGAGGCCGAGCGCGGGACCGAGGTGCTGGTTGATGTCGGCGTCGATGGCGACGACCGGCGCGCCGGCCGCCGCGAGATGCCGGATGAAAAGGGAGGAGAGCGTGGTCTTGCCGCTGCCGCCCTTCCCGACGAAAGCAATTTTCATGTTCACGAAGCGTAGTCGTCCGATAGCTGTATGTGTCAGATGGAGTGAAGAAGACCACTCCTTCGTGGAGCCCGCGGTGCTGGTGCGTAGGGTCGTACTCATGAGTACGACAGGTGCGACCGCCGATCCGCTCGCGGCCCTGGGCGCGCTGCCCGGGGTGGCCGAGTCCGTGGAGTCCGTGCGCAAGGCCGTGGACCGGGTCTACGGGCACCGGGTCATGCGGCGCCGCAGCAACGCCGTCACCTCCGAGGCCGCGTTGCGCGGCGCCCGGGGCAGTGCCGCGCTCTCCGGCGCCGACTGGGCGCTGGAGGAGGTGCGGCGGCGGTCCGACTTCGGCGCCGACGACGAGGCCCGCGTGGTCGGCGCGGCCCTGCGGCTGACCGCGGAGGCCGGCCAGCTGCTCTCCATCTGGCGGCAGTCGCCGCTGCGGGTGCTGGCCCGGCTGCATCTGGTGGCGGCGGCGACCGACGACGCCGAGGTGGGCAGGCCGCGGCAGGCCGGCGAGCGGGTCGACGAGCCGCTGGTCGAGCTGCCGTTGCCGGACGCCGGTGAGGTGGCGGGGCGCCTGGAGGGTCTCTCCCGACTGATCATCGCGGGGACGGAGGCCCCCGCGCTGGTGACGTCCGCGGTGGTGCACGGCGAACTGCTCGCGCTGCGCCCCTTCACGACGGGCAACGGACTGGTCGCGCGTGCGGCCGAACGGATCGTGCTGGTCGGCAGCGGTCTCGATCCCAAGGCGATCTGTCCCGCCGAGGTCGGCCACGCCGAGCTGGGCAGGGCCTCCTATCTGGCGGCCCTGGACGGCTACGTCTCCGGCACCCCGGAGGGCGTGGCGGCCTGGATCGCCCACTGTGGGCGCGCGGTCGAACTGGGGGTGCGGGAGTCGACGGCGGTCTGCGAGGCGCTGCAACGCGGCGCGGCGTAGGGCCCGCGGAGGCCCCGGAAAAGGGTTGCGGCGGTACGAGAACTCGTACCGCCGCTGGCATGTTCACCGGGTTACCAAGCGTCCTCGATGTGTCGCCCATCAGGTCGGGTGCTTTGCCCGTCACCTGGTGCGGCTGGCCCGTAATCGACGGGTCGACGTCGCGTGGGTGCTCGGTGTCCATGCTGGGTCCGTGGGGCCAAATGCGTATTAAAGGTGATCCTCTCGGATGTCCTTTGGTCTCGCGGGCCGCTAACCCCTTTGTACTGCAAGCCCGGAGCAAGCGGAAGTCCTGCCTACAGTTCTTTACTTTTACGTTCAAAGGCACCTGAAAAGGGCGCCGATCGGCCGAACGGGTGAATGTGGAGGCGGGGTCGGCGTCAGACGACCGTGCTCCGGCGCCGGCTCGCGTACCAGACCAGTCCCGCGGTGGCGGCCGCCGCGCCTATGGCGGCCGCGGCGACCAGGGCCGGACGCGGAGGCGCGGAGATCCGCTGCTTGAGCCGTACCGGGCGGTGGAAGTCCAGGATCGGCCAGCCCTGTGCCAGGGCCTCGCGGCGCAGCGCGCGGTCCGGGTTCACGGCGTGCGGGTGTCCGACGGTCCGGAGCATCGGCACGTCGGTCGCCGAGTCGCTGTACGCGTAGCAGCGCGCCAGGTCGTACCCCTCGGAGGCGGCCAGCTCGCGCACGGCCTCCGCCTTCGTCGGGCCGTACGCGTAGTACTCCACCTCGCCCGTGAAGCAGCCGTCGTCGCCGACGACCATGCGGGTGGCCACCACCCGGTCCGCGCCGAGGAGCTCGCCGATCGGCTCGACGACCTCGGCGCCCGACGTGGACACGATGACGACGTCCCGGCCGGCCCGGTGGTGCTCCTCGATGAGGGAGGCGGCCTCGTCGTAGATGATCGGGTCGATGAGGTCGTGCAGGGTCTCGGCGACGATCTCCTTGACCTGTTGGACATTCCAGCCGCGGACGAGACCGGACAGGTACGCGCGGGTTCGCTCCATCTGGTCGTGGTCCATACCGCCGACGAGGAACACGAACTGGGAGTACGCGTTGCGCAGCGCGGCCCTGCGGTTGATCAGACCGCCTTGGTAGAAGGACTTGCTGAAGGTGAGCGTGCTCGACTTCGCAATGACCGTCTTGTCCAGGTCAAAGAAGGCCGCTGTGCGGGGCAAGGAGTGGTTTTCCACGCCCCTGAGCATAGGCGCCCACCATTCGGCGTAAGGTGGGGCGCGTGGGTTTGCCTGAGAGGGCTCTCGGGTACACCATGGAAGTCACGGATCGTTCGCGACCGTGCTAACCCGGTCCGGCTCCTCCCCCCCCCGAGTCGGCCGTGGAGACGACCCCCACTCTCCCCCCCGGTGGGGGTCGTCGCATGTCCGGGTGGGTTTCTCCTCTCTCTCATGGGCCGCGAGGCCTTGGTCGGGCGGCTTCGGCCGCTCTTTTCGTGTGCCCATGATCCGTCACGCTGGGTAGTCGTGGCGCTGCGCTGTGGATGTCGTACACAGCCCAGAACGGGGCTCACCGGTATGGGTGATGCCGATATTCACAAGCCCCTGGTTGTCCACAGTTTTGGACCAAGATCCACACGATTTCCGGGTTCGCTGCACCGTGATTCCAGTGCGCTCCGGCGGCGGCGAGTTCATGGCCGGTTCCGATTGCCGGGCGCCAATGGCCGGTTTCTACCGGCCGTGCATATGGAGGCCGCTTGCCGGTTCTTCACACGTTTGGGAATCGCGGGGCCGCAGGGGCCACGCGCCAGAACTCAGCCAAGGGGGAAGCTCACGTGGCCGGAACTGTCACCCAGGAACCGCCGTCCGCCGACTCGGGACGCCCCGGACGTCCCATGATCGTCACGGAGGACGCCGAACTCCTCGACGACCTGTTGCGCCTGTGCGCCGCGGCCGGTGCCAAACCAGAGGTCCACCACGGCCCACCGGAACGCGGCGGCGGCTGGGAGTCCGCCCCGCTCGTCCTGGTCGGCGACGACGCCGCGGGGCGGGTGCGCGGGGCCGTGCGCAGGCGTGGAGTGGTGCTGGTCGGACACGATCAGGACGACCCCGACGTGTGGAAACGGGCCGTCCAGATCGGTGCCGACCATGTCCTGATGCTCCCCGACGGCGAGCAGTGGCTCGTGGACCGGATCGCCGACGTCGTCGAAGGGGTGGGCCGCCCGGCCCTCACCGTCGGGGTGATCGGCGGCCGGGGCGGCTCCGGTGCCTCCACGCTCGCCTGCGCGCTCGCCGTCACCTCCGCGCGGGAGGGGCTGCGCACCCTCCTGGTGGACGCGGATCCGCTGGGTGGCGGAATCGACGTACTCCTCGGCGGGGAGACGGCCGAGGGGCTGCGCTGGCCCGCCTTCGCCGCCTCGCGCGGCCGGCTCGGCAGCGGCGCCCTGGAGGAGTCGCTGCCCGAACTGCACTCGCTGCGGATCCTCAGCTGGGACCGCGGCGACTGCGTGGCGATCCCGCCGCCCGCCGTCCGCGCGGTGCTCGCGGCCGCACGGCGGCGCGGCGGCACGGTCGTCGTCGACCTGCCCCGCCGTCTGGACGACGAGATCGCCGAAGTCCTCACCCAGCTCGACCTGGCTCTCCTGGTGGTCCCCGCCGAACTCCGGGCGATCGCGGCCGCCGGACGGGTGGCGGCCACCGTCGGCATGGTCGTCCGCGACCTCAGGGTGGCCGTACGGGGGCCGTACGCGCCGGGACTGGACGACCGGGAGGTGGCCCGGCTGCTCGGCCTGCCGCTGGCCGGCGAGGTCCCCGTCGAACCGGGCCTGTCCCGCCCGCACCGGAAACCGCCGGGCTCGGCCGCACGCGGACCGCTGGCCCGCTTCTGCAAGGACTTCTGGGAGCGGACCCTGGTCGAGGCGGGCGGCGCATGAGGGCCGGCCCCGTGGTCGGGAACGTCCCGGCACCGCCGGACGGCGACGGCTCGGCCCTGCTGGACGGGGTACGGCGCTGGCTGGCCGAGAGCGGCGCCGAACCGACCCCCGCGCGCGTGGCGCAGGCGCTGCGCGCGCAGGGCCGGGTGCTCGGTGACGCGGAGGTCCTCGGAGCGGCCGAACGGCTCCGCTCCGAACTGGTCGGCAGCGGCCCCCTGGAGCCCCTGCTCGCCGACCCCGCGGTCACCGACGTCCTGGTCACCGCCCCCGACCGGGTGTGGGTGGACCGTGGCGGCGGCCTCGAACTCACCCGGGTCGCCTTCCCGGACGCGTCGGCGGTACGGCGCCTCGCGCAGCGGCTGGCCGCGGTGGCCGGGCGACGCCTGGACGACGCCCGGCCGTGGGCGGACGCCCGGCTGCCCGACGGCACCCGTCTGCACGCGGTCCTGCCTCCGGTGGCGATCGGCTGCACCTGCCTGTCCCTTCGGGTGGTACGGCCCCGGGCGTTCACGCTCGGCGAACTGGTCGCGGCGGGCACCGTTCCGCCCGGCGGCGACCGGATCCTGCGAGCCCTCCTGGCGGCCCGGCTGTCCTTCCTGGTCAGCGGCGGCACCGGCACCGGGAAGACGACCCTGCTCAGTGCCCTGCTCGGGCTGGTCGGCCCGGGGGAGCGGATCGTGCTCGCCGAGGACTCCGCGGAGCTGAGGCCCGAACACCCCCATGTCGTACGGCTGGAGACCAGACCCGCCAACCAGGAGGGCGCGGGCCTGGTCACCCTGGAGGACCTGGTCCGGCAGGCCCTGCGGATGCGGCCCGACCGGCTCGTGGTCGGCGAGGTGCGCGGCCCCGAGGTGGTGCACCTGCTCGCCGCGCTCAACACCGGCCACGAGGGCGGCTGCGGCACCGTGCACGCCAACGCGGCGGCCGACGTACCGGCCCGCCTGGAGGCGCTCGGTACGGCCGCGGGCCTCGACCGGGCCGCCCTGCACAGCCAGTTGGCGGCCGCCCTGTCGGTGGTGCTGCACCTCGTGCGGGACCGCGCGGGCCGACGGCGGATCAACGAGGTGCACGTGCTGGAGCGGGACTCGGCGGGCCTGGTGCGCACGGTACCGGCACTGCGCTGGGGCGCGGAGGCCTTCGCGCGCGAACGGGGGTGGGAGCGGCTGCGGGATCTGCTTCGAAGTGACGCGGGTGACGTGTGAGCCGGCGGGGGGCTGAGCTGGCCGCCCTGTCCGATGTGACGTGAGTGATCCGGGATTTGAAAGGGGAGTTCGTGATGGGTGAGACGACGGTGGGTGCGGCCGTGGTGTGCGGCGGAGTCATGGCCTGGCTGCTGGCCGAGCGGCAGCGCGGGGTACGGCGGGCGCGGCTGCTGTTCGCCGGCGGCGGGGTGGTGGCCACCGGACCCCCCTCCTGGGAGCGCGCGGTCGGGGAACTGCGGCGGCTGCACGGCCGTTGGCGGAGTGAGTGGTGGGCTCTCGCCGCCGGGCTGGCGCTCGCCTTCCTGGCCGGCTCGCCCGTTCCGGTCCTCATGGGGGCCGCCGGGATCCCGGCGCTGCGCCGGCTGCGGCTGGCCCGCCAGACGCGACGCGCCCGGGAGGCACGCGCCGACGCGGTGATCGCGCTGTGCGGGGCGCTCGCCGGAGAGGTGCGCGCGGGACGGCAGCCCGGGGAGGCGCTGCCACGGGCCGCGCGGGACTCCGGGGGACTCGGCGATGCCCAGGGGGCCGTGGTCGCGGCCGCCCGCTTCGGTGGGGACGTGCCCGGGACGCTCGCGGTGGCGGCCCGGCAGCCCGGCGCCGAGGGGCTGTTGGGGCTCGCGGCCTGCTGGCGGGTGGCGGTCGACCAGGGAGCGGGACTGGCCGCCGGACTCGACCGGCTGGACGCGGCCCTGCGCGCCGAACGGGACCAGCGGGCCGACCTGCGCGCCCAGTTGTCGGGCGCCCGGGCCACCGCCCTGATGCTGGCGGCCCTGCCCCTCCTCGGCCTGCTGCTGGGCTCGGCGATGGGTGCCGACCCGCTGCGTGTGCTGCTGCACACCGGGGCCGGGCTGGGCTGCCTGGTGGCCGGTACGGCGTTCGAGGGCGCCGGGATGTGGTGGGCGGCCCGGATCGTACGGGGAGCTGAGGCGCCATGAGCGCGGAAGTTGTCCACAGGCTGGGGGTGACGGTCGCGGTGCTGCTGGCCCTGGGCTGGTCGGCGTGGCGGACGGCGCGGGCGAGGCGCGGGCGTCGGACCCGGCGCCGGATGGCCGCACTGCTGGCCCTCGGGGCGCCGGTGAAGCACTTCGACGCCGGCGGCGCGGTCCGCGGGTGGCTGCCGGTCGTCGGTGTGGTGTGCGGCGGCTGGGTGCTGATCGGCGGGATCACCGGGGCGTTGCTGGGGCTGGGTGCCGCCGTGGGGCTGTGGCGGTGGCGGCGCCGGGAGGGCGACGGTGACCGGGCGGCGCGGGCGGAGGCGGCCGAGGCCGCTCGCCAACTCCCGCTCGCCTCCGATCTCCTGGCCGCCTGCATCGCGGCCGGCGCCGGTCCGGTGGCCGCCGCCCAGGCCGTCGGTGAGGCTCTCGGCGGACCTGTGGGCGAAGGGCTCGCGCGAGGGGCGGCTGAGGTGCGGCTCGGTGGCGAACCGGCCGACGCCTGGCGGAGGTTGGCGGCGTTGCCGGGGGCCGCCGGTCTGGCCCGGCTGTTGGAGCGCGCGGACGAGTCCGGGCTGCCGGCGGCCGTCCCCGTGGCCCGGCTCGCCTCGGACGCCCGCGCGGAGTGGGCGCGGGGCGCTACCACGCGGGCGCGACGGGCGGCGGTGCTGATCTCCGCTCCGGTGGGGCTGTGCTTCCTGCCCGCGTTCATCGCCATCGGGGTCCTGCCCGTGGTGATCGGGCTGGCGGGCGGGGTGCTGCGAGGGGGTGGTGGCTGAGAGGGACGACAGCAGGCCGTCAACAGCAATGGATCTCAGAGAAGTCGAGGGAGTCGAGTATGTACAGGAAAATGTGGAATCTGTTGCGCCGGGACGAGGGCATGGTCACGTCCGAGTACGCGATGGGGATCATCGCCGCCGTCGGGTTCGCGGCGGTTCTCTACGCGGTCGTGACGAGCGGGGAGGTCAGTGCGGAGCTCCAGGACATCGTGAAACGGGCCCTCAGTGCGCGGGTGTGAGCGGCGGCGAGACGCGGACCGGGGGTTCGTGACGGCGGAGGCGGCCGTGGTGCTGCCGGTGCTGGTGGCGTTCACGATGGCGCTGGTGTGGGGGCTGCTCGTGGTGGCCGCCCAGATCCAGTGCGTGGACGCCGCCCGCACCGGGGCGCGGGCCGCCGCGCGGCAGGACGCCGAGGACGCGGTGGTCGCGGTGACGAAGGAGGCGGCGCCGGACGGGGCGGCGGTGACGATCGGCCGGGAGGGCGACGAGGTCCGGGTGACGGTGGTGGCGAGGCCGCCGCTGCTGGGGGCGCTGTCGCTCGAGGTGCGGGAGTCGGCGGTGGCGTTGGCGGAGGGGCCGTGAGGGGGCGTGCGGTGTTCGTTCGGCTGCGGGCCGGTGGGGGCTGGTCGCGCCGTTCCTCGCGTCCCTTCGGGGCACGGTGCAACGGGGCGCGCGATCAGGGCTCGGCCACTGTCTGGAGCGTCGGCGCTGTCGCCGTGTTGTGCGTGGTGTTCGGGGCGGTGCTGGGGCTGGGGCACGCCGTGGTTGTCCGGCACCGCGCGGCCGGTGGTGCCGACATGGCCGCGCTCGCGGCGGCGGACCACTGGGCCCGGGGGACTGCGGCGGCCTGCGCCCGGGCCGACCGGGTGGCGCGGGCACAGGGTGCGCGGCTGACGCGGTGCGTGATCGTCGGGGACGTCTCGGATGTCTCGGCGGTCTCGGGCGGAGGGCCGTTCGCGGCAGAGGTTCGAGCCAGAGCCGGCCCCGCTGCGACTCGCCCCTGAAGGCTGGGGGGGGAGGAAACGCGCGACCTGCCCCCGTCGGCCCGCACCGCCCCAACGGCCTAATCCGGCGCCCCCTTCAGCAGCACCGTGAGGAGTCGCACCGCCCCCCGCTTGTGCAGCGGCTCGTTCCCGTTGCCGCACTTGGGGGACTGGATGCAGGAGGGGCACCCGGCGTCGCACTCGCAGGCGGCGATCGCCTCACGGGTGGCCGTGAGCCACGTGCGGGCCGTGTGGAAGGCGCGCTCCGCGAAGCCCGCGCCGCCCGGATGGCCGTCGTAGACGAAGACCGTCGGCAGGAGTGTGTCGGGGTGCAGCGGGATCGACACGCCGCCGATGTCCCAGCGGTCGCAGGTCGCGAAGAGCGGGAGCAGGCCGATGGAGGCGTGTTCGGCGGCGTGCAGGGCGCCGCCGAGGATCTCCGGGCTGATCCGGGCCTCGTCGAGCTGGTCCTCGGTGACGGTCCACCACACCGCGCGGGTGCGCAGCGTACGAGGAGGGAGGTCGAGTTTCGTCTCGCCCAGGACCTCGCCGGTGATGAGCCGGCGGCGCAGGAAGGAGACCACCTGGTTGGTGACCTCGACGGAGCCGTAGCAGAGGCGGCCGTCGCCCCAGGGGATTTCGACGTCGGTCTCCAGGACCGAGATGGCCGTGGTGTCGCGGGCGACCGTGGAGTACGGCGGCTCGGCCTGTTCGACCAGGGCCACCGAGTCCTCCAGGTCCAGGGACCGCACGAGATAGGTGCGGCCCTGGTGGAGGTGGACCGCGCCCTCGTGGACGGTGGAGTGCGCGGCGCCCGCGTCGACCGTGCCGAGCAGGCGTCCGGTGCCCTCCTCGACGATCTGCACCGGACGGCCGCCCTCGCCGCGGATGTCGGTCAGGTCGGCGGCCCGCTCCCGCCGGGTCCAGTGCCAGGCCCTGGTGCGGCGGCGCAGCAGCTTCGCGGCCTCCAGCTGCGGCAGCAGTTCCTCGCAGGCGGGGCCGAAGAGCTCCAGGTCGTCGTCGGTGAGCGGGATCTCGGCCGCGGCGGCGCACAGGTGCGGGGCGAGGACGTACGGGTTGTCGGGGTCGAGGACCGTCGATTCGACCGGTTGGTCGAACAGGGCCTCGGGATGATGGACGAGGAACGTGTCCAGCGGGTCGTCGCGTGCGACCAGCACCGCGAGGGCGCCCTGACCGGCGCGGCCGGCGCGGCCCGCCTGCTGCCACACAGAGGCCCTGGTACCCGGGTACCCGGCGATCAGTACGGCGTCGAGTCCGGAGACGTCCACGCCCAGCTCCAGGGCCGTCGTGGCGGCAAGCCCGAGCAGCTCCCCGGAGTGCAGCGCGCGTTCCAGGGCGCGCCGCTCCTCGGGGAGGTAGCCGCCGCGGTAGGCCGCGACACGCCGGGCGAGGGAACGGTCCACCTCGGCCAGCCGTTCCTGGGTGATGACGGCGATCAGCTCCGCGCCGCGTCTGGAGCGCACGAAGGCGACCGAGCGCACGCCCTGCACGGCGAGGTCGGTCAGCAGGTCGGCGGTCTCCGCGGTGGCGGTACGGCGGACCGGGGCGCCCTTCTCGCCGTGCAGCTCGGTCAGCGGCGGCTCCCACAGGGCGAAGACCAGTTCGCCGCGCGGGGAGGCGTCGTCGGCGATCTCCACGACCGGCAGGCCGGTCAGGCGGCGGGCGGCGACGGCCGGCTCGGCGGCGGTGGCGGAGGCCAGCAGGAAGACGGGGGAGGCGCCGTAGCGGGCGCACAGGCGGCGCAGCCTGCGCAGCACCTGGGCGACGTGCGAGCCGAAGACGCCCCGGTAGGTGTGGCACTCGTCGATGACGACGTACTTCAGCGACTTCAGGAAGGAGGCCCAGCGCGGGTGCCCCGGGAGTATCCCGCGGTGCAGCATGTCCGGGTTGGTGAGCACGTAGTTGGCGTACTGGCGCACCCATTCGCGTTCCTCGTACGGCGTGTCGCCGTCGTACACGGCTGGGCGCACGGCGTTGCCCAGCGGTTGTGAAAGTTCCTTCACGGATCGGCACTGATCCGCCGCGAGTGCTTTGGTGGGCGCCAGGTAGAGGGCGGTGGCACCCCGGCCGTTCGGGGCCTCGGAGCCCTCCAGGAGCGTGGACAGGACGGGCACGAGGTACGCCAGGGACTTGCCGGAGGCGGTGCCGGTGGCGACCACCACCGAGTCGCCGTCCAGGGCGTGCTCGGCGGCCAGTGCCTGGTGCTCCCAGGGATGCTCGATGCCGCACGCCCGTACGGCCGCGATCACTTCCGAGCGAATCCGGTCAGGCCAGACGGCATGCCGACCCGCGCGCGGGGGCAAGTGCTCCGTATGAGTGATGCGCGAAGCCCGGCTCGGCCCGGAGGCGAGCCGGTCCAGGACCGTGCCCGGAGCGAACCCGGACACGGCCGGAACCGGCGGTCGATCGGATCGGTGATTTATGGCCATCGGGACCGAGTGTGTCACCGGCGTGACGGACAATGGGGCCAAGGCGTCGTGCACGCCTGCCGGTAAGTGATTGAATGCCATCGCGGCTGGCGAACGTCCCAGGGGCCGCAAGCCGAGGTGTCCCAAGGGGCGACCGCTCGATAGCAAGGTGCTGGAGGATCCGTGGACCTGTCCCTGTCGACCCGTACCGTCGGCGATCGTACGGTCGTCGAGGTCGGTGGCGAAATCGACGTATATACCGCGCCCAAGTTGCGCGAGCAGCTGGTCGAGCTGGTGAACGACGGGAATTTCCACCTCGTCGTCGACATGGAGGGCGTGGACTTCCTCGACTCCACCGGGCTCGGCGTGCTGGTCGGCGGCCTGAAGCGGGTGCGTGCCCATGAGGGTTCGCTGCGCCTGGTGTGCAACCAGGAGCGCATTTTGAAGATCTTCCGCATCACCGGTCTCACCAAGGTGTTCCCGATCCACACCTCGGTCGAGGAAGCGGTGGCGGCCACCGACTGACCCGGACCGGCCGACGCGTCCCGGACCGCCCATCGGTCCGTGGCGTCCGGCCGGTCTCCGGCACGGGCCTGTGCGCTTCGCGCGTGTGTGATCCGTGCCACCCCAGCCCGCTCGGGCCCGTGTGCCTGTGCCGGCAGCCGTTCACGGGTCGTGGTGCCCGTGGCGGTCGCAATTCATCGGGGGGTCCGGGCACTCGGCGGCCCGGCCTCCCATCGCACGCCCGTAGTTCCGAGGGGGACGTATGGCCACCGTTGAACTCCGCTTCAGCGCGCTGCCCGAGCACGTCCGCACCGCCCGACTGGTGGCGGCGGCGGTGGCGCGCAGGGCCGGAGTGGACGAGGCCGTCCTGGACGAGGTCCGGCTGGCCGTGGGTGAGGCCTGCTCCCGGGCCGTAGGTCTGCACCAGGGCGCCGGCATCACCGAGCCGGTGCGGGTCGCGCTGATCGAGGACGAGAAGCAGTTCTCCATCGAGGTCGGCGACGACGCCCCCCGTTCCACTCCCGGTGACGGGGCATCCGGTGCCTCGGCGGAGGCGGACGTGGAAGCCGAGGAGGACGAGATGGGCCTCGCGGTCATCAGCGGCCTCGTCGACGACGTGGAGGTCACCGCCGGGGAGTACGGCGGCCTGATCCGTATGACCTGGCCGACCGTCCCACCCGGGGTCGGGCTCACCTGAGAGTCACCCGACCGAAGACAGAAGGGCCCTGCGAGCAGGGCCCTTCTTCTTATTTTCCGTCGGATGTCATCCGGTCGCCGAATTCGTGAAATCATTCACGATCAATGCCCGGAAGATCGCCCGATAATTCGATCAAGCGTCGATTGCTCCACTGGTGATCGTCAATGCTTTTAGGGCGTTACCACTTTCGGGTTCGGTGGCATGACCTCGATCATTTGCTGAAGAGCACGAGAAGGCCAATTCCGTTTACCGTCCCCTGTTTAGATCACTCCGGGGTACCTAGAATCCGTCCACATCTTGAGCTCAGCCCAAGCGTCAAGGAGGACGAATGGCGGGGCTTTCTACCCCTCATCAGTTGGGTCACCCCACAACCATCGCGGCCGCGGTCCTGACCGACGACAACCGGGTCCTGGTGGCGGTCATCGCCGCCGTGGCGCTGGCCGCGCTCGTGGTCGCCTGGATCCTGGTCCGTCAGGTACTCGCGGCCGGCGAGGGCACCGAGAGCATGAAGAAGATCGCGGCGGCGGTCCAGGAAGGCGCGAACGCCTATCTGGGCCGACAGTTGCGCACCCTCGGCGTATTCGCCGTCGTGGTGTTCTTCCTGCTCCTGCTGCTGCCCGCGGACGACTGGAATCAGCGCGCCGGCCGGTCGATCTTCTTCCTGATCGGCGCGGTCTTCTCGGCGACCACCGGTTATATCGGCATGTGGCTCGCCGTACGCAGCAATGTGCGGGTCGCCGCGGCGGCCCGCGAAGCCACTCCGGCGGCAGGCGAGCCGGAAAAGGATCTCACCGCCGTCTCGCACAAAGCCATGAAGATCGCTTTCCGCACGGGCGGCGTCGTCGGCATGTTCACGGTGGGGCTCGGCCTGCTCGGCGCCTCCTGTGTGGTGCTGGTGTACGCGGCCGACGCGCCGAAGGTGCTTGAGGGCTTCGGCCTCGGAGCAGCCCTCATCGCGATGTTCATGCGGGTCGGCGGCGGCATCTTCACCAAGGCCGCCGACGTCGGCGCCGACCTGGTCGGCAAGGTCGAACAGGGCATTCCGGAGGACGACCCGCGCAATGCCGCGACCATCGCCGACAACGTGGGCGACAACGTCGGCGACTGCGCGGGCATGGCGGCCGACCTCTTCGAGTCGTACGCCGTGACCCTGGTCGCCGCGCTGATCCTCGGCAAGGCGGCCTTCGGCGACTCCGGACTGGCCTTCCCGCTCCTGGTGCCGGCGATCGGTGTGCTCACCGCCATGGTCGGCATCTTCGCGGTCGCCCCGCGCCGCAGCGACCGCAGCGGCATGAGCGCGATCAACCGCGGCTTCTTCATCTCCGCGGTGATCTCGCTGGTGCTCGTCGCGGTCGCGGTCTTCGTCTACCTGCCGGGGAAGTACTCCGACCTGGACGGCATCAGTGACGCGGCCATCCGGGCCAAGGACGGCGACCCGCGGATCCTCGCGCTCGTCGCGGTCGCCATCGGCATCCTGCTGGCGGCCGTCATCCAGCAGCTGACCGGCTACTTCACCGAGACCAACCGGCGTCCCGTCATGGACATCGGCAAGACCTCGCTGACCGGCCCGGCCACCGTGGTCCTCGCCGGTATCTCGGTCGGCCTCGAATCGGCCGTCTACACCGCCCTGCTGATCGGCCTGAGCGTCTACGGCGCGTTCCTGCTGGGCGGTACGTCCATCATGCTCGCGCTGTTCGCGGTCGCGCTGGCCGGCACCGGCCTGCTCACCACGGTCGGCGTGATCGTCGCCATGGACACCTTCGGGCCGGTCTCCGACAACGCCCAGGGCATCGCCGAGATGTCGGGGGACGTCGAGGGCGCGGGCGCGCAGGTGCTCACCAACCTGGACGCCGTCGGCAACACCACGAAGGCCATCACCAAGGGCATCGCGATC
Organism: Streptomyces humi; assembly: GCF_001005085.2. GTDB lineage: Bacteria > Actinomycetota > Actinomycetes > Streptomycetales > Streptomycetaceae > Streptomyces > Streptomyces humi. Next base: position 15,238 of record NZ_LBMU02000054.1, read on the forward strand.
GCCACCGCCGTCCTCGCGGCGTCGGCGCTCTTCGGGTCGTACCGGGACGCGATCACCACGAACGTGCAGGACGTGGGTGCGAAACTGACCGGTTCGGGCTCCCCGTTGACCCTGTCGATGGACATCTCGCAGCCCAACAACCTCGTCGGTCTCATCGCCGGCGCGGCGGTCGTCTTCCTCTTCTCCGGGCTCGCCATCAACGCCGTGTCGCGGTCGGCGGGTTCGGTGGTCTTCGAGGTGCGGCGGCAGTTCCGCGAGCACCCCGGGATCATGGACTACTCGGAGACGCCCGAGTACGGCAAGGTCGTCGACATCTGCACCAAGGACGCGTTGCGGGAGCTGGCCACGCCGGGACTGCTCGCCGTGATGGCGCCCATCTTCATCGGGTTCACGCTCGGCGTCGGGGCCCTCGGTTCGTACCTCGCGGGCGCGATCGGCGCGGGCACCCTGATGGCCGTCTTCCTGGCCAACTCCGGTGGTGCCTGGGACAACGCCAAGAAGCTCGTCGAGGACGGCCATCACGGCGGCAAGGGCAGTGAGGCCCACGCCGCCACGGTGATCGGCGACACGGTCGGCGACCCCTTCAAGGACACCGCGGGACCCGCGATCAACCCGCTGCTCAAGGTCATGAACCTGGTGTCGCTGCTCATCGCGCCCGCGGTGATCAAGTTCTCCTACGGCCACGACAAGAGCATCGGTGTCCGGATCCTGATCGCGGTCCTCTCGCTGCTCGTGATCGTCGGAGCGGTCTACGTCTCCAAGCGCCGCGGCATCGCCGTGGGTGACGAGGAGAACGCCGAACGGGTGGCCAAACCGGCCGATCCCGCGGTGGTCTCGTAGGCGGTCTTACGACGCCCACCGGGACCCTCCCGAGGAGTCCCGGCCAACGAGCGGGCGGACGGCGCGTGTTGACGCGCCGTCCGCCCGTTCCGTGTTCCCGCGCCCGCGCACGACTCCCGGCCTGAGCGCCCTGTGCCCGAATTGCGGGACAAGAGTGCTGTGTGCGTGGTTTCGTCGTGAGCCTTCTCTCCCCCGAGCAAAACATCGTAAAAGCGGACTAAAAGGTGCCGATCGTGAGGGTGGCGGCCGTCCGCCGTGTAGATTCCGGGGGCCGAGAGCCATGGAAGGGACCGATCCGGTGAACAAGAAGCTCGCGGCCGCACTGTCCGGCGGTGCGGTACTGGCAGGGGCGCTGTCCGGGTGCAGCAGCGGCGACAAGGGCCCCGACCCGAAGCTGATCGCCTGGGCCAAGACCGTGTGCGACGCGGTCCCGGCGCAGGACGCGAAGATCAAGGCGGCCAACGAGGCGATCGCGCAGACGGCCTCGAACACCACGAGTTCGCCCGCCACCATCCAGAAGACCGACTCCCAGGCCTTCCAGGACATGTCCGACGGCTACAAGGCGCTCGCCGCGGCCATCAGCGGCGCCGGGGCGCCGCCCGGGATCGACGACGGCGCCAAGCGCCAGCAGGACGTCGTCAAGAACCTCGACAGCCTCTCCGCGTCCTACGCCGGCCTGAAGAAGAAGGTCGACGCGCTGAACACCAAGGACCAGGCGAAGTTCGCCTCCGGGCTGCACGACGTCGCCGCACAGATGGCCGACCTGGAGACGCAGAACAAGAGCGGCACCCAGGCCCTGGAGGCGCTGGAGCAGGGCGAGGTCAAGGACGCGATCGCCGAACAGGCCAGCTGCAAGAAGGTCGCCACGACGTCGGGGGCCTCGGCCTCGGCCTCGGCCTCCTCGACCGCGGGCTGACGGCCCAGGAACTCCCGGACCCGCTCCCCTCGGCCCACCAGGGCCGCCCGGACCCGCTCCCGCCCCGGTCCGCCGTGGCCGCCCGGACCCGGTCCGCCACGGCCGCCCGGACCCGGTCCGCCGGGGGACCCTCGGTGCGGTGTCGCGGGCTGGTGGGTGCCGGGTCGGTCGGGGTGTGCTGAGGCCGCGTCCCTGGGCGGGGGCGGGCCACAATGGAGGGCGTGACTGACTCCGGCCTCGCCAACCTGCCCGCCTCCGACCGCCCCGACGTCGCCGCCCGGCTGCGCACCGCCCTGCTGGGCGCTTCCTTCACCGCCGACGGGCTCCTGGAACTGCTCGGCGCGCCCGCCTACGCGGCGCTGGCCCGCAGCGAGACGGTGCCCGCGCTCCGGGCCACCCGTGGGGACACGCCGCTGGAGACGCTGGTACGGCTGTTCCTGCTCCAGCAACCCGTGCCGCACGCGCGCGCCGCGGACTTCCTGCCCGCCGGAGACCTCCTGGAGGCCGGCTGGCTGACCCGTGCGGGCGGTGACGAGGTCGCCGCCACCGTGGACGTCCGGCCGTACGGCGGGCCCGACGGCGAGGACTGGTTCATCGTGTCCGACCTCGGCTGCGCGGTCGGCGGAGCCGGCGGCATCGGACAGCGGAACGAAGAGGTCGTGCTGGGGGTGGGCGGAGCCTCCACGACGCTGGCCGGCATCACCGTCCGGGCGCCCGTCTCCGCCGCCCTCGACCTCGGCACCGGCTCCGGGATCCAGGCGCTGCACGCCGCCCGGCACGCCACGCGCGTGACGGCGACCGACCTCAACCCGCGCGCGCTGCACATCACGGCACTCACGCTGGCGCTGTCCGGCGCCCCCGCGGCCGACCTCCGCGAGGGCTCGCTGTTCGAACCCGTCCGGGACGGGGAGACGTACGACCTCATCGTGTCCAACCCGCCGTTCGTGATCTCGCCCGGAGCCCGCCTGACGTACCGGGACGGCGGGATGAGCGGGGACGATCTGTGCCGCTCGCTCGTTCAACAGGCCGGGGAGCGGCTGACCGAGGGCGGGTTCGCGCAGTTCCTCGCCAACTGGCAGCACGTCGCGGGGGAGGACTGGCAGGACAGGGTCAGGTCGTGGGTGCCGCGCGGCTGCGACGCGTGGATCGTGCAGCGCGAGGTGCAGGACGTCAACCAGTACGCCGAGCTGTGGCTCAGGGACTCCGGCGACCACCGCGGGGACCCGGCGGAGTACCAGGCGCGGTACGACGCGTGGCTCGACGAGTTCGAGGCGCGCAAGGTGAAGGGGGTGGGCTTCGGCTGGATCACGCTGCGGAAGACGGGCGCCGCTGTGCCTTCCGTCACCGTGGAGGAGTGGCCGCATTCGATCGAACAGCCGCTCGGCGACACGATCCGGGCCCACTTCGACCGGCTCGACTACCTCCGTGACCACGACGACGCAGATCTCCTCGAAGGGCACTTCAGGCTCGCCGTCGAGGTGGTCCAGGAGCAGGTCGGGCTGCCCGGCGCCGAGGACCCCGAGCACGTGGTGCTGCGCCAGCACCGCGGGATGCGCCGTGCGACCAAGGTGGACACGGTGGGCGCCGGGTTCGCAGGGGTGTGCGACGGCACCCTGAGCGCGGGGCGGATTCTCGACGCCATCGCGCAACTGATGGGTGAGGACCCGGTGTTGCTGCGAGACCGTACCCCCGCGCAGATCCGGCTTCTGGTAGAGCAGGGGTTCCTGGAGCCGGCCGGCTGACGGCGGGCTCCGCGTACGGTCCGGCGTGCTCCGTGGCCGGCAGGACACGCCGGAAAATGAAAAAGGCCGGAAAAATGTGGCCGAACGATCACCGAATCGCCGCTCGATCGAATGTTCGAATAAGGTGCGGATCCTCGTTCACCTGGATTTCTCCCGCCGGCCGCCCGCTCGCCGTCCCCGCGTGCAAGTCTCCGCAAGCTGGGCAGTCGCGGACGGCAGGGAAGGGGCGCACGGGCCATGGAGAGCGGACCGGCGATCTTCGCAGGGGCGGTGTTCGCCCTGTTCGGAGGCGCGTTGCTGGTGTGGACCGGCGCCCGGGTCCGACGCGGTGAACCCGTCGCCCAGGGGGTGGGCCAGGTCACCTCGGCGGCCCTCGCGGGCCTCGCCGCGGTGGCGTCGCTGGCTCTCGGGGCGTACTGCCTGACCCGTCTGTGAGGGCCGCGCGCGGGTAAGGGGAGCGGGCCGCTCCGGGCTGGGGCGGGAGCGCGGCCGGGGACTCCGGGCGGCAGGAATGGCGGTAGTCGGGTTACCGTTCGAGTGGCCGTTGTGGGCTTTTCCCGTTTGACACGGGGGCGGGATGTACCGTCACACTCCGCAGCGTCACCAAGTGAGCGGACATCCGTGTCCGTGCCACGACCCCGGGACCAAGGCCTGGGGAGGCCCCAGCGTCGACCGGAGAGAAGAGCGAAGTTGTCCCCGACCAGCGAGACCGCACAGGGCGGCCGCCGACTCGTCATCGTCGAGTCGCCTGCCAAGGCGAAGACGATCAAGGGCTATCTGGGCCCCGGATACGTCGTCGAAGCGAGCGTCGGGCACATCCGTGACCTTCCCAACGGCGCCGCCGAGGTGCCCGAGCAGTACACCGGCGAGGTACGGCGCCTCGGCGTGGACGTCGAGCACGACTTCCAGCCCATCTATGTGATCAACGCCGACAAGAGGGCGCAGGTCAAGAAGCTCAAGGACCTGCTCAAGGAGTCCGACGAGCTCTTCCTCGCCACCGATGAGGACCGCGAGGGCGAGGCGATCGCCTGGCACCTCCAGGAGGTCCTCAAGCCGAAGATCCCCGTCAAGCGGATGGTCTTCCACGAGATCACCAAGGACGCGATCCGGGCCGCCGTCGCCAACCCGCGCCAGCTCAACCAGAAGCTCGTCGACGCCCAGGAGACCCGACGCATCCTCGACCGCCTCTACGGCTACGAGGTCTCGCCGGTCCTGTGGAAGAAGGTCATGCCGCGCCTGTCGGCCGGCCGTGTCCAGTCCGTCGCCACCCGGCTCGTGGTCGAGCGGGAACGCGAGCGGATCGCGTTCCGTTCCGCCGAGTACTGGGACCTGACGGGCACCTTCGCGACCGGCCGGGCGGGCGACCCCTCGGACCCGTCCTCGCTGGTCGCCCGCCTTCAGGCGGTCGACGGCCGGCGCGTCGCCCAGGGCCGTGACTTCGACTCGCTCGGACAGCTGAAGACCGCGAACACCCTCCACCTCGACGAGGCGAACGCCCGTGCGCTCGCCGCCGCCCTGGAGAACACCCGGTTCGCGGTCCGCTCGGTCGAGTCCAAGCCGTACCGCCGCTCGCCGTACGCCCCGTTCCGTACGACGACCCTCCAGCAGGAGGCCTCGCGCAAGCTCGGCTTCGGCGCGAAGGCCACCATGCAGGTGGCCCAGAAGCTGTACGAGAACGGCTACATCACGTACATGCGTACGGACTCCACGACGCTGAGCGACACGGCGATCGCTGCCGCCCGTGCCCAGGTCACGCAGCTGTACGGGGCCGACTACCTGCCCCCCGCCCCGCGGACGTACGCGGCGAAGGTCAAGAACGCGCAGGAGGCGCACGAGGCGATCCGCCCCTCGGGTGATCGTTTCCGCACGCCCGCCGAGACCGGTCTGACCGGCGACCAGTTCAAGCTCTACGAGCTGATCTGGAAGCGGACCGTCGCCTCCCAGATGAAGGACGCGACCGGGAACTCCGTCACCGTGAAGATCGCCGGCACCGCCGCCGACGGCCGGGACGTCGAGTTCAGCGCCTCCGGCAAGACGATCACCTTCCACGGCTTCCTCAAGGCCTACGTGGAGGGTGCCGACGACCCGAACGCCGAGCTGGACGACCGCGAGCGCCGGCTGCCCCAGGTCGCCGAGGGTGACGCGCTGTCCGCCGAGGAGATCACGGTCGACGGGCACGCCACCAAGCCCCCGGCCCGCTACACCGAGGCCTCGCTGGTCAAGGAGCTGGAAGAGCGCGAGATCGGCCGCCCGTCGACGTACGCGTCGATCATCGGCACCATCCTCGACCGGGGTTACGTGTTCAAGAAGGGGACGGCCCTGGTGCCCTCCTTCCTGAGCTTCGCCGTGGTCAACCTGCTGGAGAAGCACTTCGGCCGGCTCGTCGACTACGACTTCACCGCCCGCATGGAGGACGACCTCGACCGCATCGCCGCCGGTCAGGCGCAGGCCGTGCCGTGGCTCAAGCGCTTCTACTTCGGCGAGGGCACCGCCGTCGGTGGCGCGGCCGACGCCGGCAACGGCGACGGGGACCACCTCGGCGGCCTCAAGGAGCTGGTGACCGACCTGGGCGCGATCGACGCGCGCGAGGTGTCGTCGTTCCCGGTGGGCAACGGCATCGTGCTGCGGGTCGGCCGCTACGGGCCGTACATCGAGCGCGGCGAGAAGGACTCCGAGGGCCACCAGCGCGCGGACGTGCCGGAGGACCTGGCCCCCGACGAGCTCTCCGTCGAGCTCGCGGAGGAACTGCTCGCCAAGCCGAGCGGCGACTTCGAGCTGGGCGCCGACCCGGAGACGGGCCACCAGATCATCGCCCGGGACGGCCGCTACGGCCCGTACGTCACCGAGGTGCTCCCCGAGGGCACCCCGAAGACCGGCAAGAACGCGGTCAAGCCGCGTACCGCGTCGCTCTTCAAGACCATGTCCCTGGACACGGTCACCCTGGCGGACGCGCTGAAGCTGATGTCGCTGCCGCGGGTCGTCGGCGCCGACGCCGAGGGCCAGGAGATCACCGCGCAGAACGGGCGCTACGGGCCGTACCTGAAGAAGGGCACGGACTCGCGTTCGCTCACCTCCGAGGACCAGCTCTTCACGATCACCCTCGAAGAGGCGCTGGAGATCTACTCCCAGCCCAAGCAGCGCGGCCGGGCCGCCGCCAAGCCGCCGCTGAAGGAGCTGGGCACCGACCCGGTCAGCGAGAAGCCGGTCGTGGTGAAGGACGGCCGCTTCGGGCCGTACGTCACCGACGGGGAGACCAACGCGACCCTGCGCTCCGGCGACAGCGTCGAGACGATCACCCCGGAGCGCGGCTACGAGCTGCTCGCCGAGAAGCGGGCGAAGGCGCCCGCGAAGAAGACGGCGAAGAAGGCACCCGCGAAGAAGACGGCCGCCAAGAAGGCCGCACCCGCGAAGAAGACGGCCGCCAAGAAGGCCGCGCCGGCGAAGAAGACGGCGGCCAAGAAGACCGCGGCGAAGAAGACGACGACGGCCACGGCCGCGAAGAAGACGACCGCCGCGGCGAAGAAGGCGACGGCGTCCTCCCGGACGACGACCACGGAGGACTGACCCCGCCGACCCGAACCGCCCCACCGACCCGAACCACCTCACCGACCCGAACCGCCCCACCGACCCGAACCACCTCACCGAGCCCCGCCCACCGAGCCCCGCCCACCGGGGCTGAGCTCTCCGGATTTGGGCTGAGCCCCGAGGATCGGGCCGGCCGGGTCGAGTCCGGTGGAGCGGCTTGGTGGGTTGGGGCCGGCGAATCGGCTGGTGGCTGAGCCCCGTGAGCCTGGGCTGAGCCTCGCGGGCCTGGGCTGAGCCCTCCGGATTTGGGCTGAGCCCCGAGGATCGGGCCGGCCGGGCTGAGTCCGGTGGAGCGGCTTGGTGGGTTGAGGTCGGCGAATCGGCTGGTGGCTGAGCCCCGTGAGCCTGGGCTGAGCTCCCCGGATTTGGGCTGAGCCCCGAGACCGGGTCGGCCGGGCTGAGTCTGGTGGGTCGGCTCGGTGGTCGAGTTCTGCGGGCCGGGGGCCGGGGAGGCAACCGGTCTTCACAGGGGTTCACGATCGTCACATCGGTCACATCGGCTTCGCAATGCGAACGCCCCGGCATCAACTTGGTGTCGGGGCGCGCGTACCTGTGGACGGTCGCGGCGGGCTGTCGGCGGCTGCCGATAGGCTGAAAGCATGACGCGAGCCGAGCAGCCAACGGCCCCCACGACAGACCCCGACGACGCGCTGGTAGCGGATTCCCGCGAGCGCGCCGTCCGCTCGCTGTTGCGCCGACCCGAGTTGAGGCGGTTGTGGAGCGCCCAGCTGGTGAGCGGTGTGGGCGACAGCCTGGCACTGCTCGTGCTGGTGGTGCTCACGCTCCAGGCGGCCATCGCCGAGGGTTCGTTCGGCGGCGGCTACCGGGGCGTGGCGTTCGCGGTGGCGATCGTCTTCGGGGTGCGCGTTCTCGCCACCCTCCTCTTCGGCGCGGTCCTGCTGGGCCCGCTCACCACCCTGACCGCCACCGACGGCCCTCTCGACCGCCGCTGGACCATGGTCGGCGCCGACGGACTCCGTGCCGTCCTGCTGATCATCGCGCCCCTGTGGATCGACTGGACACCGCGGAACGCCCCGGCGCTGCTCCTGGTGACCGCCTTCGTCACCGGAATCGCCGAGCGCTTCTGGACCGTCTGCCGGGAGAGCGCGGCCCCCGCGCTGCTGCCCGCCCCGCCCCTGGAGGGCGCGACGGTACGGCCGCTGCCCGACCACCTGGACGCCCTGCGCCGGCTGTCGCTGCGCACCACCTTCCTGGCGGTCCCGATCGCGGCCGCCACGCTCGTCGCCGCCTCCCTGGTCAACAACCTGCTGGGCACCGGCGTCGCCTGGTTCGCCCAGCACCAGGCGGCCCTCGGCTCGTACGTGGCGGCGGGCCTGTTCGCCGGGTCCCTGTCGGTGCTGGTGTACCTGGAGGTCCCCGGCACCCGCACCCCGCGCGCGCGGTCGCCGCTTGAGGGGCTGCGCCGCCCCAAGACCGGCACCGGGACCGACACGGGCCGTACCGGCGTCATCCCGCTGCTGGTGCTGGCCTGCGCGGCCGTCGCCGGCGCGATCTCCGCGGCTGTCGCCGTCTCCGTGCTGCACGCCAAGGACCTCGGCGGCGGCCCGGTCCTGTACGGCCTGCTGGTGCTCGCCCTGACCGGCGGCGTCGCCGTCGGCATCCGCACGGCGCCCCAGCTGCTGCCGACGCTCTCGCGCCGCCGGCTGCTGTCCCTGGCCATCGCCTTCACCGGTATCGCACTGCTGGCCGCCGGCCTGATCCCGGACGTCACCACCGTGCTGCTGGTCGTCGCGCTGGCCGGGATCGGCGCGGGCGTCGCCGCCAACACCGGGCACACCCTGCTCGACCAGGAGACCGAGGACTTCCGCCGGGCGCGCACGACCGAGCACCTGCACGCGGTGGTCCGGGTCGCCATAGCGCTCGGCGCGCTGATCGCGCCCCTGGTGGCCGCGCTGATCGGGCCGCACCGGCTGGAGAACGGCAAGTTCGTGTTCGCGCACGGCGGTGCCGCGTTCACCCTGATGCTGGTCGGCGCGCTGCTGCTGCCGGTGGCCGCGCTGGTCCTGGCCAAGGTCGACGACCGCGCGGGTGTTCCGCTCCGCCTCGACCTGCGGGACGCGCTGCTGGGCGGCGACGACCCGGCCGAGGCGCCCACCGCGAACGGTTTCTTCATCGCCCTGGAGGGCGGTGACGGCGCCGGCAAGTCCACCCAGGCCGAAGCCCTCGCCGAGTGGATCCGCGCCAAGGGCCACGAGGTCGTCCTCACTCGCGAGCCGGGTGCCACCCCGGTCGGCAAGCGACTGCGCTCGATCCTCCTCGACGTGTCGTCGGCCGGTCTGTCGCACCGCGCGGAGGCGCTGCTGTACGCCGCCGACCGCGCGGAGCACGTCGACACCGTGGTGCGGCCCGCCCTGGAGCGCGGCGCGATCGTCATCTCCGACCGGTACATCGACTCGTCCGTCGCCTACCAGGGCGCGGGCCGCGATCTGTCCCCGACCGAGGTGGCCCGCATCAACCGCTGGGCGACCGACGGGCTCGTACCGCACCTCACCGTCCTGCTGGACGTGCCGCCGGAGACCGCCCGCGAGCGGTTCACCGAGGCGCCCGACCGGCTGGAGTCGGAGCCCGCCGAGTTCCACGCGCGCGTGCGGGCCGGTTTCCTCACGCTGGCCGCCTCCGACCCCGGCCGCTACCTGGTGGTGGACGCCGGCCAGGAGGCCGAGGCCGTCACCACCGTCGTCCGGGCCCGCCTGGACACCGTGCTGCCGATGTCGGAGGCCGAGATCAAGGCCGCCGAGGAGGCTCGCAAGAAGGCCGAGGAGGAGGCCCGGCGCAAGGCCGAGGAGGAGGCCGCCCGCAAGGCCGAGGAGGAGCGCCTGGAGCGCGAGCGCCAGGAGCAGCTCGCCAAGCTGCGTGCCGAGGAGGAGGAGCGCAAGCGCCGCGAGCTGGAGGAGGCGCAGCGCCGGGAGGCCGAACGGCAGGCGGAGGAGGCCCGGCTGCGGGCCGAGGAGGCGCGTAAGCGGGCCGAGGAGGAACAGGCCCGGCTGCTCGCCGAGGAGAAGGCCCGCGCGGAGGCCGAGGCCCGCCGCAAGGCCGAGGAGGAGCGGCGCCGCAAGCAGGCCGAGGAGGAGACCCGGCTGCGCGCCGAGGCCGAGGAGCGGCGCCTGGAGAAGCAGCGGAAGGCCGAGCAGGCCCTGGTCGCGGCCGAGCGGGCGCGGCGCGCCGCGGCGGAGGCGGCGGCAGCGGCGGACGTGGCCGCCCACCAGTCGGCGGCCCCGCAGCCCAAGGCCCCCGGTGTCACGCCGGAGGCGATGACCGTGCCGACGCCCGTGGTGCGGCCGGAAGGCCGGGACGACGAGACGAAGGTGCTGCGTCCGGTAAGGGACGAGCCGGCGCCCGCGGCCCGGGAGTCCGAGTCCGAGGTGACGGCGAAGCTGCCGCAGCCGCAGGTGCCCGACGAGGAGCCCCGGGGAGCCGCGGACGAGACCGCGGTGCTGCCTCCGGTGACCCCGGGCGCCGCGGACGAGACCGCGGTGCTGCCTCCGGTGACCCCGGGCGCCGCGGACGAGACGGCCGTGCTGCCGCCCGTGGGCGCGGCCGACGAGACGGCCGTGCTGCCTCCGGTGCGCGACGGCGCCCCGCGGCGCGGGGACGACCCGGCGGACCGGATGCCGCGCGGCTTCTTCCGGGACGAGCGGACGGGCGCCGACCCCGACGGTTCCGAGGACCGCACGCGTGAGATGCCGCAGCTCGACGCCGACCACGGTGCCGGTGCCGAGGCTCCGGCGCGGCGGCAGCGTCCCCGGCCCGACTGGGCGGAGGAGACCCCGCTGGACGACCTGCCGTCGCTGGCGGACGAACTGCTGGGGTCCTACGAGGAGCAGGGCACCGACTCCGACGACGACCGGGGCCGCAGAGGCCGCGGGCGGCGCGGCTGAGGAACCGCCGCGCCGGGCGGTACGCGTGCGCGGGGGCGGTGCCTACGGGTGCCGCCCCCGTTGTCAGTGGGCGCCCGCACAATGGAAGCGGGACCGGGACAGGGAAGCCGGACCGGGACGCGTGCATCGACGGCGTGTGCACCGGTCGTGCGTGTACCGGTGACGTGCGTCCCGGTCCTGCGTGTACCGGTGACGTGTGTCCCGGTCCTGCGTGTACCGGTGACGTGTGTCCCGGTGTCATTTGTATTGGTTGTGTTCGTTGTATCGGCTGCATCGGGTTGTATCGGTGACGTTTGTGAGGAAAGGGCGGCGTGACCCATGACCGTATGGGACGACCTCGTCGGGCAGGAGCGGGTGAGCGAGGTGCTCACCGCCGCCGCCCGGGACGCCGACGCCCTCGTCACCGCAGTGGCGGCCGACCGGCCGCCGCCCGAGTCGTCGAAGATGACCCACGCCTGGCTGTTCACGGGCCCGCCCGGCGCCGGCCGTGACCAGACGGCGCGGGCCTTCGCGGCCGCCCTCCAGTGCGTCAGTTCGGACCGCGCCCTCGGCGGCACCCCCGGCTGCGGGTTCTGCGACGGCTGCCACACCGCGCTGGTCGGCACCCACGCGGACGTCACGACCGTCGCCGCCGTCGGCGCCGAGATCCTGGTCAAGGACATGCGGGACACGGTCCGCAAGTCGTACACGTCCCCGGCGAACGGCCGCTGGCAGATCATCCTGGTCGAGGACGCCGAGCGACTGAACGAGAAGTCGGCGAACGCCGTCCTCAAGGCCGTGGAGGAGCCCGCCCCCCGGACGGTCTGGCTGCTGTGCGCCCCCTCGCTGGAGGACGTGCTGCCCACGATCCGCTCCCGCTGCCGTCACCTGAACCTGCGCACGCCCTCCGTGGAGGCGGTCGCCGACATGCTCGTCCGGCGCGAGGGAATCGAACCCGAGGCCGCCGCGAACGCCGCCCGCGCCACCCAGGGCCACGTCGACCGGGCCCGCCGGCTGGCCACCGACCCGGCGGCCCGCGAGCGCCGCGCGGCCGTACTGCGGCTGCCGCTGCGGCTGGACGAGGTCGGCGCCTGCCTGAAGGCCGCCCAGGAGCTGGTGGACGCGGCGGGGGAGGACGCCAAGCAGCTCGCCGAGGAGATGGACGGCAAGGAGACCGAGGAGCTGAAAGCGGCGCTCGGCGCGGCCCAGGGAGGCAGGCTGCCGCGCGGTACGGCGGGCGTGATGAAGGACCTGGAGGACATGCAGAAACGCCGCCGCACCAGGACCCAGCGCGACAGCCTCGACGTCGCCCTCACCGACCTCACCGGCTTCTACCGCGACGTCCTCGCCCTCCAGCTGGGCTCCAGGGTCGCGATCGCCAACGCGGACGCCGAGGACGCCCTGGAGAGGCTGGCCCGGGCCGGCTCGCCCGAGTCGACGCTGCGCCGGATCGACGCGATCGCCGCCTGCCGGGACGCCCTGGACCGCAACGTGGCGCCGCTGCTGGCGGTGGAGGCGATGACGATGGCGCTGAGATCGGGCTGACCGCCCCGGGGACCCGGTGCGTTCGTATGCGGTTGACCGGGGTCACCCGTACGAGCCACGCTCGCGACGCACGGCACGGAGATCATTCCTCGGCGTTACGCTCGATTGATGCACATCAGGCGAATCCCCCGCCAGACCCCGAATCGCCCACGGCCCCACCGCACCCGGACCACGGCGGCCGCCCTGCTCTCGGCCGCCGCCCTGCTCGCCTCCGGATGCTCCGCCTCGGGGAGCGCGACCACGTCGACCGCGGCGACCGCGGCGACGGCGGCCGGTACCGCCCAGTTGGCCGCGCTGCCCCAGGCGACGCCGTCCGCGCTGGCGTCGTACTACGACCAGAAGCTCAGCTGGCGCGACTGCGGTGTCCCCGGCTTCCAGTGCGCCACGATGAGGGCCCCGCTGGACTACGCCAGGCCCGGCGCGGGTGACGTCCGGCTGGCGGTGGCCCGGAAGAAGGCCACCGGCAAGGCGAAGCCGCTCGGTTCGCTGCTGGTCAACCCCGGCGGGCCGGGCGGTTCGGCGGTGGACTACCTCCAGCAGTACGCCGGCATCGGCTACCCCGCCGAGGTGCGGGCGCGCTACGACATGGTCGCGGTGGACCCGCGCGGAGTCGCCCGCAGCGAGCCCGTCGAATGCCTGAACGGCCGGCAGATGGACGCGTTCACCGAGACCGACATGACCCCCGACGACCAGCGGGAGACCAACCAGCTGGTCGACGCGTACAAGAAGTTCGCGGAGGCCTGCGGAACGCATTCAGCGCAGCTGCTGCGGCACGTCTCCACCGTCGACTCGGCGCGGGACATGGACATCCTGCGGGGGGTGCTGGGCGACCCGAAGCTGAACTACGTGGGGGCGTCGTACGGCACGTTCCTCGGCGCGACCTACGCGGGGCTGTTCCCGGAGCGGGTGGGGCGGATGGTGCTGGACGGCGCGATGGACCCGTCGCTGTCCGCACGCCGGCTGAACCTGGAGCAGACGGCCGGGTTCGAGACGGCGTTCCAGTCCTTCGCGAAGGACTGCGCCAAGCGCACCGACTGTCCGCTCGGCGCCAAGGGCAGCACGCCGGACCAGATCGCCGACAACATGAGGACGTTCTTCCAGAAGCTCGACGCGCATCCCGTCCCGACCGGCGACCCGGACGGCCGCAAGCTCACCGAGTCCCTGGCCACGACCGGTGTCATCGCGGCGATGTACGACCAGGCGGAGTGGGAGCAGCTGCGTGACGCGCTGCACGCGGCGATGAAGGAGAACGACGGCGCGGGCCTGCTCGCCCTCTCCGACAGCTACTACGAGCGGGACTCCGACGGCCGCTACTCGAACCTGATGTCCGCCAACGCGGCGGTGAACTGCCTGGACCTGCCCGCCGCCTTCACCGACCCCGCGCAGGTCGAGAAGGCCCTGCCCGAGTTCGAGAAGGCGTCCCCGGTGTTCGGCCCGAACCTGGCGTGGGCCTCGCTGAACTGCGCGTACTGGCCGGTGCGGGCGACGGGGCAGCCGCACCGCATCGAGGCGAAGGGCGCCGCCCCGATCGTCGTGGTCGGCACCACCCGTGACCCGGCGACCCCCTACCGCTGGGCGCAGTCCCTGGCCGGCCAGCTCAGCTCGGCCCGCCTCCTCACCTACGTCGGCGACGGGCACACCGCCTACGGCCGGGGCAGCTCCTGCATCGACTCGGCGATCGACACCTATCTCCTCAAAGGCACTCCGCCGGCGGAGGGAAAACGCTGCTCATAGCCCCTGCGGCAGGCCCCGGAGCCCCCGCTCCGGGGTGTGTTCGGAGCACCCCCGGAAACTGTGTAGACTTACCGACGTCGCTGATCGCACCATAGTGCGGGCGACGCGCCGCTTTAGCTCAGATGGCCAGAGCAACGCACTCGTAATGCGTAGGTCTCGGGTTCGAATCCCGAAAGCGGCTCTGATCGAAACCCCGGGTCACTTTTCTGACCTGGGGTTTCTGCTGTTTGTGGGGTTGGAGGTGTGAGGCGGGGGTTCTGGGGTAATCGGGGCGGGCTGGTGGGGGAGCGGTGCTTCACCTGGGGAGGTCGGGTGCCGCCCCCCTGCCGGAAAACCGGAAAAGGGCCGGGCGCCGCCCCCCTGCCGGACGGGCCAGGGCGCGCGGGTCACGGGCGCGGGGCGTTCACGACACGCGCCGGGCCTGCGGGAGTAGAGGTTCAGCGCGCCGAGGTCCTCCTCGTCGGTGGACGGCCGCGTCGCAGCCGTCCACCAGTTCGGTCGCCGACGCGGTGATCCGCTCCAGCGTGGCCTCCATGGTCTCCTGCGCCAGCAGGTCACGTGCCATGGTCGCCATCTGGTGCGCGAAACGGCTCCAGTCCACCCCGTTCACCTCGTCCTTCGCCCCGGCCGAGGCAACCTCGTCTCCGCGTCCCTGCCCACGTGCAAACCGGGAAGTCGCCGCTCAGCGGGGCTGTGCGTCGGTGGCGACGCGGCTCGTACCGGGCTCCGGGGGCCGGGCTTCCGGCTCCTCGGACGTGTGCCGCCAGGGCGTGAGGGCGGGCCTCGACGAGGTCGGGCCCGCGGCGGCCACCGCCTCCCGCAGGGCCGGCCCCGTCCGGTCCGGCAGCCGCCCGGAGTCGGCCCACCGCAGGACGTCCGCCGCCACCTCCCGCAGCTTGACGTTGAGGTTCTGCGAGACGTGCTGGAGCACGTCCCAGCTCTCCTGGCCGCCCAGGCCGTGCACCGCCCGGAGCACCCCGATGGCCTGGTCGACGACGGCGTGCGAGACCAGCGCATGGCGGAGCTGGTCGACTTCCCGCTGGAGTGCCGCGATCTTGTCGAGCAGGTTCTGCTGGTCCGTCATGTACGGCCGCTCCGCCTCTCCCATGCCCACGAGCGGTGGTCCGCGCGATCCGGAACCCAGATGTTCCGATCCACCCTCCGTCGTCGCGAGCGGCGCCCACCAGCCGCACAGCGAACGGCTTGACGAGCGGTTGTCCGAAAAACGAAAGGCCGCAGGACTGGCCGGAACACGGGTGCCCGGTGGGGCACGCGTCGTACTCTGCGAGGGTTGGACGAACCGTGGCCAGAGGTGGGGACCGCGTGCAGACGCTCACTTTCGACAGCGACGACCTGGGGCGTACCGAGGAGTTCCTCAGCCGCGCCTACGCCAGGATGCGCATCGGCAACGGCAGCAGCGGGACCAGCCGGGCCCGGATCGAACGCAGTGCCATCGATTCGGTCAGCGTCGACGAACTCGACCTGGACTTCGACATGAGCTACTCGGTCACGCCGCTGGGCCGGATCTGTCTGTGCGTCGTTCACGAGGGCACCATCGAGGACCACGCGTTCCAGGGGGTGCGGGACTCCTTCGGCCCCGGTGACGTGGTGTCCTTCGCGCCTCCCGAGCTGCCGTACGCGGGACGGATCTGTAGTGCCCGCTACAACATCACCATGCTGGACCCCGCGCTGCTGACGCAGGTCGCCGCGGACGCGTCCGGGGCCGGGACGGTCCGGCTGACCGGGCACCGGCCGCATTCGCCGGCGGCGGCGGACCAGCTGCGGCAGACGATCATCTACCTGCGCGACCATGTGCTGGCTGTGCCCGCCGTCGCCGACCAGCCGCTGGTCGCCGCCACGGCCGCCCAGCACCTCGCCGCGAGCGTCCTGGCCGCCTTCCCGAACACCGCGCTGACCGAGCCGACCGCCGCCGACCGCAGGGACGCCCACCCGGCCGCGCTGCGCCGGGCCCTCGCCCACATCGACGACCACGCCGACCAGCCCGTCACCGTCGCCGAGATCGCCGCCGCGGCCCATGTGACCGTCCGGGCGCTTCAGTACGCCTTCCGCCGGCACCTCGACACCACGCCGCTCGCCCACCTGCGCAGGGTGCGGCTCTCCCACGTCCACCAGGCGCTGCTCGACGCCGACCCCGGCCAGGGCGCCACGGTCACGGAGATCGCGGCCCGCTGGGGCTTCCACCATCCCGGTCGCTTCGCCGCCCTCTACCGCGGCTGCTACGGCCACTCACCGCACCGCACCCTCCACGGCTCCTGACCCACCGCGCGCGCCGACGGGCGCCCACGGCGTCCGGTGCCGTCCGCTCCCCGGCCCGCGGGGCGTGGTTTCCCGGGCTCGCGGGGCGTGGTTTCCCGGGAAGGGTGGGTCGTTCTGTCCGGGGAACCCGATATGCGGTACGGAACGGAACTGACGCGTGGACGGGTGCCCCGCCCGAGCGGGCGGGTGATTCCTGGGAGGCGGCGTGAGCCGACGCGCGGCGCAGCACAGCGGCGCCACCGACTCGCTGGACGCGGCCCTCCTGCAAGTGGTCCAGGAGAGCGCGGCCTCCAGAGGGCTGCTCTACGTCCTGCCGCCCGGCGCGGACGCGCTCTGGCTGACCACGCTCACGGGTGCGCCGCGTGAGATGGCGGTGCCGTGGACCAGGGTCGGCCTGACCGACCGGGTGGCGGTGGCGGACGCGGTGCGCGACCGGCGGCTGGTGTGGGTCGGGGACATGGAGGAGATGGCGCGCCGCTACCCGCGTACGGCCCTCGTCCTGCCGTACGACTTCGCGCTGGCCGCCGCGCCCCTGCTCGCGCGGGACGCACCCGTCGGCGGCCTGGTGCTGCTGTGGCCGGGGGCCCACCCGCCGCGGCTCGGCGCCGGCGAACGCACCGCCGTCGAGGCGGGCTGCCGTCGCCTCGGCGAACTGCTCGCGCGGGCGCCCGAGCAGCGCGTCCGGCCCGTCTCCCAGCCGCGCATCCTGCCGCACCCCTCGCGGACCCGGACGCCGCCCGCCGACGCCGGCGAACTGGCCGCGTTCATCGACCGGCTGCCCGGTGGGGCCTGCGCCCTGGACGGTACCGGCCGGTTCACGTTCGTCACACCCGAGGCGGCCCGGATCCTCGGGGCGGACCCGGCCGACCTGCTCGGGGCCCCGCCCTGGGAGGCGCTGCCGTGGATGGACGTACCCGAGGTGGAGGACCGCTACCGCCGCGCCGTGATGAGCGAACGGCCCACCTCCTTCACGGCGGTCCGGCCACCGGGCACCCTGCTCGTCTTCGAGCTCTACCCCGACCCGTGCGGGATCAGCGTCCGGATCATCCGGGCCGGTCTCGGCGCCGACCCGCTGCCCGAGCCGCCCCACCCGGCGGCCGACCCGGCCGACGCCACCGCCGGGCCCGGCCGGGCGAGCCTCCTGTACCACCTGATGCACCTGGCCGGGACCCTCACCGAGGCCGTCGGCGCGCAGGACGTCGTGAACCAGGCCGCCGACCAGCTGATGCCCGCGCTCGGCGCCACGGCGATGGCCCTCATGGCGCAGCGCGACGGCCGCCTGCTGATCCTGGGCCACCGCGGCTACGAGGCGGACCTGATGGACTACTTCGACGACCTGCCGCTCACCGAGGACACGCCCGCCGTGCGGGTGCTGGAGACGGGCGCCGCGCAGTTCTTCACCAGCTTCGAGGAGCTCCGGGAGACCTACCCGCACGCCGTCCACCTGGACGGCAAGTCGTCCTGGGCGTTCCTGCCCCTCGTCGCCTCCGGCCGCGCCATCGGTTCCCTGGTCCTCGCCTACGACCGGCCCCAGCACTTCCCGCCCGCCGAACGGGCCGCGCTCACCGCGCTCGTGGGGCTGGTGGGGCAGGCCCTCGAACGCGGTCGTCTCTACGACACCCAGTACGCCGTGGCCCACCGGCTCCAGGGCGCCCTGCTGCCCCAGCGCCTGCCGTCCGTCCCGGGGCTGAGCGCGGCGGCCCGCTACCGACCGGCCGGCCACGGACTCGAGGTGGGCGGCGACTTCTACGACCTGATCCGGCTGGACGACGACCGGGCCGCCGCCGTGATCGGCGACGTCCAGGGGCACGACATCGACGCGGCGGCACTGATGGGTCAGGTCAGGACCGCCGTGCACGGTCACGCGGCCACCGGCGCCGCTCCCGGCGAGGTACTGGGCACCACCAACCGGCTGCTCGGCGGCCTCGACCCCGACCGGTTCGCCAGCTGCCTGTACGCCCACCTGGACCTCGCCCGCCGGCAGATCTGCCTGGCCAGCGCCGGCCACCCGCCCGCCGTGCTCCGGCACCCGGACGGCCGTACCGACGTCCTCCGTGTCCCCGCGGGCCTCCTGCTGGGCATCGAGCGGCAGGCCGACTACCCGGCCGTCCAGCACCGGCTGCCGGCCGGGTCGGTCCTCGTCCTCTACACGGACGGGCTCGTCGAGCGCCCCGGCCTCGATCCGGACGACGCGGTCGCCGCCCTCGCCCGGCTCGTCGCCCGTACGGACCCCACGGACCTCGACCGGATGGCCGACCGGCTCCTCGACCACGCGGGCGAACCGGCCGACGACGTGGCACTGCTCCTCATCCGCCTGGAACCGCCGGATGCCCCGGACGCCGGCGGCGCCGACTGAGCGGCGGCGCGCGCCCGGACCGCCGGACCGCCGCGCGCGGTTCGCGGGAGCCGGTGGACGCCGGCCGGGCGGGGTGGGAGGAGACGCCGGCCGGCCGGGGTGGGAGGAGACGCCGGTCGGTCGGGGTGGGCGGAGACGCCGGTCAGTCGGGGTGGGCGGAGGGTTCGGCGGCGTCCGGGCGGGCCCGTTCCAATGCCGTGAGGACGTGTCCTGAGGCGGCTCGGAGTGCTGCCTGTTCGGTGTCGAGAGCACCGGGGGAGGCGAGGTTCCCGAGGAGTTCCCGGTGGGCCCGGCGGGCGCGGTCGAGGCCGTCCGACGGGTCGGGCCCGGCACGGGACGTTCGGGGGTCGTCTGGGCCGCTCACCGCGAGGGCGGCGCCCCGCAGGAAGGCCAGCAGCGGGTCCAGGGCGTCCGGCGGCAGGGCGTCGGGGCGGGTCTCGATGTCCATGAGGGCGCGCATCAGGGCGAGCAGCCGGTCGGTGAGGTCGTACCAGGCGGTGTCCGGGACGGCGGGCCGCGGCGGCGCCGTCCGCTCCGGATCCGTGTGGTGCCGCAGCCGCCGGAGGGGGTTGAGCCGGAGGCTCTCGTCGGACCAGCGGCGGGCCGTCCGGAGGTCGGTGAGGACGTCGCCGAGCCAGCGGGCCCGGTCGTCCCAGTCGTCCGGTGCGTCCGCCGCCTCGCGCGTCCCCAGGCGGTCCGCGGCGTCGGTGAGGAGCCGGGCGCTCTCGGCGGACAGCTGGCGGCGCAGCCGCCGGACCCGGCGGTCGTGGACCGGGGGCAGCACCAGAGCGTTGACGCACAGGCCGACGGCCGCCCCGAGGGCGGTCTCCAGCAGCCGGTGCGCGATGTCCATGGGCCCGTAGGAGCCGTAGGCGATGACGAACAGGGCGGCGGTGGGGGCGTAGAGACCCTGGGCGCCGAAGCGCGCGTACGTGCCCAGGAGGACGGTGGCGGGGAGGGCGAGCGCGAGCGCGGCCAGGGTGTCGCCGGTCACGACACCCGCGAGGGCGGCCAGCAGCGTGCCCAGCACCACCACCGTGAACTGCTGAAGGGCGGCGACCAGGGAGCGGTACACGGTGTCCTGGACGAGGAATAGAGCGGTCCACGGCGCGAGGAGGGCGAACGGGGCGTGCCACCACCAGCCGGCCAGCGCCCAGGCGAGGACCGCGGCGGCCGCCGCCTTCAGCGACTGCACGGCGGTCTCCCGCTCCGGTCCCCGCTCGGTGACCGACCTGCGGACCGAGCGGCCGACCGTGCGCAGCTCGCCGAGGGCGAAGCCGACGAAACTCATGAACCCCTTCCTCACCGGTTGGCCGGGACGGTGCCGTGGACGAGCCGACCTGGCCCGTCGGAGGGCCGGGCGGATTCCTCGCGGGCGGGTGGACCCCGCCGGGGGCGGACGGACCGTCGTGGGTGGGTGGACTCACCGCACCCCGCCGACGGCGGCGACGGGCGGCCGCGTCACTCCGCCAGCACCCGGACGGTCTTCAGCCGGGGGTCGGCCGCGTCGGGGAGGTTCATGCCTGCCGCGACTCCGGTGGTCAGGTAGCGCAGGACCGGCTCGGTGAGACGCTCGCCGGGGAGCACGGCGGGAATGCCGGGCGGGTACGGCGTGATCATCTCGCCGGCCACCCGCCCCGCCGCGTGGTGCGCGGGCACGTCCTCGTGCGGCTCGAAGTAGGCGTCGCGGGGCAGGCGGGCCTGGGTCATCCGCAGCTCGGCCGGGGCGGGCACGTCGACGCGCGGCGCGCTCCGCAACGCGTCGGCGTGGTCGGCGAGGTCGCGCAGGGCGGTGAGCAGCCGGTCGGCGGTCTGCTCGTCGTCGGCGTGGGTGAGCTGGGCGCTGATCCGCCGGTGGTCGAAGAGGTGCATGTCGAGCCGGTGGTGCTCGCGCAGCCAGTCGGCGGCCCGGTAGCCCGTGGTACCCAGGGACTCGATGTCCATGACGACCGGCAGGGGATCGAAGGCGGCGGCGCGGCCGGGTCCGCAGAAGTCGTCGGCGTCGTTCACGTGGAAGCCGTCGATCTTCTCGATGTCGGCGCGGGTGCGGTCCGCGAGCCGTAGCGCGTCGTCGATGAGGCGGTGGCCGTGCTGGACCATCTGCCGGCGCCAGCCGTCGATCCCCGCGTACAGCAGGACATTGGGGCTGGTGGTGCCCAACAGGTCGGCGCGGGAGGCGAGTTCGGCGGGGTCGAGCAGATCGCCCTGGAGGTGGAACACCGAGCCCTGTTCCAGGCCGCTGCCCATCTTGTGGATGCTGGTCACGCAGACGTCGGCGCCCGCGTCCATCGCCCAGGAGGGCAGTGCGTCGTGGAAGGGCAGATGGGCGCCCCACGCCTCGTCGACGATCAGGGGTTTGCCCCGGCGGTGGCAGACCTCCGCGATGCCGCGCAGGTCGGCGGCGGTGCCGTACGGGGTGGGGCTGGTGACGAGGGCGCCGTCCGCCTCGGGGTGCTCGGTGAACGCCTTCTCGTAGGCGGCGGCCGACGGGGGGTGCGCGAGACGGCGTTCCGGGTCCCACTCGGGTTCGACCCAGACCGGTTCGACACCGGACAGGATGAGTCCGGCGATCACGGACTTGTGGGCGTCCCGGCCGACGATCAGGCCCCGGCCGTGACAGGTCACCGTGAGCATGGCCGCCTTGACGGACAGCGAACTGCCGCAGGTGGAGAAGAACGTGTGGTCCGCCCGCACGGCGTCGGCCATCAGCTCCTCGGCCCGCTCCAGCACCTCGCCCCGGGACAGCCGGTCGTCGAGCCCTCCGCTGGCCAGTACGTCACCCAGGTACACGGCGTCGCCGAGAACCGCCCGCGCACGTGGGTCCGCGCCACGGGCCTGTTTGTGCCCCGGCGGGGAGAATCCCAGCTCGTCGGCGTCGTGGT
This sequence comes from Streptomyces humi, assembly GCF_001005085.2. GTDB lineage: Bacteria > Actinomycetota > Actinomycetes > Streptomycetales > Streptomycetaceae > Streptomyces > Streptomyces humi. Next base: position 36,993 of record NZ_LBMU02000054.1, read on the forward strand.
AGCGGGCGAGGGCGTCCAGGACCGGTGCTTCGTCGTGGTTGTGACCCATGGTTGCGGAGTTCCCAGGACGCCGGTCGCCATGCCGGTCGCCGTCCTGGGACGGCGCGGGATACTGGGGGTATGAGGCACTCGGCCGGGAGTGACGACGACGGCTCCGTCCGGGGCGGCCCGGCAGGTTCGGGGCCGCCCGAGGTGGTGCAGTACGAGTTCCGCGGCGTCCCGGTCTTCGTGGCGCACGGCGACTACGACCCGGCCTCGATCACACCGCTCGCGGACGCCCTGCTGTCGGCTGCCGAGAAGTTCCCCAGGGTGGTGGTGGACGCCGCCGGCGTCGGCTTCGCGGATTCGACGTTCCTGAACCTGCTGATCAGCGTCCACCTGGCGACCGACCTGCGGGTGGTCGCGCCGCCCGCGCAGCTGCGGCGCCTGCTGGAACTCACCGGCTCCGACAAGGTCCTCAAGGTGCGGGCGGATCTGACGGACGCCACGTCGTGACCGGGCGCGACCGGGGGAGCGGTCGCCCGGGAATGCGGACCGGCCCCGACGGCGAGAAGCTGAGTCCATGGTGCAGCGTTCCGCGTCCGTGGCCGCGCCCGGTGGGTCAGGGGGCCGCCGGGTCTGTCTCGACGGCCGGTTCCTGGGCACGGCGTACTCGCTGCGCGAGTTGACGCTGCTCCTGCGGGACGCCGGGCTCGTGCGCGGCGACGAACTGGACGTGGCGGAGTCGGGCCTCATCGAGTGGTACGGCGGCGGTCCCGAGGTCTGGCCGCGCCAGGGCGGCGGGCCGGACTGCTGGGCGGTCCCCGGTGACACTCTGGTGAGGGGCTCGTTCCCACGGACGTCACGGACGTCACGGACGTCACGGACGGCTCTCGGCGGGAAGTGACGCGGGGCTCCGGTCAGGTGATGGGACCGTGGTGGGCGCGCCAGTGGTTCACCTCGAAGGTGACCTGGCGGGTGCGGGGGCGGCCGTCGCCGGTGTCGAGACCCGTGGTGAGGGAGATGGTGAAGGCCTCGGGGTCGGTGGCCGAGCCACGGGCGTGCAGGAGGGCGGCCAGCCGGGCGCGCAGTTCGGCGCGGACCCGGGTGGCCATGGCGGTGGTGTTCCCCAGGTCCGGACGGGGCCCGGGGGCGTTGTCGTAGGCGGTCAGCTGCACGGTGGGCAGGGGGAGACCGTGGGCCTGGTTCCAGAGGCCGGTGCGGGCCAGGTGTTCGGCCAGGAAGTCCAGTTTGGAGCCCGCGGAGTCCGCCATGCCGCCCGACTCGTCGAACGGGATGAAGCGGTGCTCGGGCGCGGACTGGGCGTGCCCGTGCAGGACGACCAGGGTCAGGGGGTTCGCCTCGGCCGAGACGTGGTCGGACAGCAGCTCCGCGTGGGACTCGTGCATGGTCTCGCCGGGCCGCTTGCCGTACGAACGGAAGTACCACTGGGCCTTGCCGTCGATCATCGGGGCGGTGCCCTGCATCGCCGCGGCGGCCTGCCGCAGGGCGCGCTCCTGTTCCGCCTCGGGTGCCCGCCGGTCGCGGGCCTCCCTGGCCGTGACCAGCAGGTCGGCCACCCGGGCCCAGGACCTGAGGGTCTTCTGGCGCTCGGCGGGCGCGCCCACCCGTTCCGCGTACCTCGTACGCTCGTGCAGCGACGCGGCCAGTTCGCGCAGGTCGGCGGCGGAGCCGCGGAGGTTCGCGGCGACCCCCCGGTTCATCTCCGCGCGGGTCCTGCCGACCCGGGCGTGGTTCTCCAGGGTGAGCTGGGACCGGCCGTCCTCGCTGGCCAGCACGACCGACGCGAAGTGGTAGCCGAAGTGCGAGCCGTTGCTCGCGCCCGGCTTGGCGTAGTTGAACTCCAGGGTCGGCCTGCCGGACGCGTCCGCCGCGTTGATCGACTGGACCAGGTAGCCCTCGCCCACCTCGGCCCAGGCCCCCTCGTTGAACCCGGTCTCCCGGGCGGCCCGGGACAGCGCGTGCCGGCGCGGATCGTCCGCCCGCTCGTAGCTCAGCGCGCTGCCGTACTCCCGGCCGGGCGTCGGCGAACCGCCCTGGCCGCCGACGGCCCGGGTGTCCCGGGCGAGCTGGGCGGCGGCCCACGCCGGACCGGTGGCCGCCGGGTCGGTCCCGCCGTCGGCGACCCGGGCGAGGGACTCGGCGAGCTGGTGGGTGCCGGTGACCTCCGCCGTGTCCAGGGCGCTGATCCGGCCGGTCGCCACCCGCCGCTGCGCCCGGAACACCACGTCCGAGGCCCTGACCTCGCCGGACACCATCTGCGCGAAGTCCCGGCAGGCCTCCTCCTCGGAGCGGCCCGAACGGGTCAGGAACCGCGGGGTGACCCGCAGGAGCGGTGGCCCGGCCTGCCCGTCGGGCCGGGGCAGGGTGAGGGAGACGGCGGGATCGGCGTCCAGCCGTACCTTGCTGCCGGCGGCCGCCAGTTTCGCGTTGGCCTCGGCCACGGCCCGCTCGGTGGCGTACGCGTGCTGGCTCAGGCCCTCGGCGTCGATGGCCAGGGTGCGGTCCCGTGACATGCGGACCGGCGGGTGGTCCCCCGCCCGCACCACGCCCAGCTCCTGGGTGGGCAGGAGCAGCGCGGGCGCGTCCGGGCCGGACCGGGCGGAGTGCACGGCCGTGATCCGGGTCGCGGGCAGCCGGTGGAAGAGCACCGCGTCGGCGTCGGCGGCCCGGACCGTGTACGCGTCGGTGACCAGGGGCTCTGGCCGCAGGTGGGCGAACTCGTCGCGGCCCGCCGCCGTGGTCGCGGCCCAGTGCGGGTCGGGACCGGACAGCTGGATCCGCTCGACCGTCGTTCCGTGCGTCCGGACGGACGACAGCTCCAGGGCGCCGTCCGACGGCGTCCACACCCGGTTCCCGGTGGCCCGGAACACCGCCTCCGGGAGCCCGGCGGGGGCGTCCGCGAAACCGCGCACGGCCAGGACGATGTCGGCGTCCCGCGGCCTGACCGGGTCGTCCGCCAGCAGCGCGGCGAAGTCCTCGGGGTCGGTCAGCCGGACCTTGCGGTTCGGGGTCTCCAGGGTGATGTGGCCCCGCGCGGCCCGCGCCAGGACGACATAGGCGTCGTCGGCCCAGGGCATCTCGTGCTGCTCCCGGCCCCCGTCCGCACGGTGCACGTGGTACCGGCCGTGGTCGAAACGGGGCCGGCCGGGGCCGCGCCAGTTGCGTCCGCCGCCGTCCATCGCGGTGTCCTCGTGCCGTACGTCGCGGACCAGCTCCGCGACCTGGGCGGCGGAACGGCCGGCGAACGGCGCGGCGGCGGGCGGCCTGGCCGGGGGCGCCGGGTGCGAGTGCGAGGCCGCGGACGGGGACTGGTCCGGTGCCGGGTGCGAGGCCGCGGACGGGGCCTGGTCCGCTGTCGGGTGCGAGGCCGCGGACGGGACCTGGTCCGCTGTCGGGCGCGGGTCCGTCGCGAGGAGGGACTCGTGGGCGGCGGCCCGGGTCAGCCCCGGCGCGGGCACGGCCGGCTCCCCGTCCCCGGTGTACGGGAGGTCGCGCAGGACCGGGCCCGAGTCGGTGACCTCGGCGATGGCCCGCAGATACGTGTCGGGTACGTCGATGGTGTCGATGTCCGCCATGAGACCGGCCCGGTCGGTCTGCCGTGCCAGGCGGCGGAAGAGCGTCGTGGGGTCCTGGTAGCGGTCCGGCAGCCCCGCGTAGTGCAGCAGTTCGTGCAGGGCCCGCGCGTCGTCCCGGACGTCCTCGTGGCCGTCCGCGTGGCCGTCCAGCGGGAAGGAGAACTGGTCCCAGGCGCGGCCGGGTCGCTCGCCGCGGCTGATCTCGACGGCCTCCGGGTGGTCCGGGCGGTGCGTCAGCTCCACGTCGACGTGCAGCTGGTCGCCCGAACCGGGCAGCCGACGGCCGTTGTTGACGTGCGTGTCGAGCAGCGACTGGAGCCGGTCGCGGTACGGGCCGAGGTCGGCGTGGCCGAAGCCGTCGCCGAAGCGGACGGGCAGGTGCAGGGAGAGGTTGCGTACCCAGCGTCCGTCGTCCGCCTGGATCCGGGTGACCGCCGCGCGGACCACGACGTCCCGGCCGGCGAGCAGTCCGGGTGCGGGACGGCCGGACGCCGGGTCGCGGGCGGGGTCGTACCGCTCGGTGCGGAGCACGGCCCAGGCCGCCCGGTCGCGCCGGGGGCGCCACTGGTCGGGACGCACGGGCGGCGGGGGGCCGGGGCGGGTGACGGTGACGACCGCCCGGCCGGGGGATTCCGGGCCGTTCGGTGCGGGGTCCGGGCCGTGGGACTCGGTCGTGATCGTGAACGCGTCGGAGGTGAGGGGGGAGCCGAGGTCGCGCAGCTGGGCGTCCAGCCGCCGGACGAGGAACTCGCGGACCTGTTCGGCGTGTTCGGCGCCGAGCTGGAGGGAGCGGCCGAAGTGGGGCCGGCCGGACACGGACACGGTGGCGTGGCCGCTGATCCGGACGGTGGGCAGGACGGGGTCGTGTGCGGTGCGCCGCGCGAGGCCGGCGGCGAGGGTGTCCAGGCGCGCGGTCCGGGCGGGGGCGTCCTCGGCGCCGAACGTGACCTCGTGGGTGACCGTGGCCTCGTGGGTGACCGTGGCCTCGGCTCCGCCTTCGGGCATGGTGTGCCCACCCGCGCCGTCCGTGACGCTTTCGTGGTCCGGTACGAGTGGCCCCAGCGGGGCGGACTCACCGTCGGCGGCCGCGGCCGCGGTCGTGGCCGTGGCCGTGGCCGTGGCCGTGGTCGCGGTCGTGGTCGTGGTCGTGGGTGTGGGACGGGGGGCCCGGGGGGCCAGTTCGGTGGGGGA
>NZ_LBMU02000055.1 GCF_001005085.2 Streptomyces humi
CGCCTCCGCCTCCGCCTCCGCCTCCGCCCCCGCCCCGACCGGCACACCGAGCGCCGCCTCCACCGACCCCGGTACCCCCACCGCCTCCGGCACGTCAGCCGATGACGACGACAGCGGGGACGACCACGGCGGTGGGCGGGGGAGCGGCGGAGGGAGCGGCCGGGGCAGCGGTCATCGCAGCGGTCATGGCAGCGACGGGGGCGGCGGGAAGGCCGACGTCGACGACACCTACGGCAGCACCCCGGCCCGCGGCAAGGTGAGCACCGATGTGGACCGCGAGACGCTGGCCGTGCGGTTCGGCGACCGAACCCGCGACTACGGCTTCGCCGCCGTCCAGGGAACGACGTACGACGGACGCACCTACACCGTTTACGCGGGTACCTCCCTCGCGGACGAAAAGGCCACTCTCGACCAGGTCTCCCGCGCGATGCTCGCCGCCCTGCCGTTCCTGATCCTGGTCGTGGCCGGCGTGACCTGGCTGGTCGTCCGGCGAGCGCTGCGCCCGGTCGAGGGCATCCGGGCCGAGATGGCCGCGATCACCGGCAGCGGTGACCTGACGCGGCGGGTCCCGGTGCCCGGTTCCCGCGACGAGATAGCCCGCCTCGCCCGTACCACCAACCAGACGCTGGCCGCGCTGGAGGAGTCCGTCGAGCGCCAGCACCGGTTCGTCGCCGACGCTTCCCACGAACTCCGCAGCCCCATCGCCTCGTTGCGCACCCAGATAGAGGTCGCCGACCTGCATCCCGGTCTCCTGGACACCGGCGACCTGCACCATGACGTCGTACGCCTCCAGCACCTGGCCGCGGACCTGCTGCTGCTCGCCCGGCTCGACGCGGGCGAACAGCCCGGCCACGCCCGCCTCGATCTGACGGCGCTGGTACGGGAGGAGGTCGCCCGCCGTGCCCCGTCGGACCCGGTGGCCCCCGACGTACGGGCCGACGAGAACCTGCCACAGGTCCGGGGCAGCCGCAGCCAGTTGGTCCGCGTCTTCGGGAACCTCCTGGACAACGCCCAGCGGCACACCGCCACCGCGATCACCGTGACCCTGGCCCGATCGGGCGACGAGGTCGTGCTCACCGTCGCCGACGACGGTCACGGCATCGCACCCGACGACCGCGCCCGCGTCTTCGAGCGTTTCGTCCGCCTCGACGAGGCGCGCGGTCGCGACGACGGCGGGGCCGGGCTCGGGCTGGCCATCGCACGGGACGTCGTACGCAGCCACGGCGGGGACCTCACCGTCACCGACGCACCGGAAGGCGGCGCCGCCTTCCGGATCACCCTGCCGTCGGCACCGCCCGACGCAGACGCCGACCGCGTCTGACAGCGCGTGCTGGGGGCGACCGGGACAACCGGGCCGGCCGCCGGTTCATCCGGTCGGCGGCTGGATGTAGTCCTCCAGACGGGCTACGGCGAAGCCCTGTTCGCGGATGCGCCGGAGCAGGTTGGCGAACATGTGCGTCATCGTGGTGCCCTTGAGCTCGGACGGCCCGCGGAAGTGGGCCAGGATGATGTCTCCGGGGTGCAGCTTCCTGTCCGCCGACTGGTACTGCATGCCGCGGATCTGCATGGACTCCCGCCACCACACGATCGCGCGGGGCCCGCACTCCCCGACCGCGATCCTGGTGTCGGTGTCGTAGGCGCCGTAGGGCGGCCGGAAGAGCAGCGGCGCGGTGCCGTACTCCCTGGTGAGGATCTTCTGGTCGCCGCACACTTCTTCCTTCTGGCGGGCCAGGGAGAGGGTGCTCATCACGGGGTGGTGCAGGGTGTGGTTCTGGATGTGGTTGCCCAGTGCCTGTAGCGGTTTGAAGTACGTGTAGTCCGATTTGATGGCGTCGTTCATCAGGAACATCGTGATCGGGACCTTCAGGGCCCGCAGCATCTGGATGAACCTGGGGTCCTTCTCCTGCCCGTCGTCCACGGTGATGAAGACGACCTTCTGTGCGGTCGGAACGTGTGTGAGGACCGGAACGGTTCCGGTCGCCGAAAGCCGCACCGGCTTGTCGGCCGGTGGCCGTGGGGTGGCGGGCAGCGGACGCAGGCCCCACTTGCGCCAGGCGGCCACGGAGTCGGAAACGGCGGGCGCGGTGCTGCCGGCGCCGTCCGGTGCGGCGGGCCGGGAGGTGCGGGCGGCATGACCGGTTCCGCCGTCGGCGCCGCAACCGCCGACCATCAGGGCCACCGCGACCGCCCCTGTCACCGACCGGTACAGCCTGCCCGAGCCCCTGTGCTGCTTCACTGTGTCCGTCCCTCAACTGACAAGGATCTTGATCAGCCGAAAGGTATCCCGACGACACTAAGAAATGATCAACAGTCAGGTGTGATTACACCAGGCAGCGTCCCCCCCGGCCCGCGACGGACCCGCACCTCACCGTTCTCAGCCGCCCCGTCGCCCTCCGGCCGGCGCCGGGTCACCCCCATGGGCTATAGTCGATCTTGAGCTGGTCGCCGGACTCCGGTCGGCTGGTCCCGCGTTGGTGGTCCAAGGAAAGACGCCCCGCTTCCTGCGGGGAAATGCAGGTGCAAGGCCTGCCCGGCGCTCGATGTCAGGGCCCGTCCGCACACCGCGGACGGGCCCTGCGTGTTGCGGTGACCGCCCAGGCCGAACCGCGGACGACTGCTCAAGTCGAACCGCGGACGAAGGCCCGCACCGCCATTGGGCGGCCACCCGGCGCACTCGCCGCGGCCGGAGCCTCAGAGCCATACGCCCAGGTGGTTTGGCCGGTGCACCCCGTCGATCGACCTTACGCCCACCTTACCTTCGGAGAGTAGCCGTCTGGCTACACCGAGTGAGAGGTGGCGCGGATGCGTCCGAAGTCCATGGGCCGACTGGTTGCCCTTGCCTCGACGGCCCTGCTGGTGGCCGGTGCGGTGAGTGCCGGTTCGGCCACCGCGGTCCCGGCGAGCGCCGACCGCGGCCGGGCCGCACAGTCACTGAACTGGGTGGCGCTGGGAGACTCCTACAGCGCGGATGTGATGGTCCCGCCGTGGGACGACCCCGCTGACAGCGACGGGTGCGGCCGTTCCGGGTACAGCTGGGAGGCGATGCTGAAGCGGGACCTCGACGCGGCGCACCCGGGCTGGACGCACCTGACCGACGTGACGTGCGGTGGAGCCACGGTCGCGCACGGGGTTCTGGGACCCCAGCCGGCCGGAGTGCTCTTCGGGCCGCCCGCCAACGGCAAGGACCATGGCGGCTGGGTCACCAAGCCGCCGCAGATCGACAAGGTCAACGCCGGCACCGACATCGTCACGGTCGGCATCGGCGGCAACGACCTCGGCTTCGGGGACATCATGAACAACTGCCTGGCCATCGGTGCCGAGCAGACGCTGCCCGTCAACTACTGCAAGACCTACTACGAGTCCGAGGCAGGGCAGCACTGGCTCAACGAGCTCTGGGGGATCGTCGAGGACGGCCTCCAGGCCACTCTGGCGGACATCCACTCCAGGGCTCCTGAGGCGAAGGTGTTCCTGCTCGGGTACCCCGCCATCGCGCACTCCCGGTTCGGCTGCTCGTACGGCAACTTCCACCAGCTCGGCACGATCCGGCTGACCAACGACGCACCGTACCTCGACTCCGTGCAGCAGCAGCTGAACCAGAGGATCGCGGACGCGGCGGGCGAGAACCAGGCCACGTACGTCGACACCTACACCTCGAGCGAGGCCCACGGCGTGTGCGCCAGCGGCTCGAACCGCTGGATGTACGGCGTCTTCTCGAACCTGGTCATGCCGCCCGGAGTGGACAAGCCCGCCGACCCGGCCGAGTACCAGTGTCCGGCCCGCGACCACGTACCCGCGCTGCTCCCCAAGGGTGAGGCCTGCACCTTCATCCACCCCAACTACTACGGCGCGCTCAACCAGCGCAACGAAGTCGAAGCCGCGTTCCAGGCCGCCGGCCTCACCCCGTGAACGACCGGCCCGCCAGAAATCGCGCGTGGCCGGCCCAGGATCCCGACGACGTCGGCCTCGCCGATGGTCACACCTGCTGACACCACGTCCGACCTGACAGGGGTCGCGCTGTGCGGCGCGGTCGTACTCCGGTGGCCTGCCACCGGTACGGCCGCGCCGCTTCCGTTGGGCGCTCAGACCTGGGCTGCCGCGCCTTCGGACAGGTGCCGGCGCGGTGCCGTCGTCCGCGTCACACACGTGTGGGCGGTTGTGCGGTGAGGGCGCGGGCGAAGTCGAGGGACGTCGTGAAGCACCGTTCGACGTCCGCGTCGGACAGGCCGGCCCATGCGTGGTCGGCGCCTGGGACGGGCCGGAAGTCGACGTCGGCTCCTGCCTGGCGTAGGGCGGCGGCGAGTTGCTCGCTCTGGGCGAGCGGGATGAGGGCGTCTTCGGTGCCGTGCAGGATGAGGAAGGGCGGGGCGTCGGCGGTGACGTGACTGACCGGGCTGGCCGCGCGGGCGCGGTCGGGGGCCGTGGCCAAAGGTGCCCCGATCAGCAGCGCCTCGCGTGTCGTGGGGCTCGTGGCGTCATAGGTGCCGGGCCGGGACTGGGCGGGCAGAGTGGTCAGGTCGGTGGGGCCGTACCAGGCGACGCAGCCGAGCACCGGGGTGGTGAGGGCCAGCAGCGCGGCGAGATGGGCTCCGGCGGATTCTCCCCAGGTGACAACCCGACCGATGTCCAGGCCGAGTTCGCCGGCGCGGGCGTGGAGCCAGGCCAGGGCGGCGGTGACGTCCTCGAGCTGGGCGGGGTGGGTGGCCTCGCCGGTGAGCCGGTAGTCGAGGCTGGCGACGGCGAATCCGGCCTGTGCGAGGCGGGCGAAGGGGCTGGGGTGCCACGGGCGGAAGCGCGGTCCCATGTCCGTGCGGGTGCCCGTACGCCAGCCGCCGCCGTGGAGGTAGACGATGACCGGCAGCGGGCCGTGCGGCTCGTCGGGCAGCCACAGATCGAGTTCGAGTGGGCGGATCCCGTCGGGGGCGGCGTAGACGGCGCCCCGCAACAGCCGTGCGCCCGGGGCGGGGTGCGCGGCGGGCGGCAGCGGCAGCTGGGCGGGTGCGGGTGAGGCGAGCAGGGCGGCGAGCTCGGGCGACAGAGGCATGAAGGTTCTTTCCGAACGGGACGAGGGCGGTGCCAAGGGCGTCGGAGGAGGCGGCCCGGTCGATTCCGGTGCGCGGGTCACCGGGAGGTGTGCGGGCCAGCGAGGTGTGTGTGAGTCGGCGAGGTGTGTGCGGGTCACCGGGATGTGCGTGGGTCACCGGGATGTATGTGGGGCACCGGGATGTGCGTGGGTCACTGGGGTGCGGACGGCACGCAGGTGCAGCTGGACGGCTTCTCCAGGTCGGCCGCGTGCGGAGCTCCGGGTGGCGGCGGAGGGGCGCGGTGCAGGGTGATCCGCGCCCCCAGCGCCGTGGCGGCACGCTCGCCGAGGCCGATGCCCAGCAGGCCGGTGAGGCCCAGCAGGGCCGGCGCCGGTGCCCTCAGGCCGCAGATCCGGTAGAGGGCGCCCATGGCCAGCCCCGCGACGAAGGAGATGGCGACGCGTCGGCCGAACGCGGCCATGCGAGCGCGGGCTGCGCTGCTCACAGCCGCTCCAGGACGGTCTGCCCGATCAGTATGCCGAGCAGGCCGGCCAGGGCGACGGGCGGGGGAGCGGGGGCCTTGACGCGCAGTGCCGCGTACAGGGCGCCGGCCAGGGTCCCGGCCAGCAGCGTCTGGACGTACGCCATCGCGGTCAGTTCCCGGTGCGCCACTGGTGGTCGGGCAGGAAGCGCACGTCGTGCTGGAGCGGGACCGTGCCGAACTTGTGCGGTTCGGGCACGTACGGCTGCGTCGGCAGGCCCAGTTCCTCGGTGGGTGTGCCGAGGCTTTCGAAGAACCGCTCGAAGGTCTTGCCCGGGCCGGCGGCGACCCCGACGATCCGGCTGTGGTGGCGCTCGATGCGGTAGGCGTGCGGGCAGTTCTTGGGTACGAATCCGAAGTCGCCCGCGGTGAGGAGCTTCTCCTGCTGCTCACCCTGGAGGTCCTCGACGAAGAGCCGGACCGCGCCGTCGGTGACGTAGAAGATCTCGTGGGTGTCGGCGTGGGAGTGGGCGGGGATGATGTCGCCCCTGGGGCCCTCGACGGTGAAGAAGTTGAACGTGTTCTCGGTCTGCTCGCCGCCGGCGTAGACGGTGACCAGGTCGGTGAACAGGTGGGCGCGGTCACCCATGCCCTTCTCGATGAAGTAGGGCTTGCCCGGCTCGGCGGGAATGCGCGAGCGGGACCGGTAGCGGGTGGCGAACTCCATGGTCATGGAAAACCTCCGGTAGGACGACGAGACGACGGATCACGAGACGACGGGACTACGGGACTACGGGGCTACGGGGCTACGGCGAGACGCCGGCGTGACGATGGGGCGATGAATGTCAGGCTACCTGACATTTGGCTCCGGGTGCCCTGCGATGCGGCAGGTTTTGCCGGACCAGGGCCGCCGGAGAATGGTCGGTATGCTCGACACCCCGTCCTGCCGAGGAGCCATGACCACGCCCGCGCCGAACCTGCCCCAGCTGTTCACCGAGGCCAAGCGGTGGTTCGACGACGCGTTGCTGGCCAGCATGGAGGCCGCGGGCGAGCAGGCGGTGACCGTCGCCCAGGCCGCTGTCTTCGCCACCCTGGACGAACAAGGCACCACGATCTCCGAGCTCGCCCGCCGGATGGGCGTCACCCGGCAGACCGTCCATCAGGCCGTGCACGGCCTGATCGGCATGGGTCTGTTGGAGCAGATCCCCGACCCCGCCTCCGCCCGCAGCCGTCTGATCCGCCCCACCGGTGAAGGCGGCCGCGTCCATCACCGGGCCCAGGCCGCGCTCGCCGTGATCGAGGGCGTGCTGGCCGAACGCATCGGCACCGCAGCCGTCGGCGCGCTGCGGCAGGCGCTGGCCGCCCCCTGGGGGGAACCGCCTCTCGTCGAGGCACCCTGAGGCCCTGAGGCCCTGAGGCCCTGAGGCCCTGAGCACGGTGCCGGAGCGTGCGGCTGAGGCGCGCACACCACCGCATACGCATCCGTCAGGTGTGCTCATGGAACATGGCGATCGTGTAGGTGTGTGTGCCCGGTCCTGCGGTCACGGGATCGGCTCCCGGGAGGCGGATCTCCGCCTCGGTGCCCGGAGGGATCAGCACCGTGAGGCTGAACTCCCCGCCCTGGAGCCGCCATTCGCTCGCGATGCGGCCGTGGGGCGATTCGAGGCGAGCGGATGCGGAGCCGAGTCCGCCGCCCGGCTGCGGGGCGATGACGAAACGCCGGTATCCGGCTTCGCCCGCGGCGGGGGTCACGGGCAGGCGGATGCCCGCGACGTACTGGTGGAGGAAGGAGACGACGGAACCCTTGCTGTAGTGGTTGTAGGACATCTTGGGACGTCCCCCGCCGTCGGTTCCCTCCCAGTCCTCCCAGATGGTGGTCGCCCCTCTGTCGATCATGGTCAGCCAGGAGGGCGCGGTGTCCTGGAGCAGCAGTTCGTAGGCGAGGTCGAGCCGGCCGGCCTCGGCGAGGACCGGAAGCAGCAGGCCGGTGCTGAGGAAGCCGGTGGACAGGTGGGTGCCGGCGGCGCGGATCAGGGCGGCGAGCCGGTCGGCGGTGCGGGGCCGCAGCGGGGCCGGGACCAGGTCGAAGGCCAGCGCGCGGACCAGGGTGGCCTGGGTGTCGGGGGTGATGGTGCCGTCGTCGGCGAGGTACTCGCGCTGCCATGCGCGCCGGGCGCCCTCGGCGATGCGGCGGTAGCGGGCCTCGTCGGCCGGGTGCCCGAGCAGGGCGGCGGCGCGGGCGAGCAGGTCGGCCGAGCGGTGCAGGTAGGCGGTGGCCACGGCGCCGTGGTCGCGCGTGGGATCGAGATCCGGGACGACACCCGGCTCCAGCCATTCACCGAAGTGGAAACCCGTGTCCCACAAGTGCTCCTCGTGCGGGGCCGGTCGGCGCCGTGCGGCAGCCCGGTCGGGGTGGCGGCGGGTGCGGGCCTGGTGGGCGGCGAAGTCGACCCAGGCGCACATGGAGGGGTACTGGACGCGCAGGAGGTCCAGGTCGCCGTAGGCGCGCCACATCTCCCAGGGGACGATGACGGCGGCGTCGCCCCAGCCCGCCGATCCGTTCATGCCGCCTTCGGCGGAGGCGCGGCGGGCCCGCTCGTCGGCGGGGTCGGGTACGAAGTTGGGGACGGTGCCGTCGGCCCACTGGCCGGCCGCCAGGTCGCGCAGCCACTTGGCGGTGAAGCCTGCGACGTCGTAGAGGTAGGCGGCGGTGGGCGCGAAGACCTGCCAGTCGCCTGTCCACGCGGCGCGCTCGCGCTGGGGGCAGTCCGTGGGTACGTCGCACACGTTGCCGCGCAGGCTCCACACGGCGGCTTCGTGGAGTCGGTTGAGCCGTTCGTCGCTGCTGGTGAACCAGCCGGTGCGGGTCAGGTCGGTGTGCACGACGACGCCGCGGACGTCGTCCGGGGTGAGCGGCCCGGGGTGGCCCTCCACGCGGACGTAGCGGAAGCCGTGGGTGGTGTGGCGCGGCTCGAACACGTCGCCGGGCCGGCCCGCCGAGACGACCGTGTCGATCTGCCCGGCGGGCAGAGGACGACGGGTCGCCCAGTCGAACGCGCGGATGTTGTCGGTGGTCACGTCGCCTTGGGCGTCGAGGGCTTCGCCGTGGACGAGGGTGAGGCGGGTCCCGGCGGGGCCGAGGTTCGTCAGCCGTACCCAGCCGTTGATGTTCTGTCCCAGGTCCACCACATGACGGGCGGCCCCGAGTGAGGTCACCGCGACGGGTGTGAGTTCCTCGACCCGGCGGACGGGCGGGGCGAGAGGACCGGTCAGGCGCGTGAAGTCGTCGTAGAGCCCGCCGACGGCGACCTGTGCCTTCCCCCAGTCGCGGTCGTCGAACGCGGCCGTCGCCCAGCGCGGGGTGTGGAGGCGCAGATCGGTGGTCTGGCCGTCCATGAGGTCGGCGGCGGTGATGGCGCCCGGGGCGCTGCGCCAGGCGGGGCCGGTGCCCAGGACGGTCGTGGTGCCGTCGTGGTGCGTGATCGTCAGTTGGGCGAGAAGAGCGGTACGGGAGCCGAAGCCGTCCGCCTCGCGGGCGAAGCCGTGCCGGCCGCGGAACCAGCCGTCGGACAGGATCGCCCCGACGGCGTTGTCACCGTGGACCAGCAGGTCCGTGACGTCGTACGCCTGGACCTGGAGGCGGGAGCGGTAGGCGGTGAAGCCCGGGGTGAGTTCCATGTCCCCGATGCGCCGGCCGTTGAGGAACGCCTCGTACACCCCGTGGGCGGTGGCGTGCAGCCGCGCCTCGCGGACGGGCTTGGCGAGGCTGAAGCCGTGGCGCAGCAAGTGGGCGGGCCGGTGGCCGGCGGCGGCGGGTTCGTCCTCCGCCGGCTCGATCCAGTGTGCCTGCCAGTCCTGCGGCTCGAGCAGGCCGGTCTCCCACCAGGACTCCTCGGACCAGGGGCTTTCACCCAGGTCGGTCCACACCTTCACCCGCCAGGGTATCCGGACGGCCGAGCCGGCCACCGTACCCCCGTAGGGGATGCGGGTGTTGTCCTGGGACTCCACCCGGCCCGTGTCCCAGTCCCCGGCCTCGACGCGGTACGCGAGTTGTGCGCGGGCATCGTGCGGAAGTCGCCACGACAGGCGCGGGCGTCGGGTGTGGATGCCCAGAGGCCGGTCGAGGTGTTCGACGCGCAGGTGGCTGGGGCGGGCGTGGGGCACGGGTGTTCCTCTCAAACGGGTGTGGGAATGTGGAGGTGTGGGCGGTTTTTTCAGGCGGTCCGGGCGGTGGTCGGCGGGGTGGCGAGGTCGTGTGCGGCGGTGTCCGCGGGGCGGCCGAGCCGGGGGATGGCGAGCGAGATCAGCAGGCCGAGGACGACGACGGCGGCCATCGTGAGGTAGGCGTGGGTGAAGGCGGCGTCGTGGTAGAAGGCGGTGCCGTGGAACACGGTGGAGTCCGCCGCCAGGACGGTGTAGAGCGCCTGGTTGGTCAGAGCCAGGAAGACCTGGGTGAGAAGCGACGACAGTCCGTTGGCGGCGGCCTGCTCCTCGGCGGAGACCACCGACACGATCATGGCCTGCTGGCCGGCCATCAGGATGCCGCCGCCCAGGCCCATGACGAGACCGGTCAGGACGATCTGGGCGGCGTCGTGGTGGTAGAGGCCGGCCAGGACGAGCCCGGTGGCGAGGACGCCGAGTCCCATGTACCAGACACTGCGCGGACTGACCGTCCGCACGGCCCTGCCGACGCCGATGCCGGCCGCGAAGGTGATGATTCCGGCGGGGATGCCGAGCACTGCGTTGTGCGTGGTCGACCAGCCCAGCCCGTCGGAGACGTGCGGGATCGGCGGGAAGAGCGCCAGGAAGATCAGGATCGCCTGTGAGGCGAAGAAGGCCGCCTGGGGCACGGAGGAGCCGAGCAGCACGGTGGCCAGCGACCTGCGCCCCAGCATGCGGAGGTCCAGGATCGGGTTCGCCACCCGCAGTTCCACGGTGACGAAGACGGCCAGCGCGGTCAGACCGCCGAGGAAGGAGGCGATCACCGCGGCCGAGGTCCAGCCCCAGTCACGGCCCTGGCCGACGCCGAAGACCACCAGGGCGAGGCCGCCGCCCAGGAGCAGCGCACCGGACCGGTCGAGCCGTTCGGCCACCGCTCGCCGCGGTGTCTCGGGCACGGCGAGCAGCGCCAGGATCGCCACCACGGTGGAGGCGACCAGGAACCACAGGGCACCGCGCCAGCCGAACGCGTCCAGCAGCCAGCCGGACAGCAGCGGGGCGAGCATGCTGAGCACACCGACCGAGCCGGCGACCGTACCCAGCGCCACGGCGACCTTGCGGGGCGGGAACAGATCGCGGACGGCGGCCAGGACGAGGACCGCGACGGGACCGTAGAGGCCGCCGATCACGCGGCCGATGACCATCACCGGATAGTTCGGGGCGGCCACCGTGACGAGGTCGCCGACGAGTCCGGCCGCCGCGAGAGCGAGCATCACCCTGCGCTTGCCGTACATGTCGCCCAGGCGTACCGCGAACGGCGTGGCGACGATCGTGGCCAGGGTGAAGGCCAGGCTGAACCAGGCGATCTGCGTGGTGTGGAAGTGCTGCGCGATCTGCGGCTGGGAGTTCGCGGCGATGATCCCGGCCACCACGAGCAGCTGTCCGGGCCAGATCAGGGCGGTCAGCCGGCGCAGCTCGGAAGCGCTCCAACGCCCGGTATCGCGGGCATCGGTCAGGCGGGGGTCACCAGGGGCGGCGGGCGGGGACAGCGGCGCCGGGTCCTGCGAAAGGCTCATGTGGAGGCTCCCAGGAAGGTCGGCGCATCGTTACGCCGAGGTTTCGACCGATGATGCGAAGCGAAAACCGAGTACGCTAGGTTTTCGGAGAGTGACTCATGTCACAGCACGGGTCGTGGCGGGCACCGCCCGGTGCCCCCGCGAACGGAGGTGACTACGGTGAACCCCATGACCAGCAGCACCCAGGGGCGGCGAGGCAGCTACGCGGTCGGCATCGCCCGACGGCAGAAAATCGTGGAGGCGGCCGCCCGGCGGTTCGCCCTCGAGGGCTACCAGCGCACCGCGCTCACCCGCGTCGCGGAGGACGTCGGCATCACCGAGGGCGGTCTGCTGCACCACTTCCGCAGCAAGAAGCACCTGCTGCTCGCCGTGATGGAGCATCGCTTCACCGCCGAGGCCGCGTGGTGGTCCCGGCTCCCCGACGACGCGGACGGCCGCGACATCCTGCGGGCCATGGTGGCGGCCACCGAACGCCACCTGAGGGAGCCCGGTCTCATCGAGCTGTTCGTCCTGACCTCGGCCGAGGCCGCCGATCCCGCGAGCGCGGCGCACGCGCTCTTCGCGGAGCGCTACCAGAGCGCCGTCGACGAACTCGCCCGGAAACTGGCCGCCGCGATGGATCTGGGCACGGTACGCGCGGACACCGACTGCCCCGCGGTGGCCCGCGAGTGCATCGCCGTCAGCGACGGCCTCCAGTTGCAGTGGGTGATCTCCGGCGGCACGCTGGACCTGGCCGAAGCCGTCCGCCTGCACGCCGACCGCCTCGCACGCACACTCCTGCCCGACGGCAACGGACTCTGACCGCCTCCACGGAGAGCGGGGCCCGGCCCGGCCCCCGCACGTCCTTCCTGCACGCCCCCTTGTCGGCGGGTGTGCCCGAGCACGTCAGGTACGCAATCCCGGACTTCTGCTGCGGTGACTCCAGCCGCACGCCCTGCGTTCCTACCGACCGACCGCCCCGAGACGGTGACGTCGCGGACCAGGGCGAGGGACCAGCGGTCGAGCGTTCGGCCGGCAGCGCGCGTGACGACGGCCACGTGCCGGCCCGTTCCTCCTCGTTCAGGCACTGGCCGGGGCGGTGGTGTACTCCTCGTCGGTGACGGGGGCGAGCCAGTGCACGACGTCGTGATCGTCGTCCCCCTCGTTGATGGCCAGGTGGACCATCAACCGGTTCGGGGCGGCGCCGTGCCAGTGCTCCTCGTCGGCCTCGAACAGGACGCGGTCGCCGGGCCTGATGACCTCGACCGGCCCGCCACGGCGCTGGCACAGACCGACGCCCTCGGTGACGAAGACGGTCTGCCCCAGCGGGTGCCGGTGCCAGTGGGTGCGCGCGCCGGGCATGAAGTGCACCAGGTTCGCGGTGACCCGGGACGGGGCGGGGGCGGCGGCGACGGCGTCGATGTAGACGTCGCCGGTGAACCAGTCGGCCGGTCCCTTGGCGGTGTCGACCGAACTGCGGGTGATCTGCATGGATGTTCCTTCGGACTGGCGCTTGTCAGGGCTTCTTGTCAGGGCTTCTTGTCAGGGCTTGAGGAGGGTCTTCACGGCGCGGCGCTCGTCCATCGCCCGGTAGCCCTCGGCGACCTGGTCGAGGGGCAGGGTCAGGTCGAAGACCCGTCCCGGGTCGATCCGGCGGTTGAGGACGCGGTCGATCAGGTCGGGGAGGTAGCGGCGTACGGGGGCGGGGCCGCCCCGCAGGCCGACATGGGAGAAGAACAGCTCCTGCCCGTCGACCGCGACGTCGTGGGGGACGCCGACGAAGCCGACGTTGCCGCCGGGGCGGGCGGAGTGCAGGGCCTGGCGCATCGCCTCGGCCGTGCCGACGCACTCCAGGACACTGTCGGCGCCGATCCCGCCGGTCAGCTCCCTGATCCGCTCGATGCCCTGGTCGCCGCGCTCGGTGACGATGTCGGTGGCACCGAACTCCAGCGCCAGCTTCTGCCGGCTCTCGTGCCGGGACATGGCGATGATCCGCCGCGCGCCCATCTCCTTCGCCGCGATCACGGCGCACAGGCCCACCGCGCCGTCGCCGACGACCACGGCCGTCGAGCCGGGCGTGACCTCGGCGGCCTCGGCGGCCCACCAACCGGTGCCCATGACGTCGGACACGGCCAGCAGACCCGGCCAGAACTCCTCGCCGGGCACCTCGTCGGTGGCGACCAGGGTGCCCTGGGCGTTGGGGATGCGCACGTACTCGGCCTGGCAGGTCGACATGAACTCGCGGTGCAGGCAGTTCGACTGGAAGCCGTTGGCGCAGTTGGCGCAGGTGTTGTCGGAGGTGGCGAAGGACCCGACGACGAACTGGCCCGGCCGCAGCGCGGTGACCTCGGGGCCGACCTCCTCCACGAAGCCGACGTACTCGTGGCCCATCGGGTGCGGGTCGACGATCGGCTCGGCACCGCGGTACGACCACAGGTCCGAGCCGCACACACAGGTCACGGCCGTCCGGATGACCGCGTCGGTCGGGTGAAGGATCTCGGGGTCGGCCACGGTCTCGAAACGGACGTCGCCGGGAGCGTGGATCACTGCACTGCGCCGCGCATGAGTGGGGTTCCTTTGCGTGCCGGGGCGTGCGGCCGCCGGATGACCGGGGCCGTCGCCGTGCCGTGTGCGGAGCGGGGTGCATGTCCGTCGTGCCGGGGCGGAAAGCACCACGTCAACCAGGTAACCCGGTCCGGCCGTACGGAGCGAGGCACCGTCAATGGGTGTACCGCCAGTACACCCTTGTGGACGCGGGCAGGACGTACCGTCGAAGGCGTGGACAACCAGGCAGAGGTACGCGAGTTCCTGACCTCGCGGCGCGCGAAGATCAGCCCCGAACAGGCGGGACTGCCCGCGGGCAGCCGCAGGCGGGTGCCCGGCCTGCGCCGCAGCGAGGTCGCCGCGCTCGCCGATGTGAGCGTGGAGTACTACGCCAAACTGGAGCGCGGGAACCTCGCCGGAGCCTCCCCGGCCGTCCTCGAAGCCGTCGCCCGCGCCCTTCACCTCGACGACGCCGAACGCGCCCACCTCCTGAACCTGGCGCAGGCCGCCGACGGCTCCGACGCCCTCACGCGGCCCCGCCGCCGCGCCACCCGGGCCTGGACCGCCCACCGGAGCCTGCAATGGGTCCTGGACGCCGTCACCACCGGCCCGGCCTTCGTCCGCAACGGCCGTATGGACCTGCTCGCCACCAACCAGCTCGCCCGCGCCTTCTACGACGACGTCTACGCCTCGGCCGGCAACCAGGCCAACCTGGCGCGCTTCCAGTTCCTCGACCCCGCCTCGCGCCGCTTCTACCCCGACTGGGACCTGGCCGCCGACATGGCCGTGGCCATCCTGCGCACCGAAGCCGGGCGCGACCCCCACGACAAGGACCTCCACGACCTGGTCGGCGAGCTGTCCACCCGCAGCGACGACTTCCGCACGCGCTGGGGCGCCCACGACGTCCGCCACCACGGCACCGGCACCAAGCGCTTCCACCACCACGCCGTCGGTGACCTGACGCTCGCCTACGAGGGCCTGGAGATGGCCGCCGAACCCGGCCTCACGCTCACCGTCTACACCGCGGAACCCGGCTCGGTCTCCGAGGAGGGACTGCGCCTGCTCTCCTCCTGGGCCGCCACAGCGGAGTCCGAGCGTCCCTCCCACCAGCCGGCGGACTGACCGCCGGGCTCAGCACCGACGCCCCGGCCTCGCTGCCTGATCACGGAACGTGGTCGAGTGCGCCTTCGGAGGCCCGCGCCGCCAGGTCGGGCCTGAGCATGCGGACCAGCGTGGGAAGAGCGTGGGCCGCGCTGCGAGCCTGAGCCGTTGCCAGCCCGGCGACGTCGGCGGGCAGCTCCGTGCCGTCGCGCGGAATGGCGAGGACGCGCATGCCCGCGGTGACCGCCGAACGGATGCCACTGGGGGAGTCCTCCACGGCCAGGCACTCGGAGGCCGGGACGCCGAGTTCGTACGCCGCGCGCGCATAGGCATCGGGCGCGGGCTTGGCCCGGGTCACGTCTTCGCCGCAGACGACGGTGTGCAGCCGCGCTGCGAGCCCGAGCCGTTCGAGTGCGGCGTGGACGAAGCGGCGGGGGCTGGCGGTGGCGATGCCGATCAGCCCGTGCCGTGCGGCTTCGCGCACCAGGTCCACCGCGCCGGGGAGTGCGTGTACGCGTCCGGCGTCGACTTCGCCGATCATCGCGACGGTGCACGCTTCGATCACCTCGTCGGGTCCCGTCGCGTCGGCGCACAGGGCAGCCACGTAGGCGGCCCAGGCGCCGTTGCCGTGCAGTGCGAGGGTGTCCTCGGTGCGCCAGCGGTGCCCGTGGCGGGCCGCGAACGCGGCGCAGACCCGCGGCCACAGGTGCTGGGTGTCGAGCAGGGTGTCGTCGAGATCGAAGATCGTCGCCCGGGCCGCCACCGTCACGGGGTCACCGTCTGGGCGTTGCGCAGCCCGTCGGCGATCTGCTCGATGGAGACGAGTGCGAGGCCGTGCGTGTCGGCGAAGGCACGCAGCTGCTCGAAGCGGGCGACGGAGCCGTCGTCCTGGCAGACCTCGCTGATCACTCCGACAGGGCTGAGGCCGGCCAGCCGCAGCAGGTCGACGGTGGCCTCGGTGTGCCCGCGCCGTTCGGCGATCCCGCCCGGGCGGGATCGCAGCGGGAACACGTGCCCGGGGCGCGTCAACCGGTCGGGAAGGGTGTGCGGGTCGGCCAGCGCCCGTACGGTGCTCGCCCGGTCCGCGGCGGAGATCCCCGAGCCGGTGCCCGCCGCGTCCACGGACACGGTGAACGCGGTCGCCCCGACCGGGTCGGTGCCCGCGAGGGGCGGGACCATCAGCGGCAGCTGAAGCCGGTCGGCCACCTCCGGTGCCAGCGGTGCGCAGATCAGGCCGCTGGTCCAGCGCACGAAGAACCCGATGGCCTCGGGAGTGGCGAACTCGGCCGCCATGACCAGGTCCCCCTCGTTCTCCCGGTCCTCGTCGTCGACCACGATGACCGGGCGCCCGGCCCGCAGGTCGTCGACGGCAAGCGCGAGCGAGTCCAGCGTCCGCCGCACCGATGCTGACGTCACAGTGTCCAGCCCTTCCCAGGAGGATCTTCCAGGGAGGACATCGGTCACCGCCCGCACGGACTTGAGCCCGCGGCACCCCGACAGCGCAACGCGAACAGACCGACGGAGCCCCCCCCGTGATGGGCGTCGTGGGACCCGATCGGCTCCCGCCGGGGCCGGTGCTGGTTCGTAATCAAGGTCGGCTTCGCCGCATGGCCGTGCCTTGTTGAGGTCGTCCTGTGCATGCGGACACGGGCCCGGATCACCGAGCGTGGCGTCCTGTGCTCACGGGGGAGCGCCCCGCAGCGCGTGGCTGCGGGGCGCCTGGTGGGATTCAGTCGACCATCTGCCCGTCGAACCTGCCGCCACTGCACGTGTTGTTCGCCCAGTTCACAGTTCCGCCGCCCTGCTCGCACTCACCCGGGGTGAGGCTGGCGGCGGTGGCGGTGGCGGCGCCTGTGAGGCCGAGTCCGGCGAGGGCTGCCGTGGCGATGACGGCGGCGAGGATTCGTCGAATGCGCATGTGGTTCCCCTTTCACGGATTGCCTCAATTGGGGCACTGGCCAGCCTGATCTTCACCCATGTGGGTGGCACGTCACGTTGGGCCATTCGGGTGACGTTGCAGATGGCGTCGGCAGTGCCACCCGAGGAGAACGGCTGTCAGCGTCTCACGACGGCACGACGCCTCAGGAGGCGCTCGCCCGCTCGCCCGCTACCCGCTCCGCCGACGGCGCTGAGATCGCCCATGGTCGTCGGCGGTCTCCTGTGCTTTTAGGATGGCGAGGGTGACAGCAGGAACCAGTGACATCGAGAAGGCGGCCGGTGTGCTGCGCGCCGGCGGCCTGGTGGCCCTCCCGACCGAGACCGTCTACGGACTGGGCGCGAACGCCGAGGATCCCGCCGCCGTCGCGCGCATCTTCCAGGTCAAGGGGCGCCCGCCCTCCCACCCGCTGATCGTCCACATCGGCGGCGCGGAGCAGCTGGACGACTGGGTTGAGGACGTGCCCGCCACGGCTCGCCTGCTGGCCGAACACTTCTGGCCCGGGCCGCTCACGCTGGTCCTGCGGCGCGGTTCCCGCGTGCCTCTCGAAGCGACCGGCGGCCTGGACACGGTCGCCGTGCGTGTGCCGGACCACCCCGTCGCGCTCGCGCTGCTGGCGGCCTTCGCCGGCGGTGTCACGGCCCCGTCCGCCAACCGCTTCGGCCAGGTCAGTCCGACCACGGCGAACGACGTCCGGGACGAGCTCGGCGACGCCGTCGACTTCGTGCTGGACGGCGGCCCCTGCCAGGTCGGCGTCGAGTCCACCATCGTCGACGTCACCGGCGAGGCCCCGAGCATCCTGCGGCCCGGCGGTGTGACCCGCGAGGACCTCGAAGCGGTACTCGGATTCCCGCTCGCGGTCCCCTCGGCCAGCCACATCCGGGTGCCGGGCCAGCATCCGTCGCACTACGCGCCGCGTGCGCGGGTCGTCCTGGTGGAGCCGGAGAAGGTCATCGCCGAGGCGGAGCGCGCCCAGGAGCTGGGACACCGGGTGGGCGTCTTCGTGCCCGCCCCCTTCGCCGGCGCCCCGGTGAAGGCGCACACCGTGGTGGCGGTGCCTGCTTCGATGGCCGCCTACGCGCGCGGGCTGTACGGGTTCCTGCGTGAACTCGACCAGCGGGGCTGCGATCTCATCGTCGCGTCCGTGCCGGCCCAGGAAGGGTTGGGACTGGCGATCGCCAACCGGCTCCGCCGCGCCGCGGGGCCCCGGTCCACCGTGTGACCGGCACCGTCGCCATGCCCTTGCTCATCCCCGAGAGGGGGGCCGGGGCAGATGCGTGACGGATTCGGCGGAGCGCCCGGCGCGCTGGCGGCACGGGCACAGCCCGTGCCGCCAGCCGTCGATGATGACCTGTTCCCCGTCCCCGGCACACGAGGGTCCTGCGACGACACCAACGCTGAGCGGCCGCGGCCGGGCGGTCAGGAAGCGGCGGGCACCGCCGCGTCGAGGCCACGGGAGGCGACGACCTGCGCACTGCCGTCGGCCAGGCGGTAGCACAGGCCCACGACGGCGGCCTGGCCGGCGGCGACCCTGTCGGCGAGGACCCGCGAACGGTCCAGGAGCAGGTCGACGGTGTGCCTTATGTGCTCGGCGAGGATCTCCTCGGGCTCGACGTGTCCGGCGGCCCGCGCGGACAGCACGCTGGGGGTGACCCGCTCGACGACGTCCCGGACGTATCCGGACGGCGTCATGCCGTCCTCCAGCGCGGCGCACGCGGCGCCGACCGCGCCGCACGAGTCGTGACCGAGGACCACGACCAGCGGGCAGCCCAGGATGTCCACGCCGTACTCGATACTGCCCAGCACCTCCGGGCCCATCACATGGCCCGCGGTGCGCACCACGAACAGGTCGCCCAGGCCGCGGTCGAAGATGATCTCGGCGGCCAGCCGGGAGTCGGAGCACCCGAACAGCACGGCGAAGGGCTGCTGCGAGGGTGCGATCTCGGCGCGGCGGGTGGAATCCTGGTTGGGGTGCTCAGGGAAGCCCGCGACGAAGCGCTGGTTACCGGCCAGCAGCAGCTCGAAGGCGTCGCGGGGCGTCGGGGTCTGGATCTCGGTCATGCCCGCAGCTTAGGGCGTGGCACCAGCCGTCGCACCGCCTGGTCCCGCCGGTGAAGGTTGCCGGGAGGCGAGGCGGGGCCGGCAGGCTCGTGAGAGGCGGGCATGGGCCCAAGCCGAGTCGGCCCCTTGAGATCGACCATGTTCACTGCCTGGCCCTGGCCCTGGCCCTGGCCCTGGCCCTGGCCCTGGCCCTGGCCCTGGCCGGGGCCGCTTGCGCGGCCTGACGGGAGTCGTCGGTGGTCAGACGGTCTGCTGGATGAGGTGGTCGACGACGTCATGGTGACTGTGCCGGTGGCGGTAGGCGGCTCGTTGGCGGTCGGCCCCGTTGCCCTGTCCGGCCAGGCGTCGGCGGACGGTGCCGGCGATGCCGAGGTCGTCGGAGGGCAGGGCGGGTAAGGCGGTGTTCCAGAGCTGCTCGAGGAGGAGGCCGGCGGGCTGGAGCCGACCGGAGGGCAGGTCGATGCTGTGGCCTTTCACGCCGTCACGTGCGGCGCGCCAGCACGCGGCCCGCAGCATCTCCGTTTCCGGTCTCGGCCCGGGTCGTCCGTCACGCACTGCGGCGAGGGCTGCGGTGGTCAGGCCTTTGACGGCGGCGGCCAGCAGGAGGGTGTCGTCGGGGGTGGGGGCGGCGTCGGTGACGCGGATTTCCAGGGTCGGGACGTGGTGGGAGGGGCGGATGTCCCAGTACACGCTGGCGCGGTCCAGGAGGGTGTGGCTGGTGATGAGCCGGCCGACGAGGTCCTCGTAGTGGGCGGCGGACTCGAAGTAGGGCGGGGGCCCGGCCACGGGCCAGCGCTGCCAGGTCAGGGTGCGCCAGCTGTCGTAGCCGGTGTCCTGGCCTTGCCAGTAGGGCGAGTTGCCGCTCAAGGCGATCAGTGCGGGCAGGTGGGGACGCAGGTGGTTGCTGACGGCGAGAGCGGTGTCCAGGTCGGGGATCTCCACGTGGATGTGGCAGGCGCACACGGTCTGCTCGTGGTCCAGTGCGCGGAAGGTGGCCAGACTCTGCGCATAACGCTGTCCGGCCGCGAGTGGCGGGGGAGTGTGCTGGCCCAGGACGGGTGTGCCGCTGGAGATGATGCGCAGTCCCAGACGTGCGGCGGCGCGTGCGACGGCGTGCCGGGCATGGCGGAGGTCCTCGCCGAGGGCCGCGAGGCTGGTGTGGGGGTCGGTGCGGACCTCGACCTGGTAGCGGGTCAGTTCGGTGGTGACCCTCTGACCGAGTTCGCCGGCTGCTTCGGTGACGACCTTGTCCGCCCGGGTGCTGAGCCGGCGGGAGACCGGGTCCACCAGCAGGTACTCCTCCTCGACCCCCACCCGCACGGCGGGCGTAGCACGGTGAGGGGAGGACGGAGCGTCAGTCGTAGGTGAAGGTGCGGGGGAGGATGTCCACGTCTCACTCTTCATGGCCACCAGTCTGTCACTCAACGTAACCGCGCCGGGGCTGTTGGCTGGAAAGAGGCCCGCATGGTCGGTCCTCGGTCCACCCCGCTCCGGCCGTCGTCCTTCCCGCCAGCGGTCTCGGTGTTCCTGTTGAACGTACCCGCCCGTTCCAGGAGTGCCTGGCGGCCGGCCATCGATACGGCGACGACTGTCCGGCCTCACTGGCCGGTTACCGGGACGCGATCGACGAGCTCACCCGGCGGATGCACGAGCCTGCCCGCCGACCTGCCAGTCCCCGAGGACGACGACGCAGCTGCTCACCTGCCCGGTACGAAGGTGCCGCACCTGGACTACAAACGGCTGTCTCTGATCATCCGCGAGGGCGTGATCGAGCATGTCTTCTGTACGGGCGCTCGAGGGGTGGGCAGCCGCCGGTGCCGGCTCCGTCGGGCAGTTGTGACGTTCTTTGCCGGTGGGCCGGCGGGGTGTCCCTCCGACCCACCGATCGGGTGATGTCGAGGAGTTCCGGAGGAACTGGCTCTCTTGCCCGGGCAGGAACAGAGCATGAAAAAGATGATCGTCACAACAGTGCTCGCGGTCGGCTTGCTCGGGATCGCCCCTCAGGCGATGGCCAGCGACAACGACGGTGGAACGACGAGCCTCAGCGGCAACAACGCTCAGACGGCATTCGGCAACTCCAAGACCGACGGGGCCATGAGCCCCCAGACGGCCCTGGTCCAGGGCTCGCTGAACAACATCTGTGCCGGCGTGCCGGTCAAGGTCGACGCCGCCTCCCTCGTCGGAGTCGTGCCGGTTTCCGTGCTCCAGGACGTGCCGATCCTGTCGGCGCCGCAGAACCAGCAGTGCACCGAGAACTCGACCCAGGCGAAGGGCGACGAGCCGCTGTCGCACCTCCTGGGCTAGATCCCGGTCCCCGCTCGCGTCGACGGACCCCGGCCTGAGCTGCCGGGCAACAGGCCTCCTGTGCCCGGCAGTTGCAGGACGATCGGGAGAAGGCGGAGCCATCTGCCGATTACCGCTCACCCAGGAACGGATTCGGAACTCCGTGGGTCGTCAGCGGATGCCGGGCTCGCCCGGGACGAGGCGGACCGGATCTGCGGGCGAACGGCGGAACATCGCGCGGTAGTCCCGTGGCCGCCTGCCCGTGTGCCGGGCGAACACGGCACTGAACGTGCTCGCGTCGGCGTACCCGACGCCGGCCGCGATGCTCGCGACCGTCCTGTCGGTCGTCTCCAGCAGCAGCCGGGCCCGGCGGACCCGAGCGGACTGCACGTACGCGAGAGGGGTCTGGCCCGCCTCCTCTCCGAAGCGGCGGAGCATCGTCCGCGTGCTCACGTGAAACGCCGCGGCGAGGGCGGAGAGGTCGTAGCGGGACCCCAGGTTCTGATCGAGCCACCGCTTCACACCGCGGGAGAACTCCCGGCCCGCGACGGGCAGCAGCGCCGGGTCGACGTACGGGGACTGGGTGGTACGGGCGTCGTCGACGAGCGCCACACGCGCGGTGCCACGGGCGACGCCGGCGCCGTCCTGCTCGCGGATGAGCTGGAGCGCGTAGTCGTACATGGCGCTGAAGGCGGCCGTGGTCGTCACCCCGCGGTCGGTGACGACCAGGCGCTCGGGGCGCACCTTCACGTCGGGGTACCGGCGGGCGAGGCGATCCGCGAACAACCAGGAGGTCGTCGCCTCGCGCCCGTCGAGCAGGCCGGCCTCGGCAGTGAGGAAGGCGCCGACGCAGATCGACACGACGGCGGCTCCGGAGACCGCCTGCGAGTGAATGGCCGCCACCTCGGGCCGCAGGTCAGCCAGTGCCGCGTCGAGATCGAGCGCGGGCGAGAGCTCGAACCCCGGTACGACCAGCACGTCCACCGGGCGCATGGCCGAGACGCCGACGGCCAGACCACCGGAGGCGACCACCCGCTGCCGGGGCGAGACCACGGACGCTTCGAACGAAGGCCGTACCGCCCCCTGTGCCGCGGCGACGTGACGGGCCATCACCAGCAGGTCCGGGACTCCGAACACCTCCGAGCCGAAACAGCCGGGGTAGGCCAGGACTCCCAGTCGCAGTGTTCCCACATGTCCCCCCGACACGAGCGGGTGGCGATTTCACCGCACTATCTGGCGATGCCGCCGTTTCCGAGGGAGCCAGTCTCCAGCCAGGCTGCCTCCCATGACAACCACGCACCTGCGACACGACGCCCCCCTGGACGACCCCCTGGACGACTTCTCGCACCGCGTCATCGACATCGACTCGGTCGGCAAGACCGTGCACGTCACCGGCTCGGGACCGGCCGTCGTCCTGCTGCCCGAGATGCCGGGGATCAGCCCGGACGTCGCGCGCCTGGCGCGCTGGCTGCGCGATGCCGGCTTCCGCGTGTACCTGCCCTCCCTGTTCGGCGTCGACGGGGCCTACCCGACCGCCGACGCGGGCCAGGCCGTCGTCCGCCGCGCCTGCGTCAGCGCCGAGTTCCGTGCGTTCGCCGGCGGCGGCACCAGCCCCGTCGTGGCGTGGCTGCGCGGGCTCGCGCGCGTGGCGCACGCGGAGTGCGGCGGGCCGGGTGTCGGCGCGGTCGGGCTGTGCTTCACCGGCAACTTCGCCCTGACCATGACGCTCGAACCCGCCGTCATCGCCCCCGTCGTCAACCATCCCTCGCTCCCTCTCGACGACCCGGCAGGCCTGGAGATCGCAGCCGACGACGCCGCGCGCGTCGCCGAGCGCGTCCGACGCGACGGCCTCACAGTCCTCGCCTACCGCTTCGAGAACGACAGGTGGTGCACCGGCCGGCGGTTCGCTGCCTACCGGGCTCTGCTCGGCGACGCGTTCGACGGCCGTGTGCTGGCGGACGACGCGGCGAACACGAACCCGCCGCCCTTCTTCCGTGACGTCGTCGGCTGCGCGCACAGCGTCACCACGGCCCATCTCGTCGACGAGCGGGGTCACCCGACCACGCGTGCCCGTGACGAGATCATCGCCTTCCTCGCCGAACGGCTGGGGACGACCGCACCCGGCATCCGAGCCGACGGACCGGCCTGACCCGCGGACCTTCCTCAACCGGGTCTCGCCCGGAGCACGTCGAAAATGGCGTCGGGACCGCCACGCTCCAAGGGTGAATGAACGAACCAGAAGTCTGTTGACTTTCGGCTTGACTAGCCAGAGTATTCCAGGAGTGACACACACCGACCCCCAGCCCGCCCGCGCAGTTCTCCCCGCCGATCTGGACGAGGCTGCCCACCGCTGCCTGGTCGCGGGATTCGAGGGCACCACCGTCGTCCCCGACACGCTCAGGCGGCTGATCGACCGGGGCCTCGGCGGTGTCATCCTGTTCACCCGCAACATCCGGGACGCCGAGCAGGTGCGTCGGCTCACCGACACCCTGCGCGCCCTCCGCCCCGACCTGCTGGTGGGCATCGACAACGAGGGCGGCGGCATCGGTCACCTGGTGGCCGCGGGTGCCCCGGAGGTCCCCGGCAACTACGCGCTCGGCGTGGTCGACGACCCGGCCCTGACCGCGCGCTGCGCCGACGCGCTGGCCGGGCATCTGGCCGTGCTCGGTATCACCGCCTCGTACGCCCCCGTCGCGGACGTCCAGCGGCAGGCGGGTAACCCGATCGTGCGCACGCGTGCCTTCGGCGACGATCCCGGGCAGGTCTCGCGGCACCTGCGCGCGTGGATCGAGGCGACCGAGGCGCGGGGCATCGCCTCCTGCGCCAAGCACTTCCCCGGGCACGGGGGCACCCTCACCGACAGCCACCACGAACTGGCGGTCGACCCGCGGCCGTACGAGGAACTCGACCTCGCACCCTTCCGGGCCGCGATCGCCGCGGGGGTGCCGATGCTGATGAGCGCGCACGTCGTGTTCCCGGCGCTCGACCAGAACCGTCCCGCGACGCTCAGCCGCCGGATCCTGAGGGACCTGCTCAGGTTCGAACTCGGCTTCGACGGGGTGCTCGTCAGCGACGCGCTGGAGATGAAGGCGATCGCCGACCGGTACGGGGAGGCGGCGGGGGCGAGGATCGCGCTGGCCGCGGGGGCCGATCAGGTGATCGTGGCCGTGCCCGATCTCGGGGTCACCGTGCGGTGCCGGGACGCGGTGCTCGCGGCGCTGCGCTCCGGGACGCTGGCCGAGGGACGGGTGCGGGAGGCGGCGGGGCGGGTGCGGAAGCTCTCCTCGCGGTATGCGGAGCCCGCGGCCCTGGTCGGTCCGTGGGACGCCCAGGCCGGGCTGGAGGCCGCTCGTCGGGCCGTGGGCGGACAGGGCAGACAGGGCAGACAGGGCAGACAGGGCGGACAGGGTGTACAGAGCGGACAGGCCGGGTCGGTCGGGGTGACCGGGGCGCATGTCGTCGACCTGTTTCCGGCGCCGCATCCCGCGCTGAACTGGGGTGGGGAGGATCTGCCGGCCGCGGTGCGGTCGGTGGATCCTTCGGCCACGGGGACCGCGGTGACGGGGGAGCCCGCCGATCCGGGGGCGCTGGTCGAGGTGATCCTGCGGCGTGCCGGGGGCGGGCCGTTGGTCGTCGCCACCAGCGATGCCGGGCTGTACCCGTGGCAGGTCCGCTTGAGCGAAGAGCTGACGGCCCGGC
The DNA here is from genome assembly GCF_001005085.2 of Streptomyces humi. Classification (GTDB taxonomy): domain Bacteria; phylum Actinomycetota; class Actinomycetes; order Streptomycetales; family Streptomycetaceae; genus Streptomyces; species Streptomyces humi. Next base: position 24,841 of record NZ_LBMU02000055.1, read on the forward strand.
GGCCCGACGCGATACGCGTCGCCACGGGCCTGCCGGAACGAGACGCGGTGGTGTGTTCCTACGGGCGCGGGAAGGTCAACCTGCGGGCGCTGGCGGAGGTGCTGGTCGGGACGCGGTGACGGTCGCCGCCGGGCGGTGGGCCGCGCCCGCGTGGCGGACGCCACGGCCGGGCACGGACCCACACCTCTGAAGGCATCCGGTCACGGCGTTCGCAGGAGCTCCTTGATTCCCCTTGCCGCCAGGTACGTCTCGTCGCTCGCCCGCTCGGCCAGGACCACCGCCGGGCGGGCTCCCTGTCGGCGCAGTTCCATCCAGGTCTCGAAGTACGTGCCTCCCGGCCCCGACGTCGAGCGGGTGGACGGAGTGCAGTCCAGGACGAGGGCTGTCTCCCGCCGCTCGGGAGTCCGCGGTGCGGCCCGCAACTCCGTGATCGTGGCCGCGAGGGACTCCGCGATCGGCTTCGGGCGACCGGCGGAGTCGAAGAGCCCCAGGGTGTACTCCAGCTCCGGGAAGTCGGCCAGGGAGCGGTCGACGTCGTGGGAGCACCACCAGGTCACGCCCCACAGGTTCGGGCAACCGGACACGTTCAGGACCGTTTCGCGAGCGAACCCGGGAGCGTCGGCCGCTGGGATGTGGGGCTCCGGGGCACCCGTCTCCTGGACCCAGACCGGGCGTACGGGGTCGACCGCGTAGGCCGTGGCCAGTTCCGTGCCGTACTCGGCGAGATGCTGGACCTGAGGAGAGCGCGGGCCGTAACGGCGGGCGCAGTCGCCGGAGAACACCCAGGGGTGGACCGTGGTCACGTCGCCCTTGCGGGCCGACGCCTCGGGGGTGAAGGGGTGGTCGTCGCCGTACCAGGCCGCGTCGTACGCGGAATGCGTGACCAGGCCCCCTGGCGCGCCCAGGCCACCTGGCGAGCCCAGGCCACCGGGGGCGCCCAGGCCACCGGGGGCGCCCAGGCCCTCGCGGGCCGCCGCCAGCAGGGTGTCGAGGTAGTGGTCGACCTGTGTCACCGTCACCGGGTTGTGCTCGACCAGGTTGTTGAGCTCGTTGCCGAGCTGGAGGCCGATGAGGTTCGGACGGCCGGTCAGGGCGCCGCCCAGCGTACGCAACAGGACCGCCTGGGCCTCGATCGCCTCGGGGTCGGTGAACACGTTCCGGTGGTGCCAGCTGCGGGTCCACTCCGGGTAGAAGTCGAAGCTCGACAGGTGGCCCTGCACGCCGTCCACCAGGACGTCGAGGCCCTCTTCGGCGGCCAGGTCCACCAGCCGCACCAACTGGTCCACGGCGGCGGTCCGGATCAGGGTGCGGTTGGGCTGGAGGAGCGGCCACAGGTGGAAGACCCTGACGTGGTCGAGACCGAGGCCGGCGATCTGGGCCAGATCCTCACGGGTCCGGGCCGGATCGAAGTCCTGCCAGGAGTGGAACCAGCCGTGACGGGGCGTGTAGTTGACGCCGAAGCGGAGCGTGGAAATGGGACCCTCCCTGAGCCGGCTTCCCGGAGTTCCTGTCCGGTCGTTCGCGAATTGCTCTTGTCCTGCGCGAATGTATCAACCACCATAGTCAGTGATGGGTAATGATTTGAACCAGAAACTCGTCATCGGTCTCGACGCCGGTGGCACCCGTACCCGTGTCGTGCTCGCCGGCGCCGCCGACGGCCGTGTGCTGGCCGAGGCCACGGCCGGTCCGGGCAACGCCCTGACCGTGCCGCCGCGGCAGCTCACCGATTGTCTGGCCGAGGCGCTCGCCGCGGTGATGCCCGAAGGGGCCCGCGATCGGGTCGTCGCCGTGGCCGGCGGATTCGCCGGTGCCACGGCGGCCGACGCGGGCGATCCCGGGACGGTCCGGGCCCGCCGTGCCCTCACCGAGGCGCTGCGCCGGCTCGGCGTGCCCGAGGGCCCGGTCGGCATCTGGAGCGACATCGAGGCAGCCTTCGCCGCGGCTCCCGGCGCCCCGGCCGACGGTCTTGCCCTGGTCGCCGGTACCGGCGCGGTCGCCATGCGCATCGCCGGCCGGCAGGCCACGACCACCGTGGACGGCGACGGCTGGCTTCTCGGTGACGAGGGCAGCGGCTTCTGGATCGGGCGCAGCGCGGTGCGCGCCGCGCTGCGCATGGCGGACGGGCGGGGACGGGAGACGGTACTGGCCGAGCGGGTCGGGCGTTCGCTCGGCCTGCCGGTGGACGTCCTGCCCACGGGAAGCGTGCCGTCGTACGACGAGACAGGCGCCCCCGCCCCGGTCGGCCCGGTCTGCGCGCTCGGCCCGGTCGGTGCGGGATCCCGGGCCGTCGGGGCCGCCGACTGGTCCCGCGCCCGGCGTGAGGACTTCCGCAGGCATCTGCTGCCCGCCGTGATGGCCGATCCACCGATCCGGCTCGCCCGGTTCGCACCGCTGGTCGCCGAGGCGGCCGGCGAGCAGGACGCCGTCGCGCTGGAGATCCTCGACGAGGCCGCGGACCACCTGCTGGCCACGGTCCGCGCGCTGGAGCCCGGCCCCGGTGAGCGGATCGTCGCCACCGGCGGACTGCTCGGCCCGGCCGGTCCGATGACCGCCCCGCTGACCGAGCGCCTGCGTGTCCTCGGCCTGAACCTCGACTGGGTGCCCGACGGGGGACCGGGCGCGGTGGCGCTCGCGCGTTTCATGTACGACGGCCGGGCCCTGTGAACGGCAGACACGCCGACAGCAGACACGCCGACGGCGGATCTTCCGACGGCGGATCACCCACCGGCGGACCCGCCGGCGCGACACCCGTGAACGACACCCCGGAGAGCCCCGGACGATGAGCGACCACCTCTGCCGCGCCAACCTCCTCTACCGCGACCCCACCGCCCCCGTCGACGCCCGCGTCAGCGATCTCCTCTCCCGGATGACCCTGCGGGAGAAGGTGGGGCAGGTCAACCAGCGCATGTACGGCTGGGACGCCTACCGGCACACCCCCGACGGCGGCTTCGAACTCACCGACGCCCTGTACGCCGAGACCGAGCGCTTCGAGGGGCTCGGTGCCCTGTACGGCTTGCAGCGTGCCGACGCCTGGTCCGGCGTCGACCACGACAACGGACCGGACGCCGAACACGGCGCGGCCCTCGCCGAGACGGTGCAGCGGCACGTCGTGGAGCGCAGCCGCCTCGGCATCCCCGCCCTGTTCGTGGAGGAGGTCCCGCACGGCCTCATGGCCCTCGACGGCACGGTCTTCCCGGTCAACCTGGCCGTCGGCGCCACCTGGGACCCGGAGCTGTACGAGCGTGCCGCCGCCCACGCCGCCGCCGAACTCCGGTCCCGCGGCGGCCATGTCGCCCTCGTTTCCGCGCTCGACGTCTCCCGCGACCCGCGCTGGGGCCGCACCGAGGAGTGCTACGGCGAGGACCCGTACCTCGCCGCGCGACTGACGGAGGCGCTGGTCCGCGGCGCGCAGGGCACCGTCTCCCCGGACGGCTCCTTCGCCGCCGACAGGGCCCCGGTCGTCCTCAAGCACTTCGCCGGCCAGGGGGCCACCGTCGGCGGCCGCAACTCCGCCGAGTCCGAGCTCGGCCGGCGCGAGCTGCACGAGATCCATCTCCCCGCCGCCCGGGCCGGCGTCCGCGCGGGCGCCGCCGCCGTCATGGCGGCGTACAACGAGGTCGACGGCATGCCCTGCGCCGGCAACCGCGCCCTGCTCACCGAACTCCTGCGGGACGACTGGGGTTTCGAAGGGCTGGTCATGGCGGACGGCCTGGCCGTCGACCGGCTGGCCCGCATCACCGGTGACAAGGTGTCGGCGGGCGCACTCGCCCTCAACTCCGGTGTGGATCTGAGCCTTTGGGACGAGGGGTTCACGCACCTGGAGGAAGCGGTCGAGCGTGGGCTCGTCGAGGAGACCGTGCTGGACACCGCCGTCGCCCGGGTGCTGCGCCTCAAGTTCCGCCTCGGGCTGTTCGACGGGACCCCCGAGTCCTCCGCACCCGAAGCGGGCGGGGACCTCAGCAAGGAAGTCGCCCGCGCCGCCGTCACCCTCCTGCGCAACGACGGGGTACTCCCCATCGGCGGAAACGTAACCCGTGTCGCCGTCCTCGGACCCCAGGCCGCCACCGTCGCCCACCAGTCGGGCGACTACACGGCTCCGCAGCGCCCCGGTACCGGCAGCGCGGTCCTCGACGCTCTGCGCCGGCTGGCCCCGCCCGGACTCGACATCCGGCACGCCCGGGGCTGCGCCCTCACCGGTGACGACCTCTCCGGGATCCCGGCCGCGATCGCCGAGGCCGCCGCCGCCGACCTCGCCGTGCTGGTGCTGGGCGGCAGCAGCGCGCGCGGCGCCGGCACCGAGTTCGACGCCAACGGCGCGGCCCTGACCGCCGTCGACCACATGACCTGCGGTGAGGGCGTCGACCTCGCCGAACTCCGTCTCGGCGCCGCCCAGTACACACTGCTGGACGCCGTGGTCGCCACCGGCACGCCCACCGCGGTCGTCCTGGTCCAGGGGCGCCCGCACGTCGTCCCGGACACCGCGCCCGCCCTGCTCACCGCCTGGTATCCGGGCCCGTGGGGCGGCGAGGCGATCGCCGAGGTGCTGCTCGGGCTCGCGGAACCGACAGGGCGGCTGCCGGTCTCCGTGCCGCGCTCGGCCGCCCAACTCCCCGTCTACTACAACCACAAGGACACCGAGTACGGCGGCTACGTCGACGGGAGCGCCGAGCCCGCCTACTCCTTCGGGCACGGACTGGCGTATACGGACTTCGTGTTCGGCGCGCCCCGGCTCGACGGCCGGACCGTCGCCGTCGAGGTCACCAACACCGGTGTCCGGCAAGGGCGTTCGATGGTACAGGTCTATCTGCGGCGGATGATCACCGCCAGCTGGCCGCGCACCCTCGAACTGTGCGCGTTCGAGGGCGTCGACCTCGCGCCGGGCGAGTGCCGCACGGTCCTGACACGACTCGGCGCCGACCGACTGGCCGGCGCCGACGTCGTTCAGATCCGGGTCGCCTCCTCGGCACGGGCGGCCCTCACCGCCGTACCGCTGACCCTGGACCTCAGATCTTGACCGCTCCCGAGGACACGCCCTTGTAGAACCACCGCTGCGTGATCACGAACAGCACCAGCACCGGGATCACGGAGATCACCGAACCGGCCATGACCATGCGCTGGTCGTAGCCGAACGACGAGCTCTGTAGCCGGGAAAGTCCCAGCGTGAGCGTCATGTTGCTCTCGGAGCGCAGCACGATCAGCGGCCACAGGAAGTCGTCCCATGCGCTGATGAACGTGTTGATGACGACCACCATGATCGCGCCCCACGCGGACGGCAGATACAGGTACTTGAAGCGCTGCCACTCGTTCGCGCCGTCCAGCATCGCCGAGTCCTCGATCTCGCGCGGTACCGCGAGGAACGCGCCGCGCATCAGCAGCACGTTGATGGCGCCGACGAAGCCGGGCAGCCACACGCCGGCCAGGCTGTCGACCAGGCCCAGGTCGCGGATGCTGATGAACAGCGAGACCATGATCGACTCGAAGGGGAACATCATCGAGGCGACCAGCACCACCCAGACCGCTTTGCGGCCCTTCCAGGCGGGCTTGGAGAGCATGTAGCCGGCCGTCGTGGAGAAGACCAGCTGGCTGGTGATCGACAGGGCGACCACGATCAGGCTGTTCCTGATGTACGACCACACCGGTACCTGGTCGAAGACCGTCCGGTAGGCGCGCAGCGTCGGGTGGTGCGGCAGCAGGGTGGCGTCCGCGCCGAAGACGTCCTCGCTCGTGCCCTTCAGGGAGGCCAGCAGCTGCCACAGCAGCGGGCCCACGGTCAGGCCGAGCACCAGGAGGAGGAGCAGGTAGCGGACGACCAGCTCGCGTGGCCGGCCGTAGTCACGCCAACGCGGCAGCAGGCGACGGCCCTTGGTCTCGACGACACTCGTCGTCATGACTCGTCCTCCTTGGTCAGGCGCTGCGCCAGCAGGGTCAGCCCCAGCGTCAGCGCGAACAGGGCCACGCTGACGGCCGAGCCGTAACCCGCGTTGCCGGTGATCGGGTCCAGGCCGACGTCCCGGATGTAGAACGGCAGGGTGCGGTCGGCTCCGCCGGGGCCGCCGGTGGAACTGCCGAGCATGTAGATCTCGGTGAACACCCTGAGCGAGCCGATGCCGGTGAGCGTGCCGACGAGCATCATGGCCTGCCGGACGCCGGGGATGGTGATGTGCCAGAAGCGGCGCACCGCACCGGCGCCGTCCATCTGCGCGGCCTCGTGCAGTTCCTTGGGCACGTTCCCGAGGGCGGCCAGGTAGAAGACCATGTACCAGCCGAGACCCTTCCACAGGGTCAGACCCATCGCGGACAGCAGGATCAGCCACGAGTCCGACAGGAACGGGACGGCCGATCTGATCAGATGGGCCTTCTCCAGCCAGGTGTTGACCAGCCCGTCGTCCGCGAGCAGCCACTGCCAGCTCAGGCCGACGACCACGCTGGAGGCCAGCACCGGTGTGTAGAACGCCGATCGGAAGAAGCCGATGCCGGGGAGGTTCTTCTCCACCAGGACGGCCAGCATCAGCGGCAGCAGCACCATCAGCGGGACGACGACCACCGCGTACAGGACGCTGTTGCGGGTGGCGAGCCAGAAGTCGTCGTCCTGGAGCATCCGCGTGTAGTTGTCGAGCCCGACGAAACCCGCGGCGCCGCCCAGTGGCTTGGCGTCGGTGAACGACAGCAGGACCGTGTTGAGGAACGGGAACACCCCGAAGACCACCGCGCACCCGATCGCGGGGGCGGTCCACAGCCACGGCAGCCACCAACGGCGGTACATGGCCGCTCCGTTGGCTCCGGGCGCGGGGCCGGGCAGAGCTGCCTTGGCGAGCCGGCGGAGGCGGGACGGGGCCGGGCCCGGCGCGGAGGTCCTGGCCTCCGCGCCGGACGCCGGCTTCATGATCTGTGCCGTCACGGTCAGCTGCCCTGCTTCAGCAGTTCGTTCGCCTTCTCCTGGGCGTCCTTGACGGCGTCCGCCGCGCTCTTCTTGCCCTGCATGGCCAGCTGCACCTGGGCCACGATGGCGTTCTGCACGGCCGGGGAGAGGTTGGTCTGGTTGGTGGAGGCCGTCTTGAGCTGGTCGGCGACCAGCTTGCGGGCCTGGGAGAACGGGTCGGTGCCGGTGACCTTCTGGAAGAACGGGTCGTCCAGCGACGCCGAGGTCGTCGGGAAGATCACCACGTCCGGGTCCTTGCACCAGGCGGTCTGGTTCTCGGCGTTGGTGAGGAACTCCGCGAACGCGAGGGCCACCGGGGCGTGTTCGCTGGTCGCGGCGACCGAGATGTACTGCGGGGCGCCGGCGGAGGCGACGCCGAGGGCGTCGTAGGGCTGCTGGCCGACGGCCGTCTTGGCGTAGACCGACGGGCTGTTCTGCTTCACGAACCGCACGAAGCTCGGGTTCGTCGAACCGTAGGCCACCTTTCCCTGACTGTAGAGGGTGGACGGGTCGTTGCTGGAGGACAGCGAGTCCTTCGGCATCGCGCCCTCCTTGTACAGCTTCGCCATCCACGCCACCCACTGGGTGGTGCGCGGGTCGTCGGCGAAGACGGCGGACTTGCCGTCGCCGGAGAGGACCTTGATGTTCATCTGGTCGAAGTCGGCGGGTATGCGCCAGACCGGGTTGGCCATCGTCGCGAAGTACTTGCCGTCGGCGGCCTTGGCGATCTTCTCGTAGTCGGCGAAGAGCCCGAAGACGGTCGTCGGCGGCTTCGCCGGGTCGACGCCGGCCTTCTCCAGCAGGTCCTTGTTGTACGTCAGCAGGACACCGCCGGTGTACCAGGGCAGCGTGGTGTGGATGGACTTGCCCGAGGCGTCCGGGAAGGTGGCGGTCTTCCAGAACGACGGGACGAAGGGCTTGGACGCGTCGGGGTCCTTCGTGCCGACGTCGAGCAGGTAGCCGGCTTTGGTCAGGGCCGTCGCCGTCGGTGCGTTGACGTTGATGACGTCGGCCATCGTGCAGGCCTGGGCGTCGGCGACGGTCCGGCTGGTGAAGGTGTTGTCACCGGGGTCGTCGATCCACTTGACCTTGGTGCCGGGGTGGGCCTTCTGGAAGTCCGCGATCACTCCGTTGAAGAAGCCGCCGAAGTCCTTCTTCAGGTTCGTGGTCTGGAAGGTGATCGTGCCCTTGACCTCCCCGGTCAGCTTCCCCGAGCCGACGTTGCCCTTGTCGACCTTGCAACCGCCGGCGGTGGCGCCCCCGTCACCGGAGCCGCCACCGGACAGACCGCAGCCGGCGGTTGCCAGCGACAGCGCGGCGATACAGGTCAAGGTGCGGGTCAGTCTTCTTACGCGCATGTGATGGGCCCTCCTGCGACCGGGCGAGTCAGGAAATGTAGCTGGTTCAAATCACCAACTTGGATTCCGATTGATGAAAATGTGGACCAGAAGTCATCGGAGGTCAATGCCTGGCCGTGTTGCGTTTGGATTCCGTACGGCTGACGGAGCCGCGTCAGTGACGGTGTTCGTGGTCCGAATGGCCGGGATCGCCCGGGTGTTCGTGACCGTGCGCGTACACGACCTGGCCCCGGGCCAGGTCCAGCCAGCCGAAGAAGGCCCGCCGGCCCGCCGCGCGGCGCAGTTCCCGCACCACGCCCTCGCGGACGGCCTCGTAGGGGAGGACGTCGTCGGGCGCGGTGCCCCCGAAGGGGTCGACCCCGCGTCTGAGCGCGTCCGGGGTGAGGAAGCGGTCCCGGTTGCGCCCGTAGTAGTCCCGCACGTCGGCCTCGGGTACCACCTGCCCGGCCTCCAGGGCGTCCAGCAGCACCCGCGCGGCCGCCGAGTGGGCCAGCGCCGCGGCGACGATGCTCCCCAGGCCGGCGACATCGTCCCCGGCGACGGTGAGCAGCCGCTCCGCGGACGCCTCGGGAGGCACCTCCAGCCCTCGCGCGGCGCACTCCCGCCGCGCGAGTTCGTCGGCGACGACCACTTGCGTCGCCCAGCGTCGCCGCTGCCGCTCCGCCCGCGCGAGCGACTCGGGCCGGGAGGCCACCGGGTCACGAGCCGGAACGGCGGCGAGCAGGGCGTCCACCCGCGCCCTGGGGACCGCGTCCGGCCCGATGAACGCGGCATGGGGACCAGCGGCCGAGGGAGGCGTGCGGGTGCGACGGTGCCGTGTCCCGCCAGGGCCCACCGCCTCTCCCGGCCGCACCCTCTCTCCCGGCGCCACCGCTTCTCCCGGCCTCACCGCCTCACGCATCCGTCACCTCCAGCACCACGGCCTCCGTGTACGTCACACAGCCGTGCCACGCGGCCTTCGCCAGCAGCCAGTACGAGCCGCGCGGTACGGCCGAGCCGTCCACCTCGATCACGGCCTCCACTGTCTCCCCGGGGGGCACCGTGAAGCCCTGGAGGCCCGGAACGACCCCAGGCCAGGTGCCCCACGGGGAGACGGCCCAGAGCTGGCCGGTGACCGGGCCCCGGGTGGTGTTGCGCAGGGCGACCGGGACACGGGCCCGTTCCCCCCGCCGTACGGTGATCCGGTCGGTGCCCAGCGCGCACACCAGGCCGGAGCCCGCGGGCGGCCCGCCCGGCACGTCCAGGCCCACCACGTCCTCGTACGTCTGGCCGCCGTACGACAGCCGCGCGGCGAGCCGATGGCGGCCGGGCCCGGCGTGCGGCGCCGGCGTCACCGTGACCTCGGCCAGCGTGAACCCGCCGGGGCCCAGCTCGTACGGCAACGATGCGGGCTCCGCCGTCCAGCCGTCCGGCAGCTCGAAGGCCACCGTGCCGGACACCGGCGCGTCCGTCAGCTCGGAACTCACCCGGACCGTCGCCGTGACGGGACCGGCAGCGGTCAGCGACGTGGGCGACACGTACAGCGCGACCGGCATGTTGCCACGCGGGGCCGGGCCCGAGTTGTGCAGCCAGTACCGGGTGCCGACCGGCTGCGCGGGCTCGTGCGCCGCCACACCGGGACCCGAGCACCCCGCGGCGGTGACCGGCGTCGCCAGCACCGTGGCCACCTCGAAGCCGCCGAGGTCCACCCCCAGCGAGCCCCCGCCCTCCGGGGCAAGCGGCTCTCCCGCCCTCTCCAGTACGTCCGCTCGCGCGCCGCCGGCCCACCCGACGGGCCCCCGCACCCGCGCCCGCACCGGCTGTCCGTTCGCCTCGTGCACCCGCACCACGACCCCGCGCCCCGGATCCACCGCGTCCGTACCGCCCCGGGCCAGCGGTGAGCCCACCGGCTTCAGCGCGTCGAGGATCACCTCGCGGGCGGGCTCCACGGACAGCAGGCAGGCCGTGCGGGGCAGCGTGGGACTCGCGCCTCCGCCCCCGCCCCCGCCCCCGCCCCGCACGTGTCCCGTCAGCGGACGGTTGTACGCGTGCCCGCGGGCGGGCAGCTCCAGCTCCCGCCAGTCGCCCTCGCCCGCGACGACCGCGTACTCGAAGGTGTGCGACCAGCGTTGGAGCTGGAACGCCGAGCCGTCGGGCGCGGTGCGCCGGGGCGGGTCGACCCAGATGCCGGAGGGCCAGCCGGTGCAGGACCGCATCAGGGACATGTAGAGGTCGCCGGAGGCGGTCACCACGCAGCCGGGTGTGCCCCGGTTCAGCACGGCGAATCCGCGCCCGTCCCAGGCGTCGCCGGGCGGCAGGGCCTCACCGCCGCCCGCCGCGGTGGCCGACACGGTGAAGTCGGCGAGGTCGGCGACGAGCGCGTCGACCGCCTCGGCGTCACCCGCGGCGTCCGGGCCCGCGATCACGAGCAGCGGCAGCCGCTCCAGGTCGCGGAGGTCCGCGCCGGGCACCCACTCCTCGCGCAGGGAGGCGCGGGGCGCCACCCAGACGGCGGCCGTGCCCCGTTCGGCGAGCTGTCGGCGCAGCTCGCGGCCGGCCGCCGGGTCCATGGCGAGTGCCTCGGCGACCAGCGCGTTGCGGTCCGGTCCGCCCACGGCGATCCGCAGGTCGGGCAGGTTGGAGTCGACCTCCAGGTCGCCGTAGCGGGGGCCGCCGGCGATGGTCGAGGTGGCGGTGACCCCCGTGCGGACCAGGGCCGCCGCGAGCGGGGCGCCCAGTTCGCCGGCCTCGTCCCAGTCGGCGTACACCAGCTCCGCGACGCCGACGGACCGGTGGCCCAGCAGCGTCCCGGTGTCGTCGTGGACCGCGACCCGGGCCGTGGACCCGAGGCCGAACCAGGTGTTGGCGGGGTTGTCCAGCGTCCACGGGAAACGCTCGCTGTCGACGTCCACGAAACCGAACCCGCGCCCGATCACCGCGTCCGCGACCTCGTGCACGGGCAGCCCGCCCCGCACGTCCGAGGGCCAGCGCACCCGGACGAGGCGGTCGGCGCCGTCGTAGCCGTCGATCGTGGTGGTGACGTCGAGCCGGTCGACGCCCGTCCACAGGGTCAGCCGCTGCGTGTACGTGAAGAGGCCGAGGTCGGCCCGGACGGTGATCCGGGAGCCGGCGGGGGAGTGCTCGACATCGATGTCGGCGGTGACGTCACCGCCGCGTGCGGCGGTCGTGCCGGTCGGGGTGAGGTGCCAGGGGCCCTCGCCGAAGCGCGGGTGACGGGGGTACTCCTCCTGGACGACGAGTTCGTTGCCGATGTCGCCGGGGCGCAGCAGTTCACGGCCCCCCTCGGCCAGCGCCCTGAGGCCGCTGACGGCGCCGCCGCGGGCCGGGTCGACCGTCACCTCGTAGAACTCGTTGCGGATGGTCGTGCCCTCGCCGGGAACCCATCCGGGGACGCGGCCCGTGTACAGCGGCACGGTCTTCAGGCCCACACCGGGGACCTCGGGTATGACGACCCGGAGCGTGCCGTCCTCCTCGCGTACGGCCGGCAGTGGCCGGGAGTCGTCGCCGACGGGGACGAGGCCCGGGTCGTCGACGGTGAGCACGTCCCGGCGCTGCCAGGTGGCGGAGTTGAAGACGACGAGGTCCGGTCCGCCGCCGGGCGCCACGCTGTCGGCGAGCGCCCTCGTGGCGTCGGCGTGCACGGTCTCGGCGAGGTCGGCCAGCTCCCGCCAGCCGGTCAGCAGGTCGATGTAGACCTGGTCGGACTCGGAGCCGGTGATGGCGTCGTGGTGAGCGCCGTAGACCAGCTGCCGCCAGGCCTTGTCGAGGGCCGCGTCCGGGTAGGCGTGCCCGGTGATCAGGGAGGCCAGGGTCGCCCAGGCCTCGGCGTCGGCGAGGAGCGTCTCGCCGTACCGCTGGGCCTGCTTGGTGTCGATGTAGGAGACGTCCTTGCCGGTGTAGACCGGGTTCATGTCCCGGGTCTGCGGCGAGGCCTTGCGGCCCTCGGCGGTCAACTCGGCGCGTACGGCGGCGAAGAAGTCGCGGGGAATGCCGCTGACGAACCGCGGCCAGACGTAACGGGCGTTCCAGTCGCGGTGGATGGCCATGACCCAGCGGCACGGCGGCGCGTAGTCCCCGCCGACCGGCAGCAGCACGTTCCGGGTGAGTGCGACCTGCTTGAGCCCCGTGAACAGCTTGAGGGCCTCGGCCTCCGCCTCCGGCAGCGTCGGCGCGTTGTCGATCCGCCAGCCCGCGCCGTAGTGGTTGACCATGTACGCGGTGAGGATGCCGCGCCCCGAGGGGGCGATCCAGTCGAACTCCGCCGGGAACTGCATCCGCTTCGGATCCCGCGGCTCCTCGCCGAACACGGACAGCGTCGGCCCCCACTGGTGGAAGGGTCCGCGCGCCCACGAGCTGGAGCTGACCCCGGCGTCCGCCATCAGCCCGGGGAACTGCGGGTCGTGCCCGAAGGCGTCGAGCTGCCAGGCCGTCTCCGGTGACGCCCCGAGGATCGCCCGCTGGTACCCGTCGCCGTACAGGGCGTTGCGTACGGTGGCCTCGGCGCCGGTGAGGTTGGTGTTCGGCTCGTTGTAGGTGCCGCCCATGATCTCGACCCGGCCGCTGCGGATCAGCTGGCGCAGGAAGGCCCGCTCCTCCGGGAAGGCGTCCCAGTACGGCTTGAGGTAGTCGACCTCCGCCAGGACGAACGTGTACGCCGGGTCGCGCCGTGCGAGGTCGCAGTGGGCGCGGACCAGGCTCATCCCGGACTGGCCGCGCGAGTCGAAGGTGCGGGCGGGCAGTCCGGTGACGGCCGGGTCGTCGGCGACGTCCCAGGTCTCGGTGTAGGCGGCCTGGGTGTTCCACCAGACGGGGTCGTAGTGGAAGTGGCTGACCATGAACATGGTCCAGCCCGGCTCGGCGACCGTGAACTCGCCGCCGAGACGCGCGACTTCGTCCCCGTCGGTGGCGACGACCGTCATCGGGCCGCTCTCGCCCGTCACAGGGATCTCGGCGCGTACGGTGCCGTCCTCGCCGACGGTCACGGCCGTCTCCCCGACACCGCTCACGGCCCCTTCGACGGTCAGCCGGACCGCACGGCCCGGTATGTGCTCGACCTCGGCCGCCACCACCTGGTGCGGGGTCTCGGGGCTGCCGACGAACAACTCGGTCGACTCGACGGAGGTGACGCGCATGGGTCTCCTAGTGAGTGGAAGAGCCCCATCCTGCACCGGCTGGATGATTCAAACAACCATCTTTGAGTATCTCGGGTGGTTCATCCATGCACACCCGGCCTTGATCGCCTGCGGTCACCGGCCCCGGCGGCTCTTGCGCGCGTGCTGCGGGGTGATGTGGTCGGTCAGCGCCAGGGAGGCGCTGGAGCGCTGGTAGGTGAGCTGCGCGACCCGTACGTAGAGGCAGTCGATGAGGACCAGCACGGAGTGCCTGCCGCCGATGCTGCCGGTGCGCCCGGGGAAGCCGGTCTCGGTGGGGGAGGCCGAGACGAGCCGGATGTCGGCGGCGCGGGCCAGCGGCGAGCGCGGGTCCGAGGTGATCGCCACGGTGGTCGCACCGCGCTCCCTGGCCAGTTCCAGCGGCTCGATGGTCTCCCGGGTGGCTCCCGAGTGCGAGATGCCGATGGCCAGGTCGGCCGGCGTGAGCAGGGCGGCGGAGGTGGCGGCGCCGTGCACCTCGGACCAGCCGCGCACCGAACACCCGATCCGGAACAGCCGGATCTCGGTCTCCTGGGCCACCGCGCCGCTGCCGCCGACGCCGTACACGTCGATCCGGCGGGCCCGGGCCATCGCCTGGGCGGCACGCTCCATGGCGTCCAGGTCGATCCGGTCGATGGTCTGCTGCACCGCGCGCAGGTCCGCGGTGCCGACGACCTGCACGACCCGCTCCAGGCTGTCGTCCGGGGAGATGTCCGGGCCGATCTCGGCGCTGCCCCAGTCGGAGACCTCGCTGCGCCCGCGCTCCTGGGCCAGCTCGATCAGCAGGTGCTGATAGGAGTCGAGTCCGATGGCCCGGCAGAACCGCGTCACCGTGGCCTGGGAGGTACCGGTACGGCGGCCCAGCTCGGCGGCCGAGCAGTGCGTGGCGGCGGCCGGATCCTCCAGGATCAGCTCGCCGACCTTCCGCAGGGAACCGGCCAGCCGGGGCAGTTCGGTGCGGATCAGTGTGGTGACGTCCGTCGCAGGCATGCAGAGAAGGTACCAGTCACCCTTCTGCGCCTTGAATGAATACCAGGACCGTCATACGGTTTATCGATTCACTCGGCGATGGTTATATGGTGGTTCAATCCATCAGAAGGAGTGAAGCGTGTCCGTCGAGTCAGTCAGCGCCCAGAGCTTCGCCGAGCAGAGCCTGGCCGCCCTTCGTCACGTCACCGAGTCAGCGCGCGAGGAAGTGCGCCGCGCCGCCGAGCTGATCGTCGACTGTGTCCGCGGCGACGGTGTGGTCCAGGCGTTCGGTACCGGGCACTCCCAGGCGATGGTCCTCGAAGTCGCCGGCCGCGCGGGCGGACTGGTGCCGACGAACCGGCTCCAGATGGCCGACCTCGTTCTCTTCGGCGGCGACGATCCCGGAGTGCTCGACGATCCGCTGCTGGAGCGTGCGCCGGGCATCGCCGCACGCCTCTACGACCTGGCCGCGCCGCGTGGCGAGGACCTTTTCGTGATCATCTCCAACTCCGGGGTGAACAGCGTCATCGTGGAGATGGCGCTCCACGCGAAGGAGCACGGGCACAAGATCCTGGCGATCACGTCACTCACCCACACCCGAGCCGTTCCCGCCGGGCACGCGAGCGGGAAGAAGCTGGTCGATCTGGCCGACGTGGTGCTGGACAACGCGGCGCCGGTCGGGGACGCGTTGCTCGGGCTGCCGGGGGGCGGGGCGGTGTCCGCGCTGTCCACGCTGACCGGGGTGGCGCTGGTGCAGATGGCGGTCGCCGAGGCGTCGGGGTTGCTGCTCGCCGCGGGGGAGGTGCCGCCGGTCTACGTGTCCGCGAACGTGCCGGGCGGCTTCGAGCGGAACCTGGAGCTGGAGAGGAAGTACGCGGGGCGGATCCGGCGCACCGCCAGTTAGGGGTCGCGCGGGGAAGCCGCGGGCCGGTGACGGCCGGACGCGCGGCTCCCCGCTCCCCTGGCCGGGTCACCCGGCCGTCACCCCACGGGCACCGGGGTCAGCGCCACGGCCAGTGGATACGCGCCTGTCGTCAGCGGTGAACCTGCGGTGCCGGTCGCCGTGTCGACCGGCACCAGTCCGTTTCCGTCGGCTGTGGTGACGTAGGCCGTGGCGCCGTTCCAGTCCAGGGCCACGTCGAAGGCCGACGCGCCTACCGTGATCGTGGTGCCGGGGGCGCCGGTCACCGTGTCCACCGGAGTGACGTGGTCACCGTTGCTCGGACTGACCCAGAGCGTGCGGCCGTCCGGCGAGAGGGCGAGCCCGTAGGCCTGGCCGGAGACCAGGATGGTCGGTTGGGTGTCGTCGGTCGCGGTGTCGATCGGGGTGACCGTCGAGCCGCCGGAGTCGGAGACGTACACCGTTCTGCCGTCGGGCGCGGCGACCACGTTGAAGGGGCTCGGTCCCACGGGGATCGCCGTGCCCGCTCTCCCCGTCGTCAGGTCGACGGGGGTGACGGTGTCGTCGTGGATGTTCGCCACGTAGAGGGTCCGGCCGTCAGGGGTGACCGTCATGTTCTCCGGGCCGGAGCCCACGGGGACCGGCTCGCCCGTCCTCAGGGTGCCCGTGTCGATCGGCTGCACCGCGTTGTCGGAGTAGTCGGCCACCCACAGGGTCCTGCCGTCCGGGGTGAGCGCGAGTCCGGCGGGGACGTTGCCCACCGAGACCGTGGCGTCGACCGTGCCCTTCGCCACGTCGATCACGCTGACCGTGTCGGAGCCCTAGTCGGCCGCGTACGCGGTCCGGCCGTCGGCGCTCACCACGACCTCGCCGGGGTTGTTCCCGACCGCGATGTCCGTCGTGGTCCCGGTGGCGAGATCGATCGAACTCACCGACGCGCCGCTGAAGTCGGCGGTCAGGGCACGGAAGTGCCCGGTGCCGTCGGTGACCTGGACGGGGAGCGCGCGGGAGAGGACGCCGGTGCCTTCGGCGACCACCGCGTGCACGCCCTCGGTACCGCCGGTAAGGGTGACGGTCGCCGAAGCCCCGCCCCCGGCCGGGACGGTCACGGTCCCTTCGGCGGGAGACGCGGTGACGCCGTCGGGCACGTCGAGCCGCCAGCCGACCGTCCTGTCCTCGGTGGAGCGCTTGTCGGAGAGTTCGAGCGTCACGGTCCGCGAGGCGCCGGGCTTCAGCGACAGGGACGACGGGGAGAAGGAGACGTCGACTCCCGGGTCGGGCGCGTTCTCCAGCATCGTCGTGTAGAGGAACTGGTCCATCACGCCCGGGGAGACCTGCTGCGGGACGGCGTCCAACTCCTTGCGTTCGGCCCGCAGCAGGTTCCAGTACTCGGACACCGCCTCCGAGTCCCCCGCCCTGTTCGCCAACAGCAGGTCCACGGCCGTCCTGCCCGCGCTGCCGTAGCCGCCGAGCTTGTCCAGCCAGGCTGACGTCTCGTCCAGGAACCCGGGGTTGTCCAGGCGGGCTCGCAACCGGGCGGGCGTGGCGGCCATGTCGGCGAAGTACGCCTTGAGCGTGGCCGCGGCCCGGCCGAGACCCCTGTCCTCCTCGTACGCGGTGCGGAAGGCGGCGATCAGCCTGGTGAGCGTCGGGGACTCGGGCGCGCCGAGCCGGGAGGAGACGTTGTTCTCGGCGAAGATCCGGAGCCACTTGGCGGCCCGCGCCCCGCCGAGGTCGCGGACGGACGCGAGGAAGGCCTGGTGCGGGTCGTAGGCGGCCGGGTTCCACAGGTAGTCGGCCGAGGTGAACAGGGCCAGCCTGCTCGCCTCGCCCTGGACCATCGGGTTGGCGGTCACCCCGGCCGCCTCCGTGGCGACGCCTGTCTCCCTGCCCGTGTAGGGCCCGAGCAGGAGCCGGCTGGTCACGTAGTCGTTGACCGGGTAGTTGTCCCAGATCAGGACCGGATGGCCGTAGACCTCGCGCGCCTGCTTCACCTGGTCGGTGGTGATGGTGGGCGCGATGACGCCGACGCCGGTCCACTCCACGACCACGGAGGGGTCGAGCCGTTCCCGCAGGGCCTTCTTGTACGGGGAGTCCGCGAGGTCGGAGTACTCGGTGGGGACCGTCTCCAGAGGCTGGAGCCCGGTGTGGCCGGCGGAGAACGCCTTCCAGACGGCGTTCAGCAGGTGTGCCTGCGCGGCACCGGCGGCGGCGCCGCCCGTCCCGAACTCCCGCTCGTCCTCGGCGCAGTTCCACCTTGTGTAGCTGATGTCGTCCAGCGGGATCGCGAAGGAGCGCACGCCGATCGCGTAGAGCGAGTCGAACTTCGCGGTCAGCGCCCGGACGTCGGCGTCGGAGGAGTAGCAGACCGACAGGCCGGGGGAGAGCGCGTAGGTGAAGCGGACGTGGTTCGCGCCGGCCCGGTCGACCAGTTCCTTCAACTGAGCGAGTGCGGGCGGCGGGTACTCGTCCCGCCAGCGGGCGCGCAGGTAGTCGTCGTCCTTGGGGGAGTAGACGTACACGTTCTGCTTCGTGCGGCCGTAGAAGTCGAGCTGGTCGAGCCGCTCGGTGTGCGTCCAGGGGGTGCCGTAGAAGCCCTCGACGACCCCGCGCAGCGCGGCGCTCGGCCAGTCCCGGATGGTGGTGACCGGCAACTCGTTGCTGCCGTCGAGGAGTTGGCGCAGGGTCTGGGCCGCGTAGAAGGTGCCGGTGGTGTCGACACCGGAGAGGGCGAGGACGGCGCGGCCCTGACCGCGGCCGGCGGCGAGGACGTAGCCGCCGGAGGCGAGACCGGCGGGTGAGCCGGCCCTGAGCCGCCGCAGCGCCCCGGCGGTGGCGCTGTTCTCACCGGGACCGCCGACGTAGACGGTGAGAGAGGCGGCGGGCGGGCGGCTACCGGCGTCGACCACGGTGATCCGCTCGGCTCCGGAAGCCCGGAGCGCCGTCTCGACGACCTTCCGGGCCGAGTGGTCGGTGCCGGGGCCGACGACCTCGACGACCTGGTCGGGCACGCGGAGCCTGCCGGGTCCTGTGTGCGTGCTCTGCGGGGTCGGCCACACCTGGGGAGCGGGCTGACGCGGTTCGGCCACGGCGGGTACCGCCGGGGCCGCGAGTCCGACGGCCAGCATCAAGGCGGCCGTACATCTGAGCATGATGGATGAAGCCACCTGGGCATGCTAGGTATGTTGAATGGTTCATTCAAGACGGTGTGAGTGAGCGCCGGCCCGTGCGGCGGCAGCGCCAACGCGGGCCGAGGTGCTGGTCACGACCGGATCCGCACCCGCACAGGCGCGTTCGTGTGGGCGGTGACCTCGTCCGCGGTGACGCCGGGGGCCGTCTCGACGAGCGTCAGTCCGTCGGCGGTGACGTCGAGGACCCCGAGATCGGTGATGACGCGGTGCACGCAGGTCCGGCCGGTCAGCGGCAGGGTGCACCGTTCGACGAGTTTGGGGCCGCCGTCCTTCGCGGTGTGCTCCATCAGCACGATCACCCGCCGGGCTCCGTGCACCAGGTCCATCGCACCGCCCATCCCCTTGACCAACTTGCCGGGGATCGCCCAGTTGGCCAGGTCGCCCGCGGCGGACACCTGCATGGCGCCGAGCACCGCCGTGTCGATGTGCCCGCCCCGGATCATCCCGAAGGACAGCGCGGAGTCGAAGAACGAGGCGCCGGGCAGTACGGTGACCGTCTCCTTCCCGGCGTTGATCAGATCCGGGTCCACCTCGTCCTCGTGCGGGTAGGGGCCGGTGCCGAGGATGCCGTTCTCCGAGTGCAGGGTGACGTGCACGTCCGGCGGCAGGTGGCCGGGAATCGTGGTGGGCAGGCCGATGCCCAGGTTGACGTAGGAGCCGTCGGTCAGCTCCAGCGCGGCGCGGGCCGCCATCTGGTCACGGGTCCAGGCCATCAGTGTCGTACCGTCCCTTGTGTCGAAGACGCGGAAACCGTGCGGCGTTCGATCTTCTTGGCGGCCGCCTGCCCGGGGGTGAGGACGACGATCCGTTGCACGAACACGCCGGGCAGATGGACCTGGTCCGGTCCGAGGGCGCCGGGCTCGACCAGTTCCTCCACCTCGGCGATCGTGATCCGGCCGGCCATCGCCGCCAGCGGGTTGAAGTTGGCGGCGGCCCTGCGGAACACCAGGTTGCCGTGGCGGTCCCCGCGCCAGGCCCGGACCAGCGCGAAATCGGTGGTGATGCCGTGCTCCAGGACGTACGTCCGGTCCGCGAAGGTCCGGCTCTCCTTCACCGGGGAGGCGACGGCGACCGAGCCGTCGGGACCGTACCGCCAGGGCAGCCCGCCGTCGGCGACCTGGGTACCGACCCCGGCCGGGGTGTAGAACGCCGGTATGCCGCACCCTCCGGCGCGCAGCCGCTCTGCCAGGGTGCCCTGGGGGGTCAATTCGACCTCCAGTTCCCCGGACAGGTACTGCCGGGCGAACTCCTTGTTCTCGCCGACGTACGAACCCGTCACCCGGGCGATGCGGCGGGCGGCGAGCAGGACGCCGAGCCCGGCGCCGTCCACGCCGCAGTTGTTGGACACCACCGACAGCGCGGTGGCGCCCTGTTCGTACAGCGCGCCGATCACGACCTCCGGCGCCCCGCTGAGGCCGAAGCCACCGACGGCCAGTGACGACCCGTCGGCTATGTCGTGGACCGCCTCGACGGCGGTCGCGCAGACCTTGTTCACGGCTGGGGCTCCTTGTCCGGTGCGGGGACGCCGAAGAGGCGCAACTGGAGGGCGAGGGTGGCGTAGTAGCCGACGAGTGTGGACAGTTCGAACAGGACGGCCTCGCCGAGGGCCGCGCGGGCCTCGGCGTACCAGGCGTCGTCCAGGCGCTCCGGACGTCCGGCGAGCGCACGGGCGGCCGACCAGGCGGCACGTTCGAAGGGACCGCTGAAACCGGGGTCGTCACGGTGACGTTCCCGGAAACGAATGGGTGTTGTCGGACTCGGCACCCGCTCCTCGAAGTTCACCGCGGCCCGGAGCGCCAGGTGCACATAGCTCCGTGGTCAGGACGAGCAGATTGCGTGCCGCGGCGACGTCGGCCAGGGCCGCCAGGTAGATCGATCCCGATCGGTGGGGCACGCGAATCCACCAGCTCTCCCGGTGTTCGCCATGCTGCGCCCGATGGGCGACGCCCACCCTGTGATCGACCAGCAGTTCGCCGAGTTCGGGTCGATCACCGCATCGAACTCCACGGCCGTGGCGGCCCCCTCATCCGTCCTCGCCCCAACTCCTGTGAACTGCGCCTCTACCAGGCGTTCCAGAGCACACCATGACGGTGGCGGACCGGCGGTATGTCAGCGTCGTCGAGTTCGTGGCCGGCGCGGTGCAGTCCGCGGATCCGCTGGGCTTGGAGTCGGCTCTGAAGCCGGGCACGGCCCTCAGCCGTAGCGATCTCTGCGGAAAACGAGCCCTTCCGGCAGTAGAGCACCATCCACTGCCAAGAGGTGAGCCTGCGCCGCGTCTTCGCGGGGGCGGGGCGACGGCCTTCGCGGGCGGCCCGGGCCAGTTCGGCGGTCGCATAGCGCAGGTCGTACAGCGACATGGACTCCGATGCGCCCTCTTGGACGCGGAATCGCCTCGGAGTCGTGCGGACAGTTCGGGACATCGAGAGCCTCCGTAGGGCCTCTGGACTTTCCAGAGGCCCTACGGAGGGCGCGTACCGGTCAGCACAACTCAGCTCCCTTCGGCGGTCACGACGATCCACCAGCAGCACGGTAGTCGTGCGAAGGCGTGCACGCCGAGGCTTTCCGCTCGGCTGGGTCTCCCCGACGGCGCTCCGCCCCAGGGGTCGACCACGACAACGAAGCTGCCGGGCCCCAGGGCAGCCCACGCGGCGAGCGCCGATCGGGTCAGCGGCCGAACGCCCGGAACCGCCGGCGTTCCGGGGCCGGCGGTGAGGTGTCCTGGAGTGCTGGGCCAGGACCCGTGAACGGCGGCTCATCGGCGAGCGGCCACCGATCAGGCCCGTCGGCCGGACGCACGATGGCCTGACCGTCCGGGCCGGTGGACACGATGCCTGGGGCGCGGGCGGCAGCGAGCCAGGTGTCGCTCTCGACCTTGCTCAGACTCACGGCCATCCGCCCTTCCCCGCCCGACGGCGGCACCCGGGCAACCCCGGCTTCCGCGGGCGCGTGATCATCGGCGCACCCGGGACACTGTGTGCCAGGCGTGAGGCCGGTGGCAAGTCCCCGCTGTAGCGCGCCCACTACCGACCAGCACAGGGCCCTCCGTGGGGACCGCGAGCCGTACGGACCTGCCTGTCAGTGATCAGGTCGCGGCCCCTCCTTGCGGACGGGGGCGCCGCCTCCGGTGGCCAGCCGCATGAGATCGGTGTCGAAGTCGACGTCGTCGACGGACCGCTCGGCGCCGGTGGCGTTCCCGCCGAACTGGTGCTGGTAGCCGCCCCAGTTGCGATCGGCGATCTGCGGGCCGGCTCCGGAGCGGAGCAGTACGGAGAGTTCCTGCGCGGCGCGGGTGATGCGCTTGCCGAGGTCGGCCGACCCCCAGTCCTCGGGCGTGGCGTACAGGGAGGTGGGCATCGGCAGGGCCCGGAGGAACGCGAACAGGGGCCGGAGGTGCTCGTCGACGACCATGGCGTGCCGTGCGCTGCCGCCCGTCGCGGCGAGGACGACGGGCCTGGCGATCAGCAGGTCGTTGTCGACCAGGTCGACGAAGGACTTGAAGAGGCCACTGATGGCGGCCTTGTAGACCGGAGTTGCGGCGATGACCGCGTCAGCGCCGGCCAGCAGTTCCATGACCGACTGCACCTTGGCGTTGAGCATGCCGGACACGATGCCCTGTGCGATGTCCGTGGCGAGCGGGCCGAGGTCGATCGAACGCACGGTCGCTGTCGTGCCGGCGGCCCGCAGGGCGTCGATCGTCTTCTGGGCGACGCGGTCGGCGAGCAGCCTGGTCGAGGACGGATCGCTGACACCCGCGTTGACGATGACGAGCGTGACCGGACCGCCGGGAGCCGGACGATCGTTCATGCCGAGTTCGCCGCCGCCCTGTCCGTGGTCTGCCGCGTGGGCCGCGCGAGGGGCGCCCGCCATCAGAACGCCGCCGGGAAGCCGGCCTGGACGTCCGGGGTGCTGTCCTGGTACGGCGAGGTGCCCGACAGGTTGTCGCCCCGGTTGGGGTTCGGACGCGGCTGGCGCGGTTCGGCGTCGCCGTACTTCGCTTTGACCAGTGTGGCGTGCGTCGGTGCGTCGGGAATGCCGGGCCTGCGGCGGGCCGCCATCTCCTTGCGCAGCACCGGCACCACCTCGGTGCCCAGCAACTCGACCTGCTCCAGCGCCATCTCGATGGGCAGGCCGCCGGAGTCGACCGCGAAGAGCTGACGCTGGTAGTCGCCGAAGCCCTCCTGCCAGGTGAGGGCCTTGTCGATCACTTCCTGCGGACTGCCGACCGTCATGGGCGTGGCGGCCATGTAGTCCTCCAGCTTCGAGCCCCGGAAGAGGGGATAGTTCTCGAAGTAGGGACGGTAGGCGCTGACCGCGTCCTGGGACCGCTTCGCGATGAACGCCATGCCGCCCAGACCGACGATGGCCTGCTCGGCGGTGCCGTGACCGTAGTGCTCGTACCGGCGCCGGTAGAGCTCGACGATCGGCTTGAAGTGGAAGTTCGGGGCCAGGATGTGGTTGGCGAAGAACCCGTTGCCGTAGTACGCCGCCTGTTCGGCGGTCTCCGGGCTGCGGATGGAGCCGTGCCACACGAACGGCGGGACGTCGTCCAGTGGGCGCGGAGTGGAGGTGAAGCCCTGGAGCGGGGTGCGGAACTGTCCTTCCCAGTCGACCACGTCCTCGCGCCACAGCCGGTGGAGCAGGTTGTAGTTCTCCAGGGCGAGCGGTACGCCCTGGCGGATGTCCTTGCCGAACCAGGGATAGACCGGCACGGTGTTCCCGCGCCCGAGCATCAGGTCCAGACGTCCCTTGGCGAGGTGCTGCACCATCGCGTAGTCCTCGGCGATCTTCACCGGGTCGTTGGTGGTGATCAGGGTGACGGCCGTGCTCAGGACGATCCGCTCCGTCAGGGCCGCGATGTGGGCGAGCACGGCCGGGGGAGAGGACGGCACGAAGGGCGGGTTGTGGTGCTCCCCCAGCGCGAACACGTCGAGGCCCACCTCGTCGGCCCGCCGGGCGACCTTGACGATGTTGCTGATCCGCTCGGCCTCGCTCTGGGTCCGACCGCTGACCGGGTCCGGCGAGATGTCACCGACGCTGAATATGCCGAACTGCATGGCGGGGCTCCTAGGGTTTGCACGACTGTGCACATGATTCAACAAGTTGACACGTCACATAAACCCAGGGCGAGTGAATCACCTATGGCGTTCGTCACGCCGGCAACCTGTCACCGACCTTTCGGTGACAGGTCGGCAGCGGCCGGTGAGCGCCCGTTCCATGCGGGTGGTCGCGTTCTCTCGCGGCGATTACTTTGGGATTCACCTGATGGGACACGTGCCGTCCTGACCCCAGGTGATGCGACTCGTCTCGCTCCCGTCCCGAGGAGCGCCCGTGAAACCGACCCAGCCGCCGCCCCCGCCGTTCCCCGCCGGCGATGTGCGTCGTCCCCCGGTGCGGGGCCGGCTGGAAGAACGCGCCGTGCTTGACGCGCGGTTCGACGCGCTGGCCCAGGGGCGCGGCGGGGTCGTCTGCGTGACGGGACCGCCTGGTAGCGGCAAGACCCGGTTCCTCTCCGAGGCCTGTTCGGTGGCCGGGCGCCGGGCCTTCAAGGTGTACCGGGGCGGCGCGAGCCCGGACAGCCAGTTCGTGCCGCTGGCCCCGCTGCTGGAGGGCACCCAGACCGAGGGGACCCCGCTCTTCGACACCGCGAGACTGCGTGCCCTGGCCACCGCGCCCGACCAGCGTTTCTGGCTCCTTCAGGAGCTCCAGGACCAGCTCGAACGGGCCGCCCTCGACTGCCCCCGGGTCGTGGTCCTGGACGATGTCCAGTGGTGTGACGATCTGACCCTCCTCGCCCTGCGCACGCTCTCGTCCCGGCTGTCCGCCCACGCCATCGTGTGGTTGGTGGCGGTACGGGGCGGGAGCAGCACCCCGGAGGTGCTCACCACACTGGACCGGCTGGAGCGGGACGGCGCACTCCGGATCAGTCTCGGTCCGCTCTCCGACGCCGCCGTCCGCGAGATCACCCAGGACGTTCTCGGAGCTCCTCCGGACACCGCGACCCTGGACGTCGTCCGGCGCGCGGAGGGTGTTCCCCTGCTCCTGATGGAGCTGCTGCACGGCATGAGCGCCGAAGGCAGGGTGGTAGTCAAGGCCGGTGTGGCCCGCCTGGTCGGCCGCCGGCTTCCGGCCCGTTTCCAGACCTCCATCCTGCACCGTCTCCACAGCCTGTCCGAGCCCACCAGGGAGGTCGTCCGCGCGGCCTCCGCCATCGGGCACGCCGTCACCGTCGATCTTCTTGCCGAACTCCTCGACCGGCCGGTCGGCGCGCTGGTCGCTCCGGTGCAGGAGGCACTTGACTCCGACCTCTTCACCGAACGGGAGGGACGGCTGGTCTTCCGCCACGACCTCATCCGCGAAGCCGTGGCGGACAGCCTGCCGGAGTCCGTACGAAAGGCCCTGCGGCGGCATGCGGCCGAGATCGTCCTGGCCCGTGGCGCTTCGCTGAGCGAGGCGGCCTCCCTGGTGATGGACAGCGCGGAACCCGGTGACCGGGCCGCCGTGCAGCTGCTGCGGGCCGCTGCCGCGGAGCTCGCGGAGACCGCTCCCTCGGCCGCGGCGGAACTGAGCCGTCAGGCACTGGAACTCACCGCCGAGGAGGGCCCGGAGCGGTCGACGATCATGGCCGAGACCATGGTGCTCCTCTGGCGGGCCGGACGGGCCACACAGGCGCGCGCACTCGGCGCGACGGCCGTGCCCGGCACCCTCCCGTGCGAGGCCGCGGCGCGGGTGCGTCTGAGCCTCGCACGCGTGTCGAGCCAGTACGACTTCACCGAGGGAGCACACCATGCCGGCGTCGGAGCGGCCCTGCCGGGGATCCCGGAGTGCCTGCGCGCTCATCTGCTGGCCCTGTACTGCCTCGACCTGGGACTGGTCGGGGACTTCGGAGCCACGGCACGTGCGGCGGTCGACAAGGCGCTGCGGTCCGCGCGGCAGGTGGGGGACAGGGCCGCGCTGGCCACCGCCATGACGGCGCACTCCGTCATGCTCTACTACCAGTGCGACTGGGCCCGGGCGTTCCAGCGCGCGGACGAGGCCGAGGAGATCGCTTCCGAAGCCGGTTTCTCGCGTTCCCTCTGGGTGCCCGAGGCGCTGTGGAAGGCGTTCATGCTCAACGCGGCAGGCCGTACGGCGGAGGCACTCGCCGCGTCGGAGGCAGGTGTCCGGGACACCCAGCGGCAGGGCCAGGCAGCCGCCATGCGTCTGTGGGTCATGAACCGTTCCCGGGTCCTCCTGGATGCCGGACGGCTGTCCGACGCCAGGGCGGAGGCGGAAGCCGGCGCGGCCATGGCCGACGAACTGGGCATGGGCAATTTCGCCGACGCGACGCTCCTGTACACCCTGCTCCGGGTCGCCCTGCACACCGGCGACCGCGACGCGGCGAAGACGTACGCGGCCGAGGTCGGACGGATGGTCGGCGATCCGGCGGTACTCGTCCGCAACGCCGGGTCCTGGCTGCTGGCGCTCGTGGCCGACGTGGAGGGCAGCCCGGACCGGGCCATGGCGCTGCTCGACGAGTCGTTCGCCACCTTCGAGCAGGTGGGCCCCTCGCTGGCGAGTCCCGACGACCCGGCCGATCTGCCCGTCCTCGTGCGTATGGCACTACGTGCGGGCGCCCATGACCGTGCCGTCGCCGTGGTCGCCGTCGCGGAGCACCGGGCCGCCCGCAACCCGGGGTTCCCGATCGCCGCCGCGGCGGCGGCCCACGCCCGGGGCCTGCTCGACAACGACACCCCGCACCTCCTGCACGCCGTGGACCTGTACCAGGGAATCGGACGGCTCCTGCCGCGTGCCTCGGCCCTGGAGGACGCCGGGCGGAGACTGGCCGTCGCCCACCCCGCGGACGCCGTGCCCGTCCTCGGCGCGGCGCTCGACCGCTATGCCGAGGCGGGCGCCGAGCACGACGCCGCCCGAGTCCGCCGCCGGCTACGGGCGCTGGGCGCGCCGCGCCGCCGCACGACATCCGCCGCGACCGTGTCCGCATGGCCGGAACTGACGGCGTCGGAGGTCGCCGTGGTGAGACTGGTGGCGCGGGGCATGACCAACCGACAGGTGGCCGAGCACCTCGCGAACTCTCCGCACACCGTCAGCTCCCATCTCCGGCACGCCTTCCTCAAGCTCGGCCTGACCTCACGTGCCGAACTGGCCCGGCTGGCACGAGAGCGCGAACACCCGGAGTAACCGCTTCGTATCCCACACCCGGGCGCAGAACTGACCGGAAGCCATGTGATGTGCCGTTTTGCACCTATATGACAGGCTCATCCAGGTAAGGCCGGTAAGGCCGGTAAGGCCCTTTCACCTTGCGGCGGTCGAAGACCTCGCGGTGGATCAGCTCGCGCCCCATGGACGGAGGGGTTGAATGAGAAAGCCAGTTCGCTCGGTCGTGTACGGAACGACGGCACAAGTGAACGTCAGGGGGGAGCCCCAGGTTTCCCTTCCGGCGGAGCTGCGCTACAGGACCGCCGATCCGTACGCCGTGTGTCTTTCGCTCGGCGCGCCGCTCACCGGTCCCGTCGACTGGCTCTTCGCCCGCAGCCTGCTCGCGGCGGGCCTGCGTCTGCCGGCCGGCACGGGGGATGTGCGGGTGATTCCCCGGCACCGTGGACACCCGGACCGTGTGGGCGTCGTGCTCCGGGTGCGGGCCCAGGAGGCGGCCGTCGACATCGAGACCTCCGTGGTGAGCGCGTTCCTCATGCGGACCCTCGCACTGGTGCCTGAGGGCACGGAAGGTCTCCATGTCGACCTGGACCGCGCCGTCGCCGAGCTTCTCGAAGACGCCGAATGAATTCCGGAACGCTCCGGCCTTCCGTCTGTGTAAAGAAACCCCTCTGTCTTTCGGAGATGCGATGTCCCTCGTGATGGACAAACCCGCACGTTCCTACGATCTCGGCCATCTGCGGATCTGTGTTCTGCGTCTGGACGGCCGGTCCGCCCCGGCTCCCCCGTGGCTGTCGGACCCGGACGCCGGTGAGGCCCTGTACGTGGCGATATACGGGCACGGCTCGATCGCTGTGAATCAAGGGCAGCAGAAGACCTGTGAGCATGCGGGTGACATCGTCTTCTGCGACCCGCGGCAATCGGAATTCACCTGCTGCGGCAACTCGTGTGCGATGACGGTCCTGCGAGTGCCCCGGCGCAGCCTGGGC
Source organism: Streptomyces humi (assembly GCF_001005085.2). Taxonomy (GTDB): domain Bacteria; phylum Actinomycetota; class Actinomycetes; order Streptomycetales; family Streptomycetaceae; genus Streptomyces; species Streptomyces humi. Next base: position 52,472 of record NZ_LBMU02000055.1, read on the forward strand.
ATCGCCGAATCGGACCTGCGGCGTATCCACGGGATGCGGCTGGCCTGTGCGGACGGGACTCGGGGAAGGGTGACCCACTTCCTCACCGCGCTCGTGTCGGAGGCGGAGTGCCGTAGGACGCGGATCGGTGACCGGCTCGCCCGCAGCGCTGTGGACCTGCTGGCCGTACTGGTCACGGAGTGGGCACTGGAGCGCCGGGTGGCGGCGGAGAACGGCGCACATACGTAAGGTTCAAGGCGCCTCGGACGAGCCGTCATGCCCGGTCGCTGCCCCTGTCAACAGGACGATCTTGCCGGTCGCGTGGCCGGTCCGGCTCGCCTCGAGCGCGGCGGCCGCTTCCGTGAGGCCGTAGGTGCGCGCCACCGGCACACGCAGCCGGCCGTCCTGGATCAGTTGCAGGATCTCGCCCAGGGCGCGAGCACCCTGCCCGGCCGCGCCGCCCGTGTGGATCTGGATGCCGGTCCCGGCGGCGTCGAAGGCCACCAGGGTGAGAACCCGCTCCGGCCCTCCCGCCAGCTCGATCGAGTCCGGGATCTCACCGCGGCCGGACGCGTCGACGACGGCGTCGACGCCGTCGGGGGCAACGGCCCGGACCCGCTCCACCAGCCCGGGTCCGTACGTGACCGGCAGGGCGCCGAGTTCGCGCAGCAGTCCGTGGTTGCGTTCGCTCGCCGTGCCGATGACGCGGGCGCCCCGGGCGGCCGCCAGTTGGACCGCGAAGGTGCCTACGCCGCCGGCGGCCGCGTGCATCAGCACGGTGTCACCCTCGGTGACCTTCAGCCGCTCCAGGACCGTCCATGCGGTGCCGCCCGCGCCGGCGAGGGCGCCCGCCACGTGCCACGGCACCGTGCCGGGCCTGGCGACCAGCGCGGCGGGATCGGCCAGTGCGGACTGGGCGTAGGACGGGGTGAGCGAGGTGCCGAGCACCTCGTCGCCGATCTCGATCCCGGTCACACCCTGGCCGACGGCATCGACCACGCCGGCCACGTCGGACCCCAGACCGGCCGGGAGGGTGAGCGGGATCTGCTCGCGCATCGCTCCCTGGAGGATCTTCCAGTCGATGGGGTTGACTCCGGCCGCGCGTACCGCCAGCCGTACCTGACCCGGACCGGGAGCCGGGGGTGTCACGTCTACGACACGCAGGTGTTCCGTAGCGCCGTACTCGGAGAACTGCACTGCGAGGGACATCTCCTGGCTCCGGTCTTCTTCAGCGGATGTGCCGACTCCGATTCTAGCAACAAGATGATGCATCAACCATTTGCCGGTGTGTCGCGACCCCCTCGGCGGCTCCCGTCGTCACCCCTCCTGGCCGGCTTGGCCTTTCCGCTCGGGGGCGGCCGGCCGGCAGAGGCGTTCGATGAGGAGCTGCCAGCTGTCGGCCAGGCGTGCGATGTGACGGGCGTCGTCGGTCCGTGGAGGCACCGACAGGTAGAGCAGGATGGGACCTTCGAGCGCGCCGGTCAGTTGCACGGCGAGGCTGTCGACGTCCGGAACGTCGAGCCCGGCCTGCCCGAGAAGCACACGGAGATGGATCTGGGACAGGGTCGACTCCCCGGCCGGAATCGGCTGGTTGCGATCCAGGGCGGCGCGGGCGACGGCATGGCGTTCCAGAAGGAACCTGATGCGCGCACGGCCGTATGCCACCAGCCGGGCGACCGGCGCAGCCCCGGGGCCAAGAGGCGGAGGGCCGGAGAGGACCCGTTCCTGAAAGGCGCGCTCGTCGTCGTCCAGGAGGGCGTGGAAGATGCCGGCCCTGCTTCGGAAGCGACGGAAGACGGTGCCCTTGCCCAGGCCTGCCCGTTCGGCCAGGCCGTCCATCGTCACCTGCTCCACGCCGGCCTCGGCGATCATCTCGCGGACCGTGTTCAGCAGAAGCTGCCGGTTGCGCGCCGCGTCGGCGCGTTCGGCGCGCTCGCCTCCCAGTTTCACCACGGGTCTCTGCACCGCCGCAGACTACCGGCACGCAATAAGCGGGGTAAAGTCCGCTTGCGGTACGGTCGAGTAGGTCGATCGACCGGACCCGCAGACCAGTGGAGAGGAAGCATCAGAGATGGCGATGAACGGTGTCCCGAATCGCGCAGTGGTCCTGCGCCCCGTCGGGGTGGAGCGACTCGACCTGTCGGACAGGCGGCTGACCGTCTTCGGAGGAACGAACGGTCTCGGGCGGGCCATCGCGTGGCAGGCGCTGGCCCGGGGTGCGGAGGTCACCGTGGTGGGACGCACGTTCCGCAGTGATCCTCAGGCGCGGCTGACGTTCGTGCGGGCCGATCTGTCGTCGATGCGCGAGGCCGTGCGTCTCGGACGCGAGCTACCCGTCGAGACGCATGACCTCGTCGTGTTCACGCTGGGCGTCTCTGCCTCCCCGGCCCGCAGGGAAACCGACGAACGCGTCGAGCGGGACATGGCGGTGAGCTACCTCAGCCGATTCGCGGTCATGCAGGGGCTCAGCGCACGACTCGGCGCTTCGCGCCCCGCCGCTCCACCGCGGCCTCGTGTGTTCGTCATGGGCGCCCCGGGATCCGGGGTGCTCGGCGACCCCGACGACCTCAACTCCGAGAAGCCCTACAAGGCGCTCCGCGCGCACCTGAACACCGTCGCCGGGAACGAGGCGCTGGTGCTCGGCGGTGCCGACCGGCTCCCCGGCCCTGCCTACTTCGGGCTGAACCCCGGCCTCATCAGGACCGACATCCGATCGGAGTTCCTGGGAGGAGGAAGTCTCAAGCACAGGCTGACCGAGACCGTCATCGGATGGGTGGGGCAGTCACCGCAGGCCTACGCCAAGCGGATCGTGCCTCTGCTGTTCGCTCCGGAGCTGGAAGGACAGACCGGGTTGCTCTTCAACAACAAGGCCCGGCCGATTCTGCCGTCCCGCGGATTCGACCGGGCACGCACGGAGCGGTTCCTGACAGGCTCGGAAGCCCTCCTGCGGCATGCGCTCGGCTGACCGCGACGGGCCCAGGCCCCCTGCCTGACAGGCCGGTCGGCATGCGCTCGGCCCGGTGCCCGGGGGCTGGTCCGGAGCGTGGCGGGGACGAGTCATCCCGGGGCAGCGGGGGCGAAGTCGCGAACAGTTCCGGATGCCCCCGCTTCAGCTGGACGTACGCCTTGAGCCGGGCCCTTCGTCGGGTTGCAGAACATCCGTCTCAGGCCGCGCCGTGCAGCAGCCGGGAGAGCTCGGCGTCCACGTCCAGACCCTCGGCCTCCTGTCCGGACGGTACCAACTCATATGTCCGTCCGAGCCATTGAGCGACCACCCGGAGCGGTGCGAGGAGCTGTGCCCTCCCGTGCGGTGAGGACAGGATCAGGCTGAGCTCGGTACGGGGGCCGGTCCCGGTCGGCCGAAGGCGCACGTCGCCACGCCCCGTGGGCCGGCGGAGCCCTTCGGCCAGCATGTCGCGGTCCAGGACCCAGCGGACTTGGTGGTCGGTGCCGGTGTGGAAATCGAGGACTGCGGCAAAGGGGTCCTTGGCGCTGTACCGCAGAAGGGTCGGCACAGCGAGACGCTCGCCGGACGGGAGCACGAGCTCCATGTGCAACAGCTGGTCTATTACATGGTCGGGCATGGCTCGGATCGCTTCCAGAAGGCCTGCGCTGCCCGGGCCCCCGCTCACCGTCCGCGGTGGTGTCCGGATTCGTGGGGGGCGGCCCGGGTCGGCATGCGATATGCCTGCCGGGCCGCCCAGCGGGGTCAGTTGAAGATGCGGTGGTCGAAGGCGTGGGAGCCGGCGTTCACGGCCTGCCACTCGCCGTGGGTGCGCTCGTAGAACCGGTGTCCGTCATAGCGGTACTGCCGACCGTCGGCGTTGCAGTACCAGTCCTTACCGGTGCGCTCCCACCTGCGCTGACCGTCCCAGCGGTGGTCGCGGCGGTCGTCCCGGTCGTTCCGGTCGTTCCGTCGGTGGTCGCCACGGTTGTCCCGGCGGCCCTGGCCGTCCCGGTCACCGCGGTTGTCGTCGTGGCGGTTGCCGTACTCGGTCCGGTCCGAGGAGTGGTTGCCGGTGACCGTGATCTGACCGGTCGCCGTGCTCGGCGCGGCTGAGGCGGTGCCGCCCACTGCCAGCAGCGTGCCGACGGCAACGGCGAGCGCCGCTGCCGTGGTGGCCGCACGCCGCGCGACGTGGAGCTTCATGATGGTTCTCCTTGCTGTCTGCGGAGCCTCGGATGGAGGTCCGCTTGGTGGGTGGGGGACGTCACTGTCCCCGGAAGCGATCGGCTCCCTTACCCGGCCGCCGCCTTCCGGTTCGACTGGGCGGGGGCTCTGTGTCCCCGCGGCGACGCGTGTCGGCGGCCTCGGAAGCTTTAGTTGACGCTTCAATGAGAACGTATGAGGACTTAGGTGATACGTCAAGCAAAAACGGGCAAAGGTGCACCAAGTCACTTTGATGACACATCAACTGGTTAGGGCGCGGCAACTGATCGCGTGTAGCCGGTGCCCTCGCGAGAGGTGTTCCGGTGTGGCTCGGCTCAGGCCGATGTCCTGGCCGGGCGCGGGGTCCAGTGCCTGTCGGCGTGGTCCAGGTCGGCCAGCAGCCTTTCCATGTCGATCATCAGTGAGCCGTAGAAGTGCCATGCGCCCGGTTTCACCAGCGTGCCGTGACCGATGAGGTCGGTCATGGTCTGGTGCCAGGCCACCACGGTGTCTATCGCCTCTCGGAGCTGCTCGCGGGCGTCTGCGTCCGCTGGATCGACCGTGGAAGACGGCCTGGCGAATTCCCGGACCGCCGCCCCGGTCAGTCGGAGGGTGTGGGCGTACTTGTCGAGGAACTGCTGCCCCAGATGATGGTCGGCGTGGCTGTCGTGTGCGTTGTCGGCCAAGGTTCGCGCGATACCGCGGACCTGGAGCGAGACCCCGCGCAGGGCCGTGAACGCTTTGCCGTAGGGCATGGAGCTGCTACGTGTTCGGGCGGCGCACCGCGGGTTCCATCGCAGGCTTTCGTCGGTCTGCCGCACGTGCTCCGCCGTGTTCGCCAGCCGTTGCTCCAGCCGGCGTGCCTGGTAGAGCCAGGTGTGCGCCTTCGAGGTGAGTTGCCGTCGGGCGAGTCCGTCACCCATGTCGGTCAGTAGTGTTCCCATGGCTCGGGCGAGGTCGCGCACGGCGGAGTCCGACTCGCTGAGGCGGAGTGGTGGCAGGACGAGCGCATTCACCGTGATGCCCACCACGGTTCCTGTCAGTGTCTGGGACACCGGGAGAACGAGGCCGTGTATCGGGTCGGTCGCCGTGGTGGCCAGGGCGATCACCGCGGTGGAGGCGCTCTGGAGGCGGTCTTCGGTGTTGCGGCGAGGTCCTGCCAGTACCGCGACGAGCGCGATGACCGCGACGGCACCTGCGGTCGGGCCCAGCATCTGTGTCGTCGTCAGGGCCAGGAGGAGCCCTGCCAGCTTCGTGCTGATGTTCCGTGCGGCTTGGGTCACCGACCGGTAGATCGTGGATGCGTTGACCATCAGCAGAGCCGTGGCGACCGCGAGGTAGGGGCGGTCGTGGGCGGACCAGGGGGCTGTGACGGCCCAGGTGAGCGACGCGGCGATCAGCGTCTTGAAGCTGGTCACCGCGGGATCCGGGGCATCGGCGCGGAGGCGGCCGACGAGACGGCGGGCAGTGGCGCGAGGGCCGGCGGACCGTGACGCCGTTTTTGTTGATACATCCACGAATGAGATGATGGCATTTCATATCGGAAATAGCGGGGTGAATCCGGCCACGTCGTCGTCGCTTGCGTGAGGGCCGGGCGGTCATCTGTCTTGCGTGCCGAGGGGTGACTCTTGTGGCGATCATGGCTCAATCTCGTCCCATAGGTTGATCCGTCAACCGGAATGTGCTTCGGTTGACACATCAACCATCCCTCCGTGAACAGGAGCAGTGGCATGAGTGAGAAGAAGGTCATCGCGGTCGCCGGAGCCACCGGTGCGCAGGGAGGCGGCGCCGCGCGGGCGATCCTCGCCGATCCCGACTCGGGGCTCACCGTGCGCGCGCTGACCCGGAACCCCGACTCACCGGCCGCCAGGGAGCTCGCGGAGCTGGGGGCGGAGGTCGTACGGGCGGACTTCCATGACGAGCCGACCGTGCACAAGGCGTTCCAGGGTGCGTATGGCGCCTTCCTCGTCACCAACTTCTGGGCGCATGGTTCGGCGGCCAAGGAGACGGAGGAGATCGAGGTCCTGGCGCGGGCCGCGAAGGAGGCGGGCCTGCGGCACGTGGTGTGGTCGACGCTGGAGGACACCCGCGAACTGCTGCCGCTGGAGGACGAGCGGATGCCCGTTCTCCAGGAGAGGTACAACGTGCCGCACTTCGACGCCAAGGGGGAGGGCAACGAGCTGTTCCGGCAGGCCGGGGTGCCGACCACTTTCCTGAACACCACCTTCTTCTTCCAGGGCTTCCTGTCGATGATGGGCCCCAAGCGCGCCGAGGACGGCGTGCTGACGCTGACCCTGCCGCTCGAGGACGGCAAGCTGCTGGCGGGTGTGGACGTGGATGACATCGGCCGCACGGCGCTCGCCATCCTCAAGGACGGTGAGCGGTTCGTCGGCCGGACCGTCGGCCTCGCCGGCGACCACCTGACCGGCGCCCAGTACGCGCAGAAGCTCGGTGCGGCGATCGGCGAGCCGGTGCGCTTCCAGTCGGTGCCCTACGACGTCTTCCGCTCCCTGGGCGTACCGGCGGGCGACGAGATCGCCAACATGTTCCAGTACTACGGCGACTTCGACCAGGAGTTCACCGGCGCCCGCGACCTGGACCTCCTGCGGGAGATCAACCCGGCGCTCAAGAGCTTCGACGACTGGCTCGCCGAGAACGCCGCGCACATCCAGGTGGGCTGAGCGGGACGCGCACGCGGCCGACTCCGGGCGCCTATTCGGTGAACTGTCAACTACGTTTACACTTGTGCCATGGAACAGACGGTGCGTTGGCTGACGGCGGAGGAGCAGCATGCGTGGCGGAGCTTCGTCCGCATGCATGAAAGGCTCATGGGCCGCTTGTCCCGCCTGCTTCAGACGGAGTCCAACGTGTCGCCCGCGGACTTCGCCGTACTGGTCGAGCTGACCGACGTGCCGGACGGGCGGCGGCGGTTCCTGGACCTGGCCAGGGCACTGGAGTGGGAGAAGAGCCGGATGTCCCACCACATCGCCCGGATGATGAAACGTGGGCTGGTGGAGCGGGACGAGTGCCCCGAGGACGGCCGTGGCGCGTTCGTGGTGATCACGGACGAGGGGCGGGCGATGATCGAGGCCGCCGCCCCGCGGCATGTCGAGGCCGTGCGTGAGCTCTTCCTGGACAACGTCACGCCGGCCGAGCTGCGGCTGCTGGCTCGGATCTCCGAGCGTGTGGTGGAGAAACTCGACGAGGAGCCGGCCTGACCGCAACGGGCGGCCGGCGTGCGGGACAGCCGGGGCGTCGTCGTCGTACGGCGGCCGGCTGCCGCTACTCGTCGTGCGGCGGCGGTACCGGGTGCCTGCTCATGATCGACACGCGATTGAACGCGTTGATGGTGACCGCCGCCCAGATCGCGGCCGAGATCTGGTCCGAAGTGAGAACCTGCCGGGCGGCCTCGTAGGCGGATGTCTGGGCGTCGGCGTCCACCGGATCGGTGGTGGCCTCGGCCAGTGCCAGGGCGGCGCGCTCCGAGGGAGTGAACAGGCCGGTGTCCCGCCACGCGCTCAGGACACCGAGCCGCTGCGGTGATTCACCGGCGCGCAGGGCCGCTCTGGTGTGCACGTCGAGGCAGTAGGCGCAGCCGTTGAGCTGTGACACGCGGAGGTTGATCAGCTCCACGGTGGTGCGGTCGAGCCCCGCCTCGGAAGCCGTTGCCCGGACCGCCTCCGAGACCTGCACCAGGGCATGGAAGGCCTTGGGGCTCTGCTTGTCGATGAAGATCCTGCGGGGTGCGGAGCCGGGGATGGGGTGGTCGTTCACGTCGGGGCCTCCTTCGGGCCACGCTCGCGGTGGCCTGTGCTCGGGTGAGAGCTGTGGCCATCGGCCTGCCTCCGTGGCATCATAGTTGATGTGACAACCAGATCGTGTGGGAGGTGCTCCCGGTGAGCAACGTGGAAACGGACGCCGCGGCGCTGCACTGCGGCGAGCTCGTCGAAGGCGACCGTCCGGCCGGAGCGCCCCGGGTCGATGTCCTGGCCGCACGCGAGGTCCCCCTGGGGGGTCCGCGTGCGATGCGCGTGCGGCGGACGCTGCCCCAGCGGGCGCGCACCCTGATCGGCGCCTGGTGCTTCGCCGATCACTACGGCCCGCACCAGGTCACCGCGGCCGGCGGCATGGACCTGCCCCCGCATCCGCACACCGGCCTACAGACGGTGAGCTGGCTCTTCAGCGGCGAGATCGAGCACCGCGACACCCTCGGCACCCACGCCCTGGTCCGGCCCGGCGAGATGAACCTCATGACCGGCGGATACGGCATCGCTCATTCCGAGGTCTCCACCGCGAACACCACCGTCATCCACGGCGTCCAGCTGTGGGTCGCGCTTCCCGCGGAACACCGCGACACCGCCAGGGACTTCCAGCACCACGTGCCCGAACCCGCGCAGGTCGACGGGGCCGAGATCAGGGTCTTCCTGGGCTCGCTCGCCGGCCGGACCTCCCCGGTCCGGACCTTCACCCCGCTGCTCGGCGCCGAGATCGTCCTCGAACCGCACGCGACGCTCACCCTCGCCGTGGACGCCGGCTTTGAGCACGGCCTCCTCGTGGACAGCGGGGACGTCCGCCTGGTCGACACCGTGCTGCGGCCCGCCGAACTCGGCTACGTCCCGCGCGGCGCGGACGCCCTGACGATGGTCAATGAGACCGACGCCTCCGCGCGGACCGTGCTCCTCGGCGGGCCTCCCTTCGGGGAGGAGATCGTCATGTGGTGGAACTTCATCGGCCGCAGCCACGAGGACATCGTGAAGGCCCGCGAGGACTGGGAGGCCTCCTCGGACCGCTTCGGCGTCATCGAGGACTTTCCCGGCGGCCGCCTCCCCGCGCCGGCCCTCCCGAACGCCGTCATCACACCGCGCCGCAACCCACCGACCCGCTGACCTCCCCTGCGAAAGGCACATCATGAGCGAGTCCTCCACCACCACGGCCGTCGAGCGGGTGGACGGCGGTCACCGGTACGACATCCTGGTCGACGGCCGGCGCGCCGGCCTGACCGCCTACCGTGACCTGGGCGCGCAGCGCGTCTTCTTCCACACGGAGATCGACGAGGCCTTCGCGGGCCAGGGCCTGGGCGCGCAGCTGGTCCAGCAGGCGCTCGCCGACGTGCGCGCGTCCGGAATGCGGATCGTCCCGGTCTGCCCCTACGTCGCCAAGTTCCTCAAGCGGCACGACGAGTTCGCGGACATCACCGACCCGGTCACACCCGATGTCCTGCGGTGGCTGGAGGCCCAGCTTGGCTGAGTGGTCCGGGTGAACAGGGCATCAGGACGGTTCGGTCCGGCGGAGGGTGACGCCTGGCGCTGTCTGGCCCGGATGCAGGAGAGGCTGCACGGCCGGGTGGCTCGCCGTCTCCAGGCGGACTCCGGCCTGTCCGCCGCCGACTACGTCGTGCTCGTCCATCTCACCGAGGCGGTCGGCGGCCGTATGCGCTCCGCGGACCTGGCCAGGGCGGTGGAGTGGGAGAAGAGCCGGATGTCGCACCAGATCTCCCGCATGGTGAAGCGCGGGATGGTCCTCCGGGCGGAGTGCCCGGAGGACGGGCGCGGCGCGTTCGTGGTCGTCACCCCGGTGGGGCGGGAGATGATCCAGTCGGCCGCGCCCGGCCATGTGGCCACGGTGCGCCGTCTCTTCGTCGACCTCCTCACGCCGGAGGAACTCGGCACGCTCGCCGGCGTCGCAGGCCGTGTCGTCGACCAGCTGGACAGACGGTCCGAGTAGCTCCACGCCCGGCGGATGCGGAATAGACATCACCATGCCCGCGTTCCGAGACGGTGTAGTTGATGCATCAACAAAATGGAAAGGGTGAGGACGATGCAGTTCGGCATCTTCACCGTCGGTGACGTGGCCACCGACCCGAACTCGGGTCGCACGCCGACCGAGCACGAGCGGATCAAGGCGATGCTCGCCCTCGCACAGAAGGCCGAGGAGGTGGGGCTGGACGTGTTCGCGACCGGCGAGCACCACAACAGGCCGTTCGTGCCGTCGTCCCCGACCACCATGCTGGGCTGGATCGCCGCGCGTACCGAACGGATCATCCTGTCCACGTCGACCACGCTGATCACCACCAACGACCCGGTGAAGATCGCCGAGGACTACGCGATGCTCCAGCATCTGGCCGACGGCCGCGTCGACCTGATGATGGGACGGGGCAACACCGGCCCGGTCTACCCGTGGTTCGGCAAGGACATCCGGCAGGGAATCGGTCTCGCCGTCGAGAACTACGCGCTGCTGCGGCGGCTGTGGCGGGAGGACGTCGTGGACTGGGAGGGGAAGTTCCGCAGCCCGCTGCAAGGCTTCACCTCCACTCCGCGGCCGCTGGACGGTGTCCCGCCGTTCGTCTGGCACGGCTCGATCCGCTCGCCCGAAATGGCCGAGCAGGCCGCGTACTACGGCGACGGCTTCTTCCACAACAACATCTTCTGGCCCAGGGAGCACACCGGGAAGCTGATCGACCTGTACCGGCAGCGGTACGCGCACTACGGCCATGGCACCCCCGAGCAGGCGATCGTCGGCCTAGGCGGCCACGTCTTCATGCGCCACAACTCTCAGGACGCCGTCCGCGAGTTCCGCCCGGTCTTCGACCACTCACCGGTGATGGGCGGCGGAATCTCCATGGAGGAGTACATGGAGCAGACCCCGCTGACCGTCGGCACCCCCGAGCAGGTCATCGAGAAGACGCTCACCTTCCGCGAGTACGCGGGGGACTACCAGCGCCAGTTGTTCATGGTGGACGGCGGCGGCATACCGCTGAAGACCGCCCTGGAACAGATCGACATGCTCGGAGCGGAGGTCGTACCGGTGCTCCGCAAGGAGTTCGCCGGGAATCGGCCGGTCGGCGTCCCCGACGCCCCCACCCATGCCTCGCTGCTCGCCGCACGCGATGCGGCCGGCGCACCGACCGCCACACCGGCAGGCTGAAACCGTCCTTCACGGGACTTGGGGAACGGAGTTGGACGATGACCGACAACTACAACGCATACCAGGCGACTGACGGCGTGTCACCAGATCGCTGGGCAAGCGCACTCCACCTCTTCGACAACGGGGCCGGCGTACCGCACGAGGAGACCACCAGGGAGCGCTGGGAGCGCGCTCAACTGCTGTTCGAGGCCAGGGACTACATCGGCGCCGCACGGCTGCTCGGAGACGTTGTCGAGGAAGTTCCGGAACAGACGGGCCCCAGGCTCCTGCTGGCCCGTTCCTACTACCACTCCGCGCAACTCGGCCGTGCCGAAGAGCAACTGCGCCAGATCATCGAGCGCGATCCGGTGGAGCACTACGCGCACCTGATGCTCGGCCGGACTCTGCAACGCCAGGGTCGCCAGGACGAGGCGCAGCCGTGGCTGCGTATGGCTGCCGCGTTCTCCGGAGAGTTCCCGCACAGCGACTGAACGATGCGACGGCGAATGTGCGTGCGGCGGTTACCGGTCGGCCGGTGACCGCCGCTCACACATGCGTCCGATGACGCGAGACTGTTTCACACATGCCTCGGCCGTGGGCGGACCGAGTGGTGGGCCCGTCGTGGCAGCGGAAAGCCGCACCGGCGATTCATTTGCGCATCAGACCGAACAGGATCCCGCACCGGACTCTCGGGCACCACATGCGCCGGCCCGGGCCGACGCTCGGTGGGCTTGGGCTTGGGCTTGGGCTTGGGCCTGCGCCTGGGCCTGCGCCTGGGCATGGATGAATTCTTCCAACACATGGGCCACACCGTCCTCGTCGTTGGAAGGCGCGCGATAGCGGGCAGCCGCCAGGACGTCTGGATGGCCGTTGGACATGGCGTAGGAATACCCGACCGCACGCAGCATGGGGAGGTCGTTGGGCATGTCACCGAAAGCGGCGATCTCATGGCTGGCGACGCCCTGCCTGCTGCTCCAGGCGACCAGGGTGGTCGCCTTGGTGACGCGAGGCGCGCTGAACTCCACCAGGGACAGCCCGGTGGAGTGCGTGGTTTCGGCGCTCCGTCCGGCGGTGCGTCGTGCTTGCTCGTAGAAGCCGTCCAGCGGAAGGTCCGGATGGTGGGCGAGGATTTTGACCAAGGGGCTGCCCGCGATACGGGTGACAATCTTTTCGGCCGGAGCGACCAGTTCGACCGCATCCCCTTCGAACGACCACTCCGGATAACCCGGTTCGTGACCGAAAACCTCGCCGAACTCAAGAGCGAAGGACACGCCGGGGATCGCCGCACGCATCCGTCGCACGAGCTGCACGGCTGTGCAGGACGGGATCGGAAACGCCTGAGCGATGGCCCCGTCCGGGAAATGGACCGTGGCGCCGTTCGCGGCTATGACGACGTGGGGTCCGACACGCTCCAACAAGGCAGGCACGCCACGCGGCGGACGGCCCGTGACGAGCACCACGCGTGTCCCGGCCCTCTCCGCCGATGCCAGCGCAGCTCTCGACCGGGGTGACAGCGACCCGTCACTGCGCAGGAGCGTGCCGTCCAGATCCGTGGCGATCAGCTTCGGAGGCACGGCAAGCGGCGGGAACGGCACGTTGGTCACTGGTGGTTGCACCTTCGGAATCGGTGGTTGCTCGCTATGTGCAGCAGTAGCGGGATGTGGCGCCCGCGGTCATGGTCAAGAGGGCGGCATAGAAGATGACGGTGATCGCCACGCCTGTCGCCCAGCGACGCAAGCCGCGCCGCGCCCCCGTTCTACGCGCCGTCTGGTCGCGCGGCGGATCGGGTGGGGTCATGACGCTTCCCGGCCGAGTCCGGGCGATGCCTTCGACCCGGAGGCCCGCTCGGGAGAACGCGGGTGCGTCCAGGCGAAGGACAACGTGGTCGGAAGCATCGGAGAACTCAGTCCCCGGGCCGCCCTGGCCAGTTCCAGAGCGGCGTCGCTCACCGTCGTCGGTGCCCGGCGGTACTGGTGCTGTCGAGGCTGGTGGTCGATCAGCAGTAGGCCACTTGCCTCGGGCCCCGGCAGTGTGACGAGGCCGCTCGTGGGTGGCGTGCTCATGGGACCTCCTCGGCCCGTCCCAGGGTGTCCGGGATAAATAGATGACACATCACCTATGGTGCTGGTGTCAACTATCCGGCCGCGCTCGCGGGGCCGCGGGCAGCAGCTACTTCTTCTAGCCAGCTGCGAAGCCTCCCGCGAGCCCCGCCTGGGATACGTCCACGCACAGGATCACGCGGGGCGCAGCCACGCTCGCATTCGCCACGGCTGCCGATGCTGACGGGATGTCATTGATCTCGTCGGAAGGGCGCTCGGGGTCATTCGGTCCGCGGGGCGTGGGCGCGGCGCCATTCACCGCGCACAAGCAGGGAGAGGAGGATCGTGGTGCAGACGGAGAGAGCGACGATGGCCCATTCGAGGGCTCCGCTGTGCTGATCGGGGTCGATTCCGAACAGCGCCTCGATCCAGGCGGGCCATGCCAAAGTCAGAACGAAGAGGCTTGCACTGACAGCAGCGGCGACCGCCTCGACCCACCCTCGCAGACGCACATCTCGCTTCATGCCGCGCTCCCTCCGCACCGTGCAGGCAGGGACTCCGACAAGACCGTCACATTCAGTAGGTTCCTGTCCGGGGCGCCTGTCAAATTCGTCTCGTGCAGCCGCCGTATCGGCCTGACTGGCAGGCAGGCGGGCGGAGTGGAACATTGGGACGTATGAACGTAGCTGGTGCTGCCACGCGGTGGCACCGATGTCACCGCGGGATGCCGAGGAGTTGTTGGCGCCGCCTCCGCCGCTGTCGATCGTCCTGGGCCTACCGTCAGCCCGACCCGCTGATCTACAGCCAGCAGTACTTGCAGGCACAGGGCTTCGCCGACACGCAGGCACAGGGCTTCGCCGTCACGTGGGACAGTCCCGACCTGGACGGACGCGTTGATCACAGCGCGGCTTCCTCCGGGGCCAGGGCCGGCACCAAAGTCCTTCCAACGGGCGCTCACGGTGCCAGGCAGCCCTGAGGATCGCCCGCACCCGATCCTCGTGCGGGATCCGCCCCGCATCGACCACGTGTCATTCGTACCCGGCACGAGGGCGGTCGTGCGTCGGGACACGGTTGGCAACGTCCCGCTGCCTCCGAGCACGGCAGGCCTCGGCTTGAGTTTGATTCATCCAACACAACACCGTGGCCATTTCGGCCCGCGCGGTGCGCCCGGAGGCCGCGAACGGTTCGGTTGAGGAGTTGGTGTCATGGATCGCATCCGTATCGACACCGCGGAGATCGCGTTCGAGGTCCGCGGGGTTGGCGAGCAGGTCCCGCTCGTTCCCCCGGACAGGTGGGCGGCTCATGACCCCACTTGGCGGCGATTGCCGTGAGTGCCGTCTTGCGTCAGATGCTCGCGATCTTGCTATTCATGCTGCGCGCGCTGCTTTATGACTGGCTGGTCGCGGTGGTTCGGTTGGCCTTGGTGCTCTGGGCGAGGCTGGTCACGGCACGGCGCCGAGGTCGGCTGCCCGATCGCCTCGGTCGTGCTGATCCGGGCCGTTGTGTGCGTGTGAGCGACCCGGCGTACAAACGACCTGACCCGCTCATCTACGACCAGTACTACCTGATGGCTCTCGGTCTGGGCGTTACCTGGGACAACCCTGACATCATGCTCTTCGAGGGCGGCGTTCCCGTCTCGTCCTCCGACATCAAACCCGATACCGACTACGAAATCTCCGCTCGGATTTGGAACGGCTCTACAGAGGCGCCCGTCGTCGGCCTGCCGGTGTCGTTCTCGTACTTGAGCTTCGGCGTGGGCACGGTGAGCCACCACATTGGTGGCGCAACGGTCGACCTCGGCGTCAAGGGAGGACCAGGTTGCCCGGCCACCGCGACGCACGCTTGGCGCAGTCCGGCGACGCCCGGGCACTACTGCATCCAGGTCGAGTTTTCCTGGCCGGACGATCTCAACCCGGCCAACAATCTCGGCCAGGAGAATCTCCTAGTGGTTCCGGTGAACTCGTCGGCTACCTACACGTTCGCGCTCCGCAACGACACCGACCGGACTCAGAACTACCGCTTCGAGGCCGACGGTTATGCGATTCCTGACCTCCTGCCGTGCGAGCCGGTGGGTGATCCGCCCCGGCGGGATGGCGGGGTCCGGTACATGCTGGCTCTTCAGGCTCGACATAGTCGGGAGGTCTTCCCGGTTCCCCGTGGTTGGAGCGTGGGCTTCATACCCGCGGAGCCGACCCTGCGGCCTGGTGAGGAGACCGCGGTCGCGGTCGCGGTCACGCCGCCCGACTCGTTCCGTGCCCGACAGCCCATCAACGTCCATGCCTTTCACGCGGGTGGGCTCGCGGGCGGGGTCACTGTCTACGTGGAGCGTGGCTGATGGCCTTCCGCCAGTACACGAAATGTGTCGCCCCTGGTAGCCATCACGGCAAACAGTATGCCCAGGTCGTGATCACCGCGGCCGCGGCCGCGGTTGTGATGATCGGGGCCGGAGTCGGATTCGCACCCGGGGTCGCCGTCGTCGCGCTGACAGCCATCCTGATCTACTGCCGCTGGTGGCTCTGCGACCGTCTCGTCTGTCTCGACGGAGGCAAGGACGTGTGCGCGGTGGGTCTGGTGATCGGTGTCGAGCCCGCCAATGAGAAGAGCGGGCTGAACTCGTTCGACACCGACTACAGCGTCAACCTTATGCTCGCCGGGACGTCGATCGGCGACGACCGAGCCGCAGCAGAGGCGTCGTTCCAGGGCAACCTGATCAAGAACCAGCTCGGCGGCGTGAAATTCCCGATCAACGAGACGCCTGACTTCACCGGCCATTCGGTCTTCGACGCCGACACCGCAGCCACGATCAAGGGGATCATGGGCAAGTCCGACGACTTCAGTGATTCCGAACAGAAGCTCGTCGATCAACTCGTCCAGCAGCTCCACCTCCCCAACCCGACGGCCGTTCTGCACGTCGAGTTCGAAGGCGGTGGCGTCTATGACCTCATGCTCGCGGCGCTCGCCGCGCTCGCGATCGCCTCTGTCGCGGCGGCCCTGTGCGCGGCCGGGATCATCGGGATCATCGCCTGCCTCATCCTCTCCGCCATCGCCGCGGTGGTGACCGGCATCGGCGCCCTCGTCGGCCTCAGTGACACCGGCAACCCCAACGACGTGAACGCCAACCTCGGCGAGCTTCACCCCATGCGGGACTGGCTGGTGGTCCAGGGCAGCTGGGTCTACGACTCGGCGCATGACGGATGGAACGAGATTCATCCGATCAAGCACTGCCAACGGATCACCCCTGACACGGCCGACGAGGACGGACGCCGTCGGTGGGACGCGGCGATCAGTACCGCCTCAGCCGCAGCGACCGTGTCCGCTCAAGGTGAGCCGACGAACACATGGCAGGTGCACCCCAGCGTCGACGGCTGCCGCCAGAGGACATCGGAGGGCCCGGGGCCGCACATCGGCTGACAGCTGCCGTTCGGGCCACCTCCCGGGGTTGGCGTTCGCTGTCCGTGCCGGCGCACCAGCCGCCAGTCGGAGAGGTGGCGGCGACCAGCGGCGACCGGAGGTTGGGCGCCCGCTGGTCGCGGCCCTGCGACGACCTGGTTCCCTCCCTGTGCGGTTCGGATGTCGGCGCCGACGCACGTACCGGAGTCGGCGCGACCGCCTTGCCTCTCGACCTCCGGGTCGTCATCGCCGCCGAGGTCGGGATCGCCGGCTGATCACCTCCCATCCCTTCCACCGGCCATGCCATCCCGGGGCCGAGTACGTCTGCCGGGACGGCTCCGGCTCTTACGGCGGGGTGATTCGCCAGGTCCTGCCTGAAGCGTGCAGGTCAGCGACACGTGGCATCTGTGCGGGCATCTGTGCGGCAGGGCCCGAGCCGAGGTCCGCTCCCAGTCCGCTCCACCGCCCAGGGACGGGACCGGACGATGAGGGTGCGCTGCTGACCCACAAGGTGAGGTCACTGGTCACGGTTGGTTCCCTGCCCGGCGTCTCGAAGGCATCGGTAGTCGCGGACGACGGTGACTGCCGTGTTCGTGCAGACGCTGACGGCGAGAGCTGCGAGGGTGAAGGTGAGCCAGCTCATCTGCGAGTCCCGGAACGACTGGAGTGCCGTTGCGGAAACGGTCCAGGCGCCCAGAAGCGGGATCCGGCTCCTTTTGATCGTTCGCCGGATGAGGCCGGGCCCGCTGACGCCTGCCCGCACGGTGTTGCGGGCGCCCCCGAGAGCGAGGGGGGCCGCGTAGCGCAGACCGTTGACGAGGCGGCCGAGCCAGGGCGCAGCGTCGTCGCTCAGGATGTAGTGGAGTTCGGCCACCCACTCGCCGTGCAGACGCCGCCATTGGGCCCGACTGACGGTGATGCGCGCCAGATAGAGGATCAGAAACGGCAGACGCAGGGTGATCTTGCGTGTGGCGGCCATGGCGAGTTCGTAGAGGACGGCCGCGACCACGGCTGCGATGAGCGCGGTGCGCCAGGCGACGAGACCCTCGCCGAGAACCGTCGGGCCGCCATCGGTGCCGGCCGCCAGCTGCACCGCTTCCTGTGGAATTCTCACGACGTGTCAGGCCCCCTCGGCGCCCGCGCCGGGCAGCCATCCCGGAGTACGTGCGGGAGGCCGGGACCGCTCGCTCAGCTCGGTGAGTTCGCGATGCGCTGCCCGCGCGCCGTCCCGGGTCATCGTGTAGTAGCGGCGGGCTGGTCGGCCCGCTTCCGCGGGATCGATGTCCTCGTTCTCGCCGGTGATCCAGCCTGCCCGTTCCAGCCGGGCCAGCGCCGGATAGAGGGTGCCGCTGGAGACGCGGGCCTCGTTCATGAGCTGCATGCCGTACCGGGGAGCGTCAGGGTCGGCGAGAAACACCTGAAGCACCCGCACAACAGCAGGCGTGAGCGTGAAATCCATGGCGCGACCGTACACCCAATATCGCGACCCGATATAGGCTTCAACTGCATTGATGCCAGCCGACATAGGGGTCGAGCCATGGTGGGGGTCGAGCGGGCTCGCGAGCCCCGAAACCGCAACCGCTCCTGGGAAAGGCGCTGGCTTCCGGGAGCGGTTGGGGAGTGAGCTGGGTGGGCTGGTGGCATTCGTTCGGGCTAGGGCGGCTGTTACACGCTTCCGGGCCGCGGCACGCCTGCCGGAGACGGGGCGGCCCCTGCGTTCGTGGCGGCGAGCTCGCCGATTCAGCGGGACTGGCTGATGACAGGCCGTCAAATAGTCATGTTCATCGCATACATGCATGTTCCATGCGAGAGTCACAGAAATATCCGTGATTCGTCACGCGCTTCGCGTTTCCCCCGGATCGTGTCGGCCGGCGGGCAGGGTGTGGATGCGCGGCCGACCGGCCGCCAACTCGCCCAACACACCCATCCTGACCTGCGGCTTTGTTGCCGTGTGTCCGGGGGTGTCCGGCCCCGTGAAGGGGGACCCTGTGTCCGTTTCTGTGACCGCCCGCCGTGTCACCGCCGCCGTTGCCGTGGCTGCTGCCTGTGTGGGTGGGCTCGCGTTGCCCGCCGCGGCCGTCGGCCAGGCCGCCGCCCGCCCGCACGACGGGGCGGTGGTGATCAGTGGCGTGCAGTACGACTCCCCGGGCCGTGACGACGGCACCAACTGGTCCGTGAACAAGGAGTGGGTGGACGTCACCAACACCTCCCGGCGGGCGGTGAACCTGGACGGCTGGACGCTGTCGGACGAGGCCGGCGACACCTACACCTTCGACCGCTTCCGCCTGGACGGCCGCTCCACGGTCCGTGTCCACACCGGCATCGGCCGCGACCGCGCCGCCGACGTCTACCAGGACCGCCGCACCTACGTGTGGGACAACTACTCCGGTACCGCGACTCTGCGCAACGATCACGGCCGCTTCATCGACGAGGTCTCCTGGGGCTACCACCGCGGTGGCGGTCACTGGATCGGAGAGGGCGACCACCGCGGCCATGGCGACCACCGGTTCGGTGACGGCGACCACCGCGCCGGCGGTGAACACCGCGGCCGTGGCGACCACCGGTTCGGTGACGGCGGCCACCGTGGTGGTGACGATCGCCGGTTCGGCGGCGATCACCGCAGTGGTGGCGAGCACAGGTTCGGCGGCGACCACCGCGATGAAGGCCGCGGGCTCCATGACCACCGCGGTCTTGGCGATCACCGCAACGGCGGTGACCACCGGCGCTGACCGCCCGTGGCTGCCGGTGGCCGGAAACCCCGGTCCGGTCACCGGCACCCCGCTTTCGGCGGTGCACTTGTCCCCGGGGGAGTACCGCCGGCCGCCGCGGCGTAATGTCTCTTTCCGTCCGGCCCGTCACCCGCTTCCGCCGTGGTGACGGGCCGGACGGCTGCTCAGCATGCGAGGGCACAAGATGGCGGGGCGTCATTCGCGAGTGCCGGCGGACAGTGGCCTGGGGGAGGGGAGTTGGGGCGAGTGGCGGCTTGAGGACGGATCGGCGGGTTTCGCGCGAAGAGGCGAGTCTGGTCAACCCGGCTGTGTGGAGTGGCTGTGTGGAGTGATAGTCAAGTCCTGTGGATCTGAGTCGCTTTCATGACGATACGGGCTTGCGGGCGAGGATCTGGATTGCCGTTGACTCGTGGCCGTTCATGGTGGGCACGGTGATGGTCCGGGTGTCGATGGTGTGGAACCCGGTGAGCAGGGTGGAGAACCACTCGCGAGGGTGGTGGCGGCAGACCGCACCGTCGCCGGTTTCGAACACGCCGTAGCTGCCGTGACGATCAGCGTGGCGGCCGTAACGAATGCGGTTGCGTTCATCGTCTTGCAGCAGCAGATCGCTGATGTAGAGGATCCCGCCGGGCTTGAGGATGCGGTTCAGCTCGGCGATCAACCGGTGCTGGGCTTCATCGCCGGGAATGCAGGTCAGCACGGCGAAGAGCAGAACGGCGTCGAAGCCTGCGTCTGGACTGGGCGCGGCGGGTGGTGCGTCCAGGGCGGCAAAGCGCATGGTGGGGTACAGGCTGCGGGCCCGGTCGATCATTCCCGGTGAGGCATCGAGGCCCGTGAGGTTGGCGAAGCCTCGCTGTTCGAGCTCCTTCATGATGCGGCCGTAGCCGCATCCGTAGTCGAGGATCGCGGCCTGCCTGCTGATCCTGTCGAGCCAGGGGAGATGGAGGGGGTGGGTGAACGTCTTGGTGGCCGCGGCGGCATCCCAGTAGGGAACCTGGCTGTCGAGGTCGGACAAGGCGGGCGCCTTCCTGGGCTTGGCTGAAGCCGGTCATGCTGCCACGGTGGTTGGGCGTTCGACGAGTTGACCGCATTCGAAGCGGGCTCCGGCACGGACGAGGGCAACGAGACGGGGTACGTTCACGGCCCGCCACCGCTGCTCGGCGGACTCGACGAGCTTGAAGACCATGGCCAGGGCGGCGGTGCGGGAGCCGGTCCCGCGGGTGACCTTGGACCGCAGCCGGACGGACGTTGAGGTGGACGCCGTCAGCCCACACGGGCCCGCAGCAGGCCCCCTCGGCCTGAGTGTCGTCGGCACCAGCCAGGCCGAACCGGGCGCAAGCCCCACGACAGTGCGTGCCGTCGGCGTTTCAGTCACCGCGTGCCGCGCGGGTTGGGGGAGGGGCAGTTGCGGCCGGTCATGACGCCGCGTGCCTGCCCAGTTGGGCACTCGGGGTCTCAGCAGCGACCGGTGGGAGCGGTGGATGAGATAATTGATCCGATGTTTTCTTGTATCGGCATTGACCTCTCACTGTCGCGCACCTACTTTGCCTGCATGTTTCCCACAAGACAGCAGGCGCGTCTCGCGAAACCCGTCGACGTGGTGCGCTTATTCATCGGGCCTTATCGGATCGTTGCGGCCTTCCTCTGCACGCTCCTGTCTCTCGGAGCACTGGCTCTGCCCGCACACGCGGCGGCCGCGGTCACCTATTTCGTCTCGCCCGGCGGCAGTGACAGCAATCCGGGGACCAGCGCCGGCGCCCCCTTCCGCACGCTGACCAAGGCGCAGGCGGCGGTCCGAGCGATCGACAAATCAACCTCCGGGCCGATCACCGTGACCTTGGCCGGTGGCGTCTACCGGCTGTCCAAGACACTCACCTTCACTGCCGCTGACTCGGGCGGCGGTACCGCGGGTACCGTCTGGTGGAAGGCGGCGTCCGGACAGTCCCCGGTCATCAGCGGTGGTGCACAGATCACCGGCTGGGCACGGACCAGCGCCGGCAGCGGCATCTGGTCCGCCCCGGCCCCCAGCGGCCTGGACACCCGGCAGCTGTACGTGGACGGCGTGCGCGCCCAGCGTGCGACCGGCACCCTGCCCGTGTCGGTGACGCAGACGTCGACCGGATACACCACGGCCTCCGGTGACCCGTTGGCCGGCTGGCGCAATCCGTCGTCGATCGAGTTCGTCTACCGGGGCGGACTCGGGCTGTGGACCGAGCCGCGCTGTCCGGTCGCCTCGGTCACCAGCACCGCCATCACCATGGCCCAGCCGTGCTGGAACAACTCCACCCAGCGTGTCATGCGCACCGACGACTCGGGCCGCACCTACAACCTGGTCGGCCGCAAGTCGATCACCGAGGCACCGACGGCGGTGGAGAACGCCTACGAACTTCTCGACAAGCCGGGCGAGTTCTACCTGGACAGGAGCGAGCACCGGTTCTACTACGTTCCCCGTTCCGGGGAGGACCTGACCACCGCGGACGTCGAGGCACCCTCGCTCGACACGCTGGTGGCGTCCTCCGGCAGTGCCTCGGACGAGCCCAGCCACGTCGGTTTCCAGGGCATCCAGTTCAGCTACGCCAACTACACGACCTCCGACACCGGCACCGGCTTCTCCGAAATCCAGGCGACGTACCAGGTCACCGGTGCCACGGGCTACGCCACCCAGGGACTGTGCCAGTTCGTGCCGGGCGGTACCTGCCCCTACGGCAACTGGACGAAGATGCCCGGTGCGGTGCGGTTCACCTATGACAAGAACATTCACTTCGACCACGACTACTTCGTCCACCTCGGTGCGGCCGGACTGGACCTCGGCAACGGTTCGCAGGGCGACACGGTGACCGCCTGCGTGTTCACCGACATCTCCGGCAACGGTCTCGACCTGGGAGGCGTGGACATCCCGCAGCCGAGCAGCTCGGCACAGCACACCAGCGGGATCACGGTGAAGGACAGCCACTTCTACGACACCGCCGCCGAGTACCACGGCGGGGTCGCCATCGACGCCGGCTACATCGAGACGTCGACCATCACCCACAACCAGATCGACCATGTGCCCTACACGGCGATCTCCATCGGCTGGGGCGGCTGGCCCGACAAGGTGAGCCTGCCCGCGCAGCCGAACTACTCGAACAACAACACGGTCTCGAACAACCTGATCTACGATCACATGGCGTTGCTCGGGGACGGCGGTGCCGTCTACACCAACGGCATCACCGGAACGTCGATGGCGACCGGCGAGAAGGTCACCGGCAACGTGGTCCACGACCAGCTCAACACCTCCGGCGGCCACGTCCTGTACACCGACAACGGCGCCACCTACGTGTCGATCCTCGGCAACGCGGTGTGGAACATCAACGTCTCACCGTGGGGCAGCAAACACGTGAACTACACGGCGGGCGACGGAACCTACGATCCCACGACCATCGAGGGCAACTACTGGCCGAACGGTCCCTCCGACTACGACTACAAGAACGTCCTGATCCAGAACAACCATGCCGTCACCGGAGCGTCCGGGGTCCCGTCGAGCATCATCGCCGCCGGCGGCATCGAGTCGCAGTACCAGGCGATCCTCTCCTGGCAGCCGGCCTGACGCGAAGGGCTCCGGCCCTGCGGGCTCCCCGGCCCTGTGGGCTCCCCGGCCGCGGGCTCCACCTCGTCGCCGTTCCTGTCCGCGCCCGCGGACGACCGGCGCGGCGGGCGCCTCGTCTTGACGAGGCGCCCGCCGTTCTCCGCGGGAGCGCGGCGCTGAACGGGGGGAGGGGGCCGGGCGGGGCGCGGGGACACGGAGGTCACAGCGACGTCGGGTCGTCCTCGATCGTGAGCGTGGTGTCGTGTTCCACCAGGCGCCGTACGACGGCCCGTTCGTCGGGGGTGTTGTTCGGCTGGTGCAGGGTCAGGGCCAGTCCCCCCTCGGCGAGCCGGAAGATCATTCCGTGGCCGCCGTCCGACGCCCACAGCGCGTGCTCGTCCTGCGTCCACGGGCCGGTGATCCGCCCCGAGGCGGAGTGGGCGAGGCCCGTCGCGTAGCCCTGTTCGCCGTGGCTGGACCAGAGCATGACGAGGTGACCGCTGCCGAGACGGAACAGGAACGGCCCGTCCGTGACGTAGGCGGGGAACCTCACGGACACCCCGGGCAGGGGCCTGGCCCAGGGCGCCTCCGAGGCGTTGAAGAGGAACACGGGTGTTCCGGTGGTGTGCCGCAGGTCCTCGGTGAGGCGCTGCGCGAAGATCGCCCCGTCATGGATCTGGGTCCATTCGTGGCAGTACACGATCCAGGGCGCGCCCGACTCGTCGACGTGCAGGGTGCCGTCCAGGCACTGCCACTTGCGCGGGGTGACGGCTCCCTCGCTCCAGGGGCTGAACGGTCCCTGCGGTGTGTCGCCCACCAGGATCTGCGTGCCGCGGTAGCCGTCCGGGGCGGTGAAGGTGGCGAACATGTACCAGCGGTTCCGGTACTCGTGGACCTCCGGGGCCCAGAAGGAGCCCTCGCTCCAGAAACCGGTGGGCGGCCGGAAGGCGGCGAACGGGCCCTCCCAGTGCACGAGATCGGTGCTGCGGTAGGTGTCGAAGCCGAGGCCGGGGCCGTCCCAGATGTTGGGGTCCGTGCTGCCGTAGAGGTGGTAGGTGGAGCTGGGCCGGTGGTGCAGGACGAACGGGTCGCGGATCTGGATCCGGTCGAGCGTCAGGCCCTGCCGCACGGGTACCGGGGCACCGGCCCCGGCGGTCGCGGGCGGTTCGCTTCCGGTGACCAGCCGGCCGCCGTTGACCGCGCGGACGAGACCGTCCACCAGGGGCTGCGAGATCTTGCCCTGGCTGAGCTCCACGAGCCGGTTGAGGGAGAACACCCTGGCCGGCCCGAGCTGCGCGACGTCCTGGCCCAGCCGGGTGAGCAGCTCCCGGACCAGGGGGCCGCCCGTGGGGTCATCCAGCCAGGCGCCCAGGGTGCTCCGGCCGGTCAGTGCTGTGCTCACACGTGTTTCCTTGTCATGGGGGTGCGGATACGACCGGTTCACGGCCACGGGGTGAAGCCCTCCTGCCGTACCGACCAGCCCTCCGCCGGAAAACCAGGGCATTCGTGGCCGGCCCCGTCCCAGCCGCCCGCCATGAGGGAGACGGCCGCGAGGAGGGCGCCGTTGGAGGGGAGGTACACCGGTAGCAGGCTGCCGATCTGGGGGGTGTGGCCGGTCGGCAGGTAGTGGTTCTTCGGGGTCCGCATGAGCAGCGCGTCCACCGCGAGGTCGGGGCGGCCGACGCGGGTCGCGGTCATCGCCATCACGGGGAAGTCCCAGCCCCACGCGCTGTTCCACTCCCAGTCGGCCTGCACGTCCTGGAGCGTGGCGGCCATGACTGCGGGGTCGACGAGCGGGGTGTCCGGTACGACCCCGAGGGCGCACAGGAGCGCGGGGTGGTCGTCACGCTTCAGGTACGGCTCGGTCGCGACGGCGGTGTAGCGGCCGTCGCGCCGGTGAGGCAGGGCCAGCCCGTCCTGGACCCGCTGCCACTGCTTGTCCCGCTCACGGCCGGAGCGTTCACGCCAGCGCTGGGCGATCTCCAGCCCCCACCACCAGTAGGCGAGTTCGAATGTGGGGTCCTCGGTGGTGGCCGCGTCGTAGAACTCCTGCGCGGGGAGCAGCGGGGCCGGCAGGTGGTAGGTGCCGTCGCGTTCCTCGACGAAGGAGGCCATGAACGCGGCGGTGTCCTCGACGAGTTCGGCGAAGCGCGCCACCAGGTCGCTCTCGGGACGGCCGCGGTGCAGCAGTTCGAGGAGGTAGAGGGGGTGCGGTTGCTGCCAGAGCAGGAACACTCCGATGTCGGAGGGGCTTTCGCGGCCGTCGGGCCCGGTCTGCTTCGGCCAGCGAGCCCCGTCGTGACGCTGGCGGCGGGCGGTGGCGCGGGCCTCGGGGAGGATGGTGAGGTACCAGTCCAGGCTGCGTTCCAGGAGTTCGGGCCGGCCCCACGTGGCGAAGTGGGCCGCGTGCCACCAGTGCATCTCCAAGTGGTGCTTGCCGTGCCAGGAGTTGGTGATCAGACCGGTCTCCTGCGGCGGCAGAGTACCGGAGCAGTTGACCGCCGTGAGGTACTGCGAGAGCACCACCCGCCGCTCCAGCTCGGCGGCCCGCGGATCGGTGCTGCCGGTGAAGTCGATCGCCGCACCGGAGGTCCAGAAGTCCTCCCACCAGGTGGCCGAGACCGTGGCGAGGGAGGCGAAGTCGCCGCCGCAAGAGGGGGCTTCGTCCCCGGCGGAGTAGGACGCCACGAGGTCGAGCGTGTCCGAGTCCGTGGTCAGCACGTACTCGTGCGGGACGCCCGTCGGCCGTACGGCCCCCGCAGACCACGTGAGCCGGACGGTGTACGTGGTGTCGTCGAGGGTGCGGCGGAAGACGCACCCGGTGGCGGTGACCTGTTCGAGGTCGGTGCGATGGCGCTCCGGCGAGGTCCAGTCGCTGGTCCCGAAGAAGCCGTCGCTGGCGTAGGGGAAGCGGACCACGACGCCGGCCAGACCGTCCGCGAGCAGCTCGGACTCGATCCGGAAGGAGACGCGGGACCGGTGCGGGTCGGCGACGGTGGTGACCGCCGTCTCGTGGTCGGCGTAGGTGAAGCGGCTGCTGATCGTCCCGGTCCACAGGTCCAGACACTGTTCGGTGTCCCGCAGGGCGTCGGGGCCGGTCTCGGGCTCGGCGTCGGGCGTGGGGCGCAGCAGGAGGCCGATACGGCCGAGGTCGAGCCGCTGCGGGTTGGCGCTGAGCCAGGCCCCGGGCCGCATCTCCTCGGGCAGGTCGCCGCCCATCATGGCGGCGATCCCGAACCGGTCCGGGTAACTCACCTTCCCCCGCGCCGTGTCGTGCTCGGACATGGCGTCCGGAAGGGTGTACCCCTCGGGGTTGGGCATGGCGTGCCAGCCCCAGGTGCTCATGGTCGCGGTGTTCACGGCGAGACGGCGTTCCGCCATCGCGGCGCTCTGGTCGTGGTAGGCCGGGAAGGTCTGCATGCCGGTGATGTCGCACGAGTAGGCGAAGTCGCCGTTCCCGACGGTGAGGACGTGGGCGGGGTCGGGCTCGGTCAGGCGAACGGTGTGCCGGCGGACCAGCGATTTCCTGTCGATCAACGGGTGTTCCTTCAACAGGTGTTCTTTCAACAGGTGGTCCCTCAACGGGTGCTCATTCAACGGGTGTTCCTTACTCGACGGTGATGACGGCTTCGACCGGCTCGCAGTCCGGCACGGTCGCCAGGACGCGGATCTTTCCGGCGCCCGTAGGCCGTACGACGGCCAGCGCACGGCCCTCGTACGTGTGCCGTGCGGTCGCGTCGAAGCGTTCCTCCGACGCCGGCGCGGCACTGCCGAAGCCGATCAGCTCCCCGGCGCCCGAGACCTCGACGGAGACCGGGCGGTCTGCGGCGGTGTGGACGGTGCCGTCGGCGTCGGTGAGGGCGAGAGCGATGTACGCGAGATCGCCACCGGTCGCGTGGATGATCTGGCGGTCGGTCCCGGCGGTCAG
Source organism: Streptomyces humi (assembly GCF_001005085.2). Taxonomy (GTDB): domain Bacteria; phylum Actinomycetota; class Actinomycetes; order Streptomycetales; family Streptomycetaceae; genus Streptomyces; species Streptomyces humi. Next base: position 79,155 of record NZ_LBMU02000055.1, read on the forward strand.
CCGGACGGGCCCGTTGGCCCACTTCAGGCCGGTGCGGCCGGTCTCGACGCCGTCCCGGTAGGCCACGGCGACCAGTTCCCCAGGGACGTACACGATCTCGAACTCGGTGCGGAAGCGGTGCCCGGCACCCGCCGGCCGTCGCCCGAACGAGTTGCCGTTGCCGATCAGTTCGACCTCGTCGGCATCGGAGTACACCTCGACGGTGACCGGTTTGCCCTCGAAGCCCGGCCAGGTCCAGCTCGCAAGGGAGTCGCTCCAAGCCCAGGGGCCGCCGATGGGGGTCAGCCCGTGGTTCCCGGGGCGCCGGACCGCGATGTAGGGCTCGGTGCGCAGACCGAAGACGATCTCGCGGTAGTAGGAGGCGGGGCGCCGGTGACCGGTGATGTCGATGTCTCCGCAGCCCGCGAGGAGGTGCGGGAAGGGCGCGGTGTGTTCGGGGTGCGGGTTCTCCGGCGTCGCGAACTGAGGGCGGCCGATGCCGACTTCGCCGATGTAGTCCCAGCCGGTCCAGGTGAAGTCGCCGATGACGTGACCGTGTTCCCGCACCAGCTTCCAGTTGCCGTCGATCCGGGTGGGGAAGGTCTCGGTGCCGAGGATCATCCGGCTCGGGAACAGCTCGCGGTCGAGGGCGTAGCGGGCCTCGGCGTAGTTCATGCCGGCCACGTCGAGGACGGCGAAGGACTCGGCGGTGCGCTGGGTGACCAGGTCGGAGGCGCTGACGTAGTTGATCATGTCGCCGGCGTCGGTCATCCGGGAGTTGATGCCGCCGCCGTTCTCGTCCCCCTCCGAGCGCTGCCCCCGCAGGGCGGCCAGCTCGGACATGACGGCGAGGAAGCCGTTGACGGCGTTGGTGACATAGCGGGTGGTGTCGAGGGAGCGGACCTTCTCGGCGAGCCTGCGCCCCCATGCGGCGCCGGTCGCCGAACCGGTCTCGGGGATCTCGTTGCCGATCGAGTACATGATGACGCTGGGGTGGTTGTAGTCCTTGGCGACCATCGCCTCGACGTCGCGCTCCCACCACTCGGGGAAGTGCAGGCTGTAGTCGAAGCCGTTCTTCGCGGACGTCCACACATCGAAGGTCTCGTCGACGACGAGCATGCCGAGGCGGTCACAGGCCTCCAGCATGGCCCGGCTCATCGGGTGGTGGGACATCCGGATCGCGTTGAAGCCGGCCTCCTTGAGCAGCTCCACCCGCCGCTCCTCCGCGCGGGCGTAAGTGGCCGCGCCGAGCGGGCCGTTGTCGTGGTGGACGCAGGCACCGCGCAGTTTGACCGTACGGCCGTTGAGCCGCAGACCCTGTTCCGGGTCGAGCCGGAGCGAACGGATGCCGAACTGCACGCTGTCGCTGTCCACCGGGTCACCCTCGGTGCTCAACACGACATGGCAGCTGTACAGATGGGGGTCGTCCACGTCCCACAGCCGTGCCTGACGCACGTACAGGCGGGACCGGACCACGGCGTCCTCACCGGGCAGCACGGTGACCTTGGTGACGTCGCCCGTGACGGCGTTCCCGGCGGCGTCGCGAAGGTTGACCGCGACGTCGAGGGTGCGGATCGCGATCGAGTCGTTGCGCACCCGGGTGGCCACCTCGACCACCGCCCGCTCGCCTTCGAGGTCGAGGGTCGTGACGCGGACGCCGTCCGGAACGATGCGCACCAGGTCACCGGTGAGCAGCCAGACGGGCCGGTAGATGCCGGCGCCGGTGTACCAGCGGGAGTCCTGGTGCGCGCGGGCCTCGACGCGGATCTCGTTGTCCTGGCCGTAGCGCAGGTACGGGTCTGCGTCGACTGTGAACTGCGAGTATCCGTAGGGGCGTTGACCGGCATAGGAGCCGTTGATGTGGACGGTGGCGTCGCGGTAGACGCCCTCGAACTCGAACTGGACGCGTCTGCCGCACAGTTCGTCCGGCACGGAGAACGTCTTGCGGTACTCGAAGACGCCGCCGGGGAAGTAGGCGCCCGCACCTCCCTCCATCGTCACCTCGCCGTCCGGCGCGAGGCGGTCCTGGCCGATCATCGCGTCGTGCGGGAGGGTGACGGCCTGGAACGGCGCCACGGGGCCGGACAGTTCGGCGAAAGGGTTCACCTTGCGCCGGGTCTGCCAGTCGTCGTTGAAGGAGGTGCGGATCATTGCCTGCCTTGTCTGTTCGGGAGGAACCGGAGAGGGGGCGGCGGGTCAGGCCGCCTGGCCCGCCTCGACGGTGTCGATGCGGCGGGCCCTGGGGATGAGGGCCACCAGCACGGTGCCGAGGGCGCAGGCTCCGGCGACGAGCAGGAAGCCGTTCGCGAACCCGCCGTCCAGGTAGAACTGGGTGCCCTTCATGACCACGCCGTCCTGGGCCATGACAGTGAAGACCAGCTGGCTGACGATCACCTGGATCACGCTCTGGATCAGCCACTGGGAGCCGTTGGCGAGTGCCTGCTCCTCGGGGGCCACCGACTCGATGACCATGATCGGCAGCACGGAGACGACCAGGCCCATGCCCGGACCGGAGATCACACCGAGAAGGACGAAGTGCCATATCTCGGTGTGGAGTTGCGAGGCGACGGCGTATCCCGCTGTGGTCAGGGCACCGCCGACGCCGAGCAGGATCCGGGTGTCGACGCGACGGGCGAGCCATCCGGTGAGGACCGCTGTCGCGATCACCAGGACGCTGATGGGTGACTGGACCGTGGCGCTCTTGGTGACGGACCAGCCGAGGCCGTCGGAGACCGTCGGGAGGTGCGGCATGAGAGTGAGGATCATGGTGACGGTGCCGACCGCGAAGGTGGCGCCGGCGCCCACCGAGGCGGCCAGGAAGACCGTCCACACCCGGCGCCGCCTGATCAGCGACAGGGGGAGCAGGGGGTCGGTGGCGCGGGACTCGTAGGGGAGGAACAGCAGCACCGCCAGGGCGCCGAGGCCGATCCAGGTGAGGGTCCGTGCGCTGGTCCAGCCCCAGGTGGAGCCTTCGCCGATGCCGTAGACGACCGCGCTGAGGCCGCCGCCGAGCAGCAGCCCGCCGATCCAGTCCATCCGGCGTGCCGCCTCGCGGACCGGGCTCTCGGGCACGCACAGCAGCTGGAGCAGCAGGCACACGCCGGTGGAGACGACGATGAACCACAGGGCGCCGCGGAAGCCGTGGTGGTCGATCAGCCAGGCCGACAGGAACGGGCCGCCGAGGCCCACCAGGCCGATGCTGGCGGCCAGGACGCCGCTGGCCGTACCGACCAGTCGTCGCGGGAAGACGTCGCGGGCCAGGGCGTAGGCGATGAACACCGTGGCCCCGTAGGCGCCGGCGAGGACGCGGCCGGCGATCAGTGTCGGGTAGTCGGTGGCGAACGCGGCGATCGCGTCGCCGAGCAGGCCGACGGCGGTGGCGACGACCATGACGCGCTTCTTGCCGTACATCGCGGCGGCCTTCATGGCGAAGGGTGTCAGGAACGTGCCGAGCAGTGCGGAGCCCAGGGTGAACCAGGCGATCTGGGTGGTGCGGAAGTGGACGGCCACCTCGGCCTGCGAGTTGCCCGCGAGCAGACCCGCGATGGGGTTCAGTGCCACGGTCCACAGGAGGGCGACGAGCGCGAGCAGATGCCGGGCGGAGAAGCCCGTCGTCTCCGCCTCGGCGGCGTCGGGGGCGGTCTCGGTTGAGGACATGGGATGCCTTTCACGGCTCTGTGAAACGTTTCAGTCGACTGTTGACGACTTCCTGCTGGTGGGGGGTGGGGTTGCTTTCCTGCGCATTGCGCCAGTGATGCGCGTCAGTGACGCGCGTAAGTAGAAAACATCAGTGAAGGTGTGACGGCAAGACGCGAGAAGGTAACGAGCTCGCAACGTGCTGCCCCCGGCCGGGGGCGCGGCTCAGGAGGAGAGCCGCTTGACCAGCCGCAGGCTGTCCCCCGGCCCGCCCGTGACCACGCGCCGGCCGGTCAGGCCGGCCGCCACGGCCTCCGCGCGGTGCCTGCCCGCCTCCTGGAGGTCGAAGTAGACCGTGGAGAGCGGGGGCGCCGCGAAGCGGGCCATCGGGATGTCGTCGGCGCCGACGACCGCGAGGTCGTCGGGGGCGGTCAGGTCCATCTGCCGCATGGCGGCGAGCAGGGCGATGGCGTGCTCGTCGTTGAACGCGCACACCCCGGTGACCTCCTCGTCCTGCCACCGCCGTACCACGCGGGCCAGCGGTGCGATCTCGAGGTCGGCGGCGCCGAGCGCGAGCGGGGGCGCGATGCCCGCGTCCGCGCACGCCTCGGCGACCCCTTGCAGGCGTTCCTCGCCCATGCGCCGGAACCGCGGCGGCGAAGGCAGCAGGTAGCCGATCCTGCGGTGGCCGCGGCCGATCAGGTGCTCCGCCTGCATGCGGCCGAGCGGCGGCATGGCGGACAGCCCGGCGTCGGCCGGCGGCAGCACGACCCGTACGCCCAGACCGTGCAGGGCTTCGACGGTGGCCTCGTCGAAGCCCTCGAAACCGAGCACGGCCGAGGGACCGACGGTGGCGCACACGTCCGGCAGCGACCTGCCGCGCTCGGCCATCAGATGGGTCACCAGGGTCAGGCCCTGGTCGGCGAGGGCGACGGTCAGTTCCTCGACGAAGCGGCTGATGCTGGGTCCGATGGGCAGGTCGGGGATGGACAGCAGCACGATGTCGCTGCGGCCGGCGGCCAGCGCGCGGGCGGAGGCGTGCGGCCGGTACCGGAGCCGTTCGGCGGCGGCCAGGACCCGTTTGCGGGTCTCCTCCGGGATCGTCTGCCCCGGCCGGTTGTTGAGCACGTAGCTGACGGTGGTGCGCGAGACGCCGGCCGCCTCGGCGACATCGGCGCTGGTGATCCGTTTCGCGGGGCGTGTCATGACCCTCTGATCCGTCCGAGCCGTGGGCGCCGCGGCACGCGTGTCCCGCCCGTCGCGTCCCGCCCGCCACCTGCCGCGGTCTCGGCAGGCACCCCGATGATACGCGTCCCGCGGCTCCGTCACTGACGCGCATCACCCCTCGCGGCTCAGCGGCGGCCGGCGACACGGCTACGTTCCATCAGACGCTCCAGCGTCGCGTCCAGGGCGTCGCCCTCGACCAGTCCCACGACCCGCTTCATCGGCACGTCCCGCACCGCCTGGAGCAGCTCCGGCCGGCTGCCCAGCCGGCTGCCCTGGTCCGCGGGCAGGGCGGCGGTCAGTTCCTGGAGGAGGACGGATCCGATGACCGGGTGGGCGATCCACTCCCCGAAGGTCGACTCCAGGGTCAGTTCCTGCGGGGCGGCGTCTCCGGTCAGGGTCACGGACGCCTCGGCGCTCACGTGCTCGGCGTTCTCGCCGACCTGGACCAGGTAGTCGCCGGGCGCGACCGCCCAGACGGCGTCCTGGACGTCGTAGTAGGCGAAGGCGCGGCGGCCGAGGTCGAAGGAGAGCGTCCGCGACTCGCCGGGCTCCAGGCGGACCTTGGCGAAGGCGCGCAGCTCCCGCGCGGGCCGCCGGACCGGGCCGGCCTGCGTGCCGACGTAGATCTGGACGACGTGACTGCCCGCGCGGGTACCGGTGTTGGTGACGGTGAGCGAGGCGCGGGCCGAGTCGTCGCCGGTGCTCTCCACGGTCAGGCCGCCGACCGCGAACGTGGTGTAGGAGAGGCCGTGTCCGAACGGGTAGCGCACCGGCGCGCCCGTCGTCCCGTACCAGCGGTAGCCCACCATGACGCCCTCCCCGTAACGGACGTGCCCCTGCTCGCCGGGGAAGTTGACGAAGCTGGGGTTGTCCTCCAGCCGCACCGGAATCGTCTCCGCGAGCCGGCCCGACGGGTTGGCGTCACCGAACAGCAGGTCGGCGAGCGCGCCCCCGCCGCCCTGCCCCAGCAGGAAGCCCTCCAGGATCGCGTCGACCTCGTCGTGCCAGCCCTCCAGCGAGACGACCCCGCCGTTCGACAGCACCACGACGGTCCGGCCGGCCGCCGCGGCGACGGCCCGGATCAGTTCGACCTGTACGGCTGGGAGGTGCAGGGTGTCCCGGTCGAACCCCTCGGACTCCTCGCCCTCCGCGAGCCCGGCGAAGACGACGGTCACGTCCGAGGCGCGGGCGAGGGCCACCGCGGCCTCCCGCAGCGCCACGGTGTCTCCGGAGCCGTCCGAGGTGAATCCGGGCGCGTACGCCACCGGGTTGTCCCGCTCTGTGGCCAACTCCCGCATCGCGTCCAGGGCGTTGTCGAGCCGGGTCGGGTTCAGGTGCGAACTGCCGCCCGCCTGGTAGCGGGGGGCGGCGGCGAACTCGCCGATGACCGCGATCCGTCGGCCGGGCGCGAGAGGCAGGACATCGTCGTCGTTCTTCAGCAGTACGGCGCACTCGGCCGCCAGTTCCCGGGCCAGCCGGTGATGGGCGTCCGCGTCGAAGCCGCCGGACTGCCCGGCCGCCCCGTCGGCCAGTGCGAGGATCCGTCGTACCGCCGTGTCCACCACGGACTCCTCCAGTTCGCCGTCGCGTACGGCCGCCACGATGCGCCGCGTGTTCTCCGGAGCCGGGCCGGGCATCTCCAGGTCCAGGCCCGCGAGCATCGACGCCACGGGATCGTGGACCGCGCCCCAGTCGGACACCACCGCTCCGGCGAACCCCCACTCCTCCCGGAGCACCTCGGTGAGCAGCCACCGGTGCTGCGCCGCGTGCACGCCGTTGACCTTGTTGTACGCGGCCATCACGGTGGCGGGCCGGGCCTCGGTGACGACGTGTTCGAAGGCCGGCAGGTAGATCTCGCGCAGGGTGCGCTCGTCGACGTCGGCACTCACCCGCATCCGGTCGGTCTCCTGGTTGTTCGCCGCGAAGTGCTTGAGGGAGGCGCCCACGCCCTCGCCCTGCTGACCGCGCACGTGCGCCGCGCCGAGCCGCCCGGACAGCAGCGGGTCCTCCGAGTAGTACTCGAAGTTGCGGCCGCACAGCGGGGACCGCTTGATGTTCACGCCGGGCCCCAGGACGACGTGCACACCTAGGGCACGGGCCTCACGTCCCACCGCCGCCCCGATGCGGGCGGCGACCTCCGGGTCCCAGCTGCTGCCGACGGCCACCGCGGGCGGGAAGCAGGTGGAGGCCAGGCTCTCGTAGATGCCCATGTGGTCGAAGTCGCCGACCTGGCGGCGCACCCCGTGCGGTCCGTCGGTCAGCACGACCGAGGGGATGCCGGCGTCCGCCACCGGGAGGGTGGACCAGAAGTCCTGGCCCGACAGCAGGGCGGCTTTCCGCTCCAGGGACAGACGGGACAGGTCGATGTCGGGCATGCGGATGTCCTTCGGGATCATGACAGCGGCTACTGACGCGCGTCAGTGGCGCGCGTCGGTGGACCATAACCGGAGAACCGGCGGTGGACAAGGCTGCCGGTGCGTGCGGAACGCGGAGTCATCCCGGGGCCGTAACCGCTCCTCCTCCTGGAGGAGGACAGAAACGCGCCGGCTCATGCAGGGACACCAGGCGGGATTGCGAGCACGCGCACGATGTCCGCGCGCCCCGCTCCCGTCAGGCTGGCCGCACACCCGAAACCCCACCTGGAGACCCGTTTCCCGTGGCTACCTTGCTCTACCGTCTGGGCCGGACCGCCTTCCGGCGCCGCTGGCTCGTGGTGCTGTTGTGGGCGGTGATCCTCGGCGGCGCCGGGGCCGCCGCCGTCACCGCACCGGCCTCCTCCGACGACGGCACGTCCTTCATGCCCGGCATCGAGGCGCAGAAGGCCTTCGACCTGATCGGGGAGCGCTTCCCCGGCACGGACGCCAACGGCGCCAACGCCCGCATCGTGTTCGTCGCACCCCACGGCGGGAAGGTGACCGCCTCCGGCAACCGCGCCGCCATCGACGCGCTCGTGACGGAGGCGGCCGACGCGCCGAAGGTCCTGAACGCCGTTGACCCGTTCACCGCGGGCGCGGTGAGCGAGGACGGCTCCACCGCCTACGCCACCGTGACCTACAAGGTGAAGGCCGACGACCTCACCGACGCCGACAAGGCCACCCTGGAGAAGGCCGTCGACCAGGCCCGCGACACGGGCCTCACGGTCGAGGTCGGCGGCACCGCGCTCGCCGAGCAGCCCGCCGCCGGCGGCAGCGCCGAGGCCATCGGCATCGGACTCGCCGCGGTGATCCTGCTGATCACCTTCGGCTCCCTCGCGGCCGCCGGCCTCCCCCTGCTCACCGCCGTGCTCGGCGTCGGGACCAGCATGGCCGCGATCATGGCCCTGGGCAGCGTCTTCGGGCTCTCCCTGACCACGGGCACGCTCGCCTCGATGCTCGGTCTGGCGGTCGGCATCGACTACGCCCTCTTCGTGGTCTCCCGCTACCGGGAGGAGCGGGCGAACGGCCACGCTCCCCGCGAGGCGGCCGGGCTCGCCGTCGGCACGGCGGGCTCCGCGGTGGTCTTCGCCGGCCTCACGGTCGTCATCGCCCTGGCCGGCCTGACCGTGGTCGGTGTGCCCATGCTGACCAAGATGGGGCTGTGCGCGGCGGGCGCCGTCGTCATCGCCGTCCTGGTGGCCCTCACCCTGGTCCCGGCGCTGCTGGGCATGTGGCCGGACGCGGTGCTGGCCCGCCGTACCCGCAAGGGCGGCCCGGTCCGCCGGGCGGCCGACAACGCCGGTTCCCGGTGGGCGCGGTTCGTGCTCCGCCGCCCGGTGACCGTGCTGGTGGCCTGCGTCGCCGGGCTGGGCGTGTTGGCGCTGCCCGCCGCGCAGCTGGAGATGGGCATGCCGGGGGCCGAGTCCAAGCCGGTCTCGTCGACGGAACGGCGAGCCTACGACGCCCTGGCGAACGGTTTCGGCGCCGGCTTCAACGGACCGCTGACCATCGTCGTGGACGCCAGGGGCGCGGCCGGTGCCAAGGCGGCCGTGCGGGAGATCGAGAAGAGGATCGGCACGACCGACGGGGTCGTCTCCGTCTCCTCCGCGCGGTTCAACCCGGCCGGTGACACCGCGCTCTTCTCGGCGGTGCCGGCCACCGGCCCGAACGACGAGCACACCAAGGACCTCGTCCGCGCCATCCGCTCGGAACGCGCCGCCCTGGAGCAGCGGACGGGGGCCACCTTCGAGGTCACCGGCAGCACCGCGATGAACATCGACATCGCCGAGGCGCTCCAGGCCGCGCTCGTGCCCTACCTGGCCGTCATCGTCCTCCTGGCCCTGCTGCTGTTGCTGGTGGTCTTCCGGTCGGTGCTCGTACCGGTCAAGGCGGCCTTCGGCTTCCTGCTGTCGGTGCTGGCCGCCCTCGGTTCGGTCGTGGCCGTCTTCCAGTGGGGCTGGGGCGCCGGGCTGCTGGGCGTGGAGCAGGCCGGGCCCATCATGAGCCTGATGCCCATCTTCCTGGTGGGCATCGTGTTCGGCCTCGCCATGGACTACGAGGTGTTCCTCGTCGCCCGCATGCGGGAGGCGTACGTCCACGGGGACCGGGCGCCCGACGCGGTCGTCTCCGGCTTCCGGCACAGCGCCCGGGTCGTCGTCGCCGCGGCGGTCATCATGATCGCCGTCTTCTCCGGGTTCGTCGGCTCCGGCGAGTCGATGGTCAAGACGATCGGCTTCGGCCTCGCCGTGGCGGTGCTGTTCGACGCGTTCGTCGTACGGATGGCGCTGGTCCCGGCCGTGCTGGCGCTGCTGGGCGACAAGGCGTGGTGGCTGCCGGGGTGGCTGGACCGGCTGCTGCCCCGGGTGGACGTCGAGGGCGCCGGGCTCGCGGCACCGTCGCGGGTCGCCGGTGGCGAGCGCGCGCCGCAGGACCCGGTCCACGTCGGACGCCCGTAGCCGCGGCCGCAGCGCCGGGCAGCTCGGCGCCGCGGGCCGCGATATGTGAGCATGGCTGTCACCTGAGGTTTCGGAGCGTGATGAGCACCAGCTGGCGACACCGGGCGGCGACCCATCCGAGGGCGCTGGACCTCGCAGGACTGGTCCTGCTGTTCGCGGTCACCGTCAGCGGCGTCCTGGTCACCCGGGCACTGGACTCCAGCCCCCAGGTCCTGTGGCCCGGTGTCGCCCTGTCCGCGCTCGCCTGCGCCGCGCTGCACCGGCGGCGAGGACACCCCTTGGCCGTCCTCGCCGTCACCGCGGTGTGCACGATCACCGTGGGCGCCCTGGGCTACCTCCTGACACCTCTGCTGATGGGACCGCTGCTGGTCGCGCAGTACGCCACGAGCCTGCGCACGCCCCGGCGCACGGGGTGGAACAGCGCCCTGGTCGTCACCGGCTGCGTGGTGGTCGGCGGCCTGGTCTTCCCCTCCTTCCTCCACTCCGTGGTCTTCGCCGTCGTCAATCCCGCGGCGTGGATCCTGCTCTGCGCGGCCCTCGGCAGCTACCGGCGGGAGAGCCGCGAGTACGCCGTGGCCCGCGCCGAGCACGCCGACCGGCAGCGCGAGGAGGAGGCCCGCCACCGGGTCGTCCAGGAGCGCATGCGCATCGCGCGCGAACTCCACGACGTGGTCGCCCACCACCTGACGCTGGCCGACGCCCAGGCCGGAGCCGTCAAGCACCTCCTGCGGACCCGGCCCGACAAGGCCCAGGAGATCATCGACAGGCTCCCGGAGACGACGGCCGCGGCCCTGCGCGAACTCAAGGCCACCGTGGGGCTTCTGCGGCAGGACACCGACCCCGCCGACGACCTGGCCCCCGCGCCGGGACTGGACAGGCTTCCCGACCTGGTGGACTCCTGTGCGGCGGCCGGCCTCCAGGCCACCGTCACCGTCGAGGGAGAACGGCGGCCCCTCACCCCCGTACTCGATCTGACGGCCTACCGGATCCTCCAGGAAGCACTCACCAACGTCACCAAGCACGGCACCGGCCGCACCACCGAGGTACGGCTCACCTTCACATCCCGGCGTCTGACCCTGACGGTCGCCAACGACACCGCGCCCGGCCGCACCCCCGTGCCGCCCGGCTCCGGCGGCGGGTTCGGCCTGATCAGCATGCGCGAACGCGCCACCTCGGTGGGCGGCACCCTCCACGCAGGCCACCGCGCCGAGGGCGGCTTCGAGCTCGTCTGCACCCTGCCGCTCGACGCCCTGCCCCCGGACACCCCGCCCAGCAGCGCCCTCGACGGCCACCACGAAAGCCCCGCCCCATGACCATCCGCGTCCTGCTCGCCGACGACCAGGCCCTGCTCCGGGCCACCTTCCGCATTCTCATCGACTCGGCCGACGACCTGACGGTCATCGCCGAGGCCGCCGACGGACGGGAGGCCGTCGAGCTCGCCGAGGCACACCGGCCCGACGTGGTCGTCATGGACATCCGGATGCCGGGCACCGACGGCGTGGCGGCCACCGCCGCGATCTGCTCCCGGCCGGAGCTGGCGGACACCCACATCCTCGTGCTCACCACCTTCGAGAACGACGAGAACGTCGCCAAGGCCCTGCGGGCCGGTGCCGGCGGCTTCCTCGGCAAGGGGGTCAGCCCCGACGTCCTGCTGGCCGGCATCCGTACCGTCGCGGCCGGCGAGGCACTCCTCTCGCCCACCGCGACCCGGGCTCTCATCACCCGGTTCCTGGCCACCCCGGACACCGACGACCCGCTCGTCATCCCCGACGCCGTCAGAACCCTGACCGACCGCGAACGCGAGGTCGTGACGCTGGCCGCGCACGGCAGGTCCAACGCCCAGATCGCCGACCGGCTCGTCCTGAGCCCGCTGACCGTACGCAGCCACATCCAGCGGGCCATGACCAAGCTGGACGTCCGCGACCGCGCGCAACTCGTGGTCGTCGCCTACCAGAGCGGACTGGTGAAGCCGCGCCCCACGACCTCAGATCCGCCGGACACACCCTGACGTTCCGACGACCGCCGGGGTGGGGGGATACCTCGAAGCCGAGTTCCGAACGGCGTGACTCGTGGATACGACTCAGGTCGTCGGCCGGTGCGGGTGTGCTGGATTGACCACACTTCCGCCGTGGGCGCCGAGCCGGAAGGGCGGGGGTCAGTCCAGTCCGTGGCCGTCCGTCGTCAGTGCACGGGTGAGCCGGTCGAGATAGGCACGGTAGTCGGCGAGGAAGTCGAGGCGACCGCCGGAGATGGCCCACTGCACCTGTAGCCCGTCGGAGACGGCGAGAATCTCCCGGGCGACCTGGTCGGGGTCGGTCTCCGGCTTCAGCCGGCCGGCGGCGAGGGCTCCGCGCAGGCCCGCGGCCAGGGCGCGGGCCGCGCCTTCGTTGCGGACGGTGAAGAACACGTGGGCCGGGTGTCCCGGGTCCATCGCCTCAACGGACAACTTGGCGAAGAGTTCGATGAGTCCCGGCTCGGTGAGGTTGTGCGCGGCCAGCGCCAGCACCGCGCGCAACTGCTCGCGGATGTCGTCCTGCGAGACCCCTTCATGGACCTTGACGTAGTTCCGTTCCTCGCGGGCCTCCAGCACCGCCATCAGCAGCTTCTCCTTGCTGCCGAAGTGGTGCACGACCACGGTCGCCGACGTGCCCGCGTCGGCGGCGATCTTGGCGAGCGAGGAGTTGAGGTACCCCGCCCGTGCGAAGTTGGACGTCGCCGCCTCGAGGATCGCGGCCCGCCGGGCATCGGCCGCCGCGTAGGTGCCCGTTGAGCGACGCCGTCTCTTCGGCCGCTGGGACCCCTCGTGGGCCACGGATGTGTCCGGTCTCTTCTCCATCGGCGTCAGCCTACCGATCCGGCGGGTGTGGTCTGCGTCACCTCCTAAAACTATTTATGGCGTTCAGTTTTTAACTTACTGTTCACGGCACCCAGCCACCGACGCACGTCGCCAGAGCCGTTGGAGTGCACCATGAGCGAACAGGACACAGTGGGCAGAGCGGATCCGGCCGAGGCCGGCACCGCCCGGGTCACGGCGTCCCTCGGCAGGTACATCGCGGGGCTGATCGTCGCCCAGTGCCTGTCTTTCATGGCCCTGTTCACGCCGATCCTCATCTCGCTCTCCGTCCGCGTGGGACAGCTGGACCCCGGCCACAGGACGGCATCCCTGAGCCGCGTCCTGGCCGTCGGCGCGGTCCTCGCGATGATCGCCAACCCGCTGTTCGGCGCGCTGTCGGACCGCACCACCTCACGCTTCGGCCGGCGTCGACCGTGGCTGCTGGCCGGCGCGCTGCTCGCCGCCCTCGGCACCCTCGTCTGCGGGACCGCGGCAGACCTGGGCACCCTCACCGCGGGCTGGGCCCTCACCCAACTCGGCGCCAACGCCGTGTTCGCCGCCCTGCTGGCCACCGTTCCCGACCGGGTCCCCGTCCATCTCCAGGGCCGCGTCTCCGGGGCGGTGGGCATGACGCTGTACATGGCCATGGTGCTCGGCACCGTGATCGCCCAGCCCCTCGTCGGCAGCACACTGCTGCTGTTCCTGGTGCCGGGGCTGCTCGGCCTCGCCGGCGTGACCGTGCTGGTGTGGATCATGCGGGACGACGCCCCGGCCGACCCGGCCGCCCTGCCACCCTTCCGGTGGGGCGGGCTCGTGAGGTCCCTCTGGGTCTCGCCCCGCCGGCACCCCGACTTCGCGTGGAACCTCTGCGGACGGTTCCTGATGTTCTGCGGTATCTCGACGATGACGGGCTACCAGTTCTACTTCGCCGTCGACCGCCTCGGGCAGAGCGTGTCCGGGGCCTCGGCGACCGTCGCCGTCGCCGCCGTGGTGACCATGGCCGGCACCGCGATCGGCTCGCTCGGCGGGGGCTGGCTGTCAGACCGCAGCGGACGCCGCAAGATCTTCGTCTTCATCGGGGCGCTGGTATCGGTCGCCGGACTGGCGCTGACCGCCTACGCCCACACCACCGCGTCCTTCTACACCGCCGTCGCCGTGTTCAGTCTCGGACTCGGCTCCTACATGGCCGTGGACACGGCGCTCGCCATCGCCGTGCTGCCCGACCGGGCCGAGGCCGCCAAGGACCTCGGCGTGCTCAACATCGGCAACGCGCTGCCGCAGTCCCTGATCCCCGCCCTCGCCCCCGCATTCCTCGCCATCGGCAGCACGGCCGGCACCAACTACGCGGCGCTGTACCTGTTCGGCGCCGTCTGTGCCTGCGCCGGCGCCTTCGCCATCCACTTCGTCCGCGCGGTCCGCTGACCGCCCCGCCCACGCACAGCCCATCTACAACCCACGTACGACCCCCATAGACCCACATGCAAGGAGACGACCACGTGCGCTATCGCGACAAGGACCTGCCCGTCGGTGAACGCGTCGAGGACCTTCTCGGCCGGATGACGCTGGAGGAGAAGGCAGGCCTGCTCTTCCACACCATCGTCACGCCGGGCACTGACGGCTCACTGGTCGAGGACCCCGCCGCGGCCCCGGCGGCTCCCGCGCGGACGATGATCGACGGCCTCGCCATGAACCACTTCAACGTCCTCGGCTCGGCCGGCCCGCGTCAGATGGCCCAGTGGCACAACCGTCTTCAGGAAGCCGCCGAGAACACCCGCCTCGGTATCCCGGTGAGCCTCTCGACCGACCCGCGTCACGCCTTCACCGACAACCCGGGTACCGCGATGCTGGCCGGCGCGTTCTCCCGGTGGCCGGAGTCGCTGGGCCTGGCCGCCGTCGGCGATCCCGCGCTGGTGCGGCAGTACGCCGACACCGTCCGCCGCGAGTACCTGGCCGTCGGACTGCGGGTCGCCCTGCACCCGCAGCTCGACCTCGCCACCGAGCCCCGCTGGTCGCGCATCTCCGGCACGTTCGGTGAGGACGCCGGCCTGACCTCCCGGCTCGTCGCCGCCTACATCGAGGGGCTGCGGGGCCCCGGTGACGGACTCGGCCCCGACAGCGTCGCCGCGATGGTCAAGCACTTCCCCGGCGGCGGACCCCAGAAGGACGGGGAGGACCCGCACTTTCCCTACGGCAGGGAGCAGGTCTACCCGGGCGGCCACTTCGACTACCACATGCGGCCGTTCCGGGCGGCGATCGCCGCCGGCGCCACCCAGATGATGCCCTACTACGGCATGCCGGTGGGCACCGAGCACGAGGAGGTCGGCTTCGGCTTCAACCGCGGCATCATCACCGGCCTCCTGCGCGAGAAGCTCGGCTTCGACGGCATCGTGTGCGCCGACTGGGCCGTCCTCAACGACCATCCCGTCATGGGAGAACCGCATGTCGCCCGGGCCTGGGGCGTCGAACACCTCACTCCCGCGGAACGCCTCAGCAAGGCCCTGCACGCCGGTGTCGACCAGTTCGGCGGCGAGCACTGCCCCGAACTCGTCCTCGAACTCGTCGGATCCGGGCAGCTGGCGGAGTCCCGCGTCGACGCCTCGGCCAGACGGCTCCTCGCCGAGAAGTTCCGCCTCGGCCTCTTCGACGAACGCCGGTACGTCGATCCAGACGCCGCCGAGGAGATCGTCGGCCGCGTCGACTTCCGCGCCGCGGGTGCCTCCGCCCAGCGCCGCTCGCTGACCCTGCTCAAGACAGGACCGCTTCCGCTGTCCGGCCGCCCCCGGCTCTACCTCGAAGGCGTGGACGCGGCGGCCGCCGCCCCGTACGCGCAGCTCGTGACCGATCCGGCCGACGCCGACCTCGCCGTCCTGCGCCTGGGCACGCCGTTCGAGCCCCGGCCGGGCCGCTTCGAGGCCTTCTTCCACGCCGGCCGCCTGGACTTCCCCGAGCACCGCCTCAAGGAGATCCTCGGCCTGCTCGACACCGTCCCCACCATCGTCGCAATCCATCTCGAACGCCCGGCCGTCATCCCGGAGATCGCTGATCGCAGCGCCGCACTGCTCGCCGTCTACGGCGCCGACGACACGGCACTCCTCGACGTGGTCTTCGGCCGCTCGCGACCGGAGGGCCGGCTCCCGTTCCAGCTTCCCCGCTCCATGCGCGAAGTCGAGGCGGGCCACCCGGACACCCCCCAGGAAAGCACCGACCCCCTGTTCCCCTTCGGACACGGACTGCGCTACCCGAACCCCTGAACACTCCGAAACCCCTGAACACTCCGACCCACCGGCTCCGACCCACCGGCTCCGGCCGCGCGGTCACCGGCCGCGCGCCACAGAAGCATCACAGAACAAACCGAACACCACAGAACACCACAGAGAGAAGAAGTCATGCCGCCGACCAAACCTCCGACAGCCCCGGCCGACCAGCTCCAGTGGCTGGTCGACCGGGCCGCGATCAGCGACCTCCTGGTCGACTTCGCCCGGGCCCTGGACGACAAGGACTGGCAGGGATACGCCGCCGACTACACCGAGGACGGTGTCCTCGCCATCGGCCCCGGCATCACCCACACCGGCCGGGACGGCATGGCCGAGTTCGTCGCGGCGAGCCTCGGCCGCTACGCGGGCACCCACCACCTGAGCACCAACCACGCCATCACGGTCGACGGGGACAGCGCCACGACCCGCTCCTACCTCGTCGCCGCCCACGTCCTGGACGCCGACGACCCCTACCGCCACGCCGACGGCGCCGGCTGGTACCGCTGCGAACTGCGCCGCACCGCCGACGGCTGGCGGTTCACCCACGTCACCCTGGAGATCCGCTACCTCTCGGGCGAACCCCTCATCCACTGACCGGCCGTCCGCCGGCGCGCCGCAGGTACGTCTCGCCGGGGTGGTGTTCACCCACGGGCCAGGCGCCGCAGCACGGCTCCTCGGACGGCGGCGGGCAGTACGCGCAGGGTGCGGGTCAGCGCTGCCGTCGTCGCGGGGAACGCTGCGTCGGCTCGTTCGGCTTCGATCGCGCGCAGCGCCGCCGTCACCGCGGTCGCGACGTCGATCTCGAACGGTTTCGGCAGCCCGTCGTCGGCGATCCGCTCGGTGGCCACGAAACCCGGGTAGAGCGAGGTGACGCGGATGCCGTCGGGGGCCAGTTCGGCACGGGTGGCGTCCAGCAGCAGTTTCGCGGCGGCCTTCGCCGCGCCGTAGGGGCCCTGGCGCGGCACGCCCAGAACTCCGGCCAGGGAGTTGGTGTGCACGATGTGCCCGCCGCCCCTCCGGCGCAGTTGCTCGATCGTCGGCACCAGGACGTTGACGAGTACGTCGTAGTTGAGGCGGGTCATCGCCGCCACGTCGGCCACGGAGACCGACCGCATCGGAAGGTCGGGCCCCTGTCCCGCGTTGGCCCATACGACGTCCAGGCCGCGCAGTGCTTGTGCGGCCTCGCCGACGACCGCGGCTGCGGCCCGCGGGTCGCTGACGTCGGCCGCCCAGGTGTGGCAGGTGCTGCCACCGGCCCGGACGCGGTCGGCCACCGCTTCGAGCCGGTGGGCCCGCCGTGCGACGAGGCCGATCCGGTTGTCGCGGTGGCCCAGCCGGACGGCTGCTTCCGCGGCGATGCCGGAGGAGGCACCGACCAGGAGGATCGCCTTGCCTGTCAGCTTCATCGGGACCTCATCCGTCGGTTCGTCGAGACCTCGTCCGTCGGTCGCGTCCATAGCGGCGGGCAGGGCCGCGACGCTCCGGGCGAGCACCCGGCCGCCGCGGCCGGACGCTCCAGCCGAGCACCCGGCCGCGGCGCGTCCGGTGGCGGTCGCGACGGTGAAGGCGTGGATGTGACCCTCCACATCCTGCACGGTGACCGATACTCCGTCTCGACCGGCTGGCCGGCTGGCTGGCCGACCGACCGGGACGGAGCGGGCGAGGGCCCTCGCCGAAGGGCCGCCGCTCGGCGGTGCCCGCCGCGTCAGGGGAGACGGGCACCGGTCCGCGTCACTTTGTCGACGTCGGTTCCAGCGTGTCCGTCGCCGCGGGAGTACCCAGCCGGTTCCACACGGCGCGGACGAGTCTGTTGTCCCGGCCGCCCCGCAGCAGCGTCAGGCTGACCAGGGTGCATACGGCGGCCACGACGATCGGGTAGGCCACACCGGCGAGTTGGTTGCCGGTCAGGGCGGTGAGGGAGAGCGCGACAAGGGGCATGAACCCGCCGAAGACCCCGGCGCCCAGGTGGTACGACACCGACAGACCGGTGTAGCGGATCCGGGGCGGGAAGAGTTCGGTGAGGTAGGCGGCGGTCGGCGCGTACACCATGGCGCTGAACACGATCTGCAACGTCACGGCCACGATCACCTGCGCCCAGGACTGGTCGGCGGCGGCCTGGCGTATCCATGCGAAGAGGGGCAGGAAGCCCACGGCCGACAGGGCCAGTCCCGGGACGATGACCCGCAGCCTGCCGTACCGGTCGGACAGCCGGCCGAACAGGACGTAGGACGGGGTGCCCAGCACCAGTGCGACGGCCATGCAGACGTTGCTGGTGAGGAAGTCCACCTTGAGCACGCTCTGAAGGAAGTACAGGGCGTAGAACTGGCTCGTGTACCAGACGGCTCCCAGCCCCGCCGTCAGGCCGAACACGGTCAGCAGGACGAGAGCCAGGGACCGGGGATCGCCGAGCGTCTCCCGGACGGGTGCCTGCGAGAGGGTGCCCTGTGCCTGCATGCGGACGAACACGGGTGACTCATGGAGCTTCATCCGCATCCGCAGGGACAACACGACGAGGACGGCGGAGAGCAGGAAGGGCAGCCGCCAGCCCCATGCGGTGAACGTGTCCTCGCCGAGCAGGAGCCGGCAGGCGACGACGACGCCGATGGACAGCAGCAGCCCGAGACTGGCTGTGGTCTGGAGGAAGCTGGTGTACGTGCCCTTGCGGTCGGCGGGGGAGTGCTCGGCGACGTAGGTGGCGGCGCCCCCGTACTCGCCGCCCACCGCGAAGCCCTGCACGAGTCGCAGCAGCACCAGCAGCACGGGTGCTGCCGCTCCTATGGTGGCGTACTTGGGGAGGCAGCCGATCAGTGTGGTCGCCGCGCCCATGACGACGAGCGTGGCGAGGAAGGTCTTCTTGCGGCCGACGCGGTCGCCGAGCCGGCCGAAGAACACCGCTCCGAGCGGACGGACGACGAAGCCGGTGCCGAAGGCCGCCACGCTCACCAGCAGCCCCAGGCCGGACTCGCCGGAGGGGAAGAAGAAACCGGAGAAGACGACGGCGAGGGAGCCGTAGACGAAGAAGTCGTACCACTCGATGAGCGTGCCGGTGCTGGACGCGGTGATGATGCGCCGCAGATCTCGCGGCGATGTCTGCGGGGGCCGGGGACTGGACATGGCGATCCCTCCCGACGCCGGTGCGGCGGCGTCGCGTGAGTGCGGGGACGAGCGGGGCTGAACACTGGTGGAGCCCTGTGTGATGCGCCGGGGGCGGCGTCGCTCAGCCGCGGCGTCGGGGGCGGCGTGACTCAGCCGCGGCGTCGGGGTGGCGTGACTCAGCCGCTGAGCGCCGCCTTCCGCGGTGCCCCCCGGCCCAGCCGGACCGCGGCGTCCCGAGCCATACGGCGCACGACGTCCCCGGCGGGCACGATGTCCCGGACCAGACCGACGCCCTCGCCCACGATCAGGTGCGCGACGTCGAAGTCCTCCGCGGAGACGGCGGCACCGAACTCCGCGGCGGCCTGGGGGAGATGTGCGTCGAGCTCCGGTTCCCGGCCGTGCCAGCGGTCGGTGAACCGGTTGCGCAGCAGCCGCCCGTTGTACTCGGCGGGCCAGTCGTACCGGCGCACGATGTCGTAGACGCTGGTTCGGACGGTGGCGTCGCCGTCGGCCGCCACCGCGTGGGCCTGGGCGCGGGCAGAGGCCCCAGCCTCCTGGGTCGCCCAGAACCGGGTGCCGACCAGGACGCCGTCCGCACCGAGGGCGAGTGCGGCGGCGAGTCCGCGGCCGTCCGTCACCCCGCCCGCGCCGAGGAGCAGTGTGTCCGGGGAGCGGTCGGCGACCAGGTCCGCGACGTCGGGTACGAGGGTGAACGTCGACCGCGTTCCGACGCCGTGCCCGCCGGCCTCGCCGCCCTGCGCGACGACGACGTCCGCTCCGGCGTCCAGGGCCCGGCGAGCCTGCTCGAGCGTGTGGACCTGGCAGAGCAGCGGGACGCCAGCGCTGCGGACGGGATCGGCGAACGGTGCCGGGTCACCGAAGGAGAGCATGACCGCGGCGGGCCCGTGTTCCAGGGCGAGGTCGAGCAGTCCGGGGCGACGGGCCAGACTCCAGGTGATGAAGCCGCATCCCACGCGGGTGCCGGCCGCCGCGGCGAACTCCCGCTTCAGCCACTCCGCGTCCCCGTAGCCTCCGCCGATGAGGCCGAGACCGCCGGCGGCGGTGACCGCCGTGGCGAGCCGCGCACCGGAGACGAGGTCCATGGGGGCGAGCACGATGGGGTGCTCGATTCCGAAAGCGCGGGTGAGGCGTGTTGTCAGCACGGCGAAGTCCCCTTCGTCCAGGCAACCGCCCGACCGTCTGCGCGGCGGGCGGTGCGGCGTCAGGAGGCCAGTAGGTTCGCCGGGATTTCAGATCCAACGATTGGTTGCGATGGGAGTCATCGCCTGCTGAGAACCCCCGGGGCCGAGCCCGGTCAGGCCGGTGAAGCGACCGGTCGAGGCGAGGCGTCGGCGACCCCCCGCGGGCCGGGCGGTGCCTGCCCGGCGGCGCGCGCGTGCCCCAGGAAACGGGTCAGGGCGGGCGACGGCGGTGTGTCGACACGCCGGGCGAAGACGGTCACCGCGTGTGCCTCGTCGTCCGGCAGCTCGTGCACCCGCACCTGGTCCCGCGAGGCGTGCCGCTCGACGACTGCGGCCGGCAGCAGGCTGATGCCCATGCCGGCCGCGACACAGCCGAGGATGCCGTCCAGCGACCCGAAGGCCATGCATCGGACGCCGACGGCCCCCCGAGCCCGCAGGACACTCTCCAGCCGTCTGCGATAGGAGCATCCGGTGCGGAAGACGAGGGCCCTGGGATCGTGCAGCACGGCGTCCAGACCGGCGACCCGGCGGGCCGTGACGAGCACGAGCCGCTCCTCGAACACCGGCGTCTCCACCAGGTCGGGCCGGAGCACCGGGCCGCTCACCAGCGCGCCGTCGAGCCGGTGTTCCAGCACGTCCCTGACCAGTTGGCCGGTCGGGCCCGTGACCAGGGTGAAGTCGACGCGAGGACAGTCCTCCGCGAACGCCGCCAGCACCGCGGGAAGGCGCAGGCCGGCCGTGGTCTCCAGGGAACCGATCCGCAGCGGACCGCACGGATCGGTCTCGTCACCGACGACGTGCCGCGCCTCGTCGACGAGCCGGCTGATGCGTTCGGCGTACGGCACCAGCTGCCCGCCCGCGGTCGTCAGCGCCACACCACGGGCGTGCCGGCGGAACAACGGCGCGCCGAGCTCCTTCTCCAGCGCGTGGATCCGGGCGCTGACGTTCGACTGCACGGTGTGCAGTTCCTGGGCGGCCTTGGTGATGCCCTGGGTACGCGCGACGGCCAGGAAGATCCGCAGGTCGGACAGTTCCACGACAGCCTCCACTCGGGACCGGGGACGGGAGCGTACCCGCGGACGGTCGCGCAGCGGCCTTCGTCAGTGGCCGGGGACGGCCAGGTCGCCCTCGACGTACTGGGCGCGACCGAAGCCGAACGACCAGTCCTGGGGGTTGTTCTCCATGATGCTGACGAAGATGTCCGCACCGGCGACGCCGAGAGCTTCCAGGTGCTTGGCGATGGTCCGGAAGAGCTGTTGCTTGACCTCGGTGGTGCGCCCGGTCGGGGTGAAGATCTGGATCATCACCAGCTGGTCGCTGCGCTCGATGCCGAGGCCGGCGTCGAGGGCGATGACGTGGTCCGCGTCGTGTTCGGTGATGACCTGGAACCTGTCCCGGACGGGGATTTCCAGGACGTCCACGATTCCCTGGTGTGCCGCGTCGGCGATGGCCCTGATGTCTTCGGGCCGGCGGCCGCGGATGAGATCGATGCGTACGAAGGGCATGGCTTTCGTTCCCTGCCTCTCTGTCTGTTGCGAGGGGGTCAGGGGGCCAGCGGCATCCACGTGCCGTGGGGCGTGACCCGCAGGTGGGAGGAGAGGCCGGCCTCGTGGAAGGCCAGTTCGATCTCCGGCAGTCCTTCGGAGAAGTGGGCCCAGCCGTCGTAGTGGGCCGGGATCACCGTAGCCACGCCGAGCACCGCTGCCGCGGCGGCGGTGCCGTGACCGTCCAGGGACAGCGGGCGGCCGTCGAACTTCGTCGGTACGCGGGCGGCTCCGGCGTGCAGCACGGCCACGTCGATGTCCGGGACCCGGCGGGAGATCTCCGCGACCGTCCGGAGAGAGGCGTTGTCGCCGCTCACGTACACGGTGGGAAGGCCCTGGCCGTGCAGTACGAACCCGATGACCTCGCAGTTCACGTAGCCGTCGGCGTCGCGTTCGCCGTCCTCGGGGCCGTGGACGGCCGGTACCGCCAGCACGGTCAGGTCACCGCCGCCGTCCGGACGGGGCAGGGTGTGGCTGGTCCACGGAGACAGGCCGACGGCAGGCGCACCGAGCCGCTGGGCGGACGCCGGCCCGGTCAGCACCACGGGGGCGGCCTGCGCGAACGCGCGACCCCGGTCGTCGAGGTTGTCCGGGTGTGCCTCGTGGCTGACCAGGACCAGGTCGACCGGCCCCAGCGCGTCCTCGTCGACGGCGGGCCCGGCGGTCTTGGTGAGATATCCGTGGGGTCCCGCCGCGTCGAAGGTCGGATCGCTGACGACACGCAGCCCCCCGAGGTCGATGACGGCCGTCGGCCCGCCCAGAACGGTGACCGCGCCTTCCTGGCGGGGGAGTACGGGGCTCATCGGATCCCTCGCCGTGCGCTGCTGGTTTCTTCGCTCACGTGACAGACGTTAGTGATCGTCCGGACGGCTGGGAAATGCCTGGAGCGGCCCGTCCATAAGGGGCGGGCATAGACGGTGGTCAGGACTCGTCGCCGGGCGCCCGTGCGGGTACGGCCGCCTCGACGGCGGCGTCCAGGAACCGGCGGACGAGCGTCCGTTGCGCGCCGGGCAGGTGGACGAGACGGACCGGGCTGGGCGGGGCGTCGGTGAGCGGCACGTAACGGACGGCGGGGTGCTGCGTCCGCCGCCTGGCGACCTCCGGGACGATGCCGATGCCCCGGTTGGCGGCGACCGACTCCAGCCACTCGTCGTAGTTCGACGTCTCGATGATCCGGTCCGGGCGCTGGTCCGCTGGCCAGGACCACGGGCCGGTCGTGCCACTGACCGTGTTGACGACCAGGGTCCAGTGCCGGACGTCCGTCCAGTCGAGATGGTCGAAGCGGGTCAGATCCGAGTGCTCGGAGCAGACAGCGACGCGCGGCTCGTCGAACAGGTGCACCGTCCGCGCTCCCGGGGGTGTGTCGAAGGCGCCGCGGACCACCGCGATGTCGAGTGCGCGCCGGCTCAGTGCCTGGAGGGGATCGTCGGTCCGCACCAGGGCGACGGTCGCTCCCGTGCTCTCCTCGAACCGGCCGACGGCCCGCTGGGCCCAGGGATCGGGCAGCAGCCAGCTGAAGCCGAGCCGGAGGGTGACGCGGCGGCCGGCGGCGGCGAGCGCCTGGTCCAGGGCCGCCAGGACCTGTTCCGTGTGGCGGAGGAACTCAGCTCCGGTGTCGGTGAGTTCGACGTGCCGTGACGACCGGTCGAGCAGCCGGACGTGCAGGACGCCTTCCAGTTGCGCGATCGTACGGCTCAACGCGGGCTGGGTGATCAGCAGTTCCTCGGCGGCCCGGGAGAACGAGCGGTGGCGGGCCACGGAGGCGAAGGCCCGCAGGTGCCGGAGCTCGACGTCCGTGCTCATCGCGTCCCTTTCCGGCATTCATGCATGTCATGCATAGCAGCAGCCTAACCGGCATTTCACACGGTCGGACGAGGCGTTCAGCGTGACGTCCGGGTACCGGCCCCCCCGCGGAAGGAGTCGTCATGCCCGGACTGCCGGCCGACCTCGGAGCCGACCTCCGGATCCTCGCCGCGCCGATGGCCGGCGGACCGAGTACGACGTCACTCGTCCTGGCGGCCGCCCGGGCCGGTGGCCTCGGATTCCTGGCCGGCGGCTGCCAGAGCCCGCAGGCGCTGGCCGGGCAGATCCACACCATGCGCACGGAAGACGGGGCGTTCGGCGTCAACCAGTTCGTCCCCGACCCGGTGCGAGTGTCCGACGAGGCCTACCGGCGTTACGCCCGCGAGGTGCGGGCGGAGGCCGAACACTACGGCCTGGCCTTGCCCGAGGCGCCGATCGAGGACGACGACCACTGGACCGACAAGATCGACTTGCTGGTCTCCTCGCCTGTGCCGTGCTTCACCTTCGGCATCCCGGCCCGTGCGGTCGTCAGCGCGCTGCGCAAGGCCGGGAGCACCGTCGTGCAGTCCGTCACAACGGTCGACGAAGCCCGCCGAGCAGCCGCTCACGGGATGGACACGCTGATCGTCCCGGCTCGATCCGGCCTTCGAAGGAACCGTGGTTCTGTGGGCCGGGACCGGTCACCGCGAGGCGAGGGCCGAACCGTCCGCTACCACCTTCGAGCGGCTGTCCGGCCTGCTGCGAGGCCAGTCCACGGCGCCTCCGCAGCCGCTCGGCGCTCCGCTAGACGACTGGTCTACTCGGGAGCTATCGTTTTCCGCATGCCAGTCGCCACGCGCACCACGGACACCCGTCGGGCCATCCTCGACACCGCCCAGCGGATCATGGCCCACAAGGGCTATTCGGCTGTCGGTATCAACGAGGTGCTCGCGGAGGCCGGTGTTCCGAAAGGGTCCTTCTATCACTACTTCCCCTCGAAGGACGCCTTCGGTGAAGCGATCCTGAAGAGCTACTTCGCGGACTACCTCACGGACATGGACCGCGTCCTCGCCGGCTCCGGCCGGTCGGCTGCCGAGCGGCTGATGGCCTACTGGCAGCAGTGGCGCGAGACGCAGAGCCTCGAGGAGTGCCAGGGCAAGTGCCTGGCCGTGAAACTCGGCGCCGAGGTCGCGGACCTGTCCGAGTCGATGCGCCTGGCTCTGAAGGAAGGTACGAGCGCCGTCGTCGCCCGCGTCGAGCGGACGATCACCGACGGCCTGGAGGAGGGCTCCCTCTCGGTCGACGGCGACGCTCACGACGTCGCACAGGTCCTGTACGACATGTGGCTCGGCGCGAGCGTCATGGCGAAGATCCATCGCAGCCCGGCCCCGCTCGACACCGTCACGGAGGCGACCCGCAGGCTTCTGCACCTGTAGCCGGCCCCCACCCCGTGACCGCTCCGGTCACGGGACCCCGTTCACCCATCACAAGTAGACTGGTCTACTCACTCGAGGAGAGTGTCATGAAGGTCCTGATCGTTCTCACCTCACACGACGAGCTGGGGGACACCGGCGTCAAGACCGGGTTCTGGCTGGAGGAGCTGGCCGCGCCCTACTACCGCTTCAGGGAGGCCGGCTGGGAGATCACGCTCGCCTCGCCGAAGGGCGGCCAGCCGCCCCTGGACCCCAAGAGCAACGAGCCCGGGTTCCAGACCGACGACACCCGGCGCTTCGAGGCCGACCCGGAGGCGACCAAGGCACTGGCGGACACCGTGCGCCTCGACTCGGTCTCGGCCGGCGACTTCGACGCGGTCTTCTACCCCGGCGGGCACGGACCGCTGTGGGACCTGGCCGAGGACACCGTCTCCGCCCGGCTGATCGAGACCACCCTCCGCTCCGGCAGGCCGGTGGGGCTGGTGTGCCACGCCCCCGGCGTCCTGCGGCACACGGTCAACGAGGACGGGACCCCGCTGGTGGCGGGTAAGAAGGTCACCGGATTCGCCAACTCCGAGGAGGAGGCCGTCCAGCTCACCGACATCGTCCCCTTCCTGGTCGAGGACGAGCTCACCAAGCTCGGCGGCGTCTACTCCAAGACCGGCGACTGGCAGCCCTATGTCCTTACAGACGGTCTGCTGATCACCGGGCAGAACCCTGCCTCCTCGGCTCCCGCTGCCGACGCCCTGATCGAGCTGGTCACCCAGGCCGGCTGATGACCGCCTGCGTCGTCGTGCTGAGCGCACGCGTGACGGACCCGTCCGAGCCGGCTCCCCCCGCCGGCTCGGACGGGCGGCCCCGGGGCGGCCACCAGGT
This sequence comes from Streptomyces humi, assembly GCF_001005085.2. Classification (GTDB taxonomy): domain Bacteria; phylum Actinomycetota; class Actinomycetes; order Streptomycetales; family Streptomycetaceae; genus Streptomyces; species Streptomyces humi. Next base: position 104,887 of record NZ_LBMU02000055.1, read on the forward strand.
GACCCCCGTCGCCGACCGCCGAGCGGTCCTCTCAGTCGCGCTGGAGCGGCGGGCGCGCAGCCAGGTCAGGACCTCCCTGGACGTGCTCGTCCGACGGGAAGACCGGTGAGAAGGCGTGCCCACCGGCCCGCGCGTCCTGTACTCGAACGGCACCGAGGACCAGGCCGTGGCCCGTGGTCCCGGTGGAACCTCTCCGTGGCGGGCCACGTCCTCCCTGCTGAAGATCATGGGCACAAGGGGAGGACACGAAGTGAGTGACCCTGAGCGAGGCCGGCACACCGAAACCACGCCCGCGGGAGACGCTCCGCGGTGGGCCGGGCTGAGGCCGGCCGGAGGAGTGGTCCTCGCCGTGAGCGGGGCGGCGCTGCTCCTGTGGCTCGTCCTGCGTGGAGGCACGGCCGACCACGACTGGGCCCGCTACTACGGGGCCGGCAAGATCCTGGCCATCGGCTGCGTCCTCGTCGGTACGACGCTCCTGACCCGCCGCCGCTGAACAGCCCTCCCCGGCACGCCCGTGCGGTCCCGGCCACGGTGTGACAGACGCCCGCCCCTGATGTCGGCAGGAGCAGGCGTCTGTGATGCACTGATCCGGCCTGGACCGGCCGTCGCCGCTTCGTCCCGTTGGCCGGCTGTCATGCCGGAACGTCTTTGGTTTCCGCGTTCGCTTCGGCCTGTCCGTCGTCTTCGTCGCCGGCCGGTGAGGCGACGCCCTGACAGATCGCCAACGCCAGGAACAGGACCTCGACGCCCGCGGCGATGCCGGCCAACCGGAACTTCCCCGAACCCGTCGTGGGCGTGCCCAGCAGCACCGGGATCTTCCCACGGGGATCCACGGTGACGGTGATGGTCTGGCCGGCCTTCAGGCCGTCCCCGGTCACCACGCCCGGTAGTGGCTGTCCTGACGGATCGTCCAGGTCCGCGACGTGAGTCGGCGCATCGGCGCCCTGGTCGACCCAGTACACCTTGGCCACCGTCGCCCGCTCCACCCGGCCGTCGGCGTGCAGCACCCGCTGGTCCAGGCCCGAAATGGTCAGGTGCATCACGACCAGAGCAGCGACGGGCACCACGATCATCGCCGCGACGGCCCAGCCCTTGGGCTCGTCCATGTCCGGCACCAACAGCGCGAGGAGAAAGAAGGAGAGGAGATAGAGCGCCGGATACAGGAGCAACGTCAGCCAGATGTTCTGCGTGATGTGCAGAAGGACACCGACGCCGGCCTCGACGCCCAGGAAAACCACCGTCGAACGCACCAGCAGCAGAGCGGCCACGCCCATCGGACGGCCCCACGTCACCATTCGTCCCGCCACAACACCCCCCACGCCATCGAATGTTCCACGTCAACCCGCAGCCAGGAAGCGCGAACCGACCCCCTTTCGCGCGCCCGTTCGACGTCCATGGAACAGTGCACCACCGACCTCGGTGACTACAAGCCTTGTCGACAAGTGCCTTCACGCGCACAGCCGTTCACGCCCGACGGTCCCCGAAGCCCGCACGAGTCAGCGGCGTCGCTGGTCGGCGCGCGGTTCGAAGTCGCCGTAGCTGTCGTCGACCGGGTTGACGGTGACCCCGGGGTGGATGATGCGGATCGACTCGGCCTCGTCCTCGTTGCCCCAGGGCCGAACATCATCGCGGCACCGATCCGAAGGAGGTGCGGTCACAGAGGCGCGGTCACCTGGCTCAGCCGGGCCTAGGTCCGACTGGGCCACCTTGGCCGGGCGCAGGGGCGGTTCGAGGAGAAAGACTGGTGGGGCGCGGTCAGGTCGCCGGAAGAACCGCCCAGGAGCCGCGCCCCCTGAAGGGGACACCGGTCTTCGGCGGTACCCGCCGCCCCGGCGTCTCCGTCCCGTCGTGAGAGGAATCGGCATGACCGACGCCGTTGCCCAGCGCAACCTTGACAACACGCTGCTGCTGCTCCAGGAGGCGATGCCCCAGGGCGACTTCGACCTCATCCGCTCGCTGGTGACTCCGGACGCTCCGATCCGCCGGGCCGGCTTCGCGGACCTGTACGCGCTCACCGGGGACGCGATCCCGCAGAGCGGCAACTTCGTGGAATGGCTGGAGGCGGGCTGGAAGGTGCTGTCCGCAGCACTGACCGACCAGACCGCGCAGGCCCGCGACATCGTGGCCTCCGGTAACACCGTCATGCTCCAGTTCCGCATGACCGCTCTGCACTCCGGCACGTTCGCCGGTGCCCCGGCCACGGGCCGGCGCGTGGAGTGGGAGGAGATCGGCGTGCTGCACTTCGACGACGAGGGCAAGATCACCGACCTGTGGTTCATGTGCCAAGAGCTGAGCCTCGCCGAGCAGATCGGCTACAGGACGCGGCTGAGCTGACTCACGGCCCATGCCGTCCCGTGCTCGCCTGCGTCGGCTCCCAGGGGCCGCGCATGGCAGGTCATCCGTGCTGGAGCAGAGGGAAGCCGCTGACGATCCGCTGGAGGTGCATGACCTGCCGGGGAACGAACTCGGCGATCGTGAGACCGACGACGTCCGCCGCTTCGCCGATGTCGGCGACGATGCGCCGTACCTCGCTGCTGGTGAGCCCGCCCGGTACGAACCCGAGCCCGAGGCCGGCCTCGTCGCTGTCGATGGTGTCAACGTCGAAGTGGACGGCGACGCGGGTGCAGCCGGTGGCCCGCACCCAGTCGAGGAGGGGCTCGGTGGAGGCCCGCAACCGGTCGGGGCTGTAGGACCGGATGCCCCAGGCGGCGATGTTGGGGAAGTCGTCGTCGGTCCACTCGTGCAGCCCCACCAGGGCGAGGCGGTCCGCGGCCACGGTGGCCGGCAGCAGCCCCTGCACGTCGGGGTCGCCGTGGCCGGTGAGAGCGGCGACGGCCATCGCGTGGTAGCCCTTGTACGCGCTGTCCGGGGTGCCGATGTCGGGGTGCGAGTCGATCCAGATGACGGCCAGGTCGTCGCCGTAGCGGTGGGCGAGTGCGGCGAACGGGGCGACGCTGACCGCGCACTCGCCGCCGAGCGTGGTGATCCGCGCCGGATCGTGACGGCGGATCACCTCCAGGGCACTCGCGAGCTGCTTCAGCACCACCGCCTTGGCCTCGACTCCGTCGCGCTCCTCCAGGCCGTCGTCGCTCATGGTCACGGGGACGGTCGCGGTGGGGCCCTGGTGCGGCGGCAGGACCGCTTCGAGCACCGTGGTGCCGACCGCGTAACCACGGCGCGCGATGCCGAGCGGGAACTCGGGCGCCAACTCTTCGACCACGGCGGCGCCGGCTCCCTGCCACTGGGGCCACAGGAGACGCAGATGGTCGCCCGCGACACGGGACGCGTCGCCGGAAGCGCTGATGTGGCTCATGGGTTTCCTTTCACGGGCCGGACGACAGGACGTGAAGGTGAACGAGCACGCCGGCCCACGTACACGGCCGGCGCGCCTCGGTCACTCGGGGTGTGCCGCGGTACCGGGCCGGTCGGCCTGAAACGCGGCGTCGCCGCGGACGGCGGCGGGGGCGCTCCAGCTGGCGAGGAGCGCGAGGGCCTGCGCGGAGGCGGTGCCGGGTTCCGCGGTGTAGACGCAGACGGTCTGGTCCGGGTCGGCCGGCAGGGCCAGGGTCTCGTGGTTCAGGGTGAGCTCGCCGACCACCGGGTGCCGGAAGTGCTGGACGCCGTGCGCGCACTGGGCGACCCGGTGGCTGTCCCACCAGGTGCTGAACTCGGGGACCCTGACGACGGCCTCGCCGATCAGTTCGTTGAGCAGGGCGTCGTCGGGGTGGCGTCCGGCTTCCAGACGCAGGTTGGCCACGACGACCTGCGCGACCTCGTCCCAGTTCCGGTACAGCTCTCGGGCGGCCGGATCGAACAGGGCGAACCGCGAGAAGCTGCGCTCCCGGTAGGGCAGTGCCTCCCAGTCGGTGACCAGGGCCTTGGCCAGATGGTTGGCCGCGAGTACGTCGCCGCGGTGGTTGGCGACGAAGGCCGGGGAGACGCTGTCGAGAACGTCCAGCATCCGGTGGACCTCGGGGCGCACGCGCTGCACGGGCTGGGGGCGGCTGTGCTGCGGCTGCGCGGTACGACTGCGGGTGCGGGCGAGGTCGAAGAGGTGAGAGCGTTCGTCGGCGTCCAGGCGCAGGGCGTGGGCCACGGCGTCCAGGACGGCCTCGGAGACGTTGGGGTGGCGGCCCTGCTCGAGGCGGGTGTAGTAGTCCGCGCTCACCCCGGCGAGCTGGGCGACCTCCTCGCGGCGCAGGCCCGGGACCCGGCGGACGCCGATGCCCGGGGGCAGTCCCGCATCGGCCGGGGTCAGGCGGGCCCGGCGGGTGCGGAGGAAGTCGGCCAGCTCAGCGTTCTGCTCCATCTCTCCAGTATTCGCGCGTGACGGCGGGTGCGCCGGGGCTCAGGGTGGCCCAGCTGGACCCAGTCTCGGCTGGGCCAGGTTCGGCCCCTGATCCGCTGCGCGGCGGCGCGAACCTGGATCACGCGGCAGTGCCACCCGGCCGGGCCGTCCTGCTCGCGTGACACGACACAACGCTCCGCGCTCCGGGCAACGCCACGTCCCCGGCCTCGAAGGGACACCTGCCCCCCGCAGCAGCAGATCCGACCTACCCACCCCCCCCGCCGCAGCAGATCCGACCTACCCGCCCCCGACCCGCCCCCCGACCTGCCCACCCCCCCCCGCCGCAGCAGATCCGCAACGAAACGGAACCACCATG
>NZ_LBMU02000056.1 GCF_001005085.2 Streptomyces humi
TCCGGGGCGTCGTCGTGGGTGCGACGGGACGCGCCCGGGGCGGTGCGGGCTGTGGCGGGCGTGCCGGGACGGCTGGTCGACAAGTCGGTGAGCATGCGGAATCGCTCCTGAACTGTTGATTTCAGGCATCCCCGGAACGTGGTTCCGGGATTCGACCCGAACTGAGGTGTCAGGGTCGCCGCGGGAGCACCGTCCGGACCGCTTGTCGGGCCCGGGGGCTGTGAAGCCACTGCTCCCACCGGCGCGCGCCTCCGGTCCGAAGCACGACACTCCGCCTGCCCCGTCGCACCCGGCGCAAACACCGCCGGGAGAAGTTCACGTCCGTCCGGTCACGCGAGCGGCACGACCGCGGTGATCCGCTTGCCCCCGCAGGGCAGTCCGGCGACCTCCACGTCGCGTGCCAGGCGGCACACGATGGGCCAGCCCCGGCCGCCCGCCCGCCAGCGGTGCCGGTCGTCCACGGGCCGCTCGGCCACCGGCACCTCGTCGCTGCGGTCGCTGATCGACACCCGCACCGCGCCTCCCTCGACGTCGACGTCGAAGCCGGTGATGCCGCCGCCGTGCAGGATCGCGTTGGTGGCCAGCTCGGAGGTGACGAGCAACGCGTCGTCGAGGCCCGCGGCGGCGTACACCGCGGCCCGCCTCGCGACCGCGCCCCGTACGGCGCTGCGGGCGTCGGCCGGCTGGAGGGGCGGTGGCCCGTGCGTCTCGGGTGCTGCCACCGCCACATCGGTCCGGTACTGTTCGCGCATCCTTTCGCTCCCTGGGTGGTGGACCGTCAGGTCTGCTGGGCCCGGTCCGTACGGGCCTCTTCCTTTCGGCTCACCGGTCGTGGCGCGGGCAAACCCTTCCGATGCCGCCAGGGGCTCCCCAAAGTGAAACGGGTCACGTAGCCTGTTCCCGAGTACGCGAAACCGCCCCGGATGGTTTACCGTTCACTCATAAGTGGTCGTGGAGTAGACATCGGGTCCTCCCCGCACCACCACTGACGGCCCTGGCTGGCCTCCCCCGTCCAGCCAGGGCTTTTTCATGCCCGGACGCCGTCCCGACGGCGATCGACCCGTCCTTCGAGGTGCCCGGCGCGCCGGCAGCGGCTGAAATGGGCGTAGGGAAAGCCCCCGTACCCTCGCCGGCGAGGAGCCCCGCCCATGACCAAAGCCATCAAGCTGCTGACCGCCCTCCCACAGACGCAGCGCGAGCGCCTCATGGAACTGGCCCACGAGGTCTCCTTCGCGGAGGACAGCAGGATCTTCGAGGCCGGCGGCACCGCGGACCGCTTCTGGGTGATCCGGTCCGGAGCGGTCAACCTGGACCAGGAGGTGACACCCCGCAAGCGGGTCACCGTCGCCAGCCTGGGCGCCGGCGACCTGCTCGGCTGGTCGTGGCTGTTCCCGCCGTACACCTGGGACTTCGGCGCGGTGGCGTTCAGCCGGGTGCGGGCCTACGAGTACGACGCGGCGGCCGTGCTCGCGCTGTGCGTGGAGGACCCGCTGCTGGGTCTGTCGCTGGTGCGGACCGTCGCCGAGATCCTGGCCAGCCGGCTGGAGATCACCCGGGGCAAGCTCCTCGACGCCTATGTCGGGCGGCGGCCGGTGTAGGCGGTCAGACGCGGTAGCGGCGCAGGGCGGGGACGGCGGCGGCCAGGGCCAGCATCACGACCACCACCAGCAGTCCGCCGCCCGCGACGGCCGCGCGCGGCCCGAAGACCGAGCCGGCGGTGCCGTGCAGCACGTCGGCCAGCCGCGGTCCGCCCGCGACCACCACGGTGAACACGCCCTGCATCCGGCCGCGCATCTCGTCGGTCGCGGCGGACAGCAGGATCGCGCCCCGGAAGACCATCGAGACCATGTCGGCGACCCCGGCGGCGGCCAGGAAGGCGACGGCCACCCAGAGGTTCGCGCTCAGCCCGAACCCGGCGACGGCCGCGCCCCAGCCGACGACCGCTCCGATCACCATCAGGCCGTGCCGGCGCGCCCGCGAGAACGTGCCCGAGAAGAGGCCGCCGAGGACCGCGCCGACGGGGATCGCCGCGAACAGCACACCGAGCGCGAGGCCTTCGCCGTACGAGCCGTAGGTCTGGGCCGCCAGCTGCGGGAACAGGGCGCGGGGCATGCCGAGGACCATCGCGATGATGTCCGCCAGGAACGACAGCAGCAGCACCTTGTGCATGGAGATGTAGCGGAACCCCTCAACGATCTCGCGCACCCCGGCCCGCCGGGCCGCCCCGCCGGCGAGCGGCGGCAGCGCGGGCAGCCGGTAGACCGCCCACACCGTCACGCACAGCGCCAGCGCGTCGATCAGGTACAGCTCGGGCAGCCCGATGACGGGGATGAGGGCACCGGCGAGCAGCGGCCCCACCACCTGCCCGGTCTGCATGACCGTGGAGCCCAGGGCGTTCGCGGCGGGCAGCTGGGCCTCGGGCACCAGCCGGGCTATGGAGGCGGTACGGGCGGGCGCGTTCAGCCCCCAGAAGGCCTGCTGCATCGCGAGCAGCACCATCAGCGCGGCCACCGACTCCATGCCGGTGGCCGCCTGGAGCCAGAACAGCAGCGAGGTGACGCCGATCCCGATGTTGGTGATCAGCAGCAGCTTGCGGCGGTCCATGCTGTCGGCCACCGCGCCGCCCCACAGTGCGAACACGATCAGCGGCAGCAGCCCGGCGAGGCTCGCGGCGCCGACCCAGGCCGAGGAGCCGGTGATGTCGAAGATCTGCTTGGGCACGGCCACCGCGGTGAGCTGGCTGCCGACCGAGGTGACGATGGTCGACGACCACAGCCTGCGGTAGGCCGGGATGCGCAGCGGGCGGGTGTCCATCGCCCAGCGGCGCCAGCCGCGCCGGGGCGGGGGTGCCGCCAACTCGGTGGACTCGTCAGAGGGATCGGATCGGGTGCTGCTCTCGCTGGTGTCCACGGACGTCCTGGTCTTCTTGAATGCTCGCTACATCTTTCGATTCGGGGTTCACTATCCCAGCAACTTCCGCAGCCGCCGAACCGGTTGTCTCAGGATGCGGCTCGGCGAGGATCCGCGCGGCTCAGGCTCCGGTCACGAGCATCAGGCCGAGACCGATCATGGTCAGCGCCACCAGTCCGTCCAGCACCCGCCAGGCGGCCGGTCTTCCGAGGTACCGGCCGAGCAGCCGGGCGCCGAATCCCAGGGCGGTGAACCAGCAGAGGCTGGCCAGGGCGGCGCCGAGACCGAAGGTCCAGCGCAGGTCGCCCCGGTCGGCGGCGAGCGAGCCCAGCAGGAACACGGTGTCCAGGTAGACGTGCGGGTTCAGCCAGGTCAGGGCCAGGCAGGTGAGGACCGCCCGGCGCCGGGAACCGGCCGCCTCGCCCTCGGTGCGCAGTCCGGCGGTGCCGGGGCGCAGGACCCGGCGGGCGGCCAGGGCGCCGTAGCAGAGCAGGAAGGCGCCGCCGATCAGTCCGACCGCCCGCACCGCGCCGGGCCACGCCACCACGACCGCGCCCACCCCGCCCACGCCGAGCGAGATGAGGACGGCGTCGGAGAGGGCGCAGATGCCGACGACGGCGAGGACCGCGTCCCGGCGGACGCCCTGGCGCAGGACGAAGGCGTTCTGGGCGCCGATCGCGACGATCAGTGAGAGGCCGCTGCCGAAGCCCGCGGCAGCGGCGGCGAGAGAACTGGACATGGGCTCGACGCTACGGAAGCGATCACCGTACGTACAGCTAAAGATTTTTACGTACCCTTAGCGAATCTGATGACAGGAGCGGGCGATGGAGCTTCCTCTCGACCAGGTCCGGACCCTGCTGGCGGTGGTGGACGAGGGCACGTTCGACGCGGCGGCCGCGGCCCTGCACGTGACGCCGTCCGCGGTCAGCCAGCGGGTGAAGGCGCTGGAGCAGCGCACGGGCCGGGTGCTGCTCCGGCGCACCAAGCCGGTGCGGCCGACGGAGTCGGGCGAGGTGCTGGTCCGGTTCGCCCGGCAGCTGGCGCGGCTGGAACGGGACGCGCGCGGCGAGCTGGGCATGAGCGGCGCCGGGGAGCCGACCCGGGTGACGGTCGCGGTCAACGCGGACTCGCTGGCGACCTGGTTCCTGGGGGCGCTCACCGGTCTGCCGGAGGTCTTCGTGGAACTGCGGCGGGAGGACGAGGACCACACGGCGGCACTGCTGCGGGAGGGGCTGGTGATGGCTGCGGTGACCTCGGCGCCGGATCCGGTGCCGGGATGCTCGGTGCGGGCGCTCGGGCGGATGCGGTACCTGCCGGTGGCGGCGCCGGTGTTCGCGGCGGCGCACGTGACCGGGCCGCTGGTGGAGGCGCTCGCCCGGGCGCCGGTGATGGTGTTCGACCGGGTGGACGACTTCCAGGACGGGTTCGTGCGGCGGCTGGGGGGAGCGGGTGCGAGTGCGCTGCGGCACTACGTGCCGACGTCCGAGGGGTTCGTGGACGCGGTGACGGCCGGGCTGGGGTGGGGGATGGTGCCGGAGGCGCAGGCGGAGCCGCGGTTGCGGGAGGGCAGGCTGGTGCGGCTCGGGGGACGGGAGTCGTGGGTGGACGTGCCCTTGTACTGGCAGCAGTGGAAGCTGGATTCGCCGGCTCTGGGGGCGGTCGCGGAGGCGGTGGCGAGTACGGCGGGGAGCGCGTTGCGCCGGCCGTAGGGGGTCCTGCTGTCATCGGGCGGGTGCGGGTCCGTCCGGGCTGGTCGCGCGGTTCCTCCCCCAGCTTCCGGCCGGGGGTACCCGCAGCGCCCCTGAAGGGGCGCTTCGGCCGGAGGTGTTCACAAGGAGCGTTCCGCGCTGTCCAGGAGCATGTCCAGGGCCGTGGGGTAGGCGCTGGTCACCATGCGTTTCGCCAGGAGCGGGGCCGCTTCCGCGATGCGGGGGTGGGTGGTGGGGGGCAGGGCGGCGTAGGTCTCGCTCCACTTGGCCTCGTCCGCCCGCTGGGAGTCCTTCGGCAGGGCCAGGGACGCCGCGTCCAGGGCCGCGAAGGCCAGGGTCTGGTCGATGAAGGCGTGGTAGACGCGGACGGTCTCGGCCAGGGGGAAGCCCGCCGTGCGCAGGACGTCCAGGATCGCCTCGTCGGCGGCCAGTTCCTGGGATCGGCCGGTCACCCGGTTCGCCGTCAGCAGGGCCGCCTGCGGGTGGGACACGTACTGCGCGTGGATGCGCAGGCCGATCGCGCGCAGGTCCGCGCGCCACTCACCGGTCGGCGCCCAGCCGGCCAGCGCCCGCCCGATGAGGGCGTCGCCGATCGCCAGGGTCAGGTCGTCCATGCCCCGGAAGTAGCGGTACAGGGTGCTGGGGTCGCAGTCGAGGGCGAGCCCCAGCCGGCGGGCGGTGAGACCGGTGCTGCCGTGCTCGCGCAGCAGCCGCAGGGCCGTGTCGACGATCAGCCGCTCCGACAGCACGGTGCCGCCGCGTGTCGGGCGGCGCCGGCGCCTCCGGTCCTCGGGGACGACCTGCTTGGGCATGACGCGCTCCCCTGCCGTTCTTATGCCAACGCCATTGACCTTATGCGACGGCCCGGCGTTTCATTCCGGCCAAGGCGCCCCTGTACTCGACCTCGCACTCTGTCCGAGAAGGAGACTTCGCCATGCGTGTACTGCTCGTGGGAGCCGGTGGTGTGGGCACCGCCGTCACCCGGATCGCGGCCCGCCGTCCGTTCTTCGACGCGATGGTGGTCGCGGACCACGACCCGGCCCGCGCCGAGGCGGCCGTCGCGGCGGTCGGCGACGACCGGTTCCGGGCCGAGCACGTCGACGCGGGCGACGAGTCGGCCGTGGCCGCGCTGCTGGCCCGGCACGGCTGCGACGTGCTGCTCAACGCCACCGATCCGCGCTTCGTCATGCCCTTGTTCCGGGCCGCCCGCGCGGCCGGCGCGAACTATGTCGACATGGCGATGTCACTGTCCCGGCCGCATGCCGAACGGCCCTACGAGGAGTGCGGGGTGAAGCTCGGCGACGAGCAGTTCGCGCTGGCCGAGGAGTGGCGGCGGGCGGGTGCGCTGGCGCTGGTCGGCATGGGCGTGGAACCGGGTCTCTCGGACGTGTTCGCACGGTACGCGGCCGATGAGCTCTTCGACGAGATCGACGAGATCGGCATCCGCGACGGCGCGAACCTGACGGTGGACGGCTACGCCTTCGCGCCCTCCTTCAACATCTGGACCACGATCGAGGAGTGCCTCAACCCGCCCGTGGTGTACGAGAAGGAGCGTGGCTGGTTCACGACCGCCCCCTTCAGCGAACCGGAGGTGTTCGACTTCCCGGACGGCATCGGGCCGGTCGAGTGCGTCAACGTCGAACACGAGGAGGTGCTGCTCGTGCCCCGTTGGGTGGACGCGCGGCGGGTCACCTTCAAGTACGGGCTGGGCGGCGAGTTCATAGAGACGCTGAAGACGCTGCATGTGTTGGGCCTGGACAGCACCGTCCCGGTGACCGTGCCCGGCGCCGGCGGCCCGGTCGCGGTCTCGCCCAGGGACGTGGTCGCCGCGGCGCTGCCCGACCCGGCGACGCTGGGCGAGCGCATGCACGGCAAGACCTGCGCGGGCACCTGGGTGCGCGGCACCAGGGACGGACGGCCGCGCGAGGTGTATCTCCACCACGTCGTCGACAACCAGTGGTCGATGGCGGAGTACGGTTGTCAGGCCGTGGTGTGGCAGACGGCCCTCAACCCGGTCGTCGCCCTCGAACTCCTGGCCACTGGTGCGTGGTCGGGCTCGGGCGTCCTCGGTCCGGAGGCGTTCCCGGCCCGCCCGTTCCTCGACCTGCTGACCGAGTACGGCTCGCCCTGGGGTCTGCGGGAGCAGTGACCGTCCCCGAATCCCAGGCGACTTGCCCGTTTCAGCGGTGCCCGCTCCGGTGACCCGGTGCTGAGCAACCTACACAGGAAACGGCAGAGTCGACTTGGATCGCAGGTGACATCGATGGACGACTGGCGAGATCACGCCGAGTGCCGCGACGAGGATCCCGACCTCTTCTTCCCGATCGGCACCACCGGACCCTCACTGCACCAGACACGGCAGGCCAAGGCCGTCTGCGAGCGCTGTCCCGTTCAGGAACAGTGTCTGCGCTGGGCCATGGACACGGGACAGGCCGTGGGCATCTGGGGCGGTACGACCGAGGCGGAGCGCCGGCTGCTGACCCGGCGCAGGAAGGCCGCCGCGCGCCGGTTCAGCTGACGTCGGCCGGTGCCGCCGCCGCCGGCAGCCGCAGCGTGAACCGGGCTCCCTCGCCCGGTTCGCTCTCCGCCTCGGCGGTGCCGTCGTGGGCGGCGACCAGGTGCCGGACGATCGGCAGGCCGAGGCCGCTGCCCCCGGTACGGCGGCTGCGGGACTTCTCGGCGCGCCAGAACCGTTCGAAGACGTGCGGCAGGTCCTCCGCCGCGATGCCCTGCCCGGTGTCGGTGACGGTGAGGACGATGTCCCCACCGTCGTGACGGGCGGTCAGTGTGACCGTCCCGTCGGCGGGAGTGTGCCGGATCGCGTTGGAGACCAGGTTGCCGAGCGCCTGCCGCATCCGCACCGGGTCGGCGAAGAGCCAGGCGGTGCCGTCGGCGTCGGTCAGCAGGGCGACCCCGGCCGCGTCGGCGGCGACCCGGTGCGCGGCGGCGACCTGGTCGATCAGGTCGGCGGCGCGGACCGGTTCGCGGTGCACCCGCAGGGTGCCGGCGTCGGCGGCGGCCAGGTCCTGGAGGTCGTCGATGATCCGCTGGAGGACCAGGGCCTCCTCGTGCAGGGAACCCAGCAGGGCCGGGTCGGGGTCGACGACACCGTCCCGGGTGACCTCCAGCCAGCCGCGGATGTTGGTGAGCGGGCTGCGCAGTTCGTGGGCGATGTCGCTGACCATCGCCCGGCGCTGCTCCTCCAGGCGTTCCCGGCGCTCGGTCAGGTCGTTGAACGCCTCCGCGAGCAGCCCGGTCTCGTCCCGGGTGCGTACCGGTGCCCGGACGTGCAGTTCGGGCGGCTGCTGGGCGGCGAGGGTCAGCGCGCGCAGCGGCCTTACCAGACGGGTGGCGACCACGGCGGTGACGGCGACCGTGACGGCGAGGACCAGGCCGGCCGCGCCCACGATCCTGGCCTTGTTGGCCGGGGACATGTCGAAGCGGGGCGCGGCCTGGTCGCCGATGCCGAGGAACAGTTCGGCGGCGGGGGCGACATAGGGTTCGAGCTGGGTGCGGCGGGCCGCGGTGACGCAGTTCTTGGCGGTCTGGTCCGACCGCGACCTGACGTCCTTCCTGGTGACGAGGAATCCGCCGGAGACCGGGTTGCGTCCCGTCGTGTCGTAGGTCAGGGAGAGTTCGCTGCCCAGGTCCATGTCCTTGGCCCGCAGGCAGGGGCGGACCAGGTCCGTCAGCCCGGCGAGGGCCTTGTCCTCGGTCCGGGTCGGATGGGCGAGCACGTTGTTCATCTCGGCGGCCGGATCGCCGAAGACCGCGCCGCAGTCGGACTTGCGGTACAGGAAGCTGTCCGTGCCGTCGTCGACGACGAGATAGGGGCGCCCGGCCGGGGTGTGCCGGACGGTGGTCGGGGCGCCGACGCGGTCGAAGCAGCTCTGCACCTTTTTCGCGACCGCGTCCAGTCCGTCGCGCTCGGTCGTGGTCAGCCGGTACGGCCCGACCGCACGCGGGTCGATGCCGCTGAGCTGGGCGCCGAACTCGGTGTAGGTGTCGGTGTGCAGGGGGTCGACGGCGGCGGCCGGCCGGGGCGGCAGCGGGGTGTCGTGCGGGGCGGAGTCGGCGATCAGGGTGCGGTCGGCGGTGGTCAGCGCGATCCGCCGGCCGGTCTTCGCGGCCAGCGTCCGCACGGTGCGCCCGACCCCGGCCCAGTCGGGGTGGTCCGCCGCGTAGCCGCTGAGCTCGGCGAGGATCTTGTTGTCGGCGGCGAGGTCCTGGCCCTGTTCCTCCTCCAGCGCGCTGGTGGTGGTCGTCACGGCGAGCCAGGCGGTGGCGGCCACGGAGCAGACGGCGATCAGCACCGAGGCGAACAGCAGCCGGACCAGCAGCCGTTTGCGCCACGGTATCCGCGGCGTCACGGCCGGCCGCCGCTCAGCTTGTAGCCGACGCCGAACACCGTGACCAGCCGTACCGGCCGGCGCGGGTCGGCCTCGATCTTCCGGCGCAGGTTCATCACGTGGACGTCGACGGCGCGTTCGGTGGAGGACCGGTCGAAGCCGCGGGTGCACTGGAGCAACTGCCGCCGGCTGAAGACCCGGTCGGGTTCCCCGGCCATGGCGAGCAGGATCTGGAACTCGGCGGGGGTCACCTCCACCGGCTCGCCGTCGCAGCGCACCTCGTGCCGCACCGGGTCGACGCTGATCCCGGCGGCGGTCACGGCGGGCTCCTCCCGGACGGCGGCGGTCCGCCCGCTGCGCCGCAGGATCGTCCGGATCCGGGCCATCAGCTCGCGGGGACTGTACGGCTTGGTCATGTAGTCGTCGGCGCCCAGCTCCAGGCCGAGCAGCACGTCGTCCTCGTCGGACCGGGCCGTGAGCATCAGCACCGGGATCTCCGGGTCGCCGCCGCGCAGCACCCGGCACACGCCGAAGCCGTCGATCACCGGGAGCATCAGGTCGAGGACGACCAGGTCGGGGCCGAGCCGCCGGGCCGCGTCCAGCGCCGCGGCCCCGTCGTGGACCACGGTCGCGGTATGGCCCTCGGCGAGCAGGGACCGCCGGATCAGTTCGGCCTGCATCTCGTCGTCCTCGGCGACCAGCACATGTGCGCACACAGGTTCGGATCCTAGGTGCCTACCGCGCCAGCCAGTCGGCGTACCCCATCACGACCACCGGGTGCCGGTGCGGGTCGAGGGTGCGCAGCAGTTCCCTCATGTGTGCCTTGGCGACACTGACGCAGGCGTGCGTGGGCCCGCCGTGGTCGACGTGCAGCCAGACGCCACCGCCGCGCGCGGCACCCAGCGGCCGGGTCCAGTCGAGCGGCGAGGTGCCCGCCTCGCGGTTGTAGTTGATGGCGACGACGTAGTCGAAGGACCCCTCCAGCGGCTCGCCCTCGAAGCCGGTCCCGGGCGAGTAGAAGCCGTTCGAGTGGTGGTACGGCAGCCTGCTCCCGGGATCGGCCAGCAGGCCGCCCGCGTCGGTCAGGCCGTACACCCCGACGGGCGAGCGCAGGTCCCCGGCCATGTGGTGCTCGCTCCAGCCGTCCCTGCCGTTGTGCGCGGGCCAACTGGCGCCTGGCTGCCAGGTGGTGTCGTCGCGTTCGTAGAGGACGACGGAGGACACCGGGGAGTCCTTGCCCCGCCCGCGGGCGACGACGACCTGCTCGGCCCGCTCGGGTACAGCGGCCCGCGTCTTCGGCCCGAGCCCTGGTATGCCCTGGTCCTGCGGACTGTTCTCGGGTGTGGGGGAAGCCGTCGCCGGCGCCGCCCGGCCGTCGTCGGCCCGGCTCTGCGCGGCCTCGGCGCCTCCCCCGCAACCGGACAGCAGAAGGGGGGAGGCGAGCAGGGCGACAGCGGTTCTGCGTTGGATCATGAGATCGACTCTGGCCGAGAAATGTAAGGAACTGGTCAGTTTCAGAACCCCGTTGGGGGAGGCACTGCACGACAAGCCCTCACCGGCCCGTACCCGAACCGTCGCTACGGCTTGCCCTTCTTGTACAACCACGTCCGGAACAAGGAACCGAGGTCGACCCCCGACTGCCCTTCGGCCAGCTTCACAAACTCCGCGGTCGTCCCGTGCCCGTACCGGTGTTCACCCGCCCACGCCCGCAGGATCCGGAAGAACACCGCGTCGCCCACGGCCTTGCGCAGCTCGTGCAGCGTCATCGCACCGCGCGCGTAGACCGGTTCGCCGAAGATGTTCTTCCCGCTTCCCGGGTCCCCCGGCGGGTACTCCCACAACGCGTCGCCCGCCGGCTTGGCGTACAGCGCGTCGAAGGTCTTCTGCGCGCTGTCGCCCCCGTGCTGCTCGCTGTAGAGCCACTCGGCGTACGTGGCGAAGCCCTCGTTGAGCCAGATGTCCTTCCAGGCGGTCAGGGAGACGGAGTCGCCGAACCACTGGTGGGCGTTCTCGTGGACGAGGGTGCCGAGGTCGGGCGCGGAGTCGTAGATCGGCCGGCCCTGCGTCTCCAGCGCGTAGCCGACGCTCGGCGCGTGGTCGACGATCGACCCGGCGGCGCGGAACGGGTACGGCCCGAACAGCTTGCTCTCCCACTCCAGGACCGACGGCAGCTTCTTCAGCACGGCCGCCGAGCCGCTCGCCTCGCGCGGGTCGACCGCGTTGTACACCTTGACGCCGTCCCGGGTGGTGTACTGCTCGACCTTGAACTTGCCGACCGTGGCGGTGGCGAGGTACGCGGCCATCGGCTCGCGCTGCCGCCACCGGAAGGTGGTACGGCCCCCGGACGTGTGCTGTCCGAGCAGGACGCCGTTGGCGACGGCGGTGCGCCCCTCGGGCACGGTGATCGTGAAGTCGTACGACGACTTGTCCTTGGGGTGGCTGTTCGCCGGGAACCAGGTCATCGCGCCCTGCGGCTCGCCCGCGACGAACGCGCCGTCGTCGGTGCGGATCCAGCCGTCGGCCGAACCGTCGGGGTCGGTGACCTGCTTGGGGACGCCGTTGTAGCTGACGGCGACCCGGAACTCCCGGCCCTTGGCCAGCGCCCGCGCCGGTGTGACGACGAGTTCCTGTCCGCTGCGGCCGAAGCGGGCCGTGCGCCCGTCGACCGTCACCCGGGTGACGGTCAGTCCCTTGAGGTCGAGGTCGAAGCGGGTGAGCCGCTGGGTGGCCCGGGCGGTCAGCACGGCCCTGCCGTCGAGGTGGTGGGAGGAGGTGTCGTAGCGGAGTGTCAGGTCGTAGTGACCCACGTGGTAGCCGCCGTTGCCGCTGAGCGGGAAGTAGGGGTCGCCCGCTCCCGAGGCGCCGAGCGTGCTCGCCGAGGCCGGTCCGGCGGCGGCGAGCAGGGCCGCCACGGCGACCGGGACGGTGGCGAGGACGGCCTCGCGGCCAAGGACTGCGGTACGTCTGCGTGCACCCTGCACAGGCGCTCCTCTGTAGGGGGGTGGCCGATGATCAGTGGCCCACCCTAGGCGCGGCGGTGTCCGCGCTTCCCCCTCATTCAGGTCAAGTCGTGCCGCGTCGAAGGCCGGTGGGACCCGGTTCGCCGCGTACGCTCGCGGAACCGTCACCGAGCCGAGAGGTGCCCGATCGTGAGCGTGCGTGTCCGCAGGATCTACGAACCGCCCGAACCGGAGGACGGGGTGCGGGTCCTGGTGGACCGGCTGTGGCCGCGCGGGGTGTCCAAGGAGGACGCGCACGTGGACGAGTGGCCGAAGGGGCTGACGCCGTCCACCGAACTGCGCCACTGGTTCCACGAGGGCGGTTCGTACGAGGAGTTCACCCGCCGTTACGAGGCGGAGCTGGACGCGCCCGAGGCCGCCGGGCTCCTGGACGGCCTGCGGAAGACCGCCCGGAGCCGGAAGGTCACGCTGCTCACCGCGTCGAAGACGCCGGAGGAGAGCCACGCCACCGTGCTGGCGCGGCTCATCTCCGACTGATCGCAGGCCGCCGGCCGCTGATCAGGCCGGCGGCCGCTGATCAGGCCGGCGGCCGTTGCTCAGGCCGTCTGCTGGGCCGCCGCGCGCCCCGCCGCCCGCCCCGAGAACAGGCAGCCGCCGAGGAAGGTGCCCTCCAGCGCGTTGTAGCCGTGCACACCGCCGCCGCCGAACCCCGCCACCTCGCCGGCCGCGTACAGACCGCCGATCGGCTCGCCGTCCGCGCCGAGGGCACGGGAGTCCAGGTCGGTCTGGATGCCTCCGAGCGTCTTGCGGGTGAGCACGTGCAGCTTGACGCCGATCAGCGGGCCCGCGGCCGGGTCGAGGATGCGGTGCGGGGTGGCGACCCGGCCCAGCCGGTCGCCGATGTAGCGGCGGGCGTTGTGGATGCCCTGGACCTGGGAGTCCTTGCTGTAGGAGTTGTGGATCTGGAGGTCGCGGGCGACGATCTGGCGGCGCACCGCGGCCGCGTCGAGCAGCGCCTTGTCGGTGAGCGCGTTCATCTTCTCGACCAGCTGGTCGAGGGAGTTCGCGGTCACGAAGTCCGCGCCGTGGTCGAGGAAGGCCTGGACCGGACCGGGCGCGCCCTTGCCGAGCAGCCGGTCGCGGAGCACGGCCTTGCGGTCCTTGGCGGTGATGTCGGGGTTCTGCTCTGAGCCGGAGAGCGCGAACTCCTTCTCCACGATCTTCCGGGTGAGGACGAACCAGGAGTGGTCGTACCCGGCGATGTCCTCGGTGGTGCGCAGGTACTTGAGGGTGCTGAGGGTGTCGTAGCCGGGCAGGCAGGGGTCGGGCAGCCGGCGGCCGAGGGCGTCGAGCCAGATCGAGGACGGGCCGGGCAGGATGCGGATGCCGTGGCCGGGCCAGACGGAGTTCCAGTTCTGGATGCCCTCGGTGTAGTGCCACATGCGGTCGCGGTTGACCAGGCGGACCCCGGCCCCGGCGCTGATGTCGAGCATCCTGCCGTCCACGTAGGCGGGGACGCCGGTGACCATCTCGGCCGGGGGTGTCCCGAGCCGTTCGGGCCAGTAGCGGCGCACGATGTCGTGGTCGGCGCCGATGCCCCCGGTGGTGACGACGACGGCCTGGGCGGTGAGTTCGAAGTCACCGGCGCGGTCGCGGTTGGAGGCGGCTCCGCGCGGTGCGTCGTCGGCGGCGAGGACCGTGCCGCGCACGCCGCGTGCCTCGCCGTCCTCGATGACGAGCTGGTCCACCTGGTGGCGGTGGTAGAAGGTGAGCAGTCCGTCGCGGGCGGCCTGCTTGGCGTACCGGACGAAGGGTTCGACCACGCCGGTGCCGGTGCCCCAGGCGACATGGAAGCGGGGTACGGAGTTGCCGTGCCCGTCGGCGCGCAGGTCGCCGCGTTCGGCCCAGCCGACGGTCGGCAGCAGGCTGATGCCGTGGCTCAGCAGCCAGGGCCGCTTCTCCCCGGCCGCGAACTCGACGTAGGCGCGGGCCCAGCGCACCGCCCAGGAGTCCTCGTCGTCCTCGCGGTCGAACTGCGCGCTGCCCCGCCAGTCGCTCCAGGCCAGGTCGAGGCTGTCCTTGATGCCGAGGCGGCGTTGCTCCGGCGAGTCGACGAGGAAGAGCCCGCCGAAGGACCAGAACGCCTGGCCGCCCAGGTTGGCGGCGTTCTCCTGGTCGACGAGGGCGACGCGCCTGCCCCTGCTGGTGAGTTCGTGCGCCGCGACCAGGCCGGCGAGGCCCGCTCCGACGACGATGACGTCCGCGTCCATGGCGTCCGTTGCCTTTCTCATTGGGAGGCCGATCCGAGGGTCGATCCGGTGGACCACCGGGTCGATCCGGTGGACCCGGTCGATCCGGTCGATCCGGTCGATCCGGTCGATCCGGTCGGGGCGCCGCCGTCGGTCAGCAGCGCGGTGAGCAGTTGCTTGAGCCAGGCGCGGGCCCCGGCCACGTCCCTGTCGAGCAGCAGCTGGGTGGTGACGCCGTCGTAGGCGGCGACCACGGCGTGGGCGGCGGAGTCCGCGTCGCCCAGCACGGCGGGGAGCGGGGCCCGGGAGAGCCGGTCGGCGATGGCGCGGCGCAGCCGGGCGCGGTGGTCGAGAAGGGCCTCTGCGACGGCCGCGTCCCGGGCCGCGTGCACCAGGAAGTCGGTCTTCACCAGCAGCCAGTCGACGTCGAGGAGCAGGACCTCGGTCACCCGGTCGACGGAGGCGGGCACGTCCAGGCCGGGTCCGTCGAGGGCGAGGGCGTCCGCGACCTGCTGGGCGATGAGGTCGGCGCGGTCCCGGTAGAGGGCGAAGAACAGTTCGTCGAGGGTGGCGAAGTTGGAGTAGAAGGCGCCCCGGCTGAACCCGGCGGCCTCGCAGACCTCCTCGATGGAGACCCGTCCGAATCCCTTGGCGGCGAACACGGTGAAGGCGGCGTCGAGCAGCCGGGCCCGGGTCCGCACCCGTCGCCTGGTCACCCGCTGGGGCGTGCCGTCCACAGCCATGTCCGGACCTCCGTTCGATACGCGAATGTATCGGATACACGAATGTATCGAAAGGGCCTCGCGCCCGGCCTCCTCGCGCGCCGGCCTCGCGGTCCCGGCCCGAGGAATCAGAACATATTTTCGATTAAGGAGTACGCTGGCTCTATGGCCACGCACCTCCAGGGCTCCCTGTTCGACCAGACCGACGAGCTACGGCTCGGCCCCCTCGACGGCGTCCGCCGGACCGAGCTGGGTTCCGGCGCCTGGATCGACGTGCTGCCCGGCTGGCTGAGCGGCGCCGACGAGCTGTTCGAACGGCTCGCGGCGGAGGTCCCCTGGCACGCCGAGCGCCGGAAGATGTACGACAGCGTGGTGGACGTACCGCGGCTGCTCGCCTTCTACGGCGAGGGCGACCCGCTCCCCCACCCGGTCCTCGCCGAGGCCCGCGACGCGCTCAGCCGGCACTACGCCGACGAGCTGGGCGAACCGTTCACCACGGCCGGGCTCTGCCACTACCGCGACGGCCGGGACAGCGTCGCCTGGCACGGCGACCGGATCGGGCGGGGCGCGCGGGCGGACACCATGGTCGCGATCCTCTCCGTCGGCGCCCCCAGGGACCTGCTGCTGCGGCCGCTGCGCGGCGGCCCCTCGGTGCGGCGCCCGCTGGGCCACGGCGACCTGATCGTGATGGGCGGCTCCTGCCAGCGGACCTGGGAGCACTGCGTACCGAAGACGGCACGGGCCGCCGGACCGCGGATCAGCGTGCAGTTCCGGCCGCACGGGGTGCGCTGAGACCGCTCCCCGTCAACCGCTGGACACCGGCATGTGGTTGGCTGTCCTCCGTTTCGATCTGCACGTACGGGCAAGGCCGGGGAGATCATGCGGGCTGAGGTACACGAAGTCGCCGGAGGCACTTACCTGGTGCACGGCAGCCACACCAACTGGGTGATCCTCAAGGACGGGGACGCCGTCACACTGGTGGACACCGGCTACCCCGGGGACCGGGAGGGGCTGCTCGGTTCCCTCGCCGAGGTGGGCGGTTCACCGGAGGCGGTGACGGCCGTACTGATCACCCACGCGCACAACGACCACCTCGGCTCGGCCGAGTACCTGCGCGACACCCACGGCGTGCCGGTCTACCTGCACGAGGCCGAAGTGCCGCACGCGCGGCGGGACTACCTCCAGCAGGTCGCCGTCGGTGACGTGCTGAGGAACGCCTGGCGCCCGGGTGTGGTGCCCTGGCTGGTACACGTGCTGCGGGTCGGCGGCACCGAGCAGCACCCGGTCACCGCGCCCGAGGCGTTCCCGGCCGCCGTGGGCGCCCCGCTCGACCTGCCGGGCCGGCCGGTCCCGGTGCACACACCGGGCCACACCGACGGGCACACCGTCTACCACCTGCCCGAGGCCGGGATCGTGATCTCCGGGGACGCCCTGGTCAGCGGCCACCGCACCTCGCGCGTCCAGGGCCCGCAACTGCTGCCCGACATGTTCCACCACGAGCGCGCCCGCGCGGTGGCCTCCCTCGACCTCATCGCCGCGCTCGACGCCGACGCGCTGCTGCCCGGCCACGGCCCGCTGCACCGGGGGTCCGTGAAGGCGGCCGCCCAGCAGGCCCGCGACCGCGCCGTCTAAGGTTTCGGCCATGGCATTGCAGATCAGCGCCACCAACCCGGAGCACCCCGCACTCCTGCTGGAACTCCCCTGGGACGTCCCGTTGGAGGAGTGGCCCGAGGAGTACCTCGTGCCGCTCCCCCGAGGCATCTCCCGGCACGTGGTGCGCTACGCCCGCGCGGGCGACGAGGTCATCGCGGTGAAGGAGCTGGCGGAGCGCCCGGCGCTGCGCGAGTACGAGCTGCTGCGTGACCTGGACCGGCTCACGATCCCCGCGGTCGACCCGCTGGCGGTGATCACGGGCCGCACCGACCCGGCGGGCGAACCGCTGGAGTCGGTGCTGGTCACCCGGCACCTCGGCGGATCGATGCCGTACCGCTCGATGTTCGAGACGACCATGCGGCCGGCCACCATGCACCGTCTCATGGACGCCCTCGCCGTGCTGCTGGTCCGCCTGCACCTGGCCGGGTTCGCCTGGGGCGACTGCTCACTGTCCAACACCCTGTTCCGGCGGGACGCGGGGGCTTACGCGGCGTACCTGGTGGACGCCGAGACCGGCGACCTGCACCCGCAGCTCAGCAACGGGCAGCGCGAGTACGACCTCGACCTGGCCCGGGTCAACATCAGCGGGGAACTGCTCGATCTGGAGGCGTCGGGGGCGCTGCACCCGTCGCTGGACCCGATCGAGTTCGGCTTCGAGATCTGCACCCGGTACGGCGAGCTGTGGGAGGAGCTGACCCGGACCTCGGTGTACCCGGCGGGCAAGTACCAGTACATCGAGCGCCGGATCAGGCGGCTCAACGATCTCGGGTTCGACGTCGCCGAGATGCAGATCGAGCACTCCTCCAACGGCGACAGCGTCACCTTCGTGCCGAAGGTCGTCGACGCCGGGCACCACCAGCGCCAGCTGCTGCGGCTGACCGGCCTGGACGCCGAGGAGAACCAGGCGCGGCGGCTGCTCAACGACCTGGAGAGCTGGATGGCCACCCAGGACGACTACGCCCCGGGCGACCCCCTGGCCGCCCGTCCCGAGGTACTGGCCCACCGGTGGGTGCGGGACGTCTTCCGCCCCACCGTGCGGGCGGTGCCGCTGGAGCTGCGCGGCTCCATGGACCCGGCGGAGATCTACCACGAACTGCTGGAGCACCGCTGGTACCTGTCCGAGCGGGCACAGCACGACATCGGCCTGGACAACGCGGTCGAGGACTACATCGAGAACGTGCTGCCCAAGGCACGGGAGACCCTGGAGCCGGTCACCCCGGAGTGAACCCCGGAGTGAACCCCGGATGAGCCGCCACGGAGGTCAGTCGTGCGGCACCACGGCCACCGGGCAGTCGGCGTGGTGCAGCACGCCGTGCGCGACCGAGCCGATGCGCGCGCCGACCGCCGTCCGGTGGGCGCGCCGGCCCACGACCATCAGCTGGGCACGGGCGGCCACCGAGAGCAGTACCTGTCCGGCGCTGCCCATCTCCACGTGCTCGGCCACCGGCACCGCCGGGAACCGCTCCCGCACCGGCCGCACCGCGTCGGCCAGCGCCTTCTTCTCGTACGGTTCCAGGCCGCCGGCCTCGTCCAGCAGCTTCATCGAACCCGGGCTGTAGGCGAAGACGGGCGGCAGGGTCCAGGCCCGGACGACGCGGACCGAGGCTCCCCGGGCCGCCGCCGTCCCGAAGGCGAACTCCAGCACCGCCGCGCTGTCCTCGGGCCCGCCCTGCTGACCCACGACGACCTCCCGGCCGGCGGCCTCCGCGGTCGGCCGGTCCCCGGCGCGCACCAAGACGACCGGGCCGGCGGCCCCGGCGATCACCTGCTGGCCGACGGAGCCCAGCAGGAACCCGACGACCGGCCCGTGCCCGCGCGAGCCCAGCGCCAGCAGCTCGGCCCCGGCGACCGCGTCCACGAGCACCTCGACCGGGCCGCCCTCCACCACGTCGACGCTCACCGAGAGGTCCGGATACCGGCCGGTGACGGCCCGCACCGACTCGGCCACGCCGTCCGACACCCACCCGCGCTGGGCCTCCCGGTCACCGCCCAGCGCCTCGTGCTCCTCGTACCGCCAGGCGTGCACCACGCGCAGCGGCAGCTCCCGGCGGACCGCCTCCCGGGCGGCCCAGTCCAGAGCCGCGAGGCTCTCCTCCGTACCGTCGACCCCTGCCGTGATCGGGCGTGTCATGCACCGGCCTCCTCGTCGGTTCCGCGTGTGCGTGATCAGTCTTCCGCACGGACGGATGCCCGCTGTGCACCGGTGTACAAGAGCGGTTCCCGTCGATCGAACATACGATGGGCGGGAACCGGTGCGGTGGCCGCGCTCCTGCTGGAGGGGCCGCCGTCCCGTGGAAGCAACGGCTCGGGGTGGGAGACGTATGGCACAGGCTGCCGACGCGGCACGGACCGTCATCATGACCGTGGACGACGACCCGGGGGTCTCCCGTGCCGTCGCCCGGGACCTGCGGCGCCGCTACGGCGCGTCGTACCGGATCGTGCGCGCGGAGTCCGGCGACTCGGCGCTGGAGGCGCTGCGGGAGCTGAAACTCCGCGGTGACCTGGTGGCGGTGATCCTGGCCGACTACCGGATGCCGCAGATGAACGGCATCGAGTTCCTCGAACAGGCGCTGGACGTGTATCCGGGCGCCCGGCGGGTGCTGCTGACCGCGTACGCCGACACCAACGCGGCCATCGACGCGATCAACGTGGTCGATCTCGACCACTACCTGCTCAAGCCCTGGGACCCGCCCGAGGAGAAGCTCTACCCGGTCCTGGACGATCTGCTGGACGCCTGGCGGGCCAGCGACTACAAGCCGGTGCCGGCCACCAAGGTCGTCGGGCACCGCTGGTCGGCGCGTTCGTCGGACGTGCGGGAGTTCCTGGCCCGCAACCAGGTGCCGTACCGCTGGTACTCGGTCGAGGAACCGGAGGGACAGCGCCTGCTGGCGGCCGCCGAGGCCGACGGGCAGCGGCTGCCGCTGGTGATCACGCCGGACGGGACCCCCCTGATCGAACCCGAGGCGCCCGAACTGGCCGCCAAGGTGGGACTGGCGACCACGCCCACCGCGGACTTCTACGACCTGGTGGTCATCGGCGGTGGCCCGGCCGGTCTGGGCGCGGCGGTCTACGGGGCGTCGGAGGGGCTGCGGACGGTGCTCGTGGAGCGCGCGGCGACCGGCGGGCAGGCCGGGCAGAGCTCCCGGATCGAGAACTACCTCGGCTTCCCGGACGGGGTGTCGGGGGCCCAGCTCACCGACCGGGCCAGGCGGCAGGCCGCCAAGTTCGGCGCGGAGGTGCTGACCGCCCGCGAGGTGACCGCGCTGGAGGTCAACGGGGCCGCGCGGGTGGTGCGGTTCGCGGACGGCTCGGCGATCGCGGCGCACAGTGTGATCCTGGCGACCGGAGTGCAGTACCGGCAGCTGGAGGCGGAGGGCTGCGTCGGCCTGACCGGCTGCGGGGTGTTCTACGGCTCCGCGCTCACCGAGGCCACCTCCTGCCAGGGGCAGGACGTGTACGTCGTGGGCGGTGCCAACTCGGCCGGCCAGGCGGCGATGTACCTGTCCAGGTTCGCCAAGTCGGTGACGCTGCTGGTGCGCGGTGCGGACCTGTCGGCCTCGATGTCGTACTACCTGATCCAGCAGATCAACGAGGCCCCGAACATCTCGGTCCGCAGTGACACGGTGGTCGAGGCCGCGCACGGCGCGGAGCGGCTGGAGCAGCTCACCCTGCGCCATGTGCACAGCGGCGACCGGGAACAGGTGGACGCCCAGTGGATGTTCGTGTTCATCGGGGCGGCTCCGCTGACCGACTGGCTCGGTGACACGGTGCTGCGCGACGGGCGCGGGTTCATCCTGGCCGGACCGGACCTGACCGTCGACGGGACGCCGCCGGCCGGCTGGGAGCTGAACCGGCCGCCGTACCACCTGGAGACCAGCATTCCCGGCGTGTTCGTGGCGGGCGACGCACGGGCCGAGTCCGCCAAGCGTGTCGCGTCCGCCGTCGGAGAGGGAGCCATGGCAGTGATGCTCGTCCACCGGTATCTGGAGCAGTCATGAGCGGGCAGTTGATGCCGTGCAGCGCGACGGAGATCGGGTCGCTGTTCCTGTTCGAGAAGCTGGAGCCGGAGCAGCTCGGGCGGCTGTGCGCGGCCGGCCGGGTGGAGCTGTTCCAGCCGGGTCCCGTCTACACCGAGGGTGATCCCGCGACCTGCTTCTACGTGATGGTCCAGGGCACGGTGGTGCTCTCCCGGCGGGTCGCCGGGGACGACATCGAGGTCACCAGGACCTCGCAGCCCGGGGTGTACGCGGGCGCCATGCAGGCGTACCTCGGGGACCGGGTGCGGCAGGCGTACAACAACTCGATGCGGGTGACCGAGCCGACGCGGTTCTTCGTGCTGCCGGCGGACACCTTCGCGGAGATCATGCAGGACTGGTTCCCGATGGCCGTGCACCTGCTGGAGGGCCTGTTCTTCGGTTCGAAGAACACCCAGGCTGCGATCGGCCAGCGGGAACGGCTGCTGGCGCTGGGCTCGTTGTCGGCCGGGCTCACCCATGAGCTCAACAACCCGGCCGCGGCGGCCGTACGGGCGACGTCCACGCTGCGCGAGCGGGTGGCGAAGATGCGGCACAAGCTCGCGGTGATCGCCGAAGGGCCTTTCTCCCGGGAGCAGTTGGCCGGTCTGATCGAGATCCAGGAGCGCACCGCCGAGCGGGTCGCCAAGGCTCCCTCGCTCAGCCCGCTGGAGGCCTCCGACCGCGAGGACGTCCTCTCCGACTGGCTC
This sequence comes from Streptomyces humi, assembly GCF_001005085.2. Lineage (GTDB taxonomy): Bacteria > Actinomycetota > Actinomycetes > Streptomycetales > Streptomycetaceae > Streptomyces > Streptomyces humi. Next base: position 21,276 of record NZ_LBMU02000056.1, read on the forward strand.
GACGACCACGGCATGGACAACGGCTGGCAGCTCGCGCCGATCTTCGTGCAGGCGGGTCTCGACGTCGACTGGCTGGAGCAGGTGGCCGCGGCCGTGGACGACGAGATCTTCCCCAACGCGGTCGGCTGGCTCAACTACACCATCGAGACCGAGCTGTTGATGAACGAGATCGACGACTCCACGACCCGGATCTCGCATCTCGTCGACGCCGCCAAGCAGTACAGCCAGCTGGACCGGGCGCCGTACCGGGAGGTGGACGTGCACGAACTCCTCGACAGCACCCTGCTGATGCTGTCCGGGAAGATCGGGCAGGACATCCGGGTGGTCAAGGAGTACGACCGGACGCTCCCGTCCGTCCCCGCCTATCCCGCCGAGCTCAACCAGGTGTGGACCAACCTCATCGACAACGCGGTCTGCGCGATGCGGGACGGCGACGGCGGGCCGGGCGGCACGCTGACCGTGCGGACCGCGCTCGACCACGAGCAGCTGCTGGTGGAGTTCGGGGACACCGGGAGCGGGATCGCCCCGGACATCAAGGACCGGATCTTCGATCCGTTCTTCACGACGAAACCGGTGGGCCAGGGCACGGGCCTCGGCCTGGACATCTCCTGGCGGATCGTCGTGAACAAGCATCACGGCAGCATGCGGGTGGAGTCGGTGCCCGGGGACACCCGCTTCCAGGTGCTGCTTCCCCTGACCGCCGAAGCACCCGAGTCATCTGAGGAGACGGTATGAGCGGCGACACCGCGATCGACCCGGAGGTTCCGCCGAGCGGTGCCGGGTGCGTGGAGTGCGACAAGGCGGGCGGCTGGTGGTTCCACCTGCGGCGGTGCACGCAGTGCGGGCACATCGGCTGCTGCGACGACTCGCCCTCGAAACACGCGACCGCGCACTTCCGGGAGACCGGACACCCGTTGATCCGCAGCTACGAGCCGGGCGAGGGCTGGTTCTGGAACTTCGAGTCGGGCGAACTGTACGAGTCCGGACCGGACCTGGCGCCGCCGACGAGCCACCCGGCGGACCAGTCCGTGCCGGGTCCGGCGGACCGGGTACCGGAGGACTGGGCCCGGACGCTGCGGGGCTGAGCGCCCGGGGCTGAACACCGGGCCCGGGGCAGCCGCTTGACCGCGCACCCCGGAACCGACGGTTCCGGGGTGCGCGGGTGCGAGGGGGATCACCCGTCGCAGTCGAGGCTCGCCAGGTCGACGGCGTCGGCCATGGCCTGCATTCCCTTGTCGTTGGGGTGGATGTGGTCGCCGCTGTCGAGGAACGGCAGCATCCGCGCCTGGTCGTAGGGGCTGCGCAGGATCCGGTCGAAGTCGGTGACCGCGTCGACCTCCCCGCTGGTGCGGATGTACTGGTTGACCTCCTGGCGGACGGCCTCCCCGGCCTGGTCCCACTCCGGCCAGCCCTCGAAGGGCCCGACGGTCGAGGCGACCACGCACTTGCCGGCCGCGTGCGCCCGCCGGACGATCTCGCGGTACCCGGCGATCAGGTCGGCCGCGGTGACCCCGGTGTGCGCCTTGATGTCGTTGACCCCCTCGAAGAGGAAGACGGTACGCACCCCGGGCTGGCTCAGCACGTCGCGGTCCAGCCGGTGCAGGGCGGCCTGCCCGGCGCCGTCCGCGAGGACCTGGTTCCCGGAGATGCCCTCGTCGGCGACGCCCTTGACCTCGGTGTGCGCCTTCTGGAGCCGGCGGGCGAGGTAGTCGGGCCAGCGGCGGTTGAGGTCGGTGGTGGACGCCCAGCCGTCGGTGATGGAGTCACCGAGCGCCACCACGGCCCCGGTGGCCGGGTCCGACGGCCGTACCGAGACCGAGTCCAGGTACCACCAGGAACCGGTGGTCTCGGTCCAGTCGGCGGCGCTCTCCTCGGCCGTGTGGTCGCCCTGGGTGACGTAGGAGGTCTGCATGGCCATCCCGTGGCCGGTGGCCGGACCGGCCGCGTCCGGGCTGTGCAGGCTGACGACCAGGTCGCTGCCGGCCGGCAGGCTGCCGGGCAGCGGGTCGCTCCAGGCGGTGGCGCCCGCCGGCACGGTGACCGTGCGGGCGCCGTCGAAGGTGAGCCGCCTGTTGCTGCCCGGCTCCAGGGCGGCGCCCTGGCGCTCCAGACCGGCGTAGACGCTGTCCAGGGTCAGCGGCCGGTCGCCGAAGGCGTTCGAGAGCCGTACCCGCAGGCCGCTGCCGGCGGCGCTGGTGTGCACGACCAGCCGGTAGCCGCGGTCGGCGGTGCCCTGGCCCATCCGGTCTGCGGCGGCCCCCCAGGTGACGACGTCGTGCCGGGCCGCAGCGCCCTGAGCCGGAGGTTTCGACGCGGGGGTCGCCCGGGCGGGCCCGGTCTGACAGGCGACGGACGTGAGCAGGACGGCGGTGAGGGCGACGGCCCGCGCGAACCGGCCGGTCACCGCGCGAAGTCCCGCAACGTGACGGACTGGCCGGGACGCAGCGTGACCGTCCGTGCGGTGTTTCCGTGGACGACCGTGGTGGTACGGCCGCCGACGCTGCGGATCCGGGCCTCGGTGGGCCTGCCGTCGCGCCAGCTCAGGTCGACGACGAAGCCGCCGCGGGCGCCCGCGCCGGTGACCTGGCCGGAGGCGGCCCAGGCGGCGGGGAGGGCCGGCAGGAGCTCCAGGTGGCCGGGCCGGGAGTACAGCAGCATCTCCAGGACGGCGGCCGGGGTGCCGAAGTTCGCGTCGATCTGGAAGATGCCCCGGCCCCCTCCCATGTCCATGATGTCGAAGAGGTTCGACGCGCTGCCGTTGCTGCCGTTCGCCGACGGCTTCAGGTTGTTGACGACGAGCTGGTAGGCCTTCTCCCCGTTCTTCAGCCGGGCCCAGCACAGGCTGCGCCAGGCGTTGGACCAGCCGTAGCTGTCCATGCCGCGGGCGGTCAGGAGGGCCGTCGCGCCGTCGAGGATGTCCTTGGGCGTGGAGCCGTCCGGGCGGATCCGGTCGCCGGGGAAGAGGTTGATCAGCGGCGAGAGGTGGCGGTGGGTGGTCTCGCCGAGGTTGTCCGGGGACATCCACTCCTCCAGCCAGCCGGTCTTGGGGCTCACCACCGGCAGGTAGAGGCGGTCCCGGAGCTTGCCGACGGCGCCCGCGTATCCAGCATCCCTCTTCAGCTCGGCGGCCGCAGCGCGGAAGTTCCCGAACAGGATCCACACGAGTTCCTGGGCGTAGGTGATGCCCTTGGCGTCCAGCGGCCCCTGTTCCGGCGACCAGTCGCTGTCCGCGATCAGCACCTCCCTGCCGTCGTCCAGGGTGGTGGTGAGCAGCCGCGCCTCCCAGAACTCGCAGGCGCCCTTGAGGAGGGGGTAGATCTTCTCCAGGTGGGCGCGGGATCCGGTGAACTCGTAGTGCTCCCACAGGCTCTGGCACAGCCAGGCGTTGCCCGCCGGGTGCCACCACCAGCCACCGCCGCCGAACGGGTTGGTGGAGATGGCGATGGTCCAGCCGGCCACCTTGCCCCGGGAGTTGCGGTAGCGGTTGCGGGAGTCCTGGAAGAGCCGCCGGGTGGTGTCCGTCCAGGACGGCAGCTGGTCGACGCAGTAGTCGGTGAAGGCGTCGAAGCACTGCGACAGGCCCAGCCGGTCGGCCATCCAGTAGTTCATCTGGAGGTTGATGTCGGTGTGGTAGTCGCCCATCCAGTCCGGGTCGTTGCCGTCCAGCCAGAGTCCCTGGAGGCCCGTCGGCAGACTGTCGCGCGATCCCGCGATCATCAGGTACCGGCCGAACTGGGCGTAGGTGGCCTCGAGTTCGGGGTCGGGGTCGCCGGTGGCGGCGCGGGCCTGGACGCGCGCCCAGGTGTCCAGCTCCCGCTGCTCGGCGGTGGACCTGCCGAGGGACAGGTCGAACTGGCCGAACAGGGCGCGGTGGTCGGCGGCGTGGGTGCGCAGCAGCGAGTCGGCCGAGTGCCGGGCGGCGGCCCTGGCCTTGCCGCGGGCCAGCGCCAGCGGGTCGAGGGACGGGTCGCGGTAGCCGGCGGCCGCGTCCGGCGCGTAGTCGGTGCCGCCGCTGAGGACGACGGTCAGCTCCCGGCAGTCGGTGAAGCTGATGTGCGAACCGCTCACCCGGACGCTGCCGCCGGTGCCGTACGCCTTGACCGCGGCACCGTACCTGAGCCCGTTGGCGAAGGACCCGGCGAACGACTCGGCGGTGCCGCCGGTCTCCCCATGGGTGCCCTCCAGGGTGACGGTGCCGGTGTAGCGCCCGCCGCCGTCCTGGCCGAGGTGCAGCACGATCACGTCGTCCGGGCGGCTGGCGAACACCTGCCGCCGGTACGTCACCCCGGAGCGGACGTACGACGCCTCGACCACGCCGTTGTCGAGGTCGAGGGTACGGCGGTAGTCGGAGACGGCGCCCAGGTCGTGGTCCGGGATCTCCACGGTGAGCCGGGCGAGCAGGGTCAGCGAGCCGAAGTCGGCCCTGCCGTAGGGGAACTGGCCGTCGGAGTCGAGGGTGTCGTTGAGCCCGCCGGTCCACAGGGTGGCGTCGGTGACGAGGAGGAGCTCACGCCCGGAGTCGTTGCCCGCTAGGGCGCCGAGCCGGCCGTTGCCGACCGGCAGACCCTGCGTGATCATCGACCCGTCGTCGGCGGGCGCCTGCCACCAGAGCCGGTGCCGGGGCGCGGCGAGTGGTTCGGTGGAGCGCTGCGGGGCGGCGGAGGCACTGAAGGAGGGAAGCCCGGCGAGAGCGCCGGTGGCCGCGGCGAGAGCGAGGAAGTGCCGTCTGCTGGGATGGTTTTCCATGGGTTCCAATCCAACGTCCGAGGAGAAGCGCCCGTCAGGGGCGCTGGGGGTGCCCCCGGCCGGAGGCTGGGGGAGGAACTGCGCGACCAGCCCCCACCGGCCCGCAGTTCCCGGACTACGCACTCACCCAGGTCACTACCGGGGCGACTTCGGCACGTCGATCCGGTCGACGTCCGGCGCGTACCCCGACCCGCTGTCGAAGCTGATCGTGTTGGCACCGGCCTTCAGGGTCACCGGGACACTCACGGTCGAAACCGTCCCCCAGTCCCCGGTCGAGGGGAACTTGTGACCGGTCCCGTTCCCGGAGTTGGCCGAGACGGTGGCCGACCGGGAGTCACCGCTGATGTACGCGATCTTGACCAGGTACGTGCCGGCCTTGTCGACGACGACGTCGTTGAAGGTGAGCTTGCCGCCCTGGTAGAGGTTGCCGACCTTCTTCTGCCCGGAGCAGGCGTCGCACCCGGCGACGGAGGCGTTGCCGCCGAGGGTGTTGCCGCTCGCCTCGGCCTCGTACCCGGTCGACGCCAGCGCGCTGCCCTTCGGCGTCACGGTGAACAGCCGCGAGCCGTGGGCCGGCAGCGCCTCGGTGATCTTGTTCTGGAAGCTGCCCAGGTTCTCGTGGTTCCACAGGTCGCGCACCGAGGCCTTGCCGGTGAAGCCCAGCGCCGTCCAGTCGGCCGTGACCGCCGAGGGCGAGCCGGCGAGATTGAACAGGGCGACCGTGTACGTGCCGTCGGCGTTCTTCGCGGCCCAGACCTGCTGCGGGTCGGACGGGGTGACCGGCCGGGCCGGCGGGTTGTCGCTCTGGTCGATGCCGATGACCTCGCGGTTGGTGAGCAGCGAGAGACCGTAGTCGTCGAGCTTGGTCATGTCGTCGCCGGTGAACAGCGGGGACTTGGCGATGGCCCACAGGGTGGCGTAGCTCTGCCGTTCGGCCTTGGTGAGGCCGTCCATCGCGCCGTTGCCGACGTCGAGGGAGTCGAGGTCGTTCCAGCCGCCGGGGCCCGCCTTGCCGGTCCAGGCCGGGGTGTCGTCCCAGCGGTCGTCGACCGAGTTCTCCCAGCTGACCAGGGTGTTGCAGTAGCACTCGACGTCGGTGTCGATGCGCCAGCCGTTGGTGTACTTCTGCCAGTCGGCGGCGTGCCCGTAGTCCAGGGACCAGGAGGCCTCCAGGTGGATCGGGCGGCCGGTGCCGGCGATCGCCTTGTGCCAGGCGGCGACGTCGGCGACGTTGTCGTACTGGTCGCCGCTCTTGCCCGAGCCGGGGCCGACGCCGTCGAGCTTGAGGAAGTCATAGCCCCAGCCGGCTATCAACTGTGCCTGGGAGTCTATGTACTTCTGCGCGCACGGCCGGTCGAAGTCGATCTTGTAGGAGCTGTCCCAGCCGTTGGTGGTGCGCAGGTCCGGGTAGACGATGTCGGCGGTGGTGCAGCCCTCGGCGTTCCAGACGGGGGTCTTCCCGTCGCCGTAGGCGCCCTTCTCCAGGCCGGCCGGCAGGTAGATGCCGGCCTTCAGGCCCTTGGCGTGGATGCGGTCGGCGACGGCCTTCATGCCGCTGGGGAAGCGGGCCGGGTCGGCCTTCTGACGGCCGTACTCGTCGTAGCCCTGCTTCCAGTTCCAGTCCATCCACCAGCCGGCGTCGATGTTGACGTGGTCGTAGCCGTACTGCTTCAGCTTGCTCGCCAGGGCGTCGGTCTGCTTGAGGACGTTGGCCTCGGTGAGGTAGCTGTAGTCGCCCTTGTCGTTGAGACCGGGGTACTTGGAGGACTGCATGCTCCAACTGGACCAGCCCATGTAGGGCTTGGCTGCGATCGGGGCGGAGGCCTGGGCGGGGGCCTGGGCCGGGCTCTGGGCCTCGGCGGCGGGCACCGCGGACGCGAAGGCCGCGGTCAGCGCCAGTACGAGGACGGTTCTCAGCCCGCGTGCGGGCAGGACGGAGTGTGCAGGTGACCGCATGGGCCCTCCTGGTTCGGGGTCTTGGGCGGCTCAGCCCTGAGGGGTGGGAGAGGACGTGATGAAGGACTGGATCGCGGCGGCCGCGGCCCCGCGGGCCCACTCCTCGAAGGCGAGTGGGCGGGTCTGTACGTCGCACCGCGCGGCGGAGCCGAAGGCCGCCGCGGTGAACGAGTCGAGGATGTGCTCGGCGAAGAGGTCGTAGGCGGCGAGTCCCTCGCCCGAGATGATCACGCGTTCCGGGCCGAAGAGGTTGGCCACGGTCGCGATGCCCCGGCCGATGGCGTCGCCGGCCGCGGCGTACACCTCGCGGGCTCCGGCGACGCCTTCGTGGGCGAGGGCGGCCGCCTCGGCGGCGACGGCGACCGGGCGGCCCGTCACCTCCCGCATGCGGGAGACGATCGCGGCGTCCCCGGCGATCGCCTCCACGCAGCCGCGGTTGCCGCAGTGGCAGAGCGGTCCGGCCGGGTCGACGGCCACGTGCCCGATCTCCCCCGCCACCCCGTGCGCGCCCGCGACCACCCGGCCGTGGACGACCAGCCCGCAGCCGATGCCCGCGCCGACGGTCACCACGGCGAAGTCGGAGAGCCCGACCCCGGCGCCGAACCACTGCTCGGCGACGGTCAGGGCGCGCACGTCGTTGTCGACGACGACCGGCAGTCCGGTGGTCGTCGCGACGAGTTCGGCGAGGGCCACGTCGCGCCAGTCAAGGAAGGGCGAGTAGCGGACGACCCCTTCGGCGCGGTCCACGTCGCCGGAGACGGCGATGCCGAGGCCGAGCACGGGGGCGCCGAAGTCCTCGGCCTCGGCACGCAGTTCGTGGGTGAGTTCGGCGACGGAGGTCAGGACGGCCTTGGCGGCACGGTCGGTGACGGGGAGCCGGCGGGCCAGCCTGATCCGGCAGCAGAGGTCGGTGAGGACCGCTATGACCTCGTCGCCGGTGACCTTGACACCGATGAACAGCGCGCGTCCACCGTCGACCCGCACCAGGTTGGCGGGGCGCCCGAGGGTGGGCCGGGCCTCGCCGTCGGCGTCCTCGGCCAGGTATCCGGCCGCCAGCAGCGGACGGACGGCCTTGGTCACGGCGGCCGGCGACAGGCCGGCCCGGCGGGCCGCCTCCAGCCGGGTGAGGGGGCCGTGGGACAGCACCGTGGTGAAGATCTGCGAGACGGCCGGCGTATGGGCCGGAAACGTTTCGGCACTGGTGGTGAAGCGCATGGCCGGGAACTTAGGTGGCTTATTTTCCGCTGTCAATAAAAGAAACAGGAATCACCTGAAGGTTGACTGTGAGGTTCCAGTGGCCTTCAAATGGCGGGTGTGGTGGGGGCGTTGACCCGTGTTCCACCTGCCGGTCCGTCACACCTGTCCGCCCGTTCCGCCCGATCCGGGTACCCGCCCCCCCGGCAGGGCACCCGGACCAGCGGTTTCGGCGCGTCCGTCAGTGCCGGGCGGCCGGGGCGTCGGCAGCGGTCACGTTGACCGCGGCCCAGGCCTGGTCGACCGTGCGGTACTCGACGCTGCTCGCGCCGTAGAGGTCCTTGGCCGCCTTCAGCGTCGCCGTCCGGGCGTCGTGGAAGTCGGTCGAGGAGACCATGTACCGGGTCAGGGCGCGGTAGAAGACCGCCGTGGCCTTGGCGCGGCCGATGCCCTTGACCGTGGAGCCGTCGAAGGTGGGCGAGTCGTAGGTGGTGGCGCCGATGGTCTTGCGGCCGCTGCCCTCGGCGAGCAGGTAGAAGGCGTGCGAGGAGACGCCGGAGCCGGCGTGCACCTCGGCGTTCGCCACCTGGGGCGACCAGTAGTCGACGGTGCCTTCGAGGCGGTCGAGCGAGGGGTGGTCGAGACGGCGCAGGAACTTCTGCGCCAGGCCCAGCTTCTCGCCGACGAGGTAGTTCGGCGGGTTCTTCGGGTTGGCGGCGAAGAACTCCACGCCCGAGCCGAAGATGTCGGCGAGCGACTCGTTGAGCGAGCCCGCCTCGCCGTACTGGTTGCCGTCCGAGTCGATCCGGGTCGGCTCCAGCTTCGCGGTGGCGTCCACCACGCCGTGGGTGAGTTCGTGGCCGGTGACGTCCAGGACGACCAGCGGCTTCTTTATCTGGTCGCCGTCCCCGTCGCCGTAGAGCATGCAGCCGCAGGGCGAGTCCCAGAAGGCGTTGCCGACCTTGTCGCCCCAGTGGACCATGGCGCGGGCGGGCTTGGAGTTGTTCGCTATGCCCTTGCGGCCGAAGGTCTTCTTGTAGAAGTCCAGGGTCTCGGTGATGCCGTACTGGGCGTCGGCGGCGGCGCTGCCCCGGCTGGTGGTGGTGCCGTTGCCCCAGCTGTCGGTGGTGCTGGTGAACTTGGCGCCCTTTCCGAAGCTCTCGGTGTCCCTGCCCTTGGCGTCCCGGGTCTCGGTGCCGTACCGGGTCGGGTCCTTGAGCAGGAAGCTCCGGCGGGCGGTCTGCGTGGTGGTGAGCGCGACCTTGCCGACGAAGAGGGACTTCCCGGTGCCGTGCGCGGTCGCCGGGTAGTGGGGCGCCGCGGCGGCGGACGCGCCGGCGAGGGCCTGCGGGCGGGCGCCGGCGCCGGTGGCCGGGTCGAGGGTCTCGCCGCGCCGGCGGAGGGTCTCCAGCACCTTGGGCGAGAGGAACTCGTCACTGTCGGGGGTGTTGCTGCGCACCTTGCCGGTGAGGGCGTCGACGACGACCGTGCTGGAGCCGCCCGCGCCGTCGACCGGCACCTGGTAGGCGAGGGCCGCGGCACCGTCGCGCGCGTCCACCACGAGTGCGGCGGTACCGGCCTCGCCGCCGGCGGCGGAGGCGGCCTTCTCCTCGGCCTGGCGGGCGGTCAGTCGCGCCGCGGTGGTGGCGGGTGCCACGGCGTGGTCGGCCGCGCGGGTGACACCCGTGTAGGCCAATTGACGGGAAAGATGAACGACCAGGTCGCCGCCGAGCACCGGCATCCCCCGGTGGGTCCGTTCGAAGCGGACGTGACGCGCGCCCTCGGGGTCGATCATCACGTCCTGGGCCCGGAGTTCGTCGCCGGCGCCGACACCGGTCGCCGTCGAGTGGGCGAGGGCCGCGGCCCGGGCGGCCGCCGCCACCTGCGCGGTCGTCGTGACGGCGGTCGCCGGGTGCACCCCCGTGCCGGGACCGGCGAAGGCCGTACCGGCCAGGCCCGTGGCGGCCGTCGTCACGGCAACGGCGACCGCCACGCTGCGTATGTGCGCACTACGCACTGGTCAGGGTTCCTTTGTTCGGACGGCGACCGGCGTCACCGGCCGCCGTGCGGCATGGCGCCCTGGGACGCCAAAGGGGCTGGTCGGGCCCCGGACCGCAACCCTTCCGGACGAGTCATGTCCATGTAAAGCGCGGTTCGTCGCTTTTCTTGCGTTTCATGGCAATACTTTGCGAATCCGCCTCGCACAGTGATCGCTGGGCGACCAACTGTGCGTCGGCTGTGGAGATGTGACGGGATGCGAGAAGGTTCCCCGAACCGGATGTGACCCATCTCGCATCGGAGACAGCACTGAGAGGAGCAGGGTCGGATGGTCTCGGCAATGGTCAGCAGAAGCGCGGTGCTCGGAGCGGTGGCCCTGTCACTGCTCGCGGTCCCGGCCCAGGCGGCGCCCATGAGAGCGGGAGCACAGCCGCGGACGGCGGCCGCCCCGCCGGCGCCGGACACCGCGGCGATGGCCGCGGTGCTCCGCTCGGTCGTGGCGAAGGGGGCACCCGGCGCGATGGCCCGTATCGACGACGGCACGAAGGTCTACCGGACGACGCAGGGCGTCGCCGACCGCATGAGCCGACGGGCCATCACCACCAGCGACCGCTTCCGCGTCGGCAGCGTCACCAAGACCTTCTCGGCGGTCGTCCTGCTCCAGTTGGCGGACGAGCACAAGCTCGCCCTGGACGCGCCGGTCAACCGCTACCTGCCGGGGCTGCTCCCGGACGACCGCATCACCGTGCGGCACGTGCTGAGCCACCGCAGCGGACTGTACGACTACACGAACGACATGTTCGCGAGCAGCGTGTCGGGCTTCGAAGCGGTCCGCAACAAGGTCTTCACCTACCGCCAGCTGGTCGACCTCTCCCTTCAGAAGCCGCGCACCAACGCGCCGGGCGCCGCCTACTCGTACTCCAACACCAACTTCGTGGTCGCCGGCCTGCTCATCGAGAAGATCACCGGGCACAGCGTGAAGACCGAGTACGAGAACCGCGTCTTCAAGCCACTGGGGCTGACCGACACCTTCTACGTCCACCCCGGTACGACGATCCCCGGACAGCACGCCAACGGCTACCTCACCGCGGACCGGGCGGGCGCGAAGCCGATCGACGCGACGGAGCAGACCGTGTCCTGGGCGCAGAGCGCGGGCGCCATCATCTCCTCCACCCGCGACCTGAACACCTTCTACTCCGCGCTGGCCGGCGGCAGGCTCACCTCGGCCGCCGGGCTCGCGGAGATGGAGCGCTTCACCCGCGTCAACTCCACCACGTCCTACGGCCTGGGACTGCGCCGCCGCGACCTGTCCTGCGGGATCTCGGTGTACGGCCACACGGGCGCGGTCCAGGGGTACTACACGTACGCCTTCACCACGAAGGACGGCAGGCGCAGCCTCACCGCGGTCGCCAACGCCTCCAACAGTTCCGCCGTGCTCAACCGGCTCGCCGACACGCTGGAGCCGGCGTTCTGCGGCAAGCAGCGGTCCGTGCGGCGCGTCGCCACGCCGCCGGAGCGGGAGGACGTGGCACCGGCCGTGCCGCGGGAGCAGTAGCGCCGGCGCCCGGAGGGAACCTCGCGCCCGGGCCGGACGTTCAACCGGCGACTCCCCCACCGGGCGCGATGTTCGGCCCCTGACCTCAGCAGAGGCGGCGAGATGAGCGAGCTGGTCCCCGGGGGCAACCTGCCCCTCCCGGGCGGCGCGCTGACCCTCCGGGTGCCCGGCCCCTTCGATGTCTCCGCCCTGATCACCGACGAGAGCGGGAAGGTCGGCGGCGACGCCGACTTCGTCTTCTACAACCAGCCGGACGCACCCGGTGTCCGGCTGCGCGGCGACACCCTGACGGTCGAGACGGCCCAGCTGCGCTCCGGCGCCGCGCGGGTCACCCTCACGGTCACCGCCGCCGAGCCCGGCACGGCGCTCGGCGCCCTGCCCGTCTCCACCCTGCACGTCACCGACCGGCTCGGCCGCACGGTGGCCCGGTTCGCCCCGCCGCGCCCGCGCACGGAGACCCTGCTGCTGCTCGCCGAGATATACCGCAGGGGCACCGACTGGAAGCTGCGCGCGGTGGGGCAGGGATACGCCGACGGACTGGCGGGTCTGGCCCGGGACTTCGGGGTGGACGTCGTCGAGGACCGGCAGCCGCGGCGCCCGGCCGGCTTCCGCGCCGCCATCCCCGCGCAGCGCACGGCGGCCGCGCCGGCCCGCCCCTCGGCCGCCGCCCTGCCCGATCCGGACGGTCTGCTGGGCCTGGTCAACTCCGCCCGGGCCCGGGCCGGCAGGCCGCCGGTGGCGCCCGACGCCCGGCTGGTCTCGGCGGCCCGCGCGCACGCCGGCGCGATGGCCGAGGCCGGCGAACTGGCCACGGAGAGCCGCGACGGCGTCTCCGTGCACCAGCGGATCAGCCGCACCGGCTTCGCCTACGTCACGGTGGGCGAGCACCTGGTGTCCGGTCCCCGCACCCCGGCCGAGTTCGTCGACCACTGCCTGGCCGCCGGGGACGCCCGGCGCACCCTGCTCGACCCGGCCTTCACCCACGCCGGCCTGGCGTACGCCCGCGACCCGCGCGGCGGGGACACCTACTGGACCGCGCTGTGGGCCAGACCCCTGACCGGGGCCGAACTGGCCCGCACCCGCGCCGAGGTCGTGGAGCTCACCAACCGGGAGCGCGCCCGGGCCGGGCTCCGGCCGCTCGCGGAGGATCCGCTGCTGGCGGCCGCCGCGCAGGCGTACAGCACCGACATGGCGACCCGCGACTTCTACTCGCACACCTCCCCGGAGGGCACCCGGCCCTGGGACCGGGCGGCCGCCGCGGGCTCCCGGCGGCGCACCATCGGCGAGAACATCGCGTGCGGCCAGCGTTCCGCGGCCGAGGTGGTGGAGGGCTGGATGAACAGCCCCGGCCACCGGGCCAACATCCTGAAAGCGGACTTCACCCACCTGGGCACCGGCTTCGCCGGCGGCGGCCGGGCGGCCACCTACTGGACCCAGCTGTTCGGTGCCTGAACCGGTACGTTCCGTGATCTTGGCGGAACGCATCCCTCCGGGACACCATGCCCCGCATGAAGGGTGATCTCTTTTCCAGTGAGCACATGGTCGCTCCGGCTGTCGAGGCCGGTATGTCGATCGAGAACGCCAAGTGTGTCAAGTACGCGGTGAACGGCGAGATGTACGCCCGTCAGGGGGCGATGATCGCGCACCGCGGCAATCTGAGATTCGAGCGCAAGGGCCAGGGCGTGGGCGGCATGCTCAAGCGTGCCGTCACGGGCGAGGGGCTGCCGCTGATGTCCGTGCAGGGGCAGGGTGAGGCCTGGTTCGCGCACGAGGCGCAGAACTGTTTCATCGTCGAGGTCGAGCCCGGTGACCAGTTCACGGTCAACGGCCGCAACGTCCTGTGTTTCGACGCGTCCCTGTCGTACGAGATCAAGACCGTGAAGGGGTCCGGCATCGCCGGCGGCGGCCTGTTCAACAGCGTGTTCTCGGGATACGGCAAGCTCGGGCTGATCTGCGACGGCAACCCGCTGGTGATCCCCGTCTCCCCGCAGGCCCCGGTCTACGTCGACACCGACGCGGTGGTGGGCTGGACCGCGCACCTGGCGACCTCGCTGCACCGCTCGCAGTCCATAGGTTCGATGCTGCGCGGCGGTTCGGGCGAGGCGGTCCAGCTGATGCTCCAGGGCGAGGGACATGTCGTGGTACGGCCGAGCGAGGTGACCCCGCAGAAGGCGCAGCAGCACTGACGCCCCGTCCGGTGATCCCCGCCACACGGGCAACCCCGGCGGTTCCACCGGCGTCCTGATGCACGAGAGCGAAGCCCTGGTCCCCGCGGCCAGGGCAAAATTCGGGCGCACTATACACATCATGTATACATGCCGTGTAGAGACGGCAGGCATACACGGCGTGCATACGCGTCGGCGTAGAGAGGCACGCATGTACGGCAAGGCATTCGCCCCTGAGTACCAGGGCGCGTTGACCTCCCTGTCCGTGAACTCGTCGCTGGTGGACGTGCTGGCGGCGGGCATCGAGCAACTGCGGGCGGCGGAGCGGTCCGGACGGCGCGACGAGCAGGCGCGCTGCCAGCTGGCCGTGGCGGAGGCGCACCGGCGGCTCGGCCGGGTGGCGGACGCCGACCGGGCCTGGAAGGCGAGCTACCGCACCGCCCGGGCGGCCGGGGAGACGGCGGCGATGGCGTGGGCGCTGTGGAGCGGCGGCACCCTGGCCCGGCAGCGCGGGGCGTTCCCGCTGGCCCGGCGGCTGCTGGCACTGGCGGCCGAACTCGCCGAGCGGGGCGGGGACGTCGTGGCACGCGGCTACTCCCTCGCCGGGCTCGCCGAGACCGGCCGGATCCAGGGCGACTACGAGGCCGTCGGACGGCTGCACGAGCAGTTGCTGGCCGAGGCCCGGCGGCGCGGCGAGGCACGGCACACGGTGTGGGCGCTGGAGGGCATCGCGCAGATGCACCGCAACACCGGTTCGTACGACACGGCGTACGCGTTGTTCGAGGAGGCGGCGGAAACCGCCGGGCGGGCCGAGGACCGGCGCGGGCACGCCTGGGCGCTGCGCGGACTCGCGGACATCGTGTCGGTGCGCGACGGCGACACCGAGCGGGCGCTGGCACTGCTGTCCGAGGCCGAGGTGTCCTGCCGGGCGATGGACCTGTCGAGCGCGCTGGCCTACAACCACAAGATGCGCGGCAACGTCCTGTACCGGGCCGGGCGTCACACCGAGGCCAGGGCGATGTACGAACTGGCGCTGTCCGAGTTCCGGGCGATGGGCGAGCCGCGCGGCGAGGCGCTGTCCCGGCTCGGGCTCGCCAAGGCGCTGGCCCGGCTGGGCCGCGACCGGGCCGAGACGGCGGCCGAACTCGCCGACCTCGCGGAGATGCTGGAGCGTGCCGGGCTGCGGCACACCCGGGAGATGGTGGCCCGGGCCCAGGCGGAGTTCGGTGTCGGCGCGGAGACGGAGTTCGGCGTCGGCGCGGAGACGGAGTTCGGCGTCGGCGCGGAGGCGGAGTTCGGTGTCGGCGCGGAGACGGAGTTCGGCGTCGGCGCGGAGACAGAGTTCGGTGTCGGCGCGGAGACAGAGTTCGGCATCGGCGCGGAGGCGGTGCGATGACCGCGCCCGCGCCCGTCAGCACTCCCCCGCAGGTCCTCGCCCGCTGCCGGGACCTGGTGCGGCCCGCGCTCCGGGCCGCGGTGGGACGGCTGCACCCCTGGGTCGGCGAGATGGCCGCGTACTCCTTCGGCTGGTGCGAGGTCGGCGGGGCCCCCGTCGACGCCCCGGGCGGCAAGGGGGTCCGGCAGGCACTCGCGGTGCTCGGCGCCGAGGCGGCCGGCGCACCCGCGCGGCGCGGGGTCCCGGCGGCGGTGGCGGTGGAGCTGGTGCACGCCTTCTCGCTGCTGCACGACGACATCATGGACGGCGACCCCACCCGCCGGTCCCGGCCCGCGGTGTGGCGGGCCTACGGCACCGGGCCCGCGGTGCTGGCGGGTGACGCCCTGTTCGCGCTGGCCGTACGGACCGTGGCCGACTCCCCCGGTGCGGTCCGGCTGCTGTCGGAGGCGCTGGCGGACCTGGTGCGGGGGCAGGCCGACGACCTGCTGTTCGCGACGCGGCCGTGGACCGGGGTGTCGGCGCGGGAGTACCGGGTGATGGCCGGGCACAAGACCGGCGCGCTGCTGGGGTGCGCCGTCGCGCTGGGCGCCGGTCTCGGCGGGGCGCCCGAGCCGATGGTGGGGGCGCTGGACCGGGCCGGCCGGCATCTGGGCGTGGCGTTCCAGCTGGCCGACGACGTCCTGGGGATCTGGGGCGACCCGGCCGTCACCGGCAAGCCCGTGCACGGCGATCTGCGGGAGCGCAAGAAGACGTATCCCGTCCTGGCCGCGCTCGCCACCCCGGCCGGGCCCCGGCTGGCCGGCCTCCTCGACACGCCCGGGTGCGCCGAGCAGGCGGCGGCGCTGATCGAGGAGGCGGGCGGGCGCACGGCCGCGCTCACCGAGGCGCGCCGGCACACCGCGCGGGCCGAGGCCCTGCTCGCCGGGCTGCCGCTCGCCTCCGCGGACCTGCGTGACCTGCTGGACTTCCTGGTGCGCCGGGACCTGTGAATCCGGGTTGACCCGGCATGCCCGGCCGGGTCAGGGTGCGGACGGCGCGGACTTCCGCCCCCGCGCCGGAAGGGTGAACCGCCTTGATCGGCATCTCGGACATCGAAGCCGCCGCACAGCAGATCGCCGGGCACGTCGTCCGCACGCCCACCGTGCCCAGTCCCGGTCTGTCGGAGCTGCTCGGCGCCCCCGTCACCGCCAAACTCGAACTCCTCCAGCGCACCGGCTCGTTCAAGGCGCGCGGCGCCACCGCGAAACTGCTGTCGCTGAGCGGGGCCGAGCGGGCGGCCGGCGTGGTCGCCGTCAGCGGCGGCAACCACGGCATCGCCCTCGCGGTGATGGCGGCGGCCCTCCATGTGAAGGCGACGGTGGTCATGCCCCGTACCGCGCCCGCCCGCTCGATCGCGCTGGTCGAGGCGGCCGGGGCGTCGGTGCGGCTGACGGACGGGATGACCTCTGCGTTCGAGCTGGTGAACGTGTTGCGGGACGAAGGGCTCACCCTGGTGCACCCGTTCGACGACCCGGTGGTGATCGCCGGGCAGGGCACGCTGGGCCTCGAGTTCGACGAGGACGCGGACGACCTCACCGACGTGGTGGTCAGCATCGGCGGCGGGGGGCTGATCGCGGGAGTCGCGGCGGCACTGCGCGCCCGGCGTCCGGACGTGCGGGTGTGGGGCGTGGAGACGGAGGGCGCGCAGGCGATGTCCGAGGCGCTGGCGGCGGGCGGACCGGTGCCGGTGACGGGGTCGTCGATCGTGACGACGCTGAGCGCGCCGGCCGTGTCCCGGCTGACGTACGACCACACGGCGGCGCTGGTGCGGGAGGTCCTGGTGGTGCCGGACCGGGAGGCGGTACGCGGCAGTCTGGAGTTCGCCGAGCACGCCAAGGTGTGGACGGAACCGGCCGCCGGGTGCCTGCTGCCGGCCGCCCGGCAGGTGCTGGAGCGGGTCGGGGACGGCGCGCGGATCGGCCTCGTGGTGTGCGGGGGCAACGTGACGCACCGGGAGATCGCCGAGTGGACGGACCGTTTCGGACTGGGCTGAGAAGCGGATCGCAGCCGGGCTTTTACCGTCGGTTACCCGCAGGTCGAGGCCCGGCCATTCACTGTTTTCCCCAAGTTCCCCGCCCGTGCCGCCGTTTGAATAAAAGGCAAGAACGGGGCCGGAGTTGCAGATCCTTTGAACAAACCGGGGCGCGTCCCCCGTACCTCTGGGCAAGACGAGGCAGGGGTTCCAGCGAGGGATGACGATGGTCAAGGCGCATGTCTCCGCACAAGAGTTGGTCGCGGGTAGGTACCGGCTCCTCGAGGTCGCCGACCGCGAGCCGAACCGCATCAGCTGGTACGCGGAGGACATACAGGCCGAGCGGCCGCGGCTGGTGACCCAGGTCGTGCTGCCCGAGCCGCCGACCGCGGACACCGTGCGCCGGACCACCGCCCGCATCCTGCGCTCGTCCGAGGTGATGAGCGCGCTGCGGCCCGGCCGGGTCGCCATGGTGATCGACGCCTTCGAGGAGGCCGGCACGCTGTGGACGGTGACGGAGCTGATCGACGGCACGCCGCTCAGCGCCCTCCTCGTCCGGCAGTCCGCGTTCGACCACGTCCAGGCCGCCCGGATCGCCCTGGAGGTGCTCGACGTGCTGGAGGCCGCGCACAGCGACGGCTACACCCACGGCGAGCTCAGCCCCGGCCAGATCTTCGTCCGTGACAAGGGCCCGGTGGTGATCACCGGGTTCGGCCTGGCGGGCGCGACGCTGGCCCCGCGGGTCACCGCCCCGGCGTACGCCTCCCCGGAGCAGGCCCGGGACGAACGCATCGGACCGGCCGCCGACCTGTGGGCGCTCGGCGCGATCCTCTACACGATGGTCGAGGGGCGGCCGCCGTTCCGGGACCGCGGCCGCGCCGACGCCACCCTGAAGGGTGTGGACCGGCTGCCGTTGCGCACCCCGCTGCGGGCCGGGCCGCTCACCCAGGTCGTCCAGGGGCTGCTGCGGAAGAACTCCCGGGAGCGGCTGAGCCGTCCGTTGGTCCGCGACGCGCTGACGCGCGTCCTCGACGAGGATCCCGACGCGGTCGGGCAGCCCGCCCCGGTCCCGCGGCTGCGCGGCGCCTACGTGGCCGCCCGGGCCTCGGGATGGAGCAGGACCACCATGATCGGCGGGACCGCGCTGGCCGTGGTGACCGTGTCGGTGGCGGTGCTGGCCGCGACCCAGGGCCTGCCGGGCACCTCCTCGTCGGGATCGGCGCCCAGTGCCTCGGCCACCGCCACCGCCACCGGCCCCGGCCCGGGCCCCGGCAACCGCACGGACGGCAACGCGCCGAGCGCGTCCCCCTCTCCGCCGAGGACGTCGGCACCGGCCCGCCCCAGCCCGTCGTCCTCCGCCTCGGCGACCGCCGGCGCGCTCCCGGCGGGCTTCCACCGGTACACCGCCCCGGAGGGCTTCTCCGTGGCGCTGCCGACCGGCTGGAAGCGGCTGGAGACCGCGCGGGCACAGGACCAGGCCTACCGGGTCACCTTCGGACCGGGCGGCGACGACCCGCGGACCCTGGCGGTCACCTACAGCACGCAGGCGGGCCCCGACCCGGTCGCCGTCTGGCGGCAGGACGTGGAGCCGCAGCTGGAGCGGCTGGACGGCTACCAGCGGATCGGCGAGATCACCGCGACCACCTACCAGGGGTACAAGGCGGCGGACATGGAGTGGCTGTCCGGCACCGGCGCCGACCGGCTGCACACCCTCGGCCGCGGCTTCCTGCTGGGCGGCGGCCGCAGCTACTCCCTGCGCATCACGACACCCGCCGCCGACTGGAACGACGCCGCGGACGAACTGGCGACGAAGACGTTCCTGACCACGTTCCGCACGTAGCAGAGCGGCCGCCGAGCCCCTCCCCGCACGCCGGGCGGCACCCGGCACCCGGCACCCGGCACCCGGCACCCGGCACCCGCCGGCGGTGTCCGGCGCCGGCCCGCGGTTCCCACCCGCGGTGTCCGGCGCGGGCCCGTGGTTCCTGGCATTCCGGCCGCCGGGCCCTTCCCGACGCGACCCGCCCGCGCCGCCCGACGCGACCCGCCCGCGCCGCCCGGCGCGCCCGGCCACGGTCGGCGGGTCGATAGGCTGGCGGACCGTGTCCGTGCAGTCCGGCAGCCCTCAGGAGTGTTCCCCGTGACCCTGGCGATCGACCCGTCCGAGACGTCCAGCGCGTCCCCGGCCCCCCTCTCCGACCTCGTCGCGCGGGACGCGCGGGAGTTCGGCGCCTACGTGCGCACCGGTGGATGGACGTTCGGGCTGATGGTGGCCCGCAGCGTGCGGCCGGGCGGGCAGGGCGCGGAGGAGACGCCGAAGGTGTCGGCGAAGGAGTTCGCCGAGCTGGCCGGCTGCTCCCCGGAGCGGGTCATGCGTTACTACAAGGCCTGGGACCGGGCCGCCGACGACGGCCTGGTCCCGCACTTCGACGCGCTCGCGCCCGGCCAGCAGGTCGAGCTTCCCGACTCCGACGTGTGGTTGAACTACTACGTCGCCCGCAGCAGCGCCGGCTCCGAGCGCGGCGCCGCCATCGCCGAGGCCGCCGCGGCCGAGGGCATCCGGCCCACCAAGGCCCTGGAGGTCGCCGAGAACCCCACCGCGCTGCGCGCCGCGATCCTCGCCGACCCCTCCACCGCGCATGCCGCCCGCTCGGCGCTGCTGGACCGCATCAAGGAGGACCCGGACCTGGGGACCGTGCTGGCCCGGGACGTGGTCCGCACCGCCGACCTGAAGAAGGCCGTGGCCACCGAGAGCCGTTCCGCCGACCGCATCGGCTACGTCCGGCAGATCGCCGAGTCCGGCCAGATCAAGACCCCGGCCGGACAGACCGTCGACGCCCCGGCCGAGCTGCGCCAGGAGGCCGAGCGCCATCTGTCCCTCCTCGACGAACTGGACGACGACGAGGACACCGGCGAGTGGGCGACCGAGGCCTACGACACCCTGAAGAACCTCGTCGTGGAGGCGGTGGAGGCCGATCCCGACCTGCGCGTCCAGGAGAAGCGCACCAAGTTCTACAGCAGCCTGCAAAAGGCGACCAGGGCGTTCGAGGAGCTGACCTTCGACGACGCCCAGGACTACTACGAGGACGACATGCTCCAGCGGCTGGAGGAACTCCAGCAGGCCATCGGGTCCTGCCTGGCCGCGCTGCGCGGCGCGAAGGGCAATTCCGCTCGGGATTGAGCGTTTTTCCCGTGAGAGGGGTACTAGAGGGCACCAAGCCGATCGTTCTCGGAGGCCACTCGCGTGAACCCCATCGTGCACAGGACCCTGGTGGTACAGCTGCGGACGGACGGGACGGGCCGCTGTCCCGTCCTCGCCCACCTCTCCTACGACGCGGACGACCCGTTCGCCGTCACCGCGGTGTTCACCCTGGACGGCCGGGTGCTCGCCCGGTGGCGGCTGGACCGCGAGATGCTGAACGACGGCCTGAGAGAACCGGTCGGCATCGGGGACATCCGGCTGCGCCCCGAACGGCAGGGGCGCTGGAGGGAAGTGCGGATGGACTTCCTCGGCGACCCGCTGCCCGGCGGTGAGCGCCACCACGCGGTGGTGTTCGTGTGGGCGCCCGCCCTGGCCGCGTTCCTGAGCGACACGTACATGGCGGTGCCGCCCGGCCGGGAAGTGGTCCGGGTGGACGACGTACTCGCGGAGATCCTCGCCACCGGCTGAGTAGCCGTACTCATGTGGCGTCAGGGCGCCACGGACACGATGGGGCTCCCACGACAAGGAGCCCGTCATGACCGCAGTGCACCCCGACCCGCGCCCCGTTCCGCACCGCGTGCCACGCCGTGTGCCGCCCGCCCTGCTCGCCGGGGTCGTGGTGGCGGGCATGGCCGTCTCGGCGTGGGGCGCACGGGACCGTACGACCTGGTTCCTGGAGACCGTGTGGGTGCTCGTCGGCCTTCCGCTGGTGGTGCTGACCTGGCGGCGCTTCCCGCTGACGGGCCTGCTGGCCGGGCTGCTCGCGGCGCACGCGCTGGTGCTCGCCGTCGGCGGTCACTACACCTACGCCGAGGTCCCGGCGGGCGACTGGGTGCGCGACACCTTCGGCCTGGACCGCAATCCGTACGACCGCTTCGGCCACCTCATGCAGGGTTTCGTGCCCGCGGTCCTGGTCAGGGAGCTGCTCAGCCGTACCTCCCCGCTGCGCGACAGCCGCTGGCTGGCCCCGCTCACGGTGTGCGCGTGCCTCGCTTTCAGCGCCATCTTCGAGCTGCTGGAGTGGCTGGCGGCCGAGATCGGCGGACACGGCGCGGACGCCTTCCTGGCCACCCAGGGCGACGTCTGGGACACCCAGTGGGACATGTTCTGCGCGCTGGTCGGGGCGACCCTGTCGGTGCTGCTGCTCAGCAGGGTGCACGACCGGCAGCTGCGGGCCCTGGAGGCGGCTCAGCGGGTCGTGTGACGGCGCCGGGACCACAGCGGCAGGGCGTACCAGCACAGCAGGTACCAGGCCACGACGATCCCGACCACCCAGGTGATACCGCCGCCGCCGGTGGCCACCCGCAGGATCAGCACCAGGGAGGCGGTCATGGTGGCCAGCAGCAGGAAGAGGCCGATCGAGGTCAGCCGGGACGCCAGCCGCACGGCCTGCGGCTTGACCTTGCGGCCGGCCACCAGTCGGTGCAGGGAGACCGGGCCGATGAGGGCGCCGGTGGCCGAGGCGCCCAGGATCACCGTGACGACGTAGATGGTCTTGTCGACGTCGGCCAGCTGGGCGTACTTCTGCTGGAAGACCACGGTGAGCAGGAAACCGAAGAGGATCTGCACACCGGTCTGGGCGACGCGCACCTCCTGGATGAGCTCGCCCCACATCCGGTCGGCGCGCTCCTCCTCGGTCTCGTCGCGGCCGGTGCGGGTCTCCTGCGTGGTCATGGCTTGCGGGTAACCGTGCGAGTGAATCCTCAAACAGCCCGGACCAGGAGCGGCACGGCGCCGCTCCCGGTGCCGGCGGCCGCTACCAGCGGCTCTCCACCTGGTCCTTGATCCGGCGGTCGTACAGCTCGCGGATGGCGGTGACGGTGCCGGCGGGCAGCTGCGGGAGCTTGGCGGCGGCCGCGTTGGCGCGGGCCTGCTCGGGGTTGCGGGCGCCGGGGATCACCGTGGTGACGCCGGGCTGCTCGATGATCCAGCGCAGGGCGAGCTGGGCCGGGGTGTACCCCTCGGGGGCGAGGGCGGCGAACTCGGCGGCGGCCTCCACGCCCGTGGCGTAGTCGACGCCGGAGAAGGTCTCGCCCTGGTCGAACGCCTCGCCGTGCCGGTTGTAGGTGCGGTGGTCGTCGGCCGCGAAGACGGTGTCCTTGGTGTACTTGCCGGACAGCAGACCGGAGGCGAGCGGCACCCGCGCGATGATGCCGACGCCGGCCTCCCGGGCGGCCGGCAGCACCTCGCGCAGGGGCTTCATGCGGAACGGGTTGAGGATGATCTGCACGCTGGCCACGCCCGGGCGGGCGATCGCGGTCAGGGCCTCGGCGCAGGTCTCGACGCTGACGCCGTAGGCCGCGATGCGCTCCTCCTCGACCAGGGTGTCGAGGGCGTCGAACACCTCGTCGGTGGAGTAGACCGGGGTGGGCGGGCAGTGCAGCTGGACGAGGTCGAGCCGGTCGACGCCCAGGTTGCGGCGGGACCGGTCGTTCCACGCGCGGAAGTTGTCCAGGACGTAGTTCTCCGGGATCTGGTCGACCCGGCGGCCCATCTTGGTGGCCACCAGGACGTGCAGGTCCTGCCTGGTGCGCAGGAAGGTCGCGATGGTCTGCTCGCTGCGCCCGTCGCCGTACACGTCCGCGGTGTCGAAGAAGGTCACCCCCGACTCGGCCGCCGCCTCCAGGACGGCCAGTGCCTCCTTGTCGTCCACCTCACCCCAGTCGGCGCCCAGCTGCCATGTGCCGAGGCCGACGACCGATGCCCACTGCCCCGACCTGTCGATTGCGCGTTCGTCCATGGCGTCAGTCTGTCACCCGCCGCCGACAACGGTGTCAGCGGCCGGTCCGGGCCCGCCCACCTGTGAACCCTTCACTCACACGGGTGATTGTGTTCGACAGGAATCGAGAAGCCGTCAACCCGGCCCTAGCTTGTCGGCGTGACCGATCGTTCAGTGAACAACTTCCCTGTCCCGGACGGCTGGAGCCGTCGCGACGTCCTGAGGTCCGCCGCCGCGCTGGCCGCCCTGTCGCCGGCGCCGGTCCTGGCGGCCGCCGATCCCGCCGTGGCCGCCGCCGAACCGCCCGGCTTCCCCGCGGAGGTGGCGCTGTACCGCTCGGCGTACCGCAACTGGGCGGGTGAGATCACCGTGGACGGGCTGTGGGCGTGCGCCCCGGCCGACGCCGGCCAGGTGCTCGCGGTCGTCGACTGGGCCTGGCGCAACGGCCGACGGGTCCGCGCCCGCGGTTCCTCGCACGGCTGGTCGCCGCTGACCGTCACGGAGGGCACGGCGGCAGCCGACGAAGTGCTGCTCGTCGACACCTCGACCCACCTCACCGGGCTCTCCCTGGAATCGGGGTCGCGGGTGCGGGCCGGGACCGGTGTCACCCTGGAGGCGCTGCTCACCTTCCTGGAGGGCCACGGCCTCGGGCTCACCGCGACCCCCGCGCCCGGCGACCTCACGCTCGGCGGCGCGCTGGCCGTCGACGCGCACGGCACCGCCGTACCGGCCGCCGGCGAGGAGCCGCCGGCCGGGCACACCTACGGCTCGCTGAGCAACCTGGTGCTGTCGCTGACGGCGGTGGTGTGGGACGGGAGCGCCGGAGCGTACGTCCTGCGGACGTTCCGGCGCGACGAGGCGGACTGCGCCGCGCTCCTCGCCCACCTGGGGCGTGCCCTGGTGACCGAGGTGGTGCTCCGGGTCGGGGCGAACAGCAGTCTGCGGTGCCTGAGCCGGACCGACATCCCGGCCGCCGAACTGTTCGCGGCGCCCGGTTCGAGCGGCCGGACCCTGGACGGCTTCCTGACGCGGTCCGGGCGGGTGGAGGCGATCTGGTTCGCCTTCACCGAGTACCCGTGGCTGAAGGAGTGGAGCGTCGCCCCCACGAAGCCGCTCACGTCACGGCACGTCACCTCACCGTACAACTACCCCTTCTCCGACAACGTGCCGACCGTGGTCGCCGACCTGGTGGGGCGGATGGTGTCCGACGCGGCCTGGTATCTGGCGCCGGTGCTGGGCAACGCGCAACTGGACGTGGCGACGGCCGGGTTGACGACGACCCTGTCCGCGGACCTGTGGGGACCGGCGAAGAACACCCAGCTGTACATCAGGCCGACCACCCTGCGGGTCGACGCGAACGGGTACGCGGTGCCGGTCCGGCGGTCCGAGGTGCAGCGCGTGGTGCACGAGTTCACGGCGTTCTACCGGGAACGGCTCGACGCGTACGCCGCGTCCGGACGGTTCCCGGTCAACGGGTCGGTGGAGATCCGTGTGACCGGGCTGGACGAGCCGTCCGACGCCGGGGTGGACGGCGCCCGGACGGTGTCGCTGTCCGCGCTGCGGCCGGTGGCGGGGGCGGACACGGCGGTGTGGCTGGACGTGCTGACGCTGCCGGGGACGCCGTACGCGCACGCGTTCCTGCGGGAGCTGGAGAGGTTCCTGTTCGACAGGTTCGAGGGGACCCGGGTGGAGTGGTCGAAGGGGTGGGCCTACACCGGGTCCGCCGCGTGGAGCGACCCGGAGGTGCTGGACGGGAGGATTCCGGCGTCGTTCGGGGACGAGGCGTGGGACGCGGCGGTGACGACCCTGGACCGGCTGGACCCGCACCGGGTGTACGGCAACGGGTTCCTGGACCGCCTCCTCGTGACGCGGACCCCGGGCTAGGGCGTCAGCTGGGTCTGGACGGCCGGTCCGTAGCGGTCGGCGATGTCGGTGATCGTGGCGTCGCGCAGGCGGGGGCCGCGGGCGATGCCGTACATGACGCCCAGGCCGATGAGCTGGGCGACCGCGAGTTCGGCGCGCAAGTCGGGGTCGGGGCCGGTCAGCCGGGCGGCGAGGGAGTCGACCACGTGCGCGCGGAAGTTGGCGCGCAGCACGTCGCCGTGGTCGCCGTGCAGCGGCGCGAACACGATCCGCAGCAGCGGGTCGGCACCGCGGTCGCGCTGGCTCTCCAGGACGTGCCGGACCATGTGCCGGCCGAGGTCGTCCAGGGGTGCGGCGAGGAGGGCGGCCGCGTCCGTGTCGAAGGACATCACGCGGGCGAAGAGGCTCTCCTTGTTGCCGAAGTACTTGAGGACCAGCGGTGCGCTGACTCCGGCGCGGTCGGCGACGTCCTTGAGGGTGATGTCGGCGTGCGCGTGCCGGGCGAGGAGGTGGCGGGCGGCCTTCAGGATGGCCGCCTTGGTGGCCTCGGCGTCCCGGCGGGCGGGCGCGGAGGGGGGGCCGGGTGGGGTGCTCACGGCACTCATGCTCCCTCCGTAAGTTGTTGGGTGGCCCGGGAGGGC
>NZ_LBMU02000057.1 GCF_001005085.2 Streptomyces humi
GCGGGAGGCTCGGGGCGGGGGCGCGGGGCGCGGGGCGGGGGCTCAGGGCTCGGGGCCCGGGTGGGCCGTGGCGCGAAGCCAGCATCATGGCAACCCCGCTGTCCCGGCGGGCGGTTGGACCGGAACGTATCTCTTCTGACCGGCTCGGGCCCGGTTGGTTCCGGATGCTCGTCTACAGCGCCCGCAATCCCTCGATGACCTCGCGCAGAATCCGTTCGTCGGGAAGCTGGGCCGGTGGCACCGGACGGCTCACGGTGACGCGCCCCAGCTCCAGCAGGTCTCCGAGCAGCACCCTGACCACCCCCACGGGCAGGTCGGCGCCGGCGGCGAGTTCGGCGACGGACTGCGTCTCGGTCCGGCACAGGTCGACGAGCGAGCGGTGTTCCGGGCCCAGCGTGGTGTCACCGTCGGTGCCGGGCCCGCCCGGGTCGAGCGTGACCAGGGCGATCAGGTCGAACCGCACCCCGGTGGGCCCGGACCTGGTGCGGCCGCCGGTCATGGCGTAGGGGCGGACCAGCGGCCCGGCCTCGTAGTCGTACCACTGGCTGCCCGGCTCGCGCGGGGCGCCGGTCGTGTGCTCGTTCATCGGTGGCGCTCTTCCGGCTCTGCCGGCTCATCCGGCCGCGGGCGGCCGGCCGGCGACGCGCGGCGCGGTGTACAGGTGCTCGCCGACCCGCTTGACCAGGCGAGCCATCTCGTAGGCGACCAGGCCGATGTCGGCGGTGACGGCCGTGAGCACGGCAAGACAGGAGCCGTCGCCCGCGGCGGCCACGAAGAGGAAGGCATCGTCCATCTCGACCATCGTCTGGCGTACTCCGCCCGCCCCGAAGTGCCGCCCAGCGCCCTTGGCGAGACTGTTGAAGCCGGAGGCCACGGCGGCGAGGTGGTCGGCGTCCTCGCGCCTGAGACCGGTCGAGGCACCGACGGCGAGACCGTCGTTGGACAGCACCACGGCGTGCCGTACTTCGGTGACGCGCAGCACCAGGTCGTCCAGCAGCCAGTCGAGTTCGCCGGAACGGCGGTCCGCCGTCGTTCTCGGGTCCTGGATCATGCGCGGTCTCCTTCGGTGCTTTCGGGACCCGATCCGGGCTCCGGGGTGGGTACGCGGCCGGGCCGTCCGCCGCCGCCACGCGCCCAGCCGTCGCGGTAGGCCGTCATGCGGTCGCGGACGAGTTCGGGGGTGCGTTCGCCGCCCCTGCGGGCGGGCGCGGGTTCATGGGCGCGGGGATCGCGCAGCTGGGGCGCGAGGTGCGCCTGTCGCACCCGACGCGGGAGGTCGTCGTCGCCGGAGTCGGTGGGGGCGCCGGAGGCGGTGAAGGCGGTGGTGGGGGCTGAGGTGGCGGAAGAGGCGGAGAGACCGGACGAGGCGACGGGACCGGACGAGGCGACGGGGGCTGAGCCGTGCGGAGGGTGGTGCGGCCTCAAGGCGGTGACTCCGGGTGGCGTCGGTTCGGGTGCGGCATG
Source organism: Streptomyces humi (assembly GCF_001005085.2). GTDB lineage: Bacteria > Actinomycetota > Actinomycetes > Streptomycetales > Streptomycetaceae > Streptomyces > Streptomyces humi. The sequence goes on from NZ_LBMU02000057.1 coordinate 1,465, forward strand.
CGGTTGTCCGGACGCGAGGCGAGGGCGTCCCGGCGTGCGATGCGGTGGTTCGGACGCGGGGTGCGCGGCGGCGGGGGCGGTGACGGCCAGGGTCGGCCGGCCGGCCGGAGCGCCCTCGGCGACGGCGGTGCCGGGCACGCGCGCGTGGGCGGCCGCCGGTCCCTCGTCGCCTTGGGCCGCCGGACGCCCGGAGCGCTCCTGCGAGCCGCTGTGCAGCAGGGCCTTCGGCAGCAGTACGACCGCGGTGGTGCCCCCGTACGGGGAGGTGCGCAGATGCACCTTGATCCCGTGACGGGCCGCGAGCCTGCTGACCACGAAGAGGCCGAGCCGGTCACTGTCGAACAGGTCGAGGGCCTCGGACTGCTCGATGCGCCGGTTGGCCTCGGCGAGGGTCTCCTGACCCATGCCGAGGCCCCGGTCCTCGACCTCCAGGGCGTAGCCGTTGCCCACGGGTTCACCGGTCACCCGCACGCGGGTGTGCGGCGGCGAGAACTGGGCCGCGTTCTCGACGAGTTCGGCGAGCAGATGGGTGAGGTCGGCCACGGCCGCGCCGACGACGGCCGCCTCGGGGAACTGCCGTACCTCCACGCGCGCGTAGTCCTCGACTTCGGACACCGCGGCGCGTACCACGTCGGTCAGCGACACGGGCATCCGCCAGGCCCGGCCCGGGGCGGCTCCGGAGAGGATGATCAGGCTCTCGGCGTGGCGCCGCATCCGGGTGGTGAGGTGGTCGAGGCGGAACAGGTCGCTGAGTTCGTTGGGGTCGTCGGAGCGGCGTTCCATGCTGTCCAGCAGGCTGAGCTGGCGGTGGACCAGGATCTGGCTGCGCCGGGCCAGGTTGACGAAGACACCCGAGATGCCGCTGGCGAGTTCGGCGCGTTCCACGGCGGCGCGCAGGGCGGCGCGGTGCACGGTACCGAGGGCCTCGGCGACCTGTCCGGTCTCGTCCTCGGCGGGCGGGCCGGGGGGTGCCTCGGCACGGACGTCGATCTCCTCGCCGGCCCGCAGTCTGCGCATCGCCTCGGGCAGTTTGCGGCGGGCGATCTCCAGGGCGTCGTTGCGCAGGCTCACCAGCTCGACGACCAGGCCGCGGCCGATGCGCACGGAGATGACGAGCGAGGCGGCCACGGCGAGCAGGCCGAGCAGGACGGCGGCACCGGCCGGGGTGAGCAGACCGCGCGCGAACGGATCGGCCCGGCCCGCGACCGCGCGGGCCGTGGCCGCCTGGATGTCCCGCATGCCGTCCCGCACGTGCGCGTGCGTGGTGTTCCAGTCCGTCTCCGGTACCGCGGCGAGCGCCCTGGCTCCGGGGCGGCTCGCGAGGATCTTGTCCTCGGCGGCGGCCAGCGCGGTGTAGTCGTGGCCGTCGGCGAGCCGGCGCCAGGCGGCGCGCTGGCTGCCGGGCAGGTCGGTGCCGGCCGTGTCCACGAGGACGCGGCGGGTGTCCACGGCGCCGGTGAACAGCCGCAGCCGCGCGCCGTCGAGGCCGCCGGTCGGACGGGCACCGGCGAGCACCGCGTCCTCCTGGGCCAGCGCCTCTCCCGCGCGGGAGAGTTCGAGCAGCACGCGCGCGTCGGAGCCCATGTCGTCCGCCTGGATGCCGGAGAGGGCGCCGTCCACGGCGAAGGCGGCGGCGACGGTCCCGGTGTACCTCTCGTAGGCCTCCGCCCAGCCGGCGCCGCGGTTTCGCACCGCCGTCCGCAGCGTGCGCAGCCGCTCCGCGGAGGTGACGAAGGTCTTCAGCCGCTGGGCGACGCCGGACGGCAGTTCCTCGCTGTCGGCGACGGTGCCGTCCCTGCCGAGACGCAGCCGGGCCACGGCCTGATCGGTGCGTGCCGCCAGTCCTCCGAGGTCGCCGTCCGGTGCGGAGGCGGGGTCGGTCGCGTACCGCACCGCTGCGGTTCGCTCGGCCTGGAGGGCGGCCACGGCGGTGGCGACCGGGGTCCGCAGCGCGGCGTCGACGCGCTGGGACTGACGCAGCCGCGCGACGTCCTGTGCCGTGGTGACGGTGGCGTACGCCCACAGGGCGAGTAGCGACATGACCGGGACCATGAGCAGGCAGACCACCTTGGCCCGCACGGTCCGGGGGCGGATCCGCCAGCCTCCCGCGCGCGTGGACGCGTCGTCCGCCGCGGTGCCTGCGGTGTCGTCGTCCGGTTCGTCGGCGGGTGGTCCGGCGTGCGCGCGGCGGCCGCGCGTGGGTGTCACGGAGGGTGTCTCCGCGTCTGCCGTGGGGGTCCTACGGGGTGTACGCATGGCCTCCTCGCTCCTCAGGAAGGTGTCGGTGCCGGGTCAGCGGGCGGTGCCCGTGACGGGCCGCTGGGCCGAGGCGGAGGCCTCGCGTTCCCGGGCCGTGGGTGAGAGCGCGACGAACGCCGAGGTGAGGAACAGGTACGAGCCGAGGCCGACGGCCAGCGGGAAGATGAACTGCATCGCGGTGGCCCCGCGCAGGGGTGAGCCGGAGGGCGTCACGTGCACGCTGACCGCGAACATCCCGGTGTAGTGCATGCTGCTGACGGCCGCTCCCATGACGAGGGAGGCGAGGGTGACCGCGACGGGCGAGCTGATGTTCAGCGCCGCCCACAGGGCCGCGGTCGCGGCGACCACGGCGATGAGGACGGAGAGCGCCACGAGCACCGGGTCGTAGCGCACGTCTCCGTGCAGCCGTACGGCCGCCATGCCGAGGTAGTGCATGCTGGCGACGCCCACCCCGGTGGTGAGTCCGCCCAGCAGCAGGGCCCGGCCGCGGTCGCGGCCGTAGCCGACGGCGAAGACGCCGGCGCTGACCACGACGACGGCGACGACCAGGCTGAGGATGGTCAGCGGCACGTCGTAGCGGATGTCCGTGCCGCTGACGCCGAAGCCGAGCATGGCCACGAAGTGCATGGTCCAGATGCCGGTGCCGATCGCGGAGGCCGCGGTGAACAGCCAGTTGCGGCGTGCCCGACCGGTGCTGCCGAGCGCGCGGACGGTGCAGCGCAGCCCCAGCGCGGCGCCTATGCAGGCCATGGCGTACGACAGCACGGGGGTCAGCCAGCCGAAGGTGGCGTGGTCCAGGTGTCCCATGGCTCAGGGACGCTAGGGGGCACGGGAGCACAAAGGGGGCGCAGTTCGAAAGGTGCCGCAATATGACGCAGAGATGCGCCGGAACGATCGCGTCCGGCTCGAACGTGCGCGCAGGGTCGTCCGCCGTGTCGGTGAGGGATCATGCGGAGCATGAGCGATGACCACACGCATGTCCGGGAGTTCTTCACCGCGCGGGCGGCCGACTGGGACGGCAGGTTTCCTGACGACGGTCCCGCGTACACCGCCGCCGTCGCCGCTCTCGGGCTGCGCGAGGGCGACCGGGTGCTCGACGCGGGCTGCGGCACCGGACGGGCCCTCCCGCCGCTGCGTGCCGCCGTGGGACCCTCGGGCACGGTCCTCGGGGTGGATCTGACCCCGGCGATGCTGGAGGCCGCGGTGCGGGCCGGCCGGGGCCGTGACGGGCGGTTGCTGCTGGCCGACGTCGCCGCGCTGCCGGTGCGGTCGGGCTCCCTCGACGCGGTGTTCGCCGCGGGCCTCGTCGCCCATCTGCCGCGCCCCGCCGAGAACCTGCGGGAGCTGGCGCGGGTGGTCCGCCCAGGCGGTGTCCTCGCCCTGTTCCACCCCATCGGCAGGGCCGCCCTGGCGGCGCGCCACGGTCGGCAGATCACGCCGGACGACCTGCGGGCGGAGGGCAGCCTCGGCCCGCTGCTGGCCGGTGCGGGCTGGCGCCTGACCTCGTACGTGGACGAGGACGCCCGGTTCCTGGCGCTGGCGGTGCGCGAAGGCTAGCCCGCGACGGCCGCGGCGAAGGCGTCGGGGTTGTCGAACATGACGTTGTGCCCGGCGCCGGGCACCGTCACGACCCGCACCCCGGACGCCTCCAGGCGGTCCCGGCCGGGCAGTTCACCGCTGAGCTCGCCCTGGAGGTAGACACGGTCGATCGCCAGCCCTTCCAGGAGGGTGCGCATGACCGGGTCGGAGCCGCGTCTGAGACCCACGGCGCTGCGGTGCAGTGCGCGCGGGTCGGCGAGCCGCATGGTCGCCGCCCACAGCGGCCCGACCGCGGCCAGCATGCGCGCGTGGCCTCTGTCGACGAACGCGTTCTCCTCGTAGGCGGCGATCACACGGCTGCCCGCGGACTTCGGCGGATGCGCGTCCAGGTTCGCCTCGGTGAGCACCAGCTTCGAGACCAGCTCCGGTCGCCGGTGGGCGAGCACGACGGCGACGGAACCGCCCATGCTGTGCGCGATCAGCTCGGCGCCGGTGACACCGGCCTCGTCCAGTGCCGCGGCCAGCGCGTCGGCATGGTCCTCCAGGGTGTAGCCGAAACCCGCGGGCCGGTCGCTGATGCCGTGGCCGGGCAGATCCACGAAGAGGCTGCGCCTGCCGACCAGTTCGGAGCGTGCCGCGATGTGCGCGTGGTACACCGTGGACGCCGCCCCGAGCCCGTGGACGTACACCCGCGCGGGTTCCTCCCCCGGTGTCTCCGTCCACCGGATGCGACTCCCCCTGCCGTCGAACTCGGCCTGTCGCACAGCACCCTCCTTGATGACGTCACCGCCACGCCCCGTACCGGCGGGGCATCCTGACCATTGCCCGCGCCCGGCCGCGCGACACCGCCGTCACCCGCGAGGCCGAGGCCTGCCGAGACGCCCCCCGGGTGCCCTTTTCTGTCATCGGGGCTTCAACCCTATGTTCGACGGGGGATGACCCTAGTTCCGAGACGACAGCCGGCAGGGGGAAGGTGGTCCGCGTGTTCGAACAGATCCGCAGGTACGCAGGCAGGTTCCGTGGCGCCGAACGAACCGACGGTGGCGGGGCGCCGCAGCGGCGTGAAAGGCGTGAAAGGCGTGCGCACAACTTGTTCGAGGCGGCGGCCACCTATGTCGCGGCCCGCGCGGAGGACGACCAGGACCGGCTGGAGGAGGCGTCCGGCTGGGTGTCGCCGGAGGCGCTGTCGTTCGGGGTGAGCGAGCTGGCGTGCCGGGCCGTCGTCGCGCTGGCCCGGGAGCGCGACCAGTCGCCGCGGACGGTGGCGCGCGACCTCCTGGGACTGCCGGTCGCCTGACCCACCGGTGCCACCGAGGTCGTTTTCGTCTGGTCCCGGTGGAAAACAGCAGCTCCGCATGTGGGGCCGGTCGTGACAACGGCCTTCCCGTCGCACTAGGGTGCGCGCCGTTGGACGAACCACTGGGGAGGCAGGGATGGCCGGGACCGACGAGGAGGCCGTCGACGCCGCGGACGAAGCGCTGTACGTGCTCACGGCGGTGCTGCTGACGCCGGCGCAGTTTCCGAGCGTGCTGGGCGACGACTATCCGGAGGCCTGCGCGGCTCTGGAGCTGGCGCCGCGCGCCGACGGCTACGGCCTGGTGCTCGGCCAGGACGGCGAGGGCGCCCGCTGGACGGTCGTCATCGACGACGTCTCGCTGGTCGCCGTCGCGATCGCGTCCTGGGACTGCGGCATGGAGTACGACCTTTCGCCGGACGAACGCACGGTGGTCGCGGCCCTGCCGGGGTGGCCGCTCGCGGTCGCCGTGGCGGCCCCCAACGTGCCCGCGCCGCACGACCCCGCCCCGGACGTGGCGGACCGGGCCGCGCTGAAACCGCCGGACACCAGTGTTTGGGGCCCGGCACAGCGGCGGCTGGGCGCGGACGAGATCGCCTTGCAGTGGGCGATCTGGCGGGAGCAGATCGGCGCGGACTTCTTTCCGCCACCCGCGGCCGGCGCCGCGCAGGCCGCCGAGGAGACCCCGGCGAAGGCCCCGGAGGGCCCTGGGACGGCCCCCAAGGGTCATCTCGGCATCCGGCGCGTACTGGCCGAGGCGCGGGCCTACGTGGACGCGCCCCCGCCGCTGGGCCGGGTCCGCTCGTCCTTCGCTCCGGGCGACGCCCGCACGCTGCGCGCCGACGGCCCCGGCTGGTCGCTGGTGGCCCGCACCGACGACATCGCGTTCGTGCTCCTCGACGAGGAGCCGGGCGAGGTGCTGCCCGTCGGCCGGGGTTCCGAACTCCCCGGTCTGCTGGAAGCCCTGGACAAGATGGCCGTGCGGCCCTTCTGAGACCTCCCGGAACGCTCCCGGCCGGCCGGCGTGCAGGCCGGGAGCGCGGCCCCGGCCGCACGGCTCAGCGGCCGATCTCCTTGCGCGTGATCCGGCGCAGCCTGCGCCGCTGCGAGGGATCGAGCGTGAGGTACGCGGCCACCGGCACGCCCACCACGATCAGGAACGCCACCCACCAGGGCAGCCATATCAGCAGGATGAGCCCGACCGCCACACCCCCTGCGGCGATCTTCGCGTTCTTCGACATCGGCGTCGCCTCCTTCGCGGCCCTTGCCGCTCTCTGCTCTGAAAACGGGCCCGCGCCTCGCACGGTTCCGGACCGCGACCCTGAGACATCCCTGACGCGCGCCCCTACTGGCTCCGGACGGCTCCGACCGTCGAAGGAACCCGAGCCCCACGCGGACCAGGAGCACGTGACCAGCAGCCACACGAGTCGAACAGGTTGTGAAGTGGTCTGGTTCCCAGCGTAGCGACCTCCGCCCACCCCACGGAGGCCTCGGCCGGAAGACCGGCAGACGGGGTGCGCGGGAGCGGAATCCGGCAGTCCGCCGCCGGTGGGCCGAGAACCGGTGATCCGCCGAGTGGCGGTCGCCCGCCGTTCACCGACCGGTCGCGCCGCGTTCCCCGTGAGGCCCAACTCTGGCCGCTGTCCATGAACTTGCCACCAGGAGGACCGATGTCCCCGCACGCCACCGGCAGCCGCCGCGTCCACCGCCTCGCCGCGACGGGCCTGCCCCTGGCCCTGGCCGCCGCCCTCGTGGCGGCGGGCACGGCCACCGCCACACCGTCCGGACCGGCGCACGTCGTTCGCACGGCCACCCTCGGCGACATCCCGCTCGGCACCTTCAGCAACGCGCTGCTACGGGGCAGCGTGGACAACGACCGGGGCATCGACCTCGGCGGCATCGGCAGCGACATCTACCCGGCCGGCCGCAAGGGCGAGTACTGGACGGTCACCGACCGCGGCCCCAACGGCCAGATCAAGGTCGACGGCAAGAAGCGCCGGACCTTCCCGGTGCCCGGTTTCGACCCGGCGATCGTGAAGGTCCGGGTCACGGGTGACCGGGTCGACGTGATCGACGCGATACCGGTGACCACCTCGTCGGGCAAGGCCGTCACCGGGTTGTCCAACCAGGCGGGCCGGGACGAGGCGCCGTACTCCTACGACGCGCGGACCGCCCTGTCGTACAACCCGAACGGCCTGGACACCGAGGGTATCGTCCGCGCGGACGACGGGAGTTTCTGGCTCGTCGACGAGTACGGCCCCTCGCTGGTCCACGTCTCCGCGCGCGGGAAGGTGCTCACCCGCTACGTGCCCGAGGGGCTGGACCTCACCGGTGCCGACTACCCGGTGGTGGAGGCGCTGCCGTCGGTCTTCCTGCACCGGAAGGTCAACCGTGGATTCGAGGGTCTGGCCCTGCTCCCCGGCGGAGACCTCGTGATGGCGTTGCAGAGCCCGCTCTCGCTGCCCGACGGGGACGCCGGGGACGCCTCCCGCACGACCCGTCTGCTGCGGTTCTCCCCGCGCAAGAAGGCGGTCACCGCCGAGTACGCCTACCGCTTCGACCCGGTGAACGTGGTGGACCCGAGCGAGGACGACACGTCCGAGCTGAAGATCTCGTCGATCGTGGCGGTCGGCGGCGACCGCCTGCTGGTCGAGGAGCGCACCGACAAGGCCGCGCGTCTGGAGGTGGTGAAGCTGGACCGCCGGTCGGACATCCTCGGCGGCGCCTACGACGACGACACCACCTATCCGTCGCTGGAGCAGCTGGACGACCCCGCCGCGGCCGGTGTCCCGGTGCTCGGCAAGCGTCTGCTGGTGGACCTGAACACGGTGCCCGGGGTGCCCCTGAAGATCGAGGGCATCGCGCGCGTGGACCACGACACACTTGCCCTCATCAACGACAACGACTTCGGGATGACGGACGGCGCGGGCGCGTTCGACGCGCAGGGCCGCCTCGTCGACAGCGGCATCGAGACGACCCTGGTGTACGTCCGGCTGCCCAAGGGGCTGTAGTCAGCCCAGCAGTGAGGGCAGTATCGACTCCAGGTCGCTCGGCAGTCCGCTCGGCAGGTTCGACGGCCACTGTGAGGGGAGTTCGCTCGGCAGCCGCGACGGCAGGCTGCTGGGCAGCTCCGTGGGCAGGCTGAAGGAGGGCCGGGCCGGGCCCGAGGTGCCCGGGCTGCTCGTGGTGGGTTTCCCGCCGGGTGAACCGTCGCCGCCGGACGCCATCAGGACGACGACGGCGACCGCCACGGCGGCCACCAGCACGACCAGCACGGCGAACAGCGGACCCCTGCGCCTGCGGGGCGGCGGCTCGGGCGGACGCGACGACGTCCAGCCGACCGCGGTACGCGGCTCGTGACTCCCGTACGGCGGCTCGTGACTCCCGTACGGCGGGTCCTGACTCCCGTACGGCGGACCGTAGCTCCCGCCGGCCGACGGCCCGTAACTCCCGTACGAAGAAGGGCCGCCGTCACCGTACGAAGAAGGGCCGCCGTCACCGTACGAAGGCGGGTCGTCGTCACCGTACGAAGGCGGGTCGTCGTCACCGTACGAAGGCGGGTCGTCGTCACCGTACGGGGGTGGCGTGGGCTCCGGCGGGCCCGGGGGACGTGGCGGTACGGGTGGCATGGCCATACCGCCAAGAGTCACCCCGTACCGGTCATCGCGCGAGCCCCACACGGCAGTTGACACGGACTCATACCGTGGACCGTACGATTCCGGAGCATTTCCCGCGAGAAGCGGTCCGGCGGGAGCACAGAACGACACGCGCGCGTGCGGGCGTTCCTCGCGAAACGGCCCGCACGCGCGCGTACCGGCGTCAGCCGCGGGCGCCCAGCAGGTGGTCCATCGCCAGCTGGTCGAGCTGCTCGAAGGCCATGCCGCGCGCGGCGACCGCCTCCGCGTCGAACTCCTCGAAGGCCGAGCTGTCGGCGAGGAGTGCCTGAAGACCGTCCGCGGCCGTCGGCAGGGCCAGCTGGTCCAGCCGGGAGGCGCGCAGGGCCTCCTGGACCGCCGGGTCGGCACGGAAGGCGGCCGCGCGCTCCTTGAGGATGAGGTAGTTCCGCATGCAGCCGGCGGCCGACGCCCACACGCCGTCGAGGTCCTCGGTCCGCGGCGGCTTGAAGTCGAAGTGCTTCGGCCCCGCGTAACCGGCGCTCTCCAGGAGGTCGACCAGCCAGAAGGCGGCGCGCAGGTCGCCGGCGCCGAAGCGCAGGTCCTGGTCGTACTTGATGCCGGACTGGCCGTTGAGGTCGATGTGGAAGAGCTTGCCCGCCCACAGGGCCTGCGCGATGCCGTGCGGGAAGTTCAGGCCGGCCATCTGCTCGTGGCCCACCTCGGGGTTGACGCCGTACAGCTCGGGACGCTCCAGGCGCTCGATGAACGCGAGGGCGTGGCCGACGGTGGGGAGCAGGATGTCGCCGCGCGGCTCGTTCGGCTTGGGCTCGATGGCGAAGCGCAGGTCGTAGCCCTGGGAGGTGACGTACTCGCCGAGGAGGTCGAAGGCCTCCTTCATCCGGTCGAGGGCGACCCGCACGTCCTTGGCGGCGCCGGACTCGGCGCCCTCGCGGCCGCCCCAGGCGACGTAGGTCTTGGCGCCCAGCTCCGCGGCCAGGTCGATGTTGCGGATGGTCTTGCGCAGCGCGTAGCGGCGGACGTCACGGTCGTTCGCGGTGAACGCGCCGTCCTTGAAGACCGGGTGCGTGAAGAGGTTGGTGGTGGCCATCGGGACCGTCATGCCGGTCGCGTCGAGGGCCTGGCGGAAGCGCTTGATGTGCGATTCGCGCTCGGTGTCGGAGGACCCGAACGGGATCAGGTCGTCGTCGTGGAACGTCACACCGTAGGCGCCCAGTTCGGACAGGCGCTGCACGGTCTCGACCGGGTCGAGGGCGCGACGGGTGGCGTCGCCGAACGGGTCCCTTCCCTGCCAGCCGACGGTCCACAGGCCGAAGGTGAACCTGTCCTCGGGGGTGGGCTGGAAGCTCATGCCGCGGCTCCTTGCTTGATGCCTGTGCTTGATGGGTGTGCTCGACGGCGGTCGGCACGATTGTCGGGCCGACTATTTCGTCATGGCCGTTTACAAATTAGTATGCCGACGCATCCCTGGGAAGGGTCACCCTGTCCCCAAGGGATGAAAACCGGGTCGCGACACCCCGGTGAACCAGGAAAACCGCAGGTCAGGCAAGTCGCTAGGCGCGGAAAAAGGGAGAGCCCGATGTCAGCAGCCGAGGGTCCGCTCGTCGTCGGCGTGGACACGTCCACCCAGTCCACCAAGGCGCTGGTGGTCGACGTGTCCACCGGACAGGTCGTGGCGAGCGGCCAGGCGCCGCACACCGTCTCCTCGGGAGCGGGCCGGGAGAGTGATCCGCGCCAGTGGTGGGACGCGCTGTGCGAGGCGCTGCGCCAGTGCGGGGACGCGGCGCACGAGGCGGCGGCCGTGTCGATCGGCGGGCAGCAGCACGGTCTGGTCACGCTGGACGAGCGGGGCGAGCCGGTGCGGCCCGCTCTGCTGTGGAACGACGTCCGTTCCGCGCCCCAGGCGCGGCGGCTCATCGAGGAGCTGGGCGGCCCGAAGGCCTGGGCGGAGCGCACCGGCAGTGTGCCGGGCGCGTCGTTCACGGTCACCAAGTGGGCCTGGCTGGCGGAGCACGAACCGGAGGCGGTGCGGGCGACCAGGGCCGTACGGCTTCCCCACGACTACCTCACCGAGCGGCTGACCGGGCAGGGCACGACCGATCGCGGTGACGCGTCCGGCACCGGCTGGTGGGCGTCGGCGACCGAGGCGTACGACGCGGAGACGCTCGCGCACGTGGGGCTGGATCCGGCGTTCCTGCCCCGGGTGGTCCGGCCGGGCGAGGTCGCGGGCACCGTCCGCGACAGCCACGACCTGCCGTTCTCCAAGGGCACCCTGGTGGCCCCCGGAACCGGCGACAACGCGGCGGCGGCACTGGGGCTCGGGCTGCGTCCCGGCACCGCCGTGCTGAGCCTCGGCACCTCCGGCACGGTGTACGCCGTGTCGAAGCACCGTCCCGCCGACCCGACCGGCACGGTGGCGGGCTTCGCCGACGCACACGGCGACTGGCTGCCCCTCGCCTGCACGCTGAACTGCACCCTCGCCGTCGACCGGGTCGCGGCGCTGCTCGGTCTGGACCGGGAGGCCGTCGAGCCGGGCACCTCGGTGACCCTGCTCCCCTACCTGGACGGCGAGCGCACCCCGAACCTGCCGAACGCCTCCGGGCTGCTGCACGGCCTGCGCCACGACACCACCGGCGGCCAGCTCCTCCAGGCCGCCTACGACGGCGCGGTGCACGCCCTGCTGGGCGCCCTGGACCTGGTCCTGGACGCGGACGCCGACCGGACCACCCCGCTGCTGCTGATCGGCGGCGGCGCCCGCGGCCGCGCCTGGCAGGAGACGGTACGGCGGCTGTCGGGCCGCCCGGTGCAGGTCCCGGAGGCGAAGGAACTGGTCGCCCTGGGCGCGGCGGCACAGGCGGCCGGACTGCTGACCGGCGAGGACCCGGCGGCGGTGGCGCGGCGCTGGCACACGGCGGCGGGCCCGGTGCTGGACGCGGTGGAGCGGGACGACGCGACGCTGAGCAGGATCTCCGGGGTACTCTCCGACGCGGCCCCGCTGCTGGAGCGGACGCCTCAGGACCGCTGACCTGCCCGGACCTGCCCACGGAGTCCAGAGGATCGATGGAGGCATGACCGCACCGCTGCACGAGGCCCGTTCCACGGCGACCGGCCGTGCCCTGCCGGACACCCAGCAGGGCATGCGCCGGCGCAATCTCGCGCGCGTGATGCACGCGGTCAGTGCCGAGGGCTCGCTGTCGCGGGCCGCGGTCGCCTCGCGCATCGGGCTGACCAGGGCGGCGGTGTCCACCCTGGTGGACGAGCTGATCCGCTGGGGGCTCCTGGAGGAACTGGGCCCCGAGCGGCCCAGCCGGGTGGGGCGGCCCGGCTCGGCCCTGGCGGTGAGCGGGCGCGGCCCGGCCGGAATCGGCGCGGAGGTCGGTGTCGACCACCTCGCCGTGTGCGCGGTGGATCTGCGCGGCGAGGTACGCGCGCGTGCCGAGCGGCACGGCACGAACCGGGGCCGGGACCCGCGTCCGGTGGTCGGGGAACTGACCACGCTGGTCCGGCAGGTGGTGACGGAGGCGGAGCTTGAGGGGCTGTGGCCGGCCGGTCTCGCGGTCGCCGTTCCCGGCCTGGTCGCCCGTGACGGGCGCACCGTCGCGCACGCCCCGAACCTCGACTGGCACGACACCGATCTCGGCGTGCTGCTGCCCGCGGGGCTCCCGCTGACGGTGGACAACGAGGCCAACTTCGGCGCGCTGGCCGAACTGTGGCTCGGGGACGCCACGCCACGGGACTTCCTGCACGTGTCCGCGGAGATCGGTATCGGCGCCGCCGTCGTCGTGGACGGTCAGCTGCTGCGCGGCAAGCGCGGTTTCGCGGGCGAACTCGGCCATGTGCCGGTCCGCCCCGACGGACCGCGCTGTGCCTGCGGCGGACGCGGCTGCCTGGAGCAGTACGCCGGTGAGGAGGCGGTGCTGCGCGCGGCGGGCCTCGAGTCCCGCGAGGACGCGGTGGGTCTGCTCGCGCGGCGGGCGGGCGAGGACCACGCAGGGGTACGGCGCGCCCTGTACGACGCCGGGACGGCCCTCGGTATCGCCCTGACCGGCGCGGTGAACCTGCTCGACCCCGAGTCGGTGGTGCTGGGCGGCGCCTTGTCCGGTCTCGCGCCGTGGCTCCTGCCGGCGCTGGAAGCCGAACTGTCCGACCGCACGACCGGCCCCGTCTGCCCGGTCTCCGTCTCCCGTCTGGGCCCCGAAGGGCCGCTGCTGGGTGCGGCCCACTCGGTGGTCCGGGCCGTCCTGGACGATCCGGCGACGGTGGCGGAACGGGTCTGAGACGGCCACGGCCCCGACGACCGTGTCCATCGTGCGGGTGGTTCACGATCACCACGCCGTGGGGAGTCACCTCTGAGGTTCCGTCGGACTCCGGGGAGGTGCGCGTGGCCGAGTGGGTTCCCCGCGCGGAATGGATCAGGACCCAGCCGCAGGCACTCATCGCCTCGTGCGTGGTCATGCCGGACGAACGCGACCGCGTCCTGCTGCTGCGCTACGGTCCCGGTCAGCCGTGGTCGGGCAGGTGGTGGCTGCCCGGCGGGATGCTGGACCACGGTGAGGATCCCTGGACGGCGGCGCGGCGGGAGATGCTGGAGGAGACCGGTATCGCCCTCGGTCCGACGCCCCGGCTGATCGGCATCGACCACCGTGCGGACGTGCTCGGCACCGGACCGGTTCTGGACTGTTTCTTCCACGGCGGGCTCTTCACCGACGGGACGGAGGTACGGCTGAGCGACGAGCACGACCGGTACGCGCTGGTTCCCGTGGCGGAGTCGACGGACCTGCCGCTCGCGGCGCCGCTGCCGACGCTCCGCGCCCTGCACTCGGCGGCGAACGCGGGTACGTTCGCCTGTCTTCGCGAGGGCGCGCCCGGCTGAGGCGCCGGCCGCCTGCCGCCGCTCGCCTTCACCTGGTCGCCTTCACCTGGTCGCCTCACCCGTTCGTGTGGCGAGGTTTTCCACAACACCCGTGCCGTCCACGGAACCGTCGGGCGCTCTTCTGCCCAACCCTCCGGCGCCGTACCGTGATTCACGCGAGACATCCGCCGGATCGGTGGAAACACGCACGTCAGGAGGGGGAGGACGTATGTCGGCAGAGGTGGACCAGCCCCATTCCGGCGACCCGCAGAACGGAGCCGTACCACGATGACCGAGCCTCGCATCCTCACCGTCCGTCCCGGGCCGGGCGACTACGCGTGGACGTTCGGCGGGGCCCCGCCGGTCGCGCGGATCACGCCCGGCACGGTCCTCGACCTGTACACGGAGGACTGCTTCGCGGGACGGGTGCGGTCCGAGAAGGACCTGGTGTCCGAGGTGTGCGAGTTCCCGTTCCTGAACCCGCAGACCGGCCCCTTCCACATCGAGGGCGCGGAGCCGGGCGACACCGTCGCCGTGCACTTCGTGTCGATCGAACCGGCCCGGGACTGGGCGGCGTCCACGACGGTCCCGCTCTTCGGCGCGCTGACCTCCACGCACGCCACGGCGACCCTTCAGCCGCCGCTGCCGGAGAAGGTGTGGATCTGGCAGCTGGACCGCGCACGGCGCACGGCTCTGTTCCGGGCGCACGAAGGCGACATCGAGCTGGAGCTGCCCCTGGACCCGATGCACGGCACGGTCGGTGTGGCCCCCACCAACCTGGAGGTGCGCTCGGCCCTCGTGCCCGACGCCCACGGCGGCAACATGGACACCCCCGAGATGCGCGCCGGTGTCACCTGCTACCTCGGGGTCAACGTGGAGGGCGCGCTGCTCAGCCTAGGTGACGGGCACGCCCGGCAGGGCGAGGGCGAGACCTGCGGGGTGGCCGTGGAGTGCGCGATGAACACCGTCGTGATCGTCGAACTGCTGAAGGGGATCACCACCGCCTGGCCCCGGCTGGAGTCGGACACGCACATCGTCTCCACGGGGTCGGCGCGCCCGCTGGAGGACGCCTTCCGGATATCGCAGCTCGACCTGGTGCAGTGGCTGGTGCGCGACTACGGCTTCGGCGAGCTCGACGCGTACCAGTACCTGACCCAGACGGTGGAATCGCCGCTGGCCAACGTGTGCGACACCAACTACACCTGTGTGGCCAAGCTCCGCAAGGAGTGGCTGCCCGCGCGCGAGACTTACCGCGGACTGCACGCGCGGCTGCGCGAGACGGCCGCGGCCCTGCGCCGCTGACCGTCGCCCTCGACTCCTCGTGCCTCGCGCACACTTCCGAAAGGCACCCATGGACCGGCCACGACCGCTCCCCAGCAGACGGCGGCTCCTGAGGGGCGCGGCCCTCGCCGTCGTCCCGTACGCGCTGCTCTCCGAGACCCGCGCGGACGCGCGGACCGGGGTCGTCGACTACCCGACGGCGGAGTGGCAGGCCGCGAGCAGCGACAACCGCACGGCGGCGCTGCGCCCTGACGAGTACCGGATCGACCGGGTGATCATCCATGTCACGCAGCAGGCCTACGCCGGCACCCTGGGCATTTTCGCGAACCCGAAGAAGCGGGTGTCCGCGCACTATCTGGTGCGCTCCCTGGACGGCCATGTCGCGCAGTGCGTGCGGGAGACCGACATCGCCTGGCACGCGGGGAACTGGGACTACAACACGCGGAGCATCGGCATCGAGCACGAGGGCTGGGTGGAGAGACCGGAGTACTTCACCGACGCCCTCTACACGGAGTCGGCGCGGCTGACGGCGTCGATCTGCGACCGGTACGGCATCCCGAAGGACCGGGAGCATGTGATCGGCCACGTCGAGGTGCCGGGGACCGATCACACGGATCCGGGCAGTCACTGGGACTGGACCCGGTACATGAAGCTGGTCGACGTGTCCTCGGAGTGACGGCGGTCGTCCGGAGTGACGGTGGTTTCCGGGAGCCGGGACGGTTCCTCCGATCGAGGGCGGTCGAAACGGTTGTCGGCGCGAACACCCCGAGTGACGATGTCCCCAGCCGCATCGCCGTTCGGGGAGGCAGAGTTGTCCGATCCGTGGGTGGCCCTGGAACCGGGGGCCGACCCTGCCGAGCGCGTCCGGGTGCTGCGCCGGGCGCATGAGACGTTCACCACGGTGGGTACCGTGCCGCGCCCGGTGCGGTCCGTGGTGGCCGAGTCGTGGCGGCGCTCGGCGCGGGCCGGGGTGGGGCCGGACGGAACGGCGCACGTGGAGCTGATGGACGGCGACCTGGGGAGCTACCGGGCGGAGCATCCGCTCGCCAGGGTGATGCCGTTGTTCCGGGAGCTGATGGGGACGTTCGCGGCGGACGGCGAACACCTGCTGGCGGTGTGCGACGCGGACGGCAGACTGCTGTGGGTCGAGGGGCATCCGGCGACCCGGCGGCGGGCGGACCTGATGAACTTCGTGCCCGGCGCGCGCTGGTCGGAGGCCGCGGTCGGCACCAACGCGCCGGGCACGGCGGTGGCGGTGGACCGGCCGGTGCAGGTGTTCGCGGCGGAGCACTTCATCCGCCGGGTGCAGCCGTGGACCTGCGCGGCGGCACCGGTGCACGATCCGCGGACCGGACGGGTGCTGGGTGCCGTCGACATCACGGGCGGCGACCGGCTGGCGCACCCGCACAGCCTCGGCTTCGTCCAGGCGGTGGCACGGGCCGCGGAGTCGCAGCTCGCGCTGCTCGATCCGCCGACGCCCGCCGACGAGGCGCCCGCGCTGACCGGGCTCGGCCGTGACGAGGCGGAACTCCGCCTGGACGGGCGGCGGCTGCGGCTCGGCCGGCGCCACAGCGAGCTGCTGGTGCTGCTGTCGCGGCACCCGGAGGGCCTGACCGGCGACGAGTTGCTCTGCGCGCTGTACGAGGACGAGTCGGTGCCACCGGTGACGCTCCGAGCGGAACTGGCGCGGCTGCGCAGACTGTTGGGACCCGGGCTGCTCGCCTCCCGGCCGTACCGGCTGACCGTTCCGGTCGAGTCGGACGCGGCCGTGGTGGAACGGCGCCTGGAGACGGGAGCCGTGACGGCGGCGCTGGCGGCGTATCCGGGACCGCTGCTGCCGGGTTCGCAGGCCCCCGCGGTGGTGCGGCTGCGGCAGCGGCTGGCGGACGCGCTGCGGTCGGCGCTGATCGCGCGCCGCGACCCGGACCTGCTGGCGCAGTGGGCGCACACGCCGTGGGGCGAGGAGGACCTCCAGGTGTGGCGGGCGCTCGCGGCGCTGCGGCCGACCGCCGTCGTACGGTCCCGACTGGCCTGCCTGGAGGCGGAGTTGCTGGCTCCGGCGCGCTGACCTGCGACGCAACGTGGGCGCAACGTCCGGCTCCGTAGCCTGCGCGCCGGAAGCTGCCCAACGGCGGGCAGCGCAGCTGCGAGGAGGCAGGCCAGCATGACCCGTTACGCGGCGCCCGGCACCGAGGGCGCGATCGTCTCCTACCAGGCGCGCTACGACCACTTCATCGGCGGCGAGTACGTGCCGCCGGCCCGGGGGCAGTACTTCGAGAACCCGTCGCCGGTGAACGGGCAGCCGTTCACCGAGATCGCGCGGGGCACCGCCGAGGACGTGGAGCGGGCCCTGGACGCGGCGCACGCGGCGGCGCCGGGCTGGGGCCGGGCCTCGGTGACGGAGCGTTCCGACATCCTGCTGAAGATCGCCGACCGGATGGAGGCCTACCTCGAACCGCTCGCGGTCGCCGAGAGCTGGGAGAACGGCAAGCCGGTGCGTGAGACGCTGGCCGCCGACATCCCCCTCGCCATCGACCACTTCCGCTACTTCGCGGGGGCGATCCGCGCGCAGGAGGGTTCGCTGGGCGAGGTCGACGACGACACCGTGGCGTACCACTTCCACGAACCGCTGGGGGTCGTCGCACAGATCATCCCGTGGAACTTCCCGATCCTGATGGCGACCTGGAAGCTGGCGCCGGCCCTCGCCGCCGGCAACGCGGTCGTCATCAAGCCGGCCGAGCAGACCCCCGCCTCCATCCACTACTGGATGAGCCTGATCGCGGACCTGCTGCCGCCCGGCGTGGTGAACATCGTCAACGGCTTCGGCGTGGAGGCGGGCAAGCCGCTGGCGTCCAGCCCGCGGGTGGCGAAGGTCGCCTTCACCGGGGAGACCACCACCGGGCGGCTGATCATGCAGTACGCCTCGGAGAACATCAAACCGGTCACGCTCGAACTGGGCGGCAAGTCCCCGAACATCTTCTTCGACGACGTCTGGGCGCACGACGACGACTTCCGCGACAAGGCCCTCGAAGGGTTCACGATGTTCGCGCTCAACCAGGGCGAGGTGTGCACCTGCCCGTCCCGGGCGCTCGTCCAGCGCGGCAACTACGCCGAGTTCATGGAGGCGGCGGTCGTCCGCACCCGCCTCATCAAGCCGGGCCACCCCCTGGACACCGACACGATGATCGGCGCGCAGGCCTCCAACGACCAGCTGGAGAAGATCCTCTCCTACCTGGACATCGGCCGGCAGGAGGGTGCGAAGATCCTCACCGGCGGCGAACGCATCGAACACGACGGTGAGTTGAAGGGCGGCTACTACGTCCAGCCGACCATCTTCGAGGGCGACAACCGGATGCGGATCTTCCAGGAGGAGATCTTCGGCCCGGTCGTCTCGGTGACCTCCTTCGACGACTTCGACGACGCGCTGAAGATCGCCAACGACACGCTGTACGGCCTCGGTGCGGGCGTCTGGACCCGCGACATCAACACCGCGTACCGCGCCGGCCGCGCGATCCAGGCGGGCCGGGTCTGGACGAACTGCTACCACGCCTACCCGGCGCACGCCGCGTTCGGCGGCTACAAGCAGTCGGGAATCGGCCGCGAGACACACAAGATGATGCTGGAGCACTATCAGCAGACGAAGAATCTCCTCGTGTCGTACTCGCCGCGCAAGCTGGGCTTCTTCTAGGCAGGAAAAAGGGCGCCTGAGCTGGGAATACCCGTCAGGCGCGCAGACCGCCCACGAACCCGAGCCGGGGCACGAGAACGACCAGTACGAGTGGACCGGACGGGTCGACAGCGGCGAGCGGGTCGCGGCGGCACGGGCTCGTTCAACGACTACGCCCTCGGTGCCGTCGCCGACTGGCTGCACCGCGAGGTCGGCGGCATCGCGCCCGCCGCATGACCGATGCCGGGAGTGGCACCGAGGGTCAGCCGACGCGGCGGGGCGTGCCGGGGTCGACGGGCTGCCGGGTCGACGGGCTGCCGCGACGACGGCCGGGGAGACTGTGGGTATGACGAAGCCTCACCACGAGTCGGTGCTGTCCCGTGCCGCTCGGATCCTGGAGGCGTTCAGCCAGGACCACCCCGTCCTCACGGTTTCGGAGATCGCCCGGCGGGCGGAGTTGCCGCTTCCCACGGCCTCCCGCCTGGTCGCCGAACTGGTCGCGCACGGCTTCCTCCGGCGGGACGAGGACCGCGGGGTCCGGATCGGCGTCCGCCTGTGGGAACTGGTGACCCGGGCGTCGCCCGCTCTCACCTTGCGCAACGCGGCCATGCCCTTCATGGAGGGCGTGCACGACGTGGTCGGCCACCACGTGCAGCTGGGCGTGCTCGACGGTACCGACGTGCTGTTCCTGGAGCGCCTGTCGTCATCCGACGCGGTGATCAACTACACCCGGATCGCGGGACGGTTGCCCCTCCACGTCTCCTCGAGCGGCCTCGTCCTGCTGGCGCACGGTCCGGCTGAACTCCGACAGCGTGTCCTGGAAGGTCCGCTGCCCGCGTACACGCCGTGCACTCCGGCGACACCCAGCGCCGTTCGCACACTCCTGGCCGGGATCCGTCGGCAGGGGTACGCGTACTGTCCCGGCTACCTGCACGCCGACGCCCTCGGTATCGCCGCCCCGGTGCGTGGCAGCGACGGCGCGGTGGTGGCCGCCCTGGCGGTGATCGTGCCCGACGGACCGGCGGCCCGGCAGGTCGTCCCCGTCGTTCGGACCGCCGCCGTCGGCATCTCCCGCGCGCTCGGCGCGGGCGGGATCAACCGCCCCGCCGGGCGCCACGCGGCAGGTGCGCAACGCGGCCACGACCATCCCGGTGAACTTCCCTCTCACTGAGTGAGAGTGACGTCGCGGCACGACCGGCGTGACCCGCATCCTTCCTGCAATCCAGACAGGAGGCGACAACGTGGTCGTACACAGCCTGGCCCAGAGCCGCCGGATCCAGACCGCCGGGACCGTGACCCTGACGGTCAGAGCCAAGGAGGTCGTCGCCGACGGCGTCGTCTCGCTCGTCCTCGCCCGTCCCGACGACGGACGTCTGCCGGACTGGACGCCCGGCTCGCACATCGATCTGGTCCTCCCCGACGGAACGAGTCGTCAGTACTCGCTGTGCGGCGACCGCTGGGACGCCCACACCTACCGGATCGCGGTCCTGCGCGAGCCGGCCGGCCGAGGGGGCTCGGCCTACGTCCACGACCGGCTCGCACCCGGCGACCTCGTCGGCGTCGGCGGCCCGCGCAACCACTTCACGCTGGCACCGGCGGAGCGGTACGTGTTCATCGCGGGCGGCATCGGCATCACCCCCCTGCTGCCGATGGTCCGTCAGGCCGCACAGACGGACATCGACTGGCGCCTCCTCTACGGCGGCCGTACCCGGGCGACGATGGCGTTCCTCGACGAGTTGTCAGCCGCGTACGGGGACCGCGTCGACATCGTTCCGCAGGACGAGCGCGGGCTGCTGGACCTCGACGCCTGGCTGAACAGGCACTTCCCCGGCACGAAGGTCTACTGCTGCGGGCCGGCCCCCCTGCTCGCAGCGGTGGCGCGGTCGTGCGGCGACTGGCCGGCCCACGACCTGCGCACCGAGCGCTTCACCGCCGCCGACTCGGCTCCCGTGCGGCAGACCCCCTTCGAAGTCGAACTGCGTCGCAGCCGGGTCACCGTGACCGTTTCCGCGGACACGTCCGTGCTCCAGGCCGTCCGCCAGGCCGGTGCCGACGTCCTGTCCTCCTGCGAGCAGGGCACCTGCGGCACGTGCCTCACCCCGGTCCTGGACGGCACCCCCGACCATCGCGACTCGGTCCTCGGCGACCACGAGCGGGCCGCCGGTGACTGCATGCTGCCCTGCGTGTCCCGTTCCTGCGGGGACCGCCTCGTCCTGGACCTGTGAGCCGATTCCGCTACGGACCGGACCTGTGAGCCCGAGCCACGACACCCCAGGAGCCGCCATGACCGGAACGACGCACGTCCCCGCAACGTCAGTCGTCGGTGACGCCGATCCCTTCGCCCCCGAACACCTGCTCCACCCCGGACCCTTGCACCGCGCGCTGCGCGCCGCCGGTCCGGTCGTCCACCTCAGGCGCTACGACGTCCACGCCCTCGCTCGCCACCGCGAGGTGCGCGCGGCTCTCGTCGACTGGCAGAACTTCCGGTCCGGAGCCGGCGTAGGACTGGCGAACTTCCGGCACGAGACACCGTGGCGCCCGCCGAGCCTCCTCCTGGAGGCCGACCCGCCGCATCACGACGCTCCGCGAAGCGTCCTGCGGGACGTCCTCGCGCCACCCGCCCTCCGCCGCCTGCGCGAGAAGTGGCAATCGACCGCCGAGGAACTCGTGGACGCCGTACTGGCTGAGCAGGAGGAGGAGTTCGACGCCTTCGCGACACTGGCGGCGGCCTTTCCCCTGAAGGTCTTCCCCGACGCCGTCGGTCTCGGGCCGGACGGACGGGAGAACCTTCTCCCCTACGGCAACATGGCCTTCAACGCCTTCGGCCCGCGCAACGACCTGGTGACCGCCGACGCCCCCCGGGTCGCCGAGCTGTCGGCATGGGTCGACGCGCGGTGCCGGCGCGAGGCACTCGACGAGAACGGCTTCGGCGCCCGGATCTGGGCCGCGGCCGACCGCGGCGACCTCACCCACGACCAGGCGCCCCGGGTCGTACGTTCCCTGCTGACGGCGGGGGTCGACACCACCGTCCACGGCCTGGCCGCCGCCCTGTACGCCTTCGCCACCCATCCCGAGGAGTGGCAGCGACTGCGGGAGCGTCCGGAACTCGCCCGCGTCGCGTTCGACGAGGCGGTGCGGTGGCAGTCGCCGGTACAGACCTTCTTCCGCACGGCGACCGCCGACATCGACGTCGCCGGCACGGTCGTTCCGGAAGGCTCGAAGATCCTCATGTTCCTCGGGTCGGCCAACCGGGACCCGGACCGCTGGGACGACGCGGACCGGTTCGACCTCGGCCGCGACCCCTCCGGTCATGTGGGGTTCGGGATGGGCATCCACCAGTGCGTCGGTCAGCACGTCGCCCGTCTCGAGGCGGAGAGCCTGCTGACCGCGCTCGCCCGCCGCGTGGAACGGATCGAACTCTGCGGGGAACCGAGACGACACCTGAACAACACCCTGCGCTCCTGGGCCTTCCTGCCCGTCCGCGTACGACCGGCGCGCTGAACTTTGGCCCGAGCGGCCCGCAGGGGGCCCTCGGGCGCGTCCGGCCGGGCGGGGTTCAGGGGACGGAGGAGACTCCGGGCTTCCCGGCCGGCAGGTCCTCGTGCTCCGCCGCGGCGTCCGCGCGGTTGCGGCGCGCCGAGGACCAGAACGACCAGGCGATCAGGAC
>NZ_LBMU02000058.1 GCF_001005085.2 Streptomyces humi
CCCCCCCGCACACCCCTGCACCCCCTGTGGAGGAGCCGCATGTACCCCCCGCCCCGATCGACCGGCAGCGGTCTCGTACGACACCTTCGGGCCGCTGTCGTACGCACCCTCGCCCTGGCCCTCGCAGCCGCCGCCGCGCTCCTCTTCGTCACGCCGGGTCCGGCTCGGGCGGCGACGGTCTCCCAGGTCCCGGTGCCCGCCGCCCCGATGGGCTGGGCCTCCTGGAACAGCTTCGCCGCGAAGATCGACTACGACGTCATCAAGGCGCAGGTCGACGCGTTCGTCGCGGCCGGACTGCCGGCCGCCGGCTACAAGTACATCAACATCGACGAGGGCTGGTGGCAGGGCACCCGCGACAGCGACGGCAACATCACCGTCGACACCGGCGAGTGGCCCGGCGGCATGAGCGCCATCGCCGACTACATCCACAGCAAGGGCCTGAAGGCCGGCATCTACACCGACGCCGGCTACAACGGCTGCGGCTACTACTACCCGACCGGCCGTCCCGCCGCCGCCGACACGGGCAGCGAGGGGCACTACGCCCAGGACATGCTCCAGTTCTCGAAGTGGGGCTTCGACTTCGTGAAGGTCGACTGGTGCGGCGGTGACGCCGAGGGCCTGGACGCGGCCACCACCTACAAGTCGATCAGCTCGGCCGTCACCACGGCCGCCGCCACCACCGGCCGCCCGCTGACCCTGTCCATCTGCAACTGGGGCTACCAGAACACCTGGAACTGGGCGACCGGCCTCGCCCCCATGTGGCGCACCAGCACGGACATCTACTACTACGGCGGTACGGCCTCCCAGTCCGCCGTACTGTCCAACTTCGACCAGGCCCTGCACCCGGCGGCGCAGCACACGGGCTACTACAACGACCCCGACATGCTGACCGTCGGCATGACCGGACTCACGGCGGCCCAGAACCGCACCCACATGGCCCTGTGGGCGATCTCCGGCGCCCCGCTGCTGGCCGGCAACGACCTCACCACCATGACCGGTGAGACCGCCGCCATCCTCAAGAACTCCGACGTCATCGCCGTCGACCAGGACGCGCGCGGCCTCCAGGGCGTGAAGGTCGCCGAGGACACCACCGGTCTCCAGGTCTACAGCAAGGTCCTCTCCGGCACCGGCAACCGCGCGGTCGTGCTGCTCAACCGCACCTCCTCGGCGGCGAACATCACCGCCCGCTGGTCCGACCTCGGCCTGACCAGCGCCTCCGCGACGGTCCGCGACCTGTGGGCGCAGTCCAACCTCGGCTCGTACGGCACCGGTTACACCGCGAGCGTCCCGGCCGGCGGCTCCGTGATGCTCAAGGTCAGCGGCGGCACCGAGGCGACGAGCACCGGCTACAGCGCCTCCTCCACCGGTAAGTACACCGGCGTGAGCGCCGCGAGTACCGGCCTGGACGTCGTCGACGTCGCCTACACCAACACCGGCTCCACCGCCGTCACCGGCACGCTCCAGGTGAACAGCCAGACCGCCACGACGGTCTCCTTCCCGCCGACCGGATCCTCGCAGGGCACCGTCTCGGTCCAGGTCGACCTGAGCAAGGGGTCGGCCAACTCCCTCACGTTCACCGGGAGTTCCCTCCCGACGCTCGGTTCGATCGCGGTGAGCCCGATACCCGGGACCAACGGCACCCTTCTCGTGGGCAAGGCGTCCAGCCGCTGCGCCGACGTCTACAACAACACCGTCACCAACGGCACCCAGGCGGAGATCTGGGACTGCAACGGCGGCCAGAACCAGGCCTGGACGTACACCTCCCGCAAGGAGTTCGTCGTGTACGGCAACAAGTGCCTGGACGCTTACGACAAGGGCACGACCAACGGCACCAAGGTCGTGATCTGGGACTGCAACAGCCAGACCAACCAGCAGTGGAACATCAACTCCGACGGGACGATCACCAACGTCAACGCCGGACTGTGCCTGGACGCGTACAACGCGGCCACCGGCAACGGCACCTCGCTGGTCCTGTGGACCTGCAACGGCGGGACCAACCAGCAGTGGAGCCGGAACTGAGCCGTCAGCCGGGCCCGGCCGAGAGCGGACCACAGCTCTCGGCCGGGGAGTTCGCACCCCTCGGCCCGTGAGGTCACACCCCGAGCTGCCGGGCGGCCGCCGTCACCGTCTGTTCCAGCAGTACGGCGATGGTCATCGGGCCGACGCCGCCCGGCACCGGCGTGATCAGCGAGGCCCGCTCCACGGCGGTGTCGAAGTCGACGTCACCGACGTTGCCCTCGTTGTAGCCGGCGTCGAGCACCACCGCGCCCGGCTTGATGTCCTGGCCCCGGATCAGCCGGGGCCGGCCGACCGCGGCGACCACGATGTCCGCCTCGCGCACGGCCGCCGACAGATCCCGGGTGCGGGAGTGGCAGTAGGTGACGGTGGCGTCCCGGGCGAGCAGCAGCATGCCGGCCGGCTTGCCCAGGATCGCGCTGCGGCCCACCACCACCGCGCGCTTCCCGGCCGGGTCGACGTCGTAGGCGTCGAGCAGGCGCAGGATGCCGCCGGGCGTGCAGGAGACGAAGCCCGGCAGGCCGAAGCTCATGGTCGCGAACGACGCGAAGGTCACGCCGTCCACGTCCTTCTCCGGGGCGATCGCCTCGAACGCGGCCCGCTCGTCGACGTGTTCGCCGACCGGGTGCTGGAGCAGGATGCCGTGCACCGCCGGATCCGCCGACAACTCCCGTAGCACGCCGACGAGTTCCGCGGTGGTCGTGGTGGCGGGCAGGGCCACGTGCCGGGAGGCGATGCCCGCCTTGCGGCTGCGGTTCTGCTTCATCCGGACGTAGGTGACGGACGCGGGGTCCTCGCCCACCAGCACCGTCGCCAGACACGGCGTGACACCGGTGCGTGCGGTGAGGCCGGCGGCCCGCCGCGCGGTCTCCTCGACGATCCGGCGGGCGACGGCGGTTCCGTCCATGAGACGGGCCTGGGCGATCTGGGTCATAGGGCACACTCCTGGGCTGCTGCGAGGTTCATCGCCCAGGCGCACGGCATCGACGGTACGGACCGCTCCCCGGTGGTGCTCCACCTCAGCGCCAGTCACGGCCCGCCCCCAGGGTAACCGAGGCCGTCAGCGCCGCCTGCGGCGACGGGCGGCCCGCAGGACGGCCCGCAGCAGCGCCGGTGACGGCCGCGGAGAGCTGCGGCGGGTGTGTCCCAGCCCCGCGTGCGCCGAGAAGGTCCAGGTCACGCGGGTGCTGACCTGGACCCTCCCGCCTCGGCCGACTACTCGTCCCATGCCTGGATCATGATCTGCTCGGCGATCTTGCCGTCGCGCAACGTGATCATCGACTCGGCGAGTACGCGAACGCCGTCTGCGTACTCGCAGGACTCGCTGTACGCGGCCCGGTCGCCCTGCACGACGCACCGGTCCAGCCTGTGCGTCATGTCCCGGCTGTAGACGTCGTCCAGCATCGCCGCGATGTCCGGGCGGCCGTGCAGGACCTTGGGATGGCTGGGCTGGGTGTTGCGGTCGACGATGCGGATCTCCGCGTCGTCCGCGTAGAGCGCGAGCAGCGAGTTCCCGGTGTTGCCCTCGATGGCCCGGCGCAGTGTGTCCGTGTCGAACGTGGAGCCTGTCGCGGTGCCCATGATGACCTCCTGCGGGGCCCGCGACCCGACGCGGAGCGGGCGGCGAGAGCCCCTCACTCCGAGGCTCCTCCGCCGCGCCCGGCTCGGCAAACGCAGGCCGGGCGCTCCTCCTGACGGGTGAGCGCGGTCCGCTGCCCGTGTCCGGGCCGCCGCCGGCGCCGTTGCTGAGGACATGATCTCAACACGACGTATCGTCGCCGCCGTCGGTCTGGCCGTCGGGGTCACCGGCCTCGCCGCGCCGCTGGCGAACGCGGCCGACACGAGCGCGCAGCACCCCGGGAAACTCACCGCGCTCGGCGTGCTCGACTCGGTCTCCAGCAGCAACATCCCCGCGGAGTACCAGGACCGGATGCCGAAGGTCTCGGAGCAGGTGCAGGGGCTCAACGGAGTCCACAAGCTCAGCGAACTGCACCAGGTCACCGACCTGGCCGCGCCCGCCACGGGACTGCTGCCGGGCATCGAGGCCTGACCCCACCGCACACCGAGGGCCGCCCCGGCAAGGGACGGCCCTCGCGGCTCTCACGGCCTCCGCGGCTCTCACGGCCTCCGCGGCTCTCACGGCCCCTGCGGCGCGGCTCTCACGGTCCCTGCGGCTTTCACTGCCCCTGCGGCTCCCGTGGTCCGTGCGGCCGGCGCGGCCCGCAGGGCTCTGCCCCGGCTTCTCCTGGCTCAGTGCTCCGAGGCCAGGAACTGGGTCGCCGCCAGCTCCGCGTACAGCGGGTCCGCCGCCACCAGCTCGCGGTGCGTGCCCACCGCGCGGACCCGGCCCGCGTCCATCACGACGATCCGGTCCGCCATCGTCACCGTGGACAGCCGGTGCGCGACCACCAGCACCGTGGTCGACCGTGCCACGTCGGCGACCGTGTCCCGGAGGGCCGCCTCGTTCACCGCGTCCAGCTGCGAGGTCGCCTCGTCCAGCAGGAGCAGCCGGGGCCGGCGCAGCAACGCCCGTGCGATCGCGACCCGTTGGCGCTCACCGCCGGACAGCTTGGTCCCGCGGTGCCCGACCAGGGTGTGCAGCCCCTGCGGCAGCCGGGCGACCAGACCATCCAGCCGGGTCGTCTTCACCACCCGCGCCACCGCGTCCTCGTCCGCCTCCGGATTGCCCAGCAGCAGGTTGTCCCGCAGCGACCCCGACAGCACCGGCGCGTCCTGCTCGACGTACCCGATGGCCGAGCGCAGCAGCGGCAGTTCCCACTCGTCCAGCGGGCGGCCGTCGACGGCGATCGTGCCGGACTCCGGGTCGTAGAACCGCTCGATCAGCGAGAACACGGTGGTCTTGCCCGCGCCGGACGGCCCGACGAACGCCGTCATGCCCTGTGCCGGAACGTCGAAGCTCACCCCGTGATGGACGTACGGCAGGTCGTCGGCGTAGCGGAAACGCACGTCCGTGAAGGTGACGGAGGCCGGTTCGGCGCCGGCCGACGGCAGCTCGGCGGGCGCGGACGGCGGTTCGGCGGGCAGCCGCAGCGCCTCCTGGATCCGGGCGAGCGCGCCGGCACCGGTCTGGTACTGCGTGATCGCCCCGACGACCTGCTGGATCGGCTGCATCAGGTAGAACACGTAGAGCAGGAACGCCACCAGCGTGCCCACCCCGATCGCGCCGGTCGCCACCCGTGCCCCGCCCACCGCCAGCACCGTGATGAACGCCAGCTGCATCGCGAGCCCCGCCGTGTTGCCCGCCGCCGCGGACCACTTGGCGGCCCGCACGCTCTGCCGCCAGGACTCCTCGGCCGCCGCGTGCAGGGACTGTTCCTCCCGGTGCTCGGCGCCCGACGCCTTCACCGTGCGCAACGCGCCCAGCACCCGTTCCAGCGAGGCCCCCATCACCCCGACCGCGTCCTGCGCCCGGCGGCTGGCCCGGTTGATCCGCGGCACGATCGTGCCCAGCACGGTGCCCGCGGCGGCGATCACCACGAGCGTGACGGCCAGCAGCACGGGGTCGACCACCCCCATCATCACCACGGTGGCGACCAGGGTGAGTCCGCCCGTACCCAGTGCCACCAGCGAGTCCGTGGTCACCTCGCGCAGCAGGGTGGTGTCCGAGGTGATCCGCGCCATCAGGTCACCGGGTTCGGTACGGTCCACCGCGGCGATCCGCAGCCGCAGCAGGTACGACGACAGGGTCCGCCGCGCCCCCAGCACCACCGACTCGGCGGTGCGCCTGAGCACGTAGGCGCCCAGCGCGCCCACTGCGGCGTTGGCCACCACCAGCGCCGCCATCGCCAGCAACTTCCCGGTGATGGAACGGTCGTGGGAGAGATCCTCGATCAACCCGCGGGCCACCAGCGGCAGCAGCAGCCCGGTCGCGCCCGTCACCAGCGAGAGCAGCGCGCCCGCCAGCAGGGCCCACCGATGCGGCCGTACGTAGGACAGGAGCAGCCGGAACACGGACGGACCGCTCCGGTCTGTCGGCGGAACTGCGGTTGCGGCGGTCACGGTGCTCCTCGTCCGGGCGGTGGGCGGCGCCCCACCGGCAGCCCCCAGGCTACGACGGCCCCTCCCGGTCCTGACGCCGGCTCGGCCCCCGGTGCGACCCGGTCGCGGCCGGGACGGAAAGATCAGGAAGGACGGACGTGCTCCGCGCCGTTACCGATCGGTCACGCGTAGGGTCGGAAGACAGCACGTCAGCAGAGCGACGAAAGGTCAGGACCATGGCGCAGGAAGTACGCGGCGTGATCGCACCGGGCAAGGACGAGCCGGTGCGGGTCGAGACGATCGTGGTGCCGGACCCCGGCCCGGGCGAAGCCGTCGTACAGGTGCAGGCCTGCGGGGTCTGTCACACCGACCTGCACTACAAGCAGGGCGGGATCAATGACGAGTTCCCCTTCCTGCTCGGCCACGAGGCCGCCGGTGTGGTGGAGGCGGTCGGCGAGGGCGTCACGGACGTGGCGCCCGGTGACTTCGTGATCCTCAACTGGCGTGCCGTGTGCGGGAACTGCCGGGCCTGTCTGCGCGGCCGCCCCTGGTACTGCTTCAACACCCACAACGCGAAGCAGCGGATGACCCTCGCCTCGACCGGGCAGGAGCTCTCCCCGGCGCTCGGCATCGGCGCCTTCGCCGAGAAGACGCTGGTCGCGGCCGGCCAGTGCACCAAGGTCGACCCGACCGTCTCCCCGGCCGTCGCCGGGCTGCTCGGCTGCGGGGTGATGGCGGGCATCGGAGCCGCGATCAACACCGGCAACGTCGGCCGGGGCGACTCGGTCGCCGTGATCGGCTGCGGCGGGGTCGGCGACGCGGCGATCGCCGGGTCGAACCTGGCGGGCGCCGCGAAGATCATCGCCGTCGACATCGACGACCGGAAGCTGGCGAAGGCCCGCACCCTGGGCGCCACCCACACGGTCAACTCCCGTGAGGGCGACCCGGTCGAGGCGATCCGCGAACTGACCGGCGGCTTCGGCGCCGACGTCGTGATCGAGGCCGTCGGGCGTCCGGAGACGTACCAGCAGGCCTTCTACGCCCGCGACCTCGCCGGCACCGTCGTCCTCGTCGGCGTGCCCACCCCCGAGATGAAGCTCGAACTCCCGCTCCTGGACGTCTTCGGCCGCGGCGGCGCCCTCAAGTCCAGCTGGTACGGCGACTGCCTGCCGTCCCGGGACTTCCCGATGCTCATCGACCTGCACCTCCAGGGCCGGCTGCCGCTGGACGCCTTCGTGACCGAGACCATCCAGCTCGACGAGGTGGAGAAGGCCTTCGAGCGGATGCACGGCGGCGACGTGCTGCGTTCGGTGGTGGTGCTGTGATGACCACGCGCATCGAACGACTCGTCACCTCAGGGCAGTTCACCCTCGACGGCGGCACCTGGGACGTCGACAACAACGTGTGGATCGTTGGCGACGAACGTGAGGTGATCGTCATCGACGCCGCCCACGACGCCGAGGCCATCGCCGAGGCGGTCGCCGACCGCACGCTGAAGGCGATCGTCTGCACCCACGCCCACAACGACCACATCGACGCCGCGCCCGCCCTCGCGGACCTCACCGGGGCCAAGATCTGGCTGCACCCCGACGACCTGCCGCTGTGGAAGTTCACCCACCCCCACCGCGACCCCGACAACCACCTGTCCGACGGGCTGGTCATCGAGGCCGCGGGCGCCGACCTGACCGTGCTGCACACCCCCGGTCACGCGCCCGGCGCCGTCTGCCTGTACGACCCCGCCCTGGGCGCCGTCTTCACCGGCGACACCCTCTTCCAGGGCGGCCCCGGCGCGACCGGGCGGTCGTACTCCCACTTCCCGACGATCATCGACTCCATCCGGGACAGGCTGCTCACCCTCCCGCCGGAGACGAAGGTCCTGACCGGCCACGGCGATCCGACCACCATCGGCGCCGAGGCGCCCCACCTGGAGGAGTGGATCGCCCGGGGCCACTGAGCCGCAGGTGACGCCGGCTTCCGCGGCGGGCCCGCCCCGGCCACCGCGGAACCGGCACGCCCCTCAGCCGTCGGACACCGGCCGGGTGGGCCAGAGCGCGGGGTGCCCCGGGGGCAGCGCGAGATCCTCGCGTACGGCGGTGTAGTAGCGCTCCCGGCAGGCCCGCTGCCGCGCCAGCAGATCCTGCCAGGCCTCGGGGTCGACCGTCCCGGAGCGCATGAACCGCTCCATGGCCATCACCGCGGTCACCCACTCCCGTGCCTGCTCCACCACCTCCCGGCTGCCCAGCATGATCAGCGCCTCCCCGGCCGGATCACGGCCGTCGGTGGCCGCCGCCAGCTGCGGCTCGGCCTCGGCCGGGGAGATCGGGTGCGGATGCGGGTCGTTGCCCAGATGGGCCGCGACGCGATAGGTGAGGTTCACCGTCCTCTTCAGCGCCCGCGCGTACTCGCTGTACACCGCCAGCCGCCGCTCCTCCCAGCGCGCCTCCTGCTCCCGCCGGAACCGCGCCCGGTCACCCCGCACCACGGCGAGATACGAACCGAGCGCGCCGATCACGACGCCTATCAGGGCCGGGAGTTGCTGCAAGAAGGCGGACATGTGCGCACGGTATCTGTCCTGTTGATCGTCGCGCCCGTACGGTCGTCGTCATGACCGGACTCAATCGCTTTGCGGGACACCGGATTCTCGTCACGGGCGCGGCCCGCGGCATCGGCGCGGCCGTCGCCCGGCGGCTGACCGAGGAAGGCGGCCGGGTGCTGCTGACCGACCGCGACCTGCCCGAGGCCGGGCGGACGGCGGCCGGGCTGCGCAACCAGGGCCTGGCCGCCGAGGCGTTCGCCTGCGACGTGGCCGACCGGGACTCGGTGGAGGCGGCCGTCGACCACGCCGTCGCCTCCTTCGGCGGACTCGACGTGCTGGTGAACTGCGCCGCGCACTGCACCCCCGACCTGCCGCTCTTCGAGGACCAGCCGGACGACGCGTGGGCCCTCGACCTGGACGTCACCCTCACCGGTGTGCACCGCTGCTGCCGCGCCGCCCTCCCGCACCTCGCCGCCTCCGGCCGCGGCGCGATCGTGAGCATCGGCTCCGTCAACGCCGAGGCCGACTTCGGCAACCACGCCTACAGCGCGGCCAAGGCGGGGCTGGTCTCGCTGACCCGCACCCTCGCCGGGCACGCGGCTGCCCGCGGGGTCCGGGTCAACCTGGTGGAGCCGGGCACGGTCCGCACCTCCGCCTGGGAGGGACGCGACGACGAGGTCGACGCCCTCACCGCGCTCTACCCCCTGGGCCGGGTCGGCGAGCCGGCCGACGTCGCCGCCGCCGTCGCCTTCCTGGCCTCCCGGGACGCCGCCTGGATCACCGGTACGACCCTGCGCGTCGACGGCGGCCTCACCGCGGTCCACGGCGGATTCCACGCGGCGCTGCGACCGCACCGGGAGGCCCGGCGCGCCTCAGAGGGCCGCTGACACCGTCGCGAGCGCGGCCAGCACCCGCCGGGTGTCGTCCTCGGTGGTCCGCCAGTTGCTGAAGGCCGCCCGCAGCGCGGGCACCCCGGCGTACACCGTGGGTGTGACGAACGCCTCCCCGGACGCGGCGACCGCCCCGGCGAGCGCCGCCAGCCGCTCGGGCGTGGGCCGCTCGGCGAGCGTGAAGCAGACCACGTTGAGCCGGACGGGCGCGAGCAGGCGCAGTCCCGGGAGCGCTTCGACGCCCGCGCCGAGGCGGCGGGCCTCGGCGACGTTGCGCTCGACGACCTCCCGGTGCCCCTCCAGGCCGTACGCCGTCAGTGAGAACCAGGCGGGCAGCGCCCGCAGCCGGCGGGAGTTCTCCGGGGTGAGGTGCAGGAAGTCGGGTTCGTCGGCGGGCGGGCCCAGATACGGGGACTCGTTGTGGAAGACGGCCACCTGGAGGTCGCGGCGGCGGGTGAACTGCACGGCCGCGTCGTAGGGGACGTTCAGCCACTTGTGCAGGTCGACGCAGACCGAGTCGGCCACGTCCAGGCCGGCGACCAGGTGGGCGTGGGCCGGGGAGAGGGCGGCGAAGGCGCCGAACGCGGCGTCCACGTGCAGCCAGAAGTCGTACCGCTCCCTGAGGGCGGCGATCGCCCGCAGGTCGTCGAAGTCGACGGTGTTCACGGTGCCCGCGTTGGCGACCACGATCGCCGGCCGCCCGTCGAGCGCGGCCAGCGCCGCGCCGAGCGCGGTCACGTCCACCGCCTCCCGGCCGTCCGGCAGCAGCGGCACCGGCCGCAGCCGGTCCCGGCCGATGCCGAGCACCGAGAGCGCCTTGCCGACACTGGAGTGCGGGCTGCCGGAGAGCACGTCGACGGGGCCGAGTGCGGCGGCGCCCGCCCGGGAGACGTCCACCCCGAGCCGTTCGCCGAGCCAGGCGCGGCCGATCGCCAGCCCGACCGTGTTCGACACCGTGGCCCCGGTCACGAAGGCCCCGCTGTGGGCCTCGCCGAGCCCGAACAGCTCACCCAGCCAGGACACGGTCTCGCGCTCCAGGGCGGCACCCCAGGAGCCGGCCGCCCCGGACAGGTTCTGGTCGTACGCCGAGGTCAGCCAGTCCCCGGCCAGGGAGGCGGGGGTCACACCGCCGGTGACGAAACCGAGGTAGCGTGGCCCGGCCGAGGCGGACATACCCGGCGCCCACCGCTCGGTGAACCGGGCCAGCGCGCCGGCCCCGCCCTCCCCCCGCTCGGGCAACGGCGCCCGCGCGGGAGCCGGCCCGAGTGCTACGACCGGCCGCTCGGCCGCTGCCCCGGACACCTCCCGGGCTGCCATGTCGCGTGCGGACCGGAGGAGTTCGGGAAACCGGGCGAGATCGTCGGCGAGTGCGGGGTGCATGCCCCGCACACTAGGTCGGCCACGACGCTGTGGCGCGGGCCACTTCCGGGTAGGTGGACCGATGCCGGCCAGGGCGGCCGAGGCGGGTAAGTTAACCGTTTCGTCACAGCCCGCCCCGGGCTACAACCAATGCCGCGCATCGGGCGGTCCAGTACGACGAGACCACAGCACAGGAAAAGGAGACGGACGTCATATGGGGGACATACGCAGACGAAGTGCCGTAGTGCTCGGTGTCACGGGCCTTGTGGCGCCGCTCACGCTCGCACTCACCTCCGCCCCGGCGCAGGCCGCGAGCTGCACCACGCAGGCCGGGCCGTACCAGAAGCAGGTCGAGAAGTTCCTCGGCCGGCCGGTCGACGGGAAGCAGTCCACCGCCGACTGCAAGGCGATCCAGGCGTTCCAGAACAAGCACGGGATCACGCCCGCCATCGGCTACGCCGGTTCCGTCACCTGGGGCGTGATGGACCTGATGAACAAGCAGAAGGCCGTCGGGAACACGCCCAACAAGGACGGCAAGTGCCCGACGAACAAGGGCCGTATCGCCTGTGTGAACCTGACCCTCCA
This sequence comes from Streptomyces humi, assembly GCF_001005085.2. Lineage (GTDB taxonomy): Bacteria > Actinomycetota > Actinomycetes > Streptomycetales > Streptomycetaceae > Streptomyces > Streptomyces humi. Next base: position 11,386 of record NZ_LBMU02000058.1, read on the forward strand.
GCTGAGCTGGATCCAGGACGGCAACAGGCTCGTCTACGGCCCCGTCCCGGTCCGCACCGGCCGCAAGGGGTTCGCGACCCGCACCGGCCTGAAGAAGATCTACTGGCGTGACATCGACCACGTGTCGTCCGTCTACAACGTGCCGATGCCCTACAGCCAGTTCTTCGACGGCGGCCAGGCCTTCCACTCGGTGAACCTCAGCATGTGGAACCCGCCGGGCTCGCACGGCTGCGTCAACATGACCCCCACCACCGCCAAGAAGTACTGGTCGCTGCTGAAGACCGGCGACGACGTCTACGTGTACGGCCGCAAGCCGGGCACCTGACGGCACCCGGCCCCGGCCTGCGGGCCCCCGGCTCAGCTCTCCGGGGCGTCCCCGAAGTCCGGGATCTCCAGCCTGGCCCCGCCCTGCCGCGCGGACTCGTGCGCGATGATGCCCGGCAGGGTGTAGCGGGCGGCCACCCAGGCGTTGACGGACGGCAGCGCGCGCGAGTTCACGGCCGTCACGAAGTCGTCGACCAGGAAGTGGTGGCTGCCCTCGTGTCCGTTGTGCAGGGTGTCGAACTCGCGCGGCAGCCGCTCCCGGTCGTGCACCGGCGCCGACCCGGAGGTGAAGGCCGCCCGCAGCTCGGGCGCGATGTGCTGGAGCGAGGGGTCGTCGGGGGACATGGTGGACTTGGGCTCCAGGAGCTCACTGATGTCCTGCACGCCCTTCTTGTCCTGCCACAGGGCCACCGTCGCCAGCTGCTCCATGCTGGCCTCGGTCCCGAAGAACCGGAACCGTGACTCACGGATGTGGGACGGGTAGCCCACCCGCCGGAACTCGTTGGTGCGGAACGACCCGCCGCCCGCGACCTCGAACAGCGCGGTGGCGTTGGACACGTCGTTGCCGAACTGGCTGACGTCCTTGTCGAAGACGCCGTCCCCGCGCTGGTCCACCACGCCGATCGCCGACACGCTGACCGCGTGCGTCTGCCAGGCGCCGAGCACCCCGCCCACCGCGTGCGTCGGGTACAGCAGCGGGGGATAGCTGGCGGTCGCCTTCCAGTTCTCGCCGCCGCTGTAGCGGTAGGCGTCGTAGAAGCCGAGGTCCATGTCGTGGACGTAGTCGCCCTCGGCGTAGAACAGCCGCCCGAAGGCGCCCTCGGCGATCTGGTTGCGGGCGTGCACGGTTGCCGGGTTGTACTGGCTGGTCTCGCCCATCATGTACGTCAGCCCGGTCGCCTTGACCGTGTCGATGATGGCCGCGATCTCCTCCGTCGTGATCGCCATCGGGACCGCGGAGTACACGTGCTTCCCGGCGTTCAGGCCCTGCACCACCAGCGGGCCGTGGGTCCAGCGCTGGGTGAAGATCGCGACCGCGTCGACGTCCGGCGACTCCAGCATGGCGTCGTACGACGGGAAGGTGCCCGCCAGGTTCTGGGCGGCGGCGAGCTGTTCCGCCCGCTCGGGCAGCAGGTCGGTGACGTACACGTCGCCGACGCCGGGATGGGCCTGGAACAGCGTGGCGAACTGGCCGGAGAACTGACCGGCTCCGACGATGCCGAGTGAGAAAGTCATGGGATTACTTTTGCGGCGGAAGAATCTCGGCGTCAAGGGGCGGAAGGAAGTAGGAAAGACATCAGCGGGGCGCTTCTGCGGCGCACCCGGCGCACAGTAGGGTGACCGGGTTACTTCAGTTCCGGAAGAAAAGGGATGCCGTGAGCGACTGGCTGCCGCTGAGCCCCGCGGAGCGCTCCGTGGCGATCGAGGTGCTGGTCCACGGCCCGCTCTCGCGGACCGAACTGGCCCGCCGGCTGGACCTCTCCCAGGGCAGCCTCACCCGCCTCACCAAGCCGCTCATCGAGTCCGGCCTGCTCGTCGAGGCCCCCTGGGCGGGTGCTCAGGCGGAGGCGCGCCAGGGCCGTCCCTCGCAGCCGCTCGACGTGGTCGCCGAATCCCGCTCCTTCCTGGGCTTCAAGATCACCGACGAGATGGTCTACGGCGTCGTCACCAGCCTCAGGAGCGACATCGTCGCCCGCCTCGACCGGCCCCTCACCGGCCACGACCCCGGGTACGTCGCCGATCTGGTGGCCGAGATGACCGCCGAACTGGCCGACCGGCACCCCACGGTCGCGGGCATCGGCATCGGTGTCGGCGGGTTCGTGCGCGCGCACGCGGTGGTCGGCGAGTCGCCGTACCTGCGCTGGCGCGACGTACCGCTGGCCCAGCTGGTCCGGGAGCGCACCGGCCTGCCGGTCGTCGTGGAGAACGACGTGGCGGCCCTGGTCGAGGCCGAGACCTGGTTCGGCGCCGGCCGCGGACTCGACCGCTTCGTGGTCCTGACCATCGGCGCCGGGATCGGCTACGGACTGGTGCTCGGCGGCCGCCGGGTCCCGTACGCCGAGGAGGACCGCGGCTTCGGGCTGCACTGGATCATCGACCCGCAGGGCCCGCTCACTCCGCAGGGCGAACGCGGCAGCGCCGTGTCGCTGCTCACCGTCCCCAGCATCCGCTACCAGGTCCGGGCCGCCACCGGCCGCGACGCGTCGTACGAGGAGATCCTCGCCGGTGCCGCGGCGGGTGAGCCGATGGCCGCGCGGGTGATCGGCGAGGCCGGGCGGGCGCTGGGCGTCCTGCTCGCCCAGATCGCCAACTTCGCCATGCCGCAGAAGATCCTGCTGGCCGGAGAGGGAGTCGGCCTGATGGACGTGGCGGGGGACGAGGTGTGGGACGCCGTCCGCTCCCACCGGCATCCGCTCGCCGCCCCGATCGGCCTGGAGACCAAGGTCTCCGACTTCCACGACTGGGCGCGCGGCGCCGCCGTGCTGGCGATCCAGGTACTGGTGCTCGGCGCCGCGGGCGGCTGAACTGCCGCTGTCGCCCGACGCATTGACGTGATGAGTAACACGGTCCGATATGTCCGTATCGGTCGTACTTACTCACGGCGCCTTCACGCCCATCGGCATATGCTTCACACCATGTCCACCACTGTTGAAGCCGTCACCGAGCGATCGGCCGACGAGGTCAACGAGGAGATCCGGGCCCTGTGGCTCCGGTCGGGCGGGACACTGACCACCGAGCAGCGCGAGGAGTACCAGCGGCTCGTCCTCGAGTGGGCGGCGGCGTCCCCGCACCAGCCGGACCGGGCGGCCTGACCACCTCTCCCGTCAGCCCCAGGTCGCCGAGTAGTAGCGCTGGTACGCCTTGCGGTCCTGCTCCGCGCGGATGAAGCGGGTCCCGACCAGGGCGATCAGACTGCCCCCGATCACCAGCAGACCCGGGCCCACGTTGCGGGTGTCCGTGAGCCGGGCGACCAGACTGGTGTCCTGCGAGGTGCCGACCGACGCGGCCGAGCCCGGCGAGGCCCCGTTCGGGGCGATCGCGCTGTGGGTGGCCGAGGTGGACGGCGCCGCCGAGGCACCCGTCCCCGTGGCGGCCTGCTTGGACACGATCAGCTGGACGTTCAGCGCGGCCATCGCGCGGGTCACCGGCTGGAAGAACGTCACCCCGCCCGCGGTGCAGTCACCGCTGCCGCCCGAGGTCACGCCCAGCGCGATGCCCTCGGAGAACAGCGGCCCGCCGCTGTCGCCCGGTTCGGCGCACACGTTCGTCTGGATGAGCCCGGTGACCGTGCCCTCCGGGTAGTTGACGGTCGCGTTGAGCGCGGTGACCGTGCCGTCGTGCAGACCACTGGTGCTGCCGCTGCGGAACACCTTCTGCCCGACCGTCGGATCGGCGGCCCCGGTGATGTGCACCCCCTGGCCGTTGCCGATCGCGACCACGTCGGCGTTGTCACCGGCCTTCCCGTTCGCGTACTGGATCAGCGAGAAGTCGTTGCCCGGGAACTGCGTGTTGATCGTGGTGCCCAACTGGGTGTTGCTGCCCTGGCCCTCGTCGAACCAGATGGTGTTCGCCGGACCGCAGTGACCGGCCGTGAGGATGAAGTCGGTCGTCCCGTTGGTGACGTTGAACCCCGCCGAACACCGGCCGCCCGTCGACAGGATGGGCTGCGCCCCGTTGAGCCGGGGAGTGAAGGTGCCCGAGGACCGCTGCATCCGCACGTAACTGCCGATGCCCGCCGCGACCCGGCTCAGGTCCGACCAGTGGGCGGCGGAGACCGTGCTGTCGGCCTCCACCATCACCCGGTTGGTCCGGTAGTCCACCGCCCACGCGGTACCGGCCACCCGGGGCGCGGCACGCAGCGTGGCGGTCGCCGCCTTCAGCTCGTTCATGCTGTGCGAGACCATCTTGGGCTCGGCACCCGCCTGCCGGACCGCCGCCGCGGCCCGCTCGTCGGTCACCGCGACCACCGGCTTGCCGTCCGCGCCGATCCAACTGCCCGCCGTCCGGGCCGTGCCGAGCTTCGCCACCAGCGCGGCACCGGTGTCACCGGCCGCCGAGGCCGAGCTGAACGGGACGGCGGACGTGCCGGGAGTCTCGCTCGCCATGGCCGTCGTGACCATCGCGCCTCCCAGAAGGAGTCCGCCGACCGCCGCCAGCTGTGTCCCCCGCCGGACGACCCGTCGTCGTGCGTGCCTCATCCATGGCTCCCGAAACCCCGAACGCGCGGTGCGGACACCGCGGGGCCCTCCGGTCGTCGAGCGCCCGGCTCTTCATACGAGGCCCGGCACAAGGGCGTTCACCAGGGTGGTGATCTTTACGATCCCGTGGCGGTACGACGTGACCGCCCGCCTCGTTCCCGGGTCCGTACCGGCCGCCTATCTTGAGGCCATGACCAGCACCCCGCAGGAGAACCCGGGCGAACCGAACCCGCTGCGCGCCCTCACCCTCGACCGGCTGCGACGTCGTACCAGCATGAAATGGCGCACCTACCCGCAGGACGTACTCCCGGTGTGGGTGGCCGAGATGGACGTGCCGCTCGCCCGAGCGGTGGTCCGCGCGGTGACCGACGCGATGGAACTCGGCGACACCGGCTACCCCGCGGGCACCGCCTACGCCGAGGCGCTCGCCGCGTTCGCCGCGAAACGCTGGGGCTGGGACGGGCTGGACGTGTCCCGCACCGCGATCGTCCCCGACGTGATGCTCGGGGTCGTCGAAATGCTCAGGCTGGTGACCGGGCCCGGCGACCCCGTCGTCGTCAACTCACCGGTGTACCCGCCGTTCTACCAGTTCGTCGGGAACCTGGACCGGAGGGTCGTGGAGGCCCCGCTCGGCGCCGACGGGCGTCTCGACCTCGGCGTCCTCGAGGACACCTTCCGCGGACTCGGCGGCGCCCGCGCCGCCCATCTGCTGTGCAGCCCGCACAACCCGACCGGCACCGTGCACACCGCCGGGGAGCTCACCGCCGTGACGGCCCTCGCCGAGCGGTACGGGGTGCGGGTCGTCGCCGACGAGATCCACGCCCCGCTGACCGCGCCCGGCGTCGGCTTCGTGCCGTACCTGAGCGTGCCGGGCGCGGAGCGCGGGCTGTCGCTGATGTCGGCGTCCAAGGCCTGGAACCTCGCCGGACTCAAGGCCGCCGTCGCCGTCGCCGGACCCGGGGCCGCCGCCGACCTCGCCCGGCTGCCGGAGGAGGTGAGCCACGGCCCGAGCCATGTCGGCGTCCTCGCCCACACGGCGGCGCTGACCGACGGCACCGCCTGGCTGGACGCGCTGCTCGCCGGCCTCGACGAGAACCGGCGGCTCCTCGCCGGCCTGCTCGACCGCCACCTGCCGGGCATCGGGTACCGGCCCTCCGAGGCGACCTACCTCGCCTGGCTCGACTGCCGCGCCCTCGGTCTCGGCGACGACCCGGCAGAGGTGTTCCTGGAGCGCGGCCGGGTCGCCGTCAACTCCGGGATCCCGTTCGGGACGGGCGGCGCCGGACACGTCCGGTTCAACCTGGCCACCTCGCCCGAGGTGATCACGGAGGCGGTACGGCGCATGGCGACGGCACTGGGCTGAGCCACCCCGGCCGGCCCGCCCGGACAGCCGGGGCCGCCTACACTTCCGGCATGGACGACACCTCCGGGACGGCGCTCGACCGGCTCGGCGCCGGCAAGTACCTGCTGATCACCAGCTACCGCAAGGACGGCACCCCCGTCCCGACCCCGGTGTGGGTGGTGCGGGACGGGGACGGCCTCGGCGTCTGGACGACCACCGACAGCTGGAAGGTCAAGCGCATCCGCCGCCGCGCCGACGTCCAGGTCGGCCCCTGCGACCTGCGCGGGCGCCCGACCGGTGAGCCGCTCCCGGCCACCGCCGAGATCGCCGACGCGGCCACCACCGCCCGCTACCGCGCCCTCATCGCCCGCAAGTACGGCGTCACCGGCCGCCTCACGCTCCTCGGCAGCAGGCTGCGGCGCGGCCTGGACGGCACCGTCGGCATCCGGGTGACGCTGACGCCCTGAGGAGGCCGCCGCCTCCCCAGGGCGAACGTGCCTACGGGGCGTCCAGCACCGTGCCGTTGAGCGCGAGCCCGTCCGGCAGCGGCCGGCCGTCGTCGCCGGTCTGCCGGAAACTCACCGACTCGGCCGGCTCCCCGACCCGGTCCCGGACGGTGGGCACGGCCACGTCCAGGGCCGTCTTCCCGGCGGGCACGTCCAGCCACAGATACAGGCCGTCCACCTTCGACAGCGGCCGCTCCGGGTCCGGTCGCGCCCCGGAGACCCCGGCCAGCCAGGCCGGGTCGACGTCCTTGGTGGACAGCTCCGCGCCGCCGTCGACCGGTACCGGCACGAACAGCGCGCCGATGTCCGTGTCGGCGGCCTCCGACAGCGAGATCCGCCACTTCAGGGCCGCGCCCTCGGTCACCCGGTCCGCGAGCGGGGTCACGGTGACCTTCGGCGCCGGGTCGTCGTCGTGCACGGTCACCCCGCCCCGGTAGGAGCCCACCACCGCCCCGTGCACCGCCTTGACCAGCACGTCGTGCGGCACGTCGAGGCCGTACCGGGTGTTGCCGGTCACCCGCACCGGCACGTCGACGTCATGGCCGCCGGGCCGCACGGTGACCAGACGGTCCTCGGCGGTGCCGGTCGCCGGGTCGACGACGTACACCCGGACCTGGCCGCTGCCCCGGCCGGACACCCGCACCGGGACCCGGTAGGTCCGTGCCCCGGAGTCGCCCTCGTCGACCGTGAGCCGGCCGACGTCCACGCGCGGCAGCTCGGCCGCCCGGACCGCCGGGGTGCCGGGCCGCCAGCCCCAGGCGTCCATCAGCCAGGCCTGACCGGACGCCGAACGCGGCGTCAGTTCGAGGGAGTCGACGGACCGCAGGTCCAGCCGGGCGCCGCGGGCGCCGGTCAGCGGCAGGCGCACCTCGCGCGCCCAGTAGGACGCGGTGCGGTCGCTGCCGGGCAGCCCGTCGACCGTGACCCGGCCCAGCCTCGCCCGCCGCCCGTGGCCGTCGGTGACGGACACGTCGAGCTGCGTGCCCCGGGAGTTCGGCGGCACGAAGACCCGCAGCGCGAGTGCCTTGGCACCGAGCAGGGAGACCGGCCGGGCCGGCCGCACCCGCGCCGGAGCACCGGCGGCCGTCCAGCGCAGCGCGATCGCGTGCCGTCCGGACTCGCGTGCCGTCTGCCACTGCGCGAAGTGCGGTGAGGCCCCCCGGGCCCCCTGGCCCAGGCAGGCCGCCGCCGGGTCGGGGTCGACCGCCGAGCACAGCCGGCCGCCGGTCACGGTCACCCCGCCGTCCGGCAGGAACCCGGCGCCGCGGTTCGCGCCGACCGCGTGACTGAGCACCCGCGCCGGATCCGCCGACGGCGCCCGCCGCCCCGAACCGTCCAGCAGCGGACGCACCCTGTCGTCCCCGGCGACGAACAGCCGGGCCGCGGCGGCGATGTAGGCCGATCCGGCGCGGTGCTGGCGGTCGGCGGTCAGCCGGGTCGCCGTACCGGGGGAGCACACCGGGTCCCGGTGGTCCGGGTCGTCGTAGAAGTCGTCCTCCGCGGGTGCCTGCGCCTGCCCCGGCGTCCACTCCGTGTTGAAGAAGTTGTGGTCGGCGCCGATCACGTACACCGCGCTGTGCAGGGCCCGCCCGGTGCTGACGGCGCGTGTGCCGTCGACGTACACCTCGCCCTGGAGGTCGGAGACGTCGCCGTCACAGCCCGGCAGGATCGTGAGCGAGGGCACGTCCGGTACCGGGTTCTGGCCGAAGACGGTCGGACCGATCAGCACGGTCCCGCTGATGTGCCAGCGCACCGCGCCGTGGTAGCCGTCCTGTGCGGCAGGCGGCGGGTAGAGGCTGTCCAGCGCGGCCCGGTTCACCCCCTCGCCGCCCCGCGAGTGACCCACCAGCAGCACCCGGGAGAGGTCGGCGCGGGGTGCCTCGCGTACGATCCGCGGTGCCTGCCGGGGGTGCCGCGCCCAGTCCGCCCAGTGCGCCAGGTGCAGTCGCACCAAGGACGAACGGGCCTGGGCGCCGCCGTCCTCGGCCTGCCAGTCCTGGCCGTTGATCCCGTTCGCCGAGACGGACACGGTCACATAGCCCTGGGAGGCCAGCAGCCGCTGGTCGCGGAGGTAACCCCGGTGGCTGGGGATCGGGAGCGTGCCGGCCGGGCACGGCCAGGCGCCCGAGACGCCGTCGGCGCCGCCGTGCGGGGTGTAACAGGTGGCGTGCCGGCCGTGCAGGAACAGCGCGAGCGGACGGGCGCCGGGTGCCCCGGCCGGTGCGACCACCACGGCGCGCATCTCGACCGGCACGGAGAATCCGGGCAGCCGCACCGACGTGAGCCGGTACGAGCCGCTGACCGTGCGATAGGGGCCGGGTCTGCCAGGATCCACCGGGCCCGCGGGCAGCGGTGCGGGGAGCGGGGCCGCCCCCGCCCCGGGTGCGGCGGTGGCCTGGTGACGGTCCAGCCGCCGTCCGCCGGACCACACTTGAAGACCTCTCAGCGCGCCGGCTCGCGTGCCCGCCAGCCCCAGCCGGAAGGTGCGGCCGTCCCGTTCCGGCTTCGGCACCCCCAACAGGCGCCCGTCAGCACGGAACTCCACCCGCGCGTCCCCCATGGGCACCCGGCTGCCCGACCGCCACACCAGCTCGGGCGCCGACCGCCCGTCGTCGAGGCGCCAGCCCGGTGGCAGCTGTCCGCCGGACACCGCTGTGGCCGGGGCCTGTTCGGCGTGCGCGGTGGTGCCGGACACTCCTCCCGCGAGCGCGAGCACCGTCGCCACGGTGACCCATATTCGCCCGGTACGGACCAATGTTCCCCTCCTCGAAAGGCGAGCACGCCCACCCCGGCCGTCCCGGGAGGCCCTCGCGTCCCGGAGGACGGAGCCGGCAGTCTGTGGGTTGCCTGTGAGGAAGGGGGGATCGGGTCAACGGGGCGAAGGGAGGGGGCCGTCCGCCCCGGCCGTCAGCTCCAGGCGCGGTACGGCTCGTCGAGGAGCTGGAAGACCGGCTCGCCCCGTACCGGGTCCTTGGCGGTGGAGAGCCGCACCCGGTCGCCGCTGTGGATGCCGATCGGCGGGCCCATGACCCGGCCGCGTACGACGAAGCCCTCGGCCATCTCGATGAGGGAGACGTTGCGCGCGGCGGGCGTGTTGCGGTGCACCACCGTCGAGTGGCGGACCGTGCCCACCCCTTCGCTGCGCTCCGCGCGCAGGTCGCTGCCCTGGCACACCGGACACAGCAGGCGGTGGTACATCGCGGTGCCGCACCAGGTGCAGCGCTGGAAGGTGATGGCGTCCTTGGGGTGGTCCGCGGGCCTGGGGTCGAGAACGCTCGTCGCGAATCCGACCGCCGACTGTGCGGCGCTCGCCGAGTGGTGGTACACGCTGGTCAACTCCCTGCGCTCGCCCGGAATCCGGAATCGCGCACCGGGCCCGGCCGGGCGCGCGTGTGCCCGGTTCGCCGTGCCACCGTGCACGCCGACAGAGTATGGCACTCAGTGCCAGTCGTAAAGGTACTGGGTGCCCTGAAATTGAGCGTGCCGATCGGCCACGCCGGGCGCGGCGGTGCCTCCGTCAGGCGCGGCCGAACGCGGTCTCGATCTCCTGCACCACCCGCCACAGCGGGGCGTCCCGCCGGGAGACCAGTACGACGACGTCCTCCGGGTGCTCCGCGGTCCCGCCGAACAGCGCGGCCGACGGCGCCCCGCCGGGAGCGACGAGGGCTTGCCGGGGGCCGTCCGGGGGCTCCTCCCGGATCCCGCCCTGCTCGGTGCCGAACGCGGCCTGCACATAGCCGAGGGCGTGGTCGACCGCCTCGCCCGCGTCGCCCTGTCCGTCCGAACGCAGCCATGAGCGGAGCGCGTTGTTGTGCGCCGCGACCACCGCCGCCGCCACCACGTCCGCGCGCAGCGTCCCGTCCGGCCGGCCGGCGTAGCGGCCGCGCAGGTACGCGGCGAGCGCCCGCTCGTAGCGCCACACCACCGACAGCTCGTACGCGCGCAGCCCCGGGACCTGCCTGGTGAGCCGGTAGCGCTGGACGGAGAAGGTGGGATTCTCGGCGTACATCCGCAGGACCAGCCGGGCCGCGTCGCACACCCGTCGTACCGGCTCGGCCCCCGGGTCGCTCGCCGCCAGGAAGGCGGTCATGTCGGCCAGGCACCCCTCGTGGTCGGGGAAGACCACGTCCTCCTTGGACGGGAAGTAACGGAAGAACGAGCGGCGCCCGACCCCGGCGAGGGCGACGATGTCGTCCACGGTCGTCTGCTCGTAGCCGCGCTCCAGGAAGAGCCGGAAGGCCGCCGCGACCAGGGCGTCCCGCATGGGCGGCTTGGCGGGCGGTGCCGCACTGCTGGAGCTCATGGACGCGAACGTAGCATTCCGGCCGCCCTCATGGCACTCAGTGCACGCCATACGGGGAACTGAGTGCACTGCGGCCCCGCTCTCCCGGTCGGGCTGAACCGGTGGGCCGCTCTCCCCGTATGTGTTCTCGGGGATCGCGGACACCCGTGCGCACGGGACACGGGACGTGGAAGGAGAGCAGTGTGTCGACACCGCCCGACCCTGAACAGCCGCACCGCGGACCGGTACTGGAACCGGTACGGGTGCTGCGCCCGCGCCGGCTCGACGCCCTCGCGGAGCTGATGCGGGAGATCCGCGAGGAGGCGGAGGCCGACGAGAAGGAGAGGACGGCCAAGGGCGCCCGGGGCCCGGCGGACTTCGAGGCGTTCGACTCCGCGCGTGCGCCCGGCGGCGGCACGGAGGACGAGACCCAGGAACTGCCGCCCGTCACCGACGGCCCGCGCACCGGGTACGGCGCCCGCGGCCGAGGACACGGCCGGGTCGGCGGCCCGTCCCGCGCCTTCGGCTTCGGACCGGGACTGCGCCGGGCCGCCGTGGTGGTCGCGGTCAGCGCGGCCGCCCTGGTCGGCTTCGGCAGCGCGCTCCTGCTGCCCGGCCGGGAGGGCACCGCGGCCGCCGCCCAGCCGTCCGAGTCCGCCGGCACGGCACCGGCGAGCACCCCGCCGGCCTCGGACTCCACCGACGACCCCGACGGCGCCGGCACCCTCCGCCGGGGTGACACCGGCCCCGAGGTCGTCGAACTGGAGCAGCGCCTGCTGCGCATCCCGGACGTCTACCGCGACGGCTCCACCGGCGGGACCTACGACGCCGCCCTCACCGCCGCCGTGGAGCGCTTCCAGATCTGGTACGGCATCAGCGGCGACGAACGCGGCGTCTACGGCGACGACACCCGGCAGGCCCTTGAGTCCCGCACGACCCTCACCACCACCGACGGCTGACCCGCCGGCCGGCCCGTGGTCACTCCTCGTCCTCCAGCGGCACCCGGATGTCCAGCACGCACACGTCGTCGCGTCGTTCGCCGACCAGCATCGCGTCGAGCAACGCGGCCAGGGAGTCGGGTTCGGCGGCGCGGACGGCCTCGGCCAGCCGGTTCAGGCCCGCGTCGATGTCCTCGCCGGGCCGTTCCACCAGGCCGTCGGTGTACATCAGCAGCCGGTCGCCGGGCTCCAGCCGGAACTCCGCGGACCCGTAGGACGGTTCGGCGTGGGCCCCGAGGAGCATGCCCTCCGGACGGTCGAGCCGGCGCACCTCGCCGTCGCGCACCAGCAGGGGCGGCAGGTGACCCGCCTGGGCCCAGACGAGACGGTGTTCGGCCGGTTCGTAACGGGCGAGGATCAGGGTCGCGGTGGACTGGCTGTCCCGGGAGTGCAGGAGCAGGAAGTTCAGGCGGGCCAGCGCACCGGTCAGCGAGGAGCCGGTGGACACCATGCCCTTGGCCGTGAACCGGAGCTGGGCCATGGTCGCGACCGCGTCCACGCCGTGCCCCGCCACGTCGCCGACCACGAACAGCGCCGCGTCGCCGGGCAGTTCGACGGCGCTGAACCAGTCGCCGCCGACATGGACCCCGGCCTGCGCGGGCAGGTAGGCGACCTCGACACGCAGTCCGCACAGCCGCACCGGCTCGCTGGGCAGCGGCAGCAGGGCGTGCTGGAGCCGGGTCGCCAGCGCGCGTTCGGCGTCGAGGACACCGCGCTGCACGAGGATCGCCCGTTCGCTGTCCACCAGGGCGAGTTCGGCGCTGCGCTGTGCGGTGAGGTCCTGCACGAAGCCGTGCACCTCGACGACCGTACCGTCCGGCGCGTTCACCGTCTCGGCGACGGCCCGCAGATGCCGGACGGCGTTCCCGGACCTGACCCGGAACGGCACGTCCAGCCGGCGGCCGGTACGGGCGAGTTCGGCGACGCCCCGGGCCAGCGTGTGCGCGTCCTCGGGCAGCACCAGGTCGGGCAGCAGGTCCAGCGGGACCGCTCCGCGCCCCGGGTCGCGGCCCAGGATCGTGTACACCTGCGAGGACCAGGTGACCTGACGGGTGACCAGGTTCCAGTTCGCCCAGCCGAGGTTGCCCAGCCGCTGCATGTCCGCAAGCCGCTGTTCCTGGCGCTCCTCGGGGTCGTGCCGCAGCCAGCTCACCAGCAGGCCCTCGCCCAGGCGTGCGGCCCGCACCGAGTAGGTGGCGGTCAGTGGCACCCCGGCGACGATCTCCTCGTAGACGAACGGCTCACCCTCGTACGGCTCCCCGCCGAGCGCCTTCAGGTACCCCTGCCACAGGGACTCGCCGGCGACCGAGGGATAGCTCTCCAGGATGTGCGCGCCGATCATCTCGTGGCCGGTGCGGCCGAGGATGTCCACGGCGTCCGGCGTGGCCGCGTCGATGCGGTAGTCCTCCACCGTCCCGCCGGGGGAACGGAGCGGGGTCAGCAGGACCACCGCCCCGGGCAGCGCGTCCAGCACGCTCTGGACCGCCCCGGAGAACCCCGAGGGGACCGGCGCGGCGGGCGCGTCCAGGGTGCTGAGCCGCCCGGCGCACAGCCGGGCGACGGCCGTCAGCAGCTCGCGGTCGGCGGGCTGGAAGGCGCTCCGGTCCCGGCGGAGCACACCGAGGGCCGCCTCGGTCCCGCCGCCCGCCGTCATCGGCAGCCAGGCCCGGGACCGCCAGCGCCCGTGCGGCTCGCCGATGAGCTGGTAGTGCCGCCGGTCCTCGGTGAAGTGCTCCAGCCAGAGCGGTTCACCCGCCTTGATCGCCTCCAGCGGGGCGATCCCGCTCAGCGGGGGCACCAGCCGCCACTGGTCGGCGAGGGCCGCGTCGATGCCCGCGTCGGCGACGAGTTCGAGTCCGTTCCCCGGCAGCCGCCGGTACAGCAGCACCGCGTCGGCGCCGAGCCGGGGCGCCAGGTGTTCGAGGAGTGTCCCGGCCAGTTCCCGCGGGGAGGTGACGCGCACCAGGGCCCTGCCGAGCCGGCCGAGGATCTCGGCGACCTCGGGCACGGCCAGGGACGTCCGCTCACCCGCCGGGTCGGGCGGTTCCGCGCCGGGGGCCGTGGCGGGCGGCGTACCGGGCATCAGGGCGCCGAGGGTGAGCCAGCACTCCTCCAGCAGGGTCCGGTGGCCGGCCTCGGCCCGCCTCACCAGCGCCTCGTGCGCGGCGTCGGGGGTGCAGCCCGTGGTGGCCATCAGCGCCCCCTTGGCCCGCTCCACCACGGCGGAGGTGGCCACCGAGTCCCGTAGCCGGTCCAGCTCGGCGCGTTGCCGCGACACCACCTTGGCCAGCGCTGCCGCCTGGGCGGCGGAGCCGGTGTCCACAGCGGAAACGTGCTCGCTCGTCACGGGTCGAGCATGGCACAGGAAGGCGCTTCCGATCACACCCGTGCGGGATCTGTGAAGCCGCTGCGGAGCCCCGGACCGGCAGGGTCAGCGGCCGGTGCTGTGTCCGACCAGTGCCTCGGTGACCACGCGGACGCTGCGCGCGATGTGCTGGAGCTGCATGACCTCGGCCGCGTACAGCTTGATCGTGTGCTCGATGACCGACTCGGGCAGGCCCAGCAGCGGCAGTTCGGCCCGCGCCGTCTGGAGCGCCGTGCGCGCCACCCGGACCTCGTGCTGGACCTGGATCTGCGCGTGCCGGGCGAGCAGCACGGGGTGCCGGATCAGCGCCGGGTAGCTGGCGTAGCGGGCCGGTACCAGTTCCCGCAGCCACTTGGCCGCGGAGCGCTCCCAGTCGTAGCTGCCCGGCGCCTTGACCTGGCAGGGCCAGTCGGGGCTGATGCGCGTGGTCGTCGTCAGAGTCATGATCATCGCTTCCGGGTGTGCGGCGTCGTGGGGGTGGTCGACGGATGTCTCGGCGGCTCCGGCCTAGGGGATGACCGGAGCCGCCGCGGGCGAATCGCGCAGGCGATGCCCGTTCGAACACCCCGGGCGCCGACGCGGGTAGGAGACGGCGGCTGGGGGTGTCCGTGCGAGGGCCCCGGGAACCGGCCGCCGGCACTGCGGGTGGTGCTGCGTGCGCATGGGCGGTCCGTCGGCTTTCTCGGGGCGGGGGCGGGCGGTGCGTCCTCGGTGCGGAACGTGCCCGGGAGGTGCCGGGGTGATCCGTGAGCAGTATTTATATATGCGATCCGCTTTGCAAGACGTATGAAAACATTCATGCGCGAAATGCCGTGAATAGTCCCCCTGGTGTGTCATGTGACGGGAAAGGGGGAGACGTCCGGTTCCGCTCAGTCCTTGAGGAAGAACTGGTGCTCCTCGGCGACCTGTTCGTACTCCTCCAGGCGCGCCTGGGTGCGCTCGGGATCCGCGTCGGTCATGGCCTGGAGCAGTGCCGCGGCCATCAGACCGGGCGCCGCGTAGGTGTCGAACACCAGGCGGGAGCCGATACCGGTGCTGAAGGTGACGTCGGCCTCGTCGGCCAGCGCCCCCAGCGCCAGGTCGGTCACCAGGGCCACCCGCAGCCCCGCGGTGCGGGCCACCCGGATCGCGGTCAGCGTCTCCTGCGCGTGCCGCGGCATGCCGAACGCCAGCACCCAGGTGCCGCCCGCCTCGCGCGACTGCAACAGCGCGTCGTAGGCCACGCTGCCGCCCCGGGTCACCAGCCGTACGTCGGGGTGGATACGGCGGGCGGCGTACGCGAAGTACTCCGCCAGCGAGACGGAGATGCGCAGGCCGAGCACGGTCAGCGGGGACGACTGCGACAGCTCGCGGCCGATCCAGATCACCCGGTCCGGGTCGGCGAAGTCCCGGCGCAGGTTCTCCAGGTTCTCGATCTCGGCGTCCACGGCCGCCTGGAGCTCGTTGCTGCGGTGCTCGGTGGTGGGTCCCGTGCCGCCCGCCAGGGTGCGCAGCGCGATCGACTGGAGCCGCTCGCGCAGCGCGGGATAGCCGTTGAACCCGACCGCGCCCGCGAACCGGGTCACCGACGGCTGGCTGACCCCGGCCCGCTCGGCGAGATCCGTGATCGACAGGAACGCCGCCTCGGTGATGTGGTCGATCAGGTACTGGGCGATGCGCCGCTGCCCGGGGGAGAGCCGGGGGCCGTCGAACAGCTCGCGGAGCTGGGAGGTGGGTGCGGCCTCCGCCTCCGGCACGGTCTTGCCCGAGGTGATCGCGGATGCCTGAGCGCGTGCCTGCTGCGGCGATGGCACCGAAGCGCCTCCTTTGTCTCCCACGAGGACTCAACATAGCTCACGGCCCGTGGTGACCAGGGGTTGTGCGCCGTACCGAACCGCCCCGCCGGCGAACGCGCGCGGTGCGCGCACGGCACCGGTGCGCGCGATCACCGCCGGTAGACGGTGATCGAATGGCCGACCTCGTCGACCGCCCTGCTGCTTCTGATCAACTCGGCCAGCCGGCCTCGCGCCTTGGCGACCCACGAGTCCGACACGACCAGCAGCCCGTGCACCTCGCCCTGCGGCACCTTGCGGGGGTCGGAGGCGTGGATGCCGTAGTACGCCGGGACACCGCTGCCCTTGTAGACCAGCCAGACGCGCTGTCCCGGATAGCGGTCCCGCAGCCGGTCGGCGAGCCTGCCCAGGTCCTGGCCCCAGTCCACGTTGGAGTCGTGCAGCCGCAGGTGCGTCCGCGCCGGACCGCCGAACGCCTCGTTGGAGTACGGCAGATAGAACGGGAACGTGCGCAGCGAACTCACCGCGACGAACAGCACCAGCGCCCCGGCCGCCGGCCGCGACCAGCGCCACCGCACCGCGAGCACCGAGGCTCCGGCCACCGCCAGGAACATCGGCACGAACAGCGCGTACCGCGTGCCGAAGTCCCGTGATCCGGTCATCGCCGAGGCGAGCAGCACGGCCGGCGGCAGCAGCAGGTACGGCGCGGCCGGCCGCAGCCGCCGTACCGCCACCACCGCGACGGCACCGGCCGCCCACAGCGCCAGCATGCCGAGCGGCGTCTTCACCAGCAGGGCGGCCGGCAGGTAGTACCAGCGGGAGCCCGTGTAGAGGTGCCCGAACAGGAAGCCCTGCCACGGCAGGTCCTCCAGGGCGAACTGCACCCGCATCCCGGCCCGGTAGGCCTCCGGGAAGGGCATCAGGCCGACCAGGGCGCCCCGCAGGCCGTGCACCGCCGGCACGGGTGCGGCGGGCACGAAGCGCAGCCGGGGATCGACCGCCAGATAGGAGAGCCACACCACGGCGACCGCCGTCACCGCCATGACCGCCCCGGCCGCGACGGCGCGCCGCGCACGGCCCGCGCGCGGGCCCCACACCGAGAGCACCGCCAGTGCCATCAGCACCGGGATGGCGGGCAGCGCGCTCATCTTCGTCGCCACCGACGCGCCCAGCGCGGCCCCGGCGAGCGGCAGGTACAGCCGGGGCCGGCGGCGCGCCCGCCACACCAGCCAGGCCGACGTCAGCACGAACCCGGTCGCCGGCACGTCCAGCGTGGCCAGCGAGCCGTGCGCGATCAGGTCGGGGGAGAAGCAGTACAGCGCGAGGGCCAGCAGCCCGGCCGCCGTACCGAGGAGCTCGCCCGCGAAGGCGAACACCACCAGCGCGAACAGCAGCGTCAGCGCGATCACCGGCAGCCGGGCCCACAGCATGACCCGCCAGGGGTCGTTGCCCGACGAGTACAGCAGGTGCCGGCCCACCTGCCCCTGGTCGCCCCGGTAGGAGGGGTCGTAGTGCGGGCCGGCGACCGCGATGCCCGCCATGATGACGAGCTTGCCGAGCGGCGGGTGCTCGGGGTTGTAGCGCAGCCGGTGCTCGTGCAGGTAGTCGGCGGCCGTGGCCACGTAGACCGGCTCGTCCACGGTGGGCGTCTGCTCGACGGCGGTGGTCACCATCGCCACCGCCATCTGGGTGAGCAGCAGCACCACCAGGACCGGCACCAGCCACCGGCGGCGGGCGCGCAGGGCGGCGGTCAGCCGGGCCGCGGGGGCGGGCCGTGGGGCGCGCCCGGAACCGGCCGGGCCGACCCGGACACCGGGGACGTCGGGTTCGAGGACCGACTGCTGTTCGCTTGCCATCATCCGCCCCGCGGGGACGCCGGGCCCACGGTGCCGGGAGCGATCTTGGGCGGTCATGGCCCTACTGTCGCACCGCTCCCGCCACCGGGCGCGTCACCGCTTCACGAGTCGTACCGACAGACCCTCTGCCGTGTACACGGGTACGGCCCGCAGCGCGGTGGAGTTCAGCTCCACCTTGTCGAACTGGCCGCGCAGCCGCGGTGCGTCCAGGACGGCGAGGGTGCTGCCCGCGGCCGGCGGGTGCTCGGTGCCCAGGTTCAGGGTGAGCGTGGTGCCCCTGCCGAGGACGGCCAGGTGCTTCACCGCCAGCGGCGCCTTGCGGCCCTTCGTCAGGGTGACCTCCAGGGCGCCCGCGTCCTGCGTGTACGTGCCGCGCACGAACAGCTCCCCGGCGACCCGCAGGGTGCCGGCCGAGACCCGGACGTCACCGCGGCCGAGCGCGTCCTCGGAGGCGGCGACCAGCGTGCCGCCCGCCAGCACGGTGCCGCCCCGGTAGCGGTTGCCGCCGCTCAGGGTCAGCGTGCCGGTGCCCTTCTTGGTCAGACCGCCGTGGCCGTCGATGTCGTTGCGCCAGCTGTCGGCCGCCGCGAAGCCGCCCGCCGCCGCGTCCAGGGTGACCGTGACGTCGGAGTCGAAGGCGCCGTACCCGTCCGCCGCCGCGAACAGGTTCAGGCGGCCCCACTGCTCCGGGCCGTCCAGCAGTACGTACCCGGAGGGCAGACCGGTGGTCCGCAGCACCTCGCGGCGCTGGTCGGCGCTGAGGTACGGCTGGCGGGTCTCCAGCAGCACCTCGGCGCCCTTGGGCACGGTGAGCGGCAGGTCGCGGCCCTCCCGGCGCAGGACGTACGTCAGCCGGGGGGTGAGCGCGCGCTCGTTCGCCTCGCGGTCGGCGTACGGGTCGGTGGCGGCGCCGGCCGAGTGCGCGTAGGCGTACAGGGTGTCCGCGGTGGCGCCGGTCCGCGCCTCGAAGTAGGCGAGGGCCTGGGCGCGGGCCGCCTTCTTCAGGTCGGCGTTGGCCGGGTCGGCGAGGGTGGCTGCGGCCAGCGCGGTGGCCATCACCCGGCCGCCGAGCACGTCGACCGTGTTGTGCATGCCCGCGACGATGCGGGTGTCGCTCAGCTCCAGGGCACGGGTCACCAGCTCCTGGAAGCGCTCCGGCACCGCGTACGCGTAGGCCAGGCCGGCCAGGTGGAAGGCGTTGGTGTGGCCCGACGGGAAACCGCCGTCGTCGGTGGGGGAGGTGCCGCGCTGGCGCAGCAGCTGCGGGGCGACGACCACGTCGGACTCGTAGACCGGGAAGCCGAAGGCGTCGGTCCTCCCGGTGTCGACGACCTCGCTGTCCTCGTTCATCCGCCAGGGACGCGGGTACTGGTAGGCGTACTTGGACGGGTTGCCTGAGGCGTAGTTGCCGCGCACCGTGTCCACCAGTTCGGCCACCTTGCCGAGCGCCGAGTCGTGCGAGCCCGCGCCGAGCGCCGAGCCCGCCGGGGCGTCGGCCGGCACGGCGTCGCTGACCGTGGTGGCGGGCGTGGTGTCCGGCGCGCTGGTGATCGAGGTGACCGCGAGGGAGCCGGCCTTGTACAGGTCGGCGAGCGGGCCGAGGCCGGCGATCATCGCGTAGCTCTGGTGCTGGCGGTCGTAGAGGAACGCCGTCTTCGCCTCGGCGGCGGTGCGCCGGGTGGTGACGCGGGCGCAGTACCGCATGTTGGCGCGCAGGATGTCGGCCCGCAGCACGCTGCCGGTGTTCCAGGCCGAACCGGTCTTCCAGATCCGCGCGAAGCCGCCGAGGATGCGGACCACCGCGTTGGTGTCGGCGGTGAGGTTGGTGCTGATGTTCGTCTTGTAGTCGTCGACGAACGCGAGGGCGGTCGCGGCCTTGGCGTCGGCGGCGGCGAGCCAGCTGACGAGGGTCGGGGCGGCCACCATGCCCGCCGACGCGCCGAGCGAGGTCTTCAGGAATCCCCGTCGGCCGACGGCGAGTCCACGGGCCGGAGAAGGGGAGTGGTGCCCGGCAGGTGACGGCATGGAGGTGCCTCTCTTGAGTTCTACTGGGAGTTCACGAACGGATCGGTGCGCTCCACGCGCGCGTGTGCGGGTGCGCGCGGGAGAAGAGCTGACCGAGCGAAGTTCTAGGACCGGCCCGTGTCCCGGCGGTCATGGTCCGACGACCGCCACATGGCCCGGAGTTGAACGGCAGCCCGGTGGTTCACAGGAAGCAGCGCCGGGACCTGGGTGTTCGCGGTGCCGAACGGCTTGTGGTCCGCGCCCGCGGTGCCGAACGGTCCGTGGTCCGCGCCCGCGGAGCCGAACGGTCCGTGGTCCGCGCCCGCGGTGCCGAACGGCCCGTGGTCCGCGCCCGCGGAGCCGAACGGGCCGCGGCCGGCGTCGTCACAGGACGGCACGCGCGAGGGCCACCGCGCCCGCCACGGGCGGACTGCGCAGCGGCTGCGGCCGGGCGCCGGGCACGGCCTCGGCGAGCGCGGCGGCGAAGGCGTCGTACAGCCGCGGCTGGGAGAGGATCGTGCCGCCCGCCACCACCACGTCGTCCACGGCGAGACCGCGGGCGGCGAGCCGGGCCACCAGGGCGGCCAGCGCGCGGCCGCCGTCGGCTATCACGTCCCGGGCGATCCGCGAGCCCGCGTCGGCCGCCGCGAACAGCACCGGCGCGTGCCGGCCCCACTGGGCCGAGACGTCGGTGGCGCTCTCCAGGGCGGCGCCCAGCGCGGGTACCTCGGCCACCTCGAAGGCGGCGACCAGGCCGGCCGCGAGGGCGTCGGGTGCCTCGCCGCGGTCGTGCGCGGCCCAGGCGGCGCGGGCGGCCTCCCGGACGAGTCCGGCGGCGCCGCCCTCGTCGCCGAGCACCGCGCCCCAGCCGCCGACCTGCACGGGGCTGCCGTCCGCGAGGCGGCCGACGGCCACCGAGCCGGTGCCGGCGACCAGGCCGACGCCCTTGTCCAGGCCGGCGGCGGGGACAAGGAGCTCGGCGTCGCCCACCACCCGGACCGGCACGCCGAGCGACGCGCCCAGCGCGGCGGCTATCCCGGCGCACTGGCGGGGCGTCTCACAGGCGTGCCCGCCGACCGCCAGGGCGGCGGGGCGGGCGTCCGCGGGCAGGGCCTCACGGACCAGCGCGGTGAGCCAGCGGGCGGCGGCGTCCGTGTCGTGCGGCCGCCAGCCGCTGCTCGGGCGGACATGGTCGGCGACCTGCTCGGCGCCGGCGAGCGCGCGGAGGTGGGTCTTGGTGCCGCCCACGTCGATACCGACCAGGAGCGGGGAGGAAGGAAGGTCCTGCACGGATCCTCTTTCGTCGTCTGGGCGCAGGGCGCCGGAGATGACGGCGCCCAGGGCCCGGCCGACGGATCCGGCCGCAGACGCGGGGTGTGGCACGCGCCGCTCACCGGCGCTGACAGCCGCCGCTGAGTTCCTGCGACCTGATCCGCCGGCCGGGCCCCAGGTCCTGTCGTCACGTTCCCGTCGTCGCCCGGCGGGCGGCCCTGCGGCGTCGGATGCGTGATCTTGGGGTCTCCCGGCCGGAGGCTGGGAGAGTGCACGGCGTCGCGGGGCAGGCGGGAATCCGACGGCAGGGGGTACCTGCGACGGCGGGCGAACCGCGCCTGGCCGGACAGGAGTTGAGCGAATCGGGAAGCCCCGGGACGGGCTTCTTGCGGAGCACGGCAGACGAGTACCGTGTACTTCGTTAGGAAGTTAACTAACGAAGTACAGTGCGTCAAGAGTTGTCGCGCTCTCGATCGACGGGCCGCTGTCGAGGACAGAACCGCGCGGCACGAGGGCACCGCATCGCCGCGTCCCGCGACATCCGGGAGCGCGGCCCCTGACCCATGGGGGAACTGTGGAACACGTCGTGGCTGAAGCCCCCCGTCTCACCGAGAGCGCCGGAGCCGTGTTCGCCGTGCTGGCCCAGGCCGGCAGCGCCACCAGGCCGCAGCTGGCGAGTCTCGCGGGCCTGTCCAAACCGACGGTCTCCGCCGCCGTCGCGGAACTGGAGGGGGCGCGGCTGGCCACCCACTCCGGCACCGCCTCCAGCGGCACCGGCCGCTCCGCCGCCGTGTACGGCCTCGGTCCCGCCTCCGGCTCGGTGCTCGCCGTCGACCTCGGCCCGGCCCGCACCCGGGTGCGCGGCTGCGCCCTGGACGGCACCCTGCTGGCCGAGGCCAGCACACCGCGGGCCCGGGCCGCCGACGCGGTCCGCGAGGCGCTGGACGCGCTGCCGCCCGGCGCGCCGCTGCGGGCCATCGTGGTCGCCGTCGGTGACGTCACCGAGCCCGACCGGACGAGCGGCGCCATGCGCCCGGCCACCGCCAAGGCGGGGCCCGTCTTCGACGCGGTCTCCGTCGCGCTGCCGCCGGGCGTCCCCGTCCACCTGGAGAACAACGTGAACTGCGCGGCCCTCGCCGAACTCCACGAGGGGGCCGCGCGGGGCCGCCGCACCTTCGGCTATCTGCGGATCGGCGTCGGTATCGGCCTCGGCATCGTCATCGGCGGCCAGGTGCTGCGCGGCGCCAACGGGGCCGCCGGTGAGCTCGCCCGGCTGCCGTACCCCTGGGACGACGACCGGGAGCCCCGCCAGGAGGCCCTGGAGGCCTACGTGGGCTCGGGGGCCCTGCTGCGCCGGGCCGCCCAGGCCTGGGGGGCCTCCGACGGCCCCCGTCCGCGCACCGCCGACCGGCTCTTCGCGCTGGCCGCCCAGGGCCGGGAGCCCGCCCGTGCCCTCGTCGCCCGGCACGCCGCCGACGTGGGACGGCTGGCCGCCGCCGTGACCGCCGTGCTGGACCCGGGGCTGCTCGTGCTGGGCGGCAGCACGGGCGCCGATCCGCAGCTGCTGCCCGGCGTGCGGGCCGAGCTGGAGCGGCTGAGCTGGCCCACCGAGGTGGTGAGCAGCCAGATCGGCGATCTCGGTACCGTGGTGGGTGCCGCCCGGCTCGCCGTGGCGCAAGGAGTCCAAAACGTGACCGAAGGCGCGCAGGTGAAGGATTGACGGCCTCCGAGTTGGTCTGCCAATGTCCGGACAAGCGCTTTCTAAGTCGGTCGGGACGCCGGCTTGGGGTGAGCCTCCCAGCCCGTACACGACGTACGGCAACCGCACGAGGGCGTGCCCGTGCGGTGACGGCCAGGACGGCCGGGGATCTCGCCCCGCGTGGACGATGCGGCCGGGCGAGGCCGCACCCCCGGAAAGTGACTTTTCCTTCAAAATGCACCCGTGCCGCCTCAGCCGGCGCCGTGCTCCGTCCCTCCGAAGAAATGGGATCGAAGATGACCACTGTGGGTGTGCGGCGCTCCCGCCGACTCGGCCGCGGCGGTGTGCGCCGCCTGGTTCCCCTCGCTGCCGTGGCCTCGGCCGGCGCCCTGCTGCTCTCCGCCTGCGGCGGGGGCTCCGACTCGGGCGGCAGCTCCAAGTCGCTGACGTTCTGGATCTCCACGGTCCCGGGCCAGGACGCGGGCTGGAAGAAGCTGGTGGCGCAGTACAAGAAGGAAACGGGCGTCAACGTCAAGCTCGTCAACATTCCGTACGACGGCTACACGACGAAGCTGCACAACGCCGCGCAGGCGAACTCCCTGCCCGACGTCGCCGACGTGCCGGCCCTGGACCCGATCTGGTCGAACAAGCTGGTCGACCTCAGCTCCATCGCCAACAACAAGAGCTACAACATCAACGGCAACTTCCTCGCCAAGGACTCGTCCGGCAAGGTGCTGTCCATCCCCTCGGACGTCACCGCGTCCGGCCTGTTCATCAACAAGACGCTGTTCAAGAAGGCCGGCGTCGCCGTCCCGGCCACCCCCAAGGACACCTGGACCTGGACCGAGTTCATCGCGGCGGCCAACAAGGTCCGCGAGAAGACCGGCGCCAAGTACTCCCTGACCTTCGACCAGTCGCCGTCCCGGCTGCGCGCCATGGTGTACGAGATGGGCGGCAAGTACGTCCACGCGGACTCCTCCGGCAAGTTCTCGGTGGACGACGCGACCAAGAAGGCCGTGAACACCTTCGTCGGCTGGAACGACGACAAGGTCATGCCGAAGTCGGTGTGGACCAGCGGCGCCGACCCGTCCGCCATGTTCCAGAGCGGTGACGTGGTCGCCTACTGGTCCGGCGTGTGGCAGGTCGCCTCGTTCGCGGACAGCATCAAGAAGTTCGACTGGGCGAGCGTCCCGACCCCGGCCCAGCCGGTGCAGGCCAGTGACGTCAACAGCGGCGGCATGATGGTCGGCTTCAACAACAACGGCGCCGCCGCCACCGCCGCGAAGAAGTTCATGTCCTGGGTGTACGACCCGAAGCAGTACACCGAGCTGGTCGAGACCTCCGGGTTCCTCCCGGTCGAGAGCGGCCTCAGCCCGAAGTACCCCTTCACCTCCGCCGCGGCGCAGGCGGCCTTCAAGCTGTACAACGAGGAGATCCCGCTCTACGCCCCGATCTCCGGCTACTTCAACAACGCGCAGACCGCGTGGGTGCTGAAGGGCAAGAGCCTCACCACCGACCCGACCAAGACGGAGCTCGGCAAGGCGATCAACGGCCAGCAGTCGGCCGACAAGGCCCTCCAGAACATCGTGGACGGCTACAACCAGCAGGTCGGCGGCTGATCACCGGCCTGAGGGCCGGGGCGGCGGGGTCGAGACGCCGCCGCCCCGCCCTGGCCGCCCACACGGTCCCGGGCTCATGGCGTGAGCCCGCCGCAATCCATCCCCACAGCACGGAGTCAGGAAGATGACCAAACGCGCCTCGGACGTGTCCGGGAGCCCGCCCAGGCGACGCCGCAACAAGTACACCTTGGCGCCGCTCGTCCTCATCGCGGCCAACGTCGTGCTCTTCGCACTGTTCTTCGTGTGGCCGGCGGTGATCGGGCTCGTCTACTCCTTCACGAACTACACGGGTGTGGGGGCGTTCCAGTTCGTCGGACTGGACAACTACACGAACCTGTTCGGGGACTCCACCTTCTACGACGCGCTGACACGGACGCTGCTGTACACCGTGCTGGTCGTGCCGCTGAACTTCGTGCTCTCGCTCCTCATCGCCAACCTGGTGGTGAGCAAGCAGGCCAAGGGCGCGTCGATCGCCCGTGTCGTCTTCTTCATCCCGTGGCTCATCTCGCCCATCGTCGTCGGCGTCCTGTGGCGGTGGCTGTTCGGCGAGAACTTCGGACTGATCAACTACGTCATAGAGAAGCTCGGCGGACACGCGATCGCCTGGCAGTCGAACGCGGACCTGTCGCTGGGCGTGGTCGTGATGGCGGGCGCCTGGTGGGGGACGGCCTTCTCGATGCTGCTGTTCATCGCGGCGATCAAGAACGTGCCGACCTCGTACTACGAGGCCGCCTCGCTGGACGGCGCCGGCCCCTGGCGCCAGTTCATCAGCATCACGCTGCCGAGCATCGCGCCGACGTCCTTCATCGTCATCCTGCTCAACACGATCAACGCGATGAAGGAGTACCCGCTGTTCGTCTCCCTCAACAACGGCGGACCGGGTACGTCGAACAACCTGCTCGTCCAGTACATCTACGAGACCGGATTCAACCGGGGCCAGATCGGCTACGCGAGCGCCGCGTCGTTCGTGCTCATGCTCATCCTGATGGCCGTCGCGATCATCCAGCTGATCGCCAACCGGCGGATGGAGAACCGATGACCACCACAGACACGCCGCGTCCGGTCGATGCCGGATCCGTGAAGGCCCTCTCCAAGAAGCGGTCCCGCGGCGGGCGCGAGGGCGGGCTGCGGCGCGCGGTACCCGCGACGACACTGCTGTGGATCCTGGCCGCCCTCTACGGGCTGCCGGTGGCGTGGTTCGTCCTCAGCTCCTTCAAGCCGGCCGGGGACCTCTTCTCCCTGCCGCTCACGGTGATCCCGCACAACCCCACCCTGTCGGGTTACAAGGCGGCCTGGGACAGCGCCAACTTCTCCCAGTACTTCATCAACACGGCCATCGTGTGCGTGATCACGACGATCCTCACGGTGGGCGTCAGCTGCTGCACCGGGTACGCGCTGGCCAAGTACGACAACAAGTGGCTCAAGGCCTTCTTCATCTGCATCCTGGCCACCACGATGCTGCCGTCCGAGGTCATGCTCGCCCCGGAGTTCCTGGTGGTCCGTGACCTCGGCCTCTACAACTCGTTCGGCGGCATCATCCTCCCGGCCGTGCTCACGGCGACCGGCTGCTTCATGTTCCGCCAGTTCTTCCTGACGGTCCCCGACGAACTCGTCGAGGCCGCCCGCATCGACGGCGCTCGTGAACTGTCGATCTTCCTGCGGATCATGGTGCCGATCTCCCGGCCGATCATGCTGACCCTCGCCATCCTGTCCTTCCAGTGGCGGTGGAACGACTACATCTGGCCGCTGCTGATGCTCAACGACCCCAACAAGTTCACCGTGCAGATCGGCATCCAGAGCCTCGTCGGGGCGCAGAACATCAACTGGTCGGTGCTGCTGGGCGGATCGGTCATCTCCATGATCCCGCTGATCCTCGTCTTCCTGGTGTTCCAGCGGTACGTCATGAGCGCCGACATCAACGCCGGACTGAAGGACTGACCGTGTCCACGCCGCTCCACCACGAGATCGACCATGACTTCGTCCGTGCGGCGGCCCGCGCCGCGGACCGGCCGGCCGCCCCGCTGGCGGCCGGCCCCGACGAGGAACCGGCCGGCGTTTCCCACCGCGCCCTGGCGCGCCGGGCCAAGATCCTGATCGCGGCGTACCGGTCCCCGGACTCGGCACTGCACGGCAGCGGCCGGGCCGTCGCCGCCGCACTGACCCACCTCCGCGCCCTGCGGGCCGTGCAGACGTCCACCGGCCTCTTCGCCGGCGGCGACAACGTGCAGTCACCGCCCGACTCCGCGTTCACCGTCAACGACGTGTGCGACGCGCACGTCCTGGCGGCCGGCGCGGGACCGGAACTGGACGAGGTGACGGCCGTACTCGCCGAGATCGCCGGCGCCGCCACCGGCAGTCTCCTGACCGGTGGCGTGCACACCCCGAACCACCGCTGGGAGCTGTCCGCGGCACTGGCCCGGCTGCACCGGTCGTTCCCGGACGACCGGCTGCTCGACCGGGTGGCGCAGTGGCTCGCCGAGGGCGTCGACATCGACGCGGAGGGCCTGTACTCGGAGCGGAGCGCCAACTACGCCGCCCACGTGTCCAACCCGTCGCTCCTGCTGCTGGCCGACGTCCTCGGCCGCCCCGACCTGCGGGACGCCGTCGAACGCAACCTCACCGCGACGCTGGACCTCATCAGGCCGGACGGCACGGTGGAGACCGTCCACTCGCGACGGCAGGACCAGAACCACCCGTTCCCGCTGGCGCCCTATCTGCCGCACTACCGACTGCTCGCGATCCGCACCGGCCGGGGCGACCTCAGCCGGGCGGCACGACTGGCGGCCGCCGGCGGCATCGACGACCCCGGCCTGCTCGCGGAGACCATCCTCACCCCCGACCTGTGCCGCCCGCTGCCCGCGCCGGACCCCGAACCCCTGCCCCGCCACCGGTACCTCACCACGGCCCGGCTCGCCGCCCGCGCCTCCGCCACCGCGCACGGCGTCGTGTACGGCGGCTCGGACGTGCCCGAGCACCGGCGCATCCGCTCGGGCCTCGCCTGCAACCCCACCTTCCTGCGCCTGTTCGCCGGCGACGCCGTCCTCGACGCGGTCCGGCTCTCGCGCGGGTTCTTCGACCTGGGCCCGTTCCGCGCCGCGGACCTGGAGCAGCTCGCCGACCACCGGTACCGGCTCACCGAGACCCTCACGGCCGCCTACTACCAGCCGCTCCCGCCGGACCACCGGCGGGACGACGGCGCCTACCGGGTGGCGGACGAGGGACGCTTCTCGGCCGCCATGGCCTTCCCCGACCGGCCTCGGGACGAGGTCTCCCAGACCACGCGCGTCGAGGTGGACCTGCGGGAGGACGGCGCCGACCTGCGGATCGACATCAGCGGACCCCGGGTGCCCTGGTCCCTCGAACTGACCTTCCGGCCGGGTGGCGTACCGACGGGCGCCCTGCCGATCGGCGACGGACGCTGGTGCCTGACCAGCGGGCCGATGACCTACCGGGTCGGCGAGGACGAGATCCGGGTCGAGGCCGACGTCGAGGCGGGCGAACCGCTCGCCGGCCCGGACCGCGGGGAACTGCTGCGGTACGACCCTGGCCAGGACCACACCGTGGTGGGCGGCACCGACGCGACCACGGGAGAGCGCGTCTACCTCGGCGGGCAGGGCCCGCAGACACTGAGAGTCGCACTGCGGGCCCACCACCCCGCACCTGTCGCCTGAACCCGGCGACCCACCAGGCCACCTCCGGACCGAAGGGCTGACCACCTCCCATGCACCTGCCGCGCCAGCTCGGCCCGCTGCACGACCTGCCGGACACCCCGGAGGCGTACGACGCGGTCCTCGCCGACGTCACCGAGCAGGCCCTGGCCCGCCTCACGGCCGAGGGCAGCCTGGAACACCCCGACGCCGACGACGACATCGGCGACACCTCCCTCGGGGTCACCTCCCTGCTGGCCCTCGCCTGGCAGCGCACCCGGGACCCCCGGCTGCCCGCGGCGGTGCACCGCAGTCTCGCCTTCCATCTGCGCGAACGCGTGTACACCGAGGACAACCCCGGCTACCCGAACCTCACGGTCCGCGACTCCGGCCTCCCGTACGCCCGTTACGTCCTGGCGGCGGGCGCACACCCGATCGGGGACTGGCCGAGCACCGTGTGGGCGCTGCTCCAGGCCGTCGACATCCTCGACCTGTCGGACGGCCTGGTCGACGACGGACAGCGCACCGAACTCCTGGAGCTGGCCCGGGGCTACTGGCGCTGGCTGACCGAGGCCACCTTCTTCAACCCGCAGGAGGCCGGCAACCAGGCGATCGGCTGCGTGGTCGGCGGTCTGATGCTGGCCCGCCATCTGCCGCCGGCGGAAGCGACAGCGGTCCGCGAGCGGGCACTGGCCCTGTACACCGAGAGGATCCGGGCCCACCGCGTCCTCGACCGGGGTGCCCTGCTGCCGCCCGAGCACGGCGGGGCCTACGACAACAACTACGGCCCGATCTCCCTCTCCTTCCTCGCCCAGGCCCACCGGATCAGCGGCGCGCCGATGTTCGCCGAGGACGGCGACGCCCTCGCCCGGTACATCGACGCCCGGCTGCCGAACGGCGGCTACGACAACGGCGGCCCCCGCTACAGCGAACAGCACTCCGCTTTCGAGTCGGTGCTCGGCCTCCGGTACTTCGGCGCCCGGATCGGCTCCGACCTGGGCCGCTACCGGGGCGACACCCGCTGGGGCCGGCACGCGGTCAGGCCGGACGGCGGGGTCGACGGGCACTTCGCCTGGATGCTGGTCTGGCAGATCCAGGACGACACCTACTGGCACCGCACACCGTCGACCGCTCCGGCCCGCCACCAACTCCGCGCGGGCACCGTCTCGGTGGCCTTCGACAGCCGGATGACCCCCGCCCTGATCGAGACGGCCGGCACCTACCTCCTCCCCGCGGCGGTGAACCGGCAGCACGGTTTCGGCCCGGTCCTGGACGGCTTCGTGTACTGCCGGCCGATGGGCGAGGTCAGGGTGCGGGACGTCACCTCCGGCGGCCTCACCGCCAAACTGGTGACCAAGCCGGTCGTGGGCCGCGACCACGTCCTGCGCCACGTGCGTTCCCTGTACGTCACGGACGGCACCGCCCTGTGGGTGACGGTGGCCGTGGAACGCCTCGACGGAACGCCGTACCTGCTGGCCGGACTGCCGTACGCGGCGGACGACGGCGACCGGGTGCGCCGGACCGCCGCGGCCGAGGTCGCCGCGGCGGGTGCCCTGCGCCTGACACACCCCGAGCGGCAGGGCGCCGACCACTTCGACGCCCGCGCCGAAGTCACCCAGGAGCAGGCCGCGTTCGCACTGGCCGCCGACCCGCGCGGTTACGGCGACCCGGACGAGGGCTGGCGCCACCTGGTCTCCTCCAGCGCCTACGAGGCCGGACCGGCGCCCCGCGCGCCCGAACACCTGCACGTGTTCGCCGTACGGTACGGACCCGGCGGTGACTTCACCCCGTCGTTCGAGGGCGACCTGACGGTGCACACCGAGGCGTTCACGGCCGTCATCGGCGCCGAGGACGCCCACGGCGACCCCGGACTCACCCTCGTCGCGCGTTAGTTCCGGGTGGTGCCGGGGCGCGTGAACCCGTGGCTGCGTTCCACCTTCGCCACGTGCAGGGTGTAGCTCTGGTACCACTCGGCCCGGCCGCGCCGTTGCGCCGCGCGGTGTTCGGCGTCGGTCCGCCACTCGGTGAGGGCGTCGGCGTCGCGGAAGTACCCGACCGTGATGCCCAGCCCGCCGGGGGTCTGCGCGTGATCCATCCCCAGGTACCCGGGGATGTCCTTCACCAGCTCCTCCATGCGGGCGTTGGTCTCGCCGTAACCGCTCTGGTCCTCGGTCCGTACCGTGCTGAACACGGCCACGTAGTAGGGGGGTTCGAAGGCCTCGACGGGCGCGACAGGTGCTTCCGGGTGATCGCTCATGTCGCCACCGTAAGGCGCCCCGCGGCCGCCGGGCCAGCGGCTTTCCCGAACGGGATGACGGAGGGATCGAGCTCTTCACCGGAGCACGGGCAGCGCGGTCTCCGGGACCACCAGGTCCGCCCGGTCCCGGGTGGCCGTGACCAGGTCGGCGTTGAGCTGGTCGGTGCCCGCCACCCAGGCCACCGCCTCCTCGTGGCCCTTCCCGAACTCCTCGTGCCGGGCGACCAGTCGACGTACCCGCTCGGCCTCGTCGATCTCGCAGAACCACACCTCGTCGAGGGCTGGCCGTACCCGTGCCCAGGAATCGTCCCCCAGCAGCAGGTAGTTGCCCTCCGTCACTACCAGCCGGGCCGTGGGCGGCACCGGGATCGCGCCCGCGATCGGCTGCTCCAGCACCCGCTCGAAACCCGGCGCGTACACCACGTCGCCGCTGTCCTCGCGCAGCCGCCGCAGCAGCGCCGCGTACCCGGCCGCGTCGAAGGTCGCCGGCGCGCCCTTGCGGTCCCGCAGGCCCAGCCGGTCCAGCTCGACGTCGGCCAGATGGAAGCCGTCCATGGGCACCTGCGCCACCCACGGCTCGCCCGTGCCGTTCAACTCGCGCACCAGATGCCCGGCGAGCGTCGTCTTCCCGGCGCCGGGGCTGCCCGCGATGCCGAGGATCGCGCGCGGACGCCGTCCGGCGAGTGAACGGGCGCGGTCGAGGAGGTCGTCGAAAGTCAGCGGCACGCAAAAAGTGTGACACCGGCCCCGGGATGTGGCGCACGCCACCCCCTCGTCTCCGCCAGGTGGGGAAGATGCCGGACATGACTGCACTCGGTCTGCCCGACACCATTCAGGCCTGTCTCTTCGACCTCGACGGGGTCGTCACCAAGACGGCCGTCGTGCACGCCGCGGCCTGGAAGGAGACCTTCGACTCCTTCCTGCGCGGCTACGACGGCCAGCGGCCCTTCGACGCGGTCGCCGACTACGACGAGTACGTCGACGGCCGCCCCCGCGCCGACGGCGTCCGCGCCTTCCTCGACTCCCGGGGCATCCACCTGCCCGAGGGCACCCCGGACGACCCACCGGACGCCGCCACCGTGCACGGCCTCGGCAACCGCAAGAACGAACTGCTCCTGGCGAAGATCCGTACCGACGGCGTCGAGGCCTACGACGGCACCCTGCGCTATCTGGAGGCGGTCCGGGCCCAGGGGCTGCGGACGGCGATCGTCTCCTCCAGCGCCAACTGCCGTGACGTGCTCCGCTCGATCGGCGCCGAGCACTTCTTCGACGTCCGCATCGACGGCGTCGTGGCCGCCGAGCGGCACCTGCCCGGCAAACCGCACCCGGACACCTTCCTGGCCGCCGCCCACGACCTCGGCGTCGAGCCCTCCCGGGCGGCCGTCTTCGAGGACGCCCTCGCCGGGATGGACGCGGGTCGCGCGGGCCGTTTCGGGTACGTCGTCGGCGTGGACCGCGTCGGGCAGACCGACGCCCTGTACGCCCACGGCGCGGACACGGTCGTCAAGGACCTCGCCGAACTGGGAGGCAACGAGTGATCACGCACCGGTCGTACGCCGTGGAACCCTGGGCGGTCCGCGAGACCGCGCTCAACCTCGACGTGCTCGCCCAGAGCGAGTCGGTGTTCGCGCTGTCCAACGGACACGTCGGCTGGCGCGGCAACCTCGACGAGGGCGAACCGCACGGACTGCCGGGCAGCTACCTCAACGGCGTCCACGAGGTGCACCCGCTGCCGTACGCCGAGGCGGGCTACGGCTACCCGGAGTCCGGGCAGACCGTCATCAACGTCACCAACGGCAAGATCCTGCGCCTGCTGGTCGACGACGAGCCCTTCGACCTGCGCTACGGCCGGCTCACCGCGCACGAGCGGGTGCTGGACCTGCGCCGGGGCGTCCTGGAACGGACCTGCGAGTGGACCTCGCCCGCCGGGTCCACGGTCCGGGTGCGCTCCACCCGGCTGGTGTCCCTGACCCAGCGGGCGGTGGCCGCCGTCGCCTACGAGGTGGAGGCTGTCGGCCGGCGCTGCCGGATCGTGGTCCAGTCCGAACTCGTCGCCAACGAGCAGCTCCCCGAAGCCAACGGCGATCCGCGCGCGGCGCTGGCCCTTCAGTCGCCGCTGGAGCAGGAGGACGACTTCGCCGCCGGGCGCCGGCTGCGTCTGGTGCACCGCACGAAACGCAGCGGACTACGGGTCGCGGTCGCCGCCGACCACACGGTCTCCGGCCCTGAGCGGACCACCACGCACGCCGAGAGCGACATCGACGTGGCCCGGCTGACGGTCACCTCCGTGCTGGAGCCGGGACAGCGGCTGCGGGTGGAGAAGTTCGTCGCGCACGGCTGGTCAGGGGTACGGTCGCTGCCCGCCATGGCCGACCAGGTGGACGCGGCCCTCGCCGCCGCCGCGCACGAGGGCTGGCAGGGGCTCGCCGACGAGCAGCGCGGCTACCTGGACGACTACTGGTCCCGTGCCGACGTGGAGGTGGACGGCGACGAGGAGGTCCAGCAGGCCGTCCGCTTCGCCCTCTTCCACGTGCTACAGGCCGGGGCCCGCGCCGAACAGCGGGCGATACCCGCGAAGGGGCTGACCGGCTCCGGATACGACGGGCACGCCTTCTGGGACACCGAGATGTTCGTGCTGCCCGTCCTCACCCACACCGCCCCCGGCGCCGTCGCCGAGGCGCTGCGCTGGCGGCACAACACGCTGCCCGCCGCCCGCGAACGCGCCACCCAGCTGGGCCTGGACGGGGCCGCGTTCCCCTGGCGGACCATCGCGGGTTCGGAGGGCTCCGCGTACTGGCCGGCCGGCACCGCCGCCTTCCACGTCAATGCCGACGTCGCCGACGCGGTGGTCCGCTACGTCGCCGCCACCGGAGACACCGACTTCGAACGGGACACCGGCGTCGAACTCCTCGTGGAGACCGCCCGGTTGTGGCGTTCACTCGGCCACCACGACAGCCGGGGCGCCTTCCACATCGACGGCGTCACCGGTCCCGACGAGTACAGCGCGGTCGCCGACGACAACACGTACACCAACCTGATGGCCCGGGCGAACCTGCTGGCCGCCGCCGACGCCGTGGAACGCCACCCGCGGCAGGCCGCCCGGCTCGGCGTGGACGCGGAGGAGTCCGCCGCCTGGCGGGACGCGGCGGAGGCCGTGCACATCCCCTACAACCACGAGCTCGGCGTCCACGAACAGCACGCCGGGTTCACCCGCTACCAGCGCTGGGACTTCGAGAACACCCGCCCCGAGCAGTACCCCCTGCTGCTGAACTTCCCCTACTTCGACCTGTACCGCAAACAGGTCGTGAAGCAGGCCGACCTGGTGCTGGCGATGTACACCTGCGAGGCCTACTTCGACGAGGAGCACATCGCCCGCAACTTCGCCTACTACGAGCCGCTGACCGTCCGCGACTCCTCCCTGTCCGCCTGCTGCCAGGCCGTCGTGGCCGCCCAGGCCGGTCACCTCGCCCTCGCCCACGCCTACACGGCCGAGGCCGCGCTGATGGACCTCGGCGACCTGGAGCACAACACGCGCGACGGACTGCACATCGCCTCCCTCGCCGGCACCTGGATGGCGCTCGTCGCCGGCTTCGGGGGGCTGCGCCACTACGACGACGGGGCGCGGTTCGCCCCACGGCTCCCCGAGCGGCTGCGCCGGCTGGCCTTCAACCTGCAACTGCGGGGCAGCAGGCTGCGCGTGGAGATCGGTGCGGACAAGGCGACGTACACCCTCCTCGACGGCCCGCCGCTCACCGTCCACCACCACGGGGAACCGGTCACCGTCGACACGGACACCCCGGCGGTACGAGCGGTACCGCCGATCCGCCCGGCCCCGACGCCGGGGCAGCCGCCGCACAGGGCACCCCACCGGCCGACGTGAGGACAGCGCCCCGTAGGGGCGCGGGGAACTGCGCGACCAGCCACGACGGCGCCGCGGACGACCGGGCCGCAGTGTCGACTGCCGGTCGAGTGTGGCCGATCGCGCAGTTCCTCCCCCAGCCTTCGGCCGGGGGCACCCCCAGCGCCCCTACGGGGGCGCTTCACGTGAGGGCGTCGGAGAGGAGGGTCACCAGGTCGGTGGTCGCGTCGGCGGCGAACAGGGCTGCCAGGGCGCCGAGCGCGAGGACGGGTGCCGCGGTCGGCCAGCGAGGCGGCGGTGGGGTCGTCCGGAGGGCCGCTATGCGGCGGGTCACCGCGCGGTCCGTGAAGTTCAGTGCGCAGGACGGGCGGGCGCGGCCCGCGCTGAGGGCGGCGCGGGCCAGCGCGCGGGCGGTGGTCCCGCGGTCGCCGACCGCGCTCGCGGCCTGCTCGTCCGCCCAGCGCTCCACCAGGAACGTCACGGCCGAACGGACCGGACCCAGCAGCGGGTTGGCGGCCGCGGCCAGGGTGACCGCCGTCACCAGGCGGCCGTGCCGGTGGGCCAGATGCGCCCGTTCATGGGCCAGCAGCACCCGCCGCTCCGCCGGTGCCAGCGCGCTCAGCATCGCCGAGGTGACCAGGATCCGTCCCGGCCGGCCCGGTATCGCGAACGCCTGCGGCACCGCGGAGGCGGCCACCACCAGTTCGGTGTCCCGCGGCTGCCCCTCGCACAGCCGCCGCAGCGCACGCCGGGTAGCGCGTTCGGCCCGGACCGCCCGCTGCACCCGCCACACCACCACGACCAGCGCGAGACAGGCGGCGACGCCGATCACCTCGGGCACCGGGTCGGCCAGCCGGTGGCCGTCCGCACGGGCCTCCCGGACCACCGGCGGGGCGTCGCCCAGCAGCGCGGTCGTCAGCAGGACGAGGGACCAGGTGGTCGCCGCGGCGGTCAGCACGGCGGCGGAGGTCAGGACCCGCGCCGCCAGCGCCGGTGCCACCCGGCGGCCGATCACCGGAGCGGCCGGCGACAGCAACAGGGCGACCAGCAGCGGGGTGTAGACGTCGAACCTCATACGCCGTCCCCGGCGAACAGGTTCCGCAGCGCCCGTTCCTCCTCGGGGCTGAGCCCGGAGACGAACTGCTGGAGCGCCGCGATCGGGTCCGGGCCCCGGTCCAGGGCCTCGTGCATGGCCTCGGCCGTCAACTGCGCCGCGTTCTTCGCCGGCCGGTAGGCGCCGCGCCGCCCGTCCGCGTCCCGCAGCACCAGCCCCTTGTCGTACAGCCGCTTCAGGATGGTGTGGACCGTGTTGTAGGCGAGCCCGCCGCCGATCTCGGACTGGATCTCGGCCGGGGTCAGCGGGTGTTCGGTCGCCCACAGGGCTGCCAGGACCTCGCTCTCCAGTTCTCCGGCGCTGCGCCGCTCCGCTCTGCCGCGGGACCCTGTGCCAGCCATGGCTCAACCTTACAAGCAGTAGGGCCACCGCCCTGTTGGGCGTGCCCGCACGGCAGATGCACACGGTACGCGTTAGTTTGATCGTGTTTGTCCACGAATCCGGCCCGTGGCCCTACAGGTTGTAGGGTGCTTGGCCCTACAGTCTGTAGGGGAACAGGGGTGGTTGTGTCGATGGCCGCGAGCGTGAACGCCGTACTCCGCAGCACCCGCCGGGCCGGCTCGCCGTGTGCGGTCCGCGCCGTACCGGCGGTGGCCGGGTCATGACCGCACCGCCGGAAGTCGCACCCGCCGCGGGCCGCCGGCAGGTCCCCTACTGGCAGGCCGGGCTCGGTCTCACCCTGCTGCTCGGCGGGGCCTACCTGGTGCGGCGCCACTGGCCCACGGTGGAGGACGGGGCCGTGCGGCTCGCCGTCGCCGACCAGGGATGGCTGCTGCTGGGGGCCCTGGCCGCGATCGGGACCTGGGCGTCCTCCGCCCTCGCCCAGCAGGGCGCGGTCACCGAGAGGCTGCCCGGCGGCCGTCTGGTGGCCGCGCAGTTCGCCGCCTCGGCCGCCAACCACCTGCTGCCCGCCGGGCTCGGCGCGGGCGCGGTCAACGTGCGCTTCCTGATGCGCTGCGGACTGCCGGCCGGCCGCAGCGCGTCGGCGCTCGCCGTCAAGGCGACCGCCGGTGTCGTCGTCCGGCTGGCCCTCATCGGCGCGCTCGCCCCCGCCTGTCCCGGCCTCCTGCGGATCCCGCACGTCCCGACGGCCGTGCTCCTGGCCGTACCCGCGGTGGCCGCGCTGGTCGCCGCCCTGTTCCGGACCCGGTGGTGGCCGCGCTGCCGGGGCGCGGTGGGCGCCGTGTCGGCCGACATCCGGGCCGTGCACGCCAGCCCCGCCCGGTCGGCCGCCCTGTGGGGCGGTTCCCTCGCCTTCGCCGCGCTGCACTCGCTGGTCCTGATCGCCGTCACCCAGGCGATCGAACTCCCGCTGTCCCCGGCCCGGGTGATGCTGCTCTACCTCGCCGCCAGCGGCGCCGCCGCCCTGCTGCCCACCCCGGGCGGCCTCGGCTCGCTCGACGCGGCCCTCGCCCTCGCCCTCACCGCCTCCGGCACCCCGGCCGCCGCGGCGGCCTCCGCCGTGCTCGGCTACCGGCTGCTGACCGTGTGGCTGCCGCTGCTGCCGGGCCTGCTGGTGCTCGGACTGCTGATCCGGCGCCGCGCGCTGTGACATGCCCTGAGACGGCGTCCGGACCCGCCCTAGCCGGTGGGCGCGGGCAGGTCCGGCGCGCCGGCCGGGGCGTCCGGGCCCGGCGGCAGCCACCGCCGCGGCAGCAGGCGGGCCGTCACGCACACCCACACCCCGAGCCAGCCGACGGCGAACAGCCAGCCGCCGAGCACGTCGGTGAACCAGTGCACCCCGAGGTACACCCGGGTCAGCCCCACGGCGAGCGCCCAGCACCCGACCGTCGCACGCCACCCCCACCGGCCGTGCGGGGCACGTACGGCCAGGGCGAGGAGCACCAGGCCGGCGGTGAGCGCGGCCGTCGTGCTGTGGCCGGACGGGAACGACCAGCCGGAGGCGTGCGTCTGCCAGTCCTGCTCGGGCGGCCGGGGGCGCGCGACCAGCTCCATCACGGCGTAGCGGGCCGTCTGCCCGAGGGCGAGACAGAGGACGCCTAGGAGGACGGCGCCCAGCCGGTGCCGAGCGGTCCGGCCCGTCAGCAGGCCGGCCAGGACGACGAGGGTGTAGGGGACGAGCCCGGTGCCGGTGACGGTGATGCCCCGGGCCACGGCCACCGCCATGTCCGGGCGGTGTCCGAGCGACCAGGCGTGCAGGGCCCGGTCCAGGGCGAGCGGGACGCCGTGCCGGCCGCTGACGACCAGGGCCAGGGCCCCGAAGGCGACCCAGGCGCCCAGCGCCGCGCTCCCGGCGAACTCCGTGACCCGCTTGCGGTTCACGACTCCCGCGCGGCCCTGCGGGACCGCAGCAGCTCGGCCGCCAGCGGGACCAGCGACACCACCACGATCAGGGCGATGATCGGCAGCAGGTACCGGTCCACGTTCGGGATCGACGAGCCCAGCGCGTACCCGGCGAGCGTCAGTCCGAGGCTCCAGGCCAGACCGCCGACGACCTGCCAGAGGGTGAAGGTGCGGACGGGCACCCCGAGGGCCCCGGCCAGTGGGTTGAGCACCGTGCGGACCACCGGGACGAAGCGCGCCAGCACGATCGCCTTCGCGTGGCCGTAGCGCTCCAGCAGCTCCTCGGCGCGCCGGGCCCCCTCGTGCAGCCGTGCCGATCCGCTCCGGGCCAGCAGCGCGCCGCCCGCCTTGCGGCCCAGCAGGTACCCGGTCTGCGAACCGGCCAGCGCGCCGACCGCCGCGGCGACCAGCAGTGCGGGCAGCGAGAGCCGCAGGCCCTGGCCGGAGGTGCCGGTGCAGAGCAGGCCCGCGGTGAACAGCAGCGAGTCGCCGGGCAGGAAGAAACCGATCAGCAGTCCCGTCTCGGCGAACATCACCACACCGACGCCCAGCACGCCGAAAGCGGCCAGCAGCGAGTGCGCGTCCAGTACGTTGACGGCGAGCTGCGAAGCCAGCGGGTGTGGGGGAGTGGTCATCGGCACGCGCCCTTTCGTTCCGGTCCGGCGGGGGCCGCGAGCGGAGCCCGCCGTCGACTACACCTCTGTAGACGGTCTGTCGCACTCTAGACGATGTCAGGCCCCGGTGGGTTCCCCCGCGGGGTCGTGTCCCTTCCGCGGGACGCCGTGCGCCGTCGCGGCTTTTGCCGCACCATTGCCCGTTCATGACCGGTTGACTACATGGGTGTAGTCATCATGGTCGAGCGGAAGTAAGGCATGCCTTCACTAAGTTCGAGCCAAGGGGCGGGGACGGGCCTGCCGGGGAGGGCTGCGGCGGATGTGGGACGACGCGTTTCCGAGTTTCCTGATCGGACTGAGGGAAGGCCTGGAGGCCGGGCTGATCGTCTCCATCCTCGTCGCCACGCTGGTGCGGGCCGGGGCCGGGAAACGGCTGCCGCAGGTGTGGACCGGCGTCCTCGCCGCGATCGCGCTGGCGCTGAGCTTCGGCGCGGTGCTCACCTTCACCGCCGCGTCGCTGTCCGCGACCGCCCAGGAGGCCTTCGGTGGCACGCTCAGCGTGATCGCGGTCGCCTTCGTCACCGCGATGGTCTTCTGGATGCGCCGCTCGGCCCGCGGTCTCTCCGGTGAGATCAAGGAGAAGGTGACCGGGGCGCTCGCCATGGGCTCGGGTGTCCTGGTGGTCACCTCGTTCCTCGCGGTGGGCCGCGAGGGGCTGGAGACAGCGCTGTTCCTGTGGACCACCGCCCAGGCGGCAGGCGAGTCCGCGGGCCCGCTGACCGGCGCCGGCATCGGCCTCGTCCTGGCGGCCGGCCTGTGCTGGGGCCTGTACCGGCGCGTCCTGCGGATCAACCTGACGAAGTTCTTCACCCGCACGGGCGCGGTCCTCATCGTCATCGCGGCCGGCGTCCTCGGCTACGGGCTGCGCGACCTCCAGGAGGGCGGGGTGCTGCCGGGCGGCACCGCGTACGCCTTCGACCTCGGCGGCAGCATCGACGCGGGCTCCTGGTACAGCACCCTCCTCCAGGGCGTCCTCAACATCACGCCGGCCATGACCTGGCTCCAGGTGGCCGGGTACGCCGGCTACCTCGCCGTCGTCATGACGCTGTTCGTGCGAGGAGTGCGTACGACCGCGCCGAAGCCGGCCGCCGAAGTGAACGACGCCGACGGCTCGGCGCCGCGGTCCGCGGCCGAGACGTCCGAGGACCCTGCCGCCGGCCGGCCCGAGTCGCGGTCCGCGGCCGACGGACCGGAACCGACGCCCGGCGCCGGCCGTCCCGGGCCGCGGCCGGCCAGGGCGGCGCGCCGCCGGCCCGCCTGGGTCGTCCCCGTCGCCGTGGTGGCCGTTCCCGCCGTGGTCGCCGGTCTCGTCGTCGCGCTCGCCCGGCCCAAGCCCGGCAGCGACCAGACCGTCGCCGTCTCCGAGACCGAGTGCGGCAAGGGCTTCACCGCGCCCAGGACCGGCCGGCAGACCTTCCAGATGCAGAACACCGGCAGCAAGACCTCCGAGGTGTATCTGATCGACCCGGGCAGCAACGCGGTCTACGGCGAGATCGAGGGCCTCGCCCCCGGCACCACCCGCTCCCTGGTCGCCACCGTCGCCGGGGGCACCTACGCCTGGCGCTGTGTCCCCACCGGCGGCAAGGCCGTCACCTCCAGGCCGGTCACCGTCAGCGGCCACGGAAGCGGCGCCAAGGCGGTCGTGCCGGTGTCCGAGAACGACCTGGCCGGACCGCTCGCGGCGTACAGGGCGTACGTCGGTCAGGGGCTCGCCACCCTCGTCGCGCAGACCCGCACGCTCGACGCCGACATCGAGGGCGGCCACCTCGGCCGGGCCCGCGGCGACTGGCTCACCGCCCACCTCACCTACTCCTCCCTCGGTGCCGCGTACGGCACCTTCGAGGACTTCGACCAGAAGATCAACGGCCGCGCCGACGGCCTGCCGGGCGGCGTCGCCGACAAGGACTTCGCCGGGTTCCACCGGATCGAGTACGGGCTGTGGCACGGTCAGTCCGCCGCACAGCTGACGGCTCCGGCGCGGGCGCTCGCGGACGCCGCCGCCGGGCTGCGGAAGGCGTTCCCCACCCAGGACTTCGACCCGGGCGACCTGCCGCTGCGCGCCCACGAGATCCTGGAGAACACGCTCCAGTTCGAGCTGACCGCCGACACCGACGAGGGCAGCGGCACCAACCTCGCCACCGCGGACGCCAACCTGGCCGGCACCCGGGAGCTGCTCACCGTCCTGAAGCCGCTGCTGACCACCCGGGCGCCGAAGCTGCTGCCGGCCGTCGACGCGGACGCCGCCCGGTTGCAGGGGCTCCTCGACGCCGAACACCGGGGCACCGTCTGGACCCCCGTCGAAAAGCTCGGCACCGGCACCCGGCAGCGGATCAGCGGCGCCACCGGGCAGCTCCTCGAGGACCTCGCGCCGGTGCCGGACCTCCTGGAGATCAGGAAGTCCGCCTGATGAACCCCGCGGCACACCAGCACCAGCACCCGCACCCGTACGACGAAGGGAACCCTCCGATGTCCGCTGCCGACACCCCGTCCTGCCCGATGGGCGCGGGCCGCCGCTCCTTCGTGCGGACCGCGCTGGGCGCCGGGGCCGCGGGCGCGGCGCTGGCCGGCGGCGGTTTCGCGCTGAGCCAGGCCGGCGGCACCGCCGAGGCGCGGGCCGCCGACGCGAGCGGCACCACGGAGGTCCCCTTCCACGGCGCCCACCAGGCCGGCATCCTCACCCCGGCCCCGGCCGCCGCCACCTTCGTCTCCCTGGACGTCATCGCCGGCAGCCGGCAGGAGCTCGCCGACCTGCTGAGAACGATCACCGCGCGGGCCCGGCTCCTCACCTCCGGCGGCACCCCGGAGGACCTCGGTGTCGGCGCGCCGCCCTCCGACAACGGCATCCTCGGCCCCGAGGTCCCCTCGGACGCGCTCACCGTCACCGTCGGCGTCGGCGCCTCCCTCTTCGACGACCGCTACGGCCTGGCGAAGGCCAGACCCGCCCGGCTGACGCCCATGCGGACCTTCCCGAACGACAACCTGAGGGCCGCCGAGTGCCACGGTGACCTCTCGCTCCAGATCTGCGCGAACAGCACGGACACCGTGCTGCACGCGCTGCGTGACATCGCCAGGCACACCCGCGGCGCGATGCAGATCAGGTGGCGGATCGACGGCTTCCAGAACGCCCCGCGGCCGGCCGGTGCCCAGCGCAACCTGCTCGGCTTCAAGGACGGCATCGCCAATCCGGACGTGCGCTCGGCCCGCGAGACCGACCGGCTGATCTGGGTCGGCGACGGCCAGGGCGAGCCCGCCTGGACCGCCGGCGGCAGCTACCAGGTGATCCGGATCATCCGGATGCTCGTGGAGTTCTGGGACCGGGTCTCGCTCAGCGAGCAGGAGCTGATGTTCGGCCGCCGCAAGGACACCGGCGCCCCGCTGGACGGGGCCAAGGAGACCGACATCCCCAACTACGCCAAGGACCCCAAGGGCAACGCCATCCCGCTGGACGCCCACATCCGGCTCGCCAACCCGCGGACGTCCGCGAGCGACAGCTCCCGGATCCTTCGTCGCGGCTACAACTACGACCGGGGGATCGACGGCGTCGGCAACCTCGACATGGGCCTGGTCTTCTGCTGCTACAACCAGGACGTCAAGCGGCAGTTCGAGGCCACCCAGACCCGGCTGATCGACGAGCCCCTCGTCGACTACATCTCGCCGACGGGCGGAGGCTACTTCTTCGCCCTGCCGGGTGTGCGGAACGCGAAGGACTGGCTGGGGAGCGGACTGCTGGCCGCCTGAACGGCCTTTGCCTTCCCATGGCGATCTCTTGGGGAAGGCCTGTCGCGGGCCTTGCTGCGAATGATGTGCAAGTACGGGAGGATGGCACAAGGCTGCCGTCGGCAGCTGCCCGTCGCTCGACCGAAGGATGCCACCCCCCGATGACGGCCGCCCCTGGTTCCGCTCCGTCCCTCCCCGCCCAGGCCGAGACCAAGCGCTCGGCCTGGCACCGTGTCCGCGGCTCCATGACACGGCAGGAGTGGATCAGGGTCGGCGGGATGGCCGGCTTCGTGCTCGCCCTGCACGTCATCGGCTGGGGCACCCTGGTCGGCATCATCGCCCCGCAGCACTTCAGCGTCGGCACCGAGTCGTTCGGCATCGGGATCGGCGTGACCGCGTACACACTGGGCATGCGGCACGCCTTCGACGCCGACCACATCGCGGCCATCGACAACACCACCCGCAAGCTGATGGGCGAGGGGCAGCGCCCGCTGTCCGTCGGCTTCTGGTTCTCCCTCGGCCACTCCAGCATCGTCTTCGGCCTGTCCCTGCTGCTCTCGTTCGGCATGAAGGCCCTGGCCGGACCGGTCCAGGACGACGGCTCGCACCTCCACGAGGTCACCGGCCTGATCGGGACGACGGTCTCCGGCACCTTCCTCTATCTGATCGCCGGCATCAACCTGGTGATCCTGGCCGGCATCTGGAAGGTGTTCCGGCAGATGCGCTCCGGCGCCTACGACGAGGCCGCCCTGGAGACCCAGCTCAACAACCGCGGATTCATGAACCGCTTCCTCGGCCGGGTGACCGGTTCGATCAGCAAGCCGTGGCAGATGTACCCGCTCGGCCTGCTGTTCGGCCTCGGCTTCGACACCGCCACCGAGATCGCCCTCCTGGTCCTGGCCGGCTCCGGCGCCGCCTCCGGGCTGCCCTGGTACGCCATCCTCACCCTGCCGGTGCTCTTCGCGGCCGGCATGTCGCTGCTCGACACCATCGACGGCTCGTTCATGAACTTCGCCTACGAGTGGGCGTTCTCCAAGCCGGTCCGCAAGGTCTACTACAACCTCACCATCACCGGTCTGTCCGTCGCCGTCGCCCTCATCATCGGCACCGTGGAACTCCTCGGCCTGCTCGCCGACAAGCTGGACCTGCACGGCGCCTTCTGGGACTGGGTGGCCGGCCTCGACCTGAACACCGTCGGCTTCGTCATCGTCGGCCTCTTCTTCGCGACGTGGGCCATCGCCCTGGGGGTCTGGAAGATGGGCCGCATCGAGGAGAAGTGGACTACGGGCCTCGCGCCGGCCGAGCAGACCGAGGGCTGAGCGGCGCGCCCCGAAAGGGCGCAGCACTCACCCCCGCAGCCTCAGATCCGCGTGCCACTTGACGATCTGCTTCTCCGGATCACCGGTGTACGACCACGGCGTCCGGGTGGCCCGGCGCCCCTGGAGCCGCAGCAGGTCCGCCGCGACGTCCGTGACGCCCGCCTGACAGGCCGCGTGCGTCAGATAGTTCAGGTCACGCAGCTCGCCCGGGGCGACCGGCCCCTCGCCGCGCTGGGCGATCCAGCGCTGCCAGGTCCGCCGTACGTCGCTGACCGCGCCGTCGTGCTTCCAGTGCTGGCTCAGTCCCACCGAGGCCTGCTGCCCCTGTGCCCCGTCCACCAGGTACCGGAACTCCTCGACGCGGGCGTACTGGACCAGCACCGGCAGCGCGCAGCCCGGCGGCGCGACCCCGGCCGCGTCGCGGGCGAAGTCGTACATCAGGCCGTGCGTGCCGTGCCAGCGCGCGGAGTAGTAGTGGAGCACCTGGAGATGGCCTTCCACGTTGTACGGGTCGCGCCGGTGCAACTCGTCCCACCAGCGGGCGAGTTCCTGCCGGCGTACCCCGGTCGGGTACAGCCGGGCCACCGAGATCAGGGAGACCCACGGGGTCGGGTCCTGGGGATGTGCCTCCGCGGCGGCCAGGCAGGCCAGCACGGCGGTGTCGATCCTGGACCGGTCGATCGGGGCGCCCCGGCCCGCCGAGATGGCCAGGGTGAACGCCCGTGCCGTCTCGGTCGCCGCCCGCAGCACCAGCGCGTCGGCGCTCTGCGGCTCGGCGGCCAGCCAGGACTCCGCCGTCGAACTGCCCGCGCAGGCCTGCGCCAGCAGCCGGACCCGGTGCCCGCGGACGAGCCAGTCGGGTCCCGTCGTCCGCAGTAGTGCCCGCAGGCCCTGCCAGCGGCCGATGACGATGTCCTGACGGGCCGAGGTGAGGGATTCGTCCCCGCAGTCCGGGTCGAAGTCGGGGGCGAAGCGGTCTCGCGCCATCGGACTCGTACCTCAGAAA
Organism: Streptomyces humi; assembly: GCF_001005085.2. Taxonomy (GTDB): domain Bacteria; phylum Actinomycetota; class Actinomycetes; order Streptomycetales; family Streptomycetaceae; genus Streptomyces; species Streptomyces humi. Next base: position 55,521 of record NZ_LBMU02000058.1, read on the forward strand.
TCGGTGGGGAGGCCCTCGTAGGCCTGGGCCTGTGCGGTGGTGTGCTCGTCGGGGACCCAGTCGGCCTCGACGGTGCGGGTGGCGTCCAGCTTGGCCGGCCGGTAGTAGTCGCTGCCCTGCCTCCAGTACCAGAGCATCGGGATCAGGCCGACGGCCAGGCCGCCGATGCCGATCGCGATCGCCGCGCCGCTCAGCTCGCCGAGCGACTCGACGAAGATCCAGAACATGAACACGGCACCGAACAGCGGCCACAGACCGCCGAGCAGGAAGTTGCCCGCCGACTTGAACAGCATCTTGCGGTACGCCACGACCACCGCGAGACCGGCGAGACCGTAGTAGACGGCGATCTGGAGGCCGATCGCCGAGATGGCGTCCGAGAGGATCTCGCCCACCGAGCCGAGGGCGTTGGACGCGATGAACATCGCCAGCGCCACCGCGCCGACCACGGCGATCGCCACGTACGGGGTGTTCCAGGTGCGGTGCACCCGGCCCAGCGCGGCCGGCATCGTACGGTCGCGGCCCATCGCGAACAGCGAGCGGGTGACCTGGATGAGGGTGGTCTCCAGGGTGGCGATGGTGGACAGCATCACGGCGACGACGAGGAGCTTGCCGCCCCAGCCCGGCCAGATCTGGTCACCCAGCACGCCGAGCACGTTGGCGTCGTTCGCCGCGATCTGGTCCGAGGACAGGATCACGTTCACCGCGATGGTGAACACCTCGAACAGGGCGAAGACGATGCCGACCCCGATCAGGCCCGCGAGGCCGGTCGTCCGGCGGGAGTTGCGGGTCTCCTCGCTGAGGTTGCTGGTGACGTCCCAGCCCCAGTAGTAGAAGGCGGCGATCAGTGCCCCCGAGGCGAAGCCGGAGACACCGTCGAAGTGGCTGAAGCCCAGCCACGACCAGTCGAAGGTGCGGGCGTTGCCGGTGTGGAAGAGGGCCAGCACCGCGAAGAGCAGCAGGATCGCCAGCTCGATGCCGGACATCACCAGCTGGGCGCGCACGGTGAGGCGGGCGCCGCCGAGCACCACCGCCAGCATGATCACGAACCAGGCGGCGCCGACCACCGTCGAGAGCGCGACGTTGTCGGCGAGACCCTCGTCGAACAGGGACAGCGTCATCGAGCCGGCCGGCAGTGAACCGGCCACCATGAAGATGGTCGCGGACACCACCAGCGCCCAGCCGCTGACGAAACCGAGGAAGGGGTGCAGGGTGCGGCCGACCCAGGAGTAGCTCGCGCCGGCGTTCACGTCGATGCGGCCGAGGTAGCTGAAGGCGAGCGCGATGCCCAGCATCGGTATCGCGCACCACAGCAGGGCCGCCGGACTCGCCAGCCCCACCGACCCCACCAGGACCGCGGTGGTCGCGGCCAGCGAGTACGCCGGTGCGCTGCCCGCCACGGCCATGACCACGGTGTCGAACGTGCCGAGGGCGTTGGCCTGTAGCCCTCTGCCCCTGTTGATGCTCATGGTTGTGCTGCTTTCCGGTCGTGCAGGGCGCACGGGAGTGCAGGCCCGCGGTGGTACGGGTGGGGGGTGCGCGACCCGCCTCGTACCCGTCGAGGGGGTGACCTCGGGCAAGCGGCCGGTCAGAAAGCGAGAGAAGGCGCGGCGCGGGCCGCATGCCGAGAGTCGGCGAACGGTCACACCGCGTGTGTGGGTGTGACTATAGCGGCCCTCTTTGACCTTTCAAGCTGACTGACCGGTAATCACATATGCCACTTCAGTGAGCCAACCCGTACCTCGGAAGCGGCGGTTCCGGAAACCGTCAGTCCTCCAGCCGGTCGAGCTGGCGCAGTTTGTTCGTGGCGTCCAGGGCCGCGACCTTGTACGACTCCGCGAGCGTCGGGTAGTTGAACACTGCATCCACCAGATAGTCGACCGTGCCGCCGCAGCCCATCACCGACTGGCCGATATGGATCAGTTCCGTCGCTCCGGTTCCGAAGCAGTGCACGCCCAGCAGTCGCCGGTCCTCGGGGGAGACCAGCAGCTTGAGCATCCCGTGCGAGTCGCCGATGATCTGCCCCCGGGCCAGCTCCCGGTAACGGGCCACCCCGACCTCGAACGGCACGCAGTCCTCGGTGAGTTGGTCCTCGGTGCGGCCGACGAAGCTGATCTCCGGAATGGTGTAGATCCCGATCGGCTGGAGGTGGTCCATCTGCCCGACCGGCTCCCCGAAGGCGTGGTACGCGGCGGCCCGGCCCTGTTCCATCGAGGTCGCGGCCAGCGCCGGGAAGCCGATGACGTCACCGACGGCGTAGATGTGCGGCACCTCGGTGCGGAAGTGCTCGTCGACCGTGATCCGGCCGCGCCGGTCCGCCGTGAGGCCCGCCTTGTCCAGGTCGAGTTCGTCGGTCAGGCCCTGCCGCCCGGCCGAGTACATCACCGTGTCGGCCGGTATCTTCTTGCCGCTCTCCAGGACCGTCAGCGTCCCCCGCGGGTGACGCTCGACCGCGGCCACGGTCTCCCCGAAGCGGAAGGTGACGGCGAGATCCCTGAGGTGGTACTTCAGCGACTCGACGACCTCGACGTCGCACATGTCGAGCATGGCCGCGCGCTTCTCGACCACGGTGACCTTGCTGCCGAGCGCCGCGAACATCGAGGCGTACTCCATGCCGATCACGCCGGCGCCCACGATGACCATGGAGCGCGGCACCCGCTCCAGCGACAGCACGTTGTCCGAGTCCATGATCGTGCGGCCGTCGAACTCGACGCTGTCCGGGCGGGCCGGCCGGGTGCCGGTGGCGATCACGATGTGCTCGGCGGTCAGCAGCCGTTCGTCGCCGTTCGGTTCGCGCAGCGCGACGGTGTGCGGGTCCACGAACCGGCCGGTTCCGGAGCAGAGGGTGACGTGGTTGCGGGAGAGCTGGTTGCGGATGACGTCCACCTCGCGGCTGACCACGTGCTGGGTGCGCGCGGTCAGGTCGGCGACGGTGATGTCCTCCTTCAGCCGGTAGCTCTGGCCGTACAGGTCGCGCTGGGTGAGTCCGGTCAGATAGAGGACCGCCTCGCGCAGGGTCTTGGAGGGGATGGTGCCGGTGTGAATGGACACACCGCCGACCATCTCGGGGCTGTCGACCACGGCGACCCGGCGGCCGAGCTTGGCCGCGGCGATGGCGGCCTTCTGGCCGCCGGGTCCGGATCCGATGACGAGCATGTCGAAGTCTGGCACCTTGCGGAGTCTGTCAGCAGGTGCCACCGCTTCGGAAGGGCGGACCGGCGGCCGCCGCGTGAAATCCCGTGCGGACCTGGGTCGTTGCGCGCCCTCGTGCCGCGCGGGCCGAGGCGGGGCGGCGGCCTCGCGGTCACCGCCCCGTCGCCGTCGCCGCCGCTGTCGCCGCCGTCGTCGCCGCGGTCAGGGCAGGAGGCGCTCGATGCAGTTCGGGCCCTCCCGCTCCAGCTTCTTCCTGGCCCACTCCAGCGTCGCCGGGGTGACGTCCCGGCCCGACGCCAGCACCAGGTCCTCCGGCGCCACCCCGGAGCCGGGGGCGCTGTGCAGGATGGAGTCCGGGGTGGCGCGGTCATCGGACAGCCGGGACGCTTCGGGTTCTGAGGTCGACATGGTCCCTCCTTCGCGGAGCGGGTGCACCTTCTCACCATTGCCCGCATGGCCGCACCCCGCATCCCGAGCGGATCCGGGCCCCGGCCCGGCCGGGCAGCCGGTGCGGAACGGAACGTATCCCTTTTAAGCTGGTACGTGACCGTACACCCGTTCCGGGGAGGCCGCCACGATGGCCGAGCAGGCGTTCTACCAGAATGCGCCCGGGAGCCCCCGCTACCTGCCGATCGCCGAGCACGGACTGATCGGCGACCTGCGCAGCGTGGCCCTGGTCGGCAGCAACGGCACGATCGACTGGTACTGCACCCCGTCCTTCGACTCGCCGAGCGTCTTCGCCGCGGTCCTGGACGCCGAGCGCGGCGGTTTCTTCGCGCTGGCCGCCGCCGTACCGGCCCGGACCAAGCAGTTCTACTTCCCCGACACCAACGTGCTGATCACCCGCTTCTACACCGACGAGGGGGTCGGCGAGGTCCAGGACTTCATGCCCGTGACGGGCGAGGGCGCCGAGCCGGCGGAGTGCGAGCGGCACCGGCTGATCCGCCGGGTGGTGTGCGTGCGCGGCACCGTGCCCTTCCGGGTCCGGGTGGCCCCCCGCTTCGACTACGGCGCGGTACCGCACACCCTGCGCATGCTGGGCGACACCGTGCTCTTCGAGGCCGCCACCATGTCCCTGGCCCTCACCTCCACGGTGGCCCTGGAGAGCGACGGTCCGGACGCCCACGCCGACTTCAAACTCGCCGAGGGCGAGTCCGCCGTCTTCGCCCTCGACCAGGCCGGCGGGCACATCGCCCCGCGCGGCTGTGCCCGCACCGAGGCCCAGCGGCAGTTCGAGAGCACCGTCTGCTACTGGCGGCGCTGGCTGCACCAGTCCCGCTACCGGGGCCGCTGGCGCGAGATGGTGCACCGCTCGGCCCTCACCCTGAAACTGCTCACCTACGCGCCCACCGGCGCCATCGTCGCCGCGCCCACCACCAGCCTCCCCGAACAGTTCGGCGGCGAACGCAACTGGGACTACCGCTACGTCTGGATCCGCGACGCCGCCTTCGCCGTGTACGCCCTGCTGCGGCTCGGCTTCAGCAGCGAGGCCGCGGCCTTCATGAAGTTCGTGACCACCTACATCAGCCCGGGCGACGGGTTCGCCTCCGGCCCACTGCAAATCATGTACGGCATCGACGGCCGCACCGACCTGCCCGAACGCACCCTCCCGCACCTGGAGGGCCACTGCGGCTCGGCCCCGGTCCGGGTCGGCAACGACGCGGCCGGCCAGCTCCAGCTGGACATCTACGGCGCCCTCATCGACTCGATCTACCTCTACGACAAGTGGGCGCAGCCGATCTCCAGCGCCCAGTGGGACGACGTCACCCGCCTCGTCGACTGGGTCGCCGACCACTGGGACCAGCCCGACGAGGGCATCTGGGAGACCCGGGGCGGCCGCAAGAACTTCCTGTACTCGCGGCTGATGTGCTGGGTGGCCATCGAGCGGGCGATCCGCCTGGCCAACCGGCGCGGTCTGCCCGCCGACCTGCCCCGCTGGCGGCAGGCCCGCGACATGATCTACCGGCGGATCATGGACCGCGGCTGGTCCGAGCGGCGCGGCGCCTTCGTCCAGTACGAGGGCGGGCAGGTGCTCGACGCCTCACTGCTCATGATGCCGCTGGCCAAGTTCATCGCCCCGACCGACCCCAAGTGGCTGTCCACCCTGGACGCCCTCACCGAGGACCTGGTCTCCGACTCCCTCGTCTACCGCTACGACCCGCAGGCCAGCCCCGACGGCCTGCGCGGCGACGAGGGCACCTTCTCCATCTGCTCGTTCTGGTACGTCGAGGCCATGGTGCGCGCCGGACGCGTCGACGAGGCCCGGCTCGCCTTCGAGAAGATGCTCACCTACGCCAACCATCTCGGCCTGTACGCCGAGGAGATCGGCCGCACCGGCGAGCAACAGGGCAACTTCCCGCAGGCGTTCACCCATCTCGCCCTGATCAGTGCCGCCTTCAACCTGGACCGCGCGCTGGGCTGACCTCAGGGCAGCGGCTGCTCGGCCCAGATTATCTTGCCCGCGGGCGTGTAGCGGGTGCCCCAGCGCTCGGCGATCTGCGCCACCAGGAACAGCCCCCGGCCGCCCTCGTCGGTGCTCGCCGCGTACCGCAGGTGCGGGGAGGTGGTGCTGGCGTCGGAGACCTCGCAGATCAGCGTCCGGTCGCGGAGCAGCCGGACGCCGATGGGGGCGCGGCCGTAGCGGATGGCGTTGGTGACCAGCTCGCTGAGGATCAGCTCGGTGGTGAACGACAGCTCGTCCAGGCCCCACTCCGACAGCTGACGGGTCACCTTCGACCGCACCTCGGAGACGGCCGCCGGATCCGCCGGCACCTGCCACTCGGCGATCCGGTCCGGGCCGAGCGCCCTGGTGCGGGCGACGAGCAGCGCCACGTCGTCGCTGGGACGGGCCGGCAGCCTTTCCAGTACGGCCGCACAGGTCTCGTCGGGGGTGCCGTCCGCCGCCGACTCCAGGGCGCCGGCGAGCAGTTCGAGCCCCTCGTCGATGTCCCGCTGCCGGTCCTCGACCAGCCCGTCGGTGTACAGCACCAGCCTGCTGTCCGCGGGCAGCTCCAGCTCGGCCGTCTCGAAGGGCAGGCCGCCCACCCCCAGCGGCGGACCGGCCGGGACGTCCGGGAACTCCACACTGCCGTCGGGCCTGAGCAGCGCCGGCGGCGGATGACCGGCCCGCGCCACCGTGCAGCGCCGCGACACCGGATCGTAGATCGCGTACAGGCAGGTCGCCCCGGTGATGGTGGTCATGCCGTCCGAGGGCGTCTCGTCCTGGTCGATTCGGCTCACCAACTCGTCCAGCAGCCCGAGGAGTTCGTCCGGCTGGAGGTCGAGGGCGGTGAAGTTGTGCACAGCGGTGCGCAGCCGCCCCATGGTCGCCGCCGCGTGCAGCCCGTGCCCCACCACGTCCCCGACCACCAGCGCCACCCGGGCCCCGGACAGCGGCAGCACGTCGAACCAGTCACCGCCGACCCCCGACTGCGCCGGCAGATAGCGGTAGGCGATGTCGAGGGCGCTCTGCTCCGGCAGGCTGCGCGGCAGCAGGCTGCGCTGGAGGGTGACCGCCATGCTGTGCTCACGCGTGTAGCGGCGGGCGTTGTCGATGGAGACGGCGGCGCGGGCCACCAGCTCCTCGGCGAGGGCCAGCTCCTCGGAGTCGAACGGCGCGGGCTTCTCCGACCGGCAGAAGTTGGCCAGCCCCAGCACCAGGTTCCCGGCCCGCAGCGGCACGGTGATCAGCGAGTGGATGCCGAACTCCAGGATCCGGCCGGTCAGCTCCACGTCCTGGGCCCGCCAGCCGGGCGCCTGACGCAGCACGGGCTCGACCACGGAGTCGCCGGTGTCCAGACTGCGCGCCTGCGGTGAGGAGGCCACGAACCGGAACCGTTCGCCGACCGGGTACAGCGGGGCGTCCTTGCGGATCCCGGTGAGCGCCACCCGGCGCAGCGCGTCCCCCGGCTTCGGCTCCTCGCCCTTGAGCACCGCGTCGTACAGGTCGACCGTGGCGTAGTCCGCGAACCGGGGTACCGCCAGCTCCGCGAGCTCCTCCGCGGTCCGGCTGACGTCCAGGCTGGTACCGATGCCCACCCCGGCGTCGTACAGCATGTTCAGCCGTTCGCGGGCCACTTCGGCGCGGCCGGACAGGGCCCGCAGCTCGGTGGAGTCGCGCAGGGTGATGACGCTGCCCGGCGGGCCGCCGCGCACCTCGATGGGACGCTGGTTGACGGCCAGCAGACGGTCCTTGACCCGGTGCACCTCGTCGGTGGCGATCCGCCCCGAGGCGATCAACTCGGCGGTGTCGCCGTCCAGACCGAGGTCCAGGACACGCCGGTGCTCGGCGTCCGCGGGCAGTTCGAGCAGGCGCTGGGCCTCGTCGTTGGCGAGCATCAGCCGTCCGTCGCCGCCGACGATCAGCACGCCCTCCCGCACCGAGTGCAGCACCGCGTCATGGTGCTCGTACATGCGGGTCATCTCGTTCGGGCCCAGACCGTGCGTCTGACGCATCAGTCGGCGACTGACCAGCGCCGTCCCCGCAAGCGCCAGGGCCAGTGCCACACCCGCCGCGGTCAGCAGCAGCGGCAGCTGCTGGTCGGCGGCGCCACCCACGTGCGCGGTGGTGATGCCGGCCGACACCAGCCCCACCACCCTGCCGTCGGCGTCCCTGACCGGCACCACCGCCTGCACCAGCTCCCCGATGGTGCCGTGCACCTCCTCGGAGACGATCCCGCCGGCCACCGCGGGCCCGATGTCCCCGACGAACTTCTTGCCGATCCGGTCGGGTTTGGGATGCGTGTACCGGATTCCCTCGGTGTTCATGACGACGATGAAGTCCACGCCGGTCGCCTTGCGGGCCGCCTCCGCCTTCGGCTGGAGCACGGTCGTGGGGTTCGGCAGCCGCAGCGCCGCCGCCGTGCCCGGCGCGTTGGCGAAGGTCTGGGCGACGGCCAGCGACCGGTTGCGCGCCTCGGTGCTGCTGTCGTGCCGCACCTGGAGCACCTGCGCCACCACGGCGGCCGCGACCAGCAGCAGCACGATCACCACCTGGAGGACGAACACCTGTCCGGCCACACTGCGCCCACTGAGCGCGGACCGGACCTGTCCCGCCCTGCTCGCCCCCTGCTCCCGCTCGGTGAGCGGCGCACGCGGACTCCCGGAGCGGGGCGGCCGAGTATCGGGCCGGCCGGGCAGACGGACCATGAGCCCATGTCTACACTGCCCGGCCGCGCGAGGCGAGGGGGTCTCATGAGGTAACCGGACCGATACCCCGTTCCGGCCCCGCTCCGGCCCCGTCCCGCCGACGTTCCACCGATGTTCCGCCGCGGCCGCGGCCCGGACTTCGCCGTTCAGTGCGGCGGGCGGCGGGTCGCCAGCAGCAGTGCCACGTCGTCCGGCCGGTCGGTGGCGTGCCGGGCCGTGGCCGTGAGCCGGTCGGCCACCCCGGCGAGCGACCGGCCGCCGCGCCGCCCGTGCGCCGCGCCCGCCTTCGCCAGGGCCACCCGCAGCGCCGAGATACCGTCGTCGATGTCGGCGCCGGGCCGCTCCACCAGCCCGTCCGTGTAGAGGGCGAGGATCGCCTCCGGCGCCAGCTCCAGTTCGGTCACCGGATACCGGGCCCGCGGATCCACGCCGAGGACGACACCGCCGGGTATCTCCAGGGCGTGGGTGCGGCCGTCCGGGGTACGCAGCAGCGGCGGCAGATGTCCCGCCCTGGCGACCCGCGCGAGTCCGGTGGCCGGGTCCAGCCGCAGGTAGCAGCAGCTGGCGAACTGACCGGGGTCGAGGTCGATGAGCAGGTGGTTGGTGCCGCTCATCACCTCGTCGGGCGGCCGGTCACCGAGCGCGAACGCCCTTACCGCGCTGCGCAGTTGTCCCATGGTGGCGGCGGCCTGCACACCGTGCCCCTGGACGTCCCCGATGACCAGCGCGAGCCCGTCGCCGGCCTCCACCACGTCGTACCAGTCGCCGCCCACGTCCATGCCCTGGGTGCCCGGCAGATAGCGGCCCACGGTCTCCACCCAGGGATGCGCCGACAGCCGGCGCGGCAGCAGCGCCTGCTGGAGGCCGCGGGCGAGGGCGGCCTCGCTGTCGTAGCGCTGGGCCTTCTCCATCGCGTGCGCGATCAGGCCCGCGAGTGCCATGAGGACGGTGCGTTCCTCGGTGCTGAAGCCGCGCTCGTCGTCGAAGCCGAGGATGCAGGAGCCGACCGGACGGCCGGAGGCGATCAGCGGCAGGAAGGCGCGGGCGCCCCGGTCGGCGTCCAGGGCGAGCCCCGGGTAGGTGTCCGCCAGCTGCCGCATGGACTCGAAGAACAGCGGTCTGCCGGTGGTCAGGGTCTCCACGCCGGGGATCCGGGCGTCCAGACCGACCCCGTCGAAAGGGGCGAGGAAGCCGGGCGGGAAGCCGCTCTCCCAGGCCAGGTAGAGATGCCGGTCCTGGACCAGGTAGATGGCGAGCCGCCGTCCGCCGAACGCGGGGAGCAGCTCCTGCATCACCACCGCCGACACCTGCCGGGCGGTCACCGCGTCGGTCAGCGCGATGGCCAGGGCGATCGGCCGGTACAACGGCGCCATCGAGGGCCCGCCGGACCGGCCGGGCCCGCCGACCGCGTCCGGCTCCGGCGGACAGGGCAGACGCAGCGCGGGATCGAGCCGGTTGGCGGGGACGACCGTACAGGTGACCAGGTCCGGACCCGGGTGCAGGGACATGGCGAGGAGGTCGCCCTCACCGGCGTCCTCGTGGCGGACCTGGAAGTGCACCGGGTCGGGGGCGAGCAGCGCACCGCGCCAGTGGTCGTCGTACGGCGGGCCGCTCAGCCACGGCATGGCCTCCCACACCGGCCGGTCCAGCAACTCGGCGGCGGGCCGGCCCGCGAGCCGGGCGGCGGCCCGGTTGACGTACCGGACGAGTCCCGCGCGGTCCAGGCAGAACACGCCCTGGGGGAGCAGATCGGCCGCCGAGTCGGCGGACCCGGCCGGCCCGGGGTCGACGACGATCCCGGAGACCAGGGACGGGGTGTCGGCGCCCGACGGCGGCCACAGCTCCACCAGTCGCGGGGTGCCGTCCCCGGCCCGCGTCAGCAACGGGGACTCCGGTGGCTTCCCGGCCGCGGTCTCGCGCAGCGCGGCCAGCACCTGCGGGGCGTCGGCGGGCGCCACCGCCTCGGCCAGCGCGGATCCGGTGCCCGCGAAGTCCTCCGGAGCCACCCCCAGCAGGGCGTGCAGCCGGTCGTCCGCGTGCACCGCCGAGGTCCGCGGATCCCAGGTGAAGCGGCCGGCCCGGGCCGGCCGGGCCCGTCGCGCGGGCGGCCTCACGCACACCGGCTCGCCCTCCCAGGCGACCGCCGCCGCGCCCTCGTCGGCCACCAGCTCGCGCAGCCCGGCGCCCAGACGTTCGGCGAGACCGCACAGCCGGTCCAGGTCCGGCAGCTCGTCCACGGTGTCCGGGGTCGCCGGACGCAGCACGGTGAGCACCCCGAAGGCCGGTGACGCGCCGGGCACCGGCGAGTACACCGAGCCGAACTGGAAGGGCAGCCCGGCCGCGAACTGCGGATAGCGGCGGACCATCTCGGTGGCGTTGGGCAGGACCACCCGCACCCCGAGCCGGAAGGCGTCCGCCACCGGGAACGGCCGGTCCATGTGCAGCCGCCACCAGGGCCGGAACAGCGGGCCGGGCAGACCCACCAGGGTGGCGAGCCGCAGCAGGCCGGGGGTGCGGGAGCGCAGGTACACGCCGGCGACGTGGCCGCCCGCCGCGCCCAGGGCGCCGGTCGAGGCGTCGACCAGCAGCGCGGTCAGCCGTTCACGCGCCCGGCCCACGTGCTCGCCGCTCCCAGTCATCCGGTCCTACCTCATCCGTGCACCGCCGGGTGGGTGACACAGCAAGAATGCGCCACCACGGCCTTCGAACGCACCTCCGTCGCACGGATCGGTGAACGGTTCTCCCGATCTCACACCGATGCCCCACCCGGGTGGCGGGAGCCCGGACGGGGCCCCGGTAATGGTGGGAACGCGGCGTGCCGTACATGGGGTGCCAGGTACGGCCACACCCCCCTGGAGCCGAGCATGATCACCCGCTCTTCGCCCTACCGTCCCCCGGACCCGGCGATATCCCGGATATCGGAGGTACCCGGGATATCCGAGATGCCCGAGACATCCGAGGTGCCTGGGGTATCCGAGGTATCCGAGACATTCGAGGTACCCGAGACATCTGAGGCATCTGGGATATCCGAGGCACCCGGGACGTCCGAGGCGTCCGGTACATCCGAGGTGTCCGGAGCACCCGAGGTGTCCGGGGCACCCGAGGTGTCCGGGGCATCCGCCACCGAGGCCGGGAAACCGCCCTCCGTACGGCCCTCCGACCCCGCGGTCCCGCCCGCACCGCCGCCGCCGAAGGTCCGCATCGACCCGCACGAGGTCCCGGTCCGCCCCGACGGCCCACCGGAGGCCGCCGTCCGCGACGACGACCCGCTCGACGGTCTGCTCCGCACGGTCGTCACCGACCGCCCCCTGGAGGACGTCGTCCAGCTGGTCACGCTCCTGGAAGGCGATCCCGCCCACGCCGGGCTCACCACCGACGTGCTGCGTGCGGTGGGCCGCAACCGGTCGGTCGAGGAGGTCACCCGGCTGGTCACCCTGCTCACCGCCGAGTCCGGGCCCGCCGACCGTGCCCACGTCGCGATCCGGGCCGCCGCCGAGTGCCGTCCCCTGGACGAGGTGTCACGGCTGGTGGAAATGCTGCACCGGGGATCCCTGGAGCCGCACTGCGGCCGGGCCGCCGTCCGGGCGGCCGGCGTCGGCCGCCCGGTCGAGGACGTCGCCCGGCTCATCGGCCGGCTGGCGGCCGCGCGTGCCGCGCGGACCGGGACCCGGCCCGGGTCGGCTCCGGGGAGCGGGGGCGCGCTCCCGGCCAGCTCGCTCACCTCGCTGACGTCCTGGTGCGCGGCGCCCGAGGGGACCGAGGAGGCGGCGGGCACGGCCGACGGGTCCGAGTGGCCGGCGTCGTCCGGGCCGGCCGCGTCCGCGTCCCACCGGCCGGCGCCGGCCGCCCCGGCCGCGCCGCCGTCGTTGTCCGCGCCGCCGTCGCTGTCCGCACCGTCCGAGCGGTCGGTGCCGTCCACCTCGGCCGGGGCGGACGAGCCTTCCGTGGCGCGGGCCGCGTCGGCGTCGGTGGCGGCCGGGGTGTCCGACCAGCCCGAGCACCCCGATGCGTGCGTCCCGCGTACGACGGCCGGCCGCACCGCCTGGACCGCCGCGCCGGTGTTCCTGCTGTGCGGGATGGCGCATGCCCCGCGCCACTGGGGCGGCGCGCACCCGCTGGCCCTGCTGGTGCCCGGTCTGTGCCTGCTCCTCGCCTTCGCGCTGACGATTCCCGCGGTCCGGGCGGCGGCGGCCGCGGCCGGGCTGGCCGGCGCCGCCGTACTCGCGGCCGTGCCGGTACTGGATTCCCGGCTCGGCCACCAGGCCGGTGGTTTCGGGGCGGGGCTCCGGCGGCTGTCCGCCGTGCTGGACGACGCACCGGTCGCGCCCTGGACCGCGGGCGCGGTGGCAGCCGCGGCGGCGCTCGCCGCCCTGGCCGTGCTGGTCCTGGTGCTGGCGGGCAGGCGCCGTGCGGGAAGGGCGCCGGCTCAGCCTCCGGAGACCGGTCGCAGCACCAGGTGACCGTCCTCCCGGGCCGCGGCCATGGCGAACGGGAAGGTGTCCGCCTCCAGACACAGCGGTACGTCCTCGGAGTGGACGCCCTCCCAGCCGAGCCGCAGCCCCTCGGCGAGCCGCGCGGCCGCGTGGGAGTTCCGGGCCCGTGCCACGAACGGGCCCGGAGCCAGGCCGTCGTCACCCACGCGCCCGGCGATGTACTCGGCGCAGGCCAGGTCCTCGTCGGCCCGCCCGCCGTCCCCCGTGACGACGAAGGTGACCGCCGCGGGCCGCGTGCGCCGCAGCACGGCGGCGGTGGCCCCGGCGACCACGAAACTCGCGCAGAGCAGCAGCCGGGCCCCGGCCACAGCCAGCGCGCCGGTGGTGCCGGCGGTGGTCTTCTGGACGACCGTGCGGCCCCTGACGTCCAGTGAGCGCAGCTGGGCCGGGGAGTTGGCCAGGTCGAACCCCGGCACCACCGGACCGTCCTGGAACGCCAGCCAGTTCGGGTGCCGCGCCTTCAACTCCAGTGCCTCGTCCAGGGTCTCGGCGAAGACGATCCGCTCCGCGCCCCGCCGGAAGGCCCAGGCCGTGACGGTGAACGCGCGCATCACGTCGATCACCACGGCCACCTCGGGCGGCGTGGACAGGCCGGGGATCCCGGTGAAGGTGGTTCGCATCTCCCCATGATGCACAGGGAGTTGCCCGGGTGGCTCAGAGTTCCGGGTCTTCCGCGGGCAGCGCCGAGCGCATGGAGCGCAGGGCCAGCAGCAGCACGCCGATGTCGTCCAGGTAGATCGGGTCCGGCAGCAGGTCGGTCGGCAGCACCAGATACAGGACCGCGCCCCAGAACACCCAGCGGGAGCCGGTCGGCAGTCCGGCACGGCGCAGCGTGCGCCGGGTGCGGACCAGCCGTACGAGTACGGCGACCGCCCCGGCGAGCAGGGCCGCGGCGACGATCGCGCAGATCACGAGCACGGTCGTGGTGGTGTCCATGGCTGTCCTGTCGTCCGGCCCCGGTCCGCCCGGAGCCTCTCACTGGTCCGTCTTCCCGGTTTACCGGTCCGGCCGCGGTTCTGTCCCCCCGGTTTCCTCCTCGGCCGCGGCGGCCGGCTCCGGGTTCTCCCTGGGCGCCCGCAGACCCTTGAAGGCGCGGGTCAACTGCTGGAAGGGGGACGTGGGTTGGGGCACCGGGGCGACGGGGGCGGGGGAGTCTCGAAGGGCGGCCAGCGCCTCGTGGGCCCGTTCGGCCGACTCGCGGTACAGATCCCGTGACCGGGTCATGGCCTCCAGGGCCTCGGAGTACTGCGCGACGAGCTTCCGTTCCCGTTCGAGCTGCTCCGCCATCGTCATCAGGGTCCAGTTGTCGCGCAGATCGGCCAGTGCCTCCTCGGTGCCCTGCGGCGCGGGCCTGGGCAGGGCGGCGAACCGGACCAGCAGCGCGATCAGCTCGGTGGGCTCCGAACCGTCCAGGAACACGCTGCGCACCGCGTACTCCTGCGGGTCGTATCCGGACGGCGCCGGGTCCGGAGGCAGCAGGACCGCACCGCCGCGCGGGATCTCAGCGCCGAGGTCGCGCAGCGCCCAGTTGACGGCCCGGAACTGCTCGGGCGTGGCCCGGTGCTCCACGACGCGGTGGGCGAGGCCGGGGGGCAGCCGCCGTACCAGCGGGAGGCGGCCGAGCGTGTCGGGCGTCATCGCCTCGTGCACCACGAGGTTGACGCACCAGGCGTCCTTGGCGGCGTCGCGCAGGACCCGGCGCATGTCCTTGTCGTCGGCGGGCAACGGGTTGACGGTGCGCAGCCGCACACCGGCGACGGCCGGAAGGTAGTCCCAGGCGGCCTCACCGCCGTCACCGGCCTCGTCGCCGTCGGGCCAGAACATCGTCGCAGGCGAGGGCCAGCCGTCGTCCCAGGGCCGCTCGGCCTCGGCGACCAGCTGCCACTCCCGCCCCGCCTGCCGGCCCTCGTGCGCCACGAGGGTGAGCCGGGCGCGGACCGTGACCGCGCCGTCGTCGACACGCCAGCGGGCCTCGAAGACCCGCCGGTCGGAGTCCTCGGGCACGGCGGGTTCGGCGAAGTCGTCGAGGGCGCCGGTCTCCCTGCGAAGACGCAGGATCCGGCGGATCACCTCCTCGGAGTCCGGGCCCGTGTGGCGGCCACGGGCGGGCCAGACGGACTGCGGAAGGGCGGCGTGGTCGGCGGCGGAGTTCGACATGGGCCAATCTGCTGGTGAGAGGGGAGTGCGCCTCCAGTATCACCGCTCGGGAGCGTGTCAAACAGAGCGGGGCCCGCCCGCGCACGGGGAGCGCGCCCCGCATCCGGGGTGTGCACCGTGTGCGTCGTACGACGCCGGTTCACCCGTGCCCCCGATCCGCCGGGCCCCGCACAATTGACGCGGCGAACGGGGCCCGCCCGCCCATCCGCTTCGGGGCGGGGCCCGTTCGCCGCTCGAGGGCGCACCGGCTGCCGTGCGGGGCCACGGCGGTCCGTCGGCCCCTCACGAGGTTCGTCAGGCGCCGCTCTCCCGGAGCATGTCCGCACGCTCGACGAGCTTCACGCGCTCGCGGCCCTGCGGCTCGCCCAGCGCCTTCTCGGCGGCGTCCAGCCGGTACCAGCCCTCCCAGGTGGTGAAGCGGACGTTCCGCTCGGCCAGGAACGCGTCCACGGCCTCCGGCGCGGGCGCCTCGGGGGTGTGCAGCCGGCCGTTCGCGTAGTCGTCCAGCAGGTTGGACACCGTCTCGTTGGCGTCGCCCTTGGTGTGGCCGATCAGACCGACCGGGCCACGCCGGATCCAGCCGGTCACATAGGTCGACCGGAGGTGGTTGCCGCTCTCCTCGACGACCCGGCCGCCCTCGTCCGGGACGGTGCCCGAGTCGATGTCCCAGGGGAGCTTCGGCAGCTTGTCGGAGAGGTAGCCGACGGCGCGGTAGACCGCGGTGACGTCCCAGTCCTTGAACTCGCCGGTGCCCTTCACGTTGCCGGTGCCGTCCAGGGCGGTGCGCTCGGTGCGCAGCCCGACGACCTTGCCGTCCTCGCCGAGGATCTCCGCCGGGGACTCGAAGAAGTGCAGGAAGAGCTTGTGCGGGCGGTCGCCGACGTCGCGGATCGCCCAGTTCTCCAGAGTCTTGGCGACCATGTCGGCCTGCTTGTTGCCGCGCCGGGTCTCGATCGAGCCGGCGTCGTAGTCGATGTCCTCGGGGTCGACGATGACCTCGATGTTGGGGGAGTGGTCCAGCTCCCGCAGCTCCATCGGGGAGAACTTCGCCTGCGCCGGGCCACGGCGCCCGAAGACGTGCACCTCCAGGGCCTTGTTGGCCTTCAGGCCGTCGTAGACGTTCGGCGGGATCTCCGTGGGCAGCAGTTCGTCCGCGGTCTTGGCGAGGACGCGGGCCACGTCCAGGGCCACGTTGCCGACGCCGAGGACCGCGACCTTCTCGGCCTCCAGGGGCCAGGTGCGCGGCACGTCCGGGTGGCCGTCGTACCAGGAGACGAAGTCGGCGGCGCCGTAGGAGCCGTCCAGCTCGATGCCGGGTATCCGCAGCTCGCGGTCGGCGGTGGCACCGGTCGAGAAGATCACCGCGTCGTAGAAGGAGCGCAGGTCGTCGAGGCTGATGTCGGACGGGTAGTCCACGTTGCCGAAGAGCCGGATCTGCGGCTTGTCCAGTACCTGGTGCAGGGCCGTGATGATGCCCTTGATGCGCGGGTGGTCGGGGGCGACGCCGTACCGGATCAGGCCGAACGGGGCGGGCATCCGCTCGAAGAGGTCGATGGACACGCCGGGCTCGGCGGCCACCTCGGACTTGAGCAGGGCGTCGGCGGCGTAGATCCCGGCCGGGCCGGCACCGACGATGGCTACCCGCAGGGGGCGCGGCATGATCAGGTTCCCTTCGAGCGGAGACAATCGATCGAGTGAAGGCAATCGATCTCGAACGGGAAGCCTAAACTAAGGCAGTCCTAAGTTAGTACGCGGGTCCGGTCTATGACCTCATAAGCCGATCTTATGACCCATGCGAGGCTGCCTTATGGCCGTACGGCGGCCGTCCCGCCCGCCACCTGTTCCCCTCCGGCCCGCCATGCACCACCCTGTCCCCTGCGGCGCGCCGAGGCGCGGTGCGCCCGGGGCGTGAGGGGTGAGAGCGTGGACGTACGCGGGCACACGACGGTCGCGGTGACCGGCGGCAGCGGATTCGTCGGCAGCCACCTGGTACGACGGCTGCTGGAGCGGGGCTACCGGGTCCACGCCACCGTCCGCGGCGCCGCGGGCCCGGCGAAGCTGCGGCCGCTGTGGGACCTCCAGGAGGCCTTCCCGGGCCGGCTCACCCTGTTCCGTGCCGACCTGCTGGCGGACGGCTCCTTCGACGAGGCGTTCCGCGGCTGCGCGACCGTCTTCCACGTGGCCTCGCCGTTCCTGATGCCGGAGCGCATCGAGGACGGGCAACGGGACGTCGTGGACCCGGCGTTGCTCGGCACCCGCAACGTGCTCGGAAGCGTGGCGCGCACCCCCGAGGTGACGACCCTGGTGTTCACCTCCACGGTCGGCACGATCTTCGGTGACTACGCCGACGTCCGCGAGATGGCCGGCCAGGTGCTGACGGAGCGCTACTTCAACACGACCAGCACGGTGGCGGACAACCCGTACCACTACGCCAAGACGGTCGCCGAACGCGCCGTCCTGGACGCCGCGGCCGACCAGGACCGCTGGCGGCTCATCTCGATCAACCCCGGTCTCGTGCTGGGGCCCTCCCTCACGCCCGCCTCCGAGTCCGGCAGCCTGTTCCTGCTGGACGAGCTGTTCAAGGGCTACTTCTGTTACGGCGCCCCGGACTTCAGCTTCACCACCGCCGACGTCCGCGACGTCGCCGACGCGCACATCGCGGCCGCGGAGAACCCGGCGGCCGAGGGCCGCTACATCGTCGCCAACGAGACGATGACGTCGTTCCACGCCATGGCCCGGATCATCCGCACCCGTCACCGCTGGGACCCGCGGCTGCCGCGGACCGCGCTCCCGCACTGGCCGGTGCGCGTCCTCGGCCCGTTCTTCGGCCTCACCCAGGAGTACATACGCCGGCACCTCGGCATCCGTTTCCGGGTGGACAACGGCCGCGGTGTCCGCGAACTCGGCCTGGTCTACCGGCCGGTCGAGGAGACCCTCCTGGACCACCACGAGAGCTGGCGCGCGCGGCGGCGGAGGGTCTGACCCCGGGGTCCGTCCCGCTCAGGCGGGGCGGACCACCCGGTGGATCGCGGACTCCCCGGCGTTGTAGATCGACTCCTCGCGGATGGACGCCCCCGGGCTCGGCGCGTGGATCATCGTGCCGCCACCCGCGTAGATCCCGACGTGGCTGTCGTTGTCGAAGAAGAAGATCAGGTCACCGGGCTCGACGGCGGCCAGCGTCATCGGGGAGCCGGCCAGGGCCTGCTCCGCCGCGGTGCGCGGCAGTGTGACGCCCGCGGCGCGCCAGGCGGCCTGGGTCAGGCTTGAGCAGTCGTACGACTCCGGGCCGGTCGCCCCCCAGACACACGGCCGCCCGATCTGCGCCCGCGCGAACTCCAGCGCCTTCATGGCCTTGCCGGGCTCGGCCACGGCCACGGCCTGGACGAAGGCCCCGGCGTCGGCGTAGGCGGCGGCAGCCGGAGCGGCGGCCATCGCAGGCACGGGAGCCGCGGGCACCGGAGCCACGCCGACGGGAGCAGCGCCGGCCATCTCCATCATGGGCGCGGGCATCTCCACCATCTGGGGCGCGGCCATGGCCATGAAGGGCGCGGCCGTCATCTCCATCGGAGGTGCGGCCATGGCCATGGGGGGCGCGGCCATCTCCATGGGAGGTGCCATGGTCATGGAGGGTGCGGCCGTCATCTCCATCGGGGGTGCGGCCATGGCCATGGGGGGCGCGGCCATCTCCATCGCGGGTGCGGGCATCGCCATGGAGGCGGCGCCCATCGGCACGGCGGACGTTGCCATCCCCATCGGCGAGGTGGCCATCGCGGCGGGAGGCGTCATCGTCATGGGAGCGCCGGCCATCGTCATGGGGGGCGCGGCCATCGCGGACTGTGCGGGTGGCACCGGTGCGGGCATCGGTGCCTGGGGTGCGGTCATCGCTGCCGCGGCGGCGTAGGCGCTCGCGCCGGGATGCAGGCCCGCGCCGTAGGCGCCCACGCCCATCTCGGCCATGGGCGCCATGGGTGCCATGGGCGCCGCAAGGTAGGCACCCGTACCGGGGGCGGCCTGCGGTACGGCCGGCATGACCGCGGTGGGTGCGGCGGTCGCCGTCTCGTAGGTGGCGGCGGGGTATGCGTAGCCCTCGGGGGCCGGTTGCGCGGCGTAGGCGGCCGCGTACGCGGCGGCGTCGGGCGACATGGCCTGGAACGCGCCGGTGTCGACCGGTGCCGGGGCGGGCGCGGCCGCCGGGAAGCCGCCCGTGTTCATGGGTGCGGCGGTGGGAAAGGTGCCGGTGCCGGCGGGCGCGGCGGTCGGCATGGCGCCCGAGTCGGTCGCGGACGGCATCGGGAAGGTCCCCGTGGCCCCCGGCGTCATGATGCGGAAGGAGCCGGTGTCCGCCGGAGACGGGGCCGCGGCCGGGCCCGGGTCCATCGGTGCCACGGCCGGGAAGGTGCCGGTGGCGCCCGGCGTCATGATGCGGAAGGCGCCGCTGTCCGTCATCGGGCTCATGGCCGTGGCGCCGTCCGTGGCGCCCGGCGTCATGATGCGGAAGGCGCCGCTGTCCGTCATCGGGTTCATGGCCGTGGCGCCGTCCGTGGCGCCCGGGGGCATGGTGCGGTAGGAGCCGCTGTCCGTCATCGGGTTCATGGCCGTGGCGGGGTCCGTGGCGCCCGGGGTCATGACGCGGTAGCCGCCCGTGTCCGCGGTCGGGGACATGGTCTGGGCCGCGCCCGCGCCCGGGGTCATGACGCGGAAGGAGCCGGTGTCCACCGCGGGCACGGCGGGGAACGCGCCCGTGTCCGGCGCGTTCATCGCCGGCAGCACACCCGTGGCGGCCAGAACGCCGGAGTCCGTGCGCTGGGCGGGGATGCCGCCGATGCCCGTCTGCCACTCCTGCGCCGGGACCTGGGCCTCGGGCACGGGCCACGGGTTCCGGGCCTCCTGGGCGGGCTGCGGAACGGGAGCCGGCCGGGCGGCCGGGGCTTCGGGCGCCACGCCGGGCCCCGCCGTCAGCTCCAGCTTCGGGCGCTCCGCCGGGAGTTCGCGGACGACCTCGGCGTCACTCTGCCCGGACGGCCCCGCGGGCAGCGCGGGCCGGGCCGGGCCGGCGCCCTCCAACTGGCCGAGCAGGTCGGCGGCCATGGCGCTGACTGGGCGCCGCGGACCCGAACGGTCGGGCATCCGGTCGGTCGGCAGCGCGGCCGGGACGCTCGGCCCCAGCTTCGAGCGGGCCCCCTCGAACCACTCCCGGGCGATGTTGTCGAGGCCCGGGTCGTCGCGTCGCGTCCGCTTGAACAGCGGGACACCCCGTGACCGCGAACCCCCGCTCATCGCGCGTGTGGCGTTGTAGTTCCCGGTGGCGTTCTCGGCCTGGTCGTAGAGGCTGTTGATCCGCTGTCGAACCTCGTCACGGCTCTCGGACGCCATGGGGGTCGTGCTCCTTCCGTACTCCGCCTACCGGGTTAGCTGTCGGGTTCGGGCGTGGAACGGAATCCGGAAGGTATGCCCTACGGCCGCTGCCCTCGCGGGCCGTCGGCCGATTCACCCCAGTGGTCGGTTGGGTCCCCGGCTCCGGATTCGCCTCGAGAGGCCCGGACTCGGCGGAGGCCGCGCGGCCCGACGGGATTCGCCGGGGGGAGCCGAGCGGCTTAAACGTCAACTTAGCCAACTTGTGTCACTCGTGTGAAGGTTGACGTGCGTAATGTCCGATACGTATTTGTGATGTTCGTCGTACTGATCGGAACGCGACCGTGAGGGACGGGAGTTCGGGTGCTGATCGATCACAGCCGGACGACCACCAGGGCGGTGTCGTCGGTGGCCCCCTCCGGTGGCAGCAGTTCCCGCAGCACGGCGTCGGCGAGGTCCTCCGGGTTCGACTCGCGGTGCGCGCTGAGCGACCGGGCGAGCCGGTGCAGCCCGGTGTCGATGTCCTCGCGGCGCCGCTCGATCAGCCCGTCGGTGTAGAGGACGAGCGTCGCGCCGTCCTCGAACGCGGTGACGGCCTGGGGGCGTGGCACCGGGTCGGGCCGGGCGTCGAGCGGGGGATCGGTGGCCCGGTCGAGGAACTCCACCCCGCCGTCGGCGTGCAGCAGGGCGGGCGGCGGGTGCCCGGCGCTGCTGTAGGTGACCGTGTGCCGGGAGAAGTCGACGAACGCCGTGACCGCCGTGGCCGACTCGGCGCCGTCCACCACGTGCGCGTACCGGCCCAGCACGTCGAGTGCCTGGGCCGGGCCGGCGGCGACCCGGGAGGCCGCCGTCAGCGCGCTGCGCAACTGCCCCATCACGCAGGCCGCCGCGAGCCCGTGGCCGACCACGTCGCCCACCGAGACGCCGACGCGGTCGCCGCCGACCAGGTCGACCAGGTCGTACCAGTCGCCGCACACGTTCAGCCCGCCCGTCGCGGGCCGGTAGCGCACGGCCGTCCGGTGCCGGCCCAGCCGTCCCGGTGCGGGGAGCATCGCCTCCTGGAGGGCGACGGCGACCTCGCGTTCCTGGGCGTGCGCCTGCCGCAGGCGGTCGTTGACCTCCTGCAACTCGCCCGCCCGCCGGTACAGTTCGCCCTCCAGGACCTGCGCCCGCCCGTCACCCGCGGCCCGGCGGGCCCGGATCAGCTCGGTGACCTCCTCGACCCGGTGCACCAGCAGGACGACCTTGCCGTCCGGGTCCAGGACCGGCGCGTTCACCGGGCTCCAGTAGCGCTCGTCCCAGTGCCCGGGCCGGGCGGTGTCCTGCACGTCGTACCGCTGGAGGGCCATCGTGTCCCGCTCCCCGGTGGCGAGGACCCGGCGCAGTGAGCACTCCAGATTGCGCATGCCGGTGGCGGTGGAGTCGTCGGGGTTGTCGGGGAACACGTCGAACAGGTACCGGCCGACCACGTCCTCGCGCCTGCGTCCGGCCATGCGCAGGAACTCCGCGTTGGCGTCCGCGTACACCAGGTCGGGGGTCAGCAGTGCCACCATCCCGGGCAGGTTCTGGAAGACCGTCGCGTAGTCGATCTCCGCATCGCTCATGACCGGGCCACCTCCCCGCCGGTTTCGAACCAGTTTCGCATGGAAAGCGAGAATTGCACCGGACGATCCGGCCCTTCCTCCGGCTGCACTCCGTGTCCGGGCGGTCACCCCGGGGGTCGCTTCCTGTGAGGTCGCCGTGAATTCCTGGTGTCGTTGAACACGGCCGTGCCGCGGCCCGTATGGGGCGGGGGATTTCCATGCCCGGCCGCCCACGACCACGCAGGGGTATGACCGTGAGTACGACCTTGAGACGCAACAGGCGCAGACGTCCGACCGGCGCACGGCGCGCGACCTTCGCCGCGGTCGCCCTCATGCTCGGCGGGGGAGGCCTGGTCGCGGTGAACGTCTACGCCTCGGCCACCGAGGGCGGCTGGGACCAGCGGTCCGCACAGGGCCAGACCGCCCAGGTGCTGTCCGCGCCCACGGTCTACTGCCCCGACGTCGGCAGCCGGCTGACGGACGTGCCCGACGGGGCCCGCGCCGAGGTCGACGGCGAACTCGCCGAGCTGGACAAGCAGATCGCGGGCGCCTACCAGCAACTCAAGGACTCGGCCGAGGCGATCCGGCAGAACCCGGAACTCGCCGACCAGACGATCATGAACCCGCTCAAGGAGCAGCGGTCCGGGACGCTCCGGCGCATCGGCGACGCCATCGACCGCGAGGGCGACCGGCCGCAGGGCCTCGACGACCTCGCCGCCTGCACCCTGCGCTCGACGGACCAGGGCGCCGGGCAGTCGACGCCGCCCCAGGACAACGGCGGCGCGGGCAACGGCGGTGCGGACAACGGCGGCGCGGGCGGCGGGAGCAGTGCCTCGCCTAGCCAGAGCGCCGGTACCGGCGCCGGCGGACAGGGCGGCAACGGCCCGGTGGCGGCCGACTACGCCGACATCACGACCGTCCAGCCCGACGCGCAGACCCCGGCCGAGCAGTCCGGCGGCTCCACCGGCACCTTCGCCTCCAGCTGCGGCGTCAACGCGAACGGCCTGTTCAACTCGGACAACGTGATCGTCGCGCCCGGGGTCTCCAACGGCGCCCACCACTTCCACGACTACATCGGCAACCAGTCCAACAACGCCTTCGCCAGCGACCAGGACCTCGCGAACGCCGACACCAGCTGCGCGGACAAGGGTGACAGGTCCACGTACTACTGGCCCGTGCTCCGGCTCCAGAACGGCAAGCAGGAGCGGGACGCCGACAAGCCGGGCGGCGGCACGGAGGGCAACGCCGGACAGATCGTGACGGCGAAGCAGGTCACGCTGACCTTCGAGGGCAACCCCACCTCCAAGGTCACCGAGATGCCGCGGCTGCTGCGCATCATCACCGGCGACGCCAAGGCCTTCGTCAACGGCCCGGGCAACGCCAACGCCTCCTGGAGCTGCACCGGTTTCGAGGACCGGCAGCTGAAGGACAAGTACCCGCTCTGCCCCCGGGGCAGTGACGTGGTGCGCACGTTCAGGTTCCAGAGCTGCTGGGACGGCCGCAACATCGACAGCGCCAACCACCGCACCCACGTGGCATTCGAGGCCGCCGACGGCAGCTGCCCGAACGGCTTCGAGGCCATCCCGCAGCTGGTGCAGCGCATCGTCTACGACGTGGACGCGCCGAGCCTCCAGGACGGTGGCCGTACGGTCCCGCTGTTCGCGGTGGACTCGTTCCCCGAGCAGCTGCACAAGCCGGTCACCGACCACGGCGACTTCATCAACGTCTTCGACGAGGGTCTGATGCGGAAGATGGTCGACTGCATCAACTCCGGCCGTACCTGCGGCGCGGGGGCCGCCGAGCAGCCGCCGGCCCAGAGCCCCGAGCCCACCCCGAGCGAGACCGGGAGCCCGGCCACCCCGCCGTCCGAACCGTCGGAGCCCGCGGAGCCGTCGGAGCCCGCGGAGCCGTCCGAGCCGGCGAGTTCCGGGCCCTCCGAGCCCGCCGGTGCCGGGGGCCAGGAGCCCTCCGAGCCCCCGGCCGGCACCCCGGCGACGGAGACCAGCGCTCCGGCCGGCTCCACCGGCCTGCCCAGGGTCTACGAGACCGCGTCGCCCAAGAAGTCGGCCGGCGGTGTCATCAGCCGGCCCACGCAGCGGCCCGAGACCACGACCCCGTCGGCGACCGCGGCCGCCCCGGCGGGCCAGGAGACGGCCACCGCTCAGGGGACCGGACCCCAGACCCAGCCCCAGGCCGTCCAGGGCGGCCTGGCCGAGACCGGTGCCGACCTCTGGCCCGCGGCTCTCGGCGCGCTGCTGCTGGCCGGCGGGGCCGGGCTGCTGTGGCGCACCCGGCGGAACTCCGCCTGACCGCCGCCTGACGCCCTACGAGGTACGCAGTGTGCCCTGGGCGAGCTCGAACGCGGGGAGCATCTCGTCGTGCTCCGCGCTGTCGAGCCCGCCCAGGTGCAGTACGACGGGACCCCGGGGCGTGACCACGGCCAGGGCCGACTCCTTCGTGCGCTCGCCGAGGAGTTCACTGGAGTGGACGTAGTCGACCCGGACCCCCGAGAGGCCGCCCGCTCTGAAGGTCCGGTACGCGGCCCGGGAGGTGGCCCCCTCGGCGGCCACGAACGCCCGCAGCACCGCGTGGGCGTCCCCGCTGCCCGGCTTCCCGGTCGACACCCGCAGGAAGCCGACGGCCCCGGCGGGCTTGGCGTCGATCTCGCAGACGAGGGTCACCGGGCCCTGCCGCAGCAGGCTGTCCACGGTGTCCCCGTCGACGCCGCCCGACGCGACGGCGGTCAGACCGTCGACGGCCTCGGCCTGCCACCCCGCGGCGATGTCGAACGTCACCGGCAGGACACAGGCCGACCCGGCGCGGCCGATCGTCCCCGCGCCGGCGGCCACCCCGCTCGAACCGTGCCCCGAGACCGTGACGTCGGTCGGGCGCGGCGCCGCGCCGCACCCCGTCAGCAGCCCGGCGACCAGCGCGAGCAGCGCCGCTCTTGCTCCGAGGTTTCCCACTGCCTCCCCCTCCGGCATCCCAGGCGGGCACCTTAACCGAGGGCGCCGACAACGCCGTTCGGTAACGGGGGCGTTGACCGTCCGTCATATTACTGAAACGTAATCAAACCGCTGCTACCCACGGTAACCCACTGCTCGTTACCGTCGGGTAATACGCACCTGCCCCCGTCGGCCGCTCCGGGGGCGTCCGCTCGACCCCCACGACCAGTACGTCCAGGAGGCTCCCCATGCCTGTCCGCGTACGCCTGCTGGCCACCGCCGTCACCGCCGCCGCCTGCCTCTGTCTCCAGACAGCACAGGCCACGGTCTCCCAGGCGGAGGTCTCCCGCGGTGTCACCATCCCGGCCTTCTACGACCCGCCCGCCGGCCTCCCCACGGCCGACGGCGCCCTCGTCCGCACCGCGCCCCTCCCGCTCGCCCTCAGCCTGCCCAGCCTGCCCGGACCCCTGCCGGGCACCGCGACCAGGCTGATGTACAAGTCCACCGACTCGGCCGGTGAACCCGTCGCGGTCACCGGCGCCTACATCGAGCCGACGCTCCCCTGGCTCGGCCCCGGCGCCCGCCCGCTGGTGGCCCTGGCCCCCGGCACCATGGGGCAGGGCGACCAGTGCGCCGCCTCGATGGGCCTCCAGTACCCGCTGCTCCTCAACGGCCGGACGGTGTCCGTCGGTTACGAGGACCTGGCGATCTACCGGCTGCTCGCCGAAGGAGTCGCGGTCGTCGTCACCGACTACGTCGGGCTCGGCGCGACCGACCGGCTGCACACCTACGTCAACCGTCTGGACGGCGCCCACGCCGTCCTGGACGCCGTACGGGCCGCCCGTAAGGTGCCCGGCGCCTCCGTGACCACCGCCTCGCGCGTGGGTCTGTTCGGCTACAGCCAGGGCGGTGGCGCCACCGCCGCGGCCGCCGAACTCCAGCCGGACTACGCCCCGGACGTCACCCTCGCCGGCAGCTACGCGGGGGCGCCGCCCGCCGACCTCACCGCCGTCACCGCGGCCATCGACGGCAGCGACCTGGCCGGCGCGCTCGGCTGGGCGGTGAACGGGTTCGTCCAGTCCGACCCGGCGCTGAAGCCGATCGTCGACGCCCACCTCGGGACGGCGGGCCGGGCCGCGCTCACCGACCTGTCGACGATGTGCGTCGGCGACGCGCTCTTCGCCTACGGCTCCCAGCACAGCACCGCGTGGACGAACGACGGCAGTTCCATCTCCGACGTCATCGCCCAGGAACCGGCGCTACAGGCCTTCCTCGACGAGCAGCGCATCGGCAGGACGGCGCCGGCGAGCCCGGTACGGCTCGCGACCGGCGTCAGCGACGACCTCGTCCCGCACGCGCAGGCCCGGCAGCTCGCCGTCGACTGGTGCGGCGAGGGCGCGGACGTCACCTATGTGCCGGTCGCCCTGCCGGACGCCGGCCGTGCCCTGCTCAACCATCTGGCGCCGCTGCTCACCGACCAGGGGGACGCCGTCGCCTGGCTGACGGCCCGGCTCTCCGGCATACCGGCCGGCTCCAACTGCTGGACGATGCCCGCGCAGCCCTGAGCCGGCCCCGAGGCCGTTCCCACTCACCCCCGCTCATCCCGCTCACGCCCGTTTCACCCCCGCTCACCCCGCCCGCCGCCGTTTGCCGTCGGCGGGCGGCACAGGGCAGGGTGCCGTCGTGCCCACCTTGCTGATCGTCCATCACACCCCTTCGCCGCACTGCCAGGCCATGTTCGAGGCCGTGGTCTCCGGGGCGACCACCCCGGAGATCGAGGGGGTGCGGGTGGTACGGCGGGCAGCCCTGTCCGCCACCGCCTCCGACGTGCTGGCGGCCGACGGATACCTGCTCGGCACCCCGGCCAACCTGGGTTATCTCTCCGGCGCCCTCAAGCACTTCTTCGACCAGATCTACTACCCGTGTCTGGACGGGACACGCGGCCGTCCGTTCGGTGCCTACGTGCACGGCGGCAACGACGTCACCGGCGCCCTGCGCGCCCTCGACACCATCACCACCGGCCTCGACTGGCGCAGGGCCGCCGAACCGGTCACGGTGACCGGCGAGCCGTCCAGGGCCGACCTCGAGGCTTGCTGGGAACTGGGAGCAACCCTCGCGGCCGGCCTCACCCAGCCCGCCTGACCACCCACCCCCACGGCCCCGCCGGGCGGCACCGGACCGGCTTCGGCGCGCGGGTTCCACCCAGCCGCACCGCACCGGTCGCGGCGCGCCGGCACTGTGGCGGGCGGCATCCCCTCGCCCGTGGCACGGGCTCCGTACCGGAGGGCACCGCCCCTGTCCGGCGCGCTGGCCTCTCCTGCCCGGTCGCACTCCGCCACGCCCCGTGCGCGCCGCTCTGCCGGGCAGCCCGCAGCGGCCCCGGTGGGCTGGGGCCGTGGCGTGGGCCGGGAGCGGGGCGCATGTACGTGGGGCGGCTCGGCCGGACGGGCGAAGGTGCGGGGGGCGGGGCTCGGGACCACGATGGGACGAGGGGCTGTCGTCGATCCGAGGGAGCGTCGGATGGCAGCGCATCGCCATGCCGACGGGCCGCCCGCGGCGGAAGCGCTGCGGGCGTGCGCCCGTGACGTCGTGGACGTCGCCGAGGGCATCCGCGAGGTGTCCGCGCGGACCAGCTCCGTCCTGTTCGCCCCGGCGCTGACCGCCGCCGCCCGCCGCCACCCGCGCACCGGCTGCGCGGCCCGGTGGGCGCTGCTGCGGGCGCTCACCGACAAGCAGGGACTCGGCGGTTCGGCGGTCGTGGCCCCCGACGGCATGGGCCGGCTGCTCGGCGCGGCCGGGCAACTGCTCGGCCGCCAGAGCCTCGCCGCGCTGGTGGCGGTGACCTCGCTGCGGCTGCGGATCGCCGCGCTCCTGCTCGACCACCCCGAGTTCGCGCACGACCCGGGCATGCGGCGGCTGACGGACGCCGTCGGCGCCGACGACGAGGCGGCCGTCCGCGCGCTGCGGGCCCTCTTCGAGGACCCGGACGCCCAGCGCGCGCTCTGCGGACTGGCCCCCGTCCTGACCGAACTGCTGACCGTCCGGGGCCTGCTGGCCGAGGACCCCGGCGACGACGAGGCCGCCTGGGCGCTGGCCGCGGGACACGGACTCACCGCCGGCCCCGGCAACGGCATCGGCCCCTCCCGCCCCCGCGCCCGGGACCGGACCGAGCAAGCGCCCCAGGCCGTCGAACCGACCGCGCGGGAGGCCCGGGGCCTCGCCGCCGAGGGCTCGCTCCTGGGCTTCCTGCGCAACATCGACGCCCTCTCCGCCGACGGCCGGCTCCTCGTCCAGGAGGTACGCGGTCCCGACGGCGTGCTCCGCTACGTCGTCCAGGCGCCCGGCACGGCCCCCGGCCGCCCCCGCGACGACTGCGCCCAGGACTTCGCCGGCGCCTGGCGCAACCTGTTCATGGCCGACTCGCCGTACACCCGCGCAGTCCTGAAGGCCGTCCGGGACCACGGCATCCCGCGCGGCGCCGACCTCGCGCTGATCGGCCACGGCGAGGGCGGGATCGCGCTGCTCAACCTCGCGCGGGACGACGAGTTCTGCCGCGCCTACCGGGTCACCCACGTGGTCGCCGTGGGGGCGCCCCTCGACGGCGGAAGGCCCGCCGACCCGCGCACCTGGGTCGCCGGTGTCACCAACCGGCACGACATCGTCCCGGTCCTGGACGGCCGCGGCACCGGCACCGCGGGCACCCCGCACCCCAACCGGTACGAGGTCGACTACACCGGCCCCACCCGCGAGTTCCCGCTCTGCCACCTGCTCAGCGGCTACCTGGAGCACCTGGAGACGGTGATCCCGCAGGCCCGCGTGGACATCGACCGCGCCCTCACCCCCTACCGGGGCCGGGTCGAACGCAGCCGCGTCTACCGGCTCGGCGACCGGGCCCGCCCGCCCGAGGGCCACCCCTTCCTGACCGTGCCGACCACGGGCCTGGTGACCTCCGTCGGCCCGGTCGACGTACCGGTCCGCTACTACGACTCCTCCGCCGTCCACCTGTGCTACCCGGTCGATCCCGACGTGGCCCGCACCCTGCTGCCCGACGTCGCCTGGCTGGTCCCCACCCGCTTCGGCCGCCGCGCCCTCGCCGTGCTCTCCCTGTACGAGCACCGCTGCACCACCCTCGGCCCCTACACCGAACTCGCCCTGTCCGTCCCGGTCGACGACCTGTGGCGGCCGCACGCCCGTGACATCGCCGCCGACCTGCTGCGCCGCGCCGATCTGCGCCGCACCGGACGGTACGTCGTGTCGCTCGCCGTCGGCAGCCGGGAGGCGCGGGCGGTGGCGGAGGAGGTGTGGGCCCAGCCGGCCGTCGAGGCGAGCGCCGACGTCCGGGTGGAGGGGCGCGAACTACGCGCACGGGCACCGGACATGGGCCTGGCCGTCGAGGGCCGTCCGGGTCCAGGGGTGCGCTGTCCCGAGGCGGACTGGGTGCTCTACGGCCGCCGCGGCGACAGCACCGTCCGCACCCTGGTGCGCGCCCGCGGACAGCCGCACGCCCATGCCCGACCGCGGGTGCGACTCCGGCTCGACGGCGCCCAAGGGCCGCTCGCCAGGCAGCTCCAGATCCTCGAACTGGACGCCGTACGGCCCGCGTTCGCCCTGACGAACGCCCGCTTCATGGCCCACCGCAGCGCGGGCACGGCGCTGCCGCGTTAGCCGTCCCTCCGAGCACAGGTGACCCCGCATGGCGACCGAATCCGTCCCGACCGCTCCCGAACTCCTCGCGTACGTCACGGACCTGAGAGCCGACGCCGACCGCATGGACGGCTACGCGCGGCGTCTGCGCGGCGCCGCCGGCACTCTGGACGGCTGCGCCGGGACGCCCGGCTGGAGCGGAGCCGCGCTGGAGCGGCAGGCGGCGGCATGCGCGACCGCGGCGGCCCGGCTGCGCGCCGCGGCGGCCGCCCTGCTGGCCCATGCCGGCCGGCGCCCCCCGCGCTGAGAAAGCGAAGGCCCGCTCCGCGCCTCGGCCTCCTGGGGAGGGCCTGGCTGCGGGAGCGGGCGGACGTCTCGGGTCGGGGATCAGGCGGCCGGAGCGGTGTGGGGTTGTTCCGGGCCGGGTTTGGGGCGGGTGCGGGTCCAGGACGGGTCGGCGGGGAGATCAGGAGTGGGGGGACGGTCCATGGGGCGACGGGTCTCCTGGGGCGTGGGGGGTGGTGGAGCAGTCGTCCGGGGCCGTCGACAACTCGGCCCAGACGACGCGGGCGGTGGATCCCTCCGGCGCGACCTGGACGCCCCAGTCGAGGCTGAGCGCGTCGACCAGGAACAGGCCGCGGCCGTTCTGCTCGTCCGGTCTGGCCCGTCGGGGTGCCGGCAGGGTGAAGCCGCCGTTCTGGTCCTCGACCTCGATACGGACCCGGCCGTCGGTGGCGTGCACCCGGCACACGATCCGCCGTCCGGCGGAGTGCACGATCGCGTTGGTGACCAGTTCGGAGGTGACCAGCACCGCGTTGTCGCGGGCCTCGTCGCACACGCCCCAGGTGCCCAGCAGTTCGCCCACGCTCCGGCGGGCGTTGCCCACCGCGCGCGGCGTCGGTGCCAGGTCGAAGACGCGGCTGCGGGCAGCGGCGGAGCGGTCCCCGGAGGCGAACCGGTCGAGGCCTTGCGGCCCAGGGAGTCGACCGAGGCGTTCGCCTCCGGGTGGCAGGGGGGCGCCCGTCACGTCCGACGGGCGGTGAGTGCCCTCGGCGGCGGCCATCAGGGCCGGCCGGGGCAGACCGGGTATCCGGTCGTCGGGGAGTCGGTCGAGCGGCTGGGGGAGAGAGGGCGGGGCCATCGCCGTGCGCCTTTCGTCCGGCTTCGCAGCGTGGGGCTGAGCGGTCGCGTCCGCCCCGGGCCGCTCGGGGGCAGACGACGACCCGCGCCTGGACGGCGCCGGGCCGCAGCTCAGTCTCCCCCAACTGCTCTGCTTCGCCTGCTCCTTGGTCGGCCGGAGCAGTAAGCCCACTCTGGCATCTGCCAACATCGTCTCGCAACCGGCAAGTTGAAAATTGCAAGAAGCGAAGTGCATGCTGCTCCCGACAAGAAGTGATCGAATGAGTCCGCGAGCCGATCACACGCACGTGAGACGGTGACCCTGAAACCTGGTGTGAGGGGGTAGGGCGTGACCTCGGAGACCGACTGGGGCGGTGCCCCTTCCGTCCTGCGCATGATCCTGGGCCGGCAGCTGGAGGAGATGCGCACCCGGGCCGGCCTGACCTTTGAGCAGGCGGCCGCCGCGATCGGCGTCAGCCATTCCACGATCCGCCGGATGGAGGCCGCCAAGGTGGCCCGGCTCCGGCTGGCGGACGCCGAGAAACTGCTCCAGACCTACGGCGTGACGGACCGCCAGGAGGTCGACACCTTCCTTCAGTCCGTGCGCGAGGCCAACAAGCGCGGCTGGTGGCACACCTACCGCGATGTGATGCCCGACTGGTTCGCCGCGTACCTGAGCCTGGAACAGGCCGCGTTGCAGATCCGCGCCTACGAGAACGAGTTC
This sequence comes from Streptomyces humi, assembly GCF_001005085.2. Classification (GTDB taxonomy): domain Bacteria; phylum Actinomycetota; class Actinomycetes; order Streptomycetales; family Streptomycetaceae; genus Streptomyces; species Streptomyces humi. Next base: position 86,836 of record NZ_LBMU02000058.1, read on the forward strand.
GTGCACGGCCTGTTGCAGACCCGCGAGTACGCCGCCGCCCTGCTCGGCGCGGGCAACCCGCACGCGCCCGGCGAGGCCACCGAGCGGATGGTGGCGCTGCGCATGCGCCGCCAGGAGCTGATCACCCGGCAGTCGCCGCCCCGGCTCTGGGTCGTGATGGACGAGACGGTGCTGCGCTGGCCGGTCGGCGGCGCCACGGTCATGCGCGCCCAGATCGACCATCTGATCGAGCTCAACCGGCTGCCCAACGTCACCTTGCAGATCATGCCGTTCGCCAACGGCCCGCACCCCGCCATGCGCGCGGGCGCTTACCACCTCTTCCGGTTCAAGGCACCCGAACTGCCCGACATCGTCTATCTCAACGGCCTGGTGGGCGCGGTCTACCTGGACAAGAGCGACGACGTCGTGGTCTACCGCGAGGCCCTGGACCGGTTGGGCGCCCAGGCGGCGCCCGCCAGAAAGACCGAGGTCCTCCTCGGTGCGATTCGCAAGGAGCTCTGACGTGCACCACCCCGTACAGAACGGCATCCCGTCCCGGCAACTCGGCGCGCGCGGCTGGTCCAAGCCGTGGAGCGACGACGCCGGCGGCGCCTGCGTGGAAGTGAAGAAGCTCTCCGACGGCCGGGTGGCGGTACGCCAGTCGACCGACCCCGACGGTCCGGCGCTGGTCTTCACACCCCGCGAGATGACGAGTTTCCTGACCGGTGTGAAAGCGGGTGACGCCGACTTCCTGATGTGACCCCTCTCCCGGGAACTTCCTTGCTATAGCTGATCGTTCAAGCAACCCCCCACCTGACACAGCACTCCCGCAGTCCCCGAACACCCCCGCATCCCCCTCACCCGAATGGGAGACACGGCGTTGCCCGACAACGGATGGCCGGCCGACCGCATCGACACCGAGAACGCGCACTCCGCGCGGATCTACGACTACATCCTGGGCGGCAAGGACTACTACCCCGCCGACCAGGAGGCGGGTGACGCGATGGCGCACGAGTGGCCCGCGCTCCCGATCCACATGCGCGCCAACCGCGACTGGATGAACCGTGCCGTGCGCTGGCTCGCCGAGGAGGCGGGGATGCGCCAGTTCCTGGACGTCGGGACCGGCATCCCCACCTCCCCGAACCTGCACGAGATAGCCCAGGCGGTGTCCCCGGACTCCCGGGTCGTCTACGTGGACAACGACCCCATCGTCCTCACCCTGTCCCAGGGCCTGCTCTCCAGCACGCCCGAGGGCAGGACGGCGTACATCGAGGCCGACTTCCGCGACCTGACGGACCTCTTCGACGCCCCCGAGCTCCGCGAGACCCTCGACCTCGGCAAGCCGGTCGCGCTCACGGTGATCGCCATCGTGCACTTCATGCTCGACGCGGACGACGCGGTGGGCGTCGTACGGCGCCTCCTCGAACCGCTGCCCTCCGGCAGCTACCTGGCGATGTCCATCGGCACCGCCGAGTTCGCGCCCGAGGAGGTGGGCCGGGTCGCCCGCGAGTACGCGGCCCGCAACATGCCGATGCGGCTGCGCACCATCGACGAGGCCCACGAGTTCTTCGAGGGCCTGGAGCTGGTGGAGCCGGGCATCGTCCAGGTCCACAAGTGGCACCCGGACGGCACCGGCGAGCAGGGCATCCGCGACGAGGACATCGCGATGTACGGAGCGGTCGCCCGCAAGCCGTGACAGATGCTCCGTGCCGGGGCCGGGCTCACCTTCCCGGCCCCGGCACGGTCTTCACCCGGGCGTCCGCGACAGGGCGTCGGCACCGGAGCGCCCGTGCTCAGGCGTTCGGGTCGAAGGAGATCCCCGACGGCATGGAGTACGACAGGTTGGCGTTGAACGAGCCGTCCTTGATCTTGATGGTCGCGTCACCGAAGTCCGCGTTCATCAGCTTGTCCCGATAGCCCGCCGGGTAGCCGTCCCAGCCCACCAGCCGCGGGTAGAACCAGCCGCCCGTGACGTTCTCCGGCGGCTCGTCGTTGGAGTTGGCGAACCGGAAGTCGTGGGTGGACACGCCGTCCTTGTGGTAGACGATCTTCGGGTGGGTGCCGTCGAACCGGACGGCCGAGGCCGCGGCCACCTGGTAGCTGCTGTGCTGGGACACCGAGACGTACTGCACCTGGTTGTTCTGGATCCACACGATGACGTGTTCCCAGTCGTGCCGGTGCCCGATGGCCAGCGGACCGAGCGTGGCCTGGTCCTTCTCGAAGTAGCTGGCGTACATCACCGCGCACCAGCCGTTGTTGCACTTCTCGCGCGAGTAGGTGTTGGCGTTGGCGAGCTGCGCGTAGTCGTGGCAGTGGCCGTTGACGTCACCGCCCAGCGCCAGACCGGGGTTGATGGTGCCGTCGGCGCCGATGGCCGCGGTGGTGTAGCAGCCGTCGCCGTCGTAGTCGTACGCCGGGGAGAACGTCTGCTCCAGACCGTCGGCGTTCTGCGGCAGCAGGGTCAGGACGTTCGCGTGCGCGGTGGCGGGTACGGCGACGACGAGGGCGAGCGCGCCGAGCGCCGCGGCCAGGGCCTTGCGGAACGGCCGTCTGCGGGTGGGGGGTTGCAGGTCGGACATGTCGACTCCCTGTCTCGGAAAGGCGAAGCGGAGTCTGGCAGGCCCCCTGTGGTCGAGACCACCTGTCGGACTGAACATTTCTGCAAAGCCGGTTGAACAGCCTTCTCGAGACCAGCCTTCTCGGCACCAGCCTTCTCGAGACCAGCCGTCTCCACACCAGTGAGCTCAACGCCCTTGCTGTGAACGGCTGTTGAGTTGCTGTCAGTCACCGGGATGTGCTTGCCGCACCGCTCGCCCGGCGCCAGGCTGCTGGTCGGCTCGTCCCCCCACCGCCCGAAAGGGAACCCAGTGAGCAACAGCAGGACGCGTTCCGCCGCGCTGAACCGCCGCGGCTTCCTCGGCGCCGCCGCCGCTGCCGGACTGCTCGGCACGCTGCCCACCCCGGCCGAGGCGGCGCGCGGCGCGGCCGCCACCGACCCGGTCACCACGGAATCCGGACAGGTCACCGGGGTCCAGGGCGGCCTGCGGGGCGTCACCGTCTACAAGGGCGTCCCGTACGCCGCCTCCACCGCCGGAGCGAACCGCTGGCGCCCGCCGCAGCCCGCCCCGTCCTGGGACGGCGTACGGGCCGCCGACTCCTGGGGACCGGCCTGTCCGCAGCCGGTCACGGGCATCCCGAGCGACCAGGTGCCCGAGCTGAGCGAGGACTGCCTGAACCTCAACATCTGGACGGCCGCGACGGGTTCGGGCGACCCCCGCCCCGTCCTGGTCTGGCTCTACGGCGGCGACACCGCCCTGTGGTCGGGCCAGGAGATCTACAACGGCTCCCTGCTCGCGGCCAAGGGCGTGGTCGTCGTCACCCTCAACCACCGCGTCGGCGTCCTCGGCGGCCTCGCCCACCCCGGGCTGACCGCCGAGTCCGCCTACGGCGGCTCCGGGAACTGGGGGACCCTGGACGTGGTCGCGGCCCTGGAGTGGGTGGGGCGGAACATCGGCGCGTTCGGCGGCGACCCGGACCGGGTGACCCTGGGCGGCTGGGCGCAGGGCGCCGCCGTCGTCAACGTCCTGCTCTCGTCCCGGCGCGCCCGGGGCCTCTACCACCGCGCCCTGCTCTCCTCCGGCGTCCGGTACACCAAGGACCCGGCGATCGCCCGGGGGCCCGCCCGCCACCGGAGCCTCGCCGACGCCGAGGCCGACGGCACCGGCCTCGCCGCCCGCCTGGGCGCCGACGGCCTCGCCGCACTGCGCGCGCTGGACGCCGGCGACCTCGTCACCCGGGCCGCCGCCGATCCCGCCGCCGACTCCGGGCACGTCCTCGACGGATACGTGCTGCCCGACACCTACACCGCCGTACTGGCGGCCCGCGCCGAGACCGACGTACCCGTCCTCACCGGCGTCTGCAAGGACGCGGGCGGCGCCTCGCCCGCCCTGGAACTGACGCTGGACGCGTACCGGGCCTACGCCGCCTCCGAGTTCGGCCCGCTGGGGCTCGCGGACACCTTCCTGACGCTCTACCCGGCGGACACCGACGCGGCCGCCGCCCAGCAGTTCAGCGCCTGGGCCCGGGACGAGCAGCGCGTCTCCGCCTTCCTGTGGGGCGGCCAGTTCCTGGACACGGCCGGCAACTCCGGTCCCGTGCACACCTACTACTGGACGCGCGTGCCACCGGGGTACGACGGCACCAACCCGGCCATCGGCACCGCGGCGACCGGCGCCTTCCAGGGCTCCGACGTCTACTACCTGCTCGGCTTCCTCTACGACACCGACCGGCCCTGGACCTCCCAGGACTACGACATCGCCGACACCACCGCCTCGTGCGTCGCCCGGTTCGCCGCCACCGGCGACCCGAACGGCGCCTCCCTGCCCACCTGGCCGGCCCTCGCCGCCGACACCCCGGGGACCATGGAACTCGGCGCCCGGTTCGGCACCCTCGCGGTGGCGGACAGCGACGCCAGGCTCGCCTTCGCGGAGTCGTACCTGCGGTCACAGACCGAGGAGTTCTGACCCCCCTCAGGCCTGGGCCGAGCCGTGGCCGAGGACGCCGTGGTGGGGACGTCGGTGCACGGCCGGGGTGCGGTGCAGGGCGATCAGGGCGGCGTCGTCGCCCAGCCGGCCGCCCGCGTGGGCCAGCAGGTCGCGGCGGACGTGGTGGATCAGCGCCTCGGGGGAGGAGTCGGTCCACTGCGCCACCCGGTCCGCGAGCGGATAGAAGCGGCGCCGGGCGTCCCGTGCCTCGGTGACCCCGTCGGTGTACAGCAGCAGGGTGTCGCCCGGCTCGAAGGAGAACACGTCCAGCGTGTGCTCCGAGGCCGCCGTCCCGCGCACGCCCAGTGGCGGCGACGGATGCAGGCTCGGGTCGGTGACCGCGTGCCCGGGGCTCAGCAGCAGCGGTGGCGGATGGCCGCAGCTGGTCATCCGGGTGATCGGGTCCCGGTCCGGGATCTCGATCAGCAGGGCGGTCGCGAACCGCTCGTCCGCCTCCTCCGACGAGTCCAGGTCCGCCGCGTTCCTGGTCACGCTCTGCTCCAGGAGGGCGGCCAGCTCAGGCAGGCTGATGTCCCGGTGCGCGGACTCCCGGAAAGCGCTGAGCAGCAGCGCCGCCTCGCCGATCGCGGCCAGCCCCTTGCCCCGCACGTCGCCGATCAGTACCCGGACCTGGTCGGCCGAGCGGGTGACCGCGTACAGATCGCCGCCGATCTGCGCCTCGTCCTCGGCGGCCAGGTACAGCGACGCGATCCGCAGCGGCCCGATCTGCTCCGGCAGCGGCCACATCAGCACGTGCTGCGCCGCCTCGGCGACCGAGCGGACCTGGGCCAGCTGGGCGCGGCGCCGGTCGCGGAGCGCGCAGTAGACCACCACTATCACCGAGAGCAGCGTCAGGGTGACGATCTGCACGATGTGGTTGGCGCTGATCAGCCCGCCGTGGAACACGCCGATCACCACCTGGGCGGCCACCGCCAGCGCGCCCACCAGCGCGGTCGTACGGGGTCCGGCGAACGACGGGGTGAGCGCCGGGGCGATGACCAGGGTGGGACCCAGGTGGACGTCGGGTGGCGAGCGGATAGCCGCGACCGTGATCACCACGATGAGCAGCACCGGGAGCAGCAGCAGTAGGCGCGTGGACTGCCACGCCTGTCGCGGTCCCGCGACGATCCACCGGCTCCCCATGCCTACCAGCGTGCGTCACCGCCCGGCCCCCGGCCACCGCGAGCCGCCCCGGCCACCACCACCGCGAGCCGTCGTGGGGGCGACGACAGGGCTAGAGGTTCACGGAGCGCATCCCGGACTCGTCGTAGCGCTCGCCCGCCGCCCGCGGCACCTCGGCGTCGATCCGGGCCAGGTCGTCCTTGGTGAGCTCGACGTCCACGGCGCCCGCGTTCTGCTCCAGGTAGCTGCGGCGCTTGGTGCCGGGGATCGGGACGATGCCGTCGCCCTGGGCCAGCACCCACGCGAGGGCCAGCTGCGCCGGGGTGACGTCCTTCTCCGCGGCGATCTCCTTCACCTTGGCGGCGAGCCGGAGGTTGGCCTCCAGGTTGTCGCCGGTGAACCGGGGACCGCCGCGCCGGAAGTCGTTCGCGTCGAGCTCGTCGGGGGAGGAGAACCGGCCGGCGAGGAAGCCGCGGCCCAGCGGCGAGTACGGGACGAATCCGATGCCCAGCTCCCGGCAGGTCGGGATGACCTCGTCCTCCGGGTCACGGGACCACAGCGAGTACTCGGTCTGTACGGCCGTGACCGGGTGCACCGCGTGGGCCCGCCGGATCGTCTCGGGGCTCGCCTCGCTCAGCCCGATGTGCCGCACCTTGCCCTCGGCGACCAGCTCGGCCAGGGCGCCGACGGTCTCCTCGATCGGCACGTTCGGGTCGACCCGGTGCTGGTAGTACAGGTCGATGTAGTCGGTGCCGAGCCGCTCCAGCGAGCCGTCCACGGAGCTGCGGACGTGGTCGGCGGAACCGTCCTGCCGGCCGATGCTGCTCATGTCGCCCGGTACGGCGTGGTCCATCCGGTAGTTGAACTTGGTGGCGATCACGTACTCGTCGCGGTGCCCGCGGATCGCCTCACCGACCAGCGTCTCGTTGGTGAGCGGGCCGTAGAGCTGCGCGGTGTCGAGGAAGGTGACGCCCAGTTCCCGGGCGCGGTGGATGGTCCGCACGCCCTCGTCCTCGTCGGCCGTGCCGTAGAACGCGGACATGCCCATGCAGCCGAGACCGATGGCGGAGACCCGCAGATCCCGGAGGGTGCGCTGTCGCATGTGACTCCCAGCCTTTCCTGCTGATTGGTGCTGTCCTTCGGACGCTACGACTTCAAGCGCACTCGAAGTCAAACGCGAACGGCCCGGGACGCGGTCCACCGCGTCCCGGGCCGTCTCCGCCCGTCAGGGGTTGAGCCGCACCGGCAGCTCGAAGAGGTCGTTCTGGGTGACCACCGGCTTGTTGCGCAGCTCGGACGCAGGCACCGCGAGGTCCAGGCCGGGGAAGCGGACGTAGAGCGCGGGCAGCGCGACGCCCGCCTCCAGGCGGGAGAGCGCCGCACCCGGGCAGACGTGCGGCCCGTGCCCGAAGGAGATGTGCCGGTTCCCCGACTCCCGGGTGACGTCGAACTCCCCGGCGCTCGGCCCGTGCGCGTCCTCGTCCCGGCCGATCGCGGCGTACGACACGATGAGCGCGTCGCCCGCCGGCAGCACCTTGTCGCCGACCTGGACGTCCTCGGTGGCGAACCGGATCAGCACGTGCGAGGTCGGGGTGGACCAGCGCAGCGTCTCCTCGACCACCGACGACCAGTCCACCTCCCCGGCGAGCACGGCGGCCCGCTGCTCGGGGTGGGTGGAGAGGTTGACCACGGCGTTGACGATCAGCGAGATGGTGGTCTCGTGGCCCGCCGCCACCATCAGCTGGAGGGTGGAGACGATCTCCTCGTCGGTGAGGTGGTCGCCGTCCTCGGAGGCCAGGATCAGCGCGCTGGTCAGGTCGTCCCCGGGCGCGGCCCGCTTGGCGGCGACCGTGGCGGCCATGATCCCGGCCAGCTCGGTGAGGGTGGCGATGACCTCGGCGGGCGGGGTCTGGGTGGAGAAGAACTTTTCGAACAGCACCTTCAGACGGGGCAGTTCGGCCTCGTCGATGCCCATCAGGTCGGCGATGACGTACATGGGCAGCGGGTAGGCGAAGGCCGCCTTGAGGTCGACGCTCTCGCCGTCCACGGGCAGGGCGTCGAGCAGGTCCTGGGTGAGCTTCTGGATCCGCTCCCGCATCTGCTCCACCCGGCGCGGGGTGAGCGCCTGCGCGACCAGCACCCGCATCCTGCGGTGGTCGGCGCCGTCCACGGTCAGCATCGAACGGCCGGGGTTGGCGAGGCCGATCAGCGGCCAGTCCGGCGCTATCTCCCCGCGCTGCCAGGCGCCCCACACGTTGATGTCCTTGACCAGCCGCGGGTCGGTCAGCAGCGCCTTGGCCTCGGCGTGCCGGGTGACCGCCCAGACGGGCACCCCGCCGGGCAGTTCCACGGCGGCGAGCGGGCCGGCGGCGCGCAGCCGCGCGCTCTCGCCGTCCAGGTCGCCGACGAAGGGGTCGAGGGCGATCCGGGCTTGTTCGGTACCGGTCGTCATCGTGACGTGCCTCCCAGGGCAGGGTCGGATAACTGCGCCATGCGGTGCTGCGCCTGTCTCTCGATGCGGATCAGCGGATCAGAGGGCGGGTACGGGGGTGAACCGGACGGGCAGCGCGGTCAGCCCGCGCAGCCACGGCGAGGGCCGCCGGGTGAGGGAGTCGGCCGGGACCGCCAGGTCGATGTCCGGGAGCCGGTCGAGGACGACCTCGATCCCGGTCCTGGCGATCACCTCGGCGACCTCCTGGGCGGGGAACGGGCAGCGGTGCTCGCCGTGCCCGAAGGAGAAGTGCGCGTTGTTGCCGCCGGTCAGCGCGGAGGCGTCGGTGCGCACCTGCGGATCGGAGTTGGCGCCCTGGAGTCCGAGGATCAGCAGGTCACCGGCGCGGATCCGGCGCCCGCCCAGCTGGGTGTCGCGGGACGCCCAGCGGCCGGCGATGTTCTGGCTGGGGGTGTCCTCCCACAGCACCTCGTTCATCGCCTCCGCGACACTGTTGCGGCCACCGAACAGGGAGGCGGCGAACCGGGAGTCGGTGAGCATCAGGCGCAGTGAGTTGCCGATCCAGTCGGCGGTCGGCTGGTGCCCGGCCGCCATCATGACCATCAGGTCGTTCATCATCTCTTCGTCGGTGAACCCGCTCTTGTCCTGGAGCATCCGCGACACCACGTCGTCGGCCGGGTCCGCCTTCCGGTCGGCCAGCAACTGGGCCATGGACGTGGCCAGATGGGTCTGCCCGGCGATCGCCCGCTCACGCCCGTCGATCATGTCGTTGAGGGCGGTGACCAGACCGGGGCCCTCCTCGTCGGAGAAGCCGTACAGGCGCGCCAGCACCCGCACCGGCAGCAGCATCGCGTACTGGCCGATCAGGTCGGCCTCGCCGCTCGTGCACAGCCCGTCGATCAGCTCGTCCGCGAACCGCTCGGCGTGGCCGCGCAGTTCGAACGGGTCGACGGCCTCCAGCGCGTCGCTGATCATCCCGGCCCGCTCGCGGTGCCGCTCGCCGACCGTGTACAGGATCGAGGGCTGCTTACGGCCGATCATCGGCAGCAGCGGCCAGTCGTCGGGTATCAGGTCCCACTGGTTCCACAGGTCCGAGTCCCGGCTGAACAGCACCGGGTCCCCGGTCACCTGGTGCAGCTCGCGGTAGCCGACGACCAGCCAGGCGGGCACGTCGCCGTCGAGCACGACGGGGGTGACGGCGCCGTGGTCGCGCCGCATCTCGCGGTACAGACGCGCCGGTTCGGTCTGGAACCGGGGGCCGCCGAGCGGCACGGCTTCGGGGGTCACACGAACTCCTGTCGGGGCAGGTCCGCCGGTGCGGACGGGCCGGCGTACCGGTTCTTGACGTGCTGGACGAGCGTGATCAGCACCTGCTTGCCGGACTCCCGGGAACGGGCGTCGCAGTTCACCAGCGGGACGTGCGGATCCAGGTCGAGGGCGTGCCGGACGTCCTCCGGCGTGTGCACGGCGCCGCCGAAGTCGTTGCAGGCCACGATGAACGGCGTGCCGTGCTTCTCCAGGCGGTCGATGGCGTACCAGGAGTCGTCGATCCGCCGGGTGTCGACGAGCACGACCGCGCCGAGGGTGCCGGAGAACAGCCGGTCCCACAGGAACCAGAACCGCTCCTGGCCCGGCGCCCCGAACAGGTACAGCACGTTGCGGGAGTCCAGCGTGATCCGGCCGAAGTCGAAGGCGACGGTGGTGGCGGACTTGCCGCGCACCTCGCGGATGTCGTCGACCTCCGCGCCGGCCTGGGTCATCGTCTCCTCGGTGTTCAGGGGACGGATCTCGCTGACCGAGCGGACCAGCGTGGTCTTGCCGACGCCGAAGCCGCCCACGACCACGATCTTGAAGCCGTTGTCGGCGGAGGCACCCAACGGGGTGCGCGCGTCAGAGGTTGCGGAGTCCAACGAGCACCTGCTCCAGGATGTCGGGATCGGTGATGGCCGGCCGGTACGGGTGGCGGGCACTGACCCGGCCGGCCGCCAGCAGGTCGCCCAGCAGGATCTTGGTGATGCTCACCGGCAGCGCCAGCTCCGCCGCGATCTCGACCACGGAGACCGGGAACTCGGCCAGCCGCAGGATCGCCGCGTGCTCCGACTGCATGCCGGTGGCCGGCTCCGACTCGGCCACGACCAGTGTGACCAGGTCGAAGGGGTTGTCGGGGCCGGCACCGCTGCGGCCGCCGGTGATGGTGTAAAGACGGTCGGGCGCGTCGTCCCTGCCGGGCCGGCTCATGCGGTGCGAGGCTGCGCGGTCAGGTGTTCGCCGAGTTGCTCGACCAGTTCGCTCATGTTGTGCCCGACCAGCCCCGGCTCCGCGTCCTCGCTGGTCACCACGGCCAGGTGGGCGCCCTCGCCGGCCTCGACGATGAACAGCACGCCCCCGTAGAACTCGGTCATCGCCGACCGCACGCCGCCGCTGCCGTCGCCGAACTCCACGGACGCCCCGTGCGACAGCGACTGGATGCCGGCGGCGATCGCCGCGAGCTGGTCGGCCTGGTCGACGGAGAGCTCCGGGGTACGGCAGAGCTTGAGCCCGTCGCGGGAGAGCACCAGGGCATGCCGGGCACCGGGGGTGCGCTCCAGGAGGCCCTCGATGAGCCAGGTGAGCTTGTCGTCGGCGGTGGTCCTGCCGGTCATGAAGTGGTGTCGCCTTCCGGGTGCGCGTGCGGGTGAGAGGTGTGCTCGGATTCGGACTCCGGGTGGGGCGCGGGGGCCGGGTCGTGCACGGGCGTGGGGGCGTACGGGTCAGTCTCGTCGGCCGTGCCGTGGGCGCCGGCGGAGTCGGGCGCGGCGGTGCGTACGGCCTGCCGGAAGCTGTTGAAGCGGGCGGCGCGCACCCGGGCGTCCTCGGCGGCGGGCGCGGGGCGCGGCTGCTCCGGCTGCGGCGACGACCTGCGCTCGGCCTCGGCGAGGGTCCGGCCGCGGCGCCGCCTGGGCAGCCCGGCGGGCTCGTTCTCGTCGTCGGCGGATCCGGTGCCCGCGGTGGATCCGGATGCCGCGGCTTCGGCGGTCTCGGATCCGGTGGCCGCGGCGGACTCGGCGAGGTCGGCGGACTCGCCCGACGCGGCGGACTCGTGCACGGGTGCCGGGTCCGCGGCGGCCGGCACCCGCGCGGGCGACTCGGCCGCCTTCGGGGGCGCGGGCTCGTCGCCGACCGGGCTGGTCAGCAGGTCCTGCGGGACGAGCATCAGCACCCCGGTGCCGCCGCGTGCCGACGGCCGGAACGACACCTTCAGACCGTGCTTGCCGGCCAGCCGGCCCACCACCGCGAGACCGAGCCGGGTGCCGGTGAGACCGCCCAGCTCCGTGGTGTCGCCGGAGACCGCCCGCTCGGCGCGGCGCAGCTGCACGTCGCCCATGACCAGCCCGCTGTCCTCCACGGACACGATGACCCCGGCCGGCACCTCCTCCACGTACACGTGGACCTCGGCCGTCGGCGGCGAGAAGTTGGCGGCGTTGTCGAGGAGTTCGGCGAGCGCGTGCATGACACCCTCGGCGGCGTGTCCCGCGACGGCGGCCTCGCTCACCGAGTGCACCCGCACCCGGCGGTAGCCGCTGATCCGGCCCATCGCCCCGCGCAGGATCGACTCCATGCCGATCGGACGCGCCCACCGGCGGCCGGAACGCGCCCCGGTCAGTACCGCGATGGAGTCGGCGAGCCGGCCCGCCTGGGCGGTGCGGTGGTCGAGGTGCAGCAGGTCCGCGAGCACGTCCTCCTCGGTGTGCCGCTCCTCCATGCCCCGCAGGTCGGCGAGGGTGGCGGTGGCCAGGGCCTGCATCCGGCCGGCCGCGTTGCCGGCGGCGGCGATCGCCGCGGCCCGTTCCCGGGAGGCCCGCTCCAGGGCGGCGGCGAGCCGGACGTTCTCCTGCCGGTACCAGTCCAGCTCCTGGCCGCTGTCCTCCTGGACGCGGGCCCGCTCCTGCTCGAAGGACTCCGCGAACTCGCTGCGTTGCTGGGCCAGTTCGTCGATCAGCCGCTGCTGCTCCTGGCGCGCCTCCTCGGTCGTGCGGGCCTGCTGCTGGAGCAGCCGCCCGATGTCCTGGCTCACCGCCTCCAGCCGGCGCCGGGCACCGCGCGCGGTGCGTGCCGCGTGGACGGCCCAGGTCACCGCCGCGCAGAGCAGCAGCGCGGCCGCGCTCGCCCCCAGGGCGAGGGGCGTACGTACCGAGGCCGGAGCGGCGGTCACCGCGGCGACCACCGCGAGAGCCGACACGACGGCGGTCAGTGCGAGGGTCGGAGCGAGCGTACGGGGGGACGGTCGGTCGCCGGGATGCGTGGGCGCGGTCATCGGTCCGGTCTGATCCTCGGAGCAGGTAGGGATGTGTGTCCGGTAAAGGAGTTGTGACGCTCGGTGCTGAACTTCGCGTCACTATACGAGAGTCCGTGATCGAAACAGAACGGTTCCGGCCGCATTACCTGAAAGCGATGACAGGGCAGGTGTCTTGCTGTGGGTAGGCTGTGAGTGATCTTAAGCGTCGTCGCGGCCGAAGGCGTCCGCGACCACCGCGGCGGCCGCGCTCACCAGCGCCGAGTCGGCCGCGGCCGCGGCGTCCGTGTGCGTCGAGAGCACGGCCACCACGACGGGGGCGCGGCCGGGCGGCCAGGCGATCGCGACGTCGTTGGCGGTGCCGTAACCGCCCGTCCCGGTCTTGTCGCCGACCGTCCAGTCGCGGGGGAGCCCGGCGCGGATGCGTTCCCCGCCGGTGGTGTTGGCGAGCAGCCAGCCGGTGAGCCGGTGCCGGTCCCCGCCGTCCAGGGCGCCGCCGAGGACCAGCCGGGCATAGGTCGCGCCGATCGCCTCGGGGGAGGTGGTGTCCGTCCCGCGCCCCGGCTCGGCCGAGTTCAGCTCCGGCTCCCACCGGTCCAGCCGCGTCACCCGGTCCCCGAGCGAACGCGACAGCCGCGTGACCGCCACCGGCCCGCCCAGTTGCTCCAGCAACAGGTTCGCCGCGGTGTTGTCGCTGTACGAGACCGCCGCCGCGCACAGCTGCGCGACGGTCATTCCCGAAGCGAGGTTCTCGGGCCTGCCGGTGACCGGCGCCCCGCCGGCCCGCTCGACGTCGCCCTCGTCGTAGTGCACCACCTCGGCCAGCACGTCCTCGTCCAGGTCGCGCAGGACCGCGGCCACCGCGAGCGTCTTGAACACCGAGCACATCGGGAAGAGTTCGCCGCCGCGATGCCGGAGCCGGGCGCCGGTACCGGTGTCCCAGGCGAACACCCCGAGGCGCGCCCGGTGTTCACGTTCCAGGGCACGCAACCGGGCGACTGCCGAGGGACGTTCGCCGACGGGCAGCGCGGTGCCCAGGGCGGCGGTCAGGACGAGACGGCGCGACGGGTTCGGCATGACGGCTCCTTCACCTGGACATCGGGGAGGGGGACGCACGGGCGGCCAGGAGGGTTCCGTCGTGGACGGGTGATGAACGCGACGCGGAATTCCGGCCAGTAGTAGCTCCCGCATCGTCGCAAATGATCCAAACGTCTATACGATGACGCGTGAAACGGCCGGGACGTGGAGAACCTCTTCTCCGTGTGCGCGGGTCCGCGGGCAGGCCGACGGCGGGGCGGTGTCGAGGGGGCGATGCCTTCATGAGGGGCGACTGGACCCGGCTGACCGGGAGAGCGGTCCGGTTCGCGCACCGCACGCTGCGCGACGAATGGCACGGCATCGTGGTGGAGCCGGTACGACAGCTCGTCCGCCGCGGGCTCTGCGGGATCGTGCTGGCGTTCGTGGCCGCGTCCGGCGTCATCTTCTTCCACGCCGTCGCCCAGCACCCCTTCGGCAGGAGACTCGTGTGGCATCTCGGCGGTGTCACCGCCGACCTCCCGCTGTGGCTCTCCCTGCTCCGCACCCCCGTCTCGCTCTACGTCCCGGCCCTGGATCTGCCCGTCTGGGCGGGCATCACCCAGCTCTTCCTCGCCTTCGCGCTCGCCGAACTCACCCTCGGCCGCGGCCGGACCCTCGCCGTCGCCTACCTCACCACCGTGGCCGGCACCATGACCGCCCGGGTGATGGTCGCGGTGGGCCCCGGCTGGTGGGGGTTCGGCCTGCCCCCGGCGGTGGGCCGGGTCCTCGACACCGGGCCGTCCGCCGCCGTGGTCGGCCTGTTCACCTATCTGGCCGTGGTCCGCCGGGCCCCCGTCGTCTTCGCGCTGACCGGCGGCTCGATGGTGTGGGAGTCGATCGCGGTACCGAACCTCGCCGGCCGGGAGCACCTGATCGCGGTGACCGGGGCGCTCGTCCTCGGTCTGCTGCACGGCCGCCGGCCGCCCCTCCCGGCCCGGTTCGCGCAACGCCTCGACACACCACCGCCGCCGCCCCGTTCCGGGCCGCCCGTGCACCGCCCCGACCCCCAGCGCCGGCCCGTGCCGTCCCTGCGGCTCCCCTGAAACACCCCAACCCCTCCGCTTTCCCCGGAACCCCATAAGTCACGCGGCCGACCCGCCGAACCGTTCAACCACGTCAATGTGATGGTTTTCGCACTTCAGCCCCTGCGGGCAACCCCTAGTGTTGCGGCGAGCTACGGCAGGTCACGGCAGCGCGCGGCTGACACCATGGTGTCTGTCGCCGGCAGGCTGAAGGGATCCAGGGATGTTCCGCAAGGTGCTGGTCGCCAACCGTGGAGAGATCGCCATCCGCGCGTTCCGCGCGGGCTACGAGCTGGGTGCGCGCACGGTCGCCGTGTTCCCCTACGAGGACCGCAACTCGCTGCACCGGCTGAAGGCCGACGAGGCCTACGAGATCGGCGAACCCGGGCACCCGGTGCGCGCGTACCTCTCCGTCGAGGAGATCGTGGCCGCCGCCCGGCGGGCCGGGGCCGACGCCGTCTACCCGGGTTACGGCTTCCTCTCCGAGAACCCGGAACTCGCCCGCGCCTGCGAGGAGGCGGGCATCACGTTCGTCGGGCCGAACGCCCAGACACTGGAACTCACCGGCAACAAGGCCCGCGCGGTCGCCGCCGCGCGCGCCGCCGGCGTCCCGGTGCTCGGCTCCTCCGCGCCCTCCAACGACGTCGAGGAACTGGTCCGGGCCGCCGACGAGATCGGCTTCCCGGTGTTCGTGAAGGCCGTCGCGGGCGGCGGCGGCCGCGGCATGCGCCGGGTCGAGGAACCCGCCGCACTGCGCGAGTCCATCGAACAGGCCTCCCGGGAGGCGGCCTCCGCGTTCGGTGACCCGACGGTCTTCCTGGAGAAGGCCGTGGTCGACCCCCGCCACATCGAGGTGCAGATCCTCGCCGACGGCGAGGGCAACGTCATCCACCTCTTCGAGCGGGACTGCTCGCTCCAGCGCCGCCACCAGAAGGTCATCGAGCTGGCCCCGGCGCCGAACCTCGACCCGGAACTCCGGGACCGCATCTGCGCCGACGCCGTCCGCTTCGCCCGCGAGATCGGCTACCGCAACGCGGGCACCGTCGAGTTCCTCCTCGACCGCGACGGCAACCACGTCTTCATCGAGATGAACCCGCGCATCCAGGTCGAGCACACGGTCACCGAGGAGGTCACCGACGTCGACCTGGTCCAGGCCCAGCTGCGCATCGCCTCCGGCCAGACCCTCGCCGACCTCGGCCTCTCCCAGGAGACGGTGAAGCTGCACGGGGCGGCCCTCCAGTGCCGTATCACCACGGAGGACCCCGCCAACGGCTTCCGCCCCGACACCGGCCGCATCAGCGCCTACCGCTCCCCGGGCGGCTCCGGCATCCGGCTGGACGGCGGCACCACCCACGCCGGCACCGAGATCAGCGCCCACTTCGACTCGATGCTGGTCAAGCTCACCTGCCGGGGCCGGGACTTCAAGGCCGCCATCGGCCGCGCCCGGCGGGCCGTCGCCGAGTTCCGCATCCGCGGTGTGTCCACCAACATCCCCTTCCTCCAGGCCGTCCTCGACGACCCGGACTTCCAGGCCGGCCGCATCACCACGTCGTTCATCGAACAGCGCCCGCACCTGCTGACCGCCCGTACCTCCGCCGACCGCGGCACCAAGCTGCTCACCTACCTGGCCGACGTCACGGTCAACAAGCCGCACGGCGAGCGCCCCCACCTGGTCGAGTCCACCAGCAAGCTGCCCCCGCTGCCGGCCGGCGAGCCGCCCGCCGGCTCCCGGCAGCGGCTCGTGGAGCTCGGCCCCGAGGGGTTCGCCCGCGCCCTGCGCGAGTCACCCACCATCGGCGTCACCGACACCACCTTCCGCGACGCCCACCAGTCCCTGCTCGCCACCCGGGTCCGCACCAAGGACCTGCTCGCGGTCGCCCCGGTCGTCGCCCGCACCCTGCCCGAACTGCTCTCCCTGGAGTGCTGGGGCGGCGCCACCTACGACGTCGCGCTGCGCTTCCTCGCCGAGGACCCCTGGGAACGGCTCGCGGCCCTGCGGGAGGCGGTCCCCAACATCTGCCTCCAGATGCTGCTGCGCGGCCGCAACACCGTCGGCTACACCCCCTACCCGACCGAGGTCACCGACGCCTTCGTGCAGGAGGCCGCCGCCACCGGCATCGACATCTTCCGCATCTTCGACGCCCTCAACGACGTCGGCCAGATGCGCCCCGCCATCCAGGCGGTACGCGAGACGGGCACCGCGGTCGCCGAGGTCGCGCTCTGCTACACCGCCGACCTGTCCGACCCGGACGAGCGGCTCTACACCCTCGACTACTACCTGCGGCTCGCCGAGCAGATCGTCGACGCGGGCGCCCACATCATCGC
Source organism: Streptomyces humi (assembly GCF_001005085.2). Lineage (GTDB taxonomy): Bacteria > Actinomycetota > Actinomycetes > Streptomycetales > Streptomycetaceae > Streptomyces > Streptomyces humi. Next base: position 103,630 of record NZ_LBMU02000058.1, read on the forward strand.
CGTCAAGGACATGGCGGGCCTGCTGCGCGCCCCCGCCGCCGCCCGGCTGGTCTCGGCGCTGCGCCGCGAGTTCGACCTCCCGGTCCACCTGCACACCCACGACACCGCGGGCGGCCAGCTGGCCACCTACCTCGCCGCGGTCCAGGCGGGCGCGGACGCGGTGGACGGCGCCGTGGCCTCCATGGCCGGTACGACCTCGCAGCCCTCCCTGTCGGCGATCGTGGCCGCCACCGACTACTCGGAGCGGCCCACCGGACTCGACCTCAGGGCGATCGAGGACCTGGAGCCGTACTGGGAGAGCGTCCGCAAGGTCTACGCTCCCTTCGAGGCGGGCCTCGCCTCCCCGACCGGCCGCGTCTACCACCACGAGATCCCCGGCGGCCAGCTCTCCAACCTGCGCACCCAGGCCGTCGCGCTCGGCCTCGGCGACCGCTTCGAGGACATCGAGGCGATGTACGAGGCCGCCGACCGCATCCTCGGCCGGCTGGTCAAGGTCACCCCGTCGTCCAAGGTGGTCGGCGACCTCGCCCTGCACCTGGTGGGCGCCGGGGTGAAGCCGGAGGACTTCGAGGCGACCCCCGACCGGTTCGACATCCCGGACTCGGTGATCGGCTTCCTGCGCGGCGAGCTGGGCACCCCGCCCGGCGGCTGGCCGGAGCCGTTCCGCACCAAGGCGCTCCAGGGCCGCGCGGCCGCCAAGCCGGCGCCGGAGCTGTCCACCGAGGACCGTGAAGGCCTCGCCAAGGATCCCCGCGCCACCCTCAACCGGCTGTTGTTCCCGGCCCCGACCCGCGAGTTCGAGACGCACCGCCAGACCTACGGCGACACCAGCGTCCTGGACAGCAAGGACTTCTTCTACGGCCTGCGCCCGGGCAAGGAGTACGCGGTCGACCTGGAACCCGGCGTCCGGCTGCTGATCGAGCTCCAGGCCGTCGGCGAGGCCGACGAGCGCGGTATGCGCACGGTGATGTCCTCGCTCAACGGCCAGCTGCGGCCCATCCAGATCCGCGACCGCGCCGCGGCCTCCGACGTCCCGGTCACGGAGAAGGCCGACCGCGCCGATCCCGGCCACGTCGCGGCCCCGTTCGCGGGGGTCGTCACCCTCGCGGTGACCGAGGGCACGGAGGTCGAGGCGGGCGCCACGGTGGCCACGATCGAGGCCATGAAGATGGAGGCCACCATCACCGCGCCGAAGGCCGGCCGGATCTCCCGGCTCGCCATCAACCGCATCCAGCAGGTGGAGGGCGGCGACCTGCTGGTCGAGATCGCCTGATCCGGACCGGTACGGAAAGGGCGGGGGCGGGCCGGTCGCGACCGGCCCGCCCCCGCCCGCGTCAGCCGCGTCCCCGCTACGACCGTACGAAGTGGGCGCGCAGGTGCGCCTTGAGCAGGTTGGGGTCGCGCTGGGTGGAGTAGGCGGAGCCGGCCACGTACACGTCCCGGCCCTGCACCGCCAGCGAGGTCGGGTTGGACAGACCGTCCTGCACCGTGAGAACGGTGGCGCGGGTGCCGTCCGGGTGGACCAGGACGACCTCGTTGGAGGGGTTCAGCGCGGCGAGCACGACGTCCGAGTGCCCGGGGAAGACGAAGTCGTCCACGCCGGTCAGGCCGGTCGCCCTGGTCTCGGCGGAGCCTGCGGAGCCGTCCTTGCGGACCGGGATGCGCAGCAGCGTGCCCCGGTCGCTGTTGGTCACCCACACCGCGTCCTTGTGGACCTTGACCCCGTTGGCCCCGAAGCCGCCGGCCGCACCCGGCAGCGCGGCCAGGGCGGCGCCGGTGGCCCACGCCGTGGGCGTGCCGCCGGCCTGCGGGACGCGCCACACCGTGGCCAGCGCCGAGTCGGCTGCGTAGAGGACGCCGTGCCGCTCGTCGAGGGCCAGGCCGTTGGGCAGACCGTCCGACGGCAGCTCGGCGATCTGCTCCGGAGTGCCGCCGCCCGCCGGGATGCGCCAGATGCCGGTCCTGCCGGTGCCGGTGGCGTAGTTGACGTACAGCGTGCCGTCCAGCGCGCGGGCCAGACCGAGGGTGACGGCACTGTTCAGCAGGGGTGTGCGGGGGCTGCGCTCGGCGGGCAGGGTGGCGAGGACCCGCACCCGGCGCTCCCGGGTGACCCTGGCGACCTGCCGGGCGTAGGAGAAGGACACGTCGGCCGAGCCGCCGCGCTCGGCGACGACGTTCTCGGGGGTCTGGCCACCGGCCAGATCGAAGTGGGCGATGACGCGGGGGTTCGAGACGACCGGCTCGTCGCTCGCGGCCGGAGCCGCCGCGAGCAGACCGATCACGAGCGCGGCCGGGGCGACCACGGCCGCGCGGGGGAATCGGGGCATGTGACCTCTTTCGACGGGAGCGCGGGGCTCCGGCGTACCGGTCACACCAACATGACGGCTCCCCGGCCCCGGCCGCCGTCAGCCCCGGCCGGGACGTCGCCCGCCCGGCGCACGGCGTGGCCCCGCATGCCGCGCAGCCGGGTGACGGTTCCGCTCAGTTCCACAGCGGAATGGTCATGACCTGCGTGAACCCCTCGGGCCTCGCGCCGGAGTAGGTCATGCTCAGCCGCGTGAACTGCTGGACGTCCGGATGCTTCTTCCACGTCGTGGGACGGTCGAGCCTCACCGTCACCGGGTAGCGGTGGAAGGTGCCGGCCGCACAGTACGGCTTGCAGTCGTTGACCCAGTTCGAGCCCTGGGCGACCGCGCTGTTGTCGTTCCACTGCGTCCAGCGCATACCGGCGAGCCGGCTGTTGCCGTCGCCGCAGGCCAGGATGAAGTCGGTGGGCCGGTACCGCTGGTGCCAGAGGCAGTCGACGAGCACGGGGTGCTGGGCCGCCCGCGGCGCGGCCGGTGTCGGCGGTGTCGCGGAGGCCGTCGTCATACTCGCCGTGAGCAGCAGGGCCGCTCCGAGTCCGATCGCCGTTCCCACCACTGGACTGCGCATGGTCGCTCCCGCCCGTACCGCCGTAAGTGCTTCTCTACGACGCTACGACCGACCCACCGGATGTACCACTTGCGAAGTATTCGAAAGCCCGGGCGAGCCGGGGCTCAGCCGTGGTTGACGGTCAGGCCGTAGAACGCGACCCGGGCCCCGTTCGTGGTGCTGTCCGAGGACGACTGGTTGTACGAGCCCGCCTTGAAGTACTGCTTGTACTGGTTGAAGGAGGACGGGACGGCGTAGTGCGTGGTGGTGCCGTTGACGGTCAGGTCGATGGTGTTCCCGCCGGAGACCGCGATGGTGTAGGTCCACGTCTTGCCGATGGACACGTGGCCGACGCCGTGCGTGGTCTGGCCGCCGTCCGGGGAGTTCTCGGTGCCGAGCACGATGTCGCCGTTGGAGTGGTAGTACAGCTCCAGCAGCGGCTTGGTGGAGGAGCCGCCGGTGCCGAGGTGGATCTGGCCCACGCAGACGTTCTTGGTCACCGAGACCACCCGCAGTGTGGCGCTCATCCGGTGGCTGCCGCTCAGCGACCAGTTGGCGGCGGAGCCGTCCCGGTTCATCTCCCGCAGTTCGGAGCGGGCGTAGTTGGAGTTGGGGGTGGTGACACCCTTCTCCGGCGCCCAGAAGGTCATCGCGCCGTCCCGGGTGTCGGTGTAGAAGTACGCGTCCTGGTAGCCGCCCGCGCCCTGGAGCCGGGACGAGGAGATGGTGGTCGGCGAGCCGGGGGAGCCCACCGGCTCCTGGAGCTGCCATACGGACAGGTCGAAGTTGCCGCCGGGCGCGACGTTCGGGTTCGCCGCCCGCGCGCTGCCGCCGAACAGGACGGTCAGGGCGAGGGCCAGGCCCGCGGCGGTCGGCGCCGCGAGCAGCCGGGAACGGGACATGTGGGGGGGTCCTTCCGTCAGAGGGAGGCGTCCGGAGCTCCATGGCGTTCGTGTATGTGAACTCCGGACGTATCCGTAACCAGCCGATGACCCGTGAAGGTAAAGGTCCGGACCATACCCGTCAAGAGGTTCAGCAGGCGCCCTCGTCCTGCCAGGGACCCCACTCGGAGGCGCCGGGCACCTCGTTCTGGGTCCACCACTTGGCCTTCCAGTTGTGGCCGCCGTACGACGCCTCGTCGTCCTTCACGTACACCGCGGTCGCGCTCCAGGCGGCCTTGCAGGAGGTGGGGGTCGGTGTCGGGGTCGGCGTGGGAGTGGTGGTCGGCGGGGTGACCCCGGCGAACTTCACCGAGTACTTGGCGAAGTCCCAGGAGTTCTGCGCGACGCTGGAGCAGGTGCCCGAGGTGCGGCCGCCGTTGTCGGCCGGGGTGCACTGGCGGTCGCGGTTGAGGGACCAGAAGGTGAAGCGGTCCATGGCGTGGCTGGTGGCGTAGTCCAGCACGGTCTGGAAGTCGGCCTGGGTGAAGTACTCGCCGGTGTCGCTGCGGCCGTTCATCCCGGAGAAGCCCTCGTGGGCGTAGGCGGTCGCCTGGTCCCAGCCGAAGGTGGATTGCAGGATCGAGTTGAAGTTGGTGAGCGCGGCGGTCTGTGCGGCCGCGCCGTTGAAGCCGCCGTCGAAGGGCATGATGGAGAAGTTGTTCGGGGTGAACCCCTGCGACTTTGCCTCCAGCAGCATCTGCTTGCCGAACCAGCCCGTCCCGTCCGCCGTGCCGGCCGTCGTCACCGAGACGTACAGGCCCGGGTTGTTCTGCTGGAGGATCTTGGCGGCGCCGATCTCGTTCCTGATCGCCGCCGTGTTCTCGTACTCCGGCTCCTCCAGGTCGAAGTCGATCGCGTGCAGTCCGTACTTGGTGATGACCTGCTGGTAGGCCGCCGCGGTCGAGGCCGCGTCCGCGCAGGTCTGGCCGAGCTTGGTGCCCCCGTAGCCGCCGATCGACACGGAGACGTCACCGCCCTTGGCGCGGATGGTGCTGATGACCGACTGGACGGCGGTGTCGGAGGAGACGGCCGCCGTGCCGCCCCAGGTGGGGGAGCAGCCGCCGCCGTTCGGGGCCAGGACGAATGCCAGCTGGAAGGCCTTGAGGCCGGTGGCGTCCATGATGGCGGCCGGGTCCGGCGGGTCGTTGTCCAGGGGCATCAGGTAGGGGGCGGCGGCGTACCACCGGTTGCTGAGCGCGGTGGTCGCGCCCGAGGCGTCGGTCGTGACGAGCGCGGTGGTGCCGGCGGCGGCGAGCGTGACGGCGGCCGCCGCGCCCAGACATGCGCGAAGAGGTCTCACTGGTGCCTCCAGGGGGTGGGGAGTCGCCCCAGCTTCCGGAGGTGTCGCGACCACGTCAATAAATTGGACTGGACCAAAGGACACTTTGGACTAGACCATACGATCTCTTTACTCGCTGTGGCGAAGCAGCTCCGGCGTTCCGAACCGCACCTTCACCCCGGGTGACCACAGCACGCTGACCGGCGGCCCGGACGGCACCGGAACACCTGCCGCGGCCACCAGCTCGTCGTCCAGGTCGACGAGTTCGGCCCGGTGTAGCGGCCAGGGCGGATGCTCGGTCGGCAGGTGCGCGGTACGGCCGTGCCACGTGACGTGCAGCCCCCAGCGCGCGGTCAGGAAGTGCTCGAGCGGCGAGGGCTCGGCGATCGGCGGCCCGGTCCGTACCACCGCCCGGCTCGCGGCCACCGGACACCGCCGCCGGCAGGTGTAGGTGATCGCGTCGCCGTCGCGGCGCAGCCGCATCGCGGACCACAGGTACGGCAGCCGGAACCCGTACCGGCCCACCAGTGCCGGAAGCAGCCGGGCCGAGTCCAGGGACCGGAACACCACCCCGCGCCGGCCGAGCCCGTCCACCGAGTACAGCCGCACGTTCGTCTCACAGAAGGTGCCCAGGTACGGCAGTCCCGGCCCCGGCCCGAAACCGGTGCCCCGCATCAGGAACGGGACGAGACCGACGTAGGTGACGCCGTCCAGGGTGTCCGGCCGGGTGCCGGCGGGCAGCAGCCCCGCCACCCGCTCCGGCTCCACCGGCCAGTGCAGGAAGGTCAGGTCGTACCACCCCTGCACCATCGTCGGCCGCCGTACCGGCCGCGGGGTGGACGGGGTCACGGCCTCGGCCGCCATGGTCTCCATCACAGCTTGATAGCACGCCAGTACGAGTCGATGGGAGGGTTCCGCGGGACCGGGGCGCCGCCCGTCCCGCCGGATGTGCCGTACCCCGGCGACGCCTCGCTGATCAGGACTTCCGCGCCGCCCGGCCCGGTCACACGGGTAAACTGTGCGGCGACACACAGGCCTTGTGAAGGGGGAGCCGGGATGCCGCCGCACCGCTCTTCCGCGGCCGGTGCCCAGGGCGACGGCGACGGGCCGGGTGAGCCGCCGCCCGTCCGGCAGGCGCTGTCGGACAGCGTGTACGAGAGCATCAAGGCGATGGTCATGGACCACGAGATCGCCCCCGGCGCCCGCGTCGGCATCGACGCGCTCTCCCGCGCCCTCAAGGTCTCGCCCACCCCGGTCCGGGAGGCGCTGGCCCGTCTGGAGTCGGACGGACTGGTCGTCAAGCGGGCCCTGTCCGGATACCGGGCCACCGAACTGCTGACCCGCCAGGGCCTCGCGGAACTCTTCGAGATGCGGCTGCTGCTGGAACCACGGGCCGCCGCCCTCGCCGCCGCCCACGCCACCGAGGAGCAACTCGACGGGCTGGAGCGGATCCTGGAGGAGATGCAGGTCCAGCCCAGCCCCAACGGCCGGTACGCGTCGTACCGCGACTTCGCCGCCCTCGACCAGCGCTTCCACGAGGCGATCGGGCAGGCCGCGCACCGCCCGCTCCTCGCCGACGCGGTCGAACGCCTCCACGCCCACCTGCACATCTTCCGGCTCAGCAAGGTCGTGGGCGCCGGCGGCCCGACCGTCGCCGAGCACGAGCGGATCGTACGGGCCGTCCTGCGCCGCAGTCCCGAGCGGGCGGCCGAGGCGATGACGGAGCACCTCATCCGCAGCATGGAACGCCAGCGCGGGGAGACCGGGGCCGGCGGCCCGCCGGCTGCTCCATGAGGACCACCCGCTCCGCCGTGGTCCACCACTCACCGGGCGCCGCCTCCGGCACCGGGGCCTGGCAGGGAGCCGTCAGCCGCCACCACTCCCGGGTCGCCTCGTCCTCGGCCGTCAGCGCGAGGTCCGCGGTCAGATCGTCGCCGTGGTACGCGAAGCAGGCGAACGGCCGGTCATCCAGCAGATGGATCGAGTAGTCGGCGATCCGGCAGCGCCGGAGCCGGTCCGGCACCGGTCCGGCGCGGTGCGACTCCCGGTACTCGGCGCGCTTTTCCGCGCGTACGGCGACGACCTGGGCCACCCGCCTCACGGGCGCGCCGCGTCCCTGCCGTGGATCAGCCGGATGATCCGGCCGCTCATCCGGTCGTAGTCCCGGTCGTTGTCGACCTCGCCACGGATCCGGCGGTCCGCCATCACCACGACCCGGTCGGCGAGGGTGACCATCTCCCCGAGGTCGCTGCTGATCAGCAGGACGGGCAGCCCGTCGTGGGCCAGATCCCAGATCAGTTCGTGGAAAGCGTGCTTGGTGCGGACGTCCACACCGACCGTCGGCTCGTCGACGATCAGCAGCCGGGTGTCGGCGGCCAGCCACTTGGCGAGACTGACCTTCTGCTGGTTGCCGCCGGAGAGCTCACCGGCGTGCTGCGCGAGCCCGGCGGTGCGGATGCCCAGCCGGTCCACCAGGTCCTGGGCGACCTCGCGCTCGTCGCCCGCCGGGACGAACCCGAGCACCCGGGCCAGCCGCTTCCACACCGTCACGGTGATGTTCCGGACGATCGGCTGCTCCAGGAAGACGCCCTCCTCCTTGCGGTTCTCGGTCACGTAGCCGATGCCGAACTCGTGCAGGGCCTGCCGGGGAGAGCTGATCCGGGCCGGCCTGCCGTGCACCCGGACCTCGCCGGCCGTGATCCGGTCGAGGCCCAGCACCGCCCTGACCAGCTCGCTGCGCCCGGCACCGACCAGCCCGTACAGGCCGACGATCTCGCCGGGCCGAACCGTCAGACCGATGTCCCGGTGGCCGCCGGCCGTGGCGACCGCGGTCAGCTCCAGGGCCGGCGCGGCCGACCGGTCGACCGTGCGGGGGCGCATCCGGGCCGCCGCGTGGGCACGGCCCACCATGAGGCTCACGATGTCGTCGTGGGAGTGCTCGGCGAGCGGGGACGACTCCAGCACCGACCGTCCGTCGCGCAGCACGGTCACCGTGTCGCAGACGGCGAAGACCTCTTCCAGCCGGTGACTGACGAACACCACGCAGGCACCGCGGTCGGCCAGCCGCCGCACCACCCCGAACAGCCGCTCCGTCTCCTCGGGGGAGAGGGACGCGGTGGGCTCGTCGAGCAGCAGCACCCGGCTCTCGGTGTACAGGGCCTTGGCGATCTCCACCAACTGCTGCTGCGCGACCGAGAGTTCCCGCACCGGGCGGTCGGGGTCGAGGTCGACGCCGAGTTCCGTGAGGCAGGCGACGGCTGGTTCGGTCATGGCCGCGTAGTCGACCAGCCCGTGGCGGGAGGGCGGTTTCTGGAGCGTGATGTTCTCGGCCACCGAGAAGCCCGGGATCAGGTTGCGCTCCTGGTGGACGACCCCGATGCCGGTCCGGGCCGCCTCCAGCGGCGAGCGCGGCCGCACCGGCTCCCCGCACCAGGTGAGGGTGCCGCCGTCGGGGGAGTGCACCCCGGTGAGCACCTTGATGAGGGTGGACTTGCCGGCGCCGTTCTCACCGAGCAGCGCGTGTACCGAACCGGCGGTGAGCCGCAGGCCCACACCGTCCAGGGCCCGTACGCCCGGGAAGAGCTTGACCAGGTCCTGGCATTCGAGGAGGAGGGTGTTCACAGGGCGCCCTCCGGGCGCGGAGCCGGTGTGCCCGGCGCGGCGGGCGTGCTCCCGGCAAGCCGGCTCTGGTGCAGGTGCCCGCCGGCGACCGTGCCGAGGACGACCAGGCCGATCAGCAGGTTCACCCAGCTCGGGTCCAGTGAGAACTGGGCGCGGGCCGCGTCGATCAGCCGGGTCACGAAGGCCGCCAGGACGGTCCCGAACACCGCGACGGACCCGCCGGTCAGGGCGACACCGCCGATGATCGGCGCGGCGAAGCTGGGCAGCAGCCAGTCCCCGCCGACGCTGCGGTTGACGCCCGGCAGCGAGGCGGTCGCCGTCACCGCCGCCACTCCGACGAGGAGCCCGGACAGCGTGTGCGCGGCGATGACCTGCCGGTCGGTGGAGATCCCGGACAGCCGGGCGGCCGGCGGGTTGCCGCCGGCCGCGAGCAGCCGCCGCCCGGCGACCGTGCGGTACATGAACGCGCCCAGCAGAGCGGCCGCCACCACGGCGGTGACGAAGACCAGCGGTACGTTCAGCGGGGCCGCGGTGCCCAGGTGGCGCAGGGTGGCCGAGTAGCCGTCGACGGTACGGGTGCCGGTGAGCCGGTACTGCGCGCCCAGCAGGATCGTCATGGTGGCGAGGGTGACGATGAAGCCGTTGATCCGGGTGGCCACGATGACGACGCCGGTCACCAGTCCGACGGCGGTCGCGGTCAGCAGGCCCACGAGTACCGCGACCCCGGCGGGCACCCCGTGGTCCGCCATCAGGACCCCGGTCAGGCAGGCCGTGCAGCCGCCCAGCGCGCCGACGGCGAGGTTGAGCTGGCCCACGGACAGCGCCACCATCTGCGCCAGGCCGATCAGGACGGGCGTGGCCAGGTACTGAAGGAAGACCCGTACCGAGGGGCCCTGGAGGAAGGAGCCGGAGGACGCCACCTCCAGGGCCACGGAACCGGCCACGACGACCAGGAGCAGCATGGCCGTCGTCGTACGGGAGAACCGGTGCAGCGCCGTGACGGCCCGGCTCTGCTGGTCGCGGATCGTGCTCATGTGGAGCGCACCACCTTGCGATAGGACACCACGGTGCGGATCCGGTCGGCCGACAGGGCCAGCAGCAGGATGCAGCCGAGGTAGATGTTCAGGCTTTCCAGGCCGACGCCGAGCAGGTCGAGGCCCTTGCGGATCACGCCGACCAGCGCGGTGCCGAGCAGTGTGCCCAGCACGGAGACCACCCCGCCGGTGAGCAGGGTGCCGCCGAGCACCGCGCCCAGGAAGGACGGCAGCATGAAGTCGTCGCCGATGGAGGCGCGGAAGGTGCCGGTCCCGGCGGCGGCCATGAACCCGGCGAGCGCCGCGAGCAACCCGGAGAGCGTGTGCGCGAGCAGGACCCGGCGGCCGGTGGGGATGCCGGACAGCTCGGCGGCGGCCGGGTTGGCCCCGGTGAGCAGCAGCTCCCTGCCGATGCGGGTGCAGCCGTACAGGACGCCGAGGCCGAGCATGGCGAGGACGGTGAACTGGGCCAGCTGCGGGATCGCCGGGGAGCCGCAGACCGGGCCCAGGCAGAGGTCGGCGAGCGAGTAGGACCGCAGCGCGTCGATGCCGGCCGGGCGGGTGGTGAAAGCCGCGTCCTCGGTGAGCGCCGAGTACGTCAGTGACACCAGGCCGAGCAGGGCGAAGTCCATCGCCAGCGTGACGACGAACGAGCTCCCCCCGGTCCGGGCGATCAGCCAGCCGGTGACCGCGCCGATCACCGCACCGGCGGCCAGGCACAGCAGCAGGCCCGCCTGCATGGGGAGATGCAGCTTGTCGTAGCCGACGCCCGCGAACATGGCCCCGAACGCGGCCATCCGGCCGACCGCGAGGTTCATGTGCCCCACGGACAGGGCGACCATCTGGGCGAGGGCCACCACGGTGAGGGTGGCGACGTCCCGCAGCAGCGGGAAGAGCACCAGACGCTGGTCGAGGAACGCCGGCCGCAGCACCCCGAACAGCACGCCGAGGGCGATGACCAGCACCAGCAGACCGAGCCGCTGGTTGACCCAGAACGGCATCCGGTGTCCGGCGGCGGGTGCCTCGGCGGTGGTCCGCGGCGGGCTGACGGACGTCGTCATGCCACCCTCCGGTCGTCGAGGGCGTCCAGGTCCCAGTCGATGCCGATGCCCGGCACGTCCGGGGCGACCGCCATGCCGTCGCGGATGGCCAGTTCGGTGCGGGTCACCGCGCGCAGTTGCGGGATGTACTCGACGAAGCCGCCGTTGGGCACCGCAGCGGCGAGGCTGACGTGCAGCTCCATCAGGAAGTGCGGGCACACCGTCACGTTGTGGCTCTCCGCGAGGTGCGCGACCTTCAGCCACGGGGTGATGCCGCCGATCCGGGCCGCGTCGACCTGTACGACGGACGCGGCGCCCGCCTCCAGGTAGCTGCGGAACTGCATGACCGCGTACATGGACTCGCCGACGGCCACCGGGATCCGGGTGGCCCGCGCGAGCCGGGCGTGCCCGCTGATGTCGTCCGCGGGCAGCGGCTCCTCGAGCCAGTACGGGTCGTACGGCTCCAGCGCGGCCGCCAGCCGGAGCACCGAGGACGCCGTCTGCGACTGGTTGGCGTCGGTCATGACGTGCAGCCGCGGTCCCACCGCCGCCCGTACCGCGGCCAGCCGTTCCGCGTCCTCGGCGGGGTGCGGCTTGCCCACCTTTATCTTCACGCCGGCCCAGCCCGCCTCCTGGGCCCGCAGGGCGCCCTTGACCAGGTCCTCGGTGTCCAGCTGGAGCCAGCCGCCCTCGGTGTCGTAGACGGGGACCTCCTGGCGGTGTCCGCCGGCCAGCCGCCACAGTGGTTCGCCCGCCCGTCGGCAGCGCACGTCCCACAGGGCGGTGTCCACGGCGGCGAGCGCGAGCGAGGTGATGGCGCCCGTGGTGGTCGCCCGGGTCAGGGCGAACAGCCGCTGCCACAGCGCCTCGACGTTCCGGGCGTCCTGTCCCTCCAGCGCGGGCAGCAGGTGGTCGCGGAGCAGCGCCAGGACCGAGGTGCCGCCGGTGCCGATGGTGTAGGCGTAGCCGGTGCCCGTGAGGCCGTCCGCCGTGGTCAGGTCGACCAGGACCGTCTCCTGTCTGACGAAGGACTGCACCGCGTCGGTGCGGTCCGTCTCGACGGCGATGTCGGCCAGCCTGGCGGTCGCGGTGGTGATGATGCTCATCCGTGTCCGTTCTCTGTGGAGGTGGAGCCGGGCGCCGTGCCCCGCCGGGCGGTCAGCCGCACGACAGGTACGTGTCGGCGAACTCGGTCTTCAGCCGTGCGGTCCTCGCCTGCCGGGCGGTGTCGTAGTCGGCGACGTTCGCCCTGGTGACGACGAACGAGCCGGAGTCCACCTCCACCCCGGGGTCGCGCACGGTGCACTGCTTCGTCTGGAGCAGCGCCAGCGCCCAGGTGCCGATCTCGGCCTGCCCGACCGGGTTCTGCACGACGGTGGCGGTGACCGTGCCCTGCCTGATGCCGCTGAGGATCTTGGCGTCGTCGTCGATGGCGATGACCTTCGCCTTCGAACCGGACGACCGCACGGCGTCGGCGGCGGCGACCGCCGGGTTGTAGGCGGTGGCGACGATCCCGGTGATCCGGCCGCCCTTGGCCGCCATCAGGTCGGACACCGCCTTCTGCGCGGTCCCCAGGTCGGTGTCGATGTCGGTGACGGTCTGAAGCAGTCCCACCTTGCCGCCGGACTCCCTGACGGCCCTGGCGACGCCCTTGATCCGCAACTGGGTGTTGGCGTCCACGTTGTTGCCGGTCAGGTGGACCAGGGTGCCCTTGCCGCCCATGGCGGTGATGGCCGCCTTCGCGGCCTTGTAGGCGGCGAGTTCGACGTTCGTGGAGAGGCAGAAGTCGGCCTCGTCGGTGCTGCCTGCCGGGCAGGAGCCCAGGGACGCCACCGGGAATCCCTGCGACTTCAGGTCCGCGAAGGTCGTGTTGATGTCGGTGGGGGAGACCCCGAAGATCCCGAAGGCGTTGTATCCACGCGCCGCGAGCGTGGACAGCAGGTTGTTCTGCTTCTGCTGGTCCCACTCCGCGGTCTCGTCGAAGGTGACGGCGCCGAGCTTGTAGGTCTTCTGCACGGTGGCGCCCGCCGTCCTCCAGGGCCGGAAGTACGGGTGGGCGCCGCCGGGCACCAGGGCGACCCGGGCGCCGGCGCCGTCCACCAGCTCGGCACCGGCACCGGTGTGCCGGGCCGCCGACGCCTGGCCGGCGGCGGGGAGGGGCGCGTTGCGGTAGGTGCAGGCCGTGGCCCCCGTGGCGAGCAACGCCGCCGTGAGGACTCCGGGCAGGACGGATCTGGTCGCGAAGTGCATCTCCCACCCCTGCGGAATCAGATAGGAAAACGATGCGGCGATCGTGGGGCAGGCGAGCTCGCGCGTCAAGGCTTGCAGCAAGATGGGCTTGAACTGGGGCGACCCGAGAGAGGGCCTGACCGGTCCCGGTGGGGGGTCGCAAATCCTATAGGAAGTGATCCTGTGCCTGAGGGATCACCCGTGCCCAAGGGCGGGTCAAGAAGTGGCATTTCCCGGTAACGCGGGAGGCTGGTCGGCGCCCACCACCATGGGCTACCGTCGGTAACACCCTGCCGTCCCGGCAGTCCCGGTCATGTCTCCCGCACCGCCCGCATCCGTACGGAAGGCAGTTCATGGACACTCCCAGACCAGTCGCCGGCGCCCCCGAAGGCCCCGACGAGCCGTCCCGTATCACCCGTCGCCAGGTGCTGACGGTCGCCGGCGGCGCGCTGGCAGGCCTGACCCTGGGGCAGGCCGGCGCGTTCGCCGCCGAGTCGCAGGACGCGGACGCCATCGTCGTCGGCCACGGCCTCGCCGGTCTGGTCGCGACGGCCGAACTCGCCGCCGCCGGCCGCAAGGTGCTGCTGCTCGACCAGGAACCGGAGGCGAGCCTCGGCGGTCAGGCCTTCTGGTCCTTCGGCGGCCTGTTCTTCGTCGACTCCGACGAGCAGCGGCTGATGGGCGTCAAGGACTCCCATGACCTCGCCTGGCAGGACTGGCTCGGCACGGCGGGCTTCGACCGGGGGGTGGACGACCCGGGGGGCCAGGACTACTGGGCTTACAAGTGGGCCCGGTCCTATGTGGAGTTCGCCTCCGGCGAGAAGCGCTCCTGGCTCTCCGGGCTGGGCGTGCAGTGGTTCCCGATCGTGGGCTGGGCCGAGCGCGGCGGCGGGCTCGCCGACGGCCACGGCAACTCCGTGCCGCGCTTCCACGTCACCTGGGGCACCGGCCCCGCCGTCGTCGAACCCTTCGAGAAGAAGGTGCGGGCGGCGGTCGCGGCCGGCAAGGTGACCTTCAAGTTCCGTCACCGCGTGGACGAGTTGGTGACCACGGGCGGTGCGGTGACCGGCGTCCGCGGTGCGGTCCTGGAGCCCAGCGGCGCGGCCCGCGGCACCCCCAGCAGCCGTACGGTCGTGGGCGACTTCGAACTGCGGGCCCCGGTCGTGGTGGTCACCTCGGGCGGGATCGGCGCCAACCACGATCTGGTACGGCAGAACTGGCCGGCCAGGCTCGGCACCCCGCCCAAGTCCATGGTCACCGGCGTGCCCGCGCACGTGGACGGCCGGATGCTCGGCATCACGGCGCGGGCGGGCGGGCGGATCGTCAACCCCGACCGGATGTGGCACTACACCGAGGGCCTGCGCAACTACGCCCCGATCTGGCCGAACCACGGCATCCGCATCCTGCCAGGACCCTCCTCGATGTGGTTCGACGCCAAGGGGCGCCGGTTCACCAGCCCCGACCTACCGGGCTACGACACCCTGCACACCCTCGGCACGATCACCGCCTCCGGCTACGACTACTCCTGGTTCGTCACCACCCAGAAGATCATCGCCAAGGAGTTCGCGCTCTCCGGCTCCGAACAGAACCCCGACCTCACCGACAAGAACGTCTGGCAGCTGCTCTCCCGGATCTGGCAGACCCCGGAGCCCATCGAGAAGTTCAAGAACAACGGCGCCGACTTCGTGGTCGCCGACAACCTCACCGACCTCGTCACCGGCATGAACAAGCTGACCGGCGACGACCTCATCGTCCTCGCCGACCTCAAGCGGCAGATCGAGGCCCGGGACCGCGAGATCGACAACTCGTACACCAAGGACGTCCAGGTGATGGGCATCCGCAACGCGCTGAACTACGTCGGCGACTCCCTCAGCCGTACGGCGCCGATCCACCGGATCCTGGACACGAGCGCCGGCCCGCTGATCGCCGTCCGGCTGAACATCCTCACCCGCAAGACCCTGGGCGGCCTCCAGACGGACCTCTCCGGTCGCGTCCTGGACAGCGCCGGCTCCCCGGTGCCCGGACTGCACGCGGCCGGCGAGGTGGCCGGCTTCGGTGGCGGCGGGGTGCACGGCTACCGCTCGCTGGAGGGCACCTTCCTCGGCGGCTGCCTCTTCTCCGGGCGGCAGGCGGGCCGGGCGGCGGCCGCGGCGACGGCCACCTGACGGAAACGGCCGGGAGAGTCCGGGCCATCCCACCCCCATCTCGCCCTGACAGTGGCACTCTTGACAGTGTGCGTACTGTTTCGCGACGTTTGAGCGGCACCTCCGGACCGGCGACGCGGTCGCCGGTCCGGGAACGCCGGCGCACGGCGGGAGCAGGAGCTGTTCGCAGCAACGGCGGAACGGCGGAACGCAGTATCCGCGTTATGGGGGGGAGCGGTCGCCCATGCGATCCGAAGGCCAGTGCAGAAGTCATGCGTCCCACACCTCGTCAGCCGAAGGGCGGTTGATCTGAGGTGGAGATCACGATCCACAGACCGGGTGAGCTGACCCAGCCGCTCCGCCGGGCCTGGCACCGCGCGATGGACGAGTCACCGGAGTACGCCAACCCCTTTCTGGCCCCGGAGTTCACGATCGGTGTCGGCAGGCACCGCTCCGGGGTGCGGGTGGCGGTGCTGCGGGAGGGCGGCGAACCCGTCGGCTTCCTCCCGTACGAGCGCAACGCCCTCGGCGTCGGCCGGGCGGTCGGGCTCGGCCTCTCCGACTGCCAGGCGCTGGTGCACCGGCCCGGCGTCACCTGGGACGCGCAGGCTCTGCTCGGCGCGTGCGGGATGGCCATCTTCGAGTTCGACCACCTGGTCAGCGAGCAGAGACCTTTCGCTCCCCATGTCACCGGGACCTTCGCCTCCCCGGTGATCGACGTCAAACCCGGCGACGGAGGGTATCCCGACTGGCTGCGCGCCACCTACCCGGGCCTGGCGAAGACCACGCTGAAGAAGGAACGCCGGCTCGGCCGCGACCTCGGCGAGCTGCGCTTCGAGTTCGACGAGCGCGATCCGGCCGTACTGCGCACCCTGATGCGCTGGAAGTCCGCCCAGTACCGGCGGACCGGACGCATGGACCGCTTCGCCCGCCCCTGGATCGTCGACCTCGTGGACCACCTCTTCCACGTCCGCGAGGAACACTTCACCGGGGTGCTGTCCGTGCTCTATGCCGGGGACCGGCCGGTGGCCGCGCACTTCGGCCCGCGCTCGGCCACCGTGCTCGCCGCCTGGTTCACCGCGTACGACCCGGACCTGCGCTACTACTCGCCCGGGTTGATGATGCATCTGCGCACCGCCGAGGCCGCCGCGCGCGGCGGGGTCACCCTCGTCGACCTGGGCCGCGGCGACAAGGAGTACAAGGACTGGCTGAAGACCCGCGAGCTACGGGTCGGCGAGGGCTTCGCCACCCGGGGCCACCCGGTGGCGGCGGCACACCGGCTGTGGCGCCGCCCGGTCCGCGGCCTGCGCAACACCGTCCTCGCCCATCCGCGGCTGCGTGACCCCGCGGACCGGCTGCTCAGGACGGTCGGCACGCTGCGGACGTCCCGCCGGTCCGACGGACCGACCGGGGGGTGACCCGGCCGTCATTCGCACTATGATCCTGTAAAGGTAAAAATCTGCGGTTCTGCCCTGGAAGGGTGTCGCCCCGGCCGGAGTGATCCATGCCCCGCAAGCACTCGATGGACGACGACGAGCTCCTGGTCAGACTCAGGTCGCTCACCGCCCAGGCGCGCGAGCGGGCCGAGTACCAGCGCTCGCAGGTCGAACTGGCCGTCGCCCTCCAGCGCGGCATGCTGCCCCGGGACCTGCCCGACACCCCCCGTTTCCACGTGGCCGTCCGCTACGCGCCCGCCTGCTACGGACTCAACGTGGGCGGCGACTGGTACGACGCCTTCACCCTGCCCGACGGCCGCATCGGGCTGTCCATAGGCGACGTCCAGGGCCACAACATCGAGGCGGCCGCCTTCATGGGCCAGGTCAGGGCGGGGCTGCGGGCGCTCGCCTCGGTGGCCGGCGAGCCGGGCGAGCTGCTCGCCCGCACCAACGACCTGCTGGTGTCCCTGGGCAGCGACCTCTTCGCCACCTGCATCTTCATGCGGCTCGACCCGGAGACCGGGGTCCTGGAGAGCGCCCGGGCCGGTCACATCCCCTTCGTCTGGGCCACCGCCGACGGCAAGTCCGGGATCGGCGAGGACGAGGGCGGACCGCCCCTGGGGATCGACCCGGGCATCGAGTTCCCGGTCACCCGGTTCCGGCTCACCACCGGCGGGATGTTCGTCCTGCTCACGGACGGGGTGGTGGAAGGGCCGTCGATGAGCATCGAGGAGGGCCTCGACCAGGTGGTACGCCTGGCCGGTGTCGCCGCCGTCGCCCGTCTGGAGGCGCAGTCCCTGGCGGCCGCCGTGATCAAGGGAGCGGAACTGGTGGGCCACGAGGACGACGCGGCCGTCCTGGTCGTGGGCCACGACGGCCTCGACTTCACGCCGTAGCACCGGCGCTCGCCTCGCCGACGTGGCCGCCTCGGTGTGTGATGGCTGCTGTGGTGGCATTCCGGGAACTGCGCCGACCGGCCGTCCTCGTCCTGCGGACGCTGGCGGTCGCCGCCTGCTACTACGCGGCGGCCCGGCTCGGCCTGCTGCGCCGGCTCACCGTCGAGGGCGCCGTCTTCACCCCGATCTTCCCGTCCACGGGCGTGGCGCTGGCCTGCCTGCTGGTCTTCGGCCTGGGCTGCTGGCCGGGCGTCACGCTCGGCGCGTTCCTCCTCGTCACGTCGCTCGGCTCGCCCGGCCTCGACGTCGTCGGCATCCTCGTCGGCAACACGGGCGGCCCCGTCTGCGCCTACCTGCTGCTGCGCCGGGCCGGTTTCCGCACCGACCTCAGCCGGCTGCGGGACGGCGTCGCCCTGGTGTTCCTGGGGGCCCTCACCGCCATGCTGGTCAGCTCCGTCGTCGGCATGGTCTCCTTGCTCCTCGTCGGCAAGGTCGCCACGAGCAGCTTCTGGCCGAGCTGGCTGGCGTGGTGGGTCGGCGACGCGATGGGCGTCCTGCTCGTCACCCCGGTCCTGCTGCTGCTCCTCGAAGCCCGCCGGCCCCCGCCGCTGGGCCGCTGGAAGGAGGCCCTCGCGCTCGGGGTCGCCACCGTCGTCCTGGTCCCGGTGGCCACGCACAGCTCGCTGAGCGCGCTCTTCCTCGTCTACCCGCTGCTGATCTGGGGCGCCCTGCGGTTCCGGCTGGCCGGCAGCATGCTGTGCGCCCTGTTCACCTCGGTGCTGGCCACGGTCGCCGCCACGGACGGCGTGGGCGCGTTCACCGGGCTGTCCCCCATCGAGGTGATGGTGAAGCTTCAGTTGTTCAACGGTTCGATGGCCCTGACCGCGCTGCTGCTGTCGGCCGTGATCAGCGAGCAGCGCAACACCAGGATCTCCGTCGCGGCGGCCTGCAAGGAGCTGGCCGAGGCGCTGGAGCACCTCAGCGCGCACGACACCCCGGCCGGGCGGGCGCCACCCGGGAAGGACAAACGGTGACCGGGCGTCGCCCGGTCACCGTCGCGGTGGGGAGGCCGCCGTCAGACGGTGCCGCTCGCCGTGATCTGAACCTTGGCCTTGGGGGCACCGCCGCGGGTGCCGTAGCCCTCGATCTTCTTGACGAGGTCCTGGCCCTCGACGACCTCGCCGAAGACCACGTGCTTGCCGTCCAGCCAGTCGGTCACGATGGTGGTGACGAAGAACTGCGAGCCGTTGGTGTTCGGGCCCGCGTTGGCCATGCTCAGCAGGAACGGACGGTCGTGCTTGAGCTGGAAGTTCTCGTCCTTGAACTTCTCGCCGTAGATGCTCTTGCCGCCGGTGCCGTCACCGCGCGTGAAGTCACCGCCCTGGAGCATGAACTGGGGGATGATCCGGTGGAAGCCGGAACCGGCGTAGCCGAAGCCGTGCTGCCCGGTGGCGAGCTCGCGGAAGTTGCGGGCGGTCTCGGGCACCACGTCGTCGAACAGGTTGAACACGATCCGGCCGGCCGGCTCGTCGTTGATCGAAATGTCGAAATAAACGTTGTCGCTCATGCAGGCCAACCTATCGCGAACCGCCCCCCGGCCCCTCCCGTGGGGCGGGAGAGGCCGGGGTGTCGGCCTAGTGGCGCCCCGCCAGCCGCTCCAGCACGGCCTCGGCCATGGCCGCCTCGCCCTTGGCGTTGGGGTGCGCGGGGGCGGCGGGTGAGGCCGGCTGGAGGGGTTCTGTCCAGCGGTCGGCGGGCGCCTTGCACATGTCGTGCCCGACGGTCGGCCCGTAGGTGTCCACGTACCGGGCGCCGTTCCAGGCGGCGACCAGGCGCAGCATCAGGTTGAGCCGCTTGCCGGTGTCGCGGAGGTAGGGGAAGTCCTTGGCGGCGAAGGGCACCGTCGGATAGCAGCCGCTGCCGTCGTCGGGCAGCAGGTCGGGGTAGCCGACGACCAGGATCCGGGCGTGCGGGGCCCGGGCCCGCACGGCCCGCAGCACCCTGTCGACCTTGGGCGCGGTCTGCGCGATGTTGACCACCAGCTGGTCGGTGCCGGAGGAGTTGTAGTACTGCTGGCACGGGTTGCCGGCGAGGTCCTTCGAGCTGAGCGCCGCGCAGGTGGCGATGATGGAGCCGAACCCCACGTCATTGCCGCCGATCTGGACCGTGACCAGGTCGGTGTCCCGCCGCACCGCGTCCAGCTGCGGGCCGTTGGTGCCCTGCGCCTTCCACATCTCCGCGGTCGTGGCGCCGGAACAGCTCACGTCCTTGAACGCGCTCACCTTCCGTGCCGCCGCCACCAGCGAGGGGTAGTTGTGGTCGGAGCGGGCGCAGTTCGCGTCGACCTGGGTCGGGATGACGGGGCCCGAGGTGTAGGAGTCGCCGAGCGCCACATAGCTCGTGCCGCGGTCGTGGCCGGGGCCGCGGCCGCCGTCGTGCGCCGCGGCCGGTGTCGTGGACGCGGCCACCAGGGCGCAGCCGCCCAGCGCCGCCGCCACGGTCGCCCTCCGCCGGTGCCCTCGCGCCGAACTCCGCGACGGGGTGCCGTACGCCATGAAGATCCCCCCTAACCGGGACGCGTACGGAACCGGTCCCGACGGGCGGCCCGCACGCATGTGTCGGGGGTCTGTATACCGCCCGGTAGGAGTCGCTAGCCAGAGGTCGGACGCAATGAACTGGAACGAGTAACCCGCCCTGCGCGCAAGGGGATCCGGTCCGGGCGGCGGGTCGGCGCGGCCGACCGCGCTTGAAGTCGGAAACCGATCGGTTTACAGTGGGCGGCGCCCGTTGGAAACCGATCGGTTTTCCATCTCCCGGCCTCTGGAGTGTGAGTGTCATGACCGCGATCAAGGACTCCGTCGTCCTCGTCACCGGCGGCAGCCGCGGTATCGGAAAGGCGCTGGTGGAGGAGTTGTACGCACGTGGCGCAGGCAAGGTCTACGCCACCGCGCGCGATCCGCGTTCCGTCACCCACCCCGACGCGGTGGCGCTGCCCCTCGAGGTGACCGACCCCGGCTCCCTGGCCGCCGTCGTCGAGCAGGCGCAGGACGTCACGGTCCTGGTGAACAACGCCGGGGTCGCCCTCGGCACCGAGTTCCTGACCTCGCCGCTCGACGACCTCCGCCGCGAGTTCGAGATCAACTTCTACGGTCCGCTGCGGCTCGCCCGCGCCTTCGTGCCGGTCATCGAGCGCAACGGCGGCGGCCATATCCTGAACGTCCACTCGGTGCTGTCCTGGGTCGCCGAGGGCGGCGCCTACAGCGCGTCCAAGGCGGCCCTCTGGTCGCAGACCAACAGCCTGCGCCTCGCGCTCAAGCCGCGCGGCATCGGCGTCACCGGCCTGCACATGGGCTATGTCGACACCGACATGGCCGCGCACGCCGACGGGCCGAAGGCCGAGCCGCGGGAGATCGCCGCGGCGGCCCTGGACGGCGTCGAGTCGGGCGCCTACGAGGTGCTCGCCGACGACATCACGCGCTGGGTCAAGGGCGCCCTGTCGGGGGACCTCGGCGCCATGTACGCGCAGCGCGGCCTGTGACGGGGGCCGCGGCGGCCGAAAAAACCGCTCCCGAAGGCTTGTCGGCGAGTTGCCTCACCACTTAAATCAAAACCTGAACTAAGCAGTGCGGTGCGGTCGTCGTCCGCACCGCCACGCTCACCTCAGGGAGCCGCTGATGAGACGACTGAGATCCTTGGGCGTAGCGCTCGCCGCCATGGCGGCGCTGCTCGCCCTGCCCACCGCGCACGCGCCGGCCGCCCACGCGGCCGACGCCCCGCTGTCGCAGGGGAAGACGGCCACCGCCTCCTCCGAGGAGAACGCCGGGACCACCGCCGCGAACGCGGTCGACGGCAACACCGGCACCCGCTGGTCGTCGGCCTTCACCGACGACCAGTGGCTCCAGGTGAACCTCGGCGCCACCGCGAACGTCACCCAGGTGGTCCTCAGCTGGGAGGCCGCGTACGGCAAGGACTACAAGGTCCAGATCTCCCCGGACGGCACCGACTGGACCGACCTGAAGACCGTCACCGGCGGTGACGGCGGCACCGACACCCTCGACGTGTCCGGGCAGGGCCAGTACGTCCGGATGCAGGGCGTGCACCGCGCCACCCAGTGGGGCTACTCCCTCTGGGAGTTCCAGGTGTACGGCACCACCACCGGCACGCCCCCGGTCCAGGGCGGCGGCGACCTCGGCCCCAACGTGATCGTCGTCGACCCGTCCACGCCGAACCTCCAGGCGAAGTTCGACTCCGTCTTCGCCCAGCAGGAGTCGGCCCAGTTCGGCACCGGCCGCTACCAGTTCCTCCTCAAGCCGGGCACCTACAACGGCATCAACGCCCAACTCGGCTTCTACACCTCGATCTCAGGGCTCGGCCTCAACCCCGACGACACCCAGATCAACGGTGACATCACGGTCGACGCGGGCTGGTTCAACGGCAACGCCACGCAGAACTTCTGGCGTTCGGCGGAGAACCTCGCCATCACGCCGTCCAACGGCACCGACCGGTGGGCCGTGGCTCAGGCGGCCCCCTTCCGTCGTATCCACGTCAAGGGCGGCCTCAACCTGGCTCCGAACGGCTACGGCTGGGCCTCCGGCGGCTACATCGCCGACTCGAAGATCGACGGCACCGTCGGCCCGTACTCCCAGCAGCAGTGGTACACCCGGGACAGTTCGGTCGGCGGCTGGACCAACGGCGTCTGGAACATGACCTTCTCCGGCGTCCAGGGCGCCCCCGCCACCAACTTCGACTCCGGCCCGTACACCACGCTGGACACCACCCCCGTCTCACGTGAGAAGCCGTTCCTCTACCTGGACGGCAGCGCCTACAAGGTCTTCGTCCCCGCCAAGCGCACCAGCGCCCGGGGCGTCTCCTGGCCGGCGAACGCGGGCACCTCCATCCCGCTGGACCAGTTCTACGTGGTCAAGCCCGGCGCCACCGCGGCCACCATCAACCAGGCCCTCGCCCAGGGACTCAACCTCCTGTTCACCCCGGGCGTCTACCACCTCGACCGGACCATCGACGTCACCCGGGCCAACACCGTCGTCCTCGGTCTGGGCCTCGCCACCCTGGTCCCGGACAACGGCGTCGACGCCGTGCACGTCGCCGACGTCGACGGCGTGAAGCTCGCCGGGTTCCTCATCGACGCGGGCCCGGTCAACTCCGACACCCTGCTGCGGATCGGCGCCCCCGGCTCCACCGCCGACCACTCCGCCAACCCCACGTCCATGCAGGACGTGTTCGTCCGCGTCGGCGGCGCCGGACCCGGCCTCGCCACCAACTCGGTCGTGGTCAACAGCAACAACGTGATCATCGACCACACCTGGCTCTGGCGCGCCGACCACGGCAGCGGAGTCGGCTGGACCACCAACCGGGCCGACTACGGCCTGCGCGTCAACGGCAACGACGTCCTCGCCACGGGCCTGTTCGTCGAGCACTTCAACAAGTACGACGTCTACTGGAACGGCGAACGCGGCCGCACGATCTTCTTCCAGAACGAGAAGGCGTACGACGCCCCGAACGCCGCCGCCATCACCCACGACGGTGTGGTCGGCTACGCGGCCTACAGGGTCGCCGACACCGTGGGCACGCACGAGGCCTGGGGCCTGGGCAGCTACTGCAACTACACGGCCGATCCCACGATCGTGCAGTCCAACGGCTTCCAGGTGCCGACCGGTTCGGGCATCAAGATGCACGACCTGCTGGTGATCTCGCTGGGCGGTATGGGCCAGTACGCCCACGTCGTCAACACCACCGGGTCGCCCACCTCGGGGACCAGCACCACCCCGTCCAAGGTGACCCAGTTCCCGTGACCGGCTAGGCCGCCGCCCTCCGCCGCGCCGGGAGCCGCAGCAGCAGCCGTCGCGCCGGGCCCTCAACGCCCTCGTACAGGAGCCAGGACAGGCCCAGCGACACGGTGAAGGCGACGAGGGCGGCGGCCGTGCCGGTGAGCAGGTCGAAACGCGGGCGGGTGCCGAGCAGGTGGGTGCCCGCCCGCAGGACCAGCAGATGGACCATGTAGAACGCGAACGACAGCTCGCCGAGCCGCACCAGCCCTCGCCGCCGCCACAGCGAGGGCAGCCCCCGCAGATCCGCCTGGGCCGCCGCCGGGATGAGCACCGCGAACCCCATGAGGGTGCAGGCGGTGGCCGCGTAGTCGTCGGTGACCTGCGGGACCAGGAAGTAGCCGATGACCGCGAGCGCGAGCGAGGCCTCCAGGCCGGGGCCGCGCCACCGGCCCAGCAGCACCAGGCGCGCGGTGGCCGCGCCGAGCACGAACTCGGGCAGCCGGGCGGCCGGGAAGGAACTGATCGGCTGGTCCCACCAGTGGTGCGAGTCCGTCCAGGCCAGCGCCAGCACGGCGAGCACGGACAGCGCGGCGAGTGCCGTGGCCCCCCGGCCGCCCAGCCGCCGCAGCACCAGCGCCAGCAGCGGGAACGCGGCGTAGAAGAACGCCTCGCAGGCCAGCGACCAGCTGACCGGGTCCAGCGTCTGCCACCAGGGGCGCCACCAGGAGTGCACCAGGAAGACGTCGGCGAGGCCCTGCGGCAGGGTCGGCCGCGGCTGGCGGGGCAGCGTGAACGCCATGACCAGTGCGAGGACGACGGTGACCAGGTGCACCGGGTAGATCCGGGCGACGCGTCGCCACCAGAAGCGCGGTGCCCGGTCGCCCGGCCGCGCCGACCACATCAGAACGAACCCGGACAGGATGAAGAAGAACGACACCCCCGAGGCGCCCGCCTCGAAGCCCCAGGTCATGAGCCGGCCGCCGGTTCCGCCGAAGTAGCGGAAGTTGTGCACGTGCAGCCCGAAGACCAGCACCGCGGCCATCCATCTGAGGCCGGTGAGGGACGGCAGTGCCGGTGCCGGTGCGGACGGCTGGGCGGCGGGGGACGGGGGCGCGGCGGCCGGAGCGGTCGAGGGGGCCTGCGTCGCCGTCGTCATCGGGTCACCTGCCGGGGGGTTCGCGCGTGGAGCATGAAACGGAGCGTTGCCCGTTCCACACCTTTCATTCCGGCCACGGACGAAACATCACACCAACGCCGAGGGAAGGCCTCGGCCATATGGGCCGCCGGGGCCGGACGGGCGGGTGCGACCCTACCCGGACGGCCGACACGCGCCGTGGCCCCCGCCGGCCGCCGCGGCACCCGGCGGGACGCCGTGGCCCGCACCTTCGGGCCCCGCGCGGCGCGCCGAAACCCGGAGGCCCGAACGTGTGAGCCACCCGTCCGCGGGTTGACGCCGCAGGACCGCCCGCCGGGCGACGCCGGGAACGTGACGACAGGACCTAGGACCGGGACGGCGTGGCGACGGCGCTCGGGCGGGTCTCGTCCGGCGTGTCGCGTGCGGTCGAGGGGGACGCCGACCGCCCCGGTACGGACGTCTGCGCGGTGCCCCGGGTCGGGCGTCGGGGGGTGGGCTCCGGTGAGGTCCCGCCCCGCGTCGGCGCGACGCTCGGGCTCGGACTGGGGTCGACCGGTGCCGGGGACGCCGAGGGGCGCTGCGGGGCCGTCGGGCTCGCGGCCGGCGGTGCGAGCGGCAGCCGGGGGGTCACCGGTGCCGAGGGTGCCGTCAGATGCAGGGACAGGGCGACACCGGCGGCGACGGCGCAGGTCAGCCCGGCTCCGGCGGCCGTACGGAGCAGCCTGCGGCGGCCCGCCGCGCGCCGTACCTCCTCGTAGCGGCCCGGTGGCGGACCGAGGTGGGTGGCGGGCGGGCGCAGGATGACGGTGAGCGGGTCGTCCGGGCCGTCGAACTCCGGCTCGTCGTCAAAGCGTGTGGTCAAGGCTTCTCCTCAGATGGACGCGGAGCAGTTCTCGGGCCGCGTGCAGATCGGCCTTGACGGTTCCCTCCTTGCGACCGGTCAGTTCGGACACCTCCCGGATCGGCATGTCAGCGTAGTAGTGCAGCAGGATCGGGACGCGCAGTCGCTCCGGCAGCGACTGCACCAGCAGCCGTACCGAGGGGTCCGCCTGCTCGGCGTGCGGGCGGGTCGCGGCCTCCGAGCCGACCTGGCGTACCGCCCGGCGCTCACGCTCCAGCTTGCGCCAGTGGTCCCGCACGAGATTGGCCGCGGTGACATAGAGGAAGCCGCGCGGCTCCTCCACCTTCGTCCACCGGGCCCACAGCCGGGTGAACGCCTCCGAGGCGACCTCGTGCGCCGTCTCGTCGTCGTCGACGAGACGGCGGCACCAGCCGGCCAGGCGCGGGTACAGGGCGGCGAACAGCTCGGAGGCCGCCGTGTCACGGGACCGTTTCAACGTTCTCCAGGGTCGAAGAGGGCCGAAGAAGGGGTGCGGGGTGCGGAAGGGCCCACCGGGGAGGATGCGGGACCGGCGGTGGACGTTCCGCCGGTCCCGCGTCCCTCCGGCGGGTCAGGGCGCGGTGCCGGTCAGCGTCGCGAAGACGATCACGTTGTCGAGGTAGCCGTCCCCGCCGCGCGGTCCGCCGCAGGTGATGAGCCGCAGCTCCGGGCGGCCCACGTCCCCGTACACGTCCTTCGTCGGGAACGCGGACTTGGCGACCGTACGCACCTCGCGGACGGTGAACACCGCCGACCTGCCGTTCTCCAGACGCGTCACGACCTGCTCGCCCCGGCGCAGCTCGGCGAGCCGGCGGAAGACGCCGTCGCCGTAGGCGCCGACCGTGACATGGCCGAGGATCACCGACGGACCGACCTGCCCCGGAGTGGGGGAGTAGCGGTACCAGCCCGCCCGGTCGTGCGCGGTGACCGGCGGCACCTGCACCGTGCCGTCGGCCGCGAGGCCCAGCCGCAGCAGCGGGGTGTCGACCCCGATCGCCGGGACCCGCAGCCGGACCGGTGCGGACCGGCCGAGCGGTGTCGCCGTGGCGGACCCGGCGGACCCGGCGGGTGTGGCGGACGGTCCGGGGGGCCGCTGCCGGGGTTCGGTCGTGGCCGCCCCGTGCGGTGCCTGCCCCGCACAGCCCGCCAGCAGCGAGGCCGTCGCGGCGGTGAGGAGGGCGCGCCTGGAGAGCGGGGTCATGCCCCGGTCGCCCGGCGGCGGCGGACGACGAGCGTCGCGGCGCCCGCGGCGAGCACCACGGCGCCCGCGCCGGTGCCGATCAGCGCGCCGTCGGAACCGGAACCCGAGGACGACTCGGTGACCCCGGTGTCGGGGGCACCCTGCGGCACCCGGGCGACCTGGCCCCGGTCGCGGGCCGGCGCCGGGGTGGGCGCGGCGGACCTCGCCTCGGACGGGACGGGGGAGGGGGCGGTGGTCGGCGCGGTGCTGGCGACCGGGCTGGGGGCGGTGCCGGAGGCGAACGCGGGCACGGTGCCGCCCAGCACGGCGGTGCAGGCGAGGGCCGTGGCGCTCAGGACGGTTCGGCGCATGAGGATGCTCTCTTTCGTCGGCCCGCCGTGGTCGGGGCGGGCTGGACAACGGATCGAGCGGAGAGACGAACCGGCTCCGGGCCGGGTTGTAAAGAGCAGGCAAAGTCGTTCGCGGGGCGCGCGGATCGGCACGCCGTCAGACTTGAGCGGCTTGTTTTCTTGAATCATTCGAGTCTTTGAGGTTAGGTTGGCCCCATGACCGCATCCCAGCCTCCGACGACCGCCGATGAGCTGCGCGGTGCCGGCCTGCGGGTGACGGCCGCCCGTGTCGCGCTCCTTGAGACCGTCCGCCACGGCGACCACCTCGACGTCGAGGCCATCGCCTCGGGCGTCCGCGACCGCGTGGGTCACATATCGCTCCAGGCCGTGTACGACGCGCTGCACGCGCTCACCACGGCCGGACTCGTACGCCGTATCGAACCGGCCGGCAGCCCGGCCCGGTTCGAGGGACGCGTCGGCGACAACCACCACCACCTGCTGTGCCGGTCGTGCGGCGCCGTCGTCGACGTCGACTGCGCGGTCGGTGACGCCCCGTGCCTGACCGCTTCGGACGACCACGGCTTCGCGATCGACGAGGCCGAGGTCATCTACTGGGGCCTGTGCCCCGCCTGTTCCACCGTCAGTTCCTGAGTACGTCGATCCGCCCCTTCCGGAAGGATTTCCCCCAATGTCCGAGACCCAGGAGAACGCCGCGGGCAAGTGCCCGGTCGCGCACGACCGCGCCCCGCACCCCACCCAGGGCGGCGGCAACCGCCAGTGGTGGCCCGAGGGGCTCAACCTGAAGATCCTCGCCAAGAACCCCGACGTCGCGAACCCCCTGGACAAGGGCTTCGACTACGCGGCGGCCTTCCAGACGCTCGACCTCGCGGCCGTGAAACGGGACATCGCCGAGGTGCTGACCAGCTCGCAGGAGTGGTGGCCGGCCGACTTCGGCAACTACGGCCCGCTGATGATCCGGATGGCCTGGCACAGCGCGGGCACCTACCGCATCTCCGACGGCCGCGGCGGCGCCGGCGCCGGCCAGCAGCGTTTCGCCCCGCTCAACAGCTGGCCGGACAACGGCAACCTGGACAAGGCCCGCCGGCTGCTGTGGCCGGTCAAGAAGAAGTACGGCCAGTCCATCTCCTGGGCCGACCTCATGATCCTCACCGGTAACGTGGCCCTGGAGCAGATGGGCTTCGAGACCTTCGGCTTCGGCGGCGGCCGCGAGGACGTCTGGGAGCCGGAGGACGACGTCTACTGGGGTCCCGAGAAGATCTGGCTCGACGACCAGCGCTACACCGGCGACCGCGACCTGGAGAGCCCGCTCGGCGCCGTCCAGATGGGTCTGATCTACGTCAACCCGGAGGGCCCCAACGGCAACCCGGACCCGATCGCCGCGGCCCGCGACATCCGTGAGACGTTCCGCCGGATGGCGATGAACGACGAGGAGACCGTCGCGCTGATCGCCGGCGGCCACACCTTCGGCAAGACGCACGGCGCCGGCCCCGCGGAGAACGTGGGCGCCGAGCCCGAGGGCGCGCCGATCGAGCAGCAGGGCCTGGGCTGGAAGTCCACCTACGGCACCGGCAAGGGCGGCGACGCGATCACCAGTGGTCTGGAGGTCACCTGGACCACCAAGCCCACCCAGTGGAGCAACGACTTCTTCAGCATCCTCTTCGGCTACGAGTGGGAGCTGTCCGAGTCCCCGGCCGGCGCCAAGCAGTGGGTCGCCAAGGACGCCGAGGCGATCATCCCGGACGCCCACGACCCGTCGAAGAAGCGTCTGCCCACGATGCTCACCACCGACCTGTCGCTGCGC
This sequence comes from Streptomyces humi, assembly GCF_001005085.2. Classification (GTDB taxonomy): domain Bacteria; phylum Actinomycetota; class Actinomycetes; order Streptomycetales; family Streptomycetaceae; genus Streptomyces; species Streptomyces humi. Next base: position 132,316 of record NZ_LBMU02000058.1, read on the forward strand.
TTCGACCCGATCTACGAGCCCATCTCCCGCCGGTTCCACGAGAACCCGCAGGAGTTCGCCGACGCGTTCGCCCGCGCCTGGTACAAGCTGACCCACCGTGACCTGGGCCCGAAGTCCCTGTACCTCGGCCCGGAGGTGCCGGCGGAGACCCTGCTGTGGCAGGACCCGCTGCCGCAGGCCGAGGGCGAGGCCATCGACGCCGCCGACGTCACGGCCCTCAAGGCCAAGCTCCTCGACTCGGGGCTGACCGTCTCGCAGCTGGTCTCCACCGCCTGGGCGTCGGCCTCCACGTTCCGCGGCAGCGACAAGCGCGGCGGTGCCAACGGCGCCCGTATCCGCCTGGAGCCGCAGCGCGGCTGGGAGGCCAACGACCCCGACCAGCTCGCCCAGGTCCTGCGCGTCCTGGAAGGTGTCCAGCGGGACTTCAACACCGGTGCCAAGAAGGTCTCCCTGGCCGACCTGATCGTCCTCGGCGGTGCCGCCGCGGTGGAGAAGGCCGCCCGGGACGCCGGTGTCGACATCGAGGTGCCCTTCACCCCGGGCCGGGTCGACGCGACCGAGGAGCACACGGACGCCGAGTCCTTCGCGGCCCTCGAGCCGACGGCCGACGGCTTCCGCAACTACCTCGGCAAGGGCAACCGCCTGCCGGCCGAGTACCTGCTCCTCGACCGCGCCAACCTGCTCGGTCTCAGCGCCCCCGAGCTGACCGTCCTGGTCGGCGGGCTGCGCGTGCTCGGCGCCAACCACGGCCAGTCCAAGCACGGCGTCCTCACCGAGACCCCGGGCGTGCTGACGAACGACTTCTTCGTCAACCTGCTCGACTACGGCACGGAGTGGAAGTCGACCTCCGAGGACCAGACCACCTTCGAGGGCCGTGACCTGGCCACCGGCGCGGTCAAGTGGACCGGCACCCGTGCCGACCTGGTCTTCGGCTCCAACTCCGAGCTGCGTGCCGTCGCGGAGGTCTACGCCAGCGACGACGCCAAGGAGAAGTTCGTGCGGGACTTCGTCGCCGCCTGGGCGAAGGTCGCCGACGCGGACCGGTTCGACCTGGTCTGACCGGCCCCGGCCTGGTGCCCGGACCGGCTCCTCGGGAGCCGGCCCGGGCATTGCCGTCCTTGCGGGCCGTTGGCCGACTCCCCACCGGCAGGACGGCGTAGCGCGCTGCACATGAGTCGTTCTTTACTCCACCATGACCCCGACTCCCGCTGTTCACGCGGCCTTCGCAGACTCTGCACGTCCTCGAGTCACCCCCCGTACCGGCCGCCCGCGGGAGTACGAGCATGAGCCACGGTCACAGCCACGACCACGGTCACCACCATCACCACCACGGGGACGGCGACGCCGCCACGTCGCTGCCGCCCGCCCTCGATCTGTCGGTCCCCGACGAGGAGCTGACGCCCGGTCAGCTCTCCCGTCGCTCGATGCTGCGCCGCACCGGCCTGCTCGGCGCCGGGCTCGCCGCGGGCAGCGTCCTCGCCGGCGCGGGCCAGGCCGCCGCGGCGGTCTCCTCCTCGCACTCCGGCAACGGCCGGTCCGGCGGCTACCTGTGGCTGGCCGGCGACCACCACATCCACACCCAGTACAGCTCCGACGCCAAGTACCGGGTCGTCGACCACGTCCGGCAGGCCAACGCGCACGGCCTGGACTGGATGGTCATCACCGACCACGGCAGCGAGGCGCACGCCAGGATCGGCGTCGAGAAGGTCAACCCGGACATCGTCGCGGCCCGCGACCAGATCGACGACACGCTCGTCTTCCAGGGCCTGGAGTGGAACATCCCGGCCGCCGAGCACGGCACGGTCTTCGTCCACCCCGGCAAGAACGAGGTCGCCGTACTGAAGGAGTTCGAGAACTCCTTCGACGGCTCGGTCAAGGGCGCCTCCGCCGGCACCGCGGCCAACGAGGCGCTGGCCATCTCCGGCCTCAACTTCCTCGCCGAGCAGGTGCAACGCCGCAAGGTCAGGGACGCGCTGTTCCTCGCCAACCACCCGGCGCGCAAGGGCATCGACTCCCCGCACGAGATCCGGGCCTGGCGTGACGCCCAGCCCTCGATCGCCGTCGGCATGGAGGGCGCCCCCGGCCACCAGGCGGGCGGCCTGCCCAAGCCGAACGGCCCCGGCTCCGCGCGCGGCATCTACGACAACAGCCCGAGCGCCGACTCGTTCGCCGCCTACCCGCTGGAGAGCTACCGCACCTGGGGCGGCTTCGACTGGATGACCGCCACCGTCGGCGGCCTGTGGGACAGCCTCCTCGCCGAGGGCAAGCCCTGGTGGGTCACCGCCAACTCGGACTCCCACAACGTGTACGCGGACACCGCGGTGCGCGGCCCGAACAGCGACTTCAACGCCAACGGCCGCTACGAGGACCCGGTCTACGGCACCGGCATCAGCCTCACCGACACCGACTTCTGGCCCGGCCAGTACTCCCGCACCCACGTCGGCGCCGCCTCCTTCTCCTACAAGTCGGTCATGGACGGCATCCGGGCCGGCCGGGTCTGGGTCGACCACGGCGGCCTGATCAGCGGCCTGAACGCGCAGCTGCGCGCCGGCTCCCGCGCGGTCACCCTCGGCGGGGTGCTACAGGTGAAGAAGGGCAGCCAGGTCGACCTGGTCGTGGAGATCAGCCTCGCCAACGGGCCCAACTGGGCCCAGTTCGTGCCGAGTCTGGCCCGCGTCGACGTCATCCAGGGTGACGTCACCGGCAAGGTGGGCGACCGGGACACCTTCGCCACGCCCGCCACCAAGGTCGTGAAGTCCTTCGAGGTGCACCAGTCGACCGGCGCGGTCCGGCTGACGTACTCCCTCGGCCGCCTCGACAAGCCGGTCTACGTCCGGCTGCGCGGCACCGACGGCAACCGCTCCGCGGTCGGCGTCAACGGTGCCGCCGTGGACCCGGCGGGTCCGGCCATCGACGTCCTCGGCGACGCGGACCCGTGGAAGGACCTCTGGTTCTACTCCAACCCGATGTGGGTCCTGCCCGCATGACCTCCCCGCACCACCCGTCCGGCGTCCGCCCCGTCATCGGGGTGGACGCCGGTTCGGCGACCCTGCGGGAGGCCGACCACCTCATCCACGGGCTGCTGGCGCGACTGGCGCTCGGCGACGGCGTGTTCGCCTGTACCCACCTCCACCGCACCGACGACCGCCGGGGCACGGCGGTGTCGCTCGAGGTCCCGGACCCGGACGCGGTGTGGCGGGAACTGCCTGCCCTGCTGCCGGCCGGCGCCGGTCTGGTCCTGGCCGACCGCGTCCGCGGCCCCGGTGACGCGGTGGCCACCGCCCGCGGCGCGGCGCTCGCGCCCCCCGCCTCCGGCCGCGCGGTGGTCTACCCCGGCGTGGCCCGGCTGACCGGCACCGTCGCCGTCGCGGACCTGCTCGACCGCACCGCCGTCGAGCGCCTGGTCGTGCTCGGTGCCCCGGGCGCCGAACTCCCGCCCACCACCGAGGTGCTGACCCAGGACCACGTACGCCCGGAGTGGCGTGCCGGCGTCCTCACCCTCGCCCTGGTGCCGGCGGCGGGCGGACTGCTGGCCCCCTTCGAGGTGCCCGATCCGACCCCGTGCTGCGCGGACCACATCTGACGCGCGGGTAATCCCTTAGTGACATGGCCTGGTCAAATCTGTCAGGCTTCCGACTCGCACCACTCATAGCGCGTGACCCGTGACCGCTCCCCGGCACACCCCTGCCGGGCGGGCGGTCTCCGAGCAGGCCGGAATCCCGGCCGGCGTAAAGGAGTTTCGTGTGAGATCGACCCCCCACAAGGCCTTCGTGACCATCGCGTCGGCCGTCGCGGCACTCACCGCGGCCCTGCTCCCCGGCAGTACCGCGTCGGCCGCCGAGCCGGCGGCCTGCACCCCGGCCCAGCTGATCACCAACGGCGGCTTCGAGAGCGGCACCTCACCCTGGACGCAGTCCTCGACCAGCGTGATCACCAGCCGCTCCGGCCAGACCGCCCACGGCGGCTCCAGCTTCGCCTGGCTGGACGGCACCGGCGGCACCCACACCGACACGCTCTCGCAGAGCGTCACCGTCCCGTCCGGATGCGCCGCCACCCTGACCTTCTGGCTGCACGTCGACACCGCCGAGACGACCTCCTCGACGGCGTACGACAAGCTCACCGCGAAGATCGGCAGCACCACCCTGGCGACCTACTCCAACCTGGACAAGAACACCGGGTACGTGCAGAAGTCCTTCGACGTGTCCGCGTTCGCCGGCCAGACCGTCACCGTCGCCTTCACCGGCACCGAGGACTCCAGCCTCCAGACCAGCTTCGTCCTCGACGACGTGGCCCTGGACACCTCGGCCGCCACCACCCCGGGCGACACCACCCGCACCCCGGCCGCACCGTCGTACACCGTCAGCCTGACCAGCAACGCCACGGGCACCGGCTGGACCGGCCACGAGAGCGTGACCTTCACCAACGCCTCCGCGACCGCGCTCAGCGAGATCTATCTGCGGCTGTGGGACAACTACCACGGCACCTGCTCGGCCCCGCCGATCACCGTCAGCAACGTCACCGGCGGCACCGCGGGGGCCCTCTCGGTCGCCTGCACGGCACTTCAGATCGCCCTGCCGACGCCCCTCGCACAGGGCCAGAGCACCACGATCGGCTTCGACCTGGGCATCACCGTCCCCAGCGGCGCCGACCGCTTCGGCTACGACGGCGCGTTCAGCATGATCGGCAACGCGCTGCCCGTCCTCGCGGTCCGGGACGGCTCCGGCTGGCACCTGGACCCGTACACCAACAACGGCGAGTCCTTCTACTCGCTGGCCGCCGACTTCAAGGTGACCCTGGACCACCCCAGCAGCCTGCTGGTCCCGGCCACCGGCACCTCGGTCGACACCCCCGGCACCAGCGGCCGCACCGTCACCACCGCGACCGCCTCCAAGGTCCGTGACTTCGCCTGGGCGGCCGGGCCGTTCAGCAAGATCTCCGGCACCTCGCCCGGCGGGGTCCCGATCAACATCTACTCCGTCTCGGGCATCAGCTCCTCCAGCGCCCAGTCGATGCTCACCACCGCCAAGTCGGCGGTCGACGCGCACGCCGGCCGCTTCGGGGCCTACCCGTACGGCGAGTTGGACGCCGTCATCGACAACAACTTCTGGTTCGGCGGCATGGAGTACCCGGGCTTCGTCCTCGACCTGGTCAGCACCACCGCGCTCACCCACGAGATCGGCCACCAGTGGTGGTACGGCATCGTCGGCGACGACGAGTACAACAGCCCCTGGCTGGACGAGGCGTTCACCGACTACGCCACCGACCTGGCGCAGGGCCTGACCGGCACCAACTGCTGGAACAGCGTGTCCTGGGCCTCGTCGGCCGAGAAGATCACCAACTCCATGGCGTACTGGGACGCGCACTCCTCCCGCTACTCCACCGTCGTCTACGGCTACGGCAAGTGCGCCCTGCACGACCTGCGCCGCCTGATCGGCGACACCGCCATGACCAACCTCCTGAAGAGCTACGCGAGTTCGCACTGGTACGGGGTCTCGACCACCGCCGAGTTCAAGGCGGCGGCCCAGGCGGCCACCAGCACGGACCTGACGTCGTTCTGGACCACCCACCGCATCGAGGGCTGACCGGAACGGTCCGCGACCCACGCGTGGGACGGCCGCGAGCCCGCGGCCGTCCCACGCCGGGCGTGCACCGCGCCGGAGACGGCCGGGCGCTGATCGCCGCGGCCGTCAGGGGATGGCCAGTTCGGCCCAGATCGTCTTCCCCGACGAGGTGTACCGGGTGCCCCAGCGCTGGGACACCTGGGCGACGAGGAACAGACCCCGGCCGCCCTCGTCGTCCCGGCGCGCCCGCCGCAGATGCGGGGCCGTGTGCGCGTTGTCGGAGACCTCGCAGAGCAGCGAGCGGTCCCTGATCAGGCGCAGCACGACCGGCCCGGTGGCGTACCGGATGCTGTTGGTGACCAGCTCGCTCACCACGAGTTCGGCCGTGAACGACAGGTCGGACAGACCCCAGCGGTCCAGCTGGCGCTCGGTGTCCGTACGGGCCCGGGCCACCATCGCCGGGTCGGGCGGCAGCTCCAGGTCCGTCACCTGCCGGGTGTCGAGCCGCCGGGTGCGCACGAGCATCAGCGTCGCGTCGTCCGCCTGCGGCCCCGGCGGGAGCGTCGCCATCGCCCGGTCGCACAGCTCCTCCAGCGGGCAGCGCTGCCAGGTGAGCACATGGGCGAGCCGGTCGATCCCGCTGTCGATGTCGGTGCGCCGGTCCTCCACGACGCCGTCCGTGAACAGCGCCACCACGCTGCCGTTCGACAGGCTCAGCTCGACGTTCTCGTACGGCAGGCTGCCCAGGCCCAGCGGCGGCCCCGGTGCCAGCGCGGACAGCGCCACCGAGCCGTTCGCGTCCGCCACGACCGGCGGCGGGTGGCCCGCGCTCGCCCAGACGCACCGGCCGCTCACCGGGTCGTAGATCGCGTACAGGCAGGTCACCCCGAGCGCCTCGTCGCTGAGCCCGTCGTCCCCGTGGGGCTCCGAGTCCAGGGCGACCAGACCGTCCAGGCGGGTGAGCAGCTCGGCCGGGTCCAGGTCCAGCAGGGCCAGCGTCCGTACGGTGGCGCGCAGCCGCCCCATGGTCGCCGCCGCGTGCACCCCGTGCCCGACCACGTCACCCACGGTCAGCCCGACCCGGGCACCGGACAGCGGGATCAGGTCGAACCAGTCGCCGCCCACGCCCACCCGGCTGTCCGCGGGCAGATAGCGGTACGCCACGTCGACCGCGCTCTGCTCCGGCAGCCGCTGCGGCAGCAGGCTGCGCTGAAGCACCAGGGCCGCCGCGTGCTGGCTGGTGTACCGGCGGGCGTTGTCGATGCCCACGGCGGCCCGCTCGGCCAGCTCCACCGCGAGGGCCTGTTCCTCGGGCCCGAAGGGGTCGGGGTTGCTGCTGCGCCGGAAGGTGGCCAGGCCCAGGACCGCGTCGCGGGCGAGGAGCGGGACGAACAGGCTGGAGCACCGGGCGGCGGACCCGCCGCCCGCCGGGCCGGCGTCGACGACGGGGCGGCTGGTGGCCAGGCTCTGGGCCTGCGGTGACGTGGGCGGATAGGAGACCGGGCTGGTCCGGAACTCCTCCGGGGTCCGGCCGTGCATCCGGAGCAGGCTGTGCCCCGGTGCCGAGCCCGTCGGCGGCTGCCGTCCCTCGATGACCGCCGGCGGCAGGTCCACCAGCACCTCGTCGGCGAGTTGCGGTACGGCCACGTCGGCCAGCTCCGCGGCCGTCCGGCGCACGTCCAGCGAGGCACCGATCCGCTTGCCCGCCCGGACGAGCAGCGACAGCCGCTCCTGGGCCCGGTAGCGGTCGGTGACGTCCAGGGACTCCTCGAACAGCCCCAGCGGTTCGCCCCGGGCGTCCACCAGCCGGTGGTAGGAGCAGGACCAGACGTGCTCACGGACCGGGTCGGCGGGGGCCCGGCCGCGGTAGTGCATGCCCAGGATCGGTTCCCCGGTCGCCAGGACGTGCTCCATCACCTGGTCCTCGTCCGGGGGATGGTGGCGGGAGATGAACTCGCCCTCCGGGAAGAGGGCGCTCGCGGGCAGGCCGACGTACTGCGCGACCCCCGCCAGCTCCATGTCGGTGGAGGCGTTGCCCCAGACCACGTTCATGTCCGTGTCGAAGACGGTCAGCCCCACGGACGACTCGGTGGCCAGCCCCTGCAACATCGCCAGCTGCGCCTCCCAGCCCCGCAACGCCTCCAGATCCGCCGCGACGACGACGGTGGCGGCGCCGCCCCGGTCCGACAGCGGGCTGACCGTCACGGCCGCGCGCAGGGTGCGTCCGTCCCGGCAGCACAGGTCCAGGACCGTGCTCCGGGGGTGGTGCGCCCTACAGAGAGCGGACAGCCGCTGTCCCGGCGCCACCAGCAGCCGGGCGGCCGACCGGCCCAGCACGTCCTCGGGGGAATGGCCGAGGAGGCGCTGCGCCGAGGCGCCCCATCCGGAGACGCGGCCTTCGGCGTCCAGCACCGCGGCGGCGGCCTTCGAGAGATCCAGGGGGCTGTGGAAGTCGACGTCGGCGGCATGCGGAAAACGATCCATGGCACCGCTTCCCTCCGTGCCCCCTCAGCATCCCGTGCCGCAGGACGGACGACAACCGCACGCCCGGGGCCCGGCCGCGGCCGGACGGCGGGAGACCGCGTCAGCAGCGGATGCCGACGAATCCCCGCAGGTCAACGCCGCGGGCCACGGCGGCCGTCACGGTGTGCGATAGCCGCGGAAGGTGACCTTCGCGCGGGTCTCGAAGCCCAGTCGTCCGTAGAGCGCGAGCGCGGTGGTGTTCGCCTCCGCGACGTGCAGGAAGGGGCGCTCGCCACGGGTCACCACACGGTCGGCGAGCGTGCTCACCAGGCGGGCGGCGTGGCCGCGCCCGCGCGCCTCGGGGGCCGTGCAGACCGCGCTGATCTCGGTCCAGCCCGGTGGCCGCAGCCGCTCGCCCGCCATGGCCACCAGTCTCCCGCCGTCCCGGATGCCGAGGTAGGTGCCGAGTTCACGGGTGCGCGGCCAGAACGGCCCCGGCTGGGTCCGGGCGACGAGGTCGACCATCTCGGGCACGTCGGCGGCGCCCAGTTCGACCACCTCGGCGGCGCCCGTGGACCGCGCCGGGGCGGGCGGGGTGCCGTCGGGCAGGACCAGCTGCCGCCCCTCCAGGACGAAGACCGGCTCCCAGTCCGGCGGCGGGGTCGCCGGACAGCTGAACATGTCCGCGAACGCGCCGCGGCCGAGCAGCCGGGCCAGGTCGGCCCAGTCGGCCGGTTCCGGGTCGGCGGGCAGCGCGGAGAAGGTCGCGACGTCCGGCAGGTAGGTGGCGGCCCGGCCGAGGCGGCGCGCGAGCTCCGCGTGCCGCCCCCGCAGGGACGCGCCCACCGGGTGGTCGAGTGCGTCGGCCGCACCGCTCGTCATCGTGCCACGCCCTTCTCGTCGTACGTGCCGGTCCGACCCGGGCGATGCCGAGCGCCGTCGGCGTCCATGCCGTGGATCATCGTATCCAGCGGGTACGGGCCGACCGGCGGCGGTGTCCACCGCGGCCCGCGCCGGCCCCAGGAGCTCCCGGGTCCGGCGCACGCCGTACGACGGGGTCAGCCCGTGTGCCCCGAGCCGTGGCCGCCGTGTGCCGCGCCGTGGTCGAAGGCCATCGCCTCCTCGGGCATCACCACGAAGGGCCGCATCATGCCCATGTCCTCGTGCTCGAGGAGATGGCAGTGGTACATGAACCGGCCGTAGGCGCCGTCGAACCTGCCCATGACCCGCAGGACCTGACCGCCCGGCACCCGGAACACGTCCTTGTACCCCAGCTCGTTCGGCGCCAGCGGGAGCCGGGTGGCCGCGTCGTACGCGATCGGCTCGACGGTACCGCCCGTCGCCGGGTCGAAGCCGGAGACGTCGTAGGCGTCGCGGCCCAGCAGCTGGAAGTCCGCCAGGTGGATGTGCATCGGGTGGACGATCGGCGCCAGGTTGAGGAAGCTCCACTGTTCGTAGGAGCCCTCGGCGATGGTGAAGCCGAGCGCGTCGTTGAAGGTCCGGGAGGTGCGCCGGTACGTCTTCGTGGTGCCGTCCGCCCCGGTGAGCTGGATGACGCCGTCGGCGGGGAGCTGGACGGAGGCCGGGTCGGTGACCTCGGTCATCTCCCAGATCTCCGGGTGCCCGCCGGCCCCCTTGGTGGCGGGCGGGGTCAGCACGATCAGCCGGTGGCCGTGCGGGACGTCGTGGGTGAGCCGGCGGAAGGAGCCGGAGAGCACCTCCGGCAGCTCGAAGGTGTCCGGCTCGCCGGCGCAGCCGACCCGGAACTCCATGACGGCGGGGTAGCGCACGTCACCCGCCGGGTCCGGCACCCCCGGCGCCTGGTTGCGGCCCTTGTTGACCAGGCGCAGCCGCCGGCCCTCCAGGCCCCGGAAGTCGGCGAGCAGGTCGAAGCGCTCCGCGGGGGCCGCGGTCAGCGTGGGCAGCGCGGCGTCGAAGTCGACCGGTACCGGGCGGGGCAGCAGCCCGCCGTCGCTGCCGATCTGGTGCAGGACGCCCGGCACCGGGTCGCCGTCCTCGTCGACCAGGACCAGTTCGAAGATGCGCGCGTTGGACGCGTTGACCAGCCGGAAGCGGTACCAGCCGGCGGTCACCTCGGCGTACGGCCAGATACGGCCGTTGACCGTGGTGTACGGGCCGGTGAACGGGATGGAGACCGGCTTGCCCGTCTCCGGGTTCTGCTGCTGGACGACCACCGTCTTGTGCAGCAGCCGCCCGTTGAGCCGGCCGTCCTCGTCGGTGTCCAGGTTCCGGTCGGCGAGCAGCAGCGGTATCTCCCGCTCCCCGCACGGGAGTCCGAGGGCGTCCTCCTCGTCGTCACGGACGAGGTAGGTGCCGTACAGGCCGGTGTGCACGTTCCACCGGGTGATGTTCATGGCGTGGTCGTGGTACCACCACTGCACCGCCTGGTGGTCGTTCGGGTACTCGGAGAGCTGGGCGTCGCCGGAGCCGACGGCGTTGTCCGCCCAGCCGTCGTTGCCCCCGCCGGTCTGTGCCCCGTGCAGGTGGGTCACCGTCCACGCGGGCAGGGCGGCGACGTCCTTGTCCGGTTCGACGCCCTCGCGGCCCGGCTCGGTGCTCGCCTGCGGCCGGCCGTCCGTGCGCAGCGGTACCTGCACCGAAGTGACCGGGTACTCGCCGCCCTCGGGGATCCGGTTGGTCCAGGCGATGCGGACGCGCTGCCCGCGGCGCACCTCGATGGTCGGGCCCGGCACCTGCCCGTCGTATCCCCACATCAAGGTCGGCGGGAGCTGCGGGTGCAGCCGGATCCAGGCCGGGCGCAGGGCGATCTCCGTCTCGCGCAGGACGTCCGCGCCGCCGGGCCGCAGGACCGGCGGGACGGGCAGCGGCGCCGCGTAGGGCGCCAGTTCGTCGGGCGCCGGCGCCGTTTCCCCCGCGTCGCTCCCGGTGATCCTTTCGATGATCTCGGTCAAGGTCGAACACCCCCGTGTGTTCTGTGGTCTGTTCCTTCACCCCACAGGACTCCCGAGATGTCGCCGACGTTCCAGGAATGCCCCGTTCCGCCCGAATGGGTGATTGGTTCCAGCCATCGTCGGCGTGTGGGAACACCGCTCGGCACGGTCCGGGGAGGAGGACCGTGCCGAGCGGTGTCGGGACGCGGTGGGCGTCGTCAGGCGGTGGCGCGCTGCCTGCGGCGCAGCGTCAGGTAGGTGCCCGTGGCGCCGGCGGCCACGAGGGCGCCCGCACCGAGGCTCACCGGAACCGCCGGGAACGCGCCGGAGCCGGTGGTGGCGGCGGTGTCCACCATCGCCGGGCCGGGGGTGATCCGGGTGCTGACCGGGGCGACGTGGCGGATCGGACCGACGGACCGCACGGAGCCGTCCGACTTCAGCAGCACCTGCTTGTTGTTCGGGTGCCTGAAGTCGAACATGCCGTTCAGCGAACCGGCGGTGGCGTCGAAGGAGTGGTCGCCGATCCGGCCGGTGCGCCAGTTGTTCTCGATGAACCGGGTGATCGAGGCCTGGTCGGTCAGCGTGTGGTCGACCTTGTTCACCTTGCTGTACGGCGAGATGACCAGCAGCGGCTGCCGGGTGCCGGGGCCGCAGCGGTCGGCGTACCCGCCGGACGCGGCCGGGCCGGACTGGCAGGCCGCGCTGTCCAGGGCCTTGCCGTTGGAGCCGACCGTGGTGTCCTTGGAGCCGTTGCGCGGCGTGACGTAGGCGTGGTCGTACCAGCCGTCGGAGTCGTCATAGGCGACGACGATCGCGGTGGACTTCCACTGCGGCGAGCTCTGGATGGTGTTGATCTCGTTGACGAGGAAGTGCTGCTCGTCCGTCGGGTCGGAGTACCCGGCGTGCCCGTCCTGGTACTCGCCGGCCTTGAGGAAGCTGACGGCCGGGAGCTTGCCCGCCTTGGCGACGGCGGTGAAGTCGGTCAGGTCGTAGTTGTGGTTGGCCCGGCCGTTGTGACCGATCTCGTTCACGTTCTTCGGCGCCACGTGGTGGGGGTTCGCCGTCGACTTGTAGTACGAGAAGGGGTTGTGGTGCGGGCTGTAGTCGACCACGGACGCGCCGCCCACGTTGGTGTGCGTGGTGTCGCACTTGGCGTAGGAGCCGGACGTGCCGTTGTAGACGGTGGACGGGCGGAAGCCGCCCTGGAACCAACCCCAGGTCACGTGCTTGCTGTTGAGCAGGTCACCGATGTTCTTGCCCTGGAGCGCCGCCAGCGCGCTGGTGCTGGTGTGGTCCTTGTCGGAGCAGTCGTCGAAGGCCGGGTCGGGGTCGTTGACGACCGTGCCGACGCCCTTGGCGTCCGGGGACGCGATGGCGTACGAGTCGGGGGTCGACGTCTGCTTGCCGGTGACCGGGTCCACGGAGATCGCGCCGTGCGTCTGCCCCGAGATCAGGTTGAGCGCGCCGGGCGTCGAGGGGCCGTAGACCGAGCTGTAAGAGCGGTCGTTGAGAGCGTAGTGCTGGGCGTAGTTCCACAGACCGGTGACGGTGTTGCCGTCGTAGTAGTCCATCACCAGGCCCGGCTCGCCGAACAGGCCGCCGGAGCACTTGTCGACCTCGGTGTTCTGCACGAACTGGTCGGCCTTGCCGCCGTCGTAGGCCAGCTGCTCCGGACCGTAGGAGTGGTTCTGGTCGCAGGTCATCGCCTGCGCCGGGGTGAGCCGCTTCGGCAGGTACTGGTTCGGGTTCCTGGTGAGCAGCCCGGCGTGCGCGAGGGTGTCGACGTCCTTCGGCGTGTTCTTCGCGGCCGTGAACTTCGTGCCGTCGGTGTTCGCGGCCTTCGGGTAGGTCGCGAAGTAGTGGTCGAAGGAGATGTTCTCGTCGAACAGCACGACCACGTGCTTGATGGGCGTCGCGGTCGACGACGACCCGCCGGTGTGCCCGGCGGGCACGGCGGCCCAGCTGGGCGCGGTACCACCGAGGACCGTGAGCGCGGCGGCCCCCGCGAGAGCCCCGAGGCTCCTCATCGCCGTTCGTCTTCCTGTGCTGGCCATGCTGGTTCACCCTCCGGGCATGAACGTCACTGCGTCGTACAGGCAGGGATGTTTCGCCCGCCGCCGGGCGTCCCGGCGGAGTCATGATGGCGGCGGAATGAACACCGGGTCAGGGATGCCGGGGCAAATCTTGACTGTGTGTTGACCGATCGGTCCAGGCAACCGCCGTGGAGTTGTTCGAACAAGCCCGGTTCCAGCGGGTGCCCAAGTTCAGGTCAAGAGCGCGCGTCCGTACCAGTCCGCCGTGTCCCGTACACCGGGCAGCGCGAAGAAGTACCCGCCGCCGAACGGCGAGACGTAGTCCACCAGCGGTTCCCCGGCCAGCCGCTTCTGCACGGTCTCGAACTGCCGGGCCAGGTCCTGCTGGTAGCAGCTGAACAGCAGACCCATGTCGAGGTTGCCGTTGCCGTCCATGCCCCGGTCGTAGTTGTAGGCGCGCCGCAGGATCCGCTGGTCGTCGGTGGCCGTGGTGCGCGGGTTGGCCAGCCGCATGTGCGCGTCCAGCGGGATGACGTCCCCCTTGGGGTCGTCGGCGTACCTGGGCGTGTCGTGTTCGGCGTCGCCGTCCAGGGGCGCCCCCGACTCACGGGAACGGCCGAACATCCGCTCCTGTTCGCTGAGCGAGACCCGGTCCCAGAACTCCACCAGCATCCTGATCAGCCGCACCACCTGGTAGCTGCCGCCGACCGCCCAGTCCGGCTCGCCGGCGCCCGCGCCGACCCACACCAGCCGGTCCATCTCACGGGAGGTGGTCCGCGGGTTGGCGGTGCCGTCCTTGAACCCCAGCAGGTTGCGCGGGGTGCCGGACGGCCGGGGCGGACTGGCGAAGCCGTCCATCCGCCAGCGGACCTGCATGCCGCCCCGGGTGTGCCGGGCGATGTCACGCAACGCGTGCAGCACGGTGTCCGTGTCGTCGGCGTGCAGTTGGAGGCTGAGGTCGCCGTGGCACCACTCGGGCTTGAGGTCGTCGTCAGGGAAGGGCGGCATGGTGGTCAGCCGGCGGGGCCGCAGCTTTCCCAGTCCGTACCGGTCGTCGAAGAGCGAGGCGCCGACGCCGACGGTCACCGCCAGCGCCCTGGCGGGGAGTTGTCCGCCGAGGACGCCGGAGTCGGCGGGCGGCGCGGTGATGCCGACGGGGTCGGGGGTGCCGCCCGAGGTCAGGAAGCGGGCGCGCTCGGTGAGCGTGCGCAGCAGGTCGGCCAGTCCGGCCCGGTCCCCGGCGGTCACGTCGAAGGACGTGAACACGGTGGTGCGCCGGGGCGTGGCGATCGCGGACCGCTGGTGCGGGCCGTGGAAGGGTGCGACGGCCTCGGTGCCGGCGGTGGCCGCGCTGTCCGGGGCCGGGGCGGCCGCGCCGCCCGCGGCCAGTCCCGCGCCCGCGAGGGCCGCGCCGCGCAGGAAGCCGCGGCGGCCGACCCCGCCCGTGCCCGCCTTCTCGTCGGTGCTCACACCGTCCTCCGTGGGTCGCACAGGGTGGCCACCGACGCCAGCCGCTCCACCAGGTCGTCGAGGACCGCGTCGACGTGCTCGCGCTGCCGGTGGGTCAGCCCGGTCAGGGGGGTCCAGGCACCACCGTGCCGGAACGCGTCGAGCGTCCTGCCCGCCCGGTCCAACTCGCTCCGCAGACCGGACAGACCCGTGTACCGCCCGGCCAGCACCGAACGCAGCCGGGCCAGTACCTGCTCGGTGCCGTCCAGGTTGGCGCGGGCGGTGGCGAGGTTGCTGCCGCTGCCGTAGTCGGTCCGGCCGGTGAGCTCGAACTGCACCGTGTTCTCCAGGATCTCGTGCGCCCGCAGCCCCAGTTGGGCCGGGTCCATCCGGGTCTGCGCCCAGCCGTCGCGCAGCGCGGTGACCGCCTTCAGCAGGGCGGCCGCCGGGGCGCGCAGACCGGCGGCGGACTCGCCGTGCCACAGCCCGTACTCGACGCGGTGGAAGCCGGTGAAGTCCTGGTCGTGCACCCCGCCGGGCAGCCCCGCGTCGGTGCCGTTGACCGCCCTGTCCGCGTCCCCGAAGGCGTCGTAGGCCGCGCCCATCCGCTCGTACTCGAGGTGCGCGGGCAGCCAGGCGGTGCGGGCGGCCGGCAGGTCGCCGCGGTCGATCGCGTCCCGCAGGGCCGTCGTCAGCCGTACCACCTCGGACAGACCGGTGCCGACCCACTTCTGGTAGGCGAGCGCCGGCGGGATCAGGTCGTGCTCGGTGACCGGGGCCGCGGCCGGACCGCTGCGGCCCTTCGTGACGCGTACCGTGGGCCCGGTCACCGCGTCGGCGTCGTCGGGCACGCACTTGAACGCGAACGCGCCCCTGCCGAGGCGGACGGTGAGCTCCCGGGTGGTGCCGGGGCCGATGTCCTCGACCTCGCCGTAGACCGCCTGGCTCCTCGGGTCCTCCAGCAGGACCTCGGCGGGACCGTCGGTCGGGTTGTGCAGGTCGAAGACCTGGACGCCGGACACCGGCGTGGTCCATCCCCGTCCGCAGCGGCTGGGGGACACCTCCACGGTCGTGTGCGGCAGCGCGGACGGGTCGGCGTGCGCGGACGGGTCGGCGTGCGCGGACGGGTCGGCGTGCGCCGGGCGTGGGTCGTGCGTGAGCGCCAGTACTCCGGCCACCAGGCAGACGACGGCCACACCGACGACCGCCCAGGGACGCAACGACCTCCCGCTGAGGCCGGACAACACCATCCCGAGCTCCCGGGGTCGTACCGTTCGTGATCGCCTCATGTTAGGCAGCCCTTCGTTCTCGAACGGCCGTCCAAAGGAACCCATGACCAAGAGTTCCCTGCCGGTTCACCCGGCGTCCGGACGCCCTCCTCGGTCGGCGCCCGGCTGCACGATCCTGAAGAAGGCCCGGGCACCCGCCCGCTGTGCGGACCTGCGCAGGCGTGCCGTGAGCGGACGGGCCGCGGGGGCCGGGACGGGGGCGTCGGCGAGGCGGGGGAAGAGGGCCTCGGCGTTGCCGCGGTCGACGGCCGCCAGGGTACGGCCGTCGGTACCGTTGTCGAGGCCGTTGGCGAAGTACTGGGCGGCAGCGGCGGGCGCGAACGGCCAGTCGCTGCCGAACAGGACGTGCCCGGGACGGGCGAAGGCGAGCAGCGTGGGCAGCGCGGCGGGACTCGCGGAGAGCGCGGTGTCGAAGTAGAAGCCGCGCAGGTCGTCCAGGATGTCGAGGGGGCTGCGCCCGGTGTCGGCTGCCAGGGCGACGGCCATGCGGTGCGAGGCGTACGGCACGAAACCGCCCGCGTGGCTGAGGACGAACCGGATCCGCGGGTACCGGCGCACCACCCCGCTCCGGACCAGGAGATACGCGGCGCGGGTGGTGTCCAGGAGGAAGTCCGCGGCGAACGGCGGGATGCCCTCGACGGCGGGGCCGGGCAGTTCGGCCGGGTGGACGAACACGACGGCGCCGTGCTCGTCCAGGACCCGCCACAGGGCGTCCTGCCCGTCGGCCCCGAGATACGCGCCGCCGGTGTTCGCGAGCAGGGTGACACCGTCGGCACCGAGGCCGCCGAGGGCCCGCCCGGCCTCGCGCGCCGACGCGGCCGCGTCCGGCATCGGCAGCGTGGCGAACCAGCCGAAGCGGCCGGGATGTCCGGCGGTGAGGGCGGCGGAGAAGTCGTTCAGCCTTCGGGCCAGGTCCGCGGCCGCACCGGGATCGGCGAGGAACCCGGTGCCGGGGGTGGAGACGGACAGGATCGCCGTCGCGGTGCCCAGCAGGTCCATCACCTCCAGGGCCGCGCCGGGGCTCCAGTCGGGCAGGGCCCGGCCGCCCGCCTCGGTGATCCCGTGCCGGTCGAGGGCCTCCCGGTAGAGGGGCGGCACCAGGTGCTGGTGGACGTCGATCCGGCGTGCGGTGCTGGTCATCACTGCCTTCCCGTCGTGACGGCACTTGACCGTCCTCTGACGGCCCGCTTACCGTAACGGCTGCTCCAATTGGAGCAGACGCTACAGCAACGTGGCGGGACTGGACGGCATGGCGGGACTGGACGACATGAGGTGGCCCGGTGAGTGAGACCAGCACGGTGAACAGCACCTACGACGTGGCGGTGATCGGCTACGGGCCGACCGGGGCCACCGCGGCGAACCTGCTGGGCGCGCTGGGGCTGAGCGTCGTCGTCCTGGAGCGGGACGAGGAGGTCTACACGCGGGCCCGGGCCATCTCCACCGACGAGGAGGTCATCCGGATCTGGCAGCGGGTGGGCCTGGCCGACCGGCTGAAGCGGGACATGCTCGCCGAACGGCCGCTCGACTTCGTCGACGCCCGCGGCCGTACCTTCCTCAGCGCCCGTCCCGCACCGCGCGGCCACGGCCATCCGCCGCAGATGTTCCTCTACCAGCCCGCCCTGGAACAGGTCCTGCGCGAGGGCGTCGAGCGCCACCCGAACGTGCGGGTGCTGCTGCGGCACGAATGCCTCAGGCTCCGCCAGTCCGCGGACAGCGACGCCGTCGAACTGACCGTCGCGGGGGCGGACGACAGGCTACGGCGGCTGCGCGCGAGGTATGTGATCGCGGCCGACGGCGGCTCCAGCCTCACCCGCGCCCAGCTCAACGTGGGCTACGAGGGGCGCACCTACGAGGACCGCTGGGTCGTCGTCGACACCAGGATGCTCGAACCGTGGCCCGGCCACGACCGGCTCCGCTTCCGCTGCGACCCGGACCGTCCGGCCGTGGACTGCCCGACCCCGCTCGGCCACCACCGCTGGGAGTTCCCCGTCCTGCCCGGCGACGACGAGAAACACCTGACCGGCCATGACGCCATCCACGCCCTGGTGGCCCGGTACGGCATCGCCCCGCACCAGATCGAGATCCTGCGCGCCACCGTCTACAGCCACCATGTGCGCTTCGCCGCCCGGTTCCGGGTGGGCCGGGTCTTCCTCGCAGGGGACGCCGCGCACGCGATGCCGCCGTGGATCGGCCAGGGCATGGCGGCCGGGGTGCGTGACGCGGCCAACCTGTGCTGGAAGCTGGCCGCCGTACTGCGCGGCGAACTGCCCGAGCCGGTTCTCGACTCCTACGAGGCCGAACGCAAGCCGCACGTCAAGGAAATCACCAGGCGCGCGGTGTTCGTCGGCCGGATCATCACCGAGCGCAGGCCCGCGACGGCCCGGATCAGGGACACCGCGCTACGCGCGATCCGCCCGGCGTCAGCCCTCACCTCCCGGCTCGTGAACGCCCACTGGATACCGGTCGCGTCCTACGCCGGGGGTCTCCAGGCCCGCCCGCGCGCCAAGGCGTCCGGACACCAGATCCCGCAGCCCTGGGTCACCGCCCCCGACGGCACCCGGGCCCGGCTGGACGACGTCCTCGCCGGCCGCTGGCTGCTCCTGCACACCGGACCCGCCGTCCCGCAGTCTGCCTGGGAGCGGGCCGGAGTCCCCGCCCTGGCGGTCCGCCCGGCCGGCTCCGACCCGGCCGAGGGCGCCGTGGTCGACAGCGACGGCGTGCTGCTGCCGTGGCTGACCGCACACCGCGCCACCACCGTCGCCCTCCGCCCGGACGCCTACGTCTACGCGGCCGCCCCCGCGGCAGCCCACCTCCCCCCACCCCCACCCGGCTTCACCCTCCGCACCCAGACCCCGTGACCCCAAATCCCCGCTGCCCTTCGGCTCCACCGACTCCGCCTGCGGCTCCACCGACTCCGCCTGCGGCTCCGCCGACTCCGCCTGCGGCTCCGCCGACGGACACCGCCAGGTAGCGGAACTCTCCACCTGCTCCGCCCTGCTCGGAGTACCCCTCCCAGCTGAGCGGGTACGTGCCTCGCAGCGTGCAGGTGTTCGGCTCGTAAGTCCCCTCGGCCCAGAGCAGCGTCCCGCCGAGTTCCCGTCCGTGGTGAATCCGGAAGTCGTGATCCCGAGTGCGCCGACGGCCGGTACCCGGCGGAGCCCACAGGGCCGCCTCGTTGGACACCATGAGGGCGAGCCCGTTCTGACCGGGCCGACGACAGAAGCGCTCCAGCCGCGCTATGTCCCGAGCGAAGTGCAGACGGGCAAGGTCGGTGGCGCCGTGCGCTTTCAGGGCGTACTCCTCGACCGGAGTGCCGGCCTCGCCGGTCCAGCCCCGGGTGAAGTACTTGAACTCGATCGCGGTGCTCCCCTCGGGCCCGAGGCACTGGAGGTCCAGATACTCGGTCCTCCCCGGCCCCCGCTGCGGCACCTCGAGCCGCGAGCGCACGTCCGGCGCCAACTCCCAGAGGACCCTGGCGAAACTGTGCTGAAGGTCGGCTTCGGAGTGGAAGACGGGCCTGCTCCGAGACAGCTCCGCCATGACGTCATCGAGCGAGACCCGCCCGGCAATGCTTCTCATGGGATCCATCGACGCCGTGTTCACGGTGCCATTGAAATAGCGCCCACCCTCGACCTTCAACCCTCAAGCCCTGCCGTCACCGCACACGGAAACAGCCGCGTTCGAAGCATGAGCCTGAACTCTCGCCCTACCAGAATGCGATACGGAACCGGCTTCTCGCGGCCCCCGTGGTGGTCGCGTCCGAACCCTGGCGGCCCGTCTTCGAATACGAGTACGGCGCTCCCGTCGGCGGACTGCTCGGGATCGGCTTCGCGACGGCCCCGACACCGGCCGCTGGTGATGGTCGTCTCCTCCGACGGGCACGGTCTCTTCGACGCCGTGACAGGCGAGAAGATCGCCAGGGACCGCGACCCCGCTCCCGAGGACAGCACCCCTGACGCAGTCGGCGACCTGGCCTGCCCCGGGCTCGGGCCGATCACCGTAAGCCGTGTACGCATCGCCGGACTCTTCGGCGGAGGGCTGCACACCACCACCGAAGACGGCTGGACCCCGGAAGTCGTCTCCCCGGACTGGCCTAACCTCCACTCGAGCTACTCCACATACCGCGCAGCCGGCTTCTCCCCCTCCGGCCGGGCGATCGCTGTGGCAACGGGCAGCGACCTCTCGCTGTGGACCCGCGAGGCGGACACCGGCACGCACCGCTTCAGCAGTACCAAGACCTGACCTCAAGGGCGACCGCAGCGCCGTGCCTGTCAGCCGTCGAAGCGGATCCACTTGGTCGGCGTGTCACCCAGTGGGGCAAGAGCGGCGCGATGGGTTGCACCGGCCCAGACACTGAAACCGGCGTCACCAGGCTCGTCCAAGACATGCTTAACGAGACCTGGAGCCACGTAGAAGCGCGTGGGGAACGCAGCGCAGAAGGGCCGCGACGCGTTTCTGCACTCCCAGACAGCGAGGGCGGTGCTGTGCCAGCCGGTAGCAATGACGCAGTCCGTCAGGCAGATACGAAGGATGTGCTGCTACTGGCGGTGGTTCGGCACTCTCGGACGCAGCGGAGTATCAACCGGTGATGAACTGTTCGAGCGCGCTGGCGCGGTTGCCGTTCAGCTGACCGAGCCATTCCAGGTTCGGGAGATCTGCCGGCTGGAGGCAAGGACGGACACGGTCCAAGTCGGCCCTGCTCAACGGTGAGGCGAGCCGAAGGGCACAGTCGGTGAGGACGTGCTCGTCGGAGCCTGGACGGAGCACCGTGCCTGCCCGGGTCACGGATCCAGTGATGATGACGGTGGCGCTCCCGAGGGTGAACCACTCCCGGGCCGCCGTGCCACCGCAGAGCCCGTATGCCCGCTCATCGTCCACGACCGACATGGGAGACATCCCATGAGAGTGATCAACCATGTGCACATCTTCCTCGACGATCCGAAGCCGGCTGCCCACGTGCCGGACATGGCCTGACAGCAGCAAACCAAGAGGTTTGTGAACGTTGCTGTGCGCGTACGTCCCAGTGTCCCGAGAACTGCTCCAGGAGGTGGATCTGCCGGGGAAAGTCCGTTGTACCGACCGCTGAGATCAAGCAGATGCAGCGGCTGCCAATTGCTCGCTTGGCCCTACGCGCCGTCAGCGAAGTCCTCAGGCTGACCCCGGCAGCCTTGGTCGACGTGGTGGCCTTCAACGGCAACGTGAACGCGAATCCGGGGCAGGTCTGCCTCGGTCAAGGGGAGCCGCGGAGCCGCTCGGGAAGCTGCGGGTAGTATCCGCGAGCGCTTTGGCCTCGGCTGCCGAAGCATCTGGGCGGGGGGGATTTGGCGATGACGTTTCGACTGCGCGCTGTCCGCGCGTTCGCGTTGCTGGTCGGCTTCTTTCTGATGGGCGTGGTCCTGCTGTCGGCCATGGCGGTGCTCGACTGGCTGCTGATGACACGGCTGCTCACCGCTCAGGCGGCCTGGTTCGAAGGTACGGTTCTGACCGTCACCGTTCTGCTGGCATTTGCCATTCTGCGGGGCATCTTCGTCTTCCTGCGGGCTGGACGGCTGGGCCCGTTGCCCCATGCGGTGGCGGTCACTCCTCAGGACCAACCCGAGCTGTGGGAACAGATATGAGCCGCTGCCGAAGTGACGGGACAGCGGCCGCCGGACGAGCTCTACCTGGTCGCTGAGGTCAACGCGGGCGTCGCGGAACAAAGCCGTCTGTTGGGGCTCCTGCGTGGGCGACGCCGTATGCTCCTGGGCCTGCCGCTGCTCGCCGGGCTGACCGTCTCACAGCTGCGGGCCGTTCTCGCCCACGAGTTCGGGCACTACGGCAACCTTGACACCCGGCTCGGCGGTGTCGCGATGCGCGGTCGGGAAGCAGTACTGCACACGGTGGAGGTACTCCGGGAGGGCAGCACCCGGCTGCACCACGCGGTCGGAGCCCTGTACGTCGGCTACGGCCGAATGTTTTTGCGTGCTTCGCAGTCCGTGGCTCGCCACCAGGAGCTCGCCGCGGACCAGATGGCCGCCCGGCACGCGGGCCGTGACGCGACGGTCGCTGCACTACGTACCCTTCCGGTGCTCACCGGCGCGTACACCTACTACCTGGAGACGTACGCCGGAATGGGAGGGTCGCTAGGAGCGCTGCCGCCTGTGGGCGAGGTGCACGGCGGTTTCTGTCGGTTGCTCGCCGCCCGAACCGGAGAGCGGCTCGCTGTACTCTCCGCCGGGCAGCGGTCGCCGCGCCCGCACCCGTACGATTCGCACCCGCCGGTAGCCGAACGGATCGCCCTCGTCGAGCAGTTGTCCGGCGATGGCCGAACTGACGAATCGGCCGACGAGCCGACAGGGTTGACCCTGCTGCGTGATCCGAGCGTGGTGTTCGCCGCTCTGGAGGCCCGAACGCTGTTGCAGGAGGCGGCGCGGCTGCGGCGCATGAGTTGGGACGACCTCGTCATGGCCCGCGCGGTCGCCGACGCCGAGGGCTGGTCCCGGCCGCTGCGTGTCGCCGTGGCCAGGGCGCTTCGCTCATCGACGCAAGGCGCGGACGGTACGGCGAGCGTACGCCGAGATCCCACGGCCGAAGCTGCGGCCGACGACGTCTTGCCGGGCCTGGAAGAGATACTCGACGCGTTCGACCGCGGCCTGCTGTGGATGGCGGTCGCTGACCGCATGCCCAAACCGCATCAGGCGGCGCGACTGACCGGACCGTCCGCCCGTAACTTCATTCGGCCCAGGCTCTTCGACGGGCTCGCGGGCATGGTCCACCTGCGCCTCACCGAGTCCGGACAGGCTGAACCGGACATCGCATGGTCGGGACAGCCCGGACTCATCCTGCCCGAGGCGTGGGAGAAGGGCATGGACGAGGCCATAGACGCGGCCGTCGCCGACACACCCGACACAGCTCCGCTGCGCGCCCTGCTCGCCGGCCAGGGCCCCGGCTTCTGAGGGTGTGCTCGCGTGCCCCAGGACGTGGAGGTCCGCGACGACGTCATCCAGAAAGCGGTGGGTCAGTTGCACCCCGTCGTAGTGTGCTTCCGCGTCGCCGCCTTCGCCGCGGCATTCCCGGGGACGTGGTCGTGCGGCTGAACGAGCCGAGCGGCGAGGCGGTTTCGGGCGCACAGCACCGGGCAGACATGCGATCCGGCGGTGCGATCAGACCCTGACGGTCATGCGCTCGACAGCGGGCAGCCCCTTGTCCCACCAATGTCCGTAGCGCCGGTAGACAGCCGGATCACGGTTGACGAGCAGCGCTGACAGTCTCTCTGCCTCCTCCGTCAGACCTTGCCACGCGGCCTTGCCGAGCTTGTGGAACGCGGTCAGTTCCAGCCCGCCGTCCGCTGCCCGCCACACCCCGGCGACCTGCCCGTCGACGAGCAGACAGGGCAGCACGTCGCCGTTGCGCCGGACAACCAGCGGCCGGTACGCCTCAGGCATGACCCGACCGGGGACGACGTGGGCCAACAGCGTGCTGTCCCACATCGGCAGCAGCCTCGGCGGCGCCGGGGTGTCCTCGGCGGGAACGGTAGCGTCCACGAGGTCGAACAGGGCGGCCCGGCCCGGCCCGGCCACCCGTACCACCTGGTCGTGGAGCTCGTTCAGCGCCTGGGCTATCGCGTTCCGCGTCAGCAGGGTGAACCGGGCGAAGTCCTGGGCCGACGCCGGCCCGAACGCCCGTAGATAGGCGAGCAGCAGCCGCTGGACTCCAGTGTCCGCCTGCTGTAGAGCGGACCCGGTGGCCGCCGGGGAGGCACGGTAGGTGTTCGGCTGCGCGAACGACCACGGTCCGCCCGTCGGCACATGATGCACAGGCGCGTACGTACGCAGAGCCCACCACACCCGGTGCGCGTGCTCGCCGAACGACCCCGTGACGTCGACCTCCACCTCGGCTCCGGTGCGGGGCCGCTCCAGGAAGTCGGCGAGCTTCGGGAGCAGTCCGTCGGCGTCGGTGGGAGCCAGTCCTGTCGCCGTGAAACGTCTGTCATACAGCCGCGACGCCCGCAGAGTGCTCAGCATCGCGGCGCGGTAGGGCTCGTAGTCCTCGGCATGGACGGCGTGCAGGGTGATCCGCATGAGGGTTGCCTTCACGATGCGGCGGTTCGCGAACGCCGCGTCGAGATCCTCAGGCGCGAAGTCCTGCACGCGATTCCACAACGCCAGATACGGTGATGCCGGCGCCTGCGCCTGGACAGCGCAGATCCGGCGAACAGCCTCAGCCACGTCGAGGCGCTGACGTTCGAGCAGGAGCTGACGGTCCAAGGTGGCCAGGGCGAGCTGCCGAGGAGTGAGTGTCACGCCCGGATTATGTCTCCCCTGCCAGTCGCAGCCACAGCCCTTTCCGTGCTGGTGGGCAGCCACCGGCTCAGGGCGCTCTGCTCCGCCTCGAGGGTGTCCCGTGGCGCACGTGTGCAGGGCTCTGCGTCCGGGTCGGTGGCCGCTGTTGGGATCTACCCAGGCGGCCCTTCAGGTGATTGCCGAACGCCTCATGAGCCGGACGGCCGTCGCGGGGGTACGACGTCTCAGCAGAGGACGAACGCAGGACACCGTGAGGAGCTCGGGGATGTACGCAGCAGTCCGGCGGTACGAAGGGGTGACCGATTCGGCCGAGGCGGCACGTCTCGTGAACGAGGGGTTCGTGCCGCTCATGCGTCAGGTCTCCGGCTTCGTGGCCTACTACTGGATCGATGCCGGGGGCGGAGTGATGGTCTCGACCAGCGTCTTCCAGGACCGGGCCGGTGCCGAAGAATCGATCTTGAGGGCCGCGGCCTTCGTACGGGACAACCTTGCGTCACTGCTGCCCAACCCTCCCGAGGTGGTGGCCGGCGAGGTGGTGGCTTCCGCATGACGGCGTTCGGAGCAGCCGCGTGAGATGGTCTCCAAGGCTGGTGCGGGGAGGCGCTGCGCAGTCAGTCGAACGCCGCGACCAGGCGGACTCCGTCGTCACCGAATCGGCCGGCCAGGGCCTTCATCACGGCGAAGACGTGCGGCCACTGGGTCCCCGGACCCAAGACGGCGCCCGCGGTCAGTGGTTCGTAGACACAGACCAGATCGTCGGTGGACCACTCGACACGTTCTGACGGGTCGCGACGGCAGTCCGCAGGCGGCACACCCACCAGGGCCACGAACTCCGACGGCCACTGACGGGATACCGGTTGGCGGTGCAGTGTGCCCGGGCCCGGTCACAGATCGGCGGGAAGGCCACGACCGGGTGCAAGCGGCGGGAAGGCCGCGTGGTCGCCTAATCCGAAGAGAAGGCCGAAGGCCGTGTGGTCGGTCTCGTCGTACAGCGGCCACAGATCCAGGGCGGCCACCCACGGCTCGCCGTCGTAGTCGTCGGTGCCGGCACAGGTATGCCGAAACTCGATCCCGCCGTATATGTCCGTGCCCATGACGGCGCACCCTGACGGCCATGGCGTGCACGACGCACACGCGCCTGCGACCCGGCCGGCCCGTGGTCGGCGCCGACTGCCGAGCCGGGGCGTCCAGGCACCTGCATCTCAGCCCCTGACCTGTATCAACTCCCTTTGACGTACCCGTCGAAGGATGGATCATGGCTGCGTGAGAAAGCGGACGAAGAAGGAATCCCCGGTCGGGCAGCCAGAGTACGAGCCGGAGCTTTCCCCCTACCAGCGGGCGATGCGTGAGAGGCTCCTCGCGGCTCCCGTGGTGCCGGCGCCCGAGCCCTGGCGGCGCATCGCCTACGCTCCCGTCGGCGGACTGCTCGGGATCGGATTCGCGTCGCGTCCTGACACCGGGGACGACTTGGTGATGGTCGTCTCGCAGGACGGTCACGGTCTCTTCGACGCTGTCACAGGAGAGAGGATCGCCCGGGACCGGGACCCCGCTCCCGAGGACAGCCTCCCCGACTCGGACGCCGATCTGTCGTGTCCTGGTCTGGGACCGGTCGCCGGAAGCAGAGTGCGCATCGCGGGGCTCTTCGGGGGAGGACTGCACACCACTGCCGAGGGGAGCTGGGCCCTGGAGGTCGTCGCCCCGGCTTGGCCCAACGAGCGTGTCCTGCTTTCTCGTGGCAGTGGACTGCCCCATTCCGGTCCGTACGGTGAGCGGTGGTGGCACATCTTCCACTCCGACTACTCCGAGCTCCGAGCCGTCGGATTCTCGCCCTCCGGGCAGACCCTGGCCGTGGCGACGAGCAGTGATCTGTCCCTGTGGACCCGCAGGGCCGGTCAGGGGGACGGCGGCGACGAGCGCGGCGCCGCGCACAGCCGCGTCCTCGTCGCCGAGGACGCGGCACGGTAGGACGCGCCGGGCGGTGATCCCACAGCCCCAGCCGCTTGATCCCCCCGGGTGTGGAGGGCCGAGGGGCGGTGGGTGTGGGGCGGAGAGGCGGGGTGCGAGAAGATCGTTGGTGAGTGTTGTGTTCGTGAGCTGCTGGAAGGAATCGTCGAGACCATGGCTGTCATCGAAGTCCGCGGCCTGACCGAGGTGTTCGGATGAGCGGCACCGGAGAGCACGTCCTGCTGCGTGTCGAGGGACGGGCCGCGCGCATCGTCCTGAACCGGCCCGCGGCCATCAACGCGCTCTCGCACGCCATGGTGTCCCGTATCGCCGAGGCACTGACGGCCTGGGAGGACGACCCGGCCGTCGAGACCGTCGTCATCACCGGCGCGGGCGAGCGCGGCCTGTGCGCCGGCGGCGACATCCGCGCCGTCCACGACGACGCCCGTGACGGCGACGGCTCCGGCGCGGCCGCGTTCTGGCGCGACGAGTACCACCTCAACGCCCGGATCGCCCGCTACCCCAAGCCGTACGTCGCAGTCATGGACGGCATCGTCATGGGCGGTGGGGTGGGGATCTCCGCGCACGGGGACGTCCGGATCGTCACCGAGCGCTCCCGGATCGCCATGCCGGAGACCGGCATCGGCTTCGTCCCCGATGTGGGCGGCACCTTCCTGCTCGGCCGGGCCCCCGGCGAACTCGGCACCCATCTCGCGCTGACCGGGGCCCAGATCGGCGCCGCCGACGCCGTTCTGTGCGGACTCGCCGACCACTACCTGCCGTCCGGTTCGGTCCCGGCGTTCCTCGCCGACCTCGCCGGTCTGCCCGTCGCCGATGCGCTGGCCCGCTGGGCGGGGCCGGCGCCCGGTGGCG
Source organism: Streptomyces humi (assembly GCF_001005085.2). Classification (GTDB taxonomy): domain Bacteria; phylum Actinomycetota; class Actinomycetes; order Streptomycetales; family Streptomycetaceae; genus Streptomyces; species Streptomyces humi. The sequence continues at coordinate 159,122 of NZ_LBMU02000058.1, forward strand.
AACTGGCAGGCCACCGCGCCTGGATCGACGCCTGCTACGCCGCCGGCACCGTCGAGGAGATCGTCCGGCGGCTGTCCGCCCACGGCGACGCGGCGGCGAAGGAGACGGCGGAGCTCCTGCTCGGCAGGTCGCCGACGGCCCTGAAGGTCACCCTGGAAGCGGTGCGCCGGGCCCGGCGACTGGGCTCGCTGGAGCAGGCGCTGGACCAGGAGTACCGAGTGTCCTGCGCGGCCCTCACCAGCCCTGACCTGGTGGAGGGCATCCGTGCCCAGGTCGTCGACAAGGACCGTGCCCCGCGCTGGTCCCCGGCCACCCTCGCCGAGGTCACCGACGCCGATGTCGACCGGCACTTCGCCCCGCTCGGCGAGCGCGAACTGGGCCTCGCACGACCCTGACGAACCCTCACCGGGCCCTGACCGGGCCGTTCCGCGCTCCAGCCGGGCCGTTCCGCGCCCCGGCCGAGCCCGGCACGCGGCCGGGCGCCGATCGTCCACCAGCCGCGAGAGGAAGATCACGCCAGGTGACGCGGTCTTGGCCGGTCCTCCGACACGCGGTACGGTCGGTCCGGTATCGACGACAGCGAGACGGAAGCCGGTGGGAATCCGGCACGGTCGCGCCACTGTATGCAAGAGCCCCCCGGGCCCTTGCGAGTCAGACCCGTGGCTGTCGTCCTGTGTGCACCACCGAGATGGGACGCGAACTCCCAGAGGAGGTTCTGCCATGGCGCAGACCGTCGCCCAGCCGACAGCCACCACCCCCGTCGTCCCCGCCAAGCTGCCGCTGTCCGCGATAGCTCCCTGGGCGGTCTTCTTCGGCATCCTGATGCTCGTCCTGCTCTACTTCGTCGGCGCCGAGCAGGGCGCCACCTCCGTGTTCAGCGGCACGGACGTCCACGAGTGGGTGCACGACGCCCGCCACCTGCTCGGCTTCCCCTGCCACTGACGCGAGGGACGCCGTCCAGCCCATGAACTCCGCAACAGTACGGAACCTCCTGGTGCGGGGCATGCTCGCCGGCCTCGCCGCCGGCGTGCTCGCCCTGGTCGTGGCCTACCTGCTCGGTGAGCCGAACGTCGACAAGGCGATCGGCTTCGAGGACGCCCACGCGCACGAGCACGAGATGGAGGTCGTCTCCCGCTCCCTCCAGTCCACCGCGGGCCTCGCCACCGGTGTCCTGGTCTACGGGGTGTCCTTCGGCGGCATCGCGGCCCTCGCCTACTGCTTCGCCCTGGGCCGGGTCGGCCGGTTCGGCCCACGGGCGACCGCGCTGCTGCTGTCCGGCTGCGCGCTGCTCGCCGTGTACGTGGTGCCGTTCCTGAAGTACCCGGCCAACCCGCCGTCGGTGGGCGACCCGGACACCATCGGCAAGCGCACCACGCTGTACTTCCTGATGATGCTGCTCAGCGTGCTGCTGGCGGTCGCCGCCACCCTCCTCGGCAAGCGGCTCCGGCCGCGCCTGGGTACCTGGTGGGCGACCGTGCTCGCGGTGGCCGCGTTCGGCGTCGCCGTGGGGCTGGCGTACCAGTTCCTGCCGGCCGTCAACGAGGTGCCGAAGGACTTCCCGGCCACCCTGCTGTGGCGGTTCCGGCTCTCGGCGCTCGCCATCCAGGTGGTGCTGTGGGGCGGATTCGGCCTGCTGTTCGGCGAGTTGGCCGAGCGGCAGCTCAACCCGAAACCGGCGAAGGCCGCGGCCGCCGGACGGACCGTCCCCGCCGCCCGCTGACCGGACGCGGAAGCACACGAGGGCCCGGCCGGATCCGTCCGTCCGGGGCCCTCGTGCGCTCGGCCGACGGCCCGTGGGCGCCCGGCAGGGAACCGGAACCCCGCTGTCGCCCTTGCGTTGGGACAGCCTGGTGGAGTCAGTCGAGCCACATCCGTGGTCAGGGAATCCGGTGCGAATCCGGAGCTGACGCGCAGCGGTGAGGGGGACGGGCGGGACACGACGCCACTGGGAGACCGGGAGAGACCGGGAGAGACCGGGAAGGCGCCCCGACCGGACGAACCGGAGTCCGAAGACCTGCCCGCCCCTTCGTGCCCGCGCGCGAAGGGACGTCCGCAGGCCAGGCTCCGCGTACGAGCCCCGACCCCCGAGGCATGCCCGTGTTCCTCCGCGCCCCAGCGCCGCTCCGCGCCCCCTTGTTCCTCCGCGCCCCGCGCTGCTCCTCACCTTCGCCCTGCTGCTCACCGCGGCGATCCAGGAGGCGGCCCTCGTCCCGGCTGGCGGGGACGCCCAGCCTCAGGTGTCACGCAGCACCCCCCTCACCCTCGACGCGGTGTACGGCGAGATACGCGACCTGGCCCGCGTGTTCGGCGTGGAAGCGCGTGGCGAGAAACTGGGTCGCCTCGCCGGCGTGCGCGCCGAGGTCGGCGCCGGCCAGGGCCACCCGGTGATCCGCTTCCTGCGCGCGCGGCCCGGCACCGGGCCGTGAGGCCGGCCACGGCCGCTGTGAACCGGCCGTGCACCGCCCGTGCCTTTGCCGACCGGCCGGTGCCGCACTCGCGTCCGCCCCCGTTGACAAGGGAAGATGGGCGGTGAGCGATCGATCAACGACAGCGGAGGAATGGACTCATGCCGCATGAGCGAGCGGGCCGGCCGGCGGCTCCGGAGGACCTCGTCGACGTGGCCCGGCTGGTCACGGCCTACTACGCGCTGCACCCCGACCCGTCCGACCCCGCCCAGCGGGTGGCGTTCGGCACCTCGGGGCACCGCGGATCGTCGCTGGCGACCGCGTTCAACGAGGACCACATCGCGGCCACCAGCCAGGCCATCTGCGAGTACCGGAGCGGCCAGGGCACCGACGGCCCCCTCTTCCTGGGCGCCGACACCCACGCCCTGTCCGAACCCGCCAAGGTCACCGCCCTCGAGGTGTTCGCCGCCAACGGCGTGACCGTCCTGATCGACAGCGCCGACGGCTACACCCCCACCCCGGCCGTCTCGCACGCCATCCTCACCCACAACCGGGGCCGGACCACCGGTCTCGCGGACGGCGTCGTCGTCACCCCCTCGCACAACCCGCCCGCCGACGGCGGCTTCAAGTACAACCCGCCGAGCGGCGGCCCCGCGGCCTCCGACGCCACCTCGTGGATCCAGGACCGCGCCAACCAGATCATCGCGGGCGGCCTGAAGGACGTGCGGCGCGTCCCGTACGAGCGGGCGCTCGCCGCGGACACCACCGCCCGGTACGACTTCATGGGCGTCTACGTCGACGACCTGCCCAGCGTCCTCGACCTGGACGCGGTCCGGGCGTCCGAACTGCGCATCGGCGCCGACCCGCTCGGCGGGGCGTCCGTCGCCTACTGGGGCCGGATCGCCGAACGGCACGGGCTCGACCTCACCGTGGTCAACCCCCACACCGACCCCACCTGGCGGTTCATGACGCTGGACTGGGACGGCAAGATCCGGATGGACTGCTCGTCGCCGTACGCGATGGCCTCGCTGATCGAGAAGCGGGACGAGTACCGCGTGGCCACCGGCAACGACGCGGACGCCGACCGGCACGGCATCGTCACCCGTGACGCCGGCCTGATGAACCCCAACCACTACCTGGCCGTCGCCATCTCCTACCTCTACCGCCACCGCGACCAGTGGGCGGCGGACGCCGGGATCGGCAAGACGCTCGTCTCCTCCTCGATGATCGACCGGGTCGCCGCCGACCTCGGCCGCCGGCTCGTCGAAGTGCCCGTCGGCTTCAAGTGGTTCGTCGACGGACTGGTCAGCGGCGCGATCGGGTTCGGCGGCGAGGAGTCGGCCGGCGCGTCCTTCCTGCGCCGGGACGGCTCGGTGTGGACGACCGACAAGGACGGCATCCTGCTCGCCCTGCTCGCCTCCGAGATCACGGCCGTCACCGACCGGACACCGTCCGAGCACTACGCCGACCTGACCGCCCGTTTCGGCGAACCCGCCTACGCCCGTATCGACGCCCCCGCGAACCGCGAGGAGAAGGCGCTGCTCGCCAAGCTCTCCCCGGCCCAGGTCACCGCCAAGACCCTGGCGGGCGAGGCGGTCACCGCGGTGCTCACCGAGGCCCCCGGCAACGGGGCCGCGATCGGCGGCATCAAGGTGACCACGGAGAACGCCTGGTTCGCGGCCCGCCCCTCCGGTACCGAGGACGTGTACAAGATCTACGCCGAGTCCTTCCAGGGCCCCGACCACCTCACCCGGGTCCAGGAGGAGGCCAAGGCGGTGGTGGACGCGGCCCTCGGTGACTGACACCTCCCGGCCCCCGGGCGGCGGACGCCGACCGGCACCCGCCGCCCGGTCAGGTCGCGAAGGTGCGCCGCCGCGCCCGGGTCTCGGCCAGGTCCGTCGCCGCCCGGCGGGCGCTCGCGGCCAGGTGGGCCGAACCCCAGGCGTGCGCGGTGCCTTCGGCCAGCGCATAGGCCTCGGCGGCCTCCCGGTCCGCGCCGAGCAGCCGGTGCAGATCGGCGAGGGCGTGGGCGAGCGGCCGGCTCGCGTACGCCGCGCCCGCCGCCCCGGCGAGCTGTCCGCGCAGCGGGACCAGGTGCCCGACGAGGGCGGCCGCCGCCTCGTGGTCCTGGTGCAGCACCGCGAGCTGGGCGCGGAAGTCGAGTTCCAGGCCGTGCAGATGGTCCCGCAACGGCTCCCGGGCGACCGGGACGGCCCGGGACTCGTCGAGTCTGCCCAGGCGGGCCAGGACCAGCGCGTGGGCCACGGCGACCGGGCCGCCCGCGGACTCGTACACGGCCCGGACCATCGGCTCGATCTCGGCGGTACGGTCCTGGATCAGCCGCATGCTGATCAGCCCCAGGGTGCGCAGCCCGGTGGCGTGGTGGGCGCCGACCCGCTGGAGCAGGGTGTCGGCCTCGGCGTAGTCGGCCTCCGCCGCCTCGAACCGGCCCCCGACGGCGGCCAGCATCGCCCGGGTCGCGGCGCTGATCCCCTGCGCCCAGACCAGCCGGTAGCGGCGGGCCAGCACCAGGCCCTCCGCGGTGTGCCGGTGCACGGCGGCGGGGTCGTTGCCGGCCCCCGCGGTCATCGAGTCGAGGTGCTCGCACACCCAGCGGTAGGCCGGCAGGTCGTGGGCGCGGGCGAGCGCCCGCAGTTCGGCGGTGAGGGGCGGCCGTTCGGCGGCCCGCGTCTCGTGCGGCAGCAACCGCGCCGACGTCATCAACGCGGCAGCCAGCAGCCGGGGTTCACCGTCCGCGCGGGCGAGCGCCAGCTGGTCCCGGGCCGCCGCCGAGGCCCGTGCCGGGTCCTCGGCGGCGACCGCGTCGACCAGCACCTGGAGGACACGCGCGCGGGTCGGGCCGTCCGGCCCCGGATCGGCCGCGAGCTGTTCGAGGCGGGCCAGCGTGGTCCGGTCGTACGGGCCCTCCAGGCGGCTGCGCCAGGGCGCCGGCTCGGTCCATGCGCCGTAGACGGCCGCCACCAGGTCGCCGCGGTCGGCCTGTTCGGCCAGCTCCACGGCCCGCTGCCGGGTGCGCCGGGCGGCGTCCGTGGCCCCGGTGCGCACCTGCGCGCCCAGCAGCCGTACCAGCAGCTCGATCAGCCGGTCCGGCGGGGTGTCGGCGTCCGTGACCGCGGTGTGCGTGTCGATCGCCTGCTGGATCAGGGTGACGGCCACGTCATGGGCGTAGCGCCGCTCGGCGGCCTCGGCGGCCCGCAGCGCGTAGTCGACGGCGAGCGGGGCGTCGTCCGCGCTCCCCGAGCGGGCGAAGTGGTGGGCGAGCGCGGCGAGTTCGCCGGGGCGATGGCGGCGCAGCAGCCGGGCGACACGGGCGTGCAGCCGGGCCCGCCGGGCGGCGGACAGGTCGGCGTACACGGTGTCGCGGACCAGGGCGTGCACGAACCGGACGCGACCGGGTCCCGGTTCGGCGAGCAGGTCGGCGGCGAGCGCGCCGTCGAGCCCTTCCAGGACCTCCTCCTCCGGAGCGTCGGCGAAGTCGACCAGCAGGGCGACCTCGGCCTCCAGACCGAGCACGGCGGTGAGCCGGACGACGGACCGGGCGGCGGCGGGCAGCAGGGCGAGGCGTCTGCGCAGTACGTCGCGCACGCCTTGGGGGACCTCGGAGACCGCCACCAGGGCACCCTCGTCGGCGAGCAGCCGGGCGCTCTCCAGGACGTAGAACGGATTGCCGCCGGTCCGTTCGGCCAGGGCCGCCACCGTCACCGGATCCACGGGTGCCGCGCAGACGGCGTCGACCAGGGTGGCCGTGTCCCGCGGCGGCAGCCCGCCGAGCGTGATCCGGTGCGGGGCTGCCGGGGCGACCTGGGCGAGGGTCTTGAGCAGGTGCTCGCCGACCTCCGCGGGCCGGTACCCGGCGACGGTGAGCAGGGGCACGCCGGTGACGGCGGCCGCCGCCTCGACCAGGGCCAGGGTCTCGGCGTCGGCGCGGTGCAGGTCCTCCAGCAGCACGGCGAGCGGCGCCCGCGCGGCGGCGGCGCGCAGCCAGGCCGCGAAGGCACGGTGCATCCGGAACCGGCCGGCGGTCGCCTCGTCACGGCCGGGCGCCCCCGGACGACCGGTGGCCTCCTCGCGACCGTTGCCGGCGGTTCCCTCCGGTTCCCGCAGCAGCACCGCGAGTTCGTCGGGCCGGTCCGGCGGCACCTCGCGGGCGAGCGCCCCGAGCGCCTCCACCCAGGCCCAGGCCGGTGGCGCGCCCTCGTACTCGGGGCAGCGGCCGACCACCACCCGCCAGCCGGACCGGCGCAGCCGCTCAGCCGCCCGGTCGAGGAACGCGGACTTGCCCGCTCCCGCCTCGCCGGTGACCAGGACGACACCGCCCGACTGCCGCGCGACGCCGGCGGCCGCCTCCACCGCGCCCAGTTCCGCGGCCCTGCCGACGAACAGACCGCGCCCGGTGCGCGCGGGCAGGACGGCGGCAGCGGGTTCCGGTACGGCCGCGCGCAGCACGTCGAGCCGCCCGTTGAGCACGGCATGCTCCAGGTCACGCAGCGCGGGCCCGGGATCGCAGCCGAGTTCACCGCGCAGCACGGCGGCGGCGCGGCGCAGCGAGGAGAGCGCGTCGGCCTGCCGGTCGCAGGCCCACTGCGCGAGCGCGAGCAGGCGCCAGCCCTCCTCGCGGAGCGGACTCTCCCGGACCAGCGACTCGGCGTCCGCCGCGGCCTCGGCCGCCCGGCCGGTGCGCAGCCCGGCGGCGACCGAGAGTTCGCGGGCCTCGGTGCGCAGCCCGGTCAGCCGGGCCACCTCCGCGGCGGCCCAGTCCTCGTCGGCGTGCTCGGCGAAAGCCGGGCCGCGCCACCAGCCGAGCGCCTCGGCGAGCAGCCGCCGGGCCTCCTCGGCCGAGGCACCACGGGCCCGCCCGACCCGGCTCTCGAACCGCCAGGCGTCCACCGCGTCCGCGGCCAGCCGCAGGGCGTACCCGGGTGGCGCGGTGACCAGGACGGTGGCCGGGGCGCGTGGGGCCCGGTCCGGTTCGAGGGACCGGCGCAGATTGGACAGGTAGGCGTGCAGCGACACGGTCGCCTTGGCGGGCGGCGCACCCCGCCACAGCGCGTCCGCCATCCGTTCGACCGGTACGACACCGCCCCGGGCCGCGATCAGCAGCGCCAGTACGGCACGCTGTCGCGGAGCACCCAACTCGACCGGTCTTCCGGCGACTTCGGCACCCAGCGGACCCAGGACTCGCAAACGCAGCACGCCGCGGGAATCTACCCGAGCGCCGCGTCGATCCTGTCAACGGACGATAAACGCGGCGCACCGCACGACGCCAAGACGAGCGCCAAGCGGACGCCAAGTGGGGTGCGGCACGGTGGGCGGTCGAAACACAGACACCTGATCGTTGGAGCAAGCAAGCGTGTCCCTCAACAGCAGCCACGGCGCCCCGGCCACCGCCGAGCGTCCTCATACCCACGAAATGGTCGTGGTCCACCGGGTCTTCCGCCGCGAGTCGGCACTGCTGCCCCGGCTGGTGCGGGCCGTGCCCGACGGCGACACGGCCCGTGCGGCCCTGGTCCGCGGGGCCCTGGGCGACTACACGATGGGCCTGCACCACCATCACCACGCCGAGGACGAGCTGATCTGGCCGCTCCTGAGGGCCCGGGCCGAGCGGGACGAGGCGCTGGTGGACCGGATGACGGAGCAGCACGAGGCCATCGACCGCACCCTGGCGGCCGTGGCGGAGTGGACGCCGGTGTGGGAGAGGTCCGCCGACCGGATCGCCGGTGAGGAACTGGCCCTGGCGCTGGAGGCGCATCGCACCGCGCTCCTGGACCACCTCGACGAGGAGGAGGCGTCGCTGCTGCCGCTGGTCGCCGAGCACCTGACCGTCGCCGAGTGGGACCTGGTCGGAGAGCGTGGCCTGGAGGGGCTGCCGAAGAACAAGCGCATGCTCGCGCTCGGCGCGATCCTGGAGGAGGCGACTCCCGAGGAGAGCGCGTTCTTCCTGGGCAAGGCCCCGCTCGTGGGCAGGCTGCTGTGGCGGGCCGTCGGCCGGCGCCAGTACGCCGCCTACCGCGACCGCATGCGTGCCCCGCTGGCCGGGGAGTAGCCCGGTGTCCGTACTCGACTCCGCCCCGCTCGACGTCCTGGACGCCTACCGCACCTGCGAGTTCGCGACCCTGGGCCGCGACGGCACCCCCGTGGCGTGGCCGACGGCCGTGTGGCGCCGCCCGGACGGGACACTGCTGCTGAGCACCTCCCTGGCGTTCGCGCAGAAGGCGCTGAACATCCGCCGGGACGGCCGTGTCGCCCTGCTGTTCTCCGACCCCACCGGCAGCGGCCGCACCGCGCCCCCGCAGATCTTCGTCGGCGGACACGCCGAATGTCCCGACGAGATCATGACCGGCCCCCAGGGCGCCGAGGAGTACTGGCGGATGCTGTTCGAACGACAGCCGCACAGCCGGTCGTACCTCTCGGCGCCGATGCGGCCGCTGATGGACTGGTACTACCTGCGGCTGCTGATCAGCGTGACACCTCGACAGGTCGTGGTGCGGCCGCCGTTGCCCGCGCCCGACGCACCGGCACCGGCTCAGCCACCGGCACCGGTCAGTGGGCTGCTTGGCGCGGCGCGGCTCGCCCGGTTCCCGACGGCCGTGTTCGCCGGGCGCGACGCCTCCGGGGCTCCGGTGCTGGCCAGGACCCGGCCGGTGCCCACCGCAGACGGCTTCGCCGTGGCCGTGCCGGCCGACTGCCCGGCGGCACCAGGCCCCGCCTCCCTCCTCGCGCACCGGCACGACGAGCGGCTGAACAACATGTACAACGTGCTCGTGCGCGGCGAACTGCGCACGGGCGACGGGGGACCGGTGCTGGTCCCGGAGAAGGTGGTGGAGCCGATGGGCACCGGCCGCGTGAGCGACGCGGTGGGCGTGCTGCGCAGCACCAGACGGGCCACCGACCGCTACCTGTCCCGGCGCGGCCTGCCCCGGCCACGCGTGCAGTGGCAGGACTTCAGGACACTGGCGCGGAACCCCCACCACCCCTAACCCCCTAACCCCTCCGGCCCCTCCCGGCCCCCTCCGGGCCCTTTCGGCTCTCCGGTCCCTCCGGGCCGCCCCTTTCAAGGAGTGGTCCGGAGGTGGTTCGGGGGTGCCCTTCAGTGGGCGGTCGCGGTGCAGGTGACGTCCGTGGCCGGCAGCCGTCCGCTCGACAGGTAGGCGTTGACCGTCGCGTCGACGCACGCGCTGCCGTACACGCCGAACACCGCGTGCTGGTCCGCCCCGCGCAGCGTCACCAGCCGGGAGCCGGGCCAGCCGCGGTGCACCGCCTGGGCGCCCTCGTAGACGGTGCGCGGGTCGCCCGTGGCGTTGACGAGGAGGGCCGGCAGGTCGTCCCTGATCCTCGTCGGACGCTCGCGCGGCGGCTCCCAGAACGCGCACGGTCCGATGTTGTTGGTCACCGGCCCGAACAACGGGTCCTTGGCGCGGGCCCGTTGGACGTCATGCCAGTAGGTGTCCGGGAGGCGGGGCGCGGCCACGTCCCCGCAGAGGACGGCCATCTGCACGCTGCCGTACGCCGATTCGGAACCGGTCAGCTGGAAGCGGAGCGTGTCGGCGAGCCATGGACCCGGGTCGACGGACCTGCCGTCGGCCGCGTCCCGCAGGTCGCGGACGGCCGACGCGAGGGCGCCGTACGCCGTGTCGTCGTCCTGCGAGAGGCCACTGAAGACGACCATCGGCGTGATGCTCTCGTCCACCTGGTAGTCGCCGACCCGCAGCGGGGCGCGCTCCGCCGCGGCCTGGACCCGGTCCACGACCGCCAGTACCGCCTGCCGGCTGCCGCCCAGGCCGTACGTCGTGTCGCGGGCGGCGGCCCACGCGGCCCAGTCCCGCAGCGCGTGCCGGTTGGCGGGCTCCGAGCCGCGCAGCAGGCGCGGGCTGTACCGGCCGGGGTCGGCCACCCCGTCCAGCACGACCCGGTCCGTGCGGCCCGGGAACATCGTGGCGTACACCTGGCCCAGGTAGGTGCCGTACGAGTAGCCGAGGTAGGAGATCCGCCGCTCGCCGAGCGCAGCGCGGATCACGTCCATGTCCCGCGCGGTGTTCCGGGTGGTGACGTACGGCAGGACGTCGCCCTCGAACTTCCGGCAGTCATCGGCGAGTCGCGCGGCCAGGGCGGTGGAGCGGTCGAAGCCGGCCCGGTCGTGCCCCGGGCCGCGGATCGCCGACCCGGTGGGCCAGTGGCAGTCCATGGGCGTGCTGCGGCCGACGAAACGCGGGTCCACGCCGACCACGTCGTACCGCCGGCCCACGTCCTTCATCGCCGCCCGCACCCACGGCGGGTCACCGATCGTCTGCCCGCCCGGGCCACCGCTGTTGAGCAGCAGCGACCCGACGCGGTGTGCGGTGTCGGTGGCCTCGATGCGGGAGATCGCGACGGTGATCGTACGGCCGCCCGGGTCGTCGTAGTCCAGGGGCACGGTGACGTCGGCGCACCGGGCGCCCGCCTTCTCCAGCTCCCTGCCGGTGTCGTCGTCGGGGCCGAGCAGGCAGCTCTCCCAGACGAGGTGCTGGTGGTGGTAGCGGGCGAGCGGGTCGGGGGCCGGGTGGGCGGTGGCGGCCGGGGCGGCGCCGAAGGCCAGCGCGCCGGCGAGGGCGAGGGCGGCGGGGGCCGTGAAACCGGTCATGCTGCGGTCCTCTCACTGGTGCCGGCCGGGCAGAGGGAGACATCGACGAGGTGCTGGAAGTCCAGTTCGGCCCGCAGGCTGTCCGGTACCTGGTCGAGGGCGACGGCCACGCTCCGGCCGCCCGGACCGACCGCGACCAGCGCCCGGTGGCCGCCGGGCACGGTCCCGGCGTGTCCCCACCACACCCCGCCGCACGGCAGCGGCGACGAGATCAGCCCCAGCCCGTAGCGGGCGCCCGGCCACAGCCGGTCCGGATCGGCGGCCACCGTCCGCCGCATCTCGGCGAGTTCGGGCGGCGGCAGCAGCCGCCCGCCGAGCAGCGCGGTGGCGAACCGGAGCAGGTCGGCCTGGGTGGAGACGAGCGCGCCGCCGACACCGCCGAAGGAGGTGTTCCAGTCGGTCCCGTCGACGCGCCGCCCGTCCTCGCCGGTGAAGTAACTGTGCGAGTACCGCCCCCGGATCCTGGTCTCGTCCCCCGGCCAGTAGGTGTCGCGCAGCCCGAGGGGCGCGATGATCCGCCTGCTGGTCTCCGCCTCCGGAGCGTGTCCGGTGACCTGCCGCACGATCAGTCCCAGTACCAGGTAGTTGGTGGTGGCGTAATGCCAGGTCCCCTCGGGGGGCGGGAGTTCCAGGGCTCGCGCGATCAACTCGCGCGGTTCGTAATGGCGGTGGCGCAGGCGCTCCGGGTGCTCCCACTCGGGTGCGTCGAGGTAGTCGGGCAACCCGCTCGTGTGGCGCAGGAGTTGCCGTACGGTGATGCGGCGGCCGTGGTAGCCGTGGGCGTCGATCAGACCGGGCAGGTAGTGGTCCACGGAGGCGTCCAGCGAGAGCCGGCGTTCGGCGGCGAGCTGGAGGACGACGGTCGCGGTGAACGTCTTGGTGACGCTGCCGACGCGCAGCCGGTCGGTGGTGTTCATGGGGCGGCCGGTGCTGAGGTCGGCCGTGCCCGAGGCCGCGGTCCAGCGCCCGCACGGGCCGTCGGCGAGCACCGAGGCGCCGGCGATGTGATCGCCGGAGGTCAGCTCGGTCAGGGCCCGGTGGACCTCGGCCGACGCGGCGCACCGCCCGACGGGTGAGGCAGGTGAGGCAGGTGAGGCGGGTGACGGCCGTGCGGTGGCGGGCGGCGCGGCCGCCAGCACGAGTGCCGCCGCCGATAACGCGAGGGCGGACTTCACAGGAATGGTTGCCATGCGCCCTCACGCTAGGCAGGCGGGGGCCCGCGATCACTCCTGCGGGCTGCCGCATCCGTGGTGGGGGCAGCCCCCGCCGCGGCGGGGGGCCGGCCCCCGTCGGCTACGTCGCCCGGCACTGCGCGAGCCGCTTCTCCAGGAACCTGCGTTCGGCCGCGTTCGCCACCGACTCCAGGGCCCGTTCGTACGCCTCGGCCGCCTCCCGCGTCCGCCCCAGGCGCCGCAGCAGATCCGCCCGGGTCGCCGGCAGCAGGTGGTAGCCGGCCAGTTCGCCCTCCGCCTCCAGCTCCGCCACCAGCGCCAGCCCTGCCTCCATCCCCTCGGCCATGCCCACCGCGACCGCCCGGTTGAGCCGGACCACCGCCGACGGGACGAACCGCTGGAGTTCGCCGTACAGCCCGGCGATGTCGGCCCAGTCGGTGTCGGCGGCGGTCGCCGCGGTGGCGTGACAGGCCGCGACGGCCGCCTGGATCTGGTACGGGCCGGGACGGCCACGGCGCAGGGCCCCCTCCAGGAGCGCCGCGCCCTCGTCGATCTCGGCACGGTCCCACGCCGTGCGGTCCTGGTCCTCCAGGGTCACCAGATCGCCGGCCGCGTCCACCCGCGTCCCCCGGCGGGCGTCGTGCAGCAGCAGAAGCGCGAGCAGGCCCGCGACCTCCGGTTCGTCGGGCATCAGCCGGGCCAGCAGCCGCGCCAGCCGGACGGCTTCGGCGCACAGACCGGCCCGCACCAGATCCGTGCCGCCGCTCGCCGTGTACCCCTCGTTGAACAGCAGGTACAGCACCCCGAGGACGCCCGTGGTGCGCTCGGGCAGCAGATGCGCGGGCGGCACCCGGTACGGGATACCGGCGTTGCGGATCTTCCGCTTGGCCCGCACCAGACGCTGCGCCATCGTGGCCTCCGGCACCAGGAAGGCGTGCGCGATCTCGGGGGTGGTCAGCCCGGCGAGGGTGCGCAGCGTCAGCGCGACCCGTGCCTCGACGGGCAGGGCGGGATGGCAGCAGGTGAAGATCAGCCGCAGCCGGTCGTCCGCCACCCCGCTGTCGTCCCCGTCGTGATCGGGGTCGTACGGCCCCTCGTCCCGCGCCGACACCGCCGCCTCCCGCTGTTTCGCCGCCCCCACCGCCTCCCGGCGCAGCACGTCCAGGGCGCGGTTGCGGGCGGTCGTGGTGAGCCAGGCGCCGGGGCGGCGCGGCACTCCGTCGCGCCGCCACCGTTCGAGCGCCTGGGCGAAGGCGTCCTGCGCGCACTCCTCGGCGAGGTCCCAGTCGCCGGTCACCCGGATCAGGGTGGCGACGACCTGGGCCCACTCCTCGCGGAAGGCGGCGGCGACGGCCTCCTCGACCTCGTTCGTGGTACTCATGTGCGGTTCACTCCCAGACCGGCCGCACCTCCACCGAGCCGCCGGCGAGCGCCGCGGGGTGCCGGGAGGCGAGTGCCACCGCCTCGTCGAGGTCGGCGACCTCGATGATGTCGATGCCCGCTATGTACTCCTTGGTCTCGGCGAACGGCCCGTCGCTCAGCAGCACTTCGTCGCCCTGGACGCGCACGGTGGTGGCGTCGGCGGCGGGCCGCAGCCGGGCGCCGCCCTTGACGACGTCCCGGCCGCGGACCTCGTGGAGGTAGGAGGTGAAGCGCGGGTCCGCGGCGATCTCGGCGGGGCTGAGCTCCTGGCCGCCGACCGGGGTGCAGATGAACAGGACGTACTTCATGACCGCTCCTTCCGGTCCGTCGTGCCGAGCGGGACCGAGACGTGCTCGTGGGCGATGACCCAGCCGAACCCGGGGTCGCGGTAACCGGTGGTGACCCGGACCAGCTGGTCCACGGGCTCCCCGGTCACGCGGGTGCCGTGGATCCGGACGAGGGCGTGGCTGAAGCAGCTGCCCTCCCCGGGACGCACCCGCAGGTCCAGGACCTCGCGGCGCACCGGCCCGGACAGCGTGGCGAACCACGCCTCGACCGCCTTGCGGACCTCCGCGACCCCCGAGCGCACCGCGGTGTCGGCGGGCCCGAAGACCTCCGCGTCGGGCGCGTAGCAGGCGGTCACCCGGTCGACGTCCCGTTCGCGCGCCGCCTCGGTCAGCTCGGCGTCGATCCGGCGGACGGCCGTCTCGGCGTCCTCCAACGGGTCGTCGTCCCAGAACGGCCGTACCTCCAGGGCACCGACGGTGGCCACCGGATGGCCGGCCGCGATCCGCACCGCCTCCTCCAGGCTGTCGCAGTCGACCACGTCGAACCCGGCGACGTACTCCTTGGTCTCGGCGAACGGTCCGTCGGTCCGCAGCACCTCCCCGTCCCGCACCCGCACGGTGACCGCGGTGTCCGGCAGCCGCAGCCGGTGCCCGTACAGCCGGCTCGCGCCGCGCACGCCGTGTTCCTCGACCCAGGGTTCGACCGGTGCCATCCCGGAGGCGTCGGCGGTGTCGTCGCCGCAGACCAGCAGCATGTACTTCATCGGTTCCTCCACGTCCTCATGTGCTTCCTACACCCCACCGACGAACGGCGCCGGACGGAATCGACACCCGGCGGCCGCGATTCCGGCTCGGCTCGCTACGCCGGTGCCCACATCCCGTGCCCGCGGCCCAGCACGCCGTGCGGATCGTGGACGGCCTTGGCCCCGGCCAGGGTCTTCCACCGGCTGCCGTAGTGCGCCCGCCAGTCGGCGGGGGACATCGGCAACGCGTTGACCGGATAGGCGACGGCGCCCCTGGCGCGGGCGAACTCGTACGCCCTGCGGTTGGCGGCGACCATCGGGCCGGCCGTGCCGGGGGCGGCCGTACGCAACAGGGCCAGGAGATGGACCACCTCGCCGGGCGGGCGGCGGAACAGCGGGGCCCGCAGGGTGCGGCCGAGCAGGGGGTAGAGCAGCACCAGGCCGTTCTCGCGCAGGTCCCGGAAGCCGGGGTCGCCGAGGACCGCCGTCACCACGGAGGCGGCGGTGTCGTCGGGCAGCAGCAGGTTCAGCCAGGGGTGCGGGTGCAGCCATTCGCCGGTCGACCGCAGCAGCTCCTCGTCGGTGGCGACCCGGTCCGCGAACTCGGCGTACCCGAGGTCCTCGGACTCGGCCGAGCCGAAGGCGAGGCCGTCCAGGAGCGGCCCGTCGTCGGGAGGGGTCGGGCCCCGGTGGCCGGCCACCGCCTCGACCATGTAGGCCCAGCCGTCGGGGGCGGGACGGACCTGGCCCTCCAGGTGGTCGAAACGCCGGTCCGCGGCCAGCAGGCGCTGGTCGGCCAGGTAGCCCTCCAGGTCGGGGTAGTACAGGCAGTAGCGGCGCACCAGGGCGGGCGCGGGGGACAGGCGCAGGGTGGCCCGGACCACGACGGCCACCTGGCCCAGACCCGCCAGGACCGCGTGGAAGAGGGAGCCGTGCCGGTCCGGCGCGCAGACCAGGTGCTCACCGGCCCCGGTCACCACTTCCAGCTCCAGCACCGAGTCCGCCACCAGGCCGTGCCGGTGACTCGCGCCGCCCAGGCCGCCGGCGCTCAGCACACCGCCGACACCGGCTCCCAGGTAGTCGGTGAGGACGGGCGGGGCGAGCCCGTGCGGCAGGGTCGCGGCGAGCACGTCCCGCCACAGCGCCCCCGCCTGCACCTCGACCCGGTCGCCGGTCACCGGTCCGACGGCGGCCAGTCCGGCCAGGTCCAGGACGATCCCGCCCGGCGCCTGGCCCTGCCCGTACAGGGAGTGACCGCCCGCCCGCGCGGCCACCGGGATCCCGTGCCGTCCGGCATGCACCAGCGCGTCCCTGATCCCGGCGGCGGACCCGGGCCGCAGCACGCCCAGCGGCGGTCCGTGCACGAGGTGGCCGAAGTCGTCCGCCGCCGCGCGGAGCGTTGCCGGACGGGTGTCCAGCGGTTCCATGGATCCCGCGGCGGCGAAGACACGGTCCGACGACGTCACGCGGCACGCTCCCAGGAGGCATCGGTCGACAGGGGCGGAGCCATTCTCACGGCGGCGGAGGGCGAGTGGGTGGTGTTTCCCACACCGCCGCCCTGGTGCCACCGGGGTTTGGGCCGGCGGATCCCGGAGAGCAGCGTCACCGGAGCGGCGCCCACCGGCTCCGACCCCGTCCCCGGTCGCTCCTCGGAGCGCACGTCATGTGAGAGGTGTTCTGGTCTGTCCGGCTCCCGCGAGACAGCAGCCACAGTCGACGACGCGTCACCCGCTCGGCCCACGGACCGGACACCGGCCCCGCCACCCGGACCGGCACCCGCACCAGGTGAGCGGCCGCCCGCGCGGAGCGCCGGGCGGCGGGACGCGTACTTCGACAACGCCAAGTACCTGGCGATCGTGCTGGTGGCCGTCGGACACGCCTGGGAACCGTTGCGCTCGGACAGCCGTACCGTCACCGCGCTCTACACGTTCGTGTACGCCTTCCACATGCCGGCGTTCATCGTCATCTCCGGCTACTTCTCCCGGAACTTCGACGCGAGCCCGGCCCGCGTCCGGCGGCTGGTCACCGGTGTCGCCGTGCCCTATGTCGTGTTCGAGACCGCCTACACCCTGTTCACCCGGTGGAGCGACCACGCCCCGGACCGCGACATCAGCCTCCTGAACCCGCTGTACCTGACCTGGTTCCTGGCGGCCCTGTTCATCTGGCGGCTGACCACCCCGATCTGGCGCCTGCTGCGGTGGCCGCTGCCCGTCGCGCTGGCCGTGGCCACGCTGGCGAGCGTCGCGTCGTCCGTCGGCGGGGACCTCGACCTCCAGCGGGTCCTTCAGTTCATGCCGTACTTCGTGCTCGGGCTCTCCCTGCGGCCCGAGCACTTCGGCCTGCTGCGCCGGTGGAGCGTGCGGCTGTGCGCCCTGCCCGTCGCCGCGGCGGCCCTCGCGGTCGCCTACTGGTCGGTGCCGCACCTCGGCTACCGCTGGTTCTTCCACCGGGACAGCGCCGAGCAGCTGGGCGTGCCCGCCTGGTACGGACCCGTGATGACCCTCGCCACCTTCGGCTGCTCCCTGGTCCTGGTCGCCTGCTTCCTCGCCTGGGTGCCGGGCCGCCGTACCTGGTTCACCGCCCTCGGCGCGGGCACGCTCTACGGCTACCTGCTGCACGGCTTCGTCGCGCAGGGCGCCAAGCCCGCGCACTGGTACGACCCCGCGTGGATGCACGGGCCGCTCGGCGCGGTGACCGCGACCCTCGTCGCCGCCGCGGTGGTGACCCTGCTGTGCACCCCGCCGGTGCGCCGGGTCTTCCGGTTCGTGATGGAGCCCGGCATGGAGTGGGCCTTCCGGGCCCCGGAGGGCCGAGTGGACCAGGGCGGGCGGCGAAACGCCGTACGGGTCCTTTCCGGGAGCCGCTGAAGCGGTAAATATGCCGCACCATGGACATTCTGCTCATCGCAAGCGCGTTCAACAGCCTGTCCCAGCGGGTCTACGCCGAACTGTCCGACCTCGGCCACCGGGTGGACGTCGTCCTCGCCGGCCGGGGTCCGGACGCCATCCGCTCGGCCGTACGGGAACGGTCCCCGGAGCTGATCGTCGCGCCGATGCTGAGGACGGCACTCCCCGAGGACGTCTGGCGGGCGCACACCTGCCTGATCGTGCACCCGGGCCCGCTCGGCGACCGGGGCCCCTCCGCCCTCGACTGGGCGATCGCCGAACAGGCCCCGACCTGGGGGGTGACCGTCCTCCAGGCCGAGGCCGCGATGGACGCGGGCGCGGTGTGGGCGAGCGAGCCGTTCCCGGTGGCGCCGGTCGGCAAGAGCGACCTGTACCGGGGCGAGGCCACCGACGCCGCCCTGACCGCCGTCCACCTGGCCGTACGACGGTACGCGGACGGCTCGTACAAGCCGCTGCCGCAGAGCGACCCCGCGATTCACGGCCGGATCGTCTGGCGTGACGTCTTGCGGCAGGAGCGGCGGCGGATCGACTGGGCGGCCGACGACACGGACACGGTGCTGCGCAAACTGCGCGGGGCCGACTCGCAGCCGGGCGTGCTGGACGAGCTGGGCGGCCGGGAGGTGTTCCTGCACGGCGGTCACCCCGAGGACGAACTGCGCGGCGAACCCGGCGCGTTGCTGGCGACGCGGGCGGGCGCGGTCTGCCGGGCCACCCGCGACGGCGCCGTCTGGATCCCGGAGCTGCGCCCGCGCAGGAACTCCGGTGACCCGGCGCCCTTCCGGCGCCCCGCGGCCGACGTGCTCGCCGACCCGGCGCTCCCCGAGTGCCCGGCGCCGCTGGAACCGGACCCGGACCGCCGCACCTGGAGCGACATCCGCTACCGGCAGCACGGCGACGTCGGCTTCGTCAGCTTCTCCTTCCCCGGCGGCGCCATGAGCACCGGCCACTGCCGGCGGCTGCTCGCCGCGTACGAGTACGCCCTCGCCCGCCCCACCCGGGTCCTGGTGCTCGGCGGCCGGCGTGACTTCTTCTCCAACGGCATCCACCTGAACGTCATCGAGGCCGCACCCGACCCGGCCGTGGAGTCCTGGGCCAACCTCAACGCCATGGACGACCTCGTCGAGGCCGTGCTGCGGACCACCGACCGGCTGGTGGTGGCCGCGCTCGGCGGCAACGCCGCGGCCGGCGGCGCCATGCTCGCCCTCGCCGCCGACCAGGTCTGGTGCCGCTCGGGCGCCGTCCTCAACCCGCACTACCGGCGGATGGGCCTGTACGGCTCGGAGTTCTGGACGTACTCGCTGCCCCGCCGGGCCGGAGCGGAGACCGCCCGGCGGCTGACCGAGGAGGCCCAGCCGGTGAGCGCGGCCACCGCCGCCCGGCTCGGGCTCGTCGACCGCCTGGTACCCGTCCCCGCCCGGGACTTCACCGCCGAGGTCGAGCGCCTGGCCGCCGAACTCGCCGGCACCCCGGACCTCGACCGGCGGATCGCCGCCAAGGCCGCGGCGCGCCGCGCCGACGAGGAGCGGTACCCGCTCGCCGACCACCGCGCGGACGAACTCGCCCGGATGCACGCCCTGTTCTTCGATCCGGGCGCTGCCTACCACGCGCTGCGCTCGGCCTTCGTCCGCAAGGTCCCCGGCGGTGCCCGGTGACCCGGCTGCTGGTGGCGGGCGTGGGCAACATCTTCCTTGGCGACGACGCCTTCGGCCCCGAGGTGATCCGTGCCCTGGCCGGCCGGCCGCTGCCGCCCGGGGTGCGGGTCCGGGACTACGGCATCCGGGGCCTGGACCTCGCCTACGAACTGCTCGACGGCTGGACGGTCGTCGTCCTCGTGGACGCGGCGGCCCGCGGTGAGTGCCCCGGCACCCTCTCCCTGATCGAACCCGACCCGCCGGGCGGCGCCGCGGCCGCCCCGCCCGAGGCGCACGGCATGGACCCGGCCAGGGTGCTCGCCCTCGCCGCCCACCTCGGCGACGAACCCCTGCCCCGCGTCCTCGTCCTCGCCTGCGAACCGGGCGAGCCGCCGCGCGGCGACGAGGACATCGCCCCCGGGCTCAGCGCACCGGTCCGGGACGCGGTCGGGCAGGCGGTGACCGCCCTGCACGTCCTCGTCCCGGCACTGCTCGCGGACCCCCTGGTCACGCCCCCGTTGGCCCGCCCGGAGGAATCCGCGCCCCCCGTCCCGGCCGGTCGCCCGCAGACTGCCGCCACGGGCGCGGAGGATCGCTAGCGGACCAGGGCGGAACCCACCGCTCCGCAGGTCCTTCCCACCCCAGCGACCGAGGAGCGGACCGCCCATGTGCCAGTCGGAGGAGGTCACCCGGGCCGTCCTGGCCAGGAACGACGGCCTGGCCGCGAGCCTGCGCGACGACCTGACCGCGCGCGGGGTGAACGTGGTGAACCTGCTGTCCAGCCCCGGCAGCGGCAAGACCGAGCTGCTCGGCCGGGTCCTCGCCAGGGCGCTGGAGCGGGACGTCCCCGTCGCCGCCTTCACCGCCGACCTCGCCACCGAGAACGACGCGACGCGGCTGGCCCGTTCGGGAGCGCCGGTGAAACAGCTCCTGACCGACGGGCTGTGCCACCTGGAGGCCCGGCAGGTCCGCGGTCACCTGGAGGGCTGGCTGCCGACGGACACCGCGCTGCTGTTCGTGGAGAACGTCGGCAACCTCGTCTGCCCCGCCTCCTACGACCTGGGCGAGCACCTGAGGATCGTGCTGATGGCGGTGACCGAGGGCGAGGACAAGCCCGCCAAGTACCCCACCGCCTTCGGCTCCGCCCACCTGGTCGTGCTCACCAAGACCGACCTCGCCGGACCGGCCGGCTTCGACGAACGCGCCTTCGCCGACCAGGTACGGCGGGTCAACCCCGGCGTCGAGGTCGTCCGCACCTGCGCCCGTACCGGCGAAGGCGTCGACACCGTCCTCGACCGGGTGCTCGCCGTACGCGACGGCGCTCCCGCCCACCGGCCCCTGCTCGCCCCGCACCCGCACGGTCACCTGCACGCCCCGACCGCCTCGTGACCGCGCCGACCACCGCGGCGGCGGTCCGCCGGCGCATCACGGTGCGCGGGACCGTACAGGGCGTCGGCTTCCGCCCCCACGTCCACCGGCTGGCCGCCGAACTCGCCCTCACCGGGTTCGTCGGCAACGCCGCGCACGGGGTCCTCATCGAGGTGGAGGGGCCGGCCACGGACGTCGAGCGGTTCTGCGAGCGGCTGGCCGGCGAACCGCCGCCGCTGGCCACCGTCATCGCCGTGGGCGTCGAGGAGGTACCCGCCACCGGGACGGACCCCGACTTCACCATCCGCGCCACCGAACAGTCCGCGCCGGGCCGCACGCTGCTCCCGCCCGACACCGCCACCTGCGCCGACTGCCTGCGCGAACTCGCCGATCCGGCGGACCGCAGGCATCGCCACCCCTTCATCACCTGCACCCACTGCGGACCCCGCTTCACCATCGCCACCGGGATGCCCTACGACCGCGCGGCCACCACCATGTCCGGCTTCCCCCTGTGCCCCCGCTGCACCCGGGAGTACGAGGCCCCGGCCGACCGCCGCTTCCACGCCCAGCCCGTGGCCTGCCCCGACTGCGGGCCCCGGCTGCGGCTGGTGCCCGCCGCGGGCAGCGCGGTGAGAGCCGCTGGCGACGGTGAGGCCCTGTCACGTGCGCGAGAGCTGCTCGCCGCCGGGCGGATCATCGCCGTGAAGGGCGTCGGCGGCTACCACCTCGCCTGCGACGCCGCCGACGGCCACGCCGTCGACACCCTGCGCACCCGCAAGGCCCGCGGCGACAAGCCGTTCGCCGTGATGTGCGCGGACCTCGACGAGGCGGCACGGATCGCCGAGCTCGGCGCCGCCGAACGAGCCGCCCTCACCGGACCCCGCCGCCCCATCGTCCTGCTCCGCCCCAAGCGTGGCGTCAGGCTGGCGGCCGGCGTCTGCCCGGGCAGCCCGCACCTCGGCGTGATGCTGCCCTACACCCCCGTCCACACCCTCCTCTTCGGCCTCCCCGGCGATCCGCCCGGCCCCCGCGTCCTCGTCATGACCAGCGGCAACCGCTCGGGTGAACCGATCGTCACGGACGACGAGGAGGCGCTGACCCGGCTGTCCGGGCTGGCCGACGCCTGGCTCGCGCACGACCGGCCCATCGCCTCGCCGTGCGACGACTCCCTGCTGCGGGTCCGCGCCGACGGCATCGAACAGGTACTGCGCCGCTCCCGCGGATACGCGCCGCGCCCGCTGCGGCTGCCGGTGCCGGTGCGGCCCGCGCTCGCGGTGGGCGGCGACCTCAAGAACGCGCTCTGCGTCGGCGAGGGCGACCTCGCCTGGTTCGGCCCGCACATCGGCGACATGGGCGACCTGGCCACCCTGGAGGCCGCCGCGAGGGCGGAACGGCATCTGCACCGGCTGACCGGCGTCCGCCCCGAACTCGTCGCCGCCGACCGCCACCCCGGCTACCACTCGGCCGCCTGGGCCCGCCGCCGCAGCACGCGACTTCCCCTGGCAAGACCGGTGTTCGTGCAGCACCACCACGCGCACATCGCCTCCGTCATGGCACAGGCGGGCCTCGACGGCACCACCCCCGTCATCGGCGTCGCCTTCGACGGCACGGGCTACGGCGACGACGGCAGCGTCTGGGGCGGCGAGGTGCTCGTCGCCGGCTACACCGGCTACCGCCGTCTCGCCCACCTCGCCCCGGCCCCGCTGCCCGGCGGGGACGCGGGGGTCGCCAACCCCTGCCGCACCGCGCTGGCCCGGCTGTGGGCGGCCGGCCTGCCGTGGGATCCCGACCTGCCCAGCGTCGCCGCCTGCTCGCGCGACGAACTCCGCCTGCTGGCAAGGCAGTTGCCGAGCGGCGTCGGCTGTGCGGCCACCTCCAGCATGGGTCGGCTCTTCGACGCGGTGTCGTCCCTCGCGGGCGTGTGCCACCGGGCGGGCTACGAGGCCCAGGCCGCCCTGGAACTGGAGGCGCAGGCCTGCCTGGCCTGGGACCGGGACCGCGCCGCATACCCCTTCGGCGACCCCCTCGACCCGGCGCCCGCCCTGCGCGCGGTCATCGGCGACCTGCGGCGCGGCACCCCGGTACCGGTGATCGCGGCCCGCTTCCACCGCGGTGTCGCCCGGGCCGTCGCCGCCGTCTGCCGAGGGGTCCGCGACGGCACCGGCCTGAACACCGTCGCCCTGACCGGCGGTGTCTTCGCCAACGCCCTGCTGGAGGACGCGAGCGCCGGACTGCTCCGCGACGACGGCTTCACCGTGCTGCTGCACGGCGAGGTCCCCCCGAACGACGGCGGGCTGGCGCTCGGGCAACTGCTGGTCGCGGCCCGCGAAGCACCGGACGACCAACCCAGAGGAACCAGCGACGAGACGGAGTGACCCATGTGTTTGGCAGTGCCCGGCAGGGTCGTGAGCATCGACGACACCGCCGATCCGCTCACCGGCCTGATCGACTTCGGCGGGGTGCAGAAGCAGGCGTGTCTGGAGTACGTGTCCGACGTGCGGGTGGGGGAGTACGTCATCGTCCACGTGGGCTTCGCCCTGCAACGGCTCGACGAGGAGTCCGCCCTGGCCTCCCTGCGGCTCTTCGAGGAACTCGGGCTGCTCGAGGAGGAGTTCGGCGACGCCTGGCGGCAGGCCGCCGAGCAGGCCGAGGGGAGTGAGGCCCGGTGAAGTACCTCGACGAGTTCAACGACCCGCAGCTGGCGCGCCGGCTGCTCGACGAGATCCGCGCCACCGCCACCCGCCCCTGGGCCCTGATGGAGGTGTGCGGCGGCCAGACCCACTCCATCATCCGGCACGGCATCGACCAACTCCTGCCGGAGCAGATCGAGTTGATCCACGGGCCGGGCTGCCCGGTCTGCGTGACCCCGCTGGAGTGCATCGACAAGGCCCTGGAGATCGCCGCCCGGCCCGACGTGATCTTCTGCTCGTTCGGCGACATGCTGCGGGTGCCCGGCACCGACCGCGACCTGTTCCGGGTCAAGGGCGAGGGCGGCGACGTCCGCGTGGTGTACTCCCCGCTCGACGCGCTCCAGCTGGCCCGGCGCCACCCGGACAAGCAGGTCGTCTTCTTCGCCATCGGCTTCGAGACCACCGCCCCCGCCAACGCCATGGCCGTGCACCAGGCCAAGCGGCTCGGCCTGGCCAACTTCAGCCTGCTGGTCTCCCACGTCCGGGTCCCCCCGGCCGTCGAGGCCATCATGACCGCCCCCCGCTGCCGGGTACAGGGCTTCCTCGCAGCAGGTCACGTGTGCAGCGTGATGGGCATGGGCGAGTACCCCGAGCTGGCCGAACGGCACCGGGTGCCCATCGTCGTCACCGGCTTCGAACCGCTCGACATCCTGGAGGGCATCCGCCGCACCGTCCGCCAGCTGGAGCGCGGCGAGCACCGGGTGGAGAACGCCTACCCCCGCGCCGTGCGCGAGGGCGGCAACCCGGCCGCCGTCCGCATGATCGAGGAGGTCTTCGAGGTCACCGACCGCTCCTGGCGCGGCATCGGCCGGATCCCCGCCAGCGGCTGGCGGCTCAGCGAGGCCTACCGGCCGTACGACGCCGAACACCGCTTCGACGTCAGCGGCATCCGCACCGAGGAACCCGCCGAATGCCGGGCCGGTGAGGTCCTGCAAGGGCTCATCAAGCCCACGGACTGCGCGGCCTTCGGCACCACCTGCACCCCGCGCACCCCGCTCGGCGCCACCATGGTCTCCAGCGAGGGCGCCTGCGCCGCCTACTACCTCTACCGCCGGATGTCCGGACCGGCGCCCGCGCGTGAGGAGATGAACCCCGTTGGCTGACCAGACCGTCGTGGACCCCGCGAACTGGAGCTGCCCGGCACCCATCCGCGACCAGCCGGTCGTGGTGATGGGCCACGGCGGGGGCGGCGCCCTCTCCGCCGAGCTGATCGAGCAGGTCTTCACCCCCGCCTACGGCAATGCGCTGCTCGCCGGCATGACCGACTCGGCCGTCCTGCACCTGGGCGGCGCCCGGCTGGCCCTCTCCACCGACTCCTACGTGGTACGGCCGCTGTTCTTCCCCGGCGGCTGCCTCGGCGACCTCGCCGTCAACGGCACCGTCAACGACCTGGCGATGAGCGGCGCCCGGCCCGCCTATCTCTCCGCCGCGTTCGTCCTGGAGGAGGGCGTGGAGCTGAGCGTCGTGGAACGCGTCGCGCGGGCCATGGGCGCGGCGGCCGAGACCGCCGGGGTCACCATCGCCACCGGGGACACCAAGGTGGTCGAGGCCGGCCACGGGGACGGGGTGTACGTCACGACCGCCGGCGTCGGGCTCGTCCCCGAGCGGGTCGACGTCCGGCCGCAGCGGGCCCGCCCCGGGGACGCCGTCATCGTCAGCGGACCGATCGGCCTGCACGGGGTCGCCGTGCTGAGCGTGCGGGAGGGGCTGGAGTTCGGCGTCGAGATCGCCAGCGACACCGCGCCGCTGGCCGACCTGGTGGCGACCATGCTGGATGTCACCCCGGACATCCACGTCCTGCGCGACCCCACCCGGGGCGGGCTGGCCGCCTCGCTGAACGAGATCGCCCGCGCCTCCGGAACCGGGGTCCGGCTCAGCGAGCGGGCCATCCCCGTGCCGGACGCGGTCGCCAACGCCTGCGGGTTCCTCGGACTCGACCCGCTCTACGTCGCCAACGAGGGCCGGCTGGTGGCCTTCGTGCCGCCGGGCGACGCCGAGGCCGTGCTGGCCGCGATGCGCGCGCATCCGCAGGGGTCGGGCTCGGTGGTCGTCGGGGAGTGCGTGGCCGAGCACCCCGGCATGGTCGTCGTGGCGACCGGCCTGGGCGGCACCCGGGTCGTGGACCTGCCGCTCGGGGAGCAGCTGCCCCGCATCTGCTGAAGCCGCCGGCCGGCGAGTGCCCAGCCCGCGCCTCCGGGCGCCGGCCGGGTCACTCGACGGCGGTGATCTCCAGTTCCCGGCCGCTGCGCAGTTCGGTGGAGGGCCGGTCGCAGCGCGGGCACCAGAAGAACGGCGGCATGCCCACCGCGAACTCCTCGGCGCACGGTCCGCACCAGGCCCGCGCGGTCACCTGCTCGACCACCAGGCGGGCGCCCGCGAGGGCGGTGCCGTCCCGGGCCACCTCGAAGGCGAAGTCCAGGGCGTCGGGGACGACCCCGGACAGTTCGCCGACCCGGACGGTCACCGCGGCCACACCGGTCGCGCCGTCCGCCCGGGCCCATTCGTCGGCCTGTTCCACGATCGCGGTCGCGATCGACAGTTCGTGCACGTCCGGCTCACGGATACCGGCGACGGGCACGCAGCCCACCGGCGATGCGCCAGATCTTCATCTCGCGCATCATGCTGGGGATCTCGGTGACGAGCAGCGCCAGGACCAGCGCGCCCACCACGGCGATCTCCGCGGCCAGCACGCGCTGGGCCGCCGTTCCCGTTCTCCTGCCCTGACCCTTCATGAGGCCTTGACCCTTCATAAGAGGGAACTCCCTTCTCTGTCTCATCTCCGGCTCATCCGGGCGGGATGTTCGGCATGACGTCCAGCAGGGCGTCGTGGCGCTTCCAGTGGATGTTGGTCGAGCGCCGCGCGTCGGCGGTGCCGTCCGAGTGGTGTCCGGTCTGCTTCTTGTACGGACCCTCGTTGCCCTGATGCATACCGGGCACGTGGGACGGGGTGTCGGGCCGCGCCTGGGGGCGGCCGACTCTGATGCTGCCCATGGATCTCTCCTTACTGTGTTGCCGTTCCTCAGGACCGCTCGGCCTCAGGACCGCTCG
>NZ_LBMU02000059.1 GCF_001005085.2 Streptomyces humi
CGCACCCGCAGCCGAAGAGCCACCCGCGGCCGAAGAGGCACCCGCGGCCGAAGGGCTACCCGCGGTCGAAGAGCCACCCGCGGCCGAAGGGCTACCCGCAGCCGCAGGAGCCGCGTACCACCAGCCTCGACGGGAACGTCTTCAGGCGCTCCCGCCGGGAGCCGGCCACCCGCAGCCCGTCGTCCAGCACCAGGTCCACCGCGGCGCGCGCCATCGCCGGCCGGTCCGACGCGATCGTCGTCAGCGGCGGATCCGCCAGCGCCGCCTCCTTGATGTCGTCGAAGCCGGCCACCGCCAGCTCCCCCGGCACGTCGAGCCGCAGCTCCCGCGCCGCCCTCAGCACGCCGAGCGCCTGGTCGTCGGTGGAGCAGAAGACCGCCGGCGGCCGGTCGGGCCCGGCCAGCACCTCCAGCGCCACCTTGTACGCGTCGTACCGGTTGTACGGCGCCTCGAACAGCCGCCCCTCCGTGGGCAGCCCCGCCTCCGCCATCGCCCGCTTCCAGCCCTCGACGTGGTCGGAGACCGGGTCGCCGACGGCCGGGGTGTCGGCCGTACCGCCCATACAGGCCACGTACTCGTAGCCGTGCTCCAGCAGGTGGCGCACCGCGAGCTGGGCGCCGCCCAGGTCGTCCGTGACCACGGCCACGTCGTCGATCGCCTCGGGCCGCTCGTGCAGCAGCACCACCCGGGCGTCCCAGGCGTCGATCTCGGCGGCGGCCAGGTCGTTGAGCGCGTGGGAGACGAGGATGAGGCCGGAGACCCGCATCCCGAGGAACGCGCGCAGATAGTGGACCTCGCGCTCGGCGACGTAGTCGGTGTTGCCGACCAGCACCATTTTCCCGCGCTCGGACGCGGCCTGCTCGACCGCGTGCGCCATCTCGCCGAAGAACGGCTGGCGGGCGTCCGGGATGATCAGGCCTATGAGGTCGGTGCGCCGGGAGGCCATCGCCTGGGCGACCCGGTCGGGCCGGTACCCCAGTTCCTTGATCGCGGCGAGAACACGCTCGCGCGTTGCCGGGGCGACCGGCCGGGGTCCGTTGTTGATGACATAGCTGACCACGGCGGTGGAAGTCCCCGCCAGCCGCGCCACATCATCCCGAGTCACCTTGGCCACGCGCGGAGTCTACGCGGATGGACCCGCGCTGGGCAGGGCGAACCGGTGCTTCGCTTGCGGGAGCAATGCCCCGTCCGGGCGACGGCCATGCCTCGCCCGGACGACGGACTACGCCTCCGCGGACACCTCGACCTCGCTCAGGGCGGCCGATGCGTCCGCATCCGCCGCCTTTGCGCGGTCGGCCCGCGCCTCCCGCGCCTTGGCCTCGTCACCGGCACGCTCGCCCTTCTCGGGCGTAACGAATCGATAACCGACGTTCCGGACGGTGCCGATCAGGGACTCGTGCTCGACGCCGAGCTTGGCGCGCAGCCGTCGTACGTGCACGTCGACGGTCCGGGTGCCGCCGAAGTAGTCGTACCCCCAGACCTCCTGGAGCAGCTGTGCGCGAGTGAACACCCGGCCCGGGTGCTGGGCCAGGTATTTCAGCAGCTCGAACTCCTTGAAGGTGAGGTCGAGGACCCGGCCCTTGAGCTTCGCGCTGTACGTCGCCTCGTCGACCGAGAGGTCGCCGTTGCGGATCTCCATGGGGGAGTCGTCGGCGACGATCTGCTGGCGGCCCATGGCGAGCCGCAGCCGCGCCTCGACCTCGGCGGGGCCCGCGGTGTCGAGGAGCACGTCGTCGATGCCCCAGTCGGCGGTGACGGCGGCGAGACCGCCCTCGGTGACGACCAGGACCAGCGGGCAGCCGGGGCCGGTGGACCGCAGCAGCTGGCACAGGCTGCGCACCTGCGGCAGATCGCGGCGGCCGTCGATGAGGATGACGTCGGCACCCGGGGTGTCGACGAGGGCGGGGCCTTCGGCCGGGGCCACCCGCACGTTGTGCAGGAGCAGGCCGAGGGCCGGCAGCACCTCCGTAGACGGCTGGAGGGCGTTGGTCAGGAGCAGCAGAGAACTCATTTGTCTGGTTCCTCCTCGGTCCCTGCGAGGACTGTGTGCAATGACACTGCGCTGCGCTCCCGAGTCCCCGTACCTCGGCGGTCACCTGGAGTTTCCCGCTTCGTATACAGCTCTTCCGAAAGCACAAAAGGACCCGGTGGCGGCGTCGCCCGAGTCCTCTGCCCAGCAGAATAGCCCACATGAGCAACGGTCCGGCAGGTCATGTGGGCAGTTCCACCGTTCGTCCGCACTGTGAGACAAGCAGAAGCACCCCTATCCGGACGTTTCTGCGCACCGCCGACGGTGTTTCCGTCGATTCCGTATACGATCCCGCCTCCGTCGTATACGACAGCTCGCCGCCACTCGCCCGTGACCTGGTGTTCGTCATGGCCCACGGTTTCACGGGAGACGTGGACCGGCCACACGTACGACGGGTGGTGGCCGCGCTCGCGGATTACGGCCCGGTGGTCAGCTTCTCCTTCCGGGGCCACGGCCGCTCCGGCGGCCGTACCACCGTCGGCGACCGCGAGGTGCTCGACCTGGACGCGGCGGTGGCCTGGGCGCGCGGCTTCGGGCACACCCGCGTGGTGACCGTCGGCTTCTCGATGGGCGGTTCGGTGGTGCTGCGGCACGCGGCGCTGCACGGCGGGGTGGACGCCGTCGTCTCGGTCTCGTCCCCGGCCCGCTGGTACTACCGGGGCACCGCCCCCATGCGCCGCCTGCACTGGCTGGTCACCCGGCCCGAGGGCCGGCTGGTCGGCCGCTACGGCTTCCACACCCGCATCCACCACCGCGACTGGGACCCGGTGCCGCTGTCCCCGGTGGAGGCGGTGCCGAGGATCGCCTCCACCCCGTTGCTGGTCGTGCACGGCGACAGCGACGGCTACTTCCCCGTCGACCACCCGCAGATGCTGGCCACGGCGGCGGGCGGCGCCGCGGAGCTGTGGCTGGAGCCGGGCATGGGCCACGCCGAACACGCGGCGGACGACCGGCTGCTGGCCAGGATCGGCGACTGGGCGGTCGCGCGGGCGGGCTAGCCTGACCCTGTACACAGCCGAACCCGAAGGAAATCCGATGCCCAAGGTCACGGTGCGCTACTGGGCCGCCGCGAAGGCCGCCGCCGGTGTCGCCGAGGAGCCGTACGAAGCGGACACCCTCGCCGCGGCGCTGACCGCCGTGCGCACGCGACACCCCGGTGAACTGGCGCGGGTCCTGCGGCGTTGCTCCTTCCTCATCGACGGTGACCCCGTGGGCAGGCGCGAGCATGAGACGGTACGGCTGGCCGAGGGCGGCACGGTCGAGGTGCTCCCGCCGTTCGCAGGAGGGTGAGCGAGAGCGATGAGCAACCAGCCGTACGAGGGCTACGACCCTTACCAGCAGCCCCAGCAGCCCCAGCAGCCCCAGCAGTGGGGGTACGACGAGCAGCAGTACGCCACTCAGCAGTGGCAGGGCCAGACCTGGGAGACGCAGACGCACGCCCCGGTCCCGGCGGCCGCGGAGACGGCGTACATGCCGCCGCAGTCCTACGAACGGCCGTACGTCGCGGAACAGCCCCAGCAGCCCCAGCAGCCGTCGCAGCCGCAGGCGTACGCCGCTCAGCCGGCCCCCGTCGCCACCCCGGCCGCCGCGTCCGCGCCCGCCGCGTCCGCGCCCGCCGAGTCCGACCAGGGCTACGGTCCCGCGACCCTCGCCGGCAACGCGCGCATCACGGACGCGCAGCGGGCCCGGCTGGAGGGCCGCTCGCCGATCATCGAACCGGGCATGCAGCCGGCGCTGCTCACCGCGCTGCTCGGCCTGCTGCTGGCGGCGACGGCGCCGGTCTCCTCGTACGCGTTGGTCGTCCCCCTGGTGGTCCTCCAGGCGGTCACGGCGGCGGGCTGGTTCCGGCTGAACGGCATGTGGCCCGCCCGGCAGGGCATCGCCCTGGCCTTCCTCGGCGGTGTGACGGCGGACGTGGCGGTGCTCGTCGCGGGCCGCGACCAGGCGCCGGCGGCGATCCTCGGCCCGCTGGGCGTCTGGGTCCTGCTCACCCTGGTCCTCCAGCTCCGCTCGCACGCGGACCCCGACACCCGTATGTACGGCCTGATGGCCACGGTCGCGTCCTCCGCGCTGGCGATCATCGCGACGGGTTACCTGGGCGCGGACCCGGACACGGTGTCGGTGGGCGCGGCGGCGGTCGCGGTGGCCGTCCTCGCGAGGGCGCTGCCGCTGCCGACCCCGGCGTCGGTGGTGGTCGCGCTGCTCGCGGCGGCCGGTGCGGGTATCGCGGTGGGCGGTATGACGGGCGTCGGTACGAGGGGTGCGCTGATCGGGGCGGCGGCGGGGGTCTGCGCCCTCATCGGCCACCGGGCGGCGAGCTACGACTACCCGTCCAGGTTCGTCCACTTCACAGCAGGCGTGGCCCTCCCCCTGACGGCAGCGGCCCCCGCCATCTGGATCCTGCACTGACGGCTGCCACAGCCGGGTAGTTCACCGACCGCGGGTGCGTGGGGGGCTGATCGCGCAGTTCCCCGCGCCCCTAAAAGCAGGGCGTCGGTGTGAGCGCCCCTTCAGGGGCGCGGGGAACTGCGCGATCAGCCCCCACCGGCCCGCAGCCGACATGCGACCTCGGTGCCCCTACTGTCACAGGTGGTCGACAATCCCCGGTGTCCCCGTTCCCGCAGGGCTAGCGTGGGCAGGCGAGAGGGAACTGCCGGATCCGTCGACCCCTGGGGACCCCACCACATGCGCGCCCTGCGAATACTCCTGATCGTCGTCGTGATCCTCGGCATCCTCTTCGTGGTCGTCGACCGCGTCGCCGTGCACTTCGCCGAGGGCGAGGCCGCCGGCAAGCTGAGGACGACGGAGGACCTGGCGAGCACTCCCGACGTCTCCATCAAGGGCTTCCCGTTCCTCACCCAGGTCGCGAGCGGCACCCTGGACGACGTCGAGGTCGGCATCAAGGACTACGACGCGGCCACCGGCACCGCAGGCAGGACCATCCGCATCGAGGACCTGAACGCCGACATGAAGGACGTCAGCTTCACCGGCGACTACAGCTCCGCCACCGCCCGCACCGCCACCGGCAGCGCGCTGATCTCCTACAGCGAGCTGCTGAAGAACGTGGACACCCAGCCCACCGACCTCGGCCTCGGCTTCACCGGCAGGGTCGTCGGTCTCGCCGACGGCGGCAACGGCAAGATCAAGGTCACCCTCGACCTCACCGTCCCCGGCGTCGACGCCCACCAGAAGGTGCCCGTGCTCAGCTCGGTCACGGTGAAGGACAACTCCGTCGAGGTGCACGCCGACAGCCTCCCCAAACTCGCCGGGGTCACCCTCGTGGAGAACCGCTTCCGGCAGGCCTCCGACTTCCAGCAGGCGATCGACCAGCTCCCCGGCGGTGTCCGGCTGGACAAGGTGGAGGCCGTGCAGGACGGTGTGAAGATCGCGGTGAAGGGTTCGAACGTCAAGCTGGCCGGGTAGGAAGCGCCACGGCGACGCCCCGGTCGGCCGGCCACGGCGGTCCAGCTGGCGAGACGGTGGTGTCCGTACCGCAGATGTGACGACGGGTGCGGACGCCCGCCGGCCCCTCGGCGCGCGCCCGGACGGGCGTACCGTCCCACAATTCGGACGATCGTGTCTCAACATGCGACATGCCGGTGACATGCCCGGTTATCCGTCCCTACGATCGGGCGTTATGAAGCGACAGGCGGATCTCACGAAGCGGCGGGCAGTCGACCTGTGCCGCGTCGCCGCCATGCTCTGTCGCCCCTTCTGACGTGGAGGCCGCTGCCTCCGCATCCCCCTGCCCTCCCATGC
Source organism: Streptomyces humi (assembly GCF_001005085.2). GTDB lineage: Bacteria > Actinomycetota > Actinomycetes > Streptomycetales > Streptomycetaceae > Streptomyces > Streptomyces humi. The sequence continues at coordinate 5,789 of NZ_LBMU02000059.1, forward strand.
CGAGGGCATCCGTGCGCCCCGCCGCGCACCACCCGCACTCGCCACACCCCGCCGCAACTGCCCCGGAGGAGAGAAGAGCATGAGCCGCAGCGACGTCCTGGTCGACGCCGACTGGGTCCAGGAGAACCTGGACAACCCGGAGATCGCGATCGTGGAGGTGGACGAGGACACGTCCGCCTACGAGAAGAACCACATCCGCAACGCGATCCGCATCGACTGGACCAAGGACCTTCAGGACCCGGTCCGCCGCGACTTCATCGACCAGGAGGGCTTCGAGAAGCTCCTGTCGGCGAAGGGCATCGCCAACGACACGCTGGTGATCCTCTACGGCGGCAACAACAACTGGTTCGCGTCCTACGCCTACTGGTACTTCAAGCTCTACGGCCACGAGAACGTGAAGCTTCTCGACGGCGGCCGCAAGAAGTGGGAGCTGGACGCCCGCGAGCTGGTCGAGGAGGTCCCGGAGCGCCCGGAGACCACCTACACCGCCAAGCCGCAGAACACCGCCATCCGCGCCTTCCGCGACGACGTCGTGGCGGCCATCGGCTCGCAGAACCTCGTCGACGTGCGGTCCCCCGACGAGTTCTCCGGCAAGCTGCTCGCCCCGGCCCACCTGCCGCAGGAGCAGTCGCAGCGTCCGGGCCACGTCCCGTCCGCCCGCAACATCCCGTGGTCGAAGAACGCCAACGACGACGGCACCTTCAAGTCGGACGACGAGCTCAAGGAGCTCTACGCCGAGGAGCAGGTGGACCTCGCCAAGGACACCATCGCGTACTGCCGTATCGGTGAGCGCTCGGCCCTGACCTGGTTCGTCCTGCACGAGCTGCTCGGCGTCGAGAACGTCAAGAACTACGACGGCTCCTGGACCGAGTACGGCAGCCTCGTCGGCGTCCCGATCGAGCTCGGCGCCAACAAGTAGGCCACGCGCGAGCCCCCGCACGTCCCCTCAGACCGACCTTTCAAGACCTCAACAGGAGTAACGCATGTGTGGAGCGAAGGCCGGCGGCCCGGACCCCTCGACGATCAAGCCCGGTGAGACCACGATCCAGGGTCAGGTGACCCGCGACGGCGAGCCGGTGGTGGGCTACGTCCGCCTCCTGGACTCGACCGGCGAGTTCACCGCGGAGGTCCCGACCTCCGCCACCGGACAGTTCCGCTTCTACGCGGCGGAGGGCACCTGGACCGTCCGCGCCCTCGTTCCCGGCGGTACCGCCGACCGCACGGTCGTCGCCCAGCAGGGCGGCCTCGCCGAGGTCGCGATCGCGGTCTGAGGACAGCGGCGCCGGCGACGCCGGCACCGACAGCACCACGGCCAGGGGCCGCGGCCCGGGTTTCCGACCCGGGCCGCGGCCCCTGCGCCGTGTCGGGGCGCCGGACCTACTCTGGAGTCATGCTGGCTCGTCGGCGTCGTACCTACTTCGTCATGATGGGGATCTGCATCGGGCTCTTCGTCCTGGCGTGGGGAGTCGTGCGCATCTGGTCCGTCCCCGTCGCGGTGGGCATGTGCGTGGTGGCCATGGTCATCCCGCCGGTCGCCGCGATGGTGGCGAACCGTCGCGGTCCCGACGACCGCTGGTGGGACGACCCGTCCGGTGATCCCGAGTCCGACGAGTGGTGGGACGAGCTGGACGGCAAGAAGCCCCCGCGGCCCTGAGCCGGTCCCGGCGGAGGCCGGGCGCCTACCGGAACGCGGCCGCGTTGCGCCGGGCCCACTCGGCGAAGGCCCGGGGCGGGCGGCCCAGCACCGCGGCCACGTCCGGGCTGAGCCGGAGTTCGGCCGCGGTGGGCTCACCGAGCACGGCCAGCGTCGTCTCCAGCACCGGCTCCGGCATGAACGCCGCCATCCGCTCCCGCGCCGCCGCCCGGCTCAGCTCCACGAACCGCACCGGCTCACCGAGGGCCGCCCCGATCGCCGCGGCCTGCTGCCGGGGCGTGACGGCGGCCGGCCCGTTCAGCTCGTAGACCCTGCCGGTGTGCTCGTCCTTGCGCAGGGCCGTGGCGGCCACCTCGCCGACGTCCGCCGGATCGACGACGGGCAGCCCGACGTCCCCGAACGGCGCGGCCACGGTGCGCTCGGCGCGCACCGACTCCGCCCAGGCGAAGGCGTTGGACGCGAAACCGCCGGGGCGCAGGATCGTCCAGCCCAGGTCCGAGGCGCGCACCGCCTCCTCGACCGCGCGCATCAGCCCGCCGTGCGAGGGCGACTCCGGCCTGGTCACCACGCCCTGCGAGGAGAGCAGCACCACCCGCCGCACCCCGGCCTCCCGTGCCAGGTCCAGCACGGCCCGCGCGTCGAGGCCGTGCCCGCCCGTGCCGCCGTCGTGCAGGAACAGCGCCTCGGCACCCTCGAAGGCGGCCCGCAGGCTCCCCGGCTCGGCCAGATTCCCGCGCCGGTGCACCACCCCGTCCGGCAGTTCCACCGGAGCCGTGCCCCGCGAGACCGCCGTCACCCGCTCCCCGGCCTCCGCCAGGGTCCGCACCAGCGACCGTCCGACGTTCCCGGTCGCACCCGTCACCACGATCATGCTCAACTCCCGTGTTCCGCCGGTGTCTTCAGCGATGACAGGGACGCTAACAGCGTCGATATAGTAGGTACCTACAGGAAAGTGACTACCTCGGAGGGGTGTACTGACCGATGGAGACCGACCCCGAGCTGGCCTGCCCGATCTCCCCGGTCGTGGACATCGTGTTCAGCCGCTGGACCACACCGGTCCTCTGGTCGCTGCACACCTTCGGCCGCCACCGTTTCGTGGAGCTGGAGCGGCGCATCACGGGCATCACCCCGAAGGTGCTCACCCAGCGCCTGCGCCGGCTGGAGCGGGACGGCCTGGTCGTGCGCACCTACCACCCCGAGGTGCCGCCCCGCGTCGAGTACGAGATCAGCGAACTCGGCACCACCCTCGCCCCGCTCTTCGCCCACCTCGCCGACTGGGCCGGCACCAACCTCGGCCAGGTCGAGCAGGCCCGGCAGCGCTACGACGACGCGGGCGGCCCCCGCTCCTAGCGCCGCCCCGGCGTCCCTAGTAGACGAGCGCCTGCGTGCCCTCGGCCATCGCCTCCTGCACGAACACCTGCGCGCCGGCGATCCGTACGCCCTCGATCACGTCCTTCTCCGTGATGTCCCGGCGGGCCGCGCACTGGGTGCACAGGGTGAGCGTGCCGCCCGCCAGGATCGAGTCGACCAGGTCGGGCAGCGGCGCGGCGTGCGGCAGCTCGAACTCGGCCGCCCGCCCCGGCAGCGCGAACCACGCGGACTCCCCGGTCAGCCACATCGACACCTCGACGCCGCTGGCCACCGCCACCGCCGCCACCGTGAACGCCTGCGAGCACCGCTCGGGGGCGTCCGCCCCGGCCGTCACCTTGATCACGAGCTTCTTAGCCATGCCCGCAGCGTAATCCGGCGGTCGCGGTCACGTACGGCACGTACCGGCGCGCTGGTGCTGGCGCAGCAGGACGTTCGCGTCGACGGCCGCGCTGTGGTCGTACGCGACGAGCGCGCTCTCCCGCCGGTCGCCCAGCTCCGCGCACTCGGCGCAGCCGGGCACCGGCCGGGGTGGCCGGCTGAGGTCCTCCGGATCCGGTGGTACGGACCGGGTACGGTCGTTCGCCGCGCGTACGCCGGCGCTGATCCGCTCCCTGTCGGTGGCGGGCCGTAGCGTCGCGGGATCCGCCTCCCACTCTCTGCCGCCGCCGACGGGACGCAGTATCGCGTACGGCCCCGACCGGTCCCGGTACTCGCCGACCTGGTCGGTGGCGGTGTCGTAGAGCAGGGTTCCGGGCTCCATGGCATTTGCTCCTTTCGTCCAACATCTATACGAAATGCGAGAGTTGGACTACTCTGCGTGTCGAGGCTGCTACGAGCATGGCCCGGGAGCGGGGTAGGCACGCCGATGAGGTGCGGTTCTTCCCCGTCTGGCGGCGCTAATTCCATAAATTCCATGTGGCGTGGGAGGGGTGCGATGCCGCAGAGGCGGGTGGTGACGGGCCGAAGCCAGGAGCCCCGGCAGCGGTTCGCGGAGGAACTGCGGCTGCTGCGGGCGGAACGGGGCGTGAGCCTGCGGGAACTGGCCGGCGAACTGGGCTGGGACGCGTCCAACTTCGGAAAGATGGAGAGCGGGCGGAGCCTGGGCAGCCCGGAGGTCGTGGAGGCGCTGGACCAGTACTACGGGACACCCGGCTTATTGCTGGCCCTGTGGGAGCTGGCGGTCGGCGACCCGTCGCAGTTCAAGGAGCAGTACCGGCGGTACATGGTGCTGGAAGCGGAGGCCGTCAGCCTGTGGCAGTACTCCGTCAGCAGGCCTCCGGGGCTGCTTCAGACGGCCGGGTACGCACGTGAGGCGCTCACGGCCGGTGGTCTGAAGGACGAGGAGTTGCACCAGCAGGTCGAGGCGCGAATCGGCCGTCGGACCGTGCTGGAGGGAGCTGACGCACCGCCGTTCCGCGTCATTCTCTTCGAGGCGGCGCTGCGCAATTCGCTGCGTGATCAGCAGGATTGGCGCGTACAGCTGGAGTATCTGCTGGAGGCTGCGGAGCGCCCCAACATCAGCCTCCATGTGCTGCCGTTCGGTACCGGACTGCACGGCTTGGACAGCACCGACACCATGTTCCTACGGTTGCTGGACGGCCGCACCGTCGCCTATGCAGAGAACGACGTACGGGGCGAACTCATCGAAGAAACAGGCAGGGTTGAGCGTCTGCACCGCACATATGATGACGTACGTGACCGGGCTCTGCCCCCCGGTGAGTCGCGGACGTTCATCTTGCGAGTGTTGGAGGAAGTGCCGTGCGAGCCATCGACCCAAGCCATGTGACGTGGCGCAAGAGCAGCTACAGCAACTCCGACGGTGGCAACTGCCTCGAAGTCGCCGCCGGTCACCCCTCTCACGTCCCCGTGCGTGACAGCAAAGCTCCCTCCTACGGGACCCTTCTCTTCGAAGCCTCGGCCTGGGCTGCCTTCGTGGACGGGGTCAGGCAGGGGCGGTAGGCGGCGGCCGCCACCTGTGTGAACGAACGCAGCAGCGGGTTTCCGTCGCCTTCACGCCAGGCCAGCACCACCCGGCTGGGCGCCATGTCGCTGACCGGTACCACCACGAGCCCGTCGCCGGGGTCGTGGCCGGCCAGGGTCATGCCGACCGTGCCGTTCCACAGCACCGCCTGCCGGCATTCCTGAACCGCACGCACCACCGGCCCCTCCCGCTCCTCCCCGCCGCTCCAGTACGACTGCCACTGCCCGTCCGTGCCGTCCGGGAACCGGAACCACCGCCGGCCGGCCAGATCGGCGAGCCGCAGGCTCTCCCGGCGGGCCTGCGGATCGTCGGCGCGCAGCAGCGCACCCACCGGGTCGGCCCGCAACTCCCTTACCGTCAGCCCGGTTTCGTCGAAGGGGGCCCGGGTCAGGGCGATGTCCACGGCGCCCGCGTGCAGCCCGCAGGTGGGATCCGTGAGGTCGGTCTCGCGGACGTGGATCTCGACGCCCGGGTGGCGGGCGCGGAAGGCGCGGGCCAGCCGGGTCACACCGGGGTCCGTGCTGTCGCCGAGCAGCCCGACCGTGAGGACGGCCGCCCCGGCCGCCACGGCGACGCGGACGCGCAGCGTGTCGGCCCGGTCGAGCAGCGCACGCGCCTCGGCGAGCAGGACCGCCCCGACGGGGGTGAGAGCGACCCCGGCCGACGAGCGCTCGAGGAGCACGGCCCCGGTCTCCGCCTCCAGCGCCTTGATCGCACGGCTCAGCGGGGGCTGGCTCATGTGGAGCCGTGCGGCGGCCCGGCCGAAGTGGAGTTCCTCGGCGACGGCCACGAAATAGCGCAGCGTCCGTAGCTCCATGCGGCCACGATACCGATCGGGTATCGAGGCGGCGGAACAGGTCTTGGACAGCGGTACCGCCCCGGCCGTCGAATCGGGGCATGACGACTCACGACGACATCCACCCTGACATCCCGGCGGTCTCCGTGGTCGGCCCCGACGACGGAGAGGTGCTGGTCCTCGGCACCACCCGCATGCGCGTCCTGGAGGACGGCCGCACCACCGGCCACCGCCTCGGCCTCGCCGAGTCCGTGCTCGCACCGCACACCCCGGGGCCGCCACAGCACCGTCACGCGCGGCACGACGAAGGCTTCTACGTCATCTCCGGCTCGGTGCGGTTCACGGTCGGGGACGACGACTACGACGCCACGGCCGGCACGCTCGTCATGGTCCCGCCCGGCGCCCCGCACACCTTCGCCAACGTCACCGACGCACCCGCCGTCATGCTCAGCACGTTCACGCCCGACCTGTACGTGCAGTACTTCCGGGACCTGCGGGACATGTTCGCGGCCGGTACGGCACCGACCCGGCAGGCGAACATCGAGGTGATGGGCCGCTACGCCACCGAGCCCGCCGCCTCATGAGAACCGCGTACTGGATCCTGGCCGGTCCCCTCGCGCTCTTCTACCTCTATGCGGGCGGGCTGAAGGCGGTGCGGAGCCGCGAGGCGCTGCGGCCGATGATGGCGTGGGTGGACGACCTGCCGATGGCGGCCGTGCGGGCGATCGGCGCCGTCGAGGTGCTGGGCGCGGTCGGCCTGCTCCTGCCGCCGCCGACCGGGATCGCGCCCTGGGCGGCGACGGCCGCCGCAGCCGGGTTCGTCCTCCTCCAACTCGGCGCGATCGGAGTCCACCTGAGGATGGGGGACCGCCAACTCGTCCTGAACGCGGGGCTGCTGATCGTGGCGGCGGCGACCTGTCCGCTCGCGGCGGTGTCCTGATCGTGATCAATCGCTGTACAACTCAGTGACCGGGCCATGAGTCTCCTGTGCGGCGCGGATCGAGGAACCCGCGCCTCCGTTCGCACAGGGGGACCCCTTGGAGACACCAGAAGCGCCACCCGACACACCGCCCGCGAGACGTGCCCGAGGCCGTACGGCCGCCCTGATCGCCACCGCCGCCGTGCTCGGCGTCGTCGCGGGCACCTGTGTCGGCTACCTCGTCCAGGCCGACCGCGCGCCCACCGCCCTGCCGTCGCTCTCCCAGCCGTCCCTCGCGCAGGCGAAGGGCGCCGGTCCCGAGCCGCTGTCGGCGGCCCGGGACCGGAAGGTCAAGACCGACGGTGATCTGCGCAAACTGCTGCTGCGCAAGCCCGCCGGGGCCCGCAAGGCCCTGATCGAGGCGGGCGACGACGGGTGGATGGACCTGGCCGTGTACGCGGAGGAGTTCCAGAGCCCGGCCAACGCCTTCCGCCGGCTGGCCAAGCTGGACGAACTCCGCCGGGTGGCCGTCGTCGACTGGCGTGAGGACAGTACGTACACCGTGGAGATCCGGCTGGTCCAGTACCGCGAGACGGAGGTCGGCACGCAGGCCGCCGACGACGCGGGCGCCGGGTACGACAACGCCCAGCCGCCGGACGACCACGACACCGACGGCTGGCCGATACCCGGCACCGGCGACGGCATGGCGTACGTCCACCACAAGCCCGACACGAGCTACGGCGTGAGCCTGTACTCGGCGGAGGCGCACGCGTGGCGCGGGGACATCGCCATGGAGATCTGGATCTACGACACGAAGCCGATCCCGAAGGCGAAGGTCATGGATCTGGCGACGCGGCAGATGGAGCAGCTGTGAGCGAGCACCCGGAACCCCCGCAGAACCCCACACCGCCGAACCCCCCCACCGCCCCCGCCG
>NZ_LBMU02000006.1 GCF_001005085.2 Streptomyces humi
CTGCCGAACGTTTCCTCCCTGACCCGTTCGCCTCTGACGGCTCGCGCATGTATCGCTCGGGCGACCGTGCCCGCTGGCTCCCGGACGGGCAGTTGGACTTCGTGGGCCGTGCCGATCAGCAGGTCAAGGTGCGCGGCTTCCGTATCGAGCCCGGTGAGATCGAGGTCGTCCTCACCGCGCATCCTCAGGTTCGTACCGCCGTCGTGCTCCCCTTCGGTGCTGAGGACGACCGCCGGCTCGCCGCCTACCTCGTCCCGGAGGACCCCGCCACAGGCATCCCGCCCGTCACCGACCTGCGCGCCCACGCGGCAGCCCACCTGCCCGCCTTCATGATCCCGTCCGTGTTCACCGAACTCACCACCCTGCCGCTCACCCCGAACGGCAAGCTCGACCGAGCCGCGCTCCCCGCCCCCGACGGCACGGGCACCAGGGGGGAGGAGTTCGTTCCCCCGGTCGGCCCCACGGAGGAACTCCTCGTGGACCTCTGGACCCGCATCCTGGGCGTGGAGCGTGTCGGTGCGAACGATGGTTTCTTCGAGCTGGGCGGGCATTCGCTGCTGGCCACACAGGTGATGTCCGGCATCCGAGAGGTGTTCGGCGTCGAGCTGCCGCTCGCCGTCCTCTTCGACAAGCCGACAGTCAGGGCCCTGGCGGCCGAGGTGGAGAGCTCTTCGCGCGGGGCGGTGCCGCCGGTGACGGTGGTGGACCGGGACCGGCCGCTGCCGCTGTCGTTCGCGCAGCAGCGGCTGTGGTTCCTGCACCAGCTGGACCCCGGGTCGACCGAGTACAACGTCGTACTGCCCGTCCGGCTGGACGGCGTGCCGGACGTGGCGGCCCTGGGTGCCGCCCTGGACGCCGTGGTGGCTCGGCACGAGGTGCTGCGCACGCGGCTGCCGGCGGACGCGGACGGCGTGGCCCGGCAGGTCGTGGAGGAGCCCCTGCCGCTCCCCCTGCCGGTGGTGGACGTGTCCGGCAGCGACGATCCGCTCGGGGAAGCGGGGCGCATGGTCGCCCAGGACATGACGGAGCCGTTCGACCTCGCCACCGGGCCCCTGGTGCGGGCGACGCTGATCCGGCTGGGCATCGGCGAGAACGTGCTGGTGCTGGCCATGCACCACGTCGTGTCCGACGAGTGGTCGGCGCGCATCCTCCATCAGGAGATCGAGACGCTGTACGAGGCGTTCCGTGCCGGCCGGCCGGATCCGCTGCCGCCGCTGCCCGTGCAGTACGCGGACTTCGCGGTCTGGCAACGGCAGTGGCTGAGCGGTGACGTGCTCGACGGACAACTTGATTACTGGCGTGACCAGTTGAGTGGTCTGTCCGAGTTGTCGCTGCCGATCGACCGGCCCCGGCCGCCGATCCGCTCCTCGGTGGGGGCGACGACCCGGTTCACCGTCCCGGCGGAGACCGCGGAGGCGCTGCGGGTACTGTCGCGGGAGAGCGGCACGACGATGTTCATGACGCTCCTCGCCGCCTTCGACGTGCTGCTGGCCCGTTACTGCGACGCCGAGGACATCGCCGTCGGCACGGCGGTGGCGAACCGGAACCGTGCCGAGACGGAGAGCCTGATCGGGTTCTTCGTCAACACGCTCGTCCTGCGGACGGACCTGTCGGGTGCCCCGACCTTCACCGAACTCCTCGACCGCGTCCGGCAGACGGCGCTGGAGGCGTACGAGCACCAGGACCTGCCGTTCGAGCAGCTGGTGGAGGAACTCGTCACCGACCGGGACCGTTCCCGTACGGCCCTGTTCCAGGTGTACTTCAACTACCTTCGGGACGGCGCCGGTTCAACGGCTACGGAGCCCGGGGGGCCCGGGGAGGCGAGCGGCCCCGGCGCCTCGATGTCCCGGGACCTCGCCCTGTCCGACCTCGCGCTGTCCTTCAGGGACACCGGAGAGGGCGCGTTGACCGGCGAGTTGGAGTACAGCACCGCCCTGTTCGACGCCGCGACCGTGGAGCGGATGGCCGGTCACCTGGTCGCACTCCTGCACGGCGTCCTGAACCCGGCACTCCGCATCGACGAACTGGCCCTCCTCTCGCAGGCCGAGCACGCGGCCCTACGGGCCCTCGCCACCGGCCCGGAACCGGACGCGGACGCGGACGGGGACCCGGTCCACGGGCTCGTCGAGGGCTGGGCGCGGCGCACGCCCGACTCGGTCGCCGTCGTCGCCGACGGCCGGCACCTCACTTACGGACACCTCGACGCCAGGGCCAACCAGCTCGCCCGTCGGCTCATCGAACGCGGAGCCGGACCCGAGGACATCGTCGGGGTGTGCCTCGAGCGCGGCCCGGACACGATCGTGGCGCTCCTCGGAATCCTCAAGGCCGGCGCGGCCTACCTTCCCCTCGACGCCGACCACCCCGCCCGGCGGATCGCGCACATGATCGAGTCGTCCGGCGCGTCACTGCTGGTCACCCGGACCGCGACGGCCGAGCGTCTGACACAGGTGTCCGTCCCGCGCCTCACCCTCGACACCGACGGCCCCACGATCGCCACCTACGCCACGGACAACCCAGGCACCCGGGTGTCGCCGCACCACCTGGCGTACGTCATCTTCACCTCGGGCTCCACGGGACAGCCCAAGGGCGTACTGGTCCCGCACCGCTCATGGAGCCTGGAACTGCGGGAGATGGGCCGCCAGTACGGGCTGTCCCCGGCCGACGTCACGGTGCAGATCGCGTCCTTCATGTTCGACGCCGCCCAGGAACAGCTCTTCGCCACCCTGACGCACGGCGGACGGCTCGTACTGCGCGGCGAGCAGCAGTGGCCGGCGGAGCGGACCCTGCGCGAGCTGCGCGCCCAGGCCGCGACCTCGGTCGACATCACCCCCGCGCTCTGGGAGATGCTCATCCCCCACCTGGCCGCCCCGGACGCCCTCGGACCGGATCTCCGGCTGCTGGTCATGGGTGGCGAAGCGCTCTCCCCGCGGACCCTCGCCCAGTGGTTCACGCACACACAGGTGCCCGTCCACAACGCCTACGGCCCCACCGAGGCCACCATCACGTGTGTCGCCGGCCTCCTGACCCACGCCGTGGCGACCGTACCGATCGGACGACCGATCGCCGGCATCCAGGCGCACGTGCTCGACGCGTCCCTGCGGCCCGTGCCGATCGGTGTCGCGGGTGAACTCTTCATCGGCGGCACGGGCGTGGCCCGCGGCTACCTCGGCCACGCGGCGCTGACGGCCGAACGGTTCCTCGCCGACCCCTTCGCCGCCGACGGCTCACGGATGTACCGCACGGGCGACCGGGTACGCCGACTCCCCAGCGGCGAGCTGGAGTTCCTCGGCCGGGCCGACACCCAGGTCAAGATCCGTGGCGTGCGGATCGAGCCGGGGGAGATCGAGGCCGCCCTGACCGCCCACGCGGGCATCCGCTCCGCCGTCGTGACCGCCCACGGCGAGGGCACCGACCGCAGGCTCGTCGCTCACCTCGTCCCGGCAGACCCCACCGAGGGCGTCCCGCCGGCCCCGGAGCTGCGGGACCATCTGCGGCACACCCTGCCCGAGTTCATGATCCCCGCCCTCTTCACCGAGCTGACGGAACTGCCCCTCACCCGCAACGGCAAGACCGACCGCGCCGCCCTTCCGCAACCCGACCCCGGCCAGTGGGAGGCCCACGGACACGTCCCCCTCGCCGGTGCGACCGAGGAACTGCTCGCGGGCATCTGGACCCAGGTCCTCGGCACCGAACGCGTCGGAGCCGACGACGACTTCTTCGCCATCGGCGGCCACTCCCTGCTCGCCACCCAGGTCATCTCCCGCGTCCGCGAGGTGTTCGGCGCCGAGGTACCGCTGTCGGCACTCTTCGACCACCCGACCGTACGAGGACTGGCCGCGGCGGTCGACGGATCGGACACCACACCCACGGCCCCGCCGATGACCCCGGCCGACCGCGCCGAGCCCCTGCCCCTGTCCTACGCCCAGCAGCGCCTGTGGTTCCTCGACCGACTGGACCCCGGCTCGATCGCCCACGTCCTGCCGTCCCCGCTGCCCTGGCGGGGAGACCTCGACGTCCAGGCCCTGGGCGCGGCACTCAGCGGACTCACGGCCCGGCACGAGGTACTGCGGACCCGGCTCGTCGCGGACGCCGACGGGGTGGCGCACCAGATCGTCGACCCGCCCTCCGCGTTCCCGCTGCCCGTCGTGGACCTGTCCGACGCGACCGACCCCGTGGCACTCGCCCACTCCCTGGTCACCGCCGACGCCACCACCCCCTTCGACCTCACGGCCGGCCCCCTCGTACGGGCCGCACTCATCCGCCTGGCCCCGGACGACCATGTCCTGGCGCTCACGCTGCACCACGTCGTCACCGACGAGTGGTCGGAACGCATCCTGCGGCGCGAACTGCCGGCGCTCTACGACGCCTTCCGCGCCGGCCGGCCGGATCCGCTGCCAAAGCTGGCCGTGCAGTACGCCGACTTCGCGGTCTGGCAGCGCCGCTGGCTGGACGGCGAGGTGCTGGAGGGACAACTGGGCTACTGGCGCGACCAACTGGCCGGGCTCTCTCCCGCGGACCTGCCGAGCGACCGTCCCCGACCGGCGGTCCGCAGTTCGCAAGGAGCCGTGCTGCCGTTCACCGTCACCGAGGAAGTGGCGCATGCCCTGCGCTCGCTCTCCCACGAGAGCGGCACCACCATGTTCATGACCCTGCTGGCAGCGGTGAGCGTGCTGTTGGGGCGCTGCACGGGCTCCGCGGACGTGGCCGTGGGCACGCCCGTGGCGAACCGCAACCATGCCGAGACGGAGGACCTGATCGGGTTCTTCGTCAACACGCTGGTGATGCGCACGGACCTCTCCGGCGAACCGACCTTCACCGAACTCCTCGCCCGGGTACGACACACGGCCCTGGACGCGTACGCCCACCAGGACCTGCCGTTCGAGCACCTGGTCGACGACCTCGTGGTGGAACGGGACCGCTCCCGAACGCCGCTCTTCCAGGTCCTCTTCAGCTACGACAACGACAGCGCCGCCCCGGACCCCGGCGACGCGCCCCGCGACAGCTCCCGCGCGGTCCAGTTCGACCTGTCACTGCGGGTCGGCGACCGTGAAGGCGGAGGGCTGGCAGGCCAGATCGAGTACAGCACGGCGCTGTTCGACGCGGGGACCGTGGAGCGGTTGTCGGGTCACCTGGTGCGGCTGCTGGAGGCGGTGGCGGAGGAAGCGGGGCAGCGGCGGGTGGGTGAGCTGCCCGTGCTGTCCGGTGACGAGCGTGAGCAGGTGGTGTCGGGGTGGAGTGGCACGCCGGTTGCCCTTCCGACGGTGGGTGGGGTGCATGAGCTGATCACCGCCCGCGCGGCCGAGACTCCGGATGCGGTGGCTGTGGTGTCCGGTGGCCGGGTCCTGACTTATGCCAGGCTGCTGGCGCGGGCGAACCGGCTGGCGCATGAGCTGCGGGGCCGGGGCGTTGGGGCAGAGTCGGTCGTCGGGCTGTGTCTGCCGCGTGGTGTCGACATGGTCGTGGCCGTGCTGGGGGTGTGGCTGGCGGGTGGTGCGTATCTGCCGCTGGATCCCGAGTATCCGGCGGAGCGGCTGGAGTTCATGGTCGCCGACAGTGGTGCGCAGGTCGTGCTCCGAGAGGGCGATCTGGATCGCACCGCTGACCTGCCGTCCAGGAGCCTCGAAGTTCCTGTCGACCAGGACCAGTTGGCCTACGTGATCTACACGTCGGGTTCGACGGGGCGTCCCAAGGGCGTCCAGGTCTCCCACGGCAGCGTCGTCGGCATGGTGACCGCGCTGGGCCCGGAGCTGGGTGTGGACCCGGGCACGAGGGTGTTGCAGTTCGCGTCGTTCAGCTTCGACGCGGCGGTGCTGGATGTCGCCGTGACGTTGGCCCGTGGCGGCACGCTCGTCGTGGCGCAGGCGGAGGAGCGGGGTGAGCCGGAGGCACTGACCGCCCTGGTCCGCGCGGAGGGTGTCAGCGCGGCCAGCGTCGTGCCGTCCCTGCTCGGTGTGCTGGATCCGCAGCAGGTGCCCGGTATCGAAACCCTCCTGCTCGGTGCGGAGCGGCTGACGGAGCAGGCCGCACGGGCGTGGGCGCCGGGCCGTCGTCTGGTGAACACCTACGGGCCGACCGAGGCGACGGTCATGGTCACCGCGGGCCAGGTCGACGGCCTCGGTATTCCTCCCATCGGCTCCCCGGTCGCGAACGCCCGCCTGTATGTGCTCGACGACCGGCTGGAACCGGTCCCCGTAGGTGTGCACGGTGAGGTGTTCATCGCGGGTCCGCAGGTGGCCCGTGGCTATGCCGGCCGCCCCGCTCTGACCGCGGAACGCTTCCTCCCCGACCCCTTCACCGCCGACGGCTCACGCATGTACCGCTCGGGCGACCGTGCCCGCTGGCTCCCGGACGGGCAGTTGGACTTCGTGGGCCGGGCCGACCAACAGGTCAAGGTCCGCGGCTTCCGTATCGAACCCGGTGAGATCGAAGCCGTACTGGCGGAGCACCCGCGTGTGCGGTCGGCCGTCGTGCTCCCCTTCGGCGCCGAGGAGGACCGCCGACTGGTGGCCCACCTGGTCCCCGAGGACGTGGCGGCGGGCGTCCCGTCGGTCACGGAACTCCGGACCTACGCCGGCGCTCACCTGCCCGCCTTCATGATCCCGTCCGTCTTCACCGAACTCGCCGCCCTGCCCCTCACCCCCAACGGCAAGCTCGACCGCGCCGCGCTGCCGGACCCGGAGGGGGATCGGCAACTGGACGGGTACGTGGCTCCGTCGGGAGCGACCGAAGAGCTGGTGGCCGACATCTGGGCGCGGCTCCTCGGACTGGACCAGGTCGGCGCCATGGACAACTTCTTCGAACTGGGCGGGCATTCCCTGCTCGCCACCCAGGTGATGTCCCGTGTGCGCGAGGTGTTCGGGGTGGACCTCCCGCTCGCGACGATGTTCGACAGCCCGACGGTCTCCGGACTCTCCGCCGCCCTGGACGCTTCGGTGCCGGGGGCACGGGAGCCGCAGTGGACCGTGGTCAGCAGGGACCAGCCGCTGCCTCTGTCGTTCGCACAGCAGAGGCTGTGGTTCCTGGACCAGTTGGAGCCCGGCTCCACCGAGTACAACCTGCCCCTGTACCTGCCGTGGGACGGTGACCTCGACGTCGAGGTACTCATGGCGGCGCTCAGCGCTGTGGTCGCGCGGCACGAGGTGCTGCGGACCCGTCTGGTCGCCGGCGCCGACGGGGTGGCGTACCAGGTGGTCGACCCGCCCTCCGCGTTCCCGCTGCCGGTGGTGGACGTGTCCGGGAGCGCCGATCCGGTGGGGGAGGCGGAGCGGCTGGCCCTTCAGGACGGCAGGGCGCCGTTCGACCTGGCGGCAGGCCCGCTGATCAGGGCCATGCTGATTCGGCTGGACGAACGGCAGCACCTGTTGGCACTGCTCACCCACCACGTGGTCTCCGACGAGTGGTCGTCGCGCATCCTTCGGCGTGAACTGTCGGCGCTGTACGAGGCGTTCCGCGCGGGGCAGCAGAACCCGTTGCCGCCGCTGCCGGTGCAGTACGCCGACTTCGCGGTCTGGCAACGGCAGTGGCTGGAGGGCGAGGTCTTCGACGACCAACTGTCGTACTGGCGTACCCAGCTGGCTGACGTACCGGCGCTGGAGCTGCCCACCGACCGGCCGCGCCCGCCGGTGCGGTCCGCCGAGGGCTCGATGGCGCCGTTCACCGTCTCGGCCGACACGACGGAGGCGTTGCGAGCGCTGTCGCGGACGAACGGCACGACGATGTTCATGACGCTGCTGGCCGCACTGAACGTGCTGCTGGGGCGCTGTTCGGGAGCGGATGACGTCGTCGTCGGCACCCCGGTGGCGAACCGGAACCGGGCCGAGACGGAGGATCTGATCGGGTTCTTCGTGAACACGTTGGTCATGCGGACGGATCTGTCCGGCGATCCGACCTTCACCGAACTCCTCGGCCGTGTGCGCGAGACGGCGCTCGGCGCCTACGCGCACCAGGACTTGCCTTTCGAGCAGTTGGTGGACGAGCTGGTCGTCGAGCGCGACCGCTCGCGCACCCCGCTCTTCCAGGTGTTCTTCAGCTACGGCACCGAAGGCGGCCAGGGCACCACCGAGGCCGCCGACAACCCGGACTCCTCGGCCGCGCAGATCGCCGTGGCCTTCGACCTGTGGGTCATGCTGGAGGAGTCGGACGACGGGACGTTGAAGGCGGGGATCCAGTACAGCAGCGCGTTGTTCGATGCGGTGA
>NZ_LBMU02000060.1 GCF_001005085.2 Streptomyces humi
GCCCACCCCCGCGTCCGGCTCTCCGCCCACCCCCGCGTCCGGCTCTTCACCCACCACCGCGCCCGGCCCTCGTCCGCCGGTCGCGTCCGGCCCTCGTAGGCCCGTCGCTGCCGGCCCCCTGGCTCCGCCCGCGGTTCCCGGGCCCCCCGACGGGCCCAGGCGGCTCGTGCTGTTCGGGGAGCCCGAGGTCGGGGCCTATGCCCTGGCGGCCCGGCGCAGGCTGGAGTTGCTGTCCGAGGCCAGCACCCGGATCGGCACCACGCTCGATGTCCGCCGGACCGCCGAGGAACTGGCGCTGACGGCCGTACCGAACCTGGCCGACTTCGTCACCGTCGACCTGCCCGACGCCGTGCTGCGCGGCGAGGAGGCCGACGACCCGCTCGCCGACCTGCGCCGGACGGTGGTGCACGGAGTCCGGGACGGCCTGCCCTTCACCCCGGTCGGCAAGCGCATCGACTTCGGCCCCGCCACCCCGCAGCTGCGCTGTCTCACCCACGGCCGGGCGGAGCTGGAGCCGGACCTCCAGGTCGCCGCCGGCTGGCTCGCGCAGGATCCCGAGCACACCGAGCGGCTGCTGGCCCACGTGCACTCGCTCGTCGCCGTACCGCTGGTGGCCCGCGGGGTCGTGCTGGGCATCGCCAGTTTCTACCGCGGCCAGGGTTCCGCCCCCTTCGGCGACGACGACCGCTCGCTGGCGCAGGAGCTGGCCACCCGTGCCGCCCTCTCCATCGACAACGCCCGCCGGTACACCCATGAACGCTCGATGGTCCTGGCCCTCCAGCGCAGGCTGCTGCCGCACGGGCTGCCCGAGCAGGACGCGGTCGAGATCGCCCACCGCTACCTGCCCGCCGAGTCGGACGTGGGCGGTGACTGGTACGACGTCATCCCGCTCTCCGGCACCCGGGTCGGCCTGCTCGTCGGCGACGTCGTGGGCCACGGCATGCTGTCCGCCGCCACCATGGGCCGGCTGCGCACCGCCGCCCGCAGCTTCGCCGAACTCGACTTCCCGCCCGACGAGGTGCTCACCCACCTGGACAACCTGGTCGGCCGGCTGGACCGCGACGACCCCGACGGCGAGGGGTCCGGCATCATCGGCGCCACCTGCCTGTACGCCGTCTACGACCCCACCACGCAACGCTGCGCGATGGCCCGCGCCGGTCACCCGCCGCCCGCGCTGGTCCGCCCCGACGGCAGCGTCTCCTACCCCGACCTGCCCGCCGGCCCCCCGCTCGGCCTCGGCGGACTGCCCTTCGACGCCGTCGAGGTCGACCTGCCGGAGGACAGCCAGCTGATCCTGTACACCGACGGACTGATCGAGGACCGCCACCGTGACGTGGACGCCGTACTCGGACAGCTGCGCGACGCCGTGGCCGACCGCCCCGAGCGCACCCCCGAGGAGACCTGCCGGGCCATCCTGGACCGGGTGGCGCCCGCCCACCCCTGCGACGACATCGCCCTGCTGGTGGTCCGCACCCACGCCCTCGGCCCCGGCCGGATGGCCGTCTGGGAGCTCGACCCCGACCCGGCCGTGGTCGGCGAGGTCCGTGCCGCCGCCCTCGCCAAACTAGCCGAATGGGGCCTCGACGAGGCCGCGTTCGCCATGGAGCTGATCCTGAGCGAACTGGTCACCAACGCCATCCGGCACGGCTCCGGGCCCGTCCGGGTACGGCTCCTGCACCACCGCACCCTGATCTGCGAGGTCCTCGACAGCAGCAACACCGCCCCCCACCTGCGCCGGGCGGCCAGCACCGACGAGGGCGGCCGGGGCCTCTTCCTGGTCGCCCAGCTGGCCAGGGCCTGGGGCACCAGGCACCTGCCCGAGGGCAAGGTCATCTGGGCCGAATGCGGCGTCGACGGCGTGTGAGATCCCGACAGGCGTCCTGAGTCGTATGAATTGATGTAATTTCTTATCGTGTGTGACGCTGCCGGTCAGGACACGGCTCCCCCCGTCGCGGCGGAACCCGTGGTCCGCATCCGCGGGCTCGTCAAGCGGTTCGGCGGGACCCTCGCACTGGCCGGGGTCGACCTCGACGTGCATCCCGGCAGCGTGCTGGCCCTGCTCGGACCCAACGGCGCCGGGAAGTCCACGCTCATCAAGGTGCTCGCCGGCGTCCACCGCCCCGACGCGGGCCGCGTCACCGTCACCGGGCAGCCGCTCGGCAGCCGCGCCGCCGGCCGGGCGATGTCCTTCATCCACCAGGACCTGGGACTCGTGGACTGGATGACGGTCGCCGAGAACATCGCCCTCGGCTGCGGATATCCGCGCCGTGCCGGACTGATCTCCTGGCGCCGCACCCGGGAGCGCTGTGCCGGGGCGCTGCGGACCGTCGCCGCGCACCTCGACCCCGACGAGTCCGTTGCCCGGCTCGCCCCCGCCGAGCGCACCCTGGTCGCCCTCGCCCGCGCCCTCGCGGTCGACGCGCGCCTCCTCGTCCTGGACGAGCCCACCGCCCGCCTGCCGGCCGCCGACCGCGCCCGGCTCTTCGCCGTCCTGCACGGCCTGCGCGACCGGGGTCACGCGGTCCTCTACGTCAGCCACCGCCTCGACGAGGTCCACGAGGTCGCCGACATGTTCGCCGTCCTGCGTGACGGACGGCTGGTCAGCCACGGCGCGCTGGCCGGTCACGGGCCCGCCCGTCTCGTCCACGACATCACCGGCGGGCAGCCCCCGGCCGGCCGGCCCGCCCCCGCCCGCCCGGCAGGACCGGTCGTCCTCGCCCTCGACGGCTTCCGCACCGCCGGCACCCACGCGGTGGGCCTGACCCTGCGGTCCGGCGAGTGCGTCGGCCTCGTCGGCCTCTCCGGAGCCGGGCACGTCGAACTCGGCCGGGCCGTCGCCGGCGCCCTGCCCGTCCTCGGCGGCGCCGCCACCCTCGCCGGCCGGCCCTACCGACCCCGCACGGTCGCCGACGCCGTCGCCCGCGGTGTCGGCCTGGTCCCCGGCGACCGGCTCAGGGAGGGCTGCCTGCCCCGGCTGACCGTGCGGGAGAACCTCCTCGCCAACCCCCGCGCCGACGGGGTCCCGGCCCTGCGCCGGATCAGCCCGCGCCGGGAACGGGCCGAGGCCGCCGCACTGATCGGGAGACTCGCGGTGCGCCCCCGCGACACCGAGGCACCCGTCGCCACCCTGTCCGGCGGCAACCAGCAGAAGGTCGTGCTCGGCCGCTGGCTGCGCACCGGCCCCCGGCTGCTGATCCTGGAGGAGCCCACCGCCGGCGTCGACGTCGGCGCGAAGGACGCGATCCACCGCCTGCTCGACGACGCCCTCGCCCGGGGGCTCGCGGTCCTGCTCGTCTCCACCGACGTCGAGGAGGTCGCGGCCTTCTGCCGGCGCGCCCTCGTCCTCGTCCGCGGAACGGTGGCGGCCGAGCTGAGCGGCGCCACGCTGACCGCCGCGGGACTCACCCGGGCCGCCTCGGCGACGCCCCCGCCCGGCACCGGCCACCGCGCATGACCGGCCGCACACCCCGCGGCGGGCATCTGGTCGGCTCCTACGGCCTGTCGGCGCTCACCTGCCTCCTCGTGCTGGTCTTCTCGCTCGCGCTGCCCCGGACCTTCCCCACTCTCGACACCGTCGACGCGATCCTGTCCACCCAGGCGATCCCGGCCGTCCTCGCTCTCGCCGCGACGGTCCCCATCGTCACCGGCGCGTTCGACCTGTCCCTCGGCTACGGCCTGGGCCTCGCCCACGTCATGGTGATGAAGCTGATCGTGGACGAGGGCTGGCCCTGGCCGTCCGCCTGCCTCGCCGTGGTGGTGGGCGGCGGCGTCGCCGGGGTCCTCAACGGGATCGTCGTGGAGTTCGGCCGGATCGACTCCTTCATCGCCACCCTGGGCACCGGCAGCATGATGTACGCGGTCACCGGCTGGGTCACCGGCGGCGGCCGGATCGTGCCGGGCCCCGGAGGCCTGCCACCCGCCTTCACCGACCTGTACGACTCCACGTTCCTCGGCCTGCCGGTGCCCGCCTGCTACGTCGTCGCCCTCGCCGCCGTCCTCTGGCTCGTGCTGGAGCGGCTGCCGCTCGGCCGGTACCTGTACGTCGTCGGCTCCAACCCGCGCGCGGCCGAACTGGTCGGCATCCGGACCCGCGCCTGCACGGTGTACGCGTTCACCGCGGCGGGGCTCGTCGTCGGACTGGCCGGGGTACTGCTCGCCGCCCAGCAGCAACAGGGCAACCCCAGCGTCGGCCTCGACTACCTGCTGCCCGCCTTCACCGGTGCCCTCCTCGGTTCGACGGCGGTCCGGCCCGGCCGCCCCAACGTCCTCGGTACGGTCGTCGCCGTCGCGGTCCTCGCCGTGGGCCTCACCGGCATCGGCCAGCTCGGCGCCGACTTCTGGACCGTGCCGCTCTTCTACGGCGGCACCCTGCTGATCGCCGTGGGCCTGTCGGGCTACGCGGCCCGGCGGCTGCGCACCGGCGCCGGCCGCCCGCCCGACCTGCCGGAACCCGCCGAACCGGCGGAAGGCGGCGCCGGATGAACCCCGGTACGGCGCGCCCCGCGACCGGGGCGCCGAGGCGGCACCCCGGGCCCCGGCCCGGCCGGTTCGCCCGGTGCGCGGCCGCCCTCCTGGCCACGGTGAGCGTGCTGGCGGGCTGCGAACGCGGTTCCGCGCGGCACGTCCCCGGGGAGCCGGCGTCCGGCCCGAGCGGCTGCCCCGCCGCCTACGACACCGCCCGCACCGCCGTCGCGCGCGCGGAGCGCACCGACGTGCCCTGGAACGGACCCACCACCGGCCCGCCCGCGGTGTCCGGCAAGTCCCTCGTCTACGTGGCCCAGACCATGACCAACCCCGGTGTCGCCGGCGCCCTGCAAGGCGTGCGCCAGGCGGCGCGGGTCGTCGGCTGGAACGTCCGGGTGATCGACGGCGGCGGCACCCCGGCCGGCATCCAGGCGGCGATGGGCCAGGCGGTCGCGCTCAGACCCGCCGGTGTCGTCGTCGCCGGCTTCGACCCCGGCACCACCTCGCAGCAGGTCGCCCGCGCCACCGCCCTGCACATCCCGCTGGTCGGCTGGCACGCGGTCGCCGCGCCGGGACCCAGCCGGCGGCCGCCGCTGTTCAGCAACGTCACCACGCACGTCCGGGACGTCGCCCGCGTCAGCGCCCGCTGGATCATCGCCGACGCGCGCGGGCGGGCCGGGGCCGTGGTCTTCACCGACGACTCGATCCCGTTCGCCCGCACCAAGTCCCGGCTGATCACGGCGGAACTCGCCACCTGCCGGGGCGTGCGCGTCCTGGCGTACGAGAACATCCCGATCCCCGACGCGAGCGCCCGCACCCCGCGCGAGACCGCCGCGCTGATGTCCCGCTTCGGCGGCCGCTGGACCCACTCCGTCGCCATCAACGACCTCTACTTCGCCGACGCGGCGCCCGCCTTCCGCGCGGCCGGCGCGCCCGGTGCGGGGCCGCCGTACAACATCGGCGCGGGTGACGGCGACCCCTCCGCCTTCCAGCGGATCAACAGCCGCCAGTACCAGTCCGCCACCGTCCCCGAGCCGCTGAGCCAGCAGGGCTGGCAGATCGTCGACGAGTTCAACCGCGCCTTCTCGCACGCCCCGGCCAGCGGATACGCGGCCCCCGTCCACGTCTCCACCGCCGAGAACTCCCACGGCGCCCACACCTGGGAACCGACGGGGTACCAGGAGGCGTACCGGAAGATCTGGCGCAGATGACGCGGACTCCGGTGCGAAAGACTTTCGTAACCGAGTGATTTCCCCTTCTTGTCCCTGCCTCCAGGAGCTCGCCAGGGCGGGGGCCTTCGGCGACAACGCCTCCTCCGTCACCTACGACCAGGGCGCCGCCACCGCGCTGCTCTACACCGGCAAGGCCGGCATGGAGCTGATGGGCACCTGGGAGTACGCCAACATCGTCAAGGCCGCGCCGGACTTCGCGAAGAAGGACCTCGGCTACCTCGCCTTCCCGGCGCTGTCCGGCGGCAAGGGCGACGCGAAGGACATCGTCGGCAACCCGTCGAACTTCCTGTCGCTCGGCACCCCGTGGGCGCCGAGACGCCGACGTGCGGCCGTGGCAGCGGTCACCGTGATGGCGGCTCTCGGCCTCGCCGCCTGCGGGAGCTCCGGCCCTTCCGCCACCTCGTCGTCCAAGGGACTGACGATGTGGGCGCTCGCGAGCAGCAGCGTGCCCGCGCTCAGGCCGCCCACGGCCTGCGGGAGGACGTAGAGGTACGGGTTGGTCCAGTTGCTCGTGTACTTCGCGTACCTGGAGTCGCCGGAGAGGTACGCCGGAGCCTTCACGTCGGAGAGCTTCGCCCACGTGGTGCCGTCGTCGTCGCTCCTGTACACGGGCAGCGTCTGCCCCACCGGAGCGGTCTCGCTGTCCTCGAACGTGGCCACGATGCGCCCGCTCGGCAGCTGCGCCGACTTCGGGTAGAGCACGCACGGGCTCTTGTTGCAGGCGGCGGCGTCGGTCGCCGTGTACAGGCTGGCCGGGCTCGGCTGGTACGCCGAGGCCGTGGTCGTGGAGGCGATGGCCAGTGCCACGCCCATGGCTGTGGCTGACGCAGCCGCGAGAGCCTTTCTCGCCCATGTCTTCATGAAATCCGAAACCCTTTCGCGCCCCGCCGTCTCAGGGGAATGCGAATGCGGATCGAAGAGAGTCCTGAGTCGGCTGGAGTCAGTATTGGGACGCGATACCGTCATGTCACCGGCACGTTTCCGAAACTCTTTCGCAGCCCGGCCGGCACCGGGTGTTGACGCCGGCGCCGGCCGGGCCGTCAGACCGTCGACAGATCGATCGCCCGGTCCAGCTCACGGGGGTGCAGGACGCGCAGGATCGCCTCCAGAAGGTAGTAGTCGGCGTAGGGGAGGGAGATCTCGATGCCGTCCTCGGCGGGGCGGTTGCGGGTGCAGCGGGCGACCACGGCCTCGGCACGGGCCGACCGGGTGGTCAGGCAGGTCCGGCACAGCGCGCCCAGTATCCGGAGGGCCGTGGCGCGGTAGGGGCGGTGGCCGGTGGCGGCGGCCAGGTCGAGCAGCCCGCAGGCCGTCACGGCCCCGGCGGAGGCGTCCTTGATGTCGTACGGCTGCTGCGGGGCGCGGTAGTCCCAGACGGGCACGTGGTCCGCGCCGAGGGCCTGGACGGCGTAGTCGGCGAGCCTGCGCGCGGTGTCGAGGAACTCGTGGTCGCCGGTGCGCCGGTACATGGTGGTGAAGCCGTAGACGCCCCAGGCCTGGCCGCGGGCCCAGGCCGAGGTGGGGCTGTAGCCCTGGACCGTGTTCGGACCGATGGGGGTGCCGGTGGCCGGGTCGAGGTCGTAGACGTGCGGGATGGACCCGTCGGGGCGCGGGAAGAGGCGCCGGGTGGTCCGCGCGTGTCCCACGGCCGCGTCCAGGAAGGCGCTCTCGCCGGTCTCCCGGGCGGCGAAGACGAGCAGGTCGAGGTTCATCATCGTGTCGATGATCATGCGGCC
Source organism: Streptomyces humi (assembly GCF_001005085.2). Classification (GTDB taxonomy): domain Bacteria; phylum Actinomycetota; class Actinomycetes; order Streptomycetales; family Streptomycetaceae; genus Streptomyces; species Streptomyces humi. The sequence goes on from NZ_LBMU02000060.1 coordinate 7,433, forward strand.
CGCGTTGTCGGGGGTGCCGAGCGCGCCCCAGGCGCGCAGGTAGCGGCCGCGCGGGTTGTAGCGCTGGAGCAGCGAGCGGGCGGCCTGCACGGCGCCGTCCCGCCAGGAGGTGTCGCCGGTCAGCCGCCAGGCGGTGACCCAGGAGGGCGTGAACAGGAAGCCCAGGTCGTGGGTGCCGGTGTCGTGGCGGCGGGGGGCGAGCCGCGCCGCGGAGTCGAGGGCGAGGGCGCGCAGGGTGTCGTCCCCGCTGTGCAGCCAGCTCATCCACAGGACACCGGGCCAGAAACCGCCTACCCAGTCGCCGTTCTGGGAGTACACCCACTTCTCGAATCTGGTCCCGACCGGGAACGCGCTCACCCCGGGGGCGACCGAACGCACCTTCTCCACCGCGTAGTCGGCGGCCGCGCGCAGCTCCTGTCCGGTGGCCGCCGGCACCGGATCGTCGCACGCCTGCGCGGACTGCGGCGCCGCCGCGTACGCCACGGCGCCGCCTGCGGTGGCCAGTACGGCTCTTCGGGACATGCGCATGGGGGGCTTCCTCTCCAACTGGACCGATGTGCAGGGAAGTTGGGGGAGTCTTGCATGTCTGGCGGGGCCCCGAACATACATGTGCGCGAAGTTCGTGTATGTGAACCCGCCGACGGTGAAGCCGAGACGGGAAAACTGAAATTGTCCGGCGCCCGCCACAGGAAACCATAGGCAGGTCCGAGAGCCGGTCGATGGCACCCATAGCGGCGGCTGGTGTTCTTTACGTCGTCCAGACAGCGGGCGAGGAAATCGGGCCGATCGGCCGCCGCCCCCATTCACCGGAACCATTTCCGGAATTCCCGCACACCCTCCTTCGAAAGGGTCGTCAAAGTGCCAGAGATCAACACTCACCGCAGGACGAAGAGCAAGTGGAAGCGCGCAGGTGTGGCCTTCGCGGCAGGCACGGCACTGCTTTTCGGGGCCGTCTACGTGAACGCGAACGCGGCGACCGGTGACTCATCCTCCGGCGCGACGGCGGGTGCCACGTCCGACGCCACGTCCGACGCCGCGTCCGACGCCTCCTCGTCCGTCTCCGACGTGGTCGACGCGGCCGACGCCTTCCTGGACACGCTCGACAGCGACCAGCAGTCGGCCGTGCTCCTCGACTTCACCGAGGCCAACGCCACCGCCTGGTCGAACCTCCCGTGCGGTTCGACCTGCCGGGTCGGCATCGAGCTCGGCTCCCTCAGCGACGAACAGCTCACCGCGGCCAAGGCGGTGATCGAGGCGGCGGCCGGCACCGGCAGCGACAGCGGGTACGACCAGATCACCCAGATCCTGAAGGCCGACGACTACCTGGGCGAGACCGCCAGTGGCTACGGCAGCGGCAACTACTACCTGGCGTTCCTCGGCACCCCGGGCACCAGCGGCACCTGGCAGCTGCACTTCGGCGGCCACCACCTCGCTCTGAACCTCACCTACAAGGACGGCGAGGTCGAGGGCACCACCCCCTACTTCGTCGGAGTGGAGCCGACCAGCTGGACCGACGACGACGGCACGTCGTACGCGCCCCTGTCGGGGATGTACGACGGGATGAAGGCCATGGTCGACAGCCTGAGCGACGACGAGCTGACGGAGGCGAAACTCTCCGAGTCGTTCAGCGACGTGCTGCTCGGCCCGGACGACGACGGCGGCTTCCCGACCACCAAGGAAGGACTCAAGGTCAGCGAACTCACCGACGAACAACGGGAACTGGTCCTCGACGCCATGAAGCCGTGGGTCGACGTGGCCGACGACACCACCGCCGCCTCGGTGCTGAGCACCTACGAGTCGGAGCTGGACGACACCTACATCTCCTACTCCGGCAGCACCGACCTGAGCGCCCAGGGCGACTACGTCCGCATCGACGGCCCGGGAGTCTGGATCGAGTTCGTCTGCCAGGACGGCGTGGTCTACACGAGCAAGATCCACCACCACACCGTCTACCGCGACCACGCCACCGACTACGGCGGAGAGTTCGCGTTCTGACGAACCGCCTGCCGATCTCACTGTCGCATGCGCTGCGCATGCCGGCCGGGATCGCCACGATGGTGACGGCGGCGCTGCTCATGGCGGCGCCGCCCGCCGCCGCGCATCCCATGCCGCACCCCGTGCTCCTGCTGGACGTGCACGAGACGCCGGTGGCCGCCGAACTCGACCTGCTCGCCACCCTCTGGACGGCCACCACCCGCCCGGCGCGCCGATCTTGGTGGTTCGCCCACCGTTCATAACGTCCTCACCTGCGCGAAGGCGGGCGTTCGAGCCACGTAGGAAGGGTCCTGGCGGCCTGTCACAACGGAACCCCCAGGACGGAACCCGTGACCGAATCACGCGCTCGCCGGTGGCGTCGCAGCCTCCGTGTTCTGCTCGTCGCCGCCGCCGGTCCGACGCTCGTCGTCGGCGCCCTGACCGCGGCTCCGGCCCGGGCGGCGGCGGCCGACGGCATCCGGATCAACGAAGTGGTGACCACCGGGAGCGTCAACGACTCGGTGGAGCTCTACAACCAGGGCACGGCCACCGTCGACATCTCCGGATGGATCCTCAAGGACGACAACGACAGCTCGAAGTACGCGATAGCCTCCGGCACCACGCTCGCACCCGGCGGCTTCGCGGCCTTCGACGTGCACAGCTCCTTCGGTCTGGGCTCCGACGACGAGGCACGCCTCTACCTCGCGGACGGCACCACCCTGGTCGACAGCTTCGGCTGGACCCAGCACTCCGACCCCTCCTGGTCGCGCTGCCCCGACGGCAGCGGCTCGTTCGGGCAGGCCGCGGTGACCCTCGGCGCCGCCAACGCCTGCGGCTCCGGCGGCGTCTCGGCGACCGCGTGGCCGGGCGGCAGCGCCGTCGCGACCGCCGACACCAAGAACGCGTTCGGCTCCGACATGAGCGGCCTCTACCAGGAGGGGAGCGTGATGTGGGCGGCACAGAACAGCGGCAGGCTCTGGCGACTGGTGCCGAACGGCTCCACCGCCTGGAAGGCCGACACCGCGAACGGCTGGACCTCCGGCAAGGCCCTCCGCTTCCCGGGCGGCTCCGGCACGCCCGACGACGAGGGCGTCACCCTGACCGGCGCCGGCTCCGCCGGGGGCGTCTACGTCAGCAGCGAGCGCAACGCGGACTCCTCCGGCACCAGCCGCCTGTCCGTCCTGAAGTACGACGTGAGCGGCACCGCCACCACCATCAGCGCCTCCGCCGAATGGAACCTGACCTCCGACCTGCCGGCCGTCGGCGCCAACCTGGGCCTCGAAGGCATCACCTGGGTCCCGGACGCCACCCTGACCGCCGCCGGGTTCAAGGACGCCTCCACCGGCACGGCCTACGACCCGAACACCTACGGCTCCCACGCCGGCGGGGTGTTCTTCGTCGGCGTCGAGGGCACCGGCATGATCTACGGCTACGTCCTCGAGGACGGCGGCACCTTCACCCGCGTCGCGTCCGTCGGCAGCGGCATGGCCGGCGTGATGGAACTCCAGTGGGAACCGCAGGCCTCCCGGCTGTGGGCGGTCTGCGACGACACCTGCTCCGGCCAGCACCGGACCCTGGGGATCGACTCGTCCGGCGTGTTCGCCACCACGGCGATCCACAACCGCCCCACCGGCATGGACGACTTCAACAACGAGGGCTTCGCCGTCTCCGGCTCCGACGCGTGCAGCGGCGGGACCAAGCCCGTCTGGTGGTCCGACGACAGCAACGACAACGGACACGCGCTGCGCCGGGGCACCCTCACCTGCTGAGCACCTGCCGCCGCGCGGACGACGCGCTGTATCGTACGCGCGGCACCACCCGCACCACCGGAACGTAGCGCCAACTCCCTTACCGGTACGTCGAGTTCACCGGCGCGCCGGTTCCCTTCGCCGCTCCCGGAGGAACCGTGGCAACCAGCCGCCCGCACCGTTCTCGGACGCCTCTGACCCGACGCAGATCCCTCGCCCTGACGGCCGCCCTCGCCGCGCTGTGCGGTGTCGCCCTCACCCAGCCCGCACCGGCCCGCGCGGACGCCGCCGCCGACCGCGCCGCCCTCGCCCAGTGGTGGGCCCCGGTCAACTTCCAGGACGTCGACTCCACCGGCGAGACCGCGCTCGGCGGCAAGTCCGACTACATCACGTCGTACGACTACGACGGCGACCTCAACGGGCGCGACAACTGGGAGAACACCAGCCAGTTCCCGCTCGCCGCCCACGTCTACTACTCGGTCGTCCAGACCCCGTCCTTCTCCTACCTGCTGTACACGTACTTCCACCCCCGGGACTGGTCGGACGGCGTCCTCGACAACTACCAGGAGGACCTCACCGAGCACGAGAACGACTCCGAGGGCGTCCTGGTCGTCGTCGCCAACGACGGTTCCGCGCACGGCCAGTTGAAGGCCGCCATCACGGTCGCGCACAGCAACTTCTACTCCTGGGTGCCCGCCGGCAGCGACTTCACCAGCGGCCAGGAGAGCGTCGACGGCACCCTGAAGCTCCAGGGCGACCCGCACGACGACGGCCACGGCCGCCCGTTCACCACCCAGCAGCCCAACACGCACGCCGCCTGGGCCGAGGGCTACCTGTCCCAGGAGCGCAGCCAGTACGCGAGCGGCGACGGCATCGTCTACTACCCCGGCTCCACCGCCGAGGTGCCGTCCGGCTCGAACGACCGGGACGTGCAGTACACGCTGACCGACGTCTTCGCCGCGAACGGCATGTGGGCGAACCGCACCCTCACCACGCTGTTCGCGACGCCGGACAACTTCGCCGGCGACGACAGCTCCAACCCCTACGGCGCCAAGTGCGGCGCGGGCGGGGTCCTCGGCCCGGCCAACGGCGCCTGTGACACCGACGCGGCCAACCCGCCCTGGGCCTGGGACGACGCCGACGACCTGCCCGGCCGTGGCTACCTCGCCACCAACCCCGCCGAACTCGTCTGGGACTACTTCGCCTGGCCGGGCAAGCCCGCCGCACCCGACCTCTCCTACACCTGGGACCAGTACAACGGCATCACCTCGTGATCAGGGCTCGGCGCGCGTGATCGGTCCGGAGCTGGTGTGCTGGGGGAAGGGGTTCAGGCCGTTTCCGTCGTACCCGCTCCGGGAGAGACGTCATGAGTACCTACCGAGTCGCGCAGGTGTCCGCCGCGGGCGGGTCGTTCGAGATCGTCGAGCGGGAGGTGCCCCGGCCGGGACCGCGTCATGTGCGGATCGCGGTGGAGGCCTGCGGCATCTGCCACAGCGACACCCTCTTCGTGGACGCAGGCGTACCGGGCATCACGTTCCCCGTGGTGCCCGGACACGAGATCGCCGGGCGGATCGAGGAGATCGGCGACGGCATCGAGGACTGGGGGTGGGCCGTCGGCGACCGGGTGGCGGTCGGCTGGTTCGGCGGCAGCTGCGGCCACTGCAAGCCCTGCCGGCAAGGCGACTTCATCGTGTGCGACACCATGAAGACGCCCGGCTGGGCCTACGACGGCGGCTTCGGCACGAAGGTGATCGCGCCGGTCGACGCCCTGGCCCGGATCCCGGACGCGCTGACCGCGGCCGACGCCGGCCCCCTGGCCTGCGCGGGCGTGACCACCTTCAACGGGCTCAGGCGCAGCACCGCCGAACCCGGCGACCTGGTCGCCGTCGTCGGTCTCGGCGGGCTCGGCCACCTCGGCGTCAAGTACGCGGTGGCCATGGGCTTCGAGACGGTGGCCGTCGCCCGCGGCCCCGAGAAGGCGGACTTCGCCAAGCAGCTCGGCGCCCACCACTACGTCGACTCCACGGCCGGCACCCCCGTCGCCGAGGCCCTCCGGTCGCTCGGCGCCGCCAAGGTCGTCCTCGCCACCGCGGGCAACTCCAAGGCCATCTCGGCAGCCGTGGACGGGCTGGCACCCCGCGGCGAACTGGTGGTGATCGGCGCCGACCCCGAGCCCCTCGGGATCACCCCGTTCCAGCTGATCATGGGCGCCCGGGTGGTCCGCGGCCACCCCTCCGGCACGGCGCGGGACGTGCAGGACACCATGGAGTTCAGCGCCCTGCACGGGATCCGTCCGACGATCGAGACCGTGCCGCTGGAGCAGGCGGACGAGGCCTACCGGAAGATGCTCACCGGGGCCGCGCGCTTCCGCATGGTGCTCACCTACGACTGACAGCGGGATCAACTACAGCGGGATCAACTACAGCGGGATCAACTACAGCGGGATCAACTGACAGCGGGATCAGGAGTTCACGGCCCGGGCCGCGAGCAGCGCGATGTCGTCCTCGGATCCGGTCGCGAGGCGGGCCAGGACCGTGTCGACGATCTTGTCCAGCGGGTCGGTGGGGCACAGCGACAGCTCCGTCAGCCGCGCCAGACCACGGTCGATGTCCTCGCCGCGCCGCTCCACCAGCCCGTCGGTGTACAGCAGCAGCACCCCGCCGCGCTCCGGGGTGACCCGCTGCTCGTACCGGCCGAGCCCGCTGCCGAGCGGCGGCCCGACCGGCACCGGGACCAGGTGCATCGAACCGCCGGGGGCGAGCCAGACCGGCGGCAGGTGGCCGGCGCTGGCATAGGTCAGGGTGGCGACCGCCGAGTCGCCGAGCGCCAGGAAGCAGGTGGCCACCCGCTCGAAGCCGGAGTCGGCGACCATCCGGTCCGCGTGCTGGAGGATCCGGCGCGGTGAGAGACCCGCGAGGGCCAGGGCACGCAGGGTCGAACGGTAGTGGCTCATGGCGACCGCCGCGTCCACGCCGTGGCCCATCACGTCCCCGATGACCAGCATCGTCCGGCCGTCGGGCAGGGTCAGGACGTCGTACCAGTCACCGCCGATCAGCGAACCGTCGTCGGCGGGCCGGTAGCGCGCGGTCGTCTCCACACCGGCGTGCCGTTGCAGCTGGCCCGGCTCGGCCAGCAGGGCCCGCTGGAGCTCCAGGGCCATGGTGTGCTCACGCTCGAAGCGGACCGCCCGGTCCAGGGCACGGGCCGCGCGGGCGGCGAGTTCGCGGGCCACCGTGGCGTCCTCGGCCGAGAACGGCGCCGACTCGCCGGCCCGGGCCAGCATCAGGATGCCGAGGACCCGGCCGTCCGAGACCAGCGGGGCGAGGAGCACCGAGTGCACCCCTGCGGCCAGACACGCCCGGGCCGGCGGCCAGCGCGGGATCAGCGACCGCCACTGCGCCTCGGTGATCCCGTCGCGCCGCCACACCCGGCCCGCCGCCAGGTTCCGCCGGGTACCGGTACCGCGCGGCCAGCCGACCAGCTCACCGCCGGCGTCCAGCGCGGCCAGGCCGGACACCAGCCCGGGACGGGTGGCGTACGCCACGAGCCGGGTCGGCGTCCGCCGCGCCGACGCGGTGTCCGGGGGCGTGAGCTCCACCCCGGACGCGTCCGCCAGTTCCGGTACCACGAACTCGGCCAGCTCCCGGCAGGTCCCGGCGACGTCGGTGCCGGTGCCGATCCGGGACGCGGCCGCGTCCAGCAGCGCCAGCCGCCGGTGGGCCCGCTCCAGCTCGTACACGTACTGCTGCGGCTCACTGATCTCCAGGCCCACCCCGGCGACGCCCACCACCTTGCCCGAGCCGTCCACGAGCCGGTGGTACACACAGCGCCACTCCCGGACCTGGTACGGCGAGTCCACCCAGGTCCGCCCGGTGACGACCGTCTCGCGCGGGCGTCCGTCGCGCAGGATGTCCCGCAGCACCTGCTCGGAGCGCTGGATGTGCGGCAGCACCTCGTTCAGCCGGTGCCCGATGTACGCGGCGGCGGGCAGACCGGTCATCCGGGCCATGTGCGGGTTCACGTACAGATAGCGCAGGTCGGTGTCGAGGACGGCGAACCCGGCGCCGGAGTCCTCCACGATGCCGCGCAGCAGATCCACGTAGCCGATGGCGCCGGGCGGCGCACCCGGGGTCGACGCGGCGGCGGAGGTGGTCATGGCGGAGGCGGCCGGGGTGGTGGCGGGCGTGCCGGAGGCGGCACGGGTGGTGGCGGCCGGGGTGGAGGCGGGCGTGCCTGAGACGGCCGGGGAGGCCGGTTTCGCGGGGGCGGCCGGTCGTCGTGGGGAGGTGTCCCTGTCCACCCGGTCCTCCTCGCCTGCCCCCGCCCACGGCCGCCCTCATCGTGCAACAGGTCGCCGGGCGGCGCATCTCGTACGGGTCCGCTCACATCGCCCGGAGCGGGTCTGTGCGGCGGGCTTAACCCCCGTTGATCGGGAGCGGTGACGCCGGCGTAATCAGCCGTACATACGGTCGAGGCCGAACGGAAGAGGCTGACCAGCAGGAACAGGGGGCGCCCGTGGCCGCGCCGGACTCGCGCAGCACCGGTACCGACAAGGTGCGGACCGTCTGTTCGTACTGCGGGGTCGGCTGCGGCATGGTCCTGGACGTCGGCACGGGCCCCGACGGCCGGCGTACCGTCCTGAAGGCCGCCGGGGACAAGGAGCACCCCGCGAACTCCGGGCGGCTGTGCACCAAGGGCGCCACCACCGCCGACATGCTCGCCGCACCCGGCCGCCTGACCACCGCCCTGCTGCGGCCCGAGCGGGGCGAGGAGGCCGTCCCGACGGCCGTGGACACGGCGGTCGCGGAGACCGCGCGGCGGCTGCGCGCCGTCGTCGACGAGCACGGCCCGGACGCGGTCGCCCTCTACGTCTCCGGCCAGATGAGCCTCGAGGCCCAGTACCTCGCCAACAAGCTGACCAAGGGCTACCTGCGCACCAACAACATCGAGTCGAACTCCCGGCTGTGCATGGCCAGCGCCGGCACCGGCTACAAGCTCTCCCTCGGTGCCGACGGCCCGCCCGGCTCCTACGAGGATCTCGACAAGGCGGACGTGTTCCTGGTCATCGGCGCCAACATGGCCGACTGCCACCCCATTCTCTTCCTGCGGATGATGGACCGGGTGAAGGCGGGCGCGAAGCTGATCGTCGTCGACCCGCGCCGCACCGCCACCGCCGCAAAGGCCGACCTCTTCCTCCAGGTCAGGTCCGGCACCGACCTCGCCCTCCTGAACGGCCTGCTGCACCTCCTGCACGAGAACGGGCACACCGACCCCGGCTTCGTCGCCGCGTACACCGAGGGCTGGGAGGCGATGCCGGAGTTCCTCGCCGACTACCCGCCCGCCACCGTCTCAAAGATCACCGGGATCCCCGAGGCGGACCTGCGCGCCGCGGCCCGGCTGATCGGCGAGGCGGGGGAGTGGACCAGCTGCTGGACCATGGGCCTCAACCAGTCCACCCACGGCACCTGGAACACCAACGCGCTGATCAACCTGCACCTCGCGACCGGGAAGATCTGCCGCCCCGGCAGCGGACCGTTCTCGCTCACCGGGCAGCCCAACGCCATGGGCGGCCGGGAGATGGGCTACATGGGCCCGGGGCTGCCCGGCCAGCGCTCGGTCCTGGTCGACGCCGACCGCGCCTTCGTCGAGCAGGCGTGGGGCCTGGCACCCGGCACGATCCGCGCCGACGGCGTCGGCAAGGGGACCGTCGAGATGTTCCGGAAGATGGCCGACGGCGAGATCAAGGCCTGCTGGATCATCTGCACCAACCCGGTCGCCTCCGTCGCCAACCGCCGCACCGTCATCGAGGGCCTGGAGGCCGCCGAGTTCGTCGTCACCCAGGACGTGTTCGCCGACACCGAGACCAACGCCTACGCCGACGTGGTCCTGCCCGGCGCCCTGTGGACCGAGACCGAGGGCGTCCTCATCAACAGCGAACGCAACCTCACCCTCGCCCGCCCCGCCGCCGACGCGCCCGGCGAGGCCACCGCCGACTGGCGGCTGATCGCCGGCGTCGCCCGCGCCATGGGGTACGAGGAGGACTTCACCTTCGACAGCGCGGAGGAGGTCTTCGAGGAGATCAAACGCTTCCACAACCCGGGGACCGGCTACGACCTGCGGGGCGTGACCTACGACCGGCTGCGCGAGCGTCCCGTCCAGTGGCCGGCCGCTCCCGGGGGCCCCGACCGCAACCCCGTCCGGTACGTCGACGCCGACGGATCCCTCACCTTCGCCACCGCGTCCGGCCGCGCCGTCTTCCACGCCCGCCCGCACCTGGCACCCGCCGAGATGCCCGACGACGACTACCCGTTCGTCCTGAACACCGGCCGCCTCCAGCACCAGTGGCACACCCTCACCAAGACCGCCAAGGTCGCGAAGCTCAACAAGCTCGACCCGGGCCCGTTCGTGGAGATACACCCCGAGGACGCGGCCGCCCTCGGCCTCGCCGACGGAGACTCCGTCGAGGTGGCGTCGCGGCGCGGTCGGGCGGTGCTGCCGGCGGTCGTCACCGACCGGGTGCTGCCGGGCTCCTGCTTCGCGCCCTTCCACTGGAACGACCTGTTCGGCGAGTACCTCAGCGTCAACGCGGTGACCAGCGACGCGGTCGACCCGCTCTCCTTCCAGCCCGAGCTGAAGGTGTGCGCGGTGGCGCTGACCAAGGTGTCCACCCCGGTGACCGTGCAGGCGCCGGGGACCGAGGAGACCCCGGCCGCCACCGTCATGGCCTCCGCGGCCGTCGTCGCCCCCACCGCCGTACTGCCCGCCGCGGCCGCCGTCTTCGGCCTCGAACCCGCCCCGCCACCGGTCCTCACCGAAGCCGAACGGCACTACCTGGTCGGTTTCCTGGCGGGCATCCCGGTCGGCGCCCCCGGCGTGCCGGTGCTGCCGCCCGACGCGCCCTTCAGCCCCGAGCACGCCCTGTGGGTCAACGGCACCCTGGCCGGCATGTACTCCCGCTCGTCGGCGCCCGTCGTCCCGGCGCCGTCGCCGGCCACCCGGCAGGTGGTGATCCTCTGGGCCTCCCAGACCGGCAACGCCGAGGACTTCGCCGCCACCACCGCCGAGCGCCTCAGCGCACGCGGCCACACCGCCTCCCTGGTCGCCATGGACGAGGCGGACCCGGCCGCCCTGCCCGCGGGCGCCGACCTGCTCCTGATCACCAGCACCTTCGGCGACGGCGACGCCCCCGACAACGGCGCCGGCTTCTGGGACGGCCTGGCCGGCCTCGACGCCGGCCGGCTCACCGGCCGCCGGTTCGCCGTCCTGGCCTTCGGCGACTCCAGCTACGACGACTTCTGCGGGCACGGACGGCGCCTGGACAGCCGTATGGACGAACTCGGCGCGGTCCGGCTCGCCCCGCGCACCGACTGCGAACCGGACTTCGAACCACAGGCGGAGGCCTGGCTCGACCAGGTGCTCACCGCGCTCAAGGACGGACCTCCGGCGGCACCCGCCGCGCTCGCCGCCCCGGCCACCGCCACCCCGGCCACCGCCACCGTCGCGCCCGCCGGGTCCCGGCGCCCCGCCCCCGTCGCCGCCCGTCTCGTCGGCAACCGGCTGCTCAGCCTGCCCGGCGCCGGGAAGGAGGTCCGCCGGTTCACCTTCGACACCCGTGACGACGACACCCCGCTCGTCTACGAGGCGGGCGACGCGCTGAGCGTGCGGCCCCTCAACTCCACCTCCCTGGTGGAGGAATGGCTGGACGTCACCGGCCTGGACGCGTCAACCGCCGTCGAGATCAACGGGATCGGCGAAGTGCCGCTCTCCGAGGCCCTCTTGCGGCACCTGGACATCACCCGGATCACCCCGGACCTGCTGCGCTTCATGGCCGAGCGCACCCGTGACCCTCGTGAGCTGCGGAAACTGCTGCGCCCCGACAACAAGGACGAGCTGGCCAAGTGGTCCTGGGGCCGGCAAGCAGTCGATGTCGCCGCCGAGTTCGGGATCCGGGCCGCCGCCGCGGACTGGGCGGGCGTCCTCGGGAAGCTGCAACCGCGCCTGTACTCCATCTCCTCCAGCCCGCTCACCGACCCCCACCAGGTCTCGCTCACCGTCTCCGTGGTCCGCTACGAGAACCTGCGCGGCGCACCCCGGCAGGGCGTCTGCTCCCCGTTCCTCGCCGACGCCGAGCCCGGCACGCCGGTCCCGGTGCACGTCCAGCGCGCCCCGCACTTCCGGCCGCCCGCCGACCCGTCCACCCCCATGGTGATGGTCGGCCCCGGCACCGGCGTGGCGCCCTTCGTCGGCTTCCTGGAGGAGCGCCGGGCCCGCGGCCACCGCGCCCCCAACTGGCTCTTCTTCGGAGAACAGCACCGGGCCACCGACTTCTACTACGAGGAGGAGCTCACCGCGCTGCGCGCCGAGGGCGTCCTGAGCCGCCTCGACACCGCGTTCTCCCGCGACCAGCGGGCCAAGGTCTACGTCCAGGACCGGATGCGCGAACACGGCCCGCTGCTGTGGTCCTGGCTCCAGGACGGCGCCCACTTCTACGTCTGCGGCGACGCCTCCCGGATGGCCAAGGACGTCGACCGCGCCCTGAAGGACATCGCGACCGTGCACGGCGGACTCACCGCGGACGAGGCGACGGCGTACGTCAAACAGCTGGCCACGGAGAAGCGTTACGTCCGGGACGTCTACTGATGCTTCATCAGGTGGCGCATGGTGAGCGCCACCTGGAGCCGGAACCGGCCCTGCGGGGTGCGCACCGGCCAGCCCAGCAGATGCTCGGCGTGCGTCAACCGGTCCTGCAAGGTGGAGTGGTGGACGCTGACCTCGGCGGCCGCCGCCCGCAGGCTCGCCGTCGACGCCACCGCCTCCAGGGTGCGCAGCATCCAGGGCGCGTCCGCCGCGGCGGCCTCCACGGCACGGACGTCCGGGGCCGGTTCAGCACCGGGTACGACGAGATCGGCGAGCAGCGCGACACCGCCCAGCTCGTCGGCGTGCACCACGGTCCGGCCGCCGGGTCCCGGCAGCCGCCCGTCGGAGGCGAACCGCAGCGCGGTGCGGGCCGCGGCCCAGGACCGGGGGAGGTCCGCGACCGCCACCGCCGGTCCCACCCCGGCCCGGCCCGTCGCCGGTGGCGGCTGCCCGTCGGCCACGATCAGGGGTGGTCCGTCCGCGACCGCCACCGCCCGGACCAGCGCGGCCGGGCCGGTGCCGCCCAGACCGAGCCGGCGGGCCGCGTACAGCCGCGCCGGCAGCGGGGCGTCGGCGTCCAGGACGGTCTCGACCAGCGCCGGATCGTCCGCCTGCGGCGCCGGGACCCGCCCCCGGGTACGGTCGAGCACGGATCGTACGGCCGCCGCGGCCCGCTCCAGGATCACCGCGTCCACGACGCTCGGCCCGTCACCCGCGGCCCGCTCCAGCCACAGCGCCGACGGCCCGCCCGGCGTCAGCGGCGCCCCCGGCCAGCCGGGGTCGGGGTCGCCCCCGTCGTCCGCGCGCCGTCCGTCCGGCTCCACCCGCAGCCGGACCCGCCGGTCCGGGTCGACCAGCCGTGCCGGGCACCCGGCGAGCACGGCGGCCCCGCGCACCAGCGCCTCCAGGCCGGCCCGGGACTCGGCCAGCCGGTCGAAGTAGGCGATCACCGAGACGGCGGCCCCGGCATCCGGGTCCACCGCGGCCAGCCGTCCCGCCAGCTCCTTCACAGGGCCATGATGCGCCATCCGGTCCCGCGACGAGGAGAGCGGAGCCGCGCGGGCAACCACCGCGGGCGCGTGCCCCTCATAGCTGTCGAGACACAGCGCCCGCACAGGCACCGACCGACAGGAGCCCTCGCTTGGACCCCACCGAGACCCCGGGCACCCCCCGGCCGTCCCGCCGGAGCTTCATGGTCTACTCGGTGGCCGCGGCCACCCTCACGGTCGCCGCCCCGCTCGGCTGCGACGCCCCGCCGGCCTCCGGCGCCCCCGAGACCTCCGGCGGTGGCGACCTCCTGGTCACCGGCACCGACGAGGAGATGCTCGTCCTGGAGGTCACCGCCGCCAGCGAGGTCGTCGTACGACTGCCCCGCGTCGAGGTCGGACAGGGCATCACCACCGCCGTCGCCATGATGATCGCGGAGGAGCTCGACGCCCGCCTCACCGACGTGCGGATCCCGCTCGCGGACGCCCGTCGCACGGGCAACCAGTACACCGGCGGTTCCAGCTCGGTCAGTTCGCTGTACGGGCCGGCCCGGCAGCTGGCCGCCACCGCGCGCGCCCGCCTGGTGACGGCAGCCGCCCGCCGGTGGGGGGTGCCCGCGCACACCCTGCGCACCTGGAACACCCGGGTCGTCGCCCGCGACGGCCGGACGGCGACCTTCGGCTCGCTCACCGCGAGCGCCGCCCGGATCCGCACCCCGGACGTGCCGAGCAGACCGAAGCCGGCCTCCCGGCACCGGGTGATCGGGAAACCGACGACCAGGATCGACGCCCGGGACATCGTCACCGGAGCCGCGAAGTACACCGGGGACCTGGCGGTGGCCGGGGCGAAACCGACCGTGGTGGCCCGGCCGCCGACGCTGCGCGGCGGGCTCGTCTCCCTCGACGACACGGCCGCCCGCGCCCTGCCCGGCGTGCACGCGGTCGTGCGGATCCCCGGTGGCGTCGCGGTCGTGGCCGACACCTTCCACCACGCCTTCCAGGCCCGGGACGCGCTCCGGATCACCTGGGCGCCCGGTCCGCTCGTGCCGCTGTCCGACAAGGAGATCCGCGCCCGGCTGCGGGCCGCCGTACCCCGCCTCGGCAGCGCACCGCGCGGATCGACGCGAGTCGAGGGCGAGTTCGCGTTCGCCTTCGTCAGCCACGCTCCGATGGAGGTGCTGACCGCGGTCGCCGACGTCCGCTCCGACCGGGCCGAGCTGTGGTTCTCCACGCAGACGCCGATGGACGCCCGGGACACGATCGCCGGGCTGCTGGGTCTGCGGGCGAGCGCCGTACGGGTCCATGTGGTGCGCGGCGGCGGCTCCTTCGGGCGGCGCCTCACCTTCGAGGCGGCGGTCGAGGCGGCCCTGATCTCCAAGGCCGCCCGCCGGCCCGTGAAGCTGATGTGGAGCCGCAACGACGACACCCGGCACGGCAGGATGCGCCCCGCCGGCCACCACCGGATCCGCGCCGACCTGGCCGGCGGCCGGGTGGTGGCCTTCCAGCACATGACGGCCTCGGTGGGCGAGTCCGCCGACGAGCCCGGCCTGACCGCGCAGACCGGCGGGGTACGCCCGCTGCCCAGTGACAGCGGGCTGTACGACTTCGGTCGCGTGAGCGGTGACTCCGGCGGGATCGAGCTGCCGATCCCGCTCGGCGCCTGGCGCTCGGTGGACTCCGGGACGATGCGCACGGCCGAGGAGATCGTCGTGGACGAGGTCGCGGCCGCCCTGCGGCAGGACCCGGTCGCCTTCCGCCGCGCCACCCTGCGCGGCAAGGCGGTCCGCGCCGTCCTCGCCAAGGTGGCCGCCGCCGGCCACTGGGGCCGCGCCCTGCCCGCCGGTACCGGCCAGGGCGTGGCCGTCCACGAGGAGTACGGATCGGCCGTCGCCTGCCTGGCCGAGATCGACGCGAGCGACCCGGACGACCCCCGGGTCACGAAGATGGTGATGGCCGCCGACGTCGGTACGGCCGTCAACCCGCGCGGTCTGGAGGCCCAGCTCATGGGCACCGCGGTCGACGGCATCTCCACCGTGCTGCGGGCCGGGCTGCACATCGACCGGGGAGCGGTGCGCGAGGGCAGCTTCGCCGACTTCCACTACGCCCGCCAGCGGCACGCGCCGCTGGAGTTCGAGGCGCACATCCTCCCCTCGGGCGGGGAACCGGGCGGCGCCGGCGAACTCGGCGTCCCCGCGGCGGCGGGCGCGGTCGCCAACGCCTACGCCCGCGCCACCGGCCGCAAACCCCGCAGCTTCCCCCTCGACTTCTGACCCCCCGCCGTCAAACGCACAACCCGCAACCCACAACCCACGACTCTCAACTCGCATCCCACAACTCGCATCCCACAACTCACCAGAAGGCACCGATGAGTTCGTACTCCTTCGTCCTCAACGGCGAACCGGTCACCGTCGAGGCGCCCGCCGACATGCCGCTGCTCTGGGTGCTGCGCGATCTGCTGGGCGTCACCGGCCCCAAGTACGGCTGCGGGGTGGGCGTCTGCCGCGCCTGCACCAGTCACCTCGACGGCGCGGAGATCCAGCCGTGCGTGGTCCCGGTCGCCGACTGCGCGGACCGCGCGGTCACCACCATCGAGGGCCTCGCCGACGGCGACACCCTGCACCCGGTCCAACAGGCGTGGCTGGACCGTGACGTCGCCCAGTGCGGCTTCTGCCAGCCCGGTCAGATCATGGCGGCCGCGGCCCTCCTCGCACGCACCCCGCATCCGACCGACGCCGACATCGACCGCATCGAGAACGTCTGCCGCTGCGGCACCTACACCCGAATCCGCGAGGCCATCAAGAGAGCGGCCGCCGACCGGTCGAGCTCGTAAATAGTCGGTCGTTCCTGGACTCAAGTCACCAGTGAGGTCGGTGCGCATTACAGTTACCCGAGCTCGAACGGTGGGGATCCTGGGGGGATTCATGCAGGAGATGATGAAGGGGTCCAACGTCACGTTGTCGGCCCTGAGTGAGGACGTCGGCTCGGTGATCGTGAGCCTCGGGTGGGTCAGCCCGAGCGGCGAGGGTGACGCGGACGTCTCCGTACTGCTCGTCGGCGACGACGGCAAGGTGCGCGGCGACCTCGACTTCTACTTCTACAACAACCCGGTGGCCGCTGACGGCAGTGTCCAGCTGCTCGGCAAGACGCCCACGGAGGCGGGGGACGAGGACCGGATCGGGTTCGACCTGACCGCCGTACCGCAAGACGTCGAGCGCATGATCGTGGCGGCCAGCCGGTACCGGGACGCCCGCTTCGGCGAACTGGAGAACCTCACGGTCACGCTCGCCGACGCGGTGGGTGATCCACTGCTCCGGTTCACGATCAGGGACGCCGACGCGGTGAGTGCTGTCATCTTCGGGGAGCTGTACCGCAGGGCGGGGGAGTGGAAGTTCCGGGCCGTCGGCCAGGGGTACGCCGACGGACTGGCCGGACTGGCGAGCGACTTCGGGGTGGACATCGACGACGACGCTGAGGGGCAGGGCGACCTCGGCGTCCCGGCGGACGACGAACCGTCCGGTCTGGACGAGCCCGCGCCCTCCGTCGAGCAGGATGCGGCACCGAACCTGGACGGCGTTCCGGCGCCCCGCCCGCCCGCGGACGACACCGGGGCGCAGCCGCAGTCGGCGGCAGTCCGGCCGCGTACGGCGAAGAAGAAGGTCACCCTCCCGAAGGCGGCCGGGAAGTCGCTGGCGGAGAACGAGTCCTGGCGGTCGGCCCGGCTCTTCCCCGTCTCGGCCCTGAAGAGCGACCGGGACCGTGAGACGCGCGCCACCTCGGTCCTCCTCTCCGTGATGGCCCAGGTGCCCGAGTTCGGCCGGCGGCTCACCGCGGGCTTCGGAGCCCCGGCCGGACGCATGGAGACGTTCACCGAGGTCTCTCTTCGGCACGGGGACACGCCCCGGCGTCCGGACGGAGTCGTCCGCGTCGAGCGGGCCGGCAAGCTGTGGACGGCGCTGGTCGAGACGAAGACCAACGGCAACAGCCTGAAGTCCGACCAGGTGCAGGCGTACATGGACATCGCGGCCCGCCGCGGGTACGAGGCCGTGATCACGCTGTCGAACGACGTTGCCCTCGAAGGCAGTCCCCTCGTCGACGTCAAGGTCGACGGCCGCCGCAAGCACAAGGTGGCCCTACGACATCTGTCCTGGGCCGAGGTCGCCCACCAGGCGCAGCTGCTGCTCCGGCACGAGGGTGTCGGCAACAAGGCACACGCCTGGCTGCTCCAAGAGCTGCTGCACTACCTCCAGCACGAGAACTCCGGTTGCCACGGATTCCAGAACATGGGTTCCTCCTGGGTCCCGGTGCGCAACGGCATCGACGACGAGACTCTGTGCCCGGGAGACTCCCGGGCCCTCGACGTGGTGGAGAGCTGGGAGCGGCTGATCCGCCAGGTCTGCCTGGGGCTGGGCGGTGAACTGGGTCAGAAGGTGCTTCCCGTGCGGGCCGCCAGGGGCGGCAGGGACCCCCGGGAGCGCCGGGCCCTGCTCGCCGACCAGCTGTGTGCGCAGGGACGGCTCCAGGCCGAACTGCGCATCGAGGGCACGCCCGGCGTGCTCGCGGTCGTCGCCGACCTGCGCACCGGCAGGATCCGGACCGCCATGGAGATCCCGGCCCCCGAGCAGGGCTACCCGCTGAGCTGGGCCAAGCGGCTGGTGCGGTCCCTCGCGGAGGCGCCAGCCGATCTGCACATCGAGACGTTGGTCGAGGGGGACACGGCTGGGCCGCGCGGCACGCTGGAGCGGCTCCGGCCCGAACCCGCCGACCTGCTGCCGAAGACGGACGGCGCCCGGATCACTGGTTTTCGGCTGTCCCTGCTCAAGGGCATGGGCAGTGGTCGGGGCAGCGCCGAGACCGGGTTCATCCGCAGCGTCGACGACGCGGTGCAGCGGTTCTACGGCACGGTGGCGGTCCACCTCGACCGGGCGGCCCCGCGCCGGTCCCCGGCCCGCCGGCCCGCGTCGGCCGGCTGATGTCCGTTCAGTCGGCGAGCAGGCGGCGGAGCCAGTTCGTGTGGGCTGCCCGGGCCGTCTGGGAGAGGGCGGCCTGCGGGGCGAAGCCGTCGAAGCCGTGGAAGCCGCCCGGCCAGACGTGGAGTTCGGCGATGCCGCCGGCCTGCCAGATGCGGGAGGCGTAGGTGACGGTCTCGTCCCGGAAGGTCTCGGCGGAGCCGACGTCGAGGAAGGCGGGCGGGAGGCCCGCGAGGTCGGTGGCGCGGGCGGGGGCCGCGTAGGGGGAGACGTCGGGGCCGCCGCGGGCGGTGCCGACGAGGGCCGTCCAGCCGGTCTCGTTGGCCGTGCGGTCCCAGACGCCGAGGCCCTTCATCTGGTGGCTGGAGGGCGTGTCGTTGCGGTCGTCGAGCATGGGGCACAGCAGCATCTGGCCGATCACCGCCGGGCCCCGGCGGTCCCTGAGGAGGAGCGCCAGGGCGGCGGTGAGGCCGCCGCCCGCGCTCGCCCCGGCGATCACGATCCGGTCGGGGTCGCCGCCGAACTCGGGCGCGTGCTCCGCCGTCCACAGCAGCCCGGCGTACACGTCCTCGACCGGCGCCGGATGCGGATGCTCGGGCGCCAGCCGGTACTCCACCGACACCACCACCGCGCCCAGTTCGTCCGCCCAGGCCAGGGGGACGTCCACGCCCACCCGGTTGTCGCCGATCACCATCCCGCCGCCGTGCACGTGGTAGATCACCGGCAGCGGACCGGGGGTCCGAGGGGCGACCGGACGGCAGATCAGGAGCGAGATCTCCGGGGCGCCCACCGGCCCGGGAACCGTGCGGTCCGTCACCTCGAACGCCCCGTCCAGGGTGAGGTCGACCTCGGCGAGCATCCGGATCCCGTCACCCTGCCGGATCGTCGCGATGTCCTCCAGGGTCATCGACGGCGAGATCACATCCCTGATCATCTCCAGGGCGGCGGCGAGTTCGGGATCGAACGGAGGCGGTACGGACGTCATGGCGGCTCCTCGCGACGGTGCGGTGCGGCTCGTACCGCCATGATCCGCGCGATCGTCCCGGCGGCGGGGCCGCCGGACGGCGGAAGCTGCCCGCCGTCCGGCGGGTGCCCCGGGACGCGGCCGGCGGCGGACGCGGCGGCTTGACTTCGAGCGCGCTCCAGGAACTAGCGTCGTCGGCGCAGAGGACGGTTCGGGCGGACGGAGAACGGCCATGCGCGTGGGCGTGCACATCAACCGGTTCAACCACTCCGGCGGCGGACCCGCCCTGGGCGCCGAACTCGCCGCCGCCGGTGCCGCGGCCGAGGCGGCGGGCGTCAGCTGGGTCTCGGTGATGGACCACTACTTCCAGATGGAGTTCAACGGCGGCGCCGAGGACCCGATGCTGGAGGCCTACACCACCCTCGGCTACCTGGCCGGCCGTACCTCCACCGTCCGGCTCGGCGCCCTGGTGACCGGCGTGACCTACCGGCACCCCGGGCTGCTCGCCAAGATCGCCACCACCCTGGACGTGGTGTCCGGCGGCCGGGCCACCCTCGGTGTCGGGGCCGCCTGGTACGACCGTGAGCACCACGGCCTCGGCGTGCCCTACCCGCCGCTCGCGGAGCGCTTCGAGCGGCTGGAGGAGACGCTGCGGATCTGCTTGCAGATGTGGGACCCGGAGAACAACGGCCCCTTCGAGGGCAGGCACTACCGGCTCGCCGAGACGCGCTGCGTGCCCGCGCCGGTCAGCTCGCCGCATCCCGAGATCATGATCGGCGGCGGCGGTGAGAAGAAGACCCTGCGGCTGGTCGCCCAGTACGCGGACGCCTGCAACCTGATCCCCGGTTCGCCCGAGGAGCTGCGGCACAAGCTCGACGTGCTGCGCGGCCACTGCGACACCGTGGGGCGCGACTACGACACCATCCGCAAGACCGTCGCGTACGGCGCAGAACCGGCCACCACCGGCGACCTGGACGCCTTCACCAGGGACATCGAGGGCTACGCCGGGCTGGGCGTCGACACCGTCATCCTGTCGCCGCGGCTGGGCGAGACCTCGGGGTGGATGGAGACCTTCGCGGCGCCGGCCGTCGAGCGGCTCGCGGGGATCGAGTAGTCGCGGAGAGCGCGGAACGCGGAGAGCGCGGAACGACGCGGGGCGCCGTGCGATGGCGCGGGGCGCCGTGGGATGACGGCGGGTGACGTGAAGAGGGCGGCGGGTGACGCGAAGAGGGCGGGGGGTGACGCGAAGAGGGCCGGAGCGAGGCTCCGGCCCTCTTCGTGCGGGACGTGCGTCAGGCGGCCACGCCGACGTTGCCGTGCAGGCGCGCGACGACCTCGGTGAGCTGCGCGGCGACCTCGGCGTCGTCGAACGGGTGGGTCTCGGCGAAGCGGACCACGGAGCCGGGGATGGAGAGCTTGATGTCCTCGATCACCTTGCCGCCGGCGATGCCCACGGCCTTGCGGGTCTCGTCCTGCGCCCACACGCCGCCGTACTGGCCGTAGGCGGTGCCGATGACGGCGACCGGCTTGCCGCCGAAGGTGCTGGCGCCGTACGGGCGGGACAGCCAGTCGATGGCGTTCTTGAGGACGGCCGGGATCGTGCCGTTGTACTCGGGGGAGAAGAGCAGGAACGCGTCGGCGGCCTGGGCGGCCTCGCGCAGCTTCGCGGCGGGGGCCGGGACGCTGCCCTCGACGTCGATGTCCTCGTTGTAGAAGGGGATGTCGGCGAGGCCCTCGAAGACCTCGACCTCGGCACCCTCGGGAGCGAGCTTCACGGCCGCCTCGGCGAGCTGGCGGTTGTGCGAACCGGCGCGGAGGCTGCCGACGAGCGCAAGGATGCGGACAGACATGGGGGAACTCCAAAGGGGCTGAAACACTGCCGTTACGAATCCGGACCGGGGTCCGGTTAATTTCTAACACCTCAAACGGACCGCGGTCCAGTTCTGTTCCCGATGCTTTACGCTGTCTTCATGTCCAGCGTCCTGCCGCCCTTCCCGCAGCCCCAGGAGCCCTTCGACACCCCTGAGTTGCTCGAGGTCGGGTCAGCCCCCGACGAACCCTGCCTGCGCGCCGACGCGGCCCGCAACCGTGCCCGGCTGCTGGAGGCCGCGGCCCGGCTGATCGCCGAGCACGGGGTGGTCGGCGTCACCATGGAGGCGGTGGCCGCGGCGGCCGAGGTGGGCAAGGGCACGGTCTTCCGGCGGTTCGGCGACCGCACCGGGCTGCTGATGGCGCTGCTCGACCACTCCTCGCGGCAGCTCCAGGCGGACTTCCTCGGCGGACCGCCGCCGCTGGGTCCCGGCGCCCCGCCGGTGGAGCGGCTGCGGGCGTTCGGCATCGCCGTGCTGTACCGCACGGCCGAGCAGCTCGACCTCAGGCTGGCCGCCGAGCCCGAGCCCGCGCGGCGCTACTCGCACCCCTCGCTCGGGGCGCTGCGTACCCACGTCACGATGCTGCTGCGCCAGATCCAGCCGGACGCCGACTGCGAACTGCTCGCCCACACGCTGCTCGCCTACCTCGACCCCGCCAAGATCCACTACCTGACCGGGCAGTGCGGGATGCCGATGGAGCGCCTGGAGGCCGGCTGGACCGACCTGGTCGCCCGGGTCACCCGCACCGGCCCGCCCCGCTGACCGGCTACTCGCGGGACGCGGGTACGGCGGTCTGCCGGATGCCGTTGACCAGCGTCTGGATCGCCCACGACACGCGCTCCTCGGGTGTGCCGGCCAGGAGCGGTCCGGAGGCGGCGGCGATGTGCGGGTGGGTCCGCTCCGACACCTGGGTCAGCGCCCGGCCGAGGGCGTCCCAGTCCTCCCGGGACTCGCGGCCGGCGTGCTCGGCGGCGCTCGCGGTGGCGCGCTGAAGGAGCAGGTCGACACCCCAGGCCGCCCGCTCGCGCTCCACCCCGCCCTCGTCGAGCAGGCCCAGCAGGGTCTCGATCAGGGCCAGGTAGTGCGGGCCGCTCGGCCAGCTGGTCAGCGCGGAGCGGGCCAGGCTCGGATACTCCAGCAGCATGCCGGTGTAGGCGACGAGCACCTGCTCCAGCCGCTCCCGCCAACTGCCCCGCGCCGGCGGCGGGTCCAGGGTGCCGAGCAGTTCGTCCAGGACCGCCGCGTGCAGCTCGGCGGTGTCGCGGACGTAGACGTAGAGCGAGGCCGGTCCCGTGTCGAGTTCCTGGGCCAGCCGCCGCATGGTGACCTTCTGAAGGCCCTCGGCGCGCAGGATCCGCACGGCGGCGGTCACGATGCCCTCCCTGGTCAGGGCGGGTTTGGCGGGACGCTCGCGGCGGGAGCGGGGAGTCGCTGGCATGCCCTCACCCTAACGAACATGTTCGTCATGCTCGGGGTCGCGCCTTCACGCCGCTCGGGGTCGCGCCTTCACGCCGCTCGGGGTCGCGCCTTCGGGGCGCTCGGGGCCGGCGCCTTCGGGCCGCTCGCGGCGACTTCGGGCCGGTGCGTGACACCCAATTCGTCCAACGGTGAACCATCTTGCCCCGCCGGTCCCCCCTCCCCGGCCTTCTGCCAAGATGCCGTACGTCATGGTGCAGATACCGAAACCGCCCTCGGCGGCGTCGCCGACACCGCGCTCGGTCCCCACGAGCGCCGACGTGGCCCGTCTGGCCGGCGTCTCCCGCGCGACCGTCTCCTACGTCCTCAACAACACCAGCGCCGTACGGATCAGCGAGCCCACCCGCCGCCGGGTCCACCAGGCCGCGAAGGAACTCGGGTACGTCCCCCACGCGGCCGCCCGCAGCCTGCGCGCCGGGCACAGCCGGATGGTCCTGATGCCCGCCCCGGCCATCCCGATGGGCCCGCTGTACGGTCAGTTCGTCACCGACCTCCAGTGGGCCCTCAGTCGCCTCGAGTACACGGTCGTGCAGTACGGCACCGCGGGCCTCCGCGGCGACGAAGCCGCCCGCGCCTGGGCCGAGTTGAGGCCGGTCGCGGTACTCGTCCCCGGCTCGGAGCTCGGCCCCGAGGGAGTCGCGGTCCTCAAGCGGGCCGGCGCCCGCGCCGTGGTGACCCTCGGTCCCGAGCGCGTGGACGGCGCCCACGCGTTGCTGATGGACCACGACGCGGTGGGATACTGCGCCGGCAGCCACCTCTATGCCCGCGGCCGGCGGCGGATCGGCGTGGTCGTCCCCGACGAGGCCGGCCTGGAGACCTACTCCCGGCCCCGGCTCGAAGGCGTCCGCCAGGCCCTGCGCGGCACCGACGCCACGGTGACCGAGCTGCCGCTCGGCTACACCGAGCACTCGGCAGCCCGACTCGCCTCACAGTGGCGGGAGTCGGAGCTCGACGCGGTGTTCGCCTACAACGACGAGTACGCCATGCTGCTCATGCGCGCCCTC
This sequence comes from Streptomyces humi, assembly GCF_001005085.2. Taxonomy (GTDB): domain Bacteria; phylum Actinomycetota; class Actinomycetes; order Streptomycetales; family Streptomycetaceae; genus Streptomyces; species Streptomyces humi. Next base: position 31,060 of record NZ_LBMU02000060.1, read on the forward strand.
CAGGACGTGGGGGTGCGCGTCCCCGACGAGACCGCCGTGGTCGGTGCCGACGACCTGATGCTCGGCAGGCTGCTGCGGCCCCGCCTCTCCACGATCCACATCGACCTCCCGTCCGGCCGTGAACTCGCCGAACTGGTCGACCGCGTGGTCCGCGACTCCGGCGGCGAGCCGGAGACGCACAAGGTGCTGGGCGCCTCGGTGGTGCGGCGCGAGTCCAGCTGATGGGTCACCCTGGTCGGGGGCGGTGCGGTTCCGCGCTCCCCGACTAGGATGTTGCGCGCTCAACCAAACGGGCCCGCAGGTGCCGTGGGCCGCGCCACCCCGGTGATCGATCGGAGAGCCGTCATGCCGTTGCTCGACCCGAAGTCCTGGCAGGCGAGCGCCCTGTCCGGCGCGCAGCACGAAGTCACCGAGCCCGCCACCGGCGACCCGCTCGGCGCCGTCACCCTCGCCGCGCCCGCCGACGTGGCCCCGGCCGCCGCGGCCGCCCGTGCCGCACACCGCGACTGGGCCCGCGCACCGCACTTCGTGCGCGCCCAGGTCCTGCGCCGGGCGGGCGACCTGTTCACGGAGCACGCCGACGAACTGCGCGAGTGGATCGTCCGCGAGTCCGGCTCCGTACCGGGCAAGGCCGACTTCGAACTGCACGTCGCCGCCCAGGAGTGCTACGAGGCCGCCGCCCTCGCCTCCCGCCCGGCCGGCCAGGTGCTGCCCACCGAGGCACCGCGCCTGTCGTACACCCGCCGGGTCCCGGTCGGGGTGGTCGGGGTGATCGCGCCGTTCAACGCGCCACTGATCCTGTCCATCCGCTCCGTCGCGCCCGCCCTGGCGCTCGGCAACGGCGTCGTCCTGAAGCCCGATCCGCGGACCGCCGTCTGCGGCGGGCTCGCGCTCGCCGCGGTGTTCGCCGCGGCCGGGCTGCCGGAAGGGCTGCTGCACGTGCTGCCCGGCGGCGCCGACGTGGGCGCGGCGCTGGTCGAGGACCCCCGGGTGCCGGTCATCTCCTTCACCGGCTCGACGGCGGCCGGCCGCGCGGTCGGCGAGGCGGCGGGCCGCCACCTCAAGCGCGCCCACCTCGAACTCGGCGGCAACTCCGCCCTGATCGTCCTGGAGGACGCCGACCTCGACGCGGTGATCGCCACGGCCGCCTGGGGGTCCTTCTTCCACCAGGGCCAGATCTGCATGACCACCGGACGCCACCTGGTGCACAGCTCGCTGGTCGAGGAGTACGTCGAACGCCTCGCCGCCAAGGCCGACTCCCTCGCCGTGGGTGACCCGCACCGCGAACAGGTCCACCTCGGTCCGATCATCGACGACGCCCAACTCGCCAAGATCCACGGCCTGGTGGAGGCCAGCACCGCGAACGGCGCGCGCCTCGCGGCCGGCGGCACCCACGAGCGGCTCTTCTACCGGCCCACCGTGCTGGCGGGTGTCGACGACGGCACGCCCGCCTACACCGAGGAGGTCTTCGGGCCGGTCGCGCCGGTCCGCGCCTTCGCCGACGCGGAGGAGGCCGCCGCGCTCGCGGCCGACAGCTCCTACGGGCTCTCCCTCGGCATCGTCACCCGCGACACGGCGCGCGGCCTGGACCTCGCGGAGCGCATCCCGACCGGCATCGTCCACATCAACGACCAGACCGTGAACGACGAGGCGGTGGCCCCCTTCGGCGGAGTCGCCGCCTCCGGTACCGGGGCCCGGTTCGGCGGCGACTCGAATCTGGAGGCGTTCACGGACGTGCGCTGGACGACGGTGCGCGGAGACGTCGCCCCCTACCCGTTCTAGGGGAGACGGTGCGCCTTACCCGTTCCCACTGCCATGAGAGGGTATTACCCCGGCTGGTGTCGGCCGCTTGCGCTCCGGCCGGTGCCGACGGGCGACTGGTCACTCGCTCTCGGACGCGCCCTGCTGCGCGGCGATGCTCTTGCGGACCTCGTCCATGTCCAGCTTGCGGGCCTGGCCGATGACGTCCGCGAGGGCGGCCTCCGGCAGGGCGCCCGGCTGGGCGAACACGGCGACCTGGTCGCGGACGATCATCAGGGTCGGGATCGACTGGATGGCGAAGGCCTGCGCCAGCTCCGGCTGCGCCTCGGTGTCGACCTTCGCGAACACCAGGTCGGGGTTGGCCTGCGCGGCCTTCTCGTAGACCGGGGCGAACATCCGGCACGGGCCGCACCACGACGCCCAGAAGTCGATCAGGACGAACTCGTTCTCGGTGACCGTCTGGTCGAAGTTCTCCTTGGTGAGCTCCACGGTGCTGCTCATGCGTGCTTCCCTCTTCCTGATCCGGGGCGCCCCGCTGCGGGGCGGAACCGCTCGCGACAACGTGCCCGGCCGGGTGGGTATTCCGCCCGGCACCCGTGTGGCCCGAGCGCACGGCACCCTGGAGACTTACCCCATGACGGAAACGGAATCCATCGCTTACGACGTCGTGGTGCTCGGAGCCGGGCCCGTGGGGGAGAACGTGGCCGACCGCACCCGTGCGGCCGGCCTCTCCACCGCGGTCGTGGAGAGCGAACTCGTCGGCGGCGAATGCTCGTACTGGGCCTGTATGCCCAGCAAGGCACTGCTGCGCCCGGTCATCGCCCAGGCCGACGCCCGCCGCCTGCCCGGCCTGTCCCAGGCCGTCCAGGGCCCCCTCGACACCCCCGCGGTCCTCGCCCGCCGGAACTACTTCACCTCGAACTGGAAGGATGACGGCCAGGTCGCCTGGCTGGACGGCATCAGTGCCGACCTCCACCGCGGCCACGGCCGCCTCGCGGGGCCCCGCACGGTCACCGTGACCGGCGCCGACGGCACCGTGACCACCCTGACCGCCCGGCACGCCGTGGCCGTCGCCACCGGCACCCGCGCCCAGCTGCCCGACCTGCCCGGACTCGCCGAGGTCAAGCCCTGGACCAGCCGCGAGGCGACCAGCGCCCAGCAGGCACCCGGCCGGCTGATCGTGGTCGGCGGCGGTGTCGTCGCCACCGAGATGGCGACCGCCTGGCAGGCACTGGGCTCCCAGGTCACCCTGCTGGTCCGCGGCAAGGGTGTGCTCAACCGGATGGAGCCGTTCGCCGGTGAACTCGTCGCCGAGGCGCTCACGGAAGCCGGCGTCGACGTCCGCACCGGGACCTCGGTGGAGTCGGTGACCCGCGAGAACGGCATGGTCGTCGCCGTCACCGGCGCCGGTGACCGCATCGAGGCCGACGAGATCCTGTTCGCCACCGGGCGGCTGCCGCACACCGACGACATCGGACTGGACACCGTCGGCCTGAAGCCGGGCTCCTGGCTGTCGGTCGACGACACCCTCCTGGTCGAGGGCACCGACTGGCTGTACGCCGTCGGTGACGTCAACCACCGGGCGCTCCTCACCCACCAGGGCAAGTACCAGGCCCGGATCGCGGGCGACACGATCGCCGCGCGGGTCTCCGGCACGCCGCTGCTGGACGGCCCCTGGGGTGCGCACGCGGCCACCGCCGACCACCACGCGGTACCGCAGGTCGTCTTCACCGACCCGGAGGCGGCGGCCGTCGGGCTCTCCCTCGCGGAGGCCGAGCAGGCGGGGCACCGGGTCCGGGCCGTCGACGTCGAGTTCTCGTCGGTGGCCGGCGCGGGGCTGTACGCCGACGGCTACCGGGGCCGCGCCCGGATGGTCGTCGACCTGGAGTCGGAGACCCTGCGCGGGGTCACGTTCGTGGGGCCGGGGGTGGGCGAGCTGATCCACTCGGCGACGGTCGCCGTGGCCGGACAGGTGCCGGTCAGCAGGCTGTGGCATGCGGTGGCGTCGTACCCGACACTGAGCGAGGTGTGGCTGCGGCTGCTGGAGGCGTACCGGGGGTAGCGCCGAAGGGGGCGGCCCGGTCGGCTGCGGGGGCCGGGCGCGCAGTTCCCCGCGCCCCTGGGGAGTCCGGGCCGCCGGCAGCGGGAGCCACCGTCGGCCCCCACGCCCCACCGCGACCGCCGAAGGGGGCGGGCCGGTTGTCCGGTCTGCTGCGGGGCGGTGGGGGCCGGGCGCGCAGTTCCCCGCGCCCCTGGGGAGTCCGGGCCGCCGGCAGCGGGAGCCACCGTCGGCCCCCACGCCCGGCCACGGCCGTGTCCGCGCATCGGCCAGTGCCACACCCTCCGGCGGCCGGGGGTGTGCATCGGCCATGTCACCCCCGGCTACGGCAGGTCGAAGCCCAGGGTCTCGGCCGCCGTCGTCGGGGTCGGCTGGGTCCAGCGGCGGGTCAGCTCCTCGTTGGACGACAGGGAGCGCAGCTCCGCGCGGTCCAGGTACAGCATGCCGTCGAGGTGGTCGGTCTCGTGCTGGACGATACGGGCCGGCCAGCCCGTGAAGACCTCGTCGACCGGGCTGCCGTGCTCGTCCTCGCCGCGCAGCCGCACCTCGGCGGGCCGGGCCACCACCGCCTGCCAGCCCGGCACGCTCAGGCAGCCCTCGAAGAACGCGGCGCGTGCGGTGCCGACGGGTTCGTAGGCCGGGTTGACCAGTACCCGGAACGGCTGCGGGACCCGGCCACGGGCGGCGGCCACCTCCGCCGGCACCGGCGCCGGGTCCTCGATGACGGCGAGCCGCAGCGGGACGCCGACCTGCGGCGCGGCCAGACCCACGCCCGGCGCCGCGTGCATGGTGACGCGCAGCGCCTCGACGAACCGGGCCAGCAGTTCGGGGCCCAACTGACCGTCGTACGGCTCCGTACCGCGCCGCAGGACCGGGTCGCCGGCCGCGACGATGGGCAACGGGCCGCCGACGGCGAGGAGTTCCTCGACCCGCTCGGCAAGAGGTGCGCGATCACTGGGAGATGCCATCGCGCCAGCATGCCATGACCGCGAGTGTGACGCGGGTCACTTCGCCTGCCGGGAACTCGGCTCCCGCACCCTCCGACTACTGGACCGTCACCGCTCAGCCACGAGTCCCCGGAGAAGCCCGCCGATGTCCACCGCCCCCTCGACGTCCCCCAATCCCGGCTCCGCCCGCTCGCAGGAACCCCCATCGGACGGTGCCCCGCCCTCCGGGATCCCGGCCGCCGCCCCCAGTCGCTGGGCGCCGCTGCGACCCCTCGTCCTGCGCCTGCACTTCTACGCCGGTGTCCTCGTCGCCCCCTTCCTGCTGGTCGCCGCCACCACCGGCCTGCTGTACGCGTTCTCCTTCCAGGCCGAGAAGCTGGTGTACGCCCATGAACTGACCGTGCCGGCGGGGAAGACCGAACTGCCGATCTCGCGGCAGGTCGCCGCCGCCCGCAAGGCCCACCCCGAGGGCACCGTCTCCGCGATACGGCCCTCACCCGAGGCGGGCGCCGCCACCAGGGTGCTGCTCTCGGGGGTGAAGGGCGTCGGAGCGGACCACACCCTCGCCGTCTTCGTCGACCCGTACACCGGCAAGGTGCGCGGCGCTCTCGAACAGTACGGCTCGACCGGCGCGCTGCCACTGCGCACCTGGATCGACGAACTCCACCGCGACCTGCACCTCGGCGACACCGGCCGGCTCTACAGCGAGTTCGCGGCGAGCTGGCTGTGGGTGATCTCGGGCGGCGGGCTCGTGCTGTGGTTCTCGCGCCGACGGGCCCTGCGCAAGGTGCGCGGCACCGGCGGACGGCGGCGCACGCTCGGCCTGCACGGCAGCGTCGGCGTCTGGGCCGCGGCCGGTTTCTTCTTCCTGTCGGCGACCGGTCTGACCTGGTCCGCCTACGCGGGCGCCAACATCGACGAACTGCGCACCTCCCTCGGCCAGGCCACCCCGTCCGTCTCGGCGGCCGCGAGCGGCGGTGAACACGCCGGCCACGACATGGCGTCCATGACCGGCGGCTCCGCCGAGCACGGTGTCGGCGTGGACAAGGTGCTGGCCGCGGCCCGCGCCGAGGGACTGGGCAACCCCGTCGAGATCGTGCCGCCCGCCGACGCGAACAGCGCCTACGTCGTCCGGCAGGTCCAGCGCAGCTGGCCGGAGAAGCAGGACGCGGTCGCCGTCGACCCGGGCACCGGCGAGGTGACCGACGTACTGCGCTTCGACGACTACCCGGTGCTCGCCAAACTCACCCGCTGGGGCATCGACCTGCACACCGGGATCCTCTTCGGCATCGTCAACCAACTGGCCCTCGCGCTGCTCGCCCTCGCCCTGATCCTGCTGATCCTGTGGGGCTACCGCATGTGGTGGCAGCGCGGCCGGGGCTCCGCCTTCGGCCGGCCGGTCCCGCGCGGCGCCTGGGCGGACGTCCCGCCGTACCTCCTCGTCCCGGCGATGGCGGTGATCGCGGTGCTCGGCTACTTCGTGCCGCTGCTCGGGATCCCGCTGGCCGCCTTCCTGGCCGTGGACATCGTGCTCGGCGAGGTCGCGCACCGTCGCGGCCGGCGCACCTACGGGAGGGGGTCCCAGGTGAAGTAGCGTGGGGAGACACGCCTACGCCGGAGGGAGACGCGATCATGGCGCGAGTCCGGCGCGGGCAGGGCGAACTGGAGGGCCAGGTCCTCGGCGCGCTCAGGGAGGCCGGCGGTCCCGTCACGGCGGCCTGGGTGCAGGAGCGGCTCGGCGGCGACCTCGCCTACACCACCGTGGTGACCATCCTGACCCGGCTGCTCGCCAAGGACGTCGTCGCCCGTGAACGGCAGGGCCGGTCCTTCCTGTGGACGCCGACCGCCGACGTGGCCCGGCTGGCCGCCCTGCGGATGCGCCGGCTGCTCGACGGCGAACGGGACCGCGAGGCCGTGCTCGCCAGCTTCGTCACCGCCCTGCCGCCCGGTGACGAACAGGTCCTGCGGGCCCTGCTGGAGTCAGCGGCACCGCCCCGGCCGAGCTCGCGAAGCGCCTCCCGCCCGAACCACGACGGCCAGGACGACTGACCACCCCGCACGCGCGATCCCACCCGTCACGCCGGCATCGCCTGCCGCAGTGACGGAGAAAGGGCCCCCGGAAGTCCGGGGGCCCTTCGGTCCGACGGCTGTCCAGTCAACTGTCCAGTCAGCTGTCCAGTCAGCCGTTCACTCCTGCGGGAAGTCCCCCGCCAGCGCCGAGGCGATCCGCAGGTGCGGCTCCGCCTCCGCGTGCCGGGACTGCCGCTGGAGGGTGCGGCCCAGCATCAGCCGGGCGTAGTGCTCCACCGGGTCCCGCTCGACGATCTCGCGCAACTCGTTCTCGGCGCGCCGCAGTTGGGCCGAGTGGTAGTAGGCACGCGCCAGCAGCAGCCGGGGTCCGGTCTGCTCCGGCACCTCCGCCACCACCCCGGCGAGCACCCGCGCGGCGCCCGCGTAGTCCTTGGCGTCGAAGAACAGCTGCCCCCGCTCCCAGCGCTCCGCGGCGGTTCCCTGGTCGTAGTACGTCGTGTCCACTCGTGACCTCCTTCGAGGGCACCAACAGACAGCAGTAGTTGAAAATTCCACTAAGTATTCCAGTGGCCCAGTGGCCCAGTGATCCCCTGGTCCAGGTGATCCAGGTGATCCAGGTGATCCAGGTGATCCAAGTGACCTAAGCGACGGGCCCCGGGAAACGGCCGCCCGCGGTGGGGCCCACGCGCGGATGGCGACGGTGGGCCGCGCCGCCCGCCATGACGGCCAGCGCCAGGCAGAAGATCAGCGCCAGCGCCAGGCCGGCACAGAAGATCGCGAGCGGGCCGAGGGTGGCGATGTGGTGGTCGAGCACGGAGACCGTGTAGCCGGGGCCGCCCGAGAGGTTGCCGGCGATCGCCAGGACGGTGAAGGCGACGGTCGCCGCGAGCACGAGGAGTCCGAGGAAGAGCAGCATCCCAGTCATCTCCTTCGGGAGTGGTTCTGCCGGGACGAGTACCTGTGGGGCGGCGGTTCACACACCTGGCCGACAACTTGAGTTTCCTTGACAAATTTTATTGTCGGTAGGGGGCTGGGACGGCGGAACACCGCAGCTGACCCGAGACGGCGAGGAAACCCGGATGCGTACCCTGATCAGCACTGCCTTCATGTCGCTCGACGGTGTCGTCGAGGCCCCTGGCGGCGAGCCCGGGTACCGGAACTCCGGCTGGACCTTCAAGCACGTCGACTTCGTGCCGGAGGCCTTCGAGATCAAGGGCCGGGAGCAGGAGGAGGCGGCCGCGATGCTGCTGGGCCGGACCAGCTACCAGGCCTTCAGCCCCGTCTGGCCGGACATGACGGAGTTCGCTCGCTACCGGACGCTGCCCAAGTACGTCGTCTCCACCACCCTCACCGAGGGCGACCTGGTGTCGAACTGGGGCGAGACCACGATCCTGCGCTCGCTCGACGAGGTCGCCGCCCTCAAGGAGACCGAGGGCGGCCCGGTCATCGTGCACGGCAGCGCAGAGCTGAACCACGCCCTGTCCGACGCCGGCCTGATCGACCGCTACCACCTGCTCGTCTTCCCGCTGCTGCTCGGCGCGGGCAAGCGGCTGTTCAGCGCCACGGACAAGGACGCCCAGCAGCTCCGGCTGGTCGAGCACGAGGCCTACTCCAACGGCGTGCAGAAGAACGTCTTCGACGTCGTCCGCTGACCCGGTGCCGGGCGCTGTCCGGGCGGGCCGCGCGCCGCACCGCGGCCGTCAGTGCCGGCACGGCCGTCAGTGCTGGCACCGCGGGCACCACACCGTGCGCCGGCCGGAGGTGCGGTCGGAGCGAAGGGCGGTGCCGCAGCGTGGGCATGTCGGGTCCGGGTCGTCGCGGTGACCGGTCAGCCAGGTGCGGCGCGGCGGTACCCGTGCGGCGCGCCGGGACGCGTCGAGCACCCGTCGCATCGCCGTGAACACCCGGCGCGCCTCGTCCTCGCCGAGATCCCGGGCCCGCCGTGCCGGGACGACCCGGCCGCGCCAGAGGATCTCGTCGCAGAGCAGGTTCCCGAGGCCGGCGATGGCGGACTGGTCCATCAGGACGCCCTTGACGGCGCCCCGCCGGCCGGCGAGCAGCGCCAGGAAGTCCGGGCGCGCCACGCCCAGCGCGTCGGGTCCCAGGCCGGCGAGCATGCGCTCCACCGCCTCGGGGCCCTCCGCCAGCTGGACGCCCTGGAGCTTGCGCTGGTCGCGATAGCGCAGCTGCCGTTCGCCGTCGAGGGTGAGCACGATCCGGTCGTACCGGTCCAGGGGGTCCTGTGCCGCGGCGGACACCAGCTCTCCGGTCATGCCGAAGTGCCAGACCAGGGCCGGTCCCTCGCCGACCGGCGCGACCAGCAGCTTGCCGTGGCGGCGCGGCCGGCCGAACCGGCTCCCCTCGACCACCTGCCTCAGGCGCCGCGCGGTGACACCCCGCAGCACCCCTGCGTCCCGCACCTCGACACGCCGGACCCGGTGGCCCCGGCCGCAGGAGTCCAGTACGGCGCGGAAGCCCTCGACGTCCGGCAGTTCCGGCATGATCTCCTCCCGGCGTCCGGTGACGGTCACCGAGTAGCCGGACCCGCGGACGCCAATCGTCAGCCGGGACGGACGTCAATCGTCAGCCGGGACGGACGTCATCGTCAGCCGGGACGGACGTCAATCGTCAGCCGGGACGGGAAGCGGCCGCTGCCGGGCCGGGGTCGCCGCACGCTACCGGGCCGGGGTCGCCGCATGATCTGCTCCGGGAGAGGGCATCCGGAGACTATGGAAGGCGCGCCTGTGATCGTGCAGCCGCCGGGCCCCGACGGTGGCCGGCGGGTCACCATCCGCGGGGAGTACGTCGGCATCGCGTACCACCTTCTCGACGTGGTCGAGTTCCTGCGCCGGGCGGGCCTGCCCGAGGCCCGTACGACCGTCGACGACCCCGAACTGATCGAGTGGCGGGGCATGGGGCCGGCGGCCTGGACGGCGGCCGGCTGAGCCGGACGACGCGGGGACTTGTTCGACCCTACGAACTTTCTGTGTGACGGGTACACAACATCGGGCTGGACTGATAGGAAACCTTCCTATCGATGAGTGTCGATGACCGACCCCTCACCCCCCACAGGAGACCTCGTGAGGCATCCGAACCACGCCACGACACATCCCGTCCTGACCTCCCGCCGCTCCCTGCTCGCCCTGCTCGGCGCCTCCGCGGCCGGCGCCGTGCTGCTGCGCCCCGCGCCCGCCTCCGCCGCCGCGCCGGCCGCGAGCTGTGCGGGTCTGGACGACCCGGCGAAGAAGGAGATCGCCATGAAGCTGGTGTCGAGCGCGGAGAACTCCTCGCTCGACTGGAAGGCGCAGTACAAGTACATCGAGGACATCGGCGACGGCCGTGGCTACACCGCCGGGATCATCGGATTCTGCTCCGGCACCGGCGACATGCTCGACCTCGTCCAGCTCTACACCGACCGCAAGCCCGGCAACGTCCTCGCCAAGTACCTGCCGGCCCTGCGCCGGGTCAACGGCACCGACTCGCACTCCGGCCTGGACCCGAACTTCCCCGCCGACTGGCGCAAGGCGGCCCAGGACAGCGCCTTCCAGCAGGCGCAGAACGACGAGCGGGACCGCGTGTACTTCAACCCGGCCGTGCAGCAGGGCAAGACGGACGGGCTGGGCACGCTCGGCCAGTTCACCTACTACGACGCCATCGTCATGCACGGCGACGGCGACGACCCCACCAGCTTCCGCAACATACGCAAGCGCGCCCTCGGCCACGCCAAGCCGCCGGCCCAGGGCGGCAACGAGACGACGTACCTGAACGCCTTCCTCGACGCCCGGGTCTGGGCCATGCGGCAGGAGGAGGCGCACAGCGACACCACCCGGGTCGACACCGAGCAGCGGGTCTTCCTGAACAAGGGCAACCTGTGCCTCAACACCCCGCTGGACTGGAAGGTGTACGGCGACAGCTACCACATCGGCTGACACCCCCGGGCTGCCGCACCGCACCCCCATGCGGTACGGCAGCCCAGGGGCCTTTCCCCCCTCGCAGTGGCCCTACGGCTTGATACCCACCCCGGTCCACAGGCTGACCTCCGCGTCGGTGGCGGACGGCTCGGTGTCCGGGCGCCAGCGGTGGCCCACCGAGACACCGGGGTCGAGCAGTTCGAGCCCGTCGAAGAAGCGCGTCACGTCCGCACGCGAACGGAACTGCACCGGCGTTCCGGCGTTGTTGTAGATGTCGGTGACCTTCTGCCAGGTCGACGGGTCGAAGTCGGGCGTGCAGTGGCTCAGGGCGAGCGCGCTGCCCGAGGGGAGCACGTCCAGCAGCCGGCTCACGATGCCGTACGGGTCCTGCGCGTCCGTCACGAAGTGCATCAGGGCGTTGAGGGACAGCGCCACGGGCCGGCCGAGGTCCAGTACCTCGGCCAGTTCCGGTGCGTCGAGAAGCGACTGCGGGTCGTTGACGTCCGCCTCTATGTAGGTGGTGCGGCCCTCCGTCGTACTGCGCATCAGCCGCTCGGCGTACTTGAGGACGAGCGGGTCGTTGTCCGCGTACACCACCCGCGCCTCGGCCACCACGGACTGGGCGACCTGGTGCAGGTTCGGCTCGGTCGGGATGCCGGTGCCGATGTCGAGCCACTGCCGGATGCCGTGCTCGCGCGCGAGGACCCGGGTGGCGCGGTGCATGAAGGCACGGTTCTCCCGGGCGCAGACGAAGATGCCCGGGTAGGCGGAGGCCACGGTCTCGGCGGCCACCTTGTCGACGTCGAAGTGGTCCTTGCCGCCCAGGTAGTAGTCGTACATGCGGGCGGAGTGGGGCCTGCTGGTGTCGATGTCCCGCGCCGCGGGCGAGTTGGTCATCCTGAACCTTTCAGAGGTGTGCGAGGGGGGAGGGGGTGAGCGAGGTGCGTCAGCCGGAGGTCAGGTGGTCGGCGAGGCCCCGTTTGACCCCCGCGACGAACGCGGCGATCTCCTCCGGGGTGTAGATCAGCGCGGGGCCCGCGGGGTCCGTCGACTGGCGCAGCGCGATCCTGCCGTCGGCGAGCTGCTTCGTCTGCACGCACTGGCCGCCGTTGGGGCCGCTCCACGGCGACTCCCAGCCCTGTTCCCCGAGGTCCGTCGCGGGCATGCCGTTGTACACGTCGTGGGCGCTGCCGTCGATGATGGTCATGAGTACTCCTTGCGCATGCGGTTCAGGAGCGCCCTGCTCTGCGCGTCGGAAGTGAGCAGGGACATGCGGTTGTGCGCCTCCAGGTGCGCCACGACGTCGGAGCGCTGGTCCAGGTACATCGCGCCGGAGAGGATCTCGCTGTAGACGACGTCCGGCAGCTCCGGCTCGGCGAAGCGGAAGTAGGTGAACGGGGCGCACGCGCCCACATGGGCGCCGGCCGTGAACGGGACGACGTCGACGCTGACGTGCTTCAGCTCGGAGACCTCCAGGAGCCGTTCGATCTGCTCCCGCATCACCTCGGGGCCGCCGACCACCCGGTGCAGGACGGCCTCCTCCATCACCACCCACAGCGTGGGCGCGTCGGGCCGCTCCAGCAGGGCCTGGCGGCGCAGCCGCAGGTTCACCCGGCGCGCCAGGTCCTCGTCGCTGTCGTTGGGGAAGCCGCCGCTGAGCACCGAGCGCGCGTAGGCGTGGGTCTGGAGCAGACCCGTCACGTAGTGCGGCTCGTAGGTGCGCAGGGTGGACGCCCCGGTCTCCAGGCTCACGTAGGCGCTGAACCAGGTCGGCAGCACGTCGCGGTAGGTGTGCCACCAGCCGGGCTCGTTGGCCCGCTCGGCGAAGGCGACGAACTCGTCCAGCTCCTGCCGGTCGGCGCCGTAGGTCTGCAACAGCTTCTCGACGTAGAGGGGCTTGAGGGCGACCTCCGCCTTCTCCAGGCGGCGGATGGTCAGCGGGGTGACCCGAAGCGCCCGCGCGGCGTCCTCCAGCGACACCCCCGCGTCCTGGCGCCGCTCCTGGAGCCTGCGGCCCAGGATCATGCGCAGAACGGTGGGCGCACTGGTGCTGCCCGCGTTCGAACGGCCTTCGCTCACGCCCTTACCTCCTGAGGGACTGTCATCGCCACGAGTGTGACAGGCACTTGCTGAACCGGCCAGACCGATAGCCGCATCCTGAAATTATCAGGGAGTCGGTTGCAGCCTGAACTCGCATGCGCGCATAGTTACTTGAGTGATTCGCGTCCACGATCACGGGAAACGCCCCGCCCCCGTGAGGACGTTGCTCAGCTCTGCCCCCTCCCCGCCGCGCCCCGCCTTACGGAAGGCAGCCACCGTGTCCCCCCACACGACCTCCCCCCGTGACCTGTTGGACGTCGTAGCTCCCGACCAGGCGCACTGGATCGAGCTGCCCTCGCACCGCTCCAGCGTCCGAGTCGCCCGCCGCTCCATGAGAACCCGGCTGACCGAGTGGGGGCTGTCCCGCGAGCTCTGCGAGGACGCGGTGCTGCTCGTCTCCGAGCTGGCCACCAACGCCGTGATCCACACCCTGAGCGTGCGGATCCTGTGCGGCATGGGCCTGGTGTCCGACGGCTGCCTGCGGCTCGAGGTCCACGACCACGACTACTCGGGCCGGGGACTGCCCCGGCGCGATCCCGGCCCCGACGACGAGGGCGGCCGGGGGCTGCTGTTGGTCGAGCAGCTGGCCGACTCCTGGGGAGTCGACCGGTCCCGGCTCACCAGCGGCCACGCGGTGTGGGCGACGCTGACGGCCTGACACCGGCCCGCCGTGCTCACGCGGTGCCCCCGCCGTGCTCCGAACGACGCGCGGGGGAGGAGTACTTGGCGATTTCACGGGTGCGCGCGCCGCTGCATATGATCTTGGTCGTGACTGTGCAGAACTCTGACAAGACGCTCTCCCGCAAGCAGCGACTCCAGGAGAAGCAGCGCCGCCAGCTGACGGTGGTGGACACCGTGGACAAGGCCGAGGTCAAGGTCCGCAAGGCGGAGGCCGAACTCGCCGTCGCCGTCGCCGAGGCGGTGCAGGTGTTCGGCGACGAGCGCGCCGCCTCCGAAGGGCTCGACATGCCCGTGGAGGCCATCCGCCGTTTCGTCGCCATCGCGGCGGCCGAGACGGCGGCCGGGGACACCGCCGCCGGCGCGACGGCGGGGGACACCGTCGGCAGCTGAGCCGACGCCTGGTCGGCACCGGCCGGGGGGCCGCCGTTCGAGTGATTCGCACACCCCCCGGTCCGGGCGTGAAAGCAGTGGAATACGGGCCTGACGGCTCATTCGTGGCACCTTGTTAATTCCATACGAAAAGTGGCAGTCGACGCCGCTATCCGGACAAACTGAATCCGCCGGTTCGTGATCAGGAACATTGCCGTTCTTCAGGAGATCGCATGGTGGAGCAGTCCTCCGAGGTTGTGTCGGAGCCGGACGATCCTGCCGTCGCCCTGACCGACACCGGCCCCCGAGGGGCCCGGACCGAGCAGCGGCTCGCGCAGGCCCTGGCCGGCCTCCTCGACACCGAGCACGTCCCCGCAGACAGCCACTTCTTCACCGACCTCGGTGCCAACTCCCTGGTCATGGCCCAGTTCTGCGCCCGAATACGCAAGCAGCCGGATCTGCCGTCGCCGACCATGAAGGACATCTACCGGCACCCCACGATCCGGAGCCTGGCAGCCGCGCTCGGCGAACCCGGCCCCGCCTGCGCACCGCAGACCCCGCCGGCACCCGCACCGGGCACCGACCCGGCCCCCGGGCCGCGCCGCGGGCCGGGCAACCACGTGCTGTGCGGCACGCTCCAGCTGCTGCTCTTCCTCGGCTACTCCCTCGTCTCCGGGTTCGTCACCGCCACCGGCTACGAGTGGATAGCCGCCGGCAAGGGCCTGGCCGACGTCTACCTGCGGTCCCTGCTCTTCGGCGGCCTCGCGTTCGTGGCGATGTGCGCGTTCCCGGTCGCCGCCAAATGGCTGCTCGTCGGCCGCTGGCGAGCCACCGAGTTCCCCGTCTGGAGCCTGACCTACCTGCGCTTCTGGCTCGTCAAGGTACTGCTCCACGCGAACCCCATGGTCTTCCTCACCGGAACCCCGCTGTACGTGCTGTACCTGCGGGCCCTCGGCGCCCGGATCGGCAAGGGCGTCACGATCCTCTCCCACTCCGTCCCGGTCTGCACCGACCTGCTGACGATCGGCGCGGGCACGGTGATCCGCAAGGACTCCTTCCTCCTCTGCTACCGGGCCCACGCGGGACAGATCCAGACCGGCCGGATCACCCTCGGCGCGGACGTCTTCGTCGGCGAGAAGACCGTCCTCGACATCGACACCGCCATGGGCGACGGAGCCCAGCTGGGCCACTCGTCCGCCCTGCACCGCGGCCAGAGCGTCCCGGACGGCGAGCACTGGCACGGCTCCCCGGCGGAACCCACCGGGACCGACTACGTCCGGGTCCCGCCCGCCCCCTGCGGCACCGTCCGCCGGGCCTGGTTCGGCCTCGGCACCCTGACGCAGCTGATCTTCCTGTACATACCGCTGGCCGTCGGCGGGCTCTACATGCTGTTCACCCAGGTACCGGCGATCGGCAAGCGACTGGACCCGGCCACGACCGCGCTGTCCTGGCCCGAACTGCTCTCCGACGCGCTGCTGCTGTCCCTGGTGGCGTTCTCCGGGTTCGTCGTCCTGGGCCTGGCGGTCCTGTGCACCCTCCCGCGCCTGCTGGGCCTCGTCGTCAGACCCGACCGGACCTATCCGCTCTACGGACTCCACTACGCGCTGCACCGCGCGACGGCCCGCATGACGAACGTCAGGTTCTTCGCCTGGCTGTTCGGCGACAGCTCCTACATCGTGTTCTATCTGCGGGGCCTCGGCTACGACCTGTCCAGGGTCGAGCAGACGGGGTCGAACTTCGGCACCGAGGTACAGCACGAGACCCCGCTGCTGGTCTCCGTCGGCAGCGGCACGATGGTGGCCGACGGCCTCTCGATCCTCAACGCCGACTACTCCGGTACGTCCTTCCGGGTGTCCAGGGTCTCGATCGGCCCGCACAACTTCCTGGGCAACAACATCGCCTACCCGGCGGGCGGCAGGACGGGAGAGAACTGCCTGCTCGCGACCAAGGTGATGATCCCCCTCGACGGCGAGGTCCGGGAAGGCGTGGGGCTGCTCGGCTCACCGTGCTTCGAGATCCCCCGCTCGGTGGACCGGGACACCCGCTTCGACCACCTCAGGACCGGCGACACCCTCCGCCGCCGGCTCGCCGCGAAGAACCGCTACAACCTGCGGTCCATGGCGCTCATGCTGTTCGTGCGCTGGCTGCACACCTTCTGGCTGACCTTCTTCGGCCTGGCCTCAGTGGACCTGTACGGCGTGGTCGGACACGTGGTGATCGCCGGATACCTGGCCTTCACACTCGCGTTCTCCGCCGCCTACTTCGTCCTCGTGGAGCGCTGCCTCACCTCGTTCCGCGCGCTGCGCCCCCGGCTGTGCTCCATCTACGAGCCGTACTTCTGGTGGCACGAGCGGCTGTGGAAGGTGCCCGACCACTTCCTCGACGTCTTCAACGGAACCCCGTTCAAGAGCCTGGTCTGGAGGCTGCTGGGCGTGCGCATCGGCAGCCGGGTGTTCGACGACGGCTGCTATCTGACCGAGCGGACCCTCACCACCATCGGCGACGACTGCACCCTGAACGTCGGCAGCAAGATCCAGTGCCACTCGCAGGAGGACGGCACCTTCAAGTCCGACGGCACCACGCTGGGTGCCGGCTGCACGCTGGGCGTCGCCGCCCATGTGCACTACGGCGTGACCATGGGCGACCGCTCCGTACTGGCACCCGACGCCTTCCTGATGAAGGGCGAGGAAGTCCCGCCGGACGCCCGGTGGGGCGGCAACCCCGCGGTGGACATGCCCGAGACCGACACAGCTGCCGCCGGCCCCGGCCGGGCGGAGCCGACCGTCGACGCCCCTGCGGCGACCGTGAGTTGAGGAAGGCCATTCGATGCGAACGCGCGTGGAGGCGGACCGGGAGTTCTGGACCCGGACCCTGACGGCCGGCGGCGTCACCGCCGTGCCCCGCTGGGCCGGCGAGCCGGCACCGGGCACGGCCGAGCACGAGACACCGGTGCCGGACGACGTGACCGCCGCGGTGCGGGCCCTGGCCGGGCACCGCGAACTGCCCGTCGACACACTGGTGTCGGCCGCCCTGCTCAAGGTGCTGGCCGTGCTGTCCGGCGAGCCGGAGGTGGTCACCGGGTACGGCGGCGGCACCCTCGCCGAACCACTGCCCTGCCGGACGTCCGTACCGGCGGGCTCCTGGCACGCCCTGCTGACGGCCGCCCGGTCGGCCGAGACGGAGCTGCTGGCGCACCGGGACTTCCCCGTCGAGAAGCTGCGCCGGGAACTGGGCCTCACCGAGCCGTCGTACGAGATCGTGTCCGGTCCCCTGGAGGCCGGCGCGGCCCACGCCGACGACGGTGCGCTGCACGTGCGCTGGTCCGACCGGGACGGCCGGCTCACGCTGCGCCTGCGCCACCGCACGGACGTACTGGACGCCGCGGCCGCGGCCCGGATCGCCGGCTACCACCTGACGGCCCTGCGCCTGATGACCGCCGACCCGGACGCCGACCACACCCGGCAGAGTCTGCTGTCCGCAGGGGAACGGCACGAGCAGCTGGAGACCATGGCCGGCCCGCACCGGCCACTGCCCGACGCCCGGGCGCACGAGCTGTTCGAGGAGCGGGTACGGGCGCACCCGCGAGCGGTGGCCGCCGTGCACGCCGGGCAGGAGTGGACGTACGACGAACTCAACCGCCGGGCGAACCGGCTGGCGCGGGCCCTGCTGGCGCGCGGCCTGGGCCCGGAGGACGTGGTCGCCGTCGTCACCGAGCGCACCCTCGACTGGCCCGCGGCCGTGCTCGCGGTGCTCAAGGCGGGCGGTGTCTACCTGCCGATCGAGCCGCACTTCCCGGCCGGCCGGATCACCGCGACCCTGTCCCGGGCCGGCTGCCGGCTCGTCCTGACCGGAACCGGCGACACCGACACCCTCGACCAAGCCCTGGCCGGCCTGCCGGGAACCGAGAAGCTGCCGGTCGAGGCGGCGTACGCCGAACCGCACGCCGACCACGACCCCGGCGTCCGGGTCGGCCCCGGGCAACTCGCCTACATCTACTTCACGTCCGGCTCCACCGGCGAGCCGAAGGGCGCGATGTGCGAGCACGCGGGCATGCTCAACCACCTCCACGCCAAGATCGACGACCTGGCGATCGGCGCGGGCAGCGTGGTCGCGCAGACCGCCCCGCAGTGCTTCGACATCTCCCTGTGGCAGCTCCTCGCCCCGTTGCTGGTGGGCGGCCGGACCCTGCTGGTCGAGCAGGACGTGATCACGGACGTGGCACGGTTCGTCGACACCCTGGAGCGCGACCGGGTCGGCGTGGCACAGCTGGTGCCGTCGTACCTGGAGGTCGTGGTCTCCTACCTGGAACGGCACCCGCGCCCGCTGCCGGACCTGCGGTGCGTGTCGGTGACCGGCGAGGCGCTCAAACGCGAGCTGGTCCAGCGCTGGCTCGCCGTGCAGCCGTCCATCGCGCTGCTCAACGCCTACGGGCTGACGGAGACCTCGGACGACACCAACCACGAACTGCTGCGGGAGGTGCCCGAGCGGGTGCTGCTCGGCCGGCCCGTCGGCAACGTCCGGGTGTACGTCGTGGACGAGCGGCTGGCGCTGCTGCCGCTGGGCGCCCCGGGACTGATCGCCTTCTCCGGGGTCTGCGTGGGCCGGGGGTACGTCAACGACCCGGAACGCACCCGCGAGGCCTACCGGACCGACCCCCACCGGCCCGGTGAACGGCTGTACCTGGGCGGCGACTGGGGGCGCTGGCACCCCGGCGGGAAGCTGGAGTTCCTCGGCCGCCGGGACAGCCAGGTCAAGATCCGCGGCTTCCGGATCGAGATCGGCGAGATCGAGAACGCCCTGCTGCGGGTGGCCGGCGTACGGGACGGCGCGGTGGTCGTCGCCGAACGCGGCGGTGGCGGCACACACCTGATCGCCTTCCACAGCGGCGAACAGCGGCCGCCGGAGCAGCTGCGCGAGGAACTCGCCGCCACGCTGCCCGGCTACATGGTGCCCTCGGCCTTCCACTGGCGGGAGAGCCTGCCGCTGACCGCCAACGGCAAGATCGACCGGAAGGCCCTGACAGCACTGGCGGCGGACGCGACCGCCTCGCCCGTGCCCGCCGCCGGTGAACTGAGCCCCGCCGAAAGCCGGTTGGCGGCCGTCTGGGCCGAGCTGCTCGGGGTGCCCGTGGAACGGATCGGCCGTGCCGACAACTTCTTCGACTCCGGTGGCACCTCCCTGACCGCGGTGAAACTCTCCCTCGCGCTCGACCGCGCGGTCTCCCTGAAGGACATCACCCGGAACCCCGTCCTCGCCGACCAGGCCGCGCTGCTCGCCGGCACGGCGGCCCGGCCGCGCCCGGACCTGCTGCTGTCCCTGGCGGGCGGGCGCGGCACGCCGGAGAACACCCTGGTGTGCTTCCCGTACGCGGGCGGCAACGCGGTCAACTACCAGCCGATGGCGAGCGCGCTGGCCGACAGCGGCCTGGCGGTGCTCGCCGTGGAACTGCCCGGCCACAACCTGGCCGCCCCGCCCGAGCCCTTCGCCCCGATCGAGGAGGTGGCCGAACGGGTCGTCGCGGAGATCGTGGCGCGCGGCCTGACCCGGGTCATGCTGTGGGGCCACTCGTCCGGGGCCGCGCCGGCCGTCGAGACGGCCAGGCGGCTCGAGCAGCGGGGCGTCCACGTGACCCACGTCTTCCTCGGCGCGCACCTGCTCGGCACGGCCGCCGAACGGCACACCGCCGGCACCGAACTGGCGGCCCGCGACGATGCCGAGATCGCGGCCCGGCTGGCCGCCGACGGCGGCCACGCCGAACTCGCCGAGCTGAACACCCGGCACGCCGAGCACATCGCCGCCGCCTACCGGCACGACTGCACAGGCGCGCACCGCTACTTCCACGCGGTCCTGGAGGCGCCACCGCCGGTCAGGCTGTCCGCGCCGGTCACGGTGGTCGTCGCCGCCGACGACCCGTACACCGCCGGCCACGACCGCCGCCACCGGGACTGGCTGCTCCTGGCCGACCGGGTCGAACTCCACGAACTCGCCGACGGCGGACACCACTTCCCCCGCACCCGGCCCGTCGAGGCGGCCCTCGCGGTCCTGACCGCCGTGCGCCCCCTCACCTCCCCCTGACCTGCTCCTGCTCTTCCTGACCCGCCAACCCCCGAGGCGGTCGACCGAAAGGAACCCGAGATGCCGTTCTCCTCCCTGGCATCACCACTCGACGTGGAGCCGCGGCCGGACAGACCGGCACTGCTGCGCGTGGAACAACCCCCGGACGACGCCGCCAGGTGGGCGGCCGAGCACCGGGACGCGCTGCGCGCCCAGGTCACCGAGCACGGAGCGCTGCTGGTACGCGGCCTCGGCCTGCGGGACACCGGCCGGACCGGCGCGGTCTTCGCGGGACTGGCCGGCGAACTCATGACGGAGCGCGAGGCCTTCGCCCCCCGCGAGGTCCACGGCCCCGGGCTGTACTCCTCCACGCCCTGGCCGGCCAACCAGCCGATGTGCATGCACCACGAGCTGAGCTACCCGTTCCAGGTGCCCGGCCTGCTGATGTTCGCCTGTCTCACCGCGCCCGAGCAGGGCGGCGCGACAGCGGTCGCCGACGCCGAGGAGATGCTGCGGGCCCTGCCCAGCGGCCTCACCGAACGGTTCGAGCGGGAGGGCTGGATGCTCACCCGCACCTACAACGACGAGATCGGCGCGAGCCTCACCGAGTCCTTCGGCACCGCCGACCGCACCGACATCGAGCGCTACTGCCGGGCGAACGCCATCGACTGCACCTGGCTGCCCGACGGCACCCTGCGCACCGAACAGCGGCGCAACGCCGTGGTCCGGCACCCGGTCACCGGCCGCCGCTGCTGGTTCAACCAGATCGCCTTCCTCAACGAGTGGACGCTCGCCCCCGAGGTACGGGAGTACCTGGTGGACGTCTACGGCCCGGACGGCCTGCCGTTCAACACCCGCCACGGCGACGGCTCCCCGATCACCGAGGACGTCGTCCAGATCATCAACACCACCTACGAGGCGCACACCCGGCGCGACCCCTGGCAGGCCGGCGACCTGCTGCTGGTGGACAACATCCGCACCGCGCACAGCAGAGAGGCGTTCGGCGGCGACCGGCAGATCCTGGTCGGCATGGCCGAACCCGTGCGGCCGGCCGAGGACTGCCCGGCCGTGGAGGCGAGCGAGCGATGACCGACACCCTGTCGAACACCACCCGGTCCGCCGAGCCCGGACGGGCCCCCGCACCCACCTTCGCGGTGATCACCGGCGAGCAGGTGCAGCGGGCGCTGAGCGGACGCGAGAAACAGCTCGTGGAGCTGGTCGAGGCCGTCTACCGGCTGCACGACGCGGGAGACTCCGTCAACCCGCCGTCGTACTTCCTGCGGTTCCCCGACCGGCCCAGCTCGCGGATCATCGCGCTGCCGGCCTCCCTGGGCGGGGACGTCCAGGTGGACGGGCTGAAGTGGGTCTCCAGCTTCCCTGCGAACGTGAGCGCCGGGCTGCCGCGGGCCTCCGCGGTGCTCATCCTCAACGAGCACGACACCGGCTACCCGTTCGCCTGCCTGGAGAGCTCGATCATCAGCGCCACCAGGACGGCCGCCTCCGCGGCGCTGGCCGCCGACTGGCTCAGCCGCGGCCGCTCCCGCCCCACCCGGGTCGGCTTCTTCGGCACGGGCCTGATCGCCCGATACATCCACACGTTCCTGGCCGGCACCGGCTGGGACTTCGACGAGGTGGGCGTGCACGACCTGGCCGCCGACAGCGCCGCCGGGTTCAGCGGCTACCTGCGGCAGAGCGGCGGCACCGCGCGGGTCACCGTGCACGACAGCCCCGAGGACCTGGTCCGCGGCAGCGACCTGGTGGTCTTCGCCACCATCGCGGGCCGGCCCCATGTCACCGACCCCGCCTGGTTCACGCACAACCCGCTGGTCCTGCACGTGTCCCTGCGCGACCTCGCCCCCGAGGTCCTGCTCGGCGCGGCCAACTTCGTCGACGACGTCGACCACTGCCTGAAGGCCGACACGTCACCCCACCTGGCCGAACAGCTCACCGGTGACCGGGACTTCCTGAACGGGACCCTCGGTGACGTCATGTCCGGCCGGGCCGCGCCGCCGCCCGACCGCCCGGTGGTCTTCTCGCCGTTCGGCCTCGGCGTCCTCGACCTCGCCGTCGGCAAGTACGTCTACGACGAGGTGTCCCGCGCGGGAGACCTGCGTCTCATCGATGACTTCTTCCACGAACTGCGCCGGTACGGCTGAGACCGTCGTCCTCGGCCCGGCACCAGGAGGCCCGCCGTGCCTGTCATCTCCGCTCCCCACGCCTTCAACGAGGGCGATCTCTTCGTCGACCTGGAGTCCATCTGTGGACACGCGCTCTATCTGAAGTGCGAGGCCTTCAACTTCGCCGGATCCATCAAGCTGAAGGCCGCGAACGAGATGGTGGAGAGCGCCGAACGGGACGGACTGCTCACAGCGGACTCCGTCCTGGTCGAGTCCTCCTCCGGCAATCTGGGCGTCGCGCTCAGCATGATCGCCGCGAGCAAGGGCTACCGGTTCCTGTGCGTGACGGACTCCCGCTGCAACCTGTCGACCAGGCTCCTCATGGAGGCACTCGGCAGTGACGTGCACATCGTGGCCGACCAGGACTCCAATGGCGGCTTCCTGGGCACGCGCATCGAGTACGTCCGCAACCTGTGCGCGTCGGACGACAGGTACGTCTGGCTCAGCCAGTACACCAACCCCGGGAACTGGACGGCGCACTACCGCACCACGGCGCCGGAGATCGCCCGCCGCTTCCCGGAACTGGACGTCCTGTTCATCGGGGCCGGCACCACCGGAACCCTGATGGGCTGCGCCCGCTACTTCCGCGAGTGGCACCGGCCGGTGCGGATCGTCGCCGTGGACGCCGCCGGCTCGGTGGCGTTCGGCGGCGAACCGGGCCGCCGGATGATCCCGGGTCTCGGCATGAGCATGCGTCCACCGCTGCTCGACGAGTCCTTCGTGGACGAGGTGATCCGGGTGGAGGAACCGGACACCATCCGGATGTGCCACCGCATGGCCAGACACGGCTTCCTGTTCGGCGGCTCCACCGGAACGGTGGTCAGCGGCGCGACGGACTGGCTGTCCCGCCACGACACCACCGGCCTCACCGCGGTGGCCGTCGCCCCCGACCTCGGCGAGCGCTACCTCGACACCATCTACCAGACCAACTGGCTACAGGACCTGTACGGCGACCAGGTGCTCGACACCGGGGACGCCGCGCAGCCCAAGGCCAAGACCAGGACGAAGACCGAACCCCTGCCCAGAGAGCCCAAATCCGCCTCACGTGCCCCGGCCCGCCGCCGCAGCCCCTGACCCGGCCGGCAGGCCCCGGCGCACGCACCACCGCCCGAAGCCCCTCGAAGCCGGCCCCGCGGCCGCCCCGAGGGGCTACGGCGTACCCGGCCCCGGCCCGGCCCACGTCAGCCGGTG
>NZ_LBMU02000061.1 GCF_001005085.2 Streptomyces humi
CCCCACCCCTCACCCCAAACCCAAGCGACTCCCGCCCCCCCCACGCCCCTTTCCCCACACCTTGCTGGGGCCCTCTCGAAGAGGGTCGGGAAACGCCACGACCGCCGCAGGCCGAAACCGAGGGAGGCCGAGACCGGCCGAAGGGGCGCGTATTCGACAACGAGCGTGGGGGAGCGCTCGGTGAGTACACCTGAACCCCTCAGCCCCCCGTACTTCGATCCGCCGGCCAAGCTGACAGCGTTCCTCGAAGGATTGGACGGCGTCTCGGATGAGGACAGGACGTTCCCCGACGAGCGAGCGGCAGGTCCGCGGCTCCGGTCTGTCCCCGTGTGGGCGGGCGATCGCCTGTGACGGTCGACTGGCTAAGCTCCCGGCCATGGCGAACGATCATGGCTTCACGTGTTCACGCTGCGGGGAGTTCCATGCGGAGCTTCCGATGGGCTACTCGACCATGGCACCTGACGTCTGGCACCCGGGCTTCGCGGACGATCCCGACAGCATGCTCTCCTCCGACCAGTGCGTCATCAAAGGCCGGCACTACTTCATCAGGGGCCAGATCGAGATACCGGTGATCGGCCGGGAAGAGCTCTTCTCCTGGGGGGTCTGGGTTTCCCTGAGCCGCGACAGCTTCGCCCGAGCACTGGACTCGTGGAACACCCCTGGCCGCGAAACTGAGAAGCCGTACTTCGGCTGGCTGACCACCGAGCTGAACTCGTACTCGCCCAGCACGCTCAACCTGAAGACCCACGCCCACACCCGCCCGGTCGGCCAACGTCCCCTGATCGAGCTGGAGCCCACCGACCATCCGCTCGCCGTCGAGCAGCGCACCGGTATCACGCAGGACCGCGTACGCAAGATCGCGGAAGCAGTCCTCCACCCAGGCGACAACGCTTGACCCGAGCTACGAGGCTGCTCCGAAGCCCTCAAGATCAACACGCCATGACAACGTGATCACTGGCATACGGCTGCGCCCGACCGACTCCCCCTGCACAAACAACAAAACCCCGCACTCAGCCACCTGCCTAGTCACGGGGTCTGTCGGCACTTCATTCAAATTGCCCCCGGCAGGATGCGAACCTGCGCACACGGCTTCAGAATCCTCCTGTCCCACCAATTGGTGCAGGTCAGCGCTCTAACCGCGATCGTTCGTGACTGCTTGTCAGTTGTTCCGATGAGCCGTTTCTGCTGGTCGGTCGTGTGGAGGGGAGGCCAGCAGCCCGACTGACGCGTCGGGTGGGCGCCGGGTTCCACGGCCTCGGGGTCACTCGGGGAACAGAATCTGTTGTGCGGTCGTACGGAAGGTTGCGCCAGCCGTCTTTGCGGCATGTGCGAGCTGCGAGGTTTCGCCTGCTAGTCCCGGAGGAGGCTGGGCTCCCGACTCGACGGCCGAATGCCACAACCTCATGTTGAGCGCTATTTGATCAACTGCGTCAGACAGATCTTGTGCGGGGGCGATCAATGCATCGGGGCCGACCAGAGGGATGCGGGCTCGGTAGTGGACTACAGTGCCATTGGCATCTGCCAGTGCGTCCAGTAGCTCGGGAGCAGTCTCGTTCTGGTTGAGTCGCAGGCGGGTCTTATACCAGATATTCACGAATGTGGCATGTGCCTCTACTAGTGCGAAGTAGGTATCACGCCGCTCCTGCCAGTGTGCTTTGCGCTGCTCCACTGCTTCCTGATCTTGCACCTGACGCCTTAGTGACCTTGCTGTGATGAAAGCGCCTACGAGAGCACCGCCGACACCTGTCACACCTGCGATGGCTCCAGCCCAGATCGCAGCATCTCCCTGATCCATGGCACGAGCATGACTCCTTCAAGCTCATCGCAGGGCTTCTGTGCATGACTGTGTCGGAGGTGTGTCGCGCGTATCGCAGATAGTGCGTGAACACTGAGAGATAACGAAAGAGGGCGGGAGTCAGTGAGACTGACTCCCGCCCTCTTCTGTCGGCATCCGCCCTGGTCAGCGCTTGATTTCTGCTGATCCTAGGCGAGTGCCCCCGGCAGGATTCGAACCTGCGCACACGGCTCCGGAGGCCGTTGCTCTATCCCCTGAGCTACGGGGGCGTCTGGCGTTGAGCTGTTGCTCGCGGCGACGGGTAGAACACTACCAGCTCGGTCGGGGTGATCAGGAACGGGTTTCGCGGGGGCGCTCCCCCGCAGGGGCGGAAGTCGGGAAAACCCGGACGCGGTGGCCGGTCCGGACCTACTCTCGAGTTGTGCCAGGGGCGTCGGGTCGGGTGCTTGTTGTGGACGACAACAAGGTCATCCGGCAGCTGATCAGGGTCAATCTCGAACTGGAGGGTCTCGAGGTCGTGACCGCGGCCGATGGTGCCGAGTGTCTGGAAGTCGTTCATCGCGTGCGGCCCGACGTGATCACCCTTGACGTCGTCATGCCCAGGCTCGACGGGTTGCGGACCGCCGCGCAGTTGCGTGCCGACCCGCTGACCCGTGATCTTCCCCTCGCCATCGTCAGCGCGTGCACCCCGTACGAGATCGACGCCGGGCTCGGTGTCGGTGTCGACGCCTTCCTCGCCAAGCCCTTCGAGCCCGCCGAACTCGTGCGCATGGTCCAGGAGTTGGTGGATCGTCGCCGCGTGCGCGGGGAGCGGCAGCCCGAGGGGGAGGGCGGTGCCGTCGAGTTCTCCGGGGATCGGGCAGGTTGACGGACCGACGGATGGGCGGGGGACAGCGGGATGGGCCGGCCCAGTGGGCGGGCGGGTCGGACCCCGGTCGGGCCGGGGCGGGTCGGTGGTGGCCGCGTTCGGCCGGGGGAGTTGTTCAGAGGGGTTCGTGTCGGGGTCGGTCCGGTCAAGGGGGGCTTGCACCTGCGGTTGCGGGTTGGACGTTCGTGCGCGGCGTGCGCCGTGCACACCCCCCGCACAGCCGGCCGTCCACATCCCGGAACCCTGGCAAACCGGGTCGCCTACCCACCCCCCTCCTCCCCTACGCTTGTCCCGTGACCCCCGTCGAGCTCTCCCGTACCGTGCTGCGCGCCGTGCGTCGTGCCGTGGATCAGGGAGAGCTCAGTGTGACCGTGCCCGAGCGGGCCGTGGTGACACCGCCTGGGCCCGGCGGGTGCGGGGACTACGCCACCAACATCGCGTTGCAGCTGGCCCGGCCGGCCGGGCAGCCGCCGCTGCGGGTCGCCGAGATCCTGCGGCCCCACCTCGTGGCGTGCGCGGGCGTCGGCGACGTCGTCGTCACCGGACCCGGGTTCCTCAACATCTCCCTCAGCGCCGCCGCCTCGCCTACGACCGCGCTCGTCTCGCTCATCCGCGCCCTCGGACCCGGCTACGGCCACGGGGACGCCCTCGCCGGCCAGGTGGTCGCGCTCCGGGTGCCGTACGACGTACGGGCCGAGGTCGTCGCCGACGCGCTGGTGCGGATCTTCGCCACCCAGGGCGGCCGGGGCGAGGTCCAGCACGGGGAGCCGGTCAGTCTGCGGCCCGTACCCGCGCCGGAGGACCCCGCGCCGCTGGGGCCCGACGCCGCCCAGTGGGCCCTGCTGTATCCCGCGGCGCACGACCGTCCGCGGATCACCGCCGACCATCTGGTGCAGCGCGAGAGCAATCCACTGTTCCGGGTGCGCTACGCCCACGCCCGGGTCCGTGCCGCCGTGCGCGGTGCCGCCCGGCTCGGGTTCCACGCAGAAGCAGGAGCAGGAGCAGGAGCAGGAGCAGAAGCGGAAGCGGAAGCGGAAGCGGAAGCAGAAGCAGCCGATGCGGAAGCAGCCGTAGCAACCGAAGCAGCCGCAGCAACCGAAGCAGCCGTAGCAACCGAAGCAGCCGCAGCAACCGAAGCAGCCGCAGCAACCGAAGCAGCCGATGCGGAAGCAGCCGTAGGAGCCGTAGCAGGGGACGACCTTTCCGACGCGCCTGCCCCGCTGGCCGGGCTTGCCCCACTGACCGCGCCTGCCCCGCTGACCACGCCTGACCGGCTCACGGCGCCCGGCCAGCTCACCGTGCCCGGCCCGCTGACCCTGCCCGGCCCGCTGACCGTGCCTGGCCCACTGACCACGCCCGACCCGCTGACCGTGCCTCGCCCGCTGACCGTGCCTCGCCCGCTGACCGTGCCCGGCCAGCTCACCGTGCCCCACCCGCAGACCGCGCCCGCCCCGTTCACCCGGTCCCGCTCGTCAATCGAGTCGGTCGCGGCTGCCCGCCTCGTCGACCCCCTCGTCGCCGCCCTCGGCGACTACCCCCGTATTCTCGTCGCCGCGGCCACCCACCGCGCTCCTGATCGGCTCGCCCGGCACCTCGTCACCGTTGCCGATGCCGCCCTGCCGTTCCTCGCGACCGTGCTGCCCCGTGGCGACGAGAAACCCTCGGCCGCCCACCGTGCCCGGCTCGCCCTCGCCGAAGCCACCGGGACGGTGCTGGCCGGCGGCCTGTCCCTGCTCGGCATCGACGCACCCGAACACCTCTGAAGAGAGCGCCAGAAGAGCCATGAGCCGTTCCGCACACCCCGCCGGGCCCCGGCACGCCGATGTCCTGCCCGAGGGCCACTACGCAGCTCCGCCCACCGACCTCAACGCGCTCGACGGCAAGGTGTGGGCGCAGACCGTCAGCCGTGGCGGCGACGGGGTCGTCACCGTCGGCGGTGTCGACGTGAAGACCCTGGCCGAGCAGCACGGCACCCCTGCCTACATCCTCGACGAGACCGACTTCCGGGCCCGGGCGCGGGCCTGGCGCACCGCCTTCGGGCATGACGCCGACGTCTTCTACGCCGGCAAGGCGTTCCTGTCGCGGGCCGTCGTGCGGTGGCTGCACGAGGAGGGGCTCAACCTGGACGTCTGCTCCGGCGGCGAGCTGGCCACCGCGCTCTCCGCCGGCATGCCCGCCGACCGGATCGCCTTCCACGGCAACAACAAGTCCGTCGACGAGATCACGAGGGCCGTCGAGGCCGGTGTCGGGCGGATCGTGCTCGACTCCTTCCAGGAGATCGTCCGGGTCGCCCATGTCGCGCAGTCCCTCGGCAAGCGGCAGCGCGTGCAGATCCGTATCACCGTGGGTGTGGAGGCGCACACCCACGAGTTCATCGCCACCGCCCACGAGGACCAGAAGTTCGGGATCCCGCTGGCGGGCGGGCAGGCCGCGGAGGCCGTGCGGCGGGCGCTCCAGCTGGACGGGCTCGAGGTCATCGGGATCCACTCGCACATCGGGTCGCAGATCTTCGACATGTCCGGGTTCGAGGTCGCCGCGCACCGGGTGGTGGGGCTGCTCAAGGACATCCGCGACGAGCACGGTGTCGAACTGCCCGAGATCGACCTCGGCGGCGGGCTCGGCATCGCGTACACCAGTGACGACGACCCGCGCGAGCCGCACGAGATCGCCAAGGCGCTCACCGAGATCGTGACGCGGGAGTGCGAGGCCGCCAGGCTGCGTACGCCCCGGATCTCCGTGGAACCCGGCCGGGCCATCGTCGGGCCCACCGCGTTCACCCTCTACGAGGTCGGCACCATCAAGCCCCTCGACGGGCTGCGCACCTACGTCTCCGTCGACGGCGGCATGTCCGACAACATCCGCACCGCGCTGTACGACGCCGAGTACAGCGTCGCCCTCGTGTCGCGGACGAGCGACGCCGAGCCGATGCTCGCCCGCGTCGTCGGCAAGCACTGCGAGAGCGGCGACATCGTGGTGAAGGACGCGTTCCTGCCGGGTGACCTGGCACCCGGTGACCTCGTCGCCGTACCGGCCACCGGCGCCTACTGCCGTTCCATGGCGAGCAACTACAACCACGTCCTCCGGCCGCCCGTCGTCGCCGTGCGCGACGGCGAGTCGCGGGTGATCGTCCGCCGGGAGACGGAGGAGGACCTGCTGCGTCTCGACGTCGGCTGATCAACCCGGCTGACGGGGCCGGAAGATCTCCGGTCTCCCGGCCCCACAGAATGAAATAGATGTCTCACGATCCGGACGAAGGGTAGAAACCGCCGTCCGGTGAGTGAGACTGGTCCAACCGTAGACGGTATGAGGAAACGAGGTCGGATGATGCGTACGCGTCCGCTGAAGGTGGCGCTGCTGGGCTGTGGGGTTGTCGGCTCAGAGGTGGCGCGCATCATGACGACGCACGCCGACGACCTCGCCCAGCGGATCGGCGCCCCGGTCGAACTGGCGGGTGTCGCGGTCCGGCGGCCCTCCAAGGTCCGTGAGGGTATCGACCCCGCCCTGGTCACCACCGACGCCACCGCCCTCGTCAAACGCGGCGACATCGACGTGGTCGTCGAGGTCATCGGCGGGATCGAGCCCGCCCGCACCCTCATCACCGCCGCCTTCGAGCACGGCGCCTCCGTGGTCTCCGCCAACAAGGCGCTGCTCGCCCAGGACGGCGTGGCCCTGCACGCGGTCGCCGAGCAGCACGGCCGGGACCTCTACTACGAGGCCGCCGTCGCCGGCGCCATCCCGCTGATCCGGCCGCTGCGCGAATCCCTCGCCGGCGACAAGGTCAACCGGGTGCTCGGCATCGTCAACGGCACCACCAACTTCATCCTCGACAAGATGGACTCCTCGGGGGCCGGCTACCAGGAGGCCCTGGACGAGGCCACCGCGCTCGGGTACGCGGAAGCCGACCCGACCGCCGACGTCGAGGGCTTCGACGCCGCCGCCAAGGCCGCGATCCTCGCCGGTATCGCCTTCCACTCGCGGGTGCGTCTCGACGACGTCTACCGCGAGGGCATGACCGAGGTCACCGCCGCCGACTTCGCCTCCGCCAAGAACATGGGCTGCACCATCAAGCTGCTGGCCATCTGCGAGCGGGCCGGCGACGGCGGTTCCGTGACGGCCCGGGTGCACCCCGCGATGATCCCGCTGACCCATCCGCTGGCCTCCGTGCGCGGCGCGTACAACGCCGTCTTCGTGGAGTCCGACGCGAGCGGGCAGCTGATGTTCTACGGTCCCGGCGCCGGCGGCGCCCCGACCGCCTCCGCGGTCCTCGGCGACCTGGTCGCCGTCTGCCGCAACCGGCTCAGCGGGGCAACGGGGCCCGGCGAGTCGGCGTACGCCGCCCTGCCCGTGTCCCCGATGGGCGATGTCGTCACGCGCTACCACATCAGCCTCGACGTCGCCGACAAACCGGGTGTTCTCGCCCAGGTTGCCACCGTGTTCGCCGAGCACGGGGTGTCCATCGATACGGTGCGGCAGACCGGCAAGGACGGCGAGGCCTCCCTCGTCGTCGTCACCCATCGGGCCTCCGACGCCTCCCTGTCCGGGACCGTCGAGGCGCTGCGCAAGCTCGACACCGTGCGGGGTGTCGCCAGCATCATGCGGGTTGAAGGAGAGTAACCAGCAATGACCCACCAGTGGCGCGGAATCATCGAGGAGTACCGGGACCGGCTGCCCGTCTCCGCCAGCACGCCGGTCGTGACGCTCCGCGAGGGCGGCACGCCCCTCGTGCCCGCGCAGGTGCTCTCCGAGCGC
Organism: Streptomyces humi; assembly: GCF_001005085.2. GTDB lineage: Bacteria > Actinomycetota > Actinomycetes > Streptomycetales > Streptomycetaceae > Streptomyces > Streptomyces humi. The sequence goes on from NZ_LBMU02000061.1 coordinate 7,413, forward strand.
ACGGGCTGCGAGGTCCACCTGAAGGTGGAGGGCGCGAACCCGACCGGGTCCTTCAAGGACCGCGGTATGACCATGGCCATCAGCAAGGCCAAGGAGGAGGGCGCGCAGGCCGTCATCTGCGCCTCCACGGGCAACACGTCCGCCTCCGCCGCCGCGTACGCCGTGCGTGCCGGGATGGTCTCCGCGGTGCTGGTGCCCCGCGGCAAGATCGCGCTCGGCAAGATGGGCCAGGCCCTCGTGCACGGCGCGAAGATCCTCCAGGTCGACGGCAACTTCGACGACTGCCTCACCCTCGCCCGCAACCTGAGCGAGAACTACCCGGTGGCGCTGGTCAATTCGGTCAACCCGGTGCGCATCGAGGGGCAGAAGACAGCCGCCTTCGAGATCGTCGACATGCTCGGCGACGCACCCGACCTGCACGTCCTGCCGGTCGGCAACGCGGGCAACATCACCGCCTACTGGAAGGGTTACAAGGAGTACGCCGGTGACGGCATCTCCTCGAAGACCCCCCGGATGTGGGGCTTCCAGGCCTCCGGCAGCGCCCCGATCGTGCGCGGCGAGATCGTCAAGGACCCCTCGACCATCGCCACCGCGATCCGGATCGGCAACCCCGCGTCCTGGCAGTTCGCGCTCGCCGCGCGGGACGAGTCCGAGGGCCTCATCGACGAGGTGACGGACCGTGAGATCCTGCGCGCCTACCGGCTGTTGGCCGCACAGGAGGGTGTCTTCGTGGAGCCCGCCTCGGCCGCTTCGGTCGCCGGTCTGCTGAAGGCCGCCGAGCAGGGCAAGGTCGACCCGGGCCAGCGCATCGTGTGCACGGTCACGGGCAACGGCCTGAAGGACCCCGACTGGGCCGTCGCCGGCGCCCCGCAGCCGGTCACCGTGCCGGTCGACGCGGCCGCCGCGGCCGAGCGCCTCGGTCTGGCCTAGAGAACCGCTCGAGGGGTACTCGAGAGGTGCTCGAGAACCACTCGAGCCGCTCGACCCGCCCCGGCCGGGCAACCGGTGAAGACCCTGTGGCGTCTTGACGAGGGGACTCCCTACGGAGGGGGCACAGGGGGCTTACGACACGCATCGTGCGCCTCCTGTGCGCCCTATGTCGCCACAGAACCTTCCTTCGATAGGCTGTACCGAACCCGCCCGCTGCATATGCCCGCGCATATGGCGCGGTGCCGCGCCGTCTCCACGGCCCGAGGGTCCTTCACGTACCTATCGAATGTCATTCGACCATCACGCAGCTCAAGGAGAGTCATCGAGCGATGGCCGGTCCAGCGTTCCGCGCCGCCGCCGTCCGGGTGCGCACCCCCGCCACCAGCGCCAACATCGGTCCGGGCTTCGACGCCCTGGGCCTCGCGCTGGGGCTCTACGACGACGTCGTCGTCCGGGTGGCCGACTCCGGGCTGCACATCGACATCGCGGGTGAGGGCAGCGAGACGCTGCCACGTGACGAAAGTCATCTCCTCGTACGCTCCCTGCGCACCGCCTTCGACCTGCTGGGCGGACAGCCCCGCGGTCTGGAGATCGTGTGCGCCAACCGCATCCCGCACGGCCGCGGCCTCGGCTCCTCCTCCGCCGCCATCTGCGCCGGCATCGTCGCCGCGCGCGCGGTGACCATAGGCGGCGAGGCCAGGCTCGACGATGCCGCGCTGCTGGAGCTGGCCACCGAGATCGAGGGTCACCCCGACAACGTCGCGGCCTGTCTGCTCGGCGGTTTCACGCTCTCCTGGATGGAGTCCGGGGCCGCCCGGGCGATCAGGATGGAGCCCGCCGATTCCATCGTTCCGGTGGTTTTCGTACCCGGGAAGCCGGTTCTGACCGAGACCGCGCGCGGACTGCTCCCGCGCTCCGTCCCGCACGTCGATGCGGCCGCCAACGCGGGCCGTGCCGCACTGCTCGTCGAGGCCCTCACCCGGCGCCCCGAGCTGCTGCTGCCCGCCACCGAGGACCGGCTGCACCAGGAGTACCGCGCCCCGGCCATGCCGGAGAGCGCCGCCCTGGTGGAGCGGCTGCGCGCCGACGGGATCCCGGCCGTGATCTCGGGCGCCGGGCCCACGGTGATGGCCCTGGCAGACGCCGACAGCGCCGAGAAAGTGCAGGCACTGGCGGGGGCGGGCTGGGCCGCCAACCGACTGAACCTCGACGCGCAGGGGACGAGCGTGCTGCCGCTTGCGACGTCCAGTGACATTTGACCGCGTGCGATTGCCGGATTTGGAGAGGGGGAATGTTTGTTGGATCCGGTAGTGTTAACCTCAAGTCTGCACCCGACCCCACCATGGCGAGGTGCTTCACGTCCCCGTCCGGGACAGACATTCTTCCGGGAGTCTCCCAAGCCACTCAGCGTTCTGTATGACGTACCTGGGCAGTACGCCGTACGCGGGCTCTGAGCAGGCCGCTGGGCACGCTCCGGAACAGGTGCGACCACGCCAACGTGACACCGGGTGCCACGGCTGACGAAGCGCCGTCACCAGAAATTCTCTCCGCCGCTTTGGCGGACCACCGCCCCGGCACGGTCCACACAGCAAGGACCGAAGCCGGACAGCACAACCGGTCGCCGAGCCAGACAGGCCGACGTCCGCTCCAGGGAAGGACCCTTCGTGAGCGACACCACCGATCTGATGGGCGCACGTGTCGAGGAGACCGCTGCCGCGCCCGCCACGGACGCCTCCGCGCCTGCCTCCGGTGCCGGCTCCCGGCGGCGCCGCGGTACCGGCCTCGAGGGCATGGTGCTGGCCGAGCTTCAGCAGGTCGCATCCGGCCTCGGTATCAGGGGCACCGCGCGTATGCGCAAGAGCCAGCTGATCGAGGTCATCAAGGAGGCCCAGGCCGGCGGCGGTGCCCCCGCCAAGGCCGAGGCGGCCACCGAGACCAAGCCGAAGCGCCGGGCCACCTCCAAGGCCCGTACGGGCGACGCCGCCGCCGAGCAGAAGGCGGAGCAGCCCGCCGAGGCCCCCGCCGACAAGGCCGTGGCCCAGCAGCAGATCGAGATCCCGGGCCAGCCGGCCGGCTCCCGCGCGAGCGAGGGCGAGCGCGGCGGGGACGAGGCCCCCGCCGAGCGCCGTCGCCGGCGTGCCACCGCCGAGGCGGGCAGCCCGGCCGCGGGCGCCGAGACGATCGTGGCCGAGGCGAGGACCGAGACGAAGGCCGAGACGCCCGCGCAGGGCGAGGCCAAGGGCGACGCCGGTGACGGCGACGGCCGGGGTCGCCGTGACCGCCGTGACCGCGGCCGTGACCGCGACCGGCGCAACAAGGGCGACGAGCAGCAGGGCGGCGGCCAGGGCGGCGGCCAGGGCAGCCGTCAGGACCGCCAGCAGGACCGGCAGCAGGACCGCCAGGACCGGCAGCAGCAGCCGCAGCAGCAGGGCGGCGGCCGTCAGGACCGGGGCGCCGGCCCGCAGGACGACGACGACTTCGACGGCGGGCGCCGTGGCCGTCGCGGCCGTTACCGCGACCGTCGGGGCCGTCGTGGCCGTGACGAGATCGGCGGTGCCGAGCCGCAGCTGGCCGACGACGACGTCCTGATTCCCGTCGCGGGCATCCTGGACATCCTCGACAACTACGCGTTCATCCGGACCTCCGGCTACCTGCCCGGCCCGAACGACGTGTACGTCTCCCTCGCCCAGGTCCGCAAGAACGGCCTGCGCAAGGGTGACCACATCACCGGCGCGGTCCGCCAGCCCAAGGAAGGCGAGCGGCGCGAGAAGTTCAACGCGCTGGTCCGCCTCGACTCCGTCAACGGCATGGCGCCCGAACACGGCCGCGGCCGCCCGGAGTTCAACAAGCTGACCCCGCTCTACCCGCAGGACCGCCTCCGCCTGGAGACGGACCCGGGCGTGCTGACGACCCGGATCATCGACCTCGTGTCGCCGATCGGCAAGGGCCAGCGCGGTCTGATCGTGGCCCCGCCGAAGACCGGCAAGACCATGATCATGCAGGCGATCGCCAACGCGATCACGCACAACAACCCCGAGTGCCACCTGATGGTCGTCCTCGTCGACGAGCGTCCGGAAGAGGTCACCGACATGCAGCGGTCGGTGAAGGGCGAGGTCATCTCCTCGACCTTCGACCGCCCGGCCGAGGACCACACCACGGTCGCCGAGCTCGCCATCGAGCGCGCCAAGCGGCTGGTGGAGCTGGGTCACGACGTCGTCGTGCTGCTCGACTCGATCACGCGTCTGGGCCGTGCGTACAACCTCGCCGCCCCGGCCTCCGGCCGCATCCTGTCCGGTGGTGTCGACTCGACCGCCCTGTACCCGCCGAAGCGCTTCTTCGGTGCGGCCCGCAACATCGAGGACGGCGGCTCGCTGACCATCCTCGCCACCGCCCTGGTGGACACCGGGTCCCGCATGGACGAGGTGATCTTCGAGGAGTTCAAGGGCACCGGCAACATGGAGCTCAAGCTCGACCGGAAGCTCGCCGACAAGCGCATCTTCCCGGCGGTGGACGTGGACGCGTCCGGCACCCGTAAGGAAGAGATCCTGCTCGGCAACGAGGAGCTGGCCGTCGTCTGGAAGCTGCGCCGGGTGCTGCACGCGCTCGACCAGCAGCAGGCGATCGAGCTGCTGCTCGACAAGATGAAGCAGACGAAGTCGAACGTCGAGTTCCTGATGCAGATCCAGAAGACGACGCCGACGCCCGGCAACGGCGACTGACTTTCGTCGTAGAACAGCGCAAAAGGGCCGCTCCCCGCCAGTCGCGGGGAGCGGCCCTTTGTCATGGTTTTGCTCTCGTCAATTCGGTGGTTTTACCCCCGCTTTTCCCGGGCAAAGGGCTCGGTCACGTCCCGTCGGACGACAGTTTCCCGACGGTGAACGCCCCGGTCGCGGGGGCCACGCACGGGGTGACGTCCGACTGCTGGCCCGCGGCCGTGCCCGCCTCGCAGAGCCGGCCGCCCTTGTCGCGCAGGTCGAGGTAGAAGCGCGTGACCTTGCCGTCCTGCTCGAGGCCGTGGATGCGCTCGTCGATGTAACCGAGGCTGTGCAGAGTCCTGCGGATCTTGGCCGGGGTGGGCTCCGGGACCGCTTGCAGGGCCCGGATGATGCGCTGTTCGTGCTGCACGCCCGCGCACCGGTCCCGGTCGCTCAACTGCGCTTCCGTGGGGGCGCCGGGCTCGATCGGGCCGGTCGGCGGGCTCTCGCCGGGGCCGAGGGTCTGTTTCCCCGCCGAGCCGGTCGGCCCCTCGCCGGTGGCTCCGGCGGCGGTGGCGCACGGCTGCGCGACCTCGTCGAGCAGCGCCGCGAACGCCGCCTGCTCGCGGGTCGACCGGGTGGCACTCGCCTCGGTGCCGGCGCCTCCGTCCGGCTTCCCGCGGGACCCGCTGCCGCCCGACCCGTCGTTCCCGCAGCCGGTGAGCGCCAGGGCGGCCAGGGCGACGGCCGCGAGCACGCGCCGGGGGCGGGCGAACGCGCTGATGGGGGCAGCGATGGGTGTCATGCGCGCAGTCTCCGGCCACCGTCCCGTGCCGCGCATGAGTACGCGTACTCATTTACCCGGCTGATTTCGGCCGATAGGCGGTTGCTTTACCCGGCCAAAGAAAGCGGGATTGTGTATTCCGTTTCTGGTGCTTGTGAAAGTGATCTGAGTTGATCTAGTGTCCGCAACGATCATTCAGAGCATTCACGCATTGCTACACGAGGGGGGAACTCGTGCGCAGAATTGCTATGCCCGTATTCGCCGCGCTGTCCTTGTCCCTGCTGCTCCCACAGGAGATCGCGGGGGCGGCACCGGCGGGCACGTCGCTCGCACCGGCGGCCGCGGTCGTCGATCCGCCGCTGGCGGACGGGGAGACCGAGCAGGTCGGTCCCGGGGTGTACTCCACCTCGGACAGGTCCTTCGAGATCTACGAGACGGACGTGGCGGAAGGCCTCATGAGCCGCAGCCACACCGTCAACGCGCAGGCGGGTGGCGTCGCCAGGCCGGAGTCCGCACCGGCGTCCCGCCCGGACATGGGCGTCTTCGGCCCCGGCTGGGAAGCCGAGTTCGTGGGGGGCCAGCTCAACCGCAAGCTGGAGCAGAAGGCCGACTCCGTCGTCGTCACCGATCTCAACGCCAACGTGCCGATCACGTACAGCCTGACGAGCAGTGTCGACTTCCCGAGCGGGGGCGGCGTCCAGAAGTACACCTCCGCCGGGGGTGGCAAGATCAGCGTGACCACCAAGTTCGACGAGGCGTCCGGCACCCTGGTGTCCACCGCCGCCGAGGTCATCGGCGCGCCCTCGGCGACCGTGGACGCGGATCAGTCCGCCGACACCGACGGCGGCGCTCCCGTCGGCATCGCCGCGCTGACCCCCACGTACACCTGGAAGCAGGTCGCCTCGGGCACCGACACCTGGCGCGTCACCGGCGTCGGCAACGTCGCGGACGGCAGCCTCTCCACCGCCGGCTACGACACCCAGGGCCGGATCTCCACCGTCAAGGAGGCCGCCGCCGGGGACACCCCGGAGCAGTCGCTGTCGGTCAAGTACTCGGCCGCCACGACGGCCACGGGCACCACCCTCGGTGAGTTCGCGGGCCGCGCCAAGGAGATCAGCCTCACCGTCGGCACCACCACGCAGACGCTCGCGCGGTACTCCTACGACGCCTCAGGTCTGCTGCGCTCGGTGGTGAACCCGGTCGAGGCCGCCGAGCCGGTCGCCTCGTACGCCTACGACTCCACCGGACGGGTCGCCGACGTCACCTCGCCGTCCAACGGCGCCTGGGAGCTGACGTTCCCGGGCGACTCGGCCGCTCCGAACGTCGAGTCCGACGGTCCCGCGCGCCCGACCGCCGAGTCGGCCTTCGTGGGCGCGGCCGACATCACCAACCCGGCCGCCACCGCCCCGCCGGCGACGGACTTCACCAGCGGGGAGATCTCCGACCCGGCGGCCTACCCCCGTCACTGCAACCGCGCGACGGACTGGCTGTGGTACCTCGAGGACGGCTGCGCCGCCTGGGCCGCGCACTACGGCTGGCACAAGCCGCTCTGGAAGCAGACGCCGACCGGCAACTGGGTCGTGGGCATCAACAACGACGGTTGCAGCACCCCGGGTCCGAACATCAGCAAGCCGGGCGGCTTCAACTTCCGCAGCGCGTGCGACATGCACGACTACGGCTACGGCCTGATCGGCAACACGTACAAGGGCTACAAGTACTACCTCGACCGCAGCAAGAAGTCGAACGTCGACAACGCCTTCCACACCACGATGAAGACCTACAGCTGCAAGGCCTACTTCATCCTGAGCAGGCCCGACTGCTACAGCTACGCGTACGTCTACTACAAGGCCGTGGGTCTGAAGGGCAACCCGAAGAACGGCGCCAACGCCACCTGACGCGCCGCGCCGCGTTCTGACCGATCACGCCGACGAGCGCTCCGGCCGGGCGACGAAACCTTTCGCCGCCCGGCCTTCTCGCGCCCCGCCCTTCCCGTCCGCGCGGCAGCGGCCCCGGCCGTGCCCGCCTCCCACCGGAGCTTCAGTGAAGAAACCCCTATGGATCACGGTGGTCACCGCGGTGATGACCGTGACGCTCGGCGCCGTGCCGGCCCGGGCCGCGGCGCCGGCCGCCGCGGCCGCGACGGCCGCGGCCGGTGACCCGGTCGATCCGCCGCTGTACGACGCGACGTCGTCCGGCGGTGTCGCCCGGGTCAACGTCGTCACCGAGAACCGCACCGACCTCTCCGCCGCGGCGTCGGCCGGCGCGACGGTGCAGTCGTTCCAGACCCTGCCCGTCGTCACCCTCAAGGTCGACCGCGGCGGGCTGGACCGACTGGCCGCCCAGCCGGGCGTGGTGAGCGTCACGGAGGACGTCCCGGCGCGGCCGTCGCTGGACGAGAGCGTCCCGATCATCGGCGCCGACCAGGCCTACGCACAGGGCCTGACCGGTGCGGGCAGCGTGGTGGCCGTCCTGGACACCGGGATCGCCACCCACCACCCGTTCCTCAAGGACCGGGTCATCTCCGAGGCGTGCTTCTCGAGCACCGACCCCGACCTCGGCGCCACCAGCCTGTGCCCCGACGGGACCGACCACCAGGAGGGTACGGGCTCCGCCGACTCCGGGACCGGCCCCTGCGCGACCATCACCGAGTGCGACCACGGGACGCACGTGGCCGGCATCATCGCCGGCAACGGCGAGGGCATCACCGGAGCCCCCAAGCGGGGTGTCGCCCCCGGGGCCAACCTCGTCGCCCTCCAGGTGTTCAGCAAGTTCGACTCCGAGGACTACTGCGGTCCCGGCGCCGCACCGTGCGTGGGCAGCTTCACCAGCTCCCAGTTGGCCGCCCTGGAGAAGGTGTTGCAGCTGCGGCAGTCCGGGACACCGGTGGTGGCGGCGAACCTGAGCCTGGGTGCCGGCCGGTACGCCTCCGCCTGCGAGAACGACGCCCGCAGGACGGCCATCGACAACCTGCTCGCCGCCGGCGTCGCCACCGTGGTCGCGGCCGGCAACAGCGGGTACACCGACGCGGTGAGCGCCCCCGGCTGCGTCCCCGCCGCGATCACGGTCGGTGCCACCACCGACGACGACCAGCTGTCCGCGTTCACCAACCGCGGCCCGCTGCTGGATCTCCTCGCTCCCGGCACCAGCATCGTCTCCTCGGTCCCGGGCGACGGGTACGCCTCGAAGAGCGGCACCTCCATGGCCGCGCCGCATGTGGCCGGCGCCCTCGCGATCCTGCGGCAGGCGTTCCCGAACGACAGCGTCGCGAACCTGGAGTCGCGGCTGGAGAGCAGCGGGAAGACCGTCACCTACACGGGCGCCGACACGCCCCGCATCGACGTGGCCCAGGCGCTCGGCGCCACCGTCCAGCCGGCCACCACCGGCAGCGACTTCAACTGCGACAAGAAGGAGGACATGGCCGTCGCCGACCCCGAGGCGGCCGTCGGCGGTGACGCCAGGGCCGGCCTCGTACGGGTCGTCTACGGCGGCGGCAAGGGCACGTCCGAGCTGAACCAGGACCTCGCCTCGGTGCCCGGCGACGCCGAGCCGAACGACTACTTCGGCGACTCCCTCGCCACCGTCGACTACAACAAGGACGGCTGCACCGACCTGGTCGTCGGCACGTCCCGCGAGGATGTCGGCAGCGCGACGGACGCCGGTACCGTGGACGTGGTCTACGGAGCCTCCGGCGGCCTCGGTACCGGCAAGGCGGCACTCCACCTCGAGCAGGGCACGGGCGCCGAGGCGATCCTCGCCGCGTCCTCGGAATCCGGGGACCGGATGGGCGCCGCGGTCGCCGCCGGCCTCACGCTCGACCAGGAGCCGTACCTGGTCATCGGAGTCCCCGGTGAGGACATCGACGGCAAGACGGACGCCGGAGCCGTCTTCTACCTGCGCGGCAGCGTCAACCGAACGCTGGTCCAGGGCAGTTCGGGCGTCGCCGGCACGCTGGAGGCGGGTGACAAGTACGGTTCCTCGCTGGCCGCGAGCCCCGAGTACGTGGTGGTCGGCATACCGGGCGAGGGCATGGTGGCCACCCCCGGCCCGAACGCGACCGAGGTGGTGGCGGGCCAGGTCGACGTGATGAGCCATGAACTGAACGACAGCGGAGTCCCGGCCCATGTGGGATCCGTCGACGAGGCCAGCCCGGCCGTGAGCGACCAGGCCGAGGCGGGGGACCAGTTCGGCGCGTCGGTCTCGGCCACCCAGGGCCTGTACTACAGGGGTTTCCCGTGGCCGATCCGGGTCACGTTCATCGCCATCGGTGTCCCGGGTGAGGACCTCACCTACGGAGGGGCGGCCAAGGCCGACGCCGGACGGGCCGTCGTGGTCCGGGTGGACAAGGTCTTCGGGATCACCGAGGTCAACTCCGGTTACGACCAGTCGCCCGACGACGTCACCGGGGCGCCCGAGGCCGGTGACCGCATGGGCGCTCAGGTCGCCCTCGTCAACCGGGACCCCGGGACGGTCGCGACCGACGCGACTCTGGTGATGGCCGTCGGCGTGCCGGGCGAGGACATCGGCACGGTCGCCGACGCGGGGGCGGTGCACGTCTTCGGGCTGCGCGGCTCGCCGGGTGCCAACGACCGGTGGATCGAGGCCGGCAACGGCACCGGTATGCCGGGCACCCCGACCGCCGGGCACGCGGTGGGCACCAGCCTGTACGGCACGCGGGCCAACCTCTACATCGGCATGCCCTACGGACCGGGCGCCTACGGCTCCCTCTACGCGATGCCGTGGGCGAACGTGACCGGGGGCACCGCGCAGCCGGTCACCACCTACGCACCTGGTACGGGGGGTCTCCCGGCCGCCGGACTCCGGTTCGGCACGTCCGCGCGGTGAGCCGTCCCGACGACGCGTAGCCCGGTCGTCCCGGAGCAGAGAAAAGGGCCGCCCCCCGCGCAGGACGCGGGGGGCGGCCCTTCGTGTTTCCCTCCCCGATGTACGATCGCGCCCTTCGGTCAACTGACCGATTCACGAACTCCTGATCCCGAGGGGGGACTTAGGTGGGTACACCCACGTCCGGGAGCGGTCGTCACAGACGCCGGATACGTTTCGCACTTCCCGTGGCCGCGGCCGGAGTCGCCGCCGCCGTCACGGCCGCACTGATCTCGACCTCCGCCAGCGCGGCCACCCAGCCGGTGCCGACGGTCAAGCCGGTCGTCAGCGCGCCGTCGCAGGCCACGCTGGCGCGGCGGGCCGCCGGCGCCGTCGCCGCCGTCAACGGCGGGACCACCACGACGAAGACGCCGAGCAGCGGTTCAGCCGTCTCGCCGAAGATCATCGGTGGCGGTACGACCACCATCTCCTCGGCGCCCTGGATGGCCCAGCTCTGGTACGACGACACCAAGGGCACCACCAGCACCAGCGACGACGTCGCCTTCTTCTGCGGCGGCTCGGTGATCTCGCCCACGAAGATCCTCACCGCCGCGCACTGCGTCAAGGGCTTCAAGTGGAGCACCACCAGGTCCGTGGTCATCACGGGCACCGCCTCGCTGCCCACCACCAACAGCGACGGCAGTGACAACCTGCACGGCGGGACCGTCTCCGGCGTCCTGCGCCAGTGGAACCACCCGTCGTACACCGTGTCGTCCCGCGGTGTCCCCAACAACGACGTCGCCGTGCTCACCCTGGCCGCCCCGGTCAAGGCCACGCCGATCCGCCTGACGACCAGCACCGACACGACCTCGTACAAGGCGAACACCAGCGCCAAGGTCTACGGCTGGGGCCGCACCAGCTCCACCTCGGACGACATCTCCGAGACCCTGAAGACGGCCACCCTGCCCGTCCAGTCCGACACCACCTGCACGGGCGGCTACGGCAGCGACTACGTCAAGGGCCACATGGTCTGCGCCGGCAAGGCCGCCACCGGTTCCGACACCGGCACCACCTCGGCCTGCAACGGCGACTCCGGCGGCCCGCTGGTCGTCGGCGGCCGGATCGTCGGCGTGGTCTCCTGGGGCGTCGAGGACTGCGTCGCCAAGGGTGCCTACAGCGTCTTCTCGAAGGTCAGCACCTACGTCGGTGCCGCCTACGCGCAGACCGCCGACAGCAACCTGAGCTACGACGACGGCAAGGCCGACCTGTTCGCCCGCAAGTCGTCGACCAAGGTCGGCTACGAGCTGGACTCCAAGGGCACCTCGCTCGCCTCCCGTATCTCCTGGGGCGACTTCGGCGGGGTCAACTCCGTCTTCCAGGCCGACCTCAACCGCGACGGTTTCCAGGACCTGGTCTACCGGGTGGCGTCCACCGGGGACGTCTACTGGCTGCACTTCGCGCTGAACAGCGCCCAGACCGCCGGCTCCTGGTCCGAGACGAAGATCTTCACCAACTGGAAGACCCGCAAGGCCATCGTGATCCCCGGTGACCTCACCGGCGACTACCTGCCGGACGTCCTCTCCGAGGACTCCAGCGGTGTCCTGTGGCTCTACCCGGGCAAGGGCAACGGCACCTTCGCCGCCCGGGTCCGCATCGGCGGCGGCTGGAGCCAGTACAACCAGCTGCGCGGCGTCGGCGACTTCAACGGCGACGGCAAGGCCGACCTGCTGGCCCGCAAGAGCAGCGGGGGCGACCTGTACCTGTACAAGGGCACCGGCAAGTCCGGCACCGGCCTCTTCTCGGCCCGGGTGAAGGTCCGCTCCGGCTGGACCGGATTCAACACCCTCGCCGCGGTCGGCGACCTGACCGGCGACGGCAAGGCCGACCTGCTGGCCCGTACGACCGGCGGCACGCTGTACCTCTACCCGGGCACCGGCAAGGGCACCTCTGAGATCTTCGGCACAAGGAAGTCACTCGGTACCGGTTTCCAGCAGTACGACATCTTCGGCTGAAATACCTGGTGAGCGGGGTACGCCCCGTCTTGTCCGGTGACACGGTGTGCCCATCGCGCTACGCGGTGGGCACACTGCGTCGTGCAACCCTTTCCCGAGTTTCGCCGTCTGACCAGGCGGAGCGACGATGGTCCGGTACGCGCCGATGATCCTGGTACGCCGGGCCTGACCCTGAAAGCAGGGGGTAACCGACCAGTCGTACGAGAACAGAGGAGCCCATGTCCGCCGAGAGCACGTCAGGGCCGCACATACCCGAGTCCGGTACGAACGCCGCGGGCCGCCGCGGCAGGGGCCGCCGCCGCAAGCCGCCCGGTACCGGCCGCAGGGCGCTGCGTGTCACGGCGTGGACGGCGGCGGGCATCGTGGTCCTCGGCGGTACCGGCGCCGGCTACCTGTACTTCAAGCTCAACGGCAACCTCAGGACCGTCGACATCAACCAGGCGCTCGGCTCCGACCGGCCCACCAAGGTCGACAACGGCTCCGAGAACATCCTGGTCCTCGGCTCGGACACGCGCTCCGGTGCGAACCGGAAGCTCGGCGGTGGCGCCGACGACGGCAGCGCCCGCTCCGACACGGCGATGATCGTCCACGTCTACAAGGGCCACAAGCGGGCCGACGTGGTCTCCATCCCCCGGGACACCCTCGTCGACCGGCCGTCCTGCACGGACGCGAACGGCACCACGCACGACGCGGCCACCGGCGTGATGTTCAACTCGGCGTACTCCACCGGAGGCGCGACCTGCGCCGTCAAGACGGTCGAGGCTGTCACCGGCATCCGTATGGACCACTACCTGGAGGTCGACTTCGCCGGCTTCCAGAAGCTCGTCGACGAGCTCGGCGGGGTCACGCTCACCACGACCCGGGCCATCGACGACCCGCAGAGCCATCTCGACCTCAAGGCCGGCAGACACACCCTCGACGGCGAGCAGGCGCTCGGCCTGGTGCGGACCCGGCACGGCGTCGGCGACGGCTCCGACCTGGGCCGCATCCAGCTCCAGCAGGCGTTCGTGAAGGCCCTGATCAACCAGGTCAAGCAGGTGGGCGTGCTCACCAGCCCCAAGAAGCTGTACGACCTGGCGGACACCGCGACGAAGACCGTCACCACCGACTCCGACCTGGGCTCGGTGAACTCCCTGGTCGACTTCGCGGACGGCCTGAAGTCCATCAGCGCGTCCCACATGCACATGGTGACCATGCCGGTCGAGTACGACCCGACGGACCCGAACCGGGTGGTGGTCGCCGAGGCGAAGGCGAAGCAGGTGTGGGCGGCGCTGAAGAACGACCGGCCGATCCCCGCGAGCGCCACGAAGGGCACGGCGACAGGCCAGGCCAAGGGCATCGTGACCCCGTAGCCCGGCCGCGGGCGGGGGTGCGGGTGCGGGTGCGCGGGGGCCGATCGACCTCATGGTGCGGGTGCAGGCTGCGTGTGTGTGGGGGCGATCGACGTCAAGGTCGGGTGCGGGTGCGTGGGGGCCGTTCGCGCAGTTCCCCGCGCCC
>NZ_LBMU02000062.1 GCF_001005085.2 Streptomyces humi
AAGCTGCGCGAGGCCGGCAGCGACCTGACCCTGCGCACCGCCCGCGGCATCGGCCCCCCCCCCCCCCCGCCGCCCCCGCCACTCCCGCCGCCCCTGACGCCCCGCACCGCCAACCGGCGTCCGACAGCTCGCGCCCCCAACCCACCCCTGGCACCCCGTACCTCCTACCGGCCTCCGACACCCCGCTCACTCACCTGCCTCCCGACGCCCCGCACCGCCTCGCCCTTCGCGTCCTGCGGGTGCTCGCGCCCCGCACCCTGCGGGGGCGGCTCTCGCTCGTGGCGCTCGCCAGCGCGGCGCTGCTGATCACCGTGCTGACCGCGGCGTTCACCACCGTGACGGACCGGCACCTGCAACACCAGGCGGACGACGAACTGCGCAACCGGGCGGACGCCGTCGCCACGACCGTCGACACCAGCGGACCCCGCGCCCGGGTCCTGGAGACCGTCAACGACCGCCTCCTCGACGCGAACGTGTGGATCTACACCGGGACCCGCCTGCTGGAGCGCCCCCCGTCGGCCGACGGCGCCCTGACCCGGGCCGCCGGCCGGCTCGCCGCACCCGGGCACGGCACCTGCACGACCACGGCGGCCGGCCGCCCGCACCCCGTACGCCTCTGCGCCCACGCCGTGACCGGGCGCCGCAGCTCCGCCACCGTCGTCACCGCCCTGGACCTCACGCCGTACCGCGACTCGGCGGACACCCTGCTGCTGGGGTCGCTGGTCCTGGACGCCGTGATGCTGGCCTGCACCTACGCGCTGACCAGACTGGCCGTCGGGCGGGCGCTGCGCCCGATGCGGATCATGACCGACCAGGCCACCGAGTGGAGCACGGTCGGCTCCGACGAACGCTTCGGCGCCGCCGGCCAGCCGGCCGAACTCGCACGTCTGGGAGCCTCGTTGGACGCGCTGCTGGACCGGATACGGACCGTGCTGCGGCACGAGCGGCAGCTGACCGGGGAGCTGTCGCACGAGCTGCGGACCCCGCTGACCCGGATCGTCGTCGAGCTCGACTGGTGGCGGGCCCGGCCGCGCTCCGCCGCCGAGACCGGCGCCACCCACGAGGTGATCACGGAGGCCGCCCGGTCCATGCGCGCCATCTGCGACACCCTGCTCGACGACGCCCGGCAGGACGCGCGCGGCACCGGCGCGGTCCCCGGGACCTGCCAGGTCGGCCCCGTGCTGCGCCGGCTGGTCGAGGGCCTCGGACCGCGGGACCGGGTGACGGCCGTCGTGGACGTCACCGACCCGGCGCTGACGGCCGGCGTCACGCCCGCGCTGCTGGAGCGCATCGCCGGCCCGCTGCTGGCCAACGCGCTCCGGTACGCCGGCTCCAGGGTGACCGTGTCCGCGCGGCGGCGGCCGGACGGCGTACGGATCGCCGTCACCGACGACGGTCCCGGCGTGCCGGAGGCGTTCGCCGCCGAGCTCTTCCGGCCCGGCCGCCGGGCCGACCCCGGCGACGGACACGACGGCGCCGGCCTCGGGCTGCCGCTGGCGCGACGGCTGGCCCGTGCCGCCGGTGGCGAGGTGACCCACGACCCTGCGCACACCACGGGGGCACGCTTCCTGGCGGACCTGCCCGCCGGGTGAGGGGCCGCGCTTTCCGGGGCCGTGCCCGAATTCAGGGTGACACCTTTCGTCCGCTGTTCCGTGCGCGCCTTTTCTGCACTCACGCGTTTCAAACATTCAATTGGGCCCGGCGCCGAGAAATGACTTCCACCGCTCCCGTGAACAGGTGACCAGGCAGGACATCCGACGGGCCCAGGGTTACGTGAACTCCCCCGGTAAAGTCAAGAGTTGACATGTCCCCAATGGGTGTCTCAGGATCACAACCACATCACGGGGCCTCCCGTGAAACTCCATACAACTGACGCACCGGTGCCCCCTGCCGCACCCTGCGCATTCCCCGGTCGATTTCCCCCACCCGCCGATCGACGATTCCCCTTCCTTTTCTCCTGACGGCCCCCTACGGCGCCGCGCGCGCCGTCGTCATTCGCCGTGCCCTGTTCCGACCCCGGTCCCGTCCCCGACAGGAAGGCCAGGCCTTGCCGGTGCAGAACACTCCCGACCCGACCCCCGCGGATCCGGCCCCCCGCGTCCGGCCGGCGTCCTTCGCCCAGCAGCGGCTGTGGTTCCTGGCCCAGTTGCCGGGCGGCAACACCGCCTACAACGAGACCCTCGCCTTCCGCCTCGACGGACCACTCGACCGCGCCGCCCTGACGGCCGCGCTCGACGCGCTGACCGACCGGCACGAGAGCCTGCGCACCAGGCTGGTGGCCGAGGCGGGCGGAGTGTGCCAGCACATCGACCCGCCGGGTTCCCGCCACCCGCTCGCCGTCGAGGACATCGGCACCCACGAGGACCCGGGATCCCGGGTGGCCGCCGCGCAACGGGAGGAGGCCGAGGGGGAGTTCGATCTGGCGGCCGGTCCCCTCTGGCGCGCCCGGCTGCTCGCCCTGGGCGGCGCTCACCACGTACTGCTGCTGACGTTCCATCACAGCATTTACGACGGTGCGTCGATGAACGTGATGATGCGCGAAGTCAGCGCACTCTACGAGGCGTTGACGGCCGGTGTGCCGGACGGGCTGCCGGAGCCCCGGCTCCAGTACGCGGACCACGCGGAGGCCCAGCGGGAGTCCGTGCTCGGCGGTGCTCTCGCGGCCCAGGAGGCCTACTGGCAGGACACGCTGGCCGGTGCGCCGCCCGTCCTCGAACTGCCGCTGCCGGGGCCGCGGCCGGCCGAGCAGGGGTACGACGGCGGACGCGTCGGGTTCGAGCTGGACGCGGACGTGACGGCCGCGCTGCGCGCCCTGGCCCGGGAGCACGGGGCGACCCTGTTCGTCGCCGTGCTGACGGGCTGGGCGATCCTGCTGTCCCGGCTCTCCGGGCAGCAGGACATCGTTGTCGGCAGTCCGGTCGCCGGCCGGCGCGGCCCGGGGGCCGCCGGGCTGATCGGTTTCCTCGTCAACTCGCTCCCGCTCCGGGTCGACCTGTCCGGTTCCCCGACGGCGGCGGAGGCGCTGGCCCGCACCCGGGCGATGGTCCGTGAGGCGCTGGCCCACCAGGACCTGCCGTTCGAGCGCATCGTCGAGGTGGTGAACCCGCCCCGCAGCGCCGCCCACACCCCGCTGTTCCAGACCATGCTGGCCTGGGTCCCGGACCGGCACGACCTGCTCAAGCTGCCCGGTGTGGAGGCCGCGCCGCTGCCGATCGCCCACGCGCCGGCCAAGTTCGACCTGGCCCTGTCGGCGACCGAGTCGAAGGGCCGGGTCACCGGACACCTCGACCACGCCACGGCGCTGGTGGACACCGCCACCGCCGCACGCTGGGCCGGGCACCTCCGGCACCTCCTCACCGACATGTCCCGGCACCCGCACCGCACCGTCGACACGCTCGAACTGATGGACCCGGGCGAGCGCCTGGCCCTGATCGGCGCGGGCGACGCCACACGGGCGCGGGACACGGGCGACGCCTCGCGGGCGCTGGACACGGGCGCCGCCTCGCGGGCGCTGGACACGGGCGCCGTCACACGGGCGCGGGACACGGGCGACGCCACACGGCCGCGGGACACGGACCGCGGTGGCCCCTCAGACGTGACGGCGGCCGCCCTGCGGACCGCCTCCGGTCTCACCGAGCTCTTCGAGGCCCGCGCCCGCGCGCACCCCACCGCGATCGCCGTCGCCGACCGCGACCACGAACTCGATCACGCGACCCTCGACCGGCGTGCCAACCGGCTCGCGCACGCCCTCGTCGCCCGTGCCGTCCGCCCGGGTGACGTGGTGGGACTGCACGCCCGCCGTACCTGTGACCTGGTCGTCGGCATCCTCGGCATCCTCAAGGCGGGTGCCGCCTACCTCCCGCTCGACCCGGGGCAGCCCGGGGAGCGGCTGGCCGCCATGGTCGAGGACGCCGCGTGCCCCGTGGTCCTGAGCGACCACACCGGCGCGGACCGGCCTGCGGACTGGCTCGGCCTCGCCGCCGTCGAGGCCGAGGGTGCGCGCGGGGACCGGCCGCCGGCCGGGATCACCCGCGGCCCGGACCAGCTGGCGTACGTGATCTTCACCTCCGGGTCCACCGGGCGGCCCAAGGGCGTCGCCGTCGAGCACCGCAGCGTCCTCAACCTCTTCACGGTCTGGCACGACCGTATGGGCACCGCGTCCGGTGAGGCGGGCTCGGCCTGGTCCAGCATCGGTTTCGACGCCTCGGTCCACGAACTGCTGCTGCCCCTCACCACCGGCGGTGTGCTGCACATCGTCCCCGAGGAGCTGCGCGGCGACCCGCAGGCGCTGTTCGAGTGGCTGCGCGAGCGGAGGATCGTCCAGGCGTTCCTGCCGCCCGCCTACGTCAAGTGGGTCGACGAGGACCCGGCGGCGCGCCTGCGTGGGCTGGCCCTGCGCAGGCTGCTGACCGGCGTCGAGTCGCTGACCGAGGCCGCGCTGCACCGTATGACCGAGCGACTGCCGGGCCTGCGGGTCTGCTTCGGCTACGGCCCGACCGAGGCGACCCTCTACAGCACCGCCCACTACGACCCCCGCCCGCTGGACCGGCCGTGCCCGATTGGCCGCCCGCTGCCCGGCACCCGCGCTTACGTCCTCGACGCCCGGATGCAGCCCGTCCCGCCCGGAGTCGTCGGGGAACTCCACCTCGGCGGGGCGGCCCTCGCCCGCGGCTACCTGGGCCGCCCCGACCTCACCGAGGAGCGGTTCCTGCCGGACCCGTTCGTGCCCGGTGCCCGTGTCTACCGCACCGGCGACCTCGCCCGCTGGGGCGACGACGGCCTGCTCCACTACGTCGGCCGCGCCGACGACCAGGTGAAGCTGCGCGGCTTCCGTATCGAACCCGGCGAGATAGAGGCGGCGTTGACCCGGCTGCCCGGGGTGCGTGAGGCAGTCGTCCTGGCCGACGACGACCAGGCGGGCCGGCCCCGGCTGGTGGCCGCCGTCGGCCGGGGCGGCGCCGCGCCCCGCACGAGCGCCGACTGGCGCACGGCGCTCGCCCGCGGCCTCCCGGACTACATGGTCCCCGCCGTCGTCCTCGACCTGGAGACCCTGCCACTCGGCCGGAACGGCAAACTCGACCGCGCCGCCCTGCTGCGCCTGGTCCACGAACAGACCGCCGGGCAGGTGAACACCGCCAGCCCGCGCGACCACGTCGAGCACGCCCTGTACCGCATCTGGCAGGGCATCCTGCTCCGCCCGGCGATCGGCGTCGGCGACAACTTCTTCGACCTCGGCGGCACCTCGCTGTCCGCCATCAAGATGGCCCACGAGGTCACCGAGGCCTTCGGGCGCCGGCTGCCGGTCGCCGAGGTCATGGTGCGGCCGACGATCGAGGCACTGGCAGCGCTGCTGCGCGCGGACAGCGAGGACGGCACCGACCGCGCCCCGGGCAGCCTCGTCGAGTTCCGCCGGGGCACCGGCCCCCGCGTCGTCTGCGTGCACCCGGCGGGCGGCACCGCCTTCTGCTACCTGCCCCTCGCCGCCCACCTCCCCGAGCGCACCGGCCTGTACGGCATCCAGTCCCCCGGTGTGAACCCGGGCGAGGAGGTGCTGCCCACCGTGGAAGCCATGGCCGAGACGTATCTGCGCCTCCTCGAACCGCTCGGCGACGGGCCGCTCGTGCTGACCGGTCTCTCCTACGGCGGACTCGTCGCCCACGAGATGGGACGCCTCCTCGGCCGCGCCGGACGCACCGACGTGAGCGTGGTCCTGCTCGACACCCAGGCGACCGACGACGCCGAGGCCCGCGCCGCGATCGCCGCCGTCGACGCGGACGAGTTCCGCGACAAACTCGTGAGGTTCAACGGGATGTACCCAGGGATCGAGGACGCCCAGGTGGACCGCTACTTCCGGCTCTACAACCACAACCGGCTCACCGCCCGCGACCATGTCCCGGCCGCCTCCCCGGCCCGGCTGGTCCTCGCCCAGGCCGTGCCGGACGGCACCGACACGCCCTTCCACGCCGAGGTCCGTGCCTTCTGGCGGCGGCGCGCGCGGGGCGGGTTCCGGGTCGAGACGATGGAGTGCGACCACTGGGAGATCCTGGAGGGCACCGAGACCGCCCGGGTCGCCGCCCTGCTTGGCGCCGAACTGGCCCACCACGAGGGCACGTTGGCGGACGCGGCGCGCTCCCGGGCGGTACCGGCGGGAGGCACGCGATGACCGACCGCGACACGGCCTCCGAGACCCGCGAGGCCTCCGAACTGGCCGCGGCCGTGCTCGACCAGGCCCGTCGTACGCCTTCCGCCGTGGCCGTCGAGGACGGCGGCCGGCTGCTCGACTACGCCGAACTCGACCTGCTCAGCGCCCGGGTGGCCGCGCGGCTGCGGGAACGGGGCGTCGGCGCCGGGCAGTCCGTCGCCGTCCGCCTGCCCCGGTCCTGGCAACTGGTCTGCGTCATGCTCGGCATCCGCCGCGCGGGAGCCACCGTCGTCCCCCTCGACCGGCTCAGCCCGCCCGACCGGCAGCGCCACATCCTCGACGACTCCGGCGCCGTCGCGGTCGTCCACGACGGTACGGCCGGGTACGCCGACGGGATCGACGTCGACCTGCTCCTCGGACCGGCCGGGGCGACCCCGCCGCCCGCGCCGAGCGACGGTGGGAAAACCGGCGGTGACACGACCGGCGGCGGCACGACCGGCGGTGGGACGACCGGTTTCCTCTTCTACACCTCCGGAAGCACCGGTCGCCCCAAGGGCGTCGAGGTCACCGACGCGGGCGTGCTGCGGCTGGCCCGGCCCGGCTGGCTGACCCCGGGTTCAGGTAGCCGCTTCGCCTGCCTGTCCAACCCGGCCTTCGACGCGCTCAGTTTCGAGGTCTGGGCCCCGCTGCTCACCGGCGGAGTCTGCGTCGTACTGGACGACTCCCAGGTGCACAGCCCGCACCGGTTCGCCGCCGTGCTGCGGGAACGCCGGGTCGACACCCTGTTCATCACGGTGGCGCTCTTCAACACGGTGGTGGACAGGGTCCCGGACTGCTTCGCCGGAACCGCGCGGGTCCTCGTCGGCGGCGAACGGCTCGACCCGCGCGCGATACGCACCTGGTACGAGGCCAACCCGGACTCCGGCACCGTCCTGCACAACGTGTACGGACCGACGGAGGCGACCACGTTCGCCCTGTGCCATCCGATCCCGCGGGACTTCGACGGCGACTCGGTCCCGATCGGCAGCGCGCTGCCGGGGACGGAAGTGCTGCTGCGCACCCCGGACGGGCGCCTCGCGGAGGACGGCGAGGTGGCGGAACTCCTGCTCGCCGGACCGGCCTTGGCACGCGGCTACCGCAACCTGCCCGAACTGACCGGGCGTTGTTTCGTCCGGCTGGACGACGAGGGCACGGAGAGCGGTGCCGGCGGTGAGAGCGGGGCCCCGCGCCGCTGGTACCGGACCGGTGACCTGGTCCGCCGGGACGCCGACGGGCGTGTGCACCACGTCGGGCGCGCCGACCGGCAGGTCAAGGTACGCGGGTTCCGCATCGAACCGGGCGAGGTGGAGCAGCGGATCCTGGCGCTGCCCGCCGTGCGCCACGCCCACGTCTGCACCCGGCGCGACGCGGCGGACCGCAACGAACTCCTCGCCTTCCTCGTCCTCGGCGACGACGGGCTCACCTTCGCCGACTACCAGCGTCACCTGACCGCCGCTCTGCCGGCGTACATGCGCCCCCACCACACCCACCTCGTCACGGAACTCCCGCTGACCGCCAACGGCAAGGTCGACCAGGCCGCGCTGCTGCGTGCCACGGAGCCGGATGGCCCGTGGCGCGGCGGGCGCGAGGACGCGGTGCCCGTCACCGACGAGCAGCGGCCGGTGCTGGAGCTCGCGGAGGAGATCCTCGGAGTAGGCGGCCTGCGGCCCGGCGACCGCTGGATCCCGAGCGGCGGGGACTCGCTGAAGGCGTTGCGGTTCCGCTTCGAGATCCTTGAGCGGTACGGCGTCGACCTCCCCCAGGACCTCGTGCTGCGGGCCGACCTCGCCGCTCTCGCGGACGCCGTCCGCACCGCTCCGGCCGACTGCCGTCCGCCCGTGCCGCCCGCCCCGCACGGCACGACCGCGCCGGCCACCAGCGAGCAGGAGCGGCTGTGGCTCCTGCACCGGCGCGATCCCGACGACCGCTCCTACGACGTGCCGCTCGCCTTCCGCGTCCAGGGCACCGTCGACCCGTCGGCGCTGCGCCGCGCACTGCGCTCGCTGGTGGAGCGGCACCCCGCCCTGCGCACCCGGCTGGTCCCCGCCCCGGACGGCCTGCTCCAGCGGACCGAGGCGCCGTACGATCCCTGGCAGCCGCTGGACTCGCGGGAAGGGGAGCCCTGGCAGGAGACCGCCGACCGCTTCTTCGCCCACCGCTTCGACCTCACCGCGCCCCGGATGCTGCGGGCCGCCTGGACGGAGCGGGCCGAGGGCGGACTGCTGCTGCTCCATCTGCACCACGTGGCCGTGGACGGCTGGTCCCTCAATCTCCTCTTCCGCGACCTCGGCGACGCCTACGCGGGTGACGGCGGTCGGTCAGGCCCGGGGGCCGGCCCGCTCGATCTCGGCCGCTGGCAGCGCGACTGGCGCGCGACGCCCGCCTACGAAGACCGCCGCGCCCGGCTGCGCGACCACTACGCCGACGCGGTGGAGCCGTCGCCGCCCGCCCTGTCCGAGTCCGCCTCCTCGGGCGGCTCGCGGGCGCGGCTGCTGCGCACCTCCCTCGACCTGGTCCGCCGTACCGCGCTGGACCGGCGCGCCGCGGAACTCGGTCTGACCCGCTTCCAGTTACTGGTGTCGGCGTTCGGTGTCTGCCTCTACGGGGTGACCGGGCAGGCCCGGCCCCTGGTCGCCGCGCCGGTGGCGAACCGGCCGCGCCCCGAGTTCGCCGAGAGCGTCGGCATGTTCGCGAACACCGTGCTCCTCGACCTCGCTCTGCGGCCCGACGACTCCCTGCGCACCCATCTGACAGCGCACGCAGACACCGTGCGCCGGGTGCTGGAAGGGCAGGAGGTGCTGCTCGCGGACGTCCTCGCCGAGCCGGCGTTCCGCGCCCGTACCCCCCTCTTCGACTACCTGTTCGTCCTGGAGAACACGGAGTTCGCGGCACTGCGTCTGGCGGACTGCGCGATCGAGCCCCTGTGGCCGGAGCCCATCGGCGCCAAGTGCGCGCTGACGCTGTCGGTGGTGGAGCACGAGTCCGGGTTCGACTGCCTCTGGGAGTACCGCGACGACTTCGGCGCCGAACGCGTCGAGGCCGCGGCCCGGTTGTTCCGGCGCGCCCTGGACCACCTGACCGGTGACGGCGGCCGGGACCTCTCCCTGCGCGAACTCGTCGCCGGACACCGCGAGTCGGCGACCGTCTACGGCACCGACCTGGATCCGGACTTCAGCACGGTCGCCGAGGGCTTCGCCCGCCAGGTGGCCCGCACTCCGGACGCGCCCGCCGTCACCCTCGGCGGTACCACCCTCACCTACGCCGAACTCGACGCCCAGGCGAACGAGTTGGCGTCCCTCCTGACACCGCCCGAGGACCCCGCCGCCCCGGCGTCGGTGGCCCTGTACCTCCAGCCGTCCGTCGAGCACGTCGTGGCGCTGCTCGCGGCGGCCCGGCTCAACCTGACCGTCGTCCCCCTCGACCCCGCCTATCCGCCGGTCCTGCTGCGCCATGTGCTGGAGCACGCGGACCCGCTGTGCGTGCTGACCGGCGCCCACGGCCTGGACGCCCTGACCGCGATCGCGCCGCCGTCCCTGCCCCGGCACGTCGTCACCCTCGCCGACGCCCCCACCGCCCGGCCGGTGCCGTACCGACACCGCGGACTCCGGCCGCTGTACACCTTGTTCACGTCCGGCTCCACCGGCACCCCCAAAGGTGTCCAGGTCCCGGACCGGACCCTGTGCTCCCTGCTCACCTGGCAGCGGGCCGAAGGCGGCCTGGAACGACCCGCCGTCACCCAGCAGTTCGCGATGCTCTCCTTCGACGTCTCGTTCCAGGAGATCCTCACCACCCTGTGCTCCGGCGGTGAACTGCGGCTGGTGAGACCTGCCTGGCGGCAGGACATGCCCACGCTGCTCCGGCAGTTGGATACGGGGGGTGCGGAACGGATCTTCCTGCCGTACGTGGCACTGCAACTCCTCGCCGAACACGGCGTGCGCACCGGGGTGTTCCCGTCCCGGCTGCGGGAGGTCGTCACGGCGGGCGAGCAGCTGGTGTGCACGGACGCGATCCGGCGCTGGTTCGCGGGGCTGCCCGGCGGCGCCCGGCTGTTCAACCACTACGGGCCGACCGAGACCCATGTGGTCAGCGGCCTGTGCCTCGAAGGCGACCCGGCCGACTGGCCGGCACGCCCGGCGATCGGGCGCCCGGTGGCGGGCGCCGTCCTGCGGGTGGTGGACGAGGCCGGCCTGCCCGTCCCGCCGGGGGTGACCGGCGACCTGCTCATCGGCGGCCGGATGGCGGGGCGTTGCTACCTGGGCGATCCCGCCGCGCACCAGGACCGGTTCGTGGACGATCCCGGACTGGGGGTCCTGTACCGCACCGGGGACCGTGCCCGCTTCGACGGGCGGGGGCTGCTGCACTACGCGGGGCGCGACGACGGGCAGGTCAAACTCGGCGGCCACCGGCTGGAGCTGGGGCAGGTCGAGGTCGCGCTGCTCGGGTGCCCGGGGGTGGTCAACGCGGTCGCGGGGGTGCTGGACGGGCGGCTGGTCGCCGTACTCCAGTGCCGGGGAGAGGACCCCGATCCGGCGGACCTGACCCGGCACCTGGCCGGGCTGCTGCCGGCCTATGTCCGGGTGACCCGCTTCCGTCTCGTGCCCGACCTGCCACGGACGCCCAGTGGCAAGCTGGACCGCCGGGCGGCGCTCACCGCGCCGGGGCGCGAACTGCCGACCGGGCACGAACCGCGACCGGGGCGCGAACCGGGACCGGGCGGCCGGGGGGAGACCGGGCTGTCGCCGCTCGAACGGCGGCTCACCGAGCTGTTCCGGGCGGCGACCGGGCGGAGCGTCGCCGTGGACGACCGGTTCTTCGACGCCGGGGCCACCAGCCTGGACCTGATGCGCTTCCAGCTCAGGTGCGCGGGTGAGGGCGATCTCCCCTTCTCCGTACCGGATCTGTTCGAGCACGTCACGCTGCGCGCGCTGGCCCGGCTGGTGGCCGAGGACGGCGGCCCCCGCGCCACACCGGCCGACACACCGGCCGACACACCGGCCGACACACAGACCGACACGCAGACCGACACACCGACCGGCGCACCGACCGACACACCGGTGCGGCCGGCGGCGCGGCGGGCCGACGAACCCGTGGCCGTCGTCGGCATGGCGGTACGGCTGCCGGGAGCACCGGACCTGGCGGCCTTCTGGGAACTGGTGGTCTCCGGGCGGCGCGGCATCGAGCACTTCGCCGCGGCCGACGGCCGGGTCGGCGCCCGCAGCCAGCTGGCGGGTCCGCTCGCCTTCGACCCGGGCCGGTTCACGATCAGCCCGCACGAGGCCCGGCTGATGGACCCCCAGCAGCGCCACCTGCTGATGAACTGCGCCGAGGCCCTGGCCCACGCCGGGATCGGCGACCCGGGGCGGCAGCGGGTCGGTCTGGTCGCCTCGTGCGGCGAGAACACCTACTTCCAGCGCATGCTCCGGAACGGGGACCCGGCCGAGCTGCCCGACTCCTTCCGGCTCGCCCTGCACCACGAGAAGGACTTCCTCGCCACCAAGGCCGCCTACCACCTCGGGCTCACCGGGCCGGCGTTCACCCTCCAGTCAGCCTGCTCCAGCTCACTCGCCGGGGTGCACGTCGCCGCCGGGATGCTGCGGCAGGGCGACGCCGACGTGATGCTCGTCGGCGGGGTCCTCGTCGACACCGAGCTGACCGACGGCTACACCTACCGGCCGCAGCACATCTTCTCGCCCGACGGCCACTGCCGGCCCTTCAGCGCGGACGCCGAGGGCACCGTGGGGGCGAGCGGGACCGGTGTGGTCGTACTCAAGCCGCTGGCCGCGGCCCGCCGGGACGGCGACACCGTGTACGCGGTCGTCACCGGCTCGGGACTCAACAACGACGGGGCCGGCAAGCTCGGTTACAGCGCCCCGTCGCTGCCCGGGCAGCGGGCCGCGATCCGGGCCGCCCTGGACCGGAGCGGTCGTGACGGCGCGGACGTCGGGTACGTCGAGGCGCACGGCACCGGCACCCGGCTGGGCGACCCGGTCGAGGCCGCCGCGCTGCGGCAGGCGTACGGGGCCACCGCGGACGCGCGGGTCGCGCTGTCCTCCGTGAAGAGCCAGATCGGGCATCTGGGCGCGGCGGCGGGCGTCGTCGGGCTGGTGCGGGCGGTACTCGCCGTGCATCACGGGGTGATTCCGCCGACGGCCGACTTCGACCGGCTCAACCCGGAGATCGACGACGGCGCGTTCCGGGTCCCGGTGACCGCCGAGCCCTGGCCGCCCGGCCCGGCCAGGGTGGCCGGGGTCAGCAGTTTCGGCATCGGCGGCACCAACGCGCACGTGGTGCTGGAGCAACCGGAGGCGGCGCCGGCGCCGCCTCCGGACCCGGCGGAACCGCTGCCGTGCCTGGTGCTGTCCGGGGCGTCCGAGGCCGCGGTCCGCGCGGACGCGCACCGTATCGCCGACTACCTGGCGGCCCGGCCCGAGACCTACCCCCAGGTGCTGCGGCACCTCCAGTCCGGCCGCCCCGCCCTCACACACCGCGCGGCGACGGTCTGCCCGGACGCCGCGTCCGCCGTCACCTGGCTACGAGCCCTGCGGACCGTCACGGGAACGGCGGCACGGAGAGAGCAAACGGCACAGGCGGCGGAGACCGCCGAGGTCGCGGCGCGAGCGGAGCAAGGGGCGCGAGGGGCGCGAGGGGCGCGAGGGGCAGCGGAGATGCCAGGGACAGGGACAGCGGAGGCGCAGGGGATGCAGGAGGTGCCGGCGGCACAGCCGGCGCCGGCGCCGGCGGCCCGAGTGACTCAAGCGGCCGGGACAGCGCAGGAGGACGCGGCTGTGTCGGCGGCGCGGGCGGCGCGCGGCGAGGTGCGAGTGGCGGGCGGGGGAGCTGATCCGCGGGGACTCGTCGAGGCATGGGTGGCCGGGCAGACCGTCGTGTGGCCGGCAGGTCCGGTGTCCATGCCCGCCGTTCCCGGGGCCGGCTCCGGGTCGGCGCCCGCGCCCTGGGACTTTCCGCCGCCCGCCTTCGACACGGCCGAGTACGACTTCCCCGTCGCCCGCGAGGAGCGGCCCGGTGTCTCCCGGCTGCCCGCCGCGCAGTGGCTGCACCAGCCCCTGTGGACGCGGTCGCGCCGCGCCCGCACCGGCACTCCGGTCTCCCGCCGTACCGCCGTGGTCGTCACCGGTCCCGGGCAGGACGGCGAGAGCTGGCGGTTCCTGGAACGCCACTACGCCCGGGTGGTGACCGTCCGCGCCGGCCAGGGCCTGACCAGGCTCGGCGACGACCGTTACGAGGCCGATGTCGCCGATCCCGGGCGGCTCACCGCCCTGCTCGACCGGCTGGCCCGCGCCGGTGAACCGCCCGTCGACTGGCTGCACGCGCTGCCGCTCGCGCTCGACGGCAGCCCCACGGTGTCCGCGCTGGAGCGGGCGGAGTGGGCCTGCCTCGACACGGTCGCCGCGCTCGCCCTGGCCCTCGCCGACCGGCCGGAGCCGCGACGCCCCCGTGCCTGGCTGCTGTCCCAGCGGGCGCAGCCGGTCACCGGGGCCGTCCACACCCCCGAGGCCGGTCTGCTCGCCGGTGCCCTCGAAGTACCCCGGCAGGAACTGGGCGTCACGCTGCGCTGGGCCGACCTGCCCGGCCCGCACCCCGCCACCTGGGCCGCCCACCTGCCCGACCTGCTCCTCACCGACGATGCCGACCCACCCAACGCCGACCCGACCGACCCCACCAACACCCACCCCACCGACCCCACCA
>NZ_LBMU02000063.1 GCF_001005085.2 Streptomyces humi
CCCCCGAGCACGCCCCCGCCGCCGTACCCACCCTCCCCTCGTCCTCGACCGGCGACGGCGCCGAGTCGGGCACCCCCCACCTTCCGCGCACCATGGCCACCCCTCACCGCGACACCGAACTCCGCCGCACCTTCCCCTCCCTGCCGTCCCGAGCCGCCGCCACTACCGCCACCGCCACCGCCACCGGCTCCGTCGAGGAGTTCGCCGAGACCTGGTGGGGCAATGCCTGGGTCCGGGCCCTGGAGCAGGGAGCGTTGGACGTCAAGCGGCTGGCGCGGGGGCGGAGTTACGCCGAGCAGGGACAGGTGGACGCCATCACCGTGACCCCGGGAGCGGTGCTCGCGTACGTGCAGGGAAGCCGGCCCCGGCCGTACCGCGTCCAACTCCGGCTGCGCACCCTCGGCGAGGAGGAGTGGGAGCGTTTCCTGGAGGCCGCCGCCGACCGGCCGGGGGACATCGCGGCCCTGCTCGACAAGGAGCTGCCGCAGGCCCTCGCCGACAGCGGGGTCCCGCTGCTGCCCGGCCCGGGAGAACTCGGACCCCGTTGCAGCTGCCCCGACTTCGGCCACCCCTGCAAGCACGCGGCCGCCCTCTGCTACCAGACCGCGCGGCTCCTGGACGCCGACCCGTTCGTGCTGCTCCTGCTGCGCGGCCGTGGCGAGCGGGACCTGCTGGACGCGCTGTCCCGGCGCAACGCCGCCCGCGCCGCCCGGGAACGCCGGCCGGTGGCGTTGCCCGGCGTCCGGGCCACCGAGGCCCTGGTGCCCCGTCAGCTCCCACCGCTGCCGGCGCCGTTGCCGGTCCCGGCACACCCCGAGCAGCCCCCGGTCTATCCGGGCGTGCCCGGCGGCCCGGACCCCTTCGCGCTGGACCAGCTGGCCACCGACGCGGCGGCCCGCGCCCACGCCCTGCTCACCACCGGACACGACCCGGTCGGCGAACTGACCCTCTGGCAGGACGCGGTACGGCTGGCCGCCGCCCGCCCCGGTTCCGGTCTGACCGCGTCCACGCGCGCCCTCTACGCGTCGCTCGCGGACGCCGTCGGGCGTACCCCGGGCGACCTGGCACGCGCGGTCGCCGCCTGGCGGCAGGGCGGCCTGGAGGGGCTGGCCGTACTGGAGGAACCCTGGGATCCGCCGGCCGGCCGCTTCGACCGGGCCCGGCCGCTGCTCCTCGCCGCCGACCTGCCGGCGTTCCGCCCCTGGCGCAACCACCTCACCCACCCGGGCGGCCACGTCCAGCTCCGCCTGGGCCAGGACGGCCTGTGGTACGCCTACGAGTCCGAACCGGGCCACGACGACTGGTGGCCCAGAGGCACCCCGGACCTGGATCCGGTGGGGGCGCTGACCGGACTCGGAGCGGCGGACGACCTGTAGACGACGGCCCGTCGGCGGGGCGGCCGAGCGGCTGTCTCAGGGGCGCTGACCACCGATGACGCGGCGTGGCTCTGGACCGGCCGACGCCGGCCGGCCGACCCGGCGCGGAGAATCTTCGCACGGCTGTCACAACGTGGGACGGCTTGCGCGGGAACGCGACCCGGGCACGTGGGAAAGGGTGAGATGTGAGAGCGTGCAGGGCGTGAGTGAGACACCGACGAACACCCTGCAATACCGCTTCGACGGGCCGGAGGACGCGCCCGTCCTGATCCTGGGACCCTCACTCGGTACGACATGGCACATGTGGGACCGGCAGATCCCGGAGCTGACCCAGCAGTGGCGGGTCTTCCGTTACGACCTGCCCGGTCACGGCGGCGCCCCGGCGCACCCGGCCGGTTCCGTCGCCGAGCTGACCGCCCGGCTGCTGCTCACCCTCGACTCCTTCGGCGTGCAGCGCTTCGGCTACGCGGGCTGCGCGCTCGGCGGCGCCGTGGGCATGGAGCTCGCCCTGCGTCACCCGGAGCGGATCGCCTCGCTCGCGCTGGTGGCCGCCTCCCCCCGGTTCGGGACGGCGGACGAGTTCCGCCAGCGCGGCGTGATCGTGCGCACGAACGGGCTCGACCCGATCGCCCGGACCTCGCCCGAGCGCTGGTTCACCAACGGGTTCGCCGCCGCGCAGCCCGCGATCACCGAGTGGGCCGTCCAGATGGTCCGCACCACCGACCCCGGCTGCTACATCGCCGCCTGCGAGGCACTGGCCGGCTTCGACGTCCGTACCGAGATCGGCCGGATCGGCGTGCCGACGCTCGTGCTGGTCGGTTCGGACGACCAGGTCACCGGCCCCGCCGAGGCCCGCACCCTGGTCGCCGGGATCCCGGACGCCCGGCTCGCCGTGGTGCCCGGCGCCTCCCATCTCGTCCCGGTCGAGCAGCCGGCCGCCGTCACCGACCTCCTGGTCCGCCACTTCTCCACCGCCTGGCAGCCCGCCTTCGACTCCACCACCGGCCAGATGGCGATCCCCGCCGCTCCGCCCAAGCCGGTGCTGGCCGCCGGACCGCAGGTGGTGCTCCAGCCCGGACCGCAGATGGCCCCGCACGTCACGCCGATCGCCGAGATCGCCCCGGCCGCGGTGGCGCCGCAGCCGCTCGGCCGGCCCGACCCGTACGACGCGGGACTGAAGGTCCGCAGGGAGGTGCTCGGGGACGCGCACGTGGACCGGGCGCTGGCGCAGGCCGACGAGTTCTCAGGGGACTTCCAGGACCTCGTCACCCGTTACGCCTGGGGCGAGATCTGGGACCGGCCCGGACTCGACCGGCGGTCGCGCAGCTGTGTCACGCTCACCGCGCTCGTCGCGGGCGGCCACCTGGAGGAGCTGGGCTTCCACGTCCGGGCGGCCCTGCGCAACGGCCTCACCCCGGACGAGATCAAGGAAGTGCTGCTCCAGGCGGCGGTGTACTGCGGGATGCCGGCGGCGAGCAGCGCGTTCCGCGTCGCCCAGCAGGTCGTCCGGGAGGAGACCACCC
Source organism: Streptomyces humi (assembly GCF_001005085.2). Lineage (GTDB taxonomy): Bacteria > Actinomycetota > Actinomycetes > Streptomycetales > Streptomycetaceae > Streptomyces > Streptomyces humi. Next base: position 2,900 of record NZ_LBMU02000063.1, read on the forward strand.
CCGAGGACTGACGGACGGCATGGGGGCAGGATGGTGACCATGAAGCTCACCAAGATGTCCCACGCCTGCGTGCGCCTGGAGAAGGACGGGCGCACGCTCGTCATCGACCCCGGCGGGTTCAGCGAGGCGGACGCGGCCGTCGGCGCGGACGCGATCCTGGTCACGCACGAGCACGCCGACCACTTCGACGAGGGCCGGCTGCGGGCCGCGCTGGACGCCGACCCGGCGGCCGCCATCTGGACCCTGAAGGCGGTCGCCGACCAGCTCGCGGCGGCGTTCCCGGGCCGGGTGCACACCGTCGGCCACGGCGACGCGTTCACCGCGGCCGGCTTCGACGTCCAGGTGCACGGCGAACTGCACGCGGTGATCCACCCCGACATCCCGCGCATCACGAACGTCGGCTATCTCGTCGACGGCGGCAGGGTCTTCCACCCCGGCGACGCCCTCACCGTCCCCGACCGCCCCGTCGAGACGCTGATGCTCCCGGTGATGGCGCCCTGGAACAAGATCTCCGAGGTCATCGACTACGTCCGCGAGGTGCGGCCGCAGCGCGCCTACGACATCCACGACGCCCTGCTCACCGACCTCGCCCGGCCGATCTACGACCGTCAGGTCGGCGCCCTGGGCGGCACGGAGCACCTGCGGCTGGCCGCGGGGGCCTCCGCCGACGTCTGAGGCACGTTGTCAGAGGGGCCCGGTAGGTTGTGGGGCATGCGCATCGCGACCTGGAACGTGAACTCGATCACCGCCCGCCTGCCGAGGCTGCTGGCCTGGCTGGAGAGCAGCGGCACCGACGTGCTCTGCCTCCAGGAGGCCAAGGTCGCCGAGGAGCAGTTCCCGTTCGAGCCCCTGCGCGAGCTCGGCTACGAGGCGGCGGTGAACGCGACCGGCCGGTGGAACGGCGTGGCGGTGCTGTCGAAGGCGGGCCTGGAGGACGTCGTCAAGGGCCTGCCGGGCGACACGGGCTACGACGGCGGGGTGGAGCCCCGCGCGATCTCGGCGACCTGCGGCCCGGTCCGCGTCTGGTCGGTGTACGTGCCCAACGGCCGCGAGGTGGACCACCCGCACTACGCGTACAAGCTCCAGTGGTTCGAGGCGCTGAAGGCGGCGGTGGCCGGTGACGCGGGCGGCAGCCGCCCCTTCGCGGTCCTCGGCGACTACAACGTCGCGCCGACGGACGACGACGTCTTCGACCCCGCCGCCTTCGAGGGCCTCACCCATGTCACCCCGGCCGAGCGGGCCGCCCTGACCGCCCTGCGCGAGGTGGGCCTGTCCGACGTGGTCCCGCGCCCCCTGAAGTACGACCACCCGTACACCTACTGGGACTACCGCCAGCTCGCCTTCCCCAAGAACCGCGGTATGCGCATCGACCTGGTGTACGGCAACGAGCCGTTCGCCAAGGCCGTCAAGGACTCCTACGTGGACCGCGAGGAGCGCAAGGGAAAGGGCGCGTCCGATCACGCCCCGGTGGTGGTGGACCTGGAGGTCTGAGTGTCAACCTGGGACCATGCACATCCCCTTTCTGGGCAACAGGCACGGCCAGGCCGGTGACGTCCCCCACACCGCGGACCCCGAGCTGCTCGCCGAGTGCGAGCTGCTGCGCGCCCAGGCGGCCGAGGACGGCGTCGCGCTCGACGACACCCCGGCCTCGCTGGAGGCGCTCGACCAGCTGCTCCCGCGCTGGCGGGACGACGAGGAGCGGCTGGCCTGGCTCGGGACCGACGCCGGCCTGTATCTGGGCACCGTCCTGATCCGGACCGTGCCCGGCGCGCAGTGGGAGATCCGCGCCGACGGCGAGCCGGTCGTACGGCTGTCCTCCGGGCGGGAGTTCGAGGTGGTCGGGTCCGGCCAAGACTGGGCCGCGAGCGGCGTTCCCGAGCTCTCGCAGCTGTACGCGGAGGTCTCCGAGGCCTGACCGACGCCGTGCGCAGGCTCCCGAAGGGGTCATCGGGCACGGCATAAGGGCGACGTAAATACGGCTTATGTCCGGAAGGTGCGTGTCGCGCCGCAAGGTCACCCGCGGCTGGATAGTTTGCGGCGACCGCGACCTTGCCGGCAGCGGGTGGCGCCACGTACGGCGCCTCGCTGCCGGCCCCGCCCTCGGCTGCCATGTCCCCGCCACCCACCAGGAGTTCTCCGTGCCGGGAAACCGATCGCGTCCAACCTCGACTACGATTTGCCGTTCATCCCTGTGGTGATGGCGATCTCGCCGATCCGCGCCGGGATGTACGTGTCGCTCTCGTGGTCCGCCGGCCGGCCGGCCCGACGGGAGCGGCGCAGTCCCGAGACCGGGGCCGTCGAGGCGGCCCCGGCCGAACCAGGGACGCTGCTGCCCGGTGGGGGACCCCCAACGGCCCCTCGACCGTAGGAGCAGCAGCCAGGGCCAGGCCCGGCCGGCGGCAGCCGGAGATCACTGCTCGCGCAGCGGAACGGACACGTAGGACGGGTCGTTCACCGGCGAGGAGAAGGTCAGCTGCGCGCCGGACGGGTTGTGCTCGATGTAGAGCGGATCCACCGTGTCGATCACCAGCGCGAGCCGGTGGCCGGCCGGGACGTCGTAGGCCGTGGAGAACAGGTCCAGGTCGACGTCGAACGCCTCGCCGGGCGCCCGGTCGTACCAGGTGTACGGCGCGTGGGTGACCAGTTTGCCGAGGCCGAGCGGGCCCACGTCGTACAGGTAGGCGACGAGGGTGCCGCTCTCCTTGGTCGGGGTCAGGGTGGTGTGCAACCGGGCGGTGCCGCGGACCTGTTGCGTGCCGCCGTACCGCTCGGACTGCCAGACGGCGGCCCAACGGCGGGGCAGCAGCGGGATCGAGGCGACCGGCGGCACCTTGGCGACCTGGTCGAGGAGGCCGGAGAGCAGGACCACCCCGCCGTCCGCGCCCGAGTCGACGTTCGCGTGGATGGTGGTGGAGCCGGCGAGGTCGAGCTTGCGGCGGGTGGCGCCCACCGACTTCCAGTCCGGGTAGCCCTCGTAGCCGCCGCCGGTACGGGACTTGAGCTGGACGGGCTGCTCGCGGTCGACGCCGTTGTCCGTACCCCTGAGATAGTGGTCGAACCACCGCTCGGTGTCGGTCCACACGTCGTTGGGCAGCCCGAGCAGGCCGGAGATCTCGGCGGTGGCGTGGTCGCCGGGCCTGAGTTCCAGGCGCTTGGGCACGGTCAGTTTCCCGTAGAAACCGGCGTACTGGTTGGCCGGGAAGATGCTGTCGCTCCAGGCGTTGGCCATGAAGACGGCCGCGCCGTTCTTGTTCAGCTGGTCGACATAGGTCGCGACGGAACGTTTCGCCCCCCATTCGATCATGGCCTGTTCCCGGTCCATGTTCGAGGCGTAGAAGTCCTTGAAGACCTGCGCGGCCTCGGGGCTCTCGCGGCCGGTGAGCGTCGCCGTGCCGTCCAGCAGGGCCGCCGCCTCGACGTGCTGGGTGCGCCCCGAGTAGATCGAGTCGATCAGGTCCGCCCAGCCGCTGAGCGCGCCGACCGCGGTGATCCGCTTGTCGTGCGCGGCGGCCAGCAGGCTGATCCCGGCGCCGTACGACACCCCCGCGATCCCGATGTGCCGTGGATCGGCGGCGGTGTTGGCGAGGGCCCAGTCGATGACCCGGGACGCGTCCGCCACGTCCGGCGGACCGGCCACTTCTATCTGCCCGCCCGACTGCCAGAACCCGCGCACGTTGTAACTGAGCACGATGTAACCGGAGTCCGCGAGCTTCTGGGCCTGGGCCAGATACTCGACCTGGGGGAACGACCAGCTCGTGGGCAGCACGATGAGCGGGTGGGGGTGCGTGGCGCCGGCGCCCGTGGGCGTGACGACGTTCGCCTTCAGGACCGTGCCGCCGTCGCCGGTGATGTCGACGAAGCGGACGGAGCCGGCGGCCTGGGCCGCCGGAGCCAGGCCGACGACGGTACCGGCGATCAGGGCGGCCGCGGCGGCCGCGGCGGCGGTGCGTGGAGCGGTGGTACGACGACCGTGTCCCATCGGTCTCTCCTCACTCGTGTCAGTGCAAAGTGACCAGACGGTAACCGCGACGTCTTACCGGAAGTAACCCGCCGGTAAGTTACGTGCCGGTAAAGATTGTTGAAGTGTGCAGGTACTCAGGACGCGCGGTGGGACGAGCGTGCGGGCTCGGTCGCCGCCGACGGCAGCGGCGCCTGTGCGGCACGGGTGACGTCCGCGACCAGTTCGACCACGTCCGGGCCGTACGCCTGCGAGTTGACGACCTTCAGCAGGAGGACGAAGGAACTGTTGCCGTGCTTGCGGGCGAGCCGCTCGTGGTTGCGGGCGAGGTAGCGGGTGGCAGCCTGGTTGGTGATCGCGCGCTGCCCGCAGAACAGGAACACCGGGCGGGCGTCGGGGCGCTGGCCCGCCGTCAGCCGGGCGAGCAGCACATGCTCCGTGATGCCCGGATCCAGCCGGTAGCGCTCGGTGCCGATCTGGAAGGCACCGCGGTCCGGGCCCGGCTCGGGATCGACGTTGACGCGTATGCCGGGCAGCATGGCTCCCATGTGGGCGAGCATCCGGCGGTTCGAACCCGGCCCGCCGACACAGAACTCCGTACGCTCCCCGAAGCCCTGCTGGACGTTGTCCTGCGTCACCATCTGGAGGTTCGCGCCGCAGTCCTTGATCAGCGCGGCCAGCTCCAGCAGCGCGAACACGTCGAACCGGTGCACCGCCGGCTCGGAGGTGGCCGGATCGCGGTTGACGACCAGCAGCGACTCCGAGTTCTCCGGAAGTCCGAAGAAGGCCTGCTTGCGGCGGAGCTTCCGCCGCCAGAGATAGGTGCGGGCCAGCCAGCCGAGCGCGGCGCTGATGCCGGCGGCCACCACACCGAGGACAATGTTGCGCAGGTCGTCATTCATGGGCGCGCATGCTAGCGGGCGCGGGTGGCCGGAACGTACCCGTGTTCGAAGTGTGCCAGTCGTATGAAGTGCCCTGAATCCGGCTGTCGGGGCCGCCACCTCGCGGATACGCTGCGCGGACGTTCCCGAACTGGAGGTGCGGATGCGTCGCCCTGTCGCGCGGAAACTCACCGTCCTGGCGGTCTCGGCCGTCGTGGTGTCGGTAGGGGCGGCCGCGCCCCCGGCCCACTCCGGCGGCACGGCCGTCCGGAAGAGCCCGGTCGCCGTCGGGTACGGTGGCGCCGTCTCCAGCGTCGACGCGGACGCCACCGCCGCCGGGATCGAGGTACTGCGCAAGGGCGGCAACGCGGTCGACGCGGCCGTGGCGACCGCCGCGGCGCTCGGCGTCACCGAGCCCTACTCGTCCGGCATCGGCGGAGGCGGCTACTTCGTCTACTACGACGCCAGGTCCCGGACCGTCCACACCATCGACGGCCGCGAGACCGCGCCGCTGACCGCCGACTCGAACCTGTTCGTGGAGAACGGCACACCGCTCGCCTTCGCGGACGCGGTGAGCAGCGGCCTGAGCGTCGGCACGCCGGGCACGCCCGCAACCTGGCAGTCGGCGCTGGACCGGTGGGGGACCGAGCGGCTCGGCACGGTCCTGAAGCCGGCCGAGCGGATCGCCGACAAGGGGTTCGTCGTGGACGACACCTTCCGCTCGCAGACCGCCGCGAACGAGACCCGGTTCCGGTACTTCCCCGACACGGCGAAGCTGTTCCTGCCGGGCGGGCAGCTGCCGGTGGTCGGATCCGCCTTCAAGAACCCCGAGCTGGCCCGTACGTACCGGGAGCTGGGCAGGAAGGGGATCGGGACGGTCTACCGGGGCGACCTCGGCAAGGACATCGTGTCGACCGTCAACAACCCGCCGGTGGACCCGGGTTCGGGGTGGAAGGCGCGGGCGGGCAAGCTGTCCGCGAAGGACCTCGCCGCCTACCGCGCGAAGTCGCAGGCGCCGACCGAGACGTCGTACCGCGGGCTGAAGGTGTACTCGATCGCGCCGTCCTCGTCCGGCGGGACGACGGTCGGGGAAGCGCTCAACATCCTGGAGAACACCGACCTCGCCAAGGCCGGAGAGGTGCAGTACCTGCACCACTTCATCGAGGCGAGCCGGATCTCCTTCGCCGACCGGGGGCGCTGGGTCGGCGACCCCGCGTTCGAGGACGTGCCGACGAAGGGGCTGCTGTCCCAGCGGTACGCCGACGAGCGGGCGAAACTGATCAGTGACGACGCCGTGCTGACCAGCCCGGTCGCGCCGGGCGACCCCAACGACCCGGGCTCGACGGGAACTCCGGCGCCGACCACGTACGAGGGGGAGAACACCACTCACCTCACCGTCGCCGACAAGTGGGGCAACGTCGTCTCCTACACGCTGACCATCGAGCAGACCGGTGGCAGCGCGATCACGGTTCCCGGGCGGGGGTTCCTGCTCAACAACGAGCTGACCGACTTCTCGTTCGCCCCGGCGAACCCCGCGGTGCACGACCCGAACCTGCCCGGTCCCGGGAAGCGGCCGCGGTCCTCCATCTCACCGACGATCGTGCTCGACAAGGCGAACCGGCCGGTGGTCGCGGTGGGGTCGCCCGGTGGGGCGACCATCATCACCACCGTGCTCCAGGTGCTGACCGAGTTCCTCGACCGGCACCTGCCGTTGGTGGACGCGATCGCGGCGCCTCGTGCCTCGCAGCGGAACGCCGCCAAGACCGAGTTGGAACCGGCGCTGTACAACGACCCCGTGCTGCGGGGGAAGTTGGAGGCGATCGGCCATTCGTTCTCTTTGAACCCGGAGATCGGAGCGGCGACCGGGGTGCAGCGGTTGCCCGGTGGGAAGTGGCTGGCCGCGGCTGAGACCGTGCGGCGGGGTGGAGGGTCGGCCGCCGTGGTGGATCCTGCGCCGTAGACGCCGGGTGCGGCTGCCTGGGGGGCTGGTCGCGCCCACGCGGCGGAGCCTCATGTCAGCACAGCCCCGCGTCCCTAAACGGGTGCCTTCCGCGGGCGGAATTCCAAGCGTCCGTGGGTGACGTCCACTGTCACGCTGCTGCCATCCTTGACCGTGCCGTCCAGGAGCATGCGGGACAGCTGGTTGTCGACCTCCCGCTGGATCGTGCGGCGCAGCGGGCGGGCGCCGTACTCCGGCTGGTAGCCGTGGTCCGCCAGCCAGGTGACCGCCGCGTCCGTGAAGTGGGCCGTGATGCCCTGGGCGTGCAGCATGCGCCGGGTGTGCTCCAGCAGGAGTTCGGTGATCTGGTGCAGCTGCTCGCCGGTGAGCTGGCGGAAGACCACGATCTCGTCGATGCGGTTGAGGAACTCCGGGCGGAAGTGCTCCCGGAGCGGGCGCAGCACCTGTTCACGGCGGGCCTCCTCCGTGGCCTGTTCGCCGCCGGAGCCGAAACCGATGCCGGCGCCCCGCCGGTTGATCACGTCCGAGCCCAGGTTGCTCGTCATCACGATGACCGTGTTGGTGAAGTCCACCGTGCGGCCCTGGGAGTCGGTCAGCCGGCCGTCGTCCAGGACCTGGAGCAGGATGTTGAAGACGTCCGGGTGGGCCTTCTCCACCTCGTCGAGCAGGAGCAGCGAGTACGGATGGCGGCGGACCACCTCGGTGAGCTGGCCGGCCTCCTCGTGGCCGACGTATCCGGGCGGGGCACCGACCAGCCGGGAGACCGTGTGGCGTTCCTGGTACTCGCTCATGTCCAGGCGGACCATCCGGTCCTCGCTGCCGAACAGCACCTCGGCGAGCGCGCGGGCCAGTTCGGTCTTGCCGACACCGGTCGGGCCGAGGAAGAGGAAGCTGCCGATCGGGCGGCTCGGACTGGCGAGCCCGGCGCGGGAGCGGAGCACCGCCTCGGCGACGGCCGCGACCGCCTCGTCCTGACCGATGACCCGCTGGTGCAGGTGTGATTCCAGCCCGAGCAGCCGTTCCTTCTCCTCCTGGGTGAGGCTGCTCACCGGGATGCCGGTCAGGCGGGACACCACCTCGGCGATCGCCTCGGCCGTCACCTCCAGGTTCAGCCCCTCGTCCGCCTGGTCCTCGCCGGACAGTTCGGTGATGCGGGTCTTCAACTCGCCGATCCTGTCGCGCAGCCGGGTGGCGTGTTCGTACTGCTCGTCGGCGACCGCCTGGTCCTTGTCCCGGACGAGCTGTTCGATCTCGCGCTCCATGGCCCGTACGTCGCTGCCCTTGGTACGGGAGCCGAGCCGGACGCGGGCGCCAGCCTGGTCGATCAGGTCGATCGCCTTGTCCGGCAGCCTGCGGTCGGTGAGGTAGCGGTCGGACAGCTCCACGGCGGCGACCAGCGCCTCGTCGGTGTAGCGGACCTGGTGGTGGGCCTCGTAGCGGTCGCGCAGGCCGCGCAGGATCTCGATGGCGTCCGGGACCGTCGGCTCGGGCACCATGATCGGCTGGAAGCGGCGGGCCAGCGCCGCGTCCTTCTCGATCTTGCGGAACTCCTCCAGGGTGGTCGCGCCCACGATGTGCAGCTCGCCCCGGGCGAGGGCCGGTTTGAGGATGTTGGCCGCGTCCATCGCGCCGCCCTCGCCGCCGCCCCCGGCGCCGACCACGGTGTGCAGTTCGTCGATGAAGACGATCAACTGGTCGGAGTGGGCCCGGATCTCGCCCACGATGGTGTTCAGCCGCTCCTCGAAGTCACCGCGGAAGCGGGTGCCCGCGACCACGCCGGGCAGGTCGAGGGCGAGCACCCGGCGCCCGGAGAGGATGTCGGGCACGTCCCCGTCGGCGATCCGCTGGGCGAGGCCCTCGACGATCGCGGTCTTGCCGACCCCCGCGTCGCCGATCAGCACGGGGTTGTTCTTGCCACGCCGGGACAGCACCTCGATGGTCTGCTCGATCTCGTCGTCGCGCCCGATCACCGGGTCGATACGGCCCTGTGCGGCCAGCTCGGTCAGATCGCGGCCGAACTTGTCCAGGGTGGGCGTGCCGGTACGGCGCCGGGTGTCGGTGCCGGAGAGGGAGCGGTCGGTCTCGGGGGCGTCCGGGGGGAGGCCCGCGGCGGCGTACCGGGCGGCGTTCAGGATGTGCCCGGCGGCCGAGTCGGGGTTGGCCGCGAGGGCCCCCAGGACGTGTTCGGGGCCGATGTACCCGGCCCCGCCGGCCCGCGCCAGGTCGTGCGCGTCCAGCAGGGCCCGCTTGACGGCGGGGGTGAGGGACAGCGAGGTCGGCGGGGGCGCCTCGCCGGGCGAGTGCCGGACCGGCCCGGCCCGGTCGTCGATCTGGTGGGCCAGCGAGTCGGGATCCGCACCGGACCTGCTGAGCAGGGAGCGGGTGGGCTCGGCCGTGAGGGCGGCGCGCAGCAGGTGCTCGGTGTCGAGGTCCCGGCTGCCGTGTTCGGCGGCGTACTGGGCGGCGCCCTTGACCAGCTCCCTGGCGGGCTGACTGAGCAGCCTGCCGATGTCGATCTGGCGCGGGCCCTGACGCGGTCCGCCGCCGCCGAAGAAGCGGGCGAGGAACTCGCCGAAGGGGTCCTGTCCGTAGTCGCCCGGTCCGGGGTAGCCGCTGGTCATGAGCGTTCGTTCCGTTCCGGCGTCCCGGCGCCTGGCGGGACGCGCTCGCTGGTCGACGTGCCGGTCCACGCGGGTGCCCCTCGCAGGGCCCGGTCACACCACCTTCGCACGCCCGCCCATGGGGGGCATGTCCAGCGGTTCGGGCAGCGGGCCGACGGGCGGGACGGCATCGGCCTGGGCGGCCGGTCGGGCGTCGTGCGTGGTCAGGAAGGTGGTCCGGGAGGCCGTCGGACGCCGCAGCGGCTCCATCACCCGGCGTGCGGACTCGCCGTCGAGGCCGGTGGCCCGCTCGTCCAGGACGAGGACCGGGGTGTCGCGCACCAGTGCCCGCGCGATCGCCACCCGCCGCTGCCGGCCATCGGGAGAGCTGCCGTCCGCCGGGCCCCACCCGGTCCGTCGTCGGGGCGGGACGTGCCTCGGGTGATTCCTCGGCACGGCTGGTCAAGGAGAAAACCTGGAATTGCCGCCGTATCGCATCCGACGGATATCGTCGGGCAGGCCGCCGCGGTCCACAGCTGAATTCTTTCCGGCCGGGTGATCGGCCACAGTCTGCGGAATGCGGTGACCGGTGAGATCTTCGCGTGCCGCCGGCACATCGCCCTTCCGCCGCCTCGGGCGGCCCGGGGCGCGGACCGGCGAGGGAGGGCGTTCCCTCGCCGGTCCGCCCGCCGCGAACGGTGTCACGTCACGGAATCAGCGGCCGCCGGTGATCGGGCGGGGCGGCCGGCCGCCCTGAGGCGGAGGCGGCGGCGGTACCGGGCGCCGCCGCGTGGGCCGAGGGACCGGTACCCGCATGCGCACGTTTTCCATGTGAACTCCTTCGCTGCCGGGGGCGGCCCTTTCCCGGCCGCCTCGGACAGGTATAAGGGCGCCCTGATGGGGCTGCTCGGCGGCACAGGCAACTCTTGGTCGGGCATGCGGTGACAGGTGAAGCCCGGAGGCCGGCTGTGTCAGGCCTTTGAATTGCGTTCGGTGAGGACGCGCGGTCCGGCCTCCGTGATCGCCACCGTGTGCTCCGCGTGGGCCGCGCGGGAGCCGTCGTTGGTGCGCAGGGTCCAGCCGTCGGGGGCCGCGTGGTAGCCGTCCCCGCCGCCGCCGATCAGCATGGGCTCGATCGCGATGACCAGGCCCCGCCGCAGGGGCATGCCGCGGCCGGGGCGCCCCTCGTTCGGCACCCCCGGGTCCTCGTGCATACGGCGGCCGATGCCGTGTCCGCCGAAGTCCTCCGGGATGCCGTAGCCGGCCTCCCGGCACACCCGGCCGATCGCGTGCGCGATGTCGCCGATGCGGTTGCCGACCACGGCGGCCGCGATGCCCGCCGCCAGCGCCCGCTCGGCGGTCTCGACGAGCCGGGTGTCCGCCGGGCGCGGTCTGCCGACCGTGAAGCTGATCGCCGAGTCGCCGACCCAGCCGTCCAGTTCGGCGCCGCAGTCGATGGAGACCAGGTCGCCGTCGCGCAGCCGGTACGCGGTCGGGATGCCGTGCACGATCGCGTCGTTCACGGAGGCGCAGACGACGGCGGGGAACGGGGTGGGCGCGAACGAGGGCCGGTAGCCGAGGAAGGGCGAGGAGGCGCCGGCCTCGCGGAGCACTCCCCGGGCCACCTCGTCCAGCTCCAGCAGCGAGACGCCGACGTCGGCGGCCTCCCGTACGGCTGTCAGGGCCCGTCCGACGACCTGGCCGGCCGCGTACATGGCGTCGATCGATGTGTCTGTCTTCAGTTCCACCATGCCAATTAATATACCGGTTTACTCGACCGGGTTAGAATGACGGCATGGTGCGCACCCCCCTCACCCCGGAAGAACGTGAACGCGGCGAGCGGCTCGGCGGGCTGCTGCGCGAGGCGCGCGGCGCCCGGAGCATGACGGAGGTGGCCGCCGAGGCGGGCATCTCGGCCGAGACCCTCCGCAAGATCGAGACCGGGCGGGCCCCGACCCCGGCGTTCTTCACCGTCGCCGCCCTCGCCCGCGCGCTCGGCCTGTCGATGGACGACCTGGTGGCGCGGTGCGCCCTCGTCCCCGCCTGACGCTCATCGGCCGGCGCCGGGCGATGAGCGCGCTCTGCGCGTCTCCTGAAAACTCCCCGTAGCAGCCCCGTAACACGTCTGGTGTTGCCTACGGAACCGGAGTGTTCCGGTCTGGCGGGAGTTGGGCGATGACTGTGGATCAGCTCCCGGGCCGGGTACGGGAGTTCGCGAACTACCTGAACGGTCTGCTGGCGCGCCTGGACCAGGGCGGCGGCTGGTGCGCCGTGTTCTGGCAGCGTGACCCCGACGGCATGCGGGCCTGCCTGGACGGACGCGAGGTGCCGCCCTGGGACGTCGTGGCGGCGCTCCTCCAGGACCTCGCCACCGGCTACGGTCCCGAGGCCGCCGTGTCCGAGGCGGAGCGGGCCCGGCCGCTGCACGCGGACGCTCTCGCCGCGTACGACGCCCGGCCGGGCGCCGGGGACGACCTGAGCGACCGCCTCGACGTCATGCTCCGCGAACAGCGCTACGCCGCCGAACGGCTGGCCCAGCTCGGCCGCGCGCTCGGCTCCGCGCACTCCAGGGAGGAGGCCGAGTCGCTGAACCTCGACCTCGCCTGGGCCCGCGACGACCACGAACGGGCGTCCGCCCGGTGCGCCGAACTCCGGTCCCGCCTGTCCCGGCTGTCCCGGCTGGACGCAGGGCCGACGGACGCACCGGCGGCCGGGGGAGCGGCCGCCGGAGACCTCGACGGGCGGGTCACCGGTGGTGCCGGGTCCGGGAGCGGGGATGGTTCCGGTGCCGCGGTTCCCGCGCCCGTCCCTGCCAAGCAGCGCAAGCGGCGGCGTGGCAGTGCCCGGTTCGCCGGGATGTCCGCCGACGAGGCCGCGCCCTCCGTCGTACCGCGGACGCCCGCGCCTCCCGGTCCGGCCGACGGCAGGCGCAGGCCGCGCGGCGCCCGGTTCGCCGGCGGTGCCGAGGCGGCGGCGCGGCCGGAGCCGGTGCAGGCGCCGCCCGACGAGGACGCCGGGCAGGCCGTGGCCGGGGCCGTGGAGCTGCTGGTACGGCTGCGGGCGGAGGGCCGCAGCGGCGAGGCGCACGCGCTGCTCGCCGAGATCGCGCAGTGGCCCGCTCCACGGCTCCCGCCGCTCGCGGACGCGCTCCGAACGGCCGGCCTCGACGCCGACTGGGCCACGCTGCTCTGGGAGGCGGCCTCCCTGCCGCCCGACCGCCTCGTGACGGTCGCCGACGCCCTCGCCGGCGCGGACAGGGCCGAGGACGCCCGGCAGATCCTGCGCCAGGGCGTGGTCCGTCCCGCGGCCGAGATCGGCGCGGCCGTCCTCGCCCTGGACACGGCGGGCCGCCATCGCGAGGCACGTGCCCTGCTGGACACCTGCGTCCAGGTCCGCGCCCCGGAGGAGGCGGCACGGTGCGCGGAGCCGGATCCGCGGCGCCTGGTCCCGCTGCTCCTCGGCTCGGCACAGGCGATCTCGGACCAGCGCCACCGGGATCTGCTGCACGCGCTCAGGGTGGCGGGCCTCGCGTCCTGACCGGCGTGGCCGGGACGCCCCGCACTCCTCCACCAGGGTAGGAAACACGATCGACTCCGCGGCTTGACGACGATGGTCTTGGCAAGGACTCCGAGGAGGCTTACTTTCGACCCTCTACGGGCGTAGAAGGAGCAGCTCATGGCCAACGTCGTACGCGCCGCCCTGGTCCAGGCGACCTGGACCGGCGACACCGAGTCCATGGTGGCGAAACACGAGGTGCACGCCCGTGAGGCCGCCCGCCGGGGCGCGAAGATCATCGGATTTCAGGAGGTCTTCAACGCGCCCTACTTCTGCCAGGTCCAGGAACCCGAGCACTACCGCTGGGCCGAACCGGTCCCGGACGGCCCGACCGTCCGCCGTATGCGAGAACTCGCCCGTGAGACCGGCATGGTGATCGTCGTCCCCGTCTTCGAGGTCGAGCAGTCCGGCTTCTACTACAACACCGCCGCCGTGATCGACGCCGACGGCAGCTACCTCGGCAAGTACCGCAAGCACCACATCCCGCAGGTCAAGGGCTTCTGGGAGAAGTACTACTTCAAACCGGGAAACCTGGGCTGGCCGGTCTTCGACACCGCCGTCGGCAAGGTCGGCGTGTACATCTGCTACGACCGCCACTTCCCCGAGGGATGGCGGGAACTCGGCCTCGGCGGAGCCCAGTTGGTGTACAACCCGTCGGCCACCCACCGCGGACTCTCGTCGTACCTCTGGCGGCTGGAGCAGCCGGCCGCGGCCGTCGCCAACGAGTACTTCGTGGCCGCCATCAACCGGGTGGGCCAGGAGGAGTACGGGGACAACGATTTCTACGGGACAAGCTATTTCGTCGATCCACGTGGGCAGTTCGTGGGGGAGGTCGCGAGCGACGAGAGCGAGGAACTCGTCGTCCGTGACCTCGACTTCGACCTGATCGACGAGGTGCGGCAGCAGTGGGCCTTCTACCGCGACCGCCGTCCCGACGCCTACGAAGGGCTGGTACAGCCGTGAACGACCTCTTCGCCCGCCATCGCCAGGTCCTGCCCGACTGGCTGGCCCTCTACTACGACGAGCCGCTGGAGATCACACACGGCGAGGGCCGGCACGTCTGGGACGCGGACGGCAACCGCTACCTCGACTTCTTCGGTGGCATCCTCACCACGATGACCGCGCACGCGCTGCCCGAGGTGACGAAGGCGGTGAGTGAGCAGGCCGGCCGGATCATCCACTCCTCCACGCTCTACCTCAACCGTCCTATGGTCGAACTGGCGGAGCGTATCGCCCAGTTGAGCGGTATCCCCGACGCCCGGGTGTTCTTCACGACGTCCGGCACCGAGGCCAACGACACGGCCCTGCTGCTGGCGACGACGTACCGCCGGACGAACACGGTCCTGGCGATGCGTAACAGCTACCACGGCCGTTCCTTCAGCTCGGTCGGCATCACCGGCAACAAGGGCTGGTCCCCGACCTCGCTGTCCCCGCTCCAGACGCTGTACGTCCACGGTGGCGTTCGCACCCGGGGGCCGTTCGCCGAGCTGAACGACCGTGACTTCATCGCGGCCTGCGTCGCCGACCTGCGCGACCTGCTCGGCCACACCCGTCCGCCGGCCGCCCTGATCGCCGAACCGATCCAGGGCGTCGGCGGCTTCACCTCCCCGCCCGACGGGCTGTACGCGGCCTTCCGCAAGGTGCTCCAGGAACAGGGCATCCTCTGGATCGCCGACGAGGTGCAGACCGGCTGGGGGCGCACCGGCGAGCACTTCTGGGGCTGGCAGGCGCACGGGCAGAGCGGCCCGCCGGACATCCTCACCTTCGCCAAGGGCATCGGCAACGGCATGTCGATCGGCGGTGTGGTGGCCCGCTCCGAGATCATGAACTGCCTCGACTCCAACAGCATCTCGACGTTCGGCGGCACCCAGATCACCATGGCGGCGGGCCTCGCCAACCTGTCGTACCTCCTGGAACACGACCTCCAGGGCAACGCCCGCCGGGTCGGCGGCCTGCTCATCGAACGCCTGCGGGCGGTCGCCGCCCAGCTGCCCGGGGTACGGGAGGTGAGGGGTCGCGGTCTGATGCTCGGCGTCGAACTGGTCAAGCCCGGCACGGACGAGGCCGACCCCAAGTCGGCCTCGGCGGTCCTGGAGGCGGCCCGGGAAGGCGGCCTCCTGATCGGCAAGGGCGGCGGCCACAACACGAGCGCGTTGCGCATCGCCCCGCCGCTGTCCCTCACGGTGGCGGAGGCGGAGGAGGGCGCGGCGATCCTCGAACAGGCCCTGAGGAGTGCCTACTAGGCGCTCCGCCGGAGGCGCCGCGACACGTCGTGTGTCGACTGCGGCGCCGTCGTGGCTGGTCGCGTGGTCCCCGCGCCCCTTCGAGGGCGTTGCACGAGGCCCCGTCGGGGGCGCGGGGAACTGCGCGACCGGTCCCCACCGGCCCGCAGGCCGCCACACGCACCGAACCCGACCGAGGGACCACGCAAGATGACCGCCACTTGGGAGCTCCCGAACGCCACAGACCCCGTACTGTCGGTCCGTCAGATCCTCGCGCTGGAGAGGGTCCTGGCCGGCGACCCCGAGGTGGTCGCCGGCACCGCCCACCTCGACCGCCCCGTCCGCTGGGTGCACGTGGCCGAGGCCCCCGACGTCGGCGTCATGCTCAGCGGCGGCGAGATGGTCCTGACCACCGGCGTCCTGCTCGCCGGCGACGAGCACAAACAGGCCGAGTACATCCAGTCCCTGTACCGGGCCGAGGCCGCCGCGGTCGTCCTCGGCCTCGGCCGCGCCTTCCCGGCGGCCCCGGACGCGATGCGCCGCGCGGCGGACCGCTGCGGCCTGCCCCTGGTGGTCCTGCACCGCCCCTTCCCCTTCGCCGAGCTCACGGAGGAGGTCCAGTCCCGGCTGGTGCGCCGGAAGTTCGCCGCCGTCAGCCTCTCCGAGTCCGTCCGGACCGCCCTCACCGGTCTCATCACGGCCGACGCCCCCCTCCAGCGGCTCCTCGACGAAGTCGCCGTGCACAGCGCCTGCCCGGTCGTCGTCACCAACCTCGCGCACCGGGTGCTGGCCACCGCGGGGGAGCGGTCCGCGGTCGACGACGTGCTGCGCGACTGGGAGCGCATCGCACGGCAGGCCGGCGGCGCCGAGGGCGACGGCTGGATCCGCGCCGAACTGGCCGGCCGCGGCGAACGCTGGGGCCGGCTCATGCTCTGCGGCTACCGGGGCGACGCCGTCACCGGACGGCTGCTGGCCGACCGCGGCGCCGAGGCCCTCGTCCTGCACCGGATGCTCGGCGGCGGCTCCGCGCACAGCTGGGAGGAGCAGTCCGCGCAGAGCCTGCTCACCGACCTGGTCTCCGGGGTCGTACCGGCACGCCAACTGCTGCCCAGGGCACGGGCGGCGGGCCTGCCGGTCAACCGGCGCACCTTCGTGCCGCTCGTCGTGCGCGACTGCGACCCCGCCCGGCTGGAGCGGACCCTGCGCCTGCTCGGCCTGCCCGGACTCGTCGCCGAACTCACCGAACACGTCACCGCCGTGCTCCTCAGCCTCGCCCGCGACCAGGACGCCGACGCCCTCGCCGCGCACTTCGCCACCCGGCTGCACGGCGAGGCACCCCCGGACGCCACGGTGGTCGCCGCCGCGGGCCCCTGCACCGCCTGGGACGACGTGCCCGCCGGTCTGCGCGAGGCCCAGCACGTGGCCGACGCGGTCGCCGACACGACCACCGGCCTCACCCTCCCGGCGGTCGTACGGCTCAAGGACGTGCACCTGCGGGGTCTGATCCGGCTGCTGCGGGACGACCCGCACGTCCAGTCCTTCGCCGAGCGGGAGCTGGACGGGCTGCTCCGCGCCAACGGCACCGGCGCCGGCCAGGACCTGCTCGACGTGTTGCGGACCTACCTCGCCACCGGCCGCAACAAGTCCCGCACCGCCCAGCTCCACCATGTCTCCCGGCCCGCCCTGTACCGCAGGCTGGAGGCGATACAGACCCGGCTCGGCGTCGACCTCGACGATTTCGAGCAGGCGGCCTCCGTGCACATCGCACTCCTCGCGCATGACGCGCAACAGCAGTGAAACACCGGACGACCTGGGAAAACGGCGGTGAAACATGAGTCATCGACAACGTGACACGGTGGCACGCCGACCGCCCGCAGACGTGACACGCTGGCAGTCGAAGGCCGCTCGCGGACTTCCTAGGCTCCTCGCACCGAGCGACGCACCCCCGAGCTACCGGAGGTCCCGATGAGCCGAGTGATCCGTGCCGCCCTCTTCCAGACCGCCTGGACCGGCGACAAGGAATCGATGATCCAGGTCCACGAACAGGCGGCCCGCGACGCGGCCGCGCAGGGCGCCCAGGTCCTCTGCTTCCAGGAACTGTTCTACGGCCCCTACTTCTGCCAGGTGCAGGACAAGGCGTTCTACGAGTACGCCGAACAGGTCCCGGACGGCCCGGTCGTCCAGCGCTTCCAGGCCCTCGCCCGCGAACTCGGCCTCGTCCTGATCCTGCCGGTGTACGAGGAGGAGCAGCCGGGCGTCCTCTACAACACCGCGGCCGTGATCGACGCCGACGGCTCCTACCTCGGCAAGTACCGGAAGCACCACATCCCCCAGGTCCCCGGGTTCTGGGAGAAGTTCTACTTCCGGCCGGGCAACGCCGGCTGGCCGGTCTTCGAGACGGCCGTCGGGAAGATCGGCGTCTACATCTGCTACGACCGCCACTTCCCCGAGGGCTGGCGGGCGTTGGGCCTCGCCGGCGCCGAGATCGTCTTCAACCCGTCGGCCACCTCGCGCGGACTCTCCCGCTACCTCTGGCAGTTGGAGCAGCCGGCGGCGGCCGTCGCCAACGAGTACTTCGTCGGCGCGATCAACCGGGTCGGCGTGGAGGACCTCGGCGACAACGACTTCTACGGCACCTCCTACTTCGTTGACCCGGAAGCCCAGTTCGTCGGCGAGGTGGCGAGCGACAAGGAGACCGAACTCGTCGTCCGCGACCTGGACCTGGCCAAGCTGCGCGAGGTCCGCGACCGCTGGCAGTTCTTCCGCGACCGCCGCCCCGACGCCTACGGCCCCCTGACGGCCCCGTAGAAGCACCCGTCGGAAGAGCGCCCCGTGAGGGGCGCTGGGGGTGCCCCCGGCCGAAGGCCGGGGGAGGAACTGCGCGACCAGCCACGTCGGACCTGCATGTGACCACGAAGGAGAGGACCCCATGACCGGCCGGACAGTAATCCGCGGCGGACTCGTCATCACCGCGTCCGACGAGATCCACGCCGACGTCCTGATCGAGGACGGCCGCATCGCCGCCCTCGCGGCGACGGGCACACCCGCCGCGGACGCGTTCACCGCCGAGCGCACCATCGACGCCACCGGCAAGTACGTCATCCCGGGCGGTGTCGACGCCCACACCCACATGGAGCTGCCGTTCGGCGGCACCTTCGCCTCCGACACCTTCGAGACCGGCACCCGGGCCGCCGCCTGGGGCGGCACCACCACCATCGTCGACTTCGCCGTGCAGAGCGTCGGCCACAGCCTGCGCGAGGGCCTCGACACCTGGCACGCCAAGGCCGAGGGCAACTGCGCCATCGACTACGGCTTCCACATGATCGTCTCCGATGTGAACCAGGAGACGCTGAAGGAGATGGACCTGCTGGTGGAGGAGGGGGTGACCTCCTTCAAGCAGTTCATGGCCTACCCCGGTGTCTTCTACTCCGACGACGGCCAGATCCTGCGCGCCATGCAGCGCTCCGCCGAGAACGGCGGCCTGATCATGATGCACGCCGAGAACGGCATCGCCATCGACGTGCTGGTGGAACAGGCACTGGCACGCGGCGAGACCGATCCGCGGTACCACGGCGAGGTGCGCAAGGCGCTGCTCGAAGCCGAGGCCACGCACCGGGCCATCAAGCTCGCCCAGGTCGCCGGCGCCCCTCTCTACGTCGTGCACGTCTCGGCGATGGAGGCCGTCGCCGAGCTGGCGCGGGCCCGGGACGAGGGGCTTCCGGTCTTCGGCGAGACCTGTCCGCAGTACCTCTTCCTGTCGACGGACAACCTTGCCGAACCCGACTTCGAGGGCTCGAAGTACGTGTGCAGCACGCCGCTCCGCCCCAGGGAGCACCAGGCCAAGCTCTGGCAGGGGCTGCGCACCGACGACCTCCAGGTGGTCTCCACCGACCACTGCCCCTTCTGCTTCGTGGGCCAGAAGGAACTGGGCCGCGGCGACTTCTCGAAGATCCCCAACGGTCTGCCCGGCGTGGAGAACCGGATGGACCTGCTCCACCAGGCCGTCGTCGACGGCCACCTCTCCCGCCGCCGCTGGATCGAGATCGCCTGCGCCAACCCGGCCCGGATGTTCGGGATGTACCCGAAGAAGGGCACCATCACCCCGGGCGCCGACGCCGACGTCGTCATCTACGACCCGCACGCCGAGCAGACCGTCTCCGCCGAGACCCACCACATGAACGTCGACTACTCGGCGTACGAGGGCAGGCGTCTCACCGGCCGGGTCGAGACCGTCCTCTCGCGCGGCGTACCCGTCATCACCGAGCGGGAGTACACCGGACACGCCGGGCACGGCGTCTACACCCCGCGCTCCACCTGTCAGTACCTCAACTAGGAGTGGCGCCGATGGACTTCGGACTCGTCCTACAGACCGACCCGCCCGCCTCCCGTGTCATCAGCCTGATGAAACGGGCCGAACGCAACGGCTTCTCGTACGGCTGGACCTTCGACTCGGCCGTGCTCTGGCAGGAGCCGTTCGTGATCTACAGCCAGATCCTCGCCAACACCACCAAGCTGACGGTGGGGCCCATGGTCACCAACCCCGGCACCCGCACCTGGGAGGTCACCGCCTCCACCTTCGCCACCCTGAACGACATGTTCGGCAACAGAACCGTCTGCGGTATCGGCCGCGGCGACTCCGCGATGCGGGTGGCGGGCCGCAAGCCCAACACGCTCGCCCGGATCAGCGAGGCCATGAAGGTGATCCGCGCCCTCGGCAGCGGCGGCGAGGCCGACTTCGGGGACGGCACGGTGATCAGGTTCCCCTGGATCAAGCCGGGTGCCAGGCTGCCCGTCTGGATGGCCGCGTACGGTCCGAAGGCCCTGAAGATGACCGGCGAGGAGGCCGACGGCTTCATCCTCCAGCTCTCCGACCTCTACCTCACCGAGTACATGGTGAAGGCGGTGAAGGACGCGGCCGTCGCCGTCGGCCGCGATCCGTCCGAGGTGCGGATCTGTGTCGCCGCCCCCGCGTACGTCACGGAGGACGACTCCCCCGAGGCCCTTGCGCACGCCCGCGACCAGTGCCGCTGGTTCGGCGGCATGGTCGGCAACCACGTCGCCGACCTGGTCGCCAAGTACGGCGCGCACTCCGCCGCCGTTCCCGACGAACTCACCGACTACATCAAGGCCCGCCAGGGGTACGACTACTCCCACCACGGACGCAGCGGCAACCCCGACACCGAGTTCGTGCCCGACGAGATCGTGGACCGCTTCTGTGTCATCGGGCCGGTGGAGAAGCACATCGAGAAGCTGACCGCGCTGCGGGAACTGGGCGTGGACCAGTTCGCCGTCTACGACATGCACGACGCGCAGGAGGCCACCATCGACGCGTACGGGACGAAGGTCATCCCCGCCGTCAACGGTTAGCCGCCCCCTCGCCATCGGTCTCCCCCTTCCCGCCGTCCCGGGGAGGGGGTCAGGGCGCACCCCACTCGCGTACCCCCCCAGCCCGCCCGCACGGCCTCTCTCCCGTCCCACCTCACCCCGATTGGCCTGCCCATGACCGACACCGCTCCCTCCGCCATACCCCTGTCCGGTCAAGTCGCCCTCCCCGACGGGCGCGTCGAGCTCACCCCGGGCTCCCCGCCGCCGAGCGGTCCGTACGCCAACGAGGACCTGTTGCCGGTCCCCGTCGCCAAGCGCACCTGGACCACGTACAACTTCTCCGCGCTGTGGGTCGGCATGGCCCACAACACGGCGTCCTGGACCCTGGCCTCCGGGCTGATCGCGGTCGGCATGGACTGGAAACAGGCCGTGTTCACCATCGCCCTGGCCAACCTGATCGTCCTCGTCCCGATGCTCCTCACCGGGCACGCCGGACCCAAGTACGGCATCCCCTTCCCGGTCTTCGCCCGCGCCTCCTTCGGGGTCCGCGGCGCCAACCTGCCCGCCGTCGTACGGGCGTTGGTGGCCTGCGGCTGGTTCGGCATCCAGACCTGGATCGGCGGCGAGGCGATCTTCTTCCTGGCCGGCAAGCTGATCGGCGACAGCTGGGCGAACGCCTCGCACATCGGCGGCTACGCCTGGACCATGTGGCTGTCGTTCGCGCTCTTCTGGGTGCTCCAGGTCGCGATCATCTACCGGGGCATGGACACCATCCGGCGCTTCGAGAACTGGGCCGCGCCCTTCGTCCTGGTCGGCGCCTTCGTGATGCTGATCTGGATGAGCGACAAGGCCGGCGGCCTCGGCCCGCTCTTCGACCAGCCGTCCAAGCTCGGCTGGGGCGGCGACTTCTGGAAGCTGTTCTGGCCCTCGCTGATGGGCATGATCGGCTTCTGGTCCACGTTGTCGCTGAACATCCCCGACTTCACCCGCTACGGCAAGTCGCAGAAGGCCCAGACCCGCGGCCAGGCCCTGGGCCTGCCGACCACCATGACGCTCTTCGCGTTCCTCTCGGTCCTGGTGACCTCCGGATCCCAGGCCGTCTACGGGCAGCCGATCTGGGACCCGGTCCAGCTGGCCGCCAAGACGGACAACGTGGTCGGCCTGCTCTACGCCCTGGTCACGGTCCTCGTCGCGACGCTCTCCGTGAACATCGCGGCCAACCTGGTGTCGCCCGCCTTCGACTTCTCCAACATCGCGCCCCGGAAGATCAGTTTCCGCACCGGCGCCCTGATCACCTCGGTCCTCGCGGTGCTGATCTTCCCGTGGAAGCTGTACTCGGACCCGCAGGGCTACATCTTCACCTGGCTCGGGCTGGTCGGCGGTCTGCTCGGCACGGTGGCCGGCATCCTCATCGCCGACTACTGGCTGCTCCGCCGTACCCGTCTCGACCTGACCGACCTGTACCGCTCCGGCGGCCGGTACTGGTACGACGGCGGCTGGAACTGGCGGGCGGTGGTGGCCTTCCTGGCCGGCGGCGTGCTCGCGATCGGCGGAGCCAGCTTCAAGCCGCTGATCGACGGACGGCCGATCCCCGCGCTGTCCTCGCTCGCCGACTACGGCTGGGCGGTCGGCCTCGGCACGTCCCTGGTGCTGTACCTGGGCCTGACCCGGCTGGTGCCGCCCAAGGAGGCATGACGCGTGCAGGGGCAGCCGGTGGCTACTGGCTGCCCTTCAGCGCGGTCACCGCGCTCTTGGCGGCCTTGATGGCGCCCTTGTTGATCTCGTCCGTGTCCGGCGCCTTCTTGTTCTCGAAGTCGCTGCCGTTGTAGGTGACGATCACCAGCGCGTTGGACACCTGGGCCATCACCACGCCCTCGCGGGTCTGCTGTTTGTCCTCGGTGGTGAGGTTCACGACCGAGTATCCGTTGTCGCCGAGTCCCGGCACCGCCCCGCCGCCGCTCTTCTCGGCGACCCGGGACCGGTACTCCTTCGCGGCCGCCGTGTCCGTGTCCATGATCTCGAAGGAGACGTCGAGCCAGCGGTAGTCGTATCCCTTGAGCGCGTTCCACGAGCAGGTGCGGCGCAGCTTGGTGTCCGTGGAGGGGATCTCCTTGCCGGCCGTCTTCGCGCCGGGCACCAGGGACTTGATGGTGGCCACCGGGATGGACCCGCAGGGGGCCGGCGAGGCGGTGTACGTCTTCGCGCCGGCCGCCGCCGTCGTCGCCGAGGACGACGACGAGGTGTCGTCCGTCGACTGGCCGGCCGACTGCTGGGTCGAGGTGCCGCCGGAGGCGCCGGTGGACGTCGTCCGGTCCGGGCCGGACGCCATCGCCCAGCCCGCGCAGGCGAGCACGGCGACCGGCGTCAGGCGCGCGGTGAGGGCGAGCGGCAGTGGAAGAGAACGCAAGTCGCACTTCTCGCTGGGGGACGGTGTGCGGAGGAGTCCACACTGCGGACGGGACGCCAGTCTCACACGTGTCCCTGTGGGGTGGAAGTGGAATCGGCGCCTTGCCTGTGAGGCGGCTGCGGAGCCTTGTTGACGGCCTCGTGAGGGCGTCCCCCTACATCCGGAATGTCGTGCGTCCACGGTCCCCGTACATCCGGAATGTCGTGACTGGGGCGGGCCGTCGAGGGTGACCGGAGTCACCGTCGGGCCCGCCCGGCCCGTGCCCGGCGGGTTCAGTCGCGTGAGTTGCCGAAGAGCAGCCGGTAGCCGACGAGCAGGACCAGCGAGCCGGCGACGGCGGCGCCCCAGGTGTAGAGGTCGAAGAAGTGCTTCTCGACCGGGCGGTCGAGGAAGCGGGCGGAGAGCCAGCCGCCGACGAAGGCGCCCGCGATGCCGATGAGGGTGGTGCCGATCAGGCCACCCGGGTCGCGGCCGGGCAGCAGGACCTTGGCGATGGCTCCGGCGAGGAGGCCGAGGATGATCCAGCCGATGATGCCCACGTTGGTAGTCCTCCCAGTACGGGGTGTTGCCTTGCTGAGTTGCCTTGTTGCGCAAGTTTATGAAGGTCTCGGGGCCTCGGCGGCGCCTGCCGCCGAGCCGTCGACGACCTGTCACCCGCTCATGACAATGCGGCGGGAAAGCGACGGGTTCCGCGCGGGCCGTGCGGTGCCGGGTGACGGCGCGCCTACACTGAGTGGGCGTCTGTGCCGGGGCTGTGACGGGAGGGAGTGGCTGTGGAGGAGAACGCCGGTGGCTTCATGGAACCCTCCGACGGGGTGCTGACGGAGGCGGCCGCGGTGTTCGGGCTGCTCGCCTCGCCGGCCCGGCTGCATCTCATGTGGGCGCTCTCCCAGGGTGAGAGCGACGTGACGTGCCTCGCCGACCGGGTCGGCGGTGCGCTGCCCGCCGTCAGCCAGCACCTGGCGAAGCTCAAGCTGGCCGGGCTGGTGCGCTCCCGCCGCGAGGGACGGCGGCAGATCTACTACGTGGACGATCCGGATATCGTGACGGTGGTGCGGGTGACCGTCGGCCAGCTGACCGCCCGCTCCCGGCAGGTTCCGGCGCCGGTGCGCCGGCTGCGGCAGGCGGGTGTCTGAGCGCGCCGGATCGCACGTTCGTATGAGGGGTGACGTAAAGGTCGCGCCGGAGGTTCCATGACATCCCTCACCTGTGAATTCGGGCGGCCTTTGTGCTGTCCGGGCTGTGGGTTTGTTAGATTGCGCAATCACGCAACCCAAATGGGCCCGGCCCGCGGCTGCCCGCACCCCGCCGCGGCCGACCGACCGTACCCGCCGACGGACCCGACCGTTCATGGGAGTGGAAGATGACCGACCCGTGGGACGGCCAGGGAGGCCAGGCCACACGCCGCCGCACCGACCGGGTGCCCGGACAGCGTGGCGCCCTGCCCGACGGGACACGGCCCACCGGCGGCCGGGCCGCGGCCCGGCAGGCGGCCAAGTCCCGCACCGGCAACAGGGGCTCCCGGCGGGCCAGACCGACTCGGCGCGGGAAGCGGGTGCTGAAGATCGTCGGCCTGTGCACGGCGGTCCTGGTCCTGGTCACCGCGGGCGCGGGCTGGTGGTTCTACCAGCACCTCAACGGCAACATCAACAGCGTCTCCCTCGACGGCAAGGGCGGCAGTGAGAAGGCCGACGCGTTCGGCCGCACCCCGATCAACATCCTGGTGATCGGCTCCGACGGCCGTACCAGCTCGGAGGACTGCAAGCTCGGCGGCGGCTGCAAGAACACCGGCGTCCAGACCGGCAACGGAAACGCGGACGTGGAGATGGTCGTCCACATAGCCGCCGACCGGTCCAACGCCACCGTCATGAGCATCCCCCGCGACACCATGGTCAACGTCCCCGCCTGCAAGGACAGTTCCAGCGGCCAGTCCACCAACGGCTACTACGGCCAGGTCAACAGCGCCCTCGAGTACGGCCCCGCCTGCCAGGTCGACACCATCCACCAGCTCACCGGCATCCCCATCGACCACTTCGTGAAGCTGGACTTCTCCGGCGTGGTCAAGATGTCCGACGCCGTCGGCGGTGTCTCCGTGTGCGTCAACTCCAACGTGTACGACACCTACTCGCACCTGAAGCTCTCCAAGGGCACCCACACCCTCAAGGGCGAGGCGGCGCTGGAGTTCGTCCGCTCCCGGCACGGCTTCGGCGACGGCAGCGACCTCGGCCGTACCGTCTCCCAGCACATCTTCCTCAGCGCGATGATCCGCAAGTTCAAGAGCGCGGGCACGCTCACCGACCCCACCGCCGTCTACCACCTCGCCGACGCGGCCACCAAGGCGCTCACCGTGGACGACGGCCTCGGCAGCGTCAAGAAGCTGATCTCGCTGGCGGCCGACGTGAACAAGGTGCCGACCAAGCGGATGACGTTCACGACCATGCAGACCGCCCCCGACCCGACCAACAGCAACCGCGTGGTGGTGGGCTCGGGCGCCAAGGACCTCTTCGCCACCATGGCCAACGACCAGTCGCTGACCACCGGGTCGGGCAAGAAGTCGTCGGCGGCCGAGGCGACCGCCAAGCCGACGGCCACCACCGCCTCCGTCCCCGCCGCCCAGATCGCCGTGACCGTCGAGAACGGCACCGACATCACCGGCCGGGCCTCCGCGATCGCCACGCACCTGATCTCGCAGGGCTTCAGCACCAGCACCACCACGGCCAACGCGCCGAGCTCCGCGACCACGACCACGGTGACCTACGGCTCCGGCGACAAGGCCGCGGCCCAGACCGTGGCCAAGGCCCTGGACGTGCCCGGCTCGCACGTCAAGCAGGGCACCGGCACCGGCGTCGTCCTGGTCATCGGCAGCGACTGGACGAGCGGCACCAGCTACCCGGCCACCTCCGGCGACACCAAGGCCGCCGTCTCCAACGCCAACGCCTCGACCGCCGACGACTCCAAGACCTGCGCGAAGGTCAGCCAGTACAAGACGGTCAGCCTCAACGGCGTGCCGATGACCCCGGCCCAGGCGTACGCGGCGGCGCGCAGCAAGCCCGACTCGGACGAGTGAGACGGGTTCCCCGCCGCGGCGGCCGGAGATGATCCCGGAAGACCGTCCGGCGGGGGATCGCGCGCGACTGCCGTGAAAGCATGTAGCTGCCCGACAGTTCGGGCAGCGCGGGCCCCGGCGGCACCCGTCCGGGCGGCGCGCAGCGGCCGGTCGCGCGAGCAACGAGGTGACAGATGCGGTTCACCACCCGACCCACCCTCCAGGGCACCTTCGGCATGGTGTCGTCCACCCACTGGCTGGCCTCCCAGTCGGCGATGGCGGTCCTGGAGACCGGCGGCAACGCGTACGACGCGGCCGTCGCCGGAGCGTTCGTCCTGCACGTGGTCGAGCCGCACCTCAACGGGCCGGCCGGCGAGGTCCCGATCCTGCTCGCCCCGGCCGGCGGCGAGGTGCGGGTGCTGTGCGGGCAGGGTGTGGCCCCGGCCGGCGCCACCGCGGCCCACTACCGGGGGCTCGGCCTGGACCTCGTCCCCGGCACCGGCCCGCTGGCCGCGGCCGTCCCCGGCGCCTTCGACGCCTGGCTGCTGCTGCTCCGCGACCACGGCACCAGATCCCTCGACGAGGTCCTGGCGTACGCCATCGGCTACGCCGAGCACGGACACGCGCCCGTGGAGAACGTCGGCGCGACCGTGGCGAGCGTGCGCGAACTGTTCGAGACCGAGTGGACGACGTCGGCGGAGCTCTACCTGCCCGGCGGCCGGCCACCGCGCCCCGGTGAACTGCTGCGCAACCCCGCCCTGGCCGCCACCTGGAGACGGCTGCTCGCCGAGACCGCCGGCGCCGGCGACCGGGAGGCGCGGATCGACGCGGCCCGTGCGGTGTGGCGCTCCGGTTTCATCGCCGAGGCCCTGGTACGGCAGGCCGCCCGCCCCACCATGGACACCAGCGGAGAACGGCACACCGGCACCCTCACCGCCGCCGACCTGGCCGGCTGGTCCGCGGGCTACGAGAGCCCGGTGTCGTACGACTGGAACGGCTGGACCGTGTGCAAGGCGGGCCCCTGGAGCCAGGGCCCGGCCCTTCTCCAGCAGCTCGCCCTGCTGCCGCCCGAACCGTCCGAGCTGCCGGGGTACGGCTCCGCCGACTACGTGCATCTCCTCGTCGAGGGCTGCAAGCTCGCCATGGCCGACCGGGAGGCCTGGTACGGGGACGCGGCCGAGGTTCCGCTGGCCGACCTGCTCTCGGCCCCGTACAACGCCGCCCGGCGGGCGCTGATCGGTGCCAAGGCCTCGGACGAGCTGCGGCCCGGCAGTCCCGGCGGACGCGCGCCGCGCCTGCCCGGGTACGCGCGCGTGGAGGCCGGGGAGGGCGCCGCGTTCGATCCGCTGGGCGCCGGTGAGCCGACGGTCGCGCAGGTCGCCACCGACGGCACCACCCGGGGCGACACCTGCCACCTGGACGTCGTCGACCGCTGGGGCAACATGGTCGCGGCCACCCCCAGCGGCGGCTGGCTCCAGTCCAACCCCGTCGTCCCCGAACTGGGCTTCCCGCTCGGCACCCGGCTCCAGATGGCCTGGCTCGAGGAGGGCCTGCATAACTCGCTCACCCCCGGACGGCGGCCCCGCACCACGCTCACGCCGTCGATCGCACTGCGGGACGGGCATCCGGTGCTGGCCTTCGGTACGCCCGGCGGCGACCAGCAGGACCAGTGGCAGCTGCACTTCTTCCTCGCCGTCGCCCTGCGGGACCCGGTCCGCGGCGGACTCGACCTGCAAGGCGCGATCGACGCCCCGAACTGGCACAACGACAGCTTCCCCAGCTCCTTCTACCCGCGCGGGCGCCGCCCCGGCAGCCTGACCGTCGAGTCCCGGACGGACCCCGGCGTGGTGGCGGAGCTGCGGCGGCGCGGCCACGACGTGACGGTCGGCCCCGGCTGGTCGGAGGGACGGTTGTGCGCGGTGGCACGGGACCCGGAGACCGGAGTGCTCTCGGCGGCGGCCAATCCCCGCGGCATGCAGGGCTACGCGGTGGGGCGCTGACGACACCGATGCAGGGCTGCGCGGTGGGGCGCTGACGACACCGGGAGCGGAGGGCGCGACCGAAGCCGGGGTGCCGGGTGGTGGCGGGCCGGCCGTGTGGTGGCGGGCCGGCCGGGGGAGAGCGGCCGGGTTGTGGGAGGCCCGCCGGGTGAGTGGGAGGCCCGCCGGGTGGTGGGAGGCCCGCCGGGCGGGTCCGTCCGGCGCCGTTGATCTCGGGCGCCGTCTGTTCCTCCGGATTCCACCGGCCGTACACCCGGGCGGCGGGGATTGTCAGTGGCACGTGCTCTCATGGAGGCATGATCGAAGCAACGGAGACCATCGACGAGTTTCTCCTCGAGCACGCCGTCGACGTCGAGGACGCCATCCGCAAGGCGGCCCGCACCGAGATCCTGCCCCGCTGGCGCCGGCTCGCCGACCACGAGGTCGACCAGAAGGCCGGGCCGCACGACCTGGTGACCGACGCCGACCGGCTCGCCGAGCGCTACCTCACGGAGGCCCTCGGCGCCCTGCTGCCCGGCTCCGTCGTGGTCGGCGAGGAGGCCGTGCACGCCGACCCGGAGACCTACGAGGCGCTCCAGGGCGACGCACCGGTGTGGATCGTCGACCCGGTCGACGGCACCCGCCAGTTCGTGCGCGGCGAGGACGGCTTCTGCACCCTGGTCGCGCTCGCCCACCGGGGCGTCCTGCTCGCCTCCTGGACCTACCTCCCCGCCCGCGACCAACTCGCCACGGCGGTACGGGGCAAGGGCGCCCACCTCGACGGCGTCCGGCTGCTCTCCGGCTCCCCCGAGAAGGGCCGGGACCTGCGGATAGCCACCTCGCACCCGGACTACACGACCGACGCGCAGAAGCGCGAGCTGTTCGCCCTGTGGGTCGACGGCGTCGCCCCGCGCCCCTGCGGTTCCGCGGGTCTGGAATACCTCGCCGTAGCCCGGGGCGAGTTGGACGCCACGGCGTTCTCCTGGGAGGCCGCCTGGGACCACGCGGCCGGGCTGCTGCTGGTCGAGGAGGCGGGCGGCGCCCACCTCACCCGGGCCGGCGTGCCGTTCCGCGTCACGGGCGGCAACGCGCTGCCGTTCACCGCGGCCCGCGACGCGGCCACCGCCCGCCACGTGGTGGACCTGCTCCAGAACCCGCACTGGTAACCCGCGCGAGGAGAGTGTCAGTCCTCCGGCATATCCTGAAGCCGAGTGGCCATCGGCTGACGAAGGGGTCCGAAGGTGCCGTCGATGCTCGATGCGGTCGTGGTGGGGGCGGGGCCGAACGGCCTGACGGCCGCCGTGGAGCTGGCCCGGCGCGGTTTCTCCGTGGCCCTCTTCGAGGCGAAGGACACCGTGGGCGGCGGCGCCCGCACCGAGGAGCTCACCCTCCCCGGCTTCCGGCACGACCCGTGCTCCGCCGCGCACCCGCTCGCCGTCAACTCGCCCGCGTTCCGCGCCTTGCCCCTGGAGCGCTACGGCCTCCAGTGGCTGCACCCCGACCTGCCGATGGCACACCCCTTCCCCGACGGCGGCGCCGCCGTGCTGGCCCGCTCCGTCGCCGAGACGGCGGCCTCCTTCGGCCCACGCGACGCGGGCACGTACCGCAGGCTGGTCGAGCCCTTCCTGCCCAAGTGGGACACCCTGGCCAGGGACTTCATGTCGCTGCCGCGGACCGCGCTGCCGCGTGACCCGGTCATGCTCGCCCGCTTCGGCCTGGCCGGACTGCCCCCCGCCGCCCTGCTGTTGCGCCGCTTCCGCGACGAACCGGCCAGAACGCTGTTCGCCGGACTCGTCGCCCATGTCATGGCCCCGCTCACCGGCTTCGCGACCGGTGCCGTCGGCCTGGTCTTCGCGCTCGCCGCGCACGCCCGCGGCTGGCCGGTCGCCAAGGGCGGCTCCCAGGCCGTCTCCGACGCCCTCGCCGCCTACCTGAAGGACCTCGGCGGCGCCGTCCACACCGACTACGAGGTCAAGCGGCTCGACGACCTGCCGCCGGCGCGGTCGTACGTCTTCGACACCTCGCCCACCGCCCTCGCCCGCATCGCCGGCTTCGGCACCTACTACCAGGGCTACCGCTACGGCCCCGGGGTCTTCAAGGTCGACTACGCACTGGACGGCCCCGTACCCTGGACCGCCCCCGCGGCACGCCGCGCCGGGACCGTGCAGATCGGCGCGGACAGCACGGAGATCGGCACCGCCCTCCGTGCCGCCTCCCGCGAGGGCCGCGCCCCCGACCGGCCGTTCATGATCACCGTTCAGCCCGGTGTGGCGGACCCGAGCCGGGCCCCCGAGGGCAAGCAGGTGTTCTGGGCCTACGCCCACGTGCCGAACGGCTGGACCGGTGACCTCACGGACGTGATGGAACGTCAACTGGAGCGGTACGCCCCGGGATTCCGCGACCTCGTACTGGCCCGCGCCACCGCAGGGCCCGCCGAACTGGCCGCCCGCAACGCCAACTACGTCGGCGGCGACATCGGCACCGGAGCCGTCTCCGGCCTACAGATCCTGCTGCGCCCCAAGCTCTCCCTGTCCCCGTACGGCACCCCGCACCCGGCCGTCTTCATCTGCTCGTCGGCCACCCCGCCCGGCCCGGGCGTGCACGGCATGTCGGGGCACAACGCGGCGAAGGCCGTGTGGAGGAGGCTGAGACAGTCATGACCCGCATCACCCTCGTCCAGGGCGACATCACCCGGCAGAGCGTCGACGCCATCGTCAACGCCGCGAACTCCTCCCTGCTCGGCGGCGGAGGCGTCGACGGCGCCATCCACCGGCGCGGCGGCCCCGCGATCCTGGCGGAGTGCCGCAAGCTCCGCGCGGGGCACCTCGGCAGGGGCCTGCCCACCGGCCAGGCGGTCGCCACCACCGCCGGCGAACTCGACGCACGGTGGGTCATCCACACCGTCGGCCCCGTGTACTCCCAGAGCCTGGACCGCTCCGAACTGCTGGTGTCCTGCTACCGCGAGTCCCTGCGGCGCGCCGACGAACTCGGCGCCCGCACGGTCGCGTTCCCCGCCATCTCCACCGGCGTCTACGGCTGGCCGATGGACGACGGCGCCCGGATCGCCGTGGCGACCGTCCGGGAGACGGACACCGCCGTCGAGGAGGTGCGGTTCGTGCTGTTCGACGAACGGGCCTACGAGGCGTTCACCTCGGCACTGACCTGAGGACGCACACGGCTCAGCCCAGGATGCGGCGCTTCTGCTCCTGGAACTCGTCCTCGGTGAGGATCCCCTGGGCCTTCAGCTCGCCGAGCTGTTTGAGCTGGTCCATCCTGGCCGTCATGTCGTCGGCGACGGGCTGCGCCGCCGGCGGCGGCTGGGCGACGGATCCCTGCTGTTCGTAGTTCTGCGGTTCGTAGTCCTGCTGGGCCCACCGGCCCGCCTGGCGCCGTGAGACACGGTTCGACACCGCCGTGGCGGTACCGGCGACGACAGCGGTGCGCGCGATCCCACGCAGCAGTCCGGGCATACTCGGTCATCTCCGTTCAGGCGGCGGCGGTGCCACCGGGCGGGGGCGTCTCGTCGACGGCGTCCAGCGACGCCAGCAGGGCCTGCACCGGGATCCGGCCGCTCGCGACCAGCTGGGCGCCGCTGCGCCGCAGCGCGCCGGCCAGCGGCGCGGCCCACAGGTTCTCGTACACCAGCACCGCGGCGGAGTTGCCGGGCTCCAGCGCGTTGCCCGCCTCGGCGAGGTCGCCCTCGTCCAGCAGACCGGAGGAGGCACCCTCGAAGACGGTCAGCTCGGCCGCGTCGTCGCCGAGGTCCCGCACCTCGAGCGCGGTCACCGAACCGTCGGCGTCCTTGCGCAGGAACGCCAGGTCGAGGATGCGCACGACACGGCGGTCGGCGAGATCGACCAGCAGTGGAAAGGCCTCGCCGGTCATCCTGTTGCCCGGGAACTCGATCACCAGGTAGTCGACGGGGCCCATCTCTTCGACGCTCTCCATGGTCCTCCTCCTGGAACGGGCGGGACCGCGGAGACGGTCGCCGGCCGGTGCCTTCATTGCAGCACCCGCGCCGGAGCCCCGCACGTCCGGCGACCGGCCGGGGACCCGCCCGGGACCAACTCGGCAGCCGGTAGAGGCTCCTGCCCACCGGCCAGCAGCCCAGCAGCAGGCACGACGCCACCAGCGCCTGCTCCGGCCGGCAGGCGAGCGTGGACGCGTGCCCCCGGCACGACGCCCGGACCGTCCCGGCGGGGGCCTCCGGGGTGCCGCCGGGACGGTCGCCCCGCACCCTGGACGCAGGAAGGAGCGATGCCATGCCGACCAGGGGGCGGGTGCCGCGCAACGGCTCTCGGCCCGGGCCGTTCCGGTGGCGTGAGCGGACCGCGCGGGTGGTCTCGCGGGCGAGGACGCTGCACCGGTGGGCGGAGATCCGGTTCCCGGTCGTCGTCCATCTCGCGGACCGGATGGTGTCCGTGAACATCTTCGACACCGCCACCCGGGTGGCCGCCCAGTGCTTCCTCACCGCGGTGCCGCTGCTCTTCGTGTTCGTGGCCTACGCCCCGCCGGCCCTCGAGCGGCAGCTGATCCGGTCGGTGCGCTCGGTGTTCGGCCTGACCGGACCGGCCGACCCCCAGCTCCAGCACCTCGTGCAGCCGCAGAGCGAGAGCCTGCGGCAGACCACCGGCCTGGTCGGTGTCCTCATGGTGCTGATCTCGGCCACCGCCCTCAGCCGGGCCGTGCAGCGGCTGTGCCAGCGTGCCTGGGGCATCCCGCGGGGCGGTATCAGGATCGCGCCGTGGCGCTGGCTGGCATGGCTCGCCCTGTGGATCGCCGCACTGGTCCTTCAGGGCGTACTGCGGGACGGCTTCGGAGTGGGGGCCTGGCTGGGCGTCCCGATCACCTTCACCGCCCAGGTGTGCCTGTGGTGGTGGACCCAGCACCTGCTGCTCGGCGGCCACGTCACATGGAAGCCGCTGGTCCCCGGGGCGGTGATCACCGCGGTGGCCCTGACCGCCCTGTCGGTGACCGCGCGGTTCTACCTGCCGCGCGCCCTCGACCACGCCCTCGCCGGTTACGGCTCGCTGGGAGCGGTCTTCGTCGCCCTGTCCTGGCTGATCGTGATCTGCCTGGCCGCCACCCTCAGCGTCACCGTCGGCGCGGTCCTGGTCCAGGAGCCGTTCCTCGCCGACCGGCTCGGCAGCCCGCCGCGCCGCGACCGGGACCCACGCTCTGCGCCGGAGCCGAAACACTGTGATCCTGGTCGGTGAAGCGCCGGTCACGGCCGGCCGGACACAGGCGGTGATCTCTGTGGCCGATCGGGACGACAGCACTCCGCGGGACGACAGCACCAAGAGGGACGACAGCACTCAGCGGGACGCCAGCACCAAGAGGGACGACAGCGAGAGGGACCACAGCGCCGAGCGGGACGACAGCACCAGGCGTCAGTCCGGCGGGTACGCCGGTCCGCCGGGGGAGCCGTTTCTGCGGACCAGGTTCGCCGTACCGGCCAGGCCCGCCACCTTCGTCCGCAGGCCCCGGCTGACCGCGCATCTCGGCCAGGCCCTGGACACCCCGCTGACCATGGTCAACGGCGCGGCCGGCGCGGGCAAGACCCTCCTGGTCGCGGACTGGGCGGCCGGGCTCGGACAACCGGTCGCCTGGCTCACCAACGAGGCGGGAGACCAGCGGCCCGGCGTGTTCTGGGCCCATGTGTTGCAGGCCCTGCGCTCCGCCGGAACCCCGCTGCCCGCCGGAATCGGCGGCGCCGGCCACGTCGGCATGGTCGGTCACCGGCTGCTGGGCCGGCTGGCCGACGAGCTCAACGGACTCGGCCGGCCCGCGATGCTCGTCCTCGACGAGTTCGACCGGCTGTCCGACCCGGAGACGGCCGAGCAGCTGGAGTTCGTCCTGCACCACGCCGGACAGGGACTGCGGCTGGTCCTCGTCACCCGGACCGAACCCCTGCTGCCCCTGCACCGCTACCGGGCGGCCGGGGCCATGACCGAGATCAGGAACGACGAACTCGCCTTCACCCCCGAGGAGGCCGCCGGTTTGCTGGCCCGGCACGGCCTGCTGCTGCCCGCGCAGGCCGTGCGCGCCCTGGTGGAGCGCACCCGCGGCTGGGCGGCCGGACTCCAGCTGAGCGCCCTGGCGGCCCGGCAGGACGCGGATCCGGAGACGTACCTGAAGGAGTTCGAGGCCGGGCACAGCGTCATCGCCGACTTCCTCCTCGCCGAGGTGCTCAACCGGCAGCCCCCCGAGACGGAGAACCTGCTGCTGTGCGTCAGCGTCCTGGACCGGTTCTCCCCCGAACTCGCGGAGTCGCTCACGGGCCGGCCCGGTGCCGGGCCGCGGCTGGCCGGGCTCTGCCGCCAGAACGCGTTCGTCGAGTACCTCGGGCACTCCTGGTACCGGCTGCACCCGCTGTTCGGGGAGATCCTGCGGGTCCACATGCGGGTGCGTTCCCCGGAACGCGAGCCGGAGCTGCACCGGCGTGCCGCCTGCTGGCTGCGGACCCACGGCGCGGTGCCCGAGGCGCTGGCGCACGGCGCGGCGGCGGCCGACTGGGAGTTCACCGCCGGTGCCGTCGTCGACGACCTGGCGATCGGCCGGCTCCTCACCGGGCCGCCGCGCGCCGACGACCTCACCGAGCTGTTCGACGGGATGGGCACGGAGGCCACCGGCGCCGCGGTGGACCTGGTGCGGGCGGCCCGTGAACTGTCCGGGCGCGACCTCGACCGGGGCCTGACCCACCTCGGCCATGTCGAGGAGGACCCGGTCACGGGCGGGTCCGCCGCGGCGAGCCGGCTGAGCCGGGTGCTCCTGGAGTCCCTGGCGGCCCGGCTGACCGGCGCCCCCGGCCGGGCGGAGCGGGCGATGGCCACCGCCGACCGGCTGCGGCGCGAGGTGCCCGCCCACGACCTGGCGCGGCATCCCGAACTCACCGCGCTGCTCCTCACCCACCTGGGTTCGGCCCGGGTGTGGGCCGGGCACTTCGAGGCCGCCCGCGCCGCCCTGACCGAGGTGACCGGCCTGCCCGCCGACGCGGCGACGGAACTGCCCCGGGAGGACGCCCTCGGACACCTGGCGCTGCTCGACTACTTCGACGGCCGCCTCGACCGGGCGGAGAGCCAGGCCCTGGCCGCGACGGCGGCGACCCGGAACTGCGGCGGGCATCCGTTCCCCGGCGCCGGACTCGGGCAGCTGGTGCTGGCCGCCGTGGCCGTCGACCGGGACGAGCTGGAGCAGGCCCGGGTCCTGCTGGACGAGGCCGCCGAGTCCGGCCCCGGCAGCGGGGTGCCCGACCCGGTGACCGAGGGGTGCCGGGCCCTGACGACCGCCCGGCTGCTGACGGCGCTCGGCGACCCGGAGGCCGCCGCGGACGCGGCCGATCCGGCCGTACCGGCGCTGGTCGCGGCACCCTGGGTGCGGACCGGTGCGGCCCTGGCCGCCTCGGCCGCGCGGCTCGCCGAGGGCCGTCCGGAGGCGGCCGCCGGGGTGCTCGACGACATCCCCGGCCCCGTCGGGTCCCTGGACGCGGCGGAACTGGCGTGGGCGCGGCTCGCCGCCGGGCGCCGCGAGGAGGCCGTGGAGACGGCCGGCCGGCTGTGCGCGGAAGGCGTGGCCGGTCCCGGGACGACGGTGCGGGCCACCCTGGTCTGTGCCCGCGCCGCGGCCGAGTCGGGGGACGCGGACACCGCCCGCAGACTGCTCGCCAAGGCGCTCCTGGAGGGCCGCCGGAACCGGCTGCGGCGCCCGTTCCTGGACGCCGGGCCGCGGATCCGGCGGCTCCTGGACACCCCGCAACTGCACAGTCTGGCCGCCGGCTGGCTCTACCGCGACGGTGACGGCGCGGACGCGGTCACCGAACCCTCGCCGCTGCTCGTGGAGGAGCTCAGCGGACGCGAGCGCGAGGTGCTGAGCAGGCTGGCGCAGCTGATGTCGACCCAGGAGATCGCCGCCGACCTGTACGTCTCCGTGAACACGGTGAAGACGCACCTCAAGAGCGTCTACCGGAAACTCGGCGTGGGCCGGCGGGGCGACGCGGTGCGCCGGG
>NZ_LBMU02000064.1 GCF_001005085.2 Streptomyces humi
GGTTCAGAGGGTGTAGGTACGGGTGGCGGTGGTTTCGAAGACGGCGGTGTGTTCGGCCGGGGAGACCAGTCGGCCCGCCGCGTCGAAGACCTCGGCGTAGCTTCCGGCCAGGGTGCACACCGGCCAGTCCGAGCCGAACATCAGCCGGTCCGGGCCGAAGGCGTCCAGCACGGTCTCGGCGTACGGACGCAGGTCCTCGACCTTCCAGGAGGCGGGGTCGGCCTCCGTGACCATGCCGGAGAGCTTGCAGACGGTGTTGGGCAGGGCGGCGAGGGCACGTACCGCGCCGGCCCAGGGTTCCAGGGTGCCGTCGGCGATGGGGGGTTTGCCCAGGTGGTCGAGGACGAAGGTGAGCCCGGGATGCGCCGTCGCCGCCCGGACCGCGGCCGGGAGCTGCCGGGCCTGGACGATGAGGTCGTAGACCAGGCCCGCGTCCGCGATCGCGTCGAGCCCCCGGTGGACGTCCGGGCGCAGCAGCCACTCCGGGTCCGGTTCGCCCTGCACCTGGTGGCGGATGCCCTTCAGGTAGCGCCCGCCGGGGAGTTCACGGAGGCGGGCGAGTTCCCCGGCGATGTCCGGGCAGGTCAGGTCGGTCCAGCCGACGACTCCGGCGACCAGGTCGTGGGCCTCGGCGAGGGCCAGGAACTCGGGGGTCTCCTCGGCGACGGTGACGGTCTGGACGAGGACGGTCCGGGTGACACCCGCCGCGCGCGCCTCCGGTTCGAGATCCTCGACGGTGAAGTTCCGCCTGAGCGACTGGAGTTCGGGGCCCATGAGCCAGTCCTGGTCCCGTACCGAGAGGTCCCAGACGTGGTGGTGGGCGTCGACGGTCACGGCAGCTCCCATACGACGGGCAGGCCGGCCTCCGAACCCGCCGCGGAGTAGTCGTGGACCACGTCGAGGAGCTCGGCCATCCGGGCCTGCCAGACCACGTTGACCGGGAGCTTGTCCAGTTCGGCGAGGAGGCGGCCGTAGTCGGCGCAGTCCAGGACGTGGAAGAGGTCGGTGCCGCTGCGCCAGATCGTCCAGGAGGTGGCGCCGGCGGCGCGGATGGCGTCGGTGAGTTCGACGGGGACCTCGCGGTGGGCGGCCTCGTACGCGGCGACGCGGTCGGCGCGGACCCTGGTGTGCAGGGCGACTCTCATGACGGCTCCTCGATCGGGAGGGGCGCGTCGGGCGGCAGCAGGCCGGTGGCGCGCAGTTCCTGCCAGAAGGCGGCGGGCACGGGGGTGGCGAACTGCCGTGCCCCGTCCTCGATCTCGGCCGCCGAGCGGGCGCCGACCAGGACGCTCGCCACGACCGGGTGGGCGGCGCAGAAGGCGAGGGCGGCGGCGCGGAGGGTGGTGCCGTGCACCTCCGCGAGCGACTTGAGCCGCAGGGCGCGGGTGAGCAACTCCTCGGGGGCCTGGGCGTAGTTGTAGGTCGCGTCCGGCTTCGGGTCAGCCAGCAGACCGGAGTTGAACGCGCCGCCGATCACCACCGAGGTGCCGTGTTCCTCGGCGGCCGGGAGCAGGTCGGCGAGGGCGCTCTGGTCGAGCAGGGTGTAGCGGCCCGCGCAGAGCACCACGTCCACGTCGGTGTCGCGGACGAAGCGGGTGAGCATCTCGGTCTGGTTCATCCCGGCGCCGATCGCGCCGACGACGCCCTCCGCACGGAGCCTCTCCAGGGCCGGGTAGCCCTCCCGGAAGGCCTGTTCGGCGTGGTCGTCGGGGTCGTGGAGGTAGACGACGTCGACCCGGTCGAGGCCGAGCCGGTCCAGGCTGGCCTCCAGGGTGCGGCGGATGCCGTCGGCGGTGAAGTCCCAGACCCGGCGGAGGGTGTCGGGCACCGCGAAGCCGTTGGCGAGGTCGTCACCGTCTCCGGGTCCCGGCTCCAGTCGGCGGCCGACCTTGGTGGAGAGGGTGTAGGCCGTACGGTCGTACTCGCGCAGCGCCTCGCCGAGCCGCCGTTCGGACAGGCCGAGGCCGTAGTGCGGGGCGGTGTCGAAGTAGCGGATGCCCTGCTGCCAGGCGGCGGTGACGGTGTCGTACGCCTGCCGGTCCGGGAGCGCGGTGTACAGGTTGCCGATCACGGCGGCGCCGAGGCCCAGGGGTCCGACCCGGACGCCGCTCCGGCCGAGGGCGGTCACTGGCCCACCGGCCGCGGCCGCAGGCCCTGCATGCCGCCGTCGACGGCGAGGGAGGTGCCGGTGGTGGCGCCGGACAGCGGGCTCGCCAGGTAGGCGATGGCGCCGGCGACCTCGGCGGCGGAGACCAGTCGGCCGGAGGGCTGGCGGGCTTCCAGGGCGGCGCGTTCGGCGGCCGGGTCGGCGGCCTTGCCGAGCAGCCGGCCGATCCACGGGGTGTCCGCCGTACCGGGGTTGACGCAGTTGACGCGGACGCCCTCGCGGAGGTGGTCGGCGGCCATGGCCAGGGTGAGGGAGTACACCGCGCCCTTGGTGGCGCTGTACAGGGCGCGTTGCGGCAGGCCCGCGGTGGCGGCGATGGAGCAGGTGTTGACGATCGCGGCGTGCCGGGAGCGGCGCAGGTGCGGGAGGGCGGCGCGGGCGGTGCGGACCATGCCGAGGACGTTGACGTCGTAGACCCGGTGCCATTCGTCGTCGTCGTTGTCCTCGACGGTGCCCTGGGCGCCGATGCCCGCGTTGTTGACCAGGACGTCGAGTCCGCCGAGGGCTTCGACGGCGCTCGTCACGGCCGCCCGCACGGAGGTGTCGTCGGTGACGTCGGCCCGGAAGCCGAGCAGGGGTTTCTCCACGGCGGACGGGTCGAGGTCGAGGACGGCGACCTGGGCGCCGCGTTCGGCGAGGAGTTCGGCGGTGGCCCGCCCGATCCCGGAGGCGCCGCCGGTGACCAGCGCCTTCAGGCCCTCGAAGTCGGTCATGCCGCCTGTCCCTTCTGCGTCTGCGCGTCGGCGGCCCAGAAGGTGCCGCCCGGGTAGGTGTACTCCGCGACGGACTCCGGTCGCATGGCGGCCGAGAAGCCCGGTGCGGTGGGTGCCGTGTAGTGACCTTCCCTGATCACCACCGGGTCGAGGAAGTGGTCGTGCAGATGGTCGACGTACTCGATGACCCGGTCGTCGGTGGTGCCGGCGACCGCGAGGTAGTCGAACATCGAGAGGTGCTGGACGAGTTCGCACAGTCCTACGCCGCCGGCGTGCGGGCAGACCGGGACGCCGAACTTGGCGGCGAGCAGCAGGACGGCGAGGTTCTCGTTGACGCCGCCGACCCGGGCCGCGTCGATCTGGACGACGTCGAGGGCGCCGGCCTGGAGCAGCTGCTTGAAGACGATCCGGTTCTGGACGTGTTCGCCGGTGGCGACCTTGACCGGGGCGACGGCCCGGCGGATCGCCGCGTGGCCGAGGATGTCGTCGGGGCTGGTGGGCTCCTCGATCCAGTACGGGTCGAACTCGGCGAGCGCCTTCGTCCAGCGGATGGCCTCGTCGACGTTCCAGCGCTGGTTGGCGTCGACGGCCAGCCGGATGTCGGGGCCGACGACCGCGCGGGCGACCCGGCAGCGCCGGATGTCGTCGTCGAGGTCGGCGCCGACCTTCAGCTTGATCTGCCGGAAGCCGTCGGCGACCGCGGCGGCGGCCAGCCGGGTGAGCTTCTCGTCGTCGTAGCCGAGCCAGCCGGCGGAGGTGGTGTAGGCGGGGAAGCCGCGCTCCAGGAGGCGGGCCCGGCGCTCCGCGGCGCCCTCGCGGCCCCGGCGGAGGATCGTCAGGGCCTCCTCGGGGGTGAGGGCGTCGGTGAGGTAGCGGAAGTCGATCTGGCGCACGATCCACTCGGGTTCGGCGTCGGCGAGCAGCTGCCACACCGGTTTGCCCGCGCGGCGGGCGGCGAGGTCCCAGACGGCGTTGATCACCGCGCCGATCGCCATGTGCATCACGCCCTTCTCGGGGCCGAGCCAGCGCAGCTGGCTGTCGCCGATCAGGTCCCGGTAGAGGACCGAGGGGTCGCCGCAGATCTCGTCGACCGGGCGGTGGAGCACATGGTTCCGCAGCGCGTCGATCGCGGCGACCTGGACGTCGTTGCCCCGCCCGATGGTGAACGTGAACCCGTGGCCCTCGTGCCCGTCGGCCGCGTCGGTGCGCAGCACGACATAGGCCGCCGAGTAGTCGGGGTCCGGGTTCATCGCGTCGGAGCCGTCGAGCTCGCGCGAGGTGGGGAAGCGGATGTCGTAGGTGTCTACCGCGGTGACGCGGGCCGGGCTCGCGGACACGGATTGCCTTTCGTTCGGGGGTGGTTCGGGACGCGGGCCGGTCAGTCCTGGGCCCGTCCCGTGGTGACACGGGCGATCATGAGGGCGACGAGGATGATGCCCCCGTAGATGGCCTGGATCCAGAACGACGGCACCTGCGCGAGGGTGAGCAGGTTCTGTACGACGCCCAGCAGGAGTACGCCGGTCAGGGCGCCGAACATGGTGCCCTTGCCGCCGTCCAGGCTGATGCCGCCGATCACCGCCGCCGCGAACACCGTGAAGATCATGTTGTTGCCCTGGTTGGCGCTGATCGCGCCCACGTATCCGGTCTGCATGATCCCGC
This sequence comes from Streptomyces humi, assembly GCF_001005085.2. Classification (GTDB taxonomy): domain Bacteria; phylum Actinomycetota; class Actinomycetes; order Streptomycetales; family Streptomycetaceae; genus Streptomyces; species Streptomyces humi. Next base: position 4,540 of record NZ_LBMU02000064.1, read on the forward strand.
CGACGGAGGCGAGGACCCCGGCGACCACGAACACCCCGAGCATCACCCGGTCGACGCGGATGCCGGCGGCGCGGGCCGCGTCGGCGTTGCCGCCGATGGCGTACAGGGCGCGTCCGACGCGGTGGTACTTGAGGACGAGTCCGGTGACCGCGAAGGCCACCGCCGCCAGCCACACCGACATGGGGACGTTGAGGAAGGTGGTGGTGGCCAGGGTGAAGAAGCTGTCCGGCATCCCGAACAGGGTCTTGCCCTTGGTGGCGCCGACCAGCACACCACGCAGCACGATCAGCATCGCGAGCGTCACGATGAAGGCGTTCAGCTTGAACTTGACGACCAGGATGCCGTTGAAGGCGCCGACCGCCGCGCCGACCACCAGGATCGCCACCATGGCGAGGGCGGCGGGGAGTTCGGTGCCCCAGCCGGACTCGGCCGCGGGGAGCACGAGGAGGGCGCCGACGGCCGGCGCGATACCGACGACCGACTCCAGGGAGAGGTCGAACTTGCCGGTGATCAGGACCAGCGACTCGGCGAGCACGACCATCGCGAGGGCCGCGGAGGCGCCGAGGATGGAGATCAGGTTGCGTTCGGTGAGGAACGAGTCGTTGACCACCGCGCCGAGCACCATCAGCAGCAACAGTGCCGGGACGAGGGCGAGTTCGCGCGCCCTGCGCAGGATGACGGCGCGGGCCGCGCGGGGGTCCGGGGAGCGCACCGGGGTGAGCGGCGGGGCCTTGGTGTCAGCCATGGTCCACTCCTTCGGGCATGGAGTCCACTCCTTCTATGGAGGCGATCAGCTCGTGGTCGTGCCAGCCGGCCGGGTGTTCGGCGACGATCCGGCCGTGGAAGAGGACGAGGACGCGGTCGCAGCGGCGCAGGTCGTCGAGTTCGTCGGAGACGACCAGTACCGCGGTGCCGTCCTCACGGGCGCTGTCCACGCGGGCCAGCAGGGACTCCTTGGACTTCACGTCGACGCCCGCGGTGGGGTTGATCAGGACGAGCAGGCGGGGGTCGGAGGCGAGGGCGCGGGCCATCACCACCTTCTGCGCGTTGCCGCCTGACAGGTCCGAGACGGGCTGTTCGGGGCCCTCGGCGTGGATGTCGAGGCGCTCGATGAGCCCGGTGGCGACACCGCGCTTGCGGTCGGTGCCGACGAAACCGCCCCGGCCGAGCCGGTCGAGCACGGTCATGGTGGCGTTGTCGCCGATGCTCATCCCGGGGACCAGGCCCTGGTCGTGCCGGTCCCGGGGCACGAAGCCGACGCCGGCCCTCAGCGCGGCGCGGACGTCCCCGAACGGCAGTTCCCCGTCCTGGAGTCGTGCGGTGCCGCCGGTGGGCGCCCGGAGTCCGGCGACGGTCTCGGCGAGCTCGATCTTGCCGCTGCCGCTGATGCCGGCCAGTCCCACGACCTCGCCGCTGCGGACGGTGAGGTCGATGCCGTCGTACGACTCGGAGGTGAGCCCGCGTACGTCGAGGACGACCGGCGCCCCGGCGGGCACCGCGTCCCGGGCCTGCTGCTCCTGCCGGGTGACGGCCTCCCCCGCCATCGCCTCCACCAGGGCGGCCCTGGGCAGGTCGGCGACGGGGGCGGTGGTGATCCAGCGGGCGTCACGGAGCACGGTGACGGTCTGGCACACCTCGTACACCTCCTGGAGGTGGTGCGAGATGAACAGGAAGGTCACGCCCGAGTCCTGGAGGGCCCGCATCCGGCTGAACAGCCGCTCGATCTCCCGGTTGTCGAGCTGCGCGGTCGGCTCGTCGAGCACGATGAACCGGGCGCCGAAGCTCAACGCCCGTGCGATCTCGACCATTTGGCGGTCCTCGACCTTGAGGTCGGCGGTACGGGCGTCGGGGTCGACCCGGACGTCCCAGGTGTCGAGGAGCGCCGCGGCCTCGGCGCGCAGCCGCCGCCAGCTGATGAGGCCCCGCCGCACCGGCTGCCGGTTGATGAAGAGGTTCTCGGCGACCGTCAGCTCCGGGACGACCGTGGGTTTCTGGTAGACGCAGGCGACCTTGCGCCGCCAGGCGTCCCGGTCGGCGGGCGGGGGCGCGGGCTCGCCGTCGAAGCGGACCGTGCCCTCGTCCGGGACCTGGAGGCCGGTGAGCACGTTGACCAGGGTGGACTTGCCGGCTCCGTTGCGGCCGACGAGGGCGTGGGACTCGCCGGGCAGCACGGTGAGCCGGCCGTCGGCGAGGGCGACCGTGGGGCCGTACCGCTTGACGATGTCCCGGGCCTCAACAAGTGGCGTGATCATTTGACCGTGTTGCCCCAGAGCTTCGGGTCGTCCACGTTGTCCTTGGTGACCAGCGGCGCGGGGAGCTGGTCCTCCAGGATGCCGCTCGACAGCTTGACGATCGTGGAGTCGTGGTCGGTCGGGCCCGGCTTGAACGTCTTCCCCTCCATCGCCGCCTTGATGTAGTACATGCCGTACTTGGCGTAGGCGTCGGCGGGCTGGGAGACGGTGGCGTCGATCTGGCCCTTGCGGATGGCGTCGAACTCCTGCGGGATGCCGTCGTTGGACACGATGACGATGTGCCCGCTCTGCCCGGCGGTCTTGAGCATGCCCTTGGACTTCAGGGTCTGGAGGGTCGGCGCGAGGTAGACACCGCCGGCCTGCATGTAGATGCCCTTGATGTCGGGGTTGGCGTTGAGCAGGGTGCCCAGCTGGGAGGCGGCCGTGTCGGACTCCCACTTGGCGGGGATCTCCAGGACCTTGAGCTTCGGGTACTTCTTCTTCACACAGGAGCGGAACGCCTCGGAGCGGTCCCGGCCGTTGACCGAGGCGAGGTCGCCCATGATCTGCACGACCTTGCCGCTCGTGACGTGAGCGCCGAGGTAGTCGCAGGCCTTGGTGCCGTAGGCGACGTTGTCGGCGCGCACCACCATGGCGACCTTGCCCTTGTCCGGCGCCACGTCGACGGCGACCACCGGCACGCCCTTGCGCTCGGCCTGGTCCAGGCCGGCCTCGATGGCGGCGCTGTCCAGCGGGGCGACGACCAGCCCCTTCACGCCCTGGTTCAGTTCGTTGTTGATGTCGGTGATCTGCTGCGAGGGATCGCTGTTGGAGTTGACCGTCTTCAGCGCGTCGACCCCCTCGGACTTCGCCATCTTGGGCACGTAGTCGTTGTACGACTGCCAGAACGGCGAGGTCAGCAGGGGCAGGATCACCCCGACCTTGCCGGTGCCGCCGCCTCCGGCGCTGCCGCTGCCGGTGTCCTTGGTGCTGCCGCAGGCGGCGAGTGCGAGCGAGGCGCCGACGGCCAGGGCCGTCGCGCCGATGATCCGGGACCGGTTCCGCTTCCTCAGTGTTCTGCCGGGCATCTGGCAGCTCCTCATCGAGCGTGTTCGAGCAGATGACCGCATACTTATCAGACCACTCGGCGCTTTCAACACCCTCCAGACGCGAATTTCCCGTCGAACGAGCTGTAGTGGTCAGACCACCTGGCTGGTTAGACTTCGGCGCACCGGCGACAGGAGGAACGGCGTGGCGGACACCGGGGAAGCGGAGAACGGCGTGGGTGCCGCGCCCAAGGGCACGGTGACGCAGCGCGCCATCGAGCAGATCAAGGCGATGATCGCGGAGGGCCGGCTGGAGCCGGGCCAGCGACTGCCCACCGAACGGGACCTCGCCGCCCGGCTGGGTATCTCGCGCAGCTCCATGCGCGAGGCGATCCGCGCGCTGACGGTGCTGGGCGTCCTGGAGGCCCGGCACGGCTCCGGCATCTACGTCACCCAGCTGGAGGCGGGTGACCTGCTGGAGACGTTCGGGGTGGTCGCCGACCTGTCCCGCGGGCCCCGGCTGGTGGAACTCCTGGAGGTGCGGCGGGTACTGGAGTCGACGGCGACGGCGCTGGCCGCGGCGCGGATCACGGCCGACCAGCTGGCCGAGGTGGAGAAGCACCTGACGGCCATGAACGTGACGGACGACCCCGAGGAGATCCTCGCGCACGACCTCGCGTTCCACCGGGTGATCGCGGGAGCCGCGGGCAACGACACGATGGCCGCGATCCTGGACGGACTGTCGTCACGGACGTTCCGGGCCCGGGTGTGGCGCGGGTACGAGGAGGAGGGGGCGTTCGCCCGGACGCGCCGGGAGCACGCGGCGATCCACCGGGCGCTGGTGGCCCGGGACCCGGAGGCGGCCCGGGCCGCGGCTGCCGCGCACGTGGGAGAGGTGGAGCAGTGGCTACGGACCCAGCTGCGCGAACAGCTGTGACCCTCGCCCCGGCCCCCGGGCCGAGCACGGGGCCGTGACACCCGCCCGGACCGCGCACCCCGACGCGGTCCGGGCGTCGGCTCAGGCTCGCCGGAACCGCAGGGTCACCAGCTCGAAGGGCCGCAGGCGCAGCGCCACCGCGTCGCCCGCCCGCTCCGGGGCCGGCGTGTCGGTCGGCCGCTCCAGCAGGTCGGTCACCGTCACGTCCGCCACCGCGAAGCCCGCTGTCAGCGTGGCCCGGGCCCGGCCGCCGTGCGCCTCGTGGAACCGGACCACGACGTCCCCGCTGCCGTCGTCGGCCAGTTTCACCGCCGTGACCACGACCGCGTCGTCGTCGACCGTCACCAGCGGGGCGACCTCGTGGGCGCCGGTGACCCGGCGCTCGGGCTGGTTGATCCGCCAGCCCTCGCGCACCGCGTCGCCGATCCCCGCACCGGGCACGAGGGCGTGCCGGAAGCGGTGGATGCCCTGGTCCGTCTCGGGGTCCGGGAAACGCGGGGCGCGCAGCAGCGAGACACGGACCGTGGTCGTGGTGCCCCGGTCGCCGTCGGAGCGGACGCTGCGGGTCACGTCGTGGCCGTACGTCGAGTCGTTGACGACCGCCACCCCCCAGCCCGGTTCCTCCAGTTGGACGAAACGGTGGTTGCACGCCTCGAACTTGGCGGCCTCCCATGAGGTGTTGGTGTGGGTGGGACGGTGGAAGTGCCCGAACTGGGTCTCGGACGCGTAGCGTTCGGCGTGCACGTCCAGCGGGAACGCCAGCTTCAGGAACTTCTCCGTCTCGTGCCAGTCCACCTCCGTCTCGATCAGCAGCCGGCCCTCCCCCGGCGGCAGGGACAGCACCTGGGTGACCCGGGAGGAGCCGAAGGTCCGGACGAGACGGACGGAGCGGCCGTCCTCGCCGGGGGCCAGCTCCTCGACGTCCGTCAGATCCGTGACCGCGTTGCGGTAGAAGGCGTCCACGTCCCAGGCGTCCCACATGTTGGGGAAGTCCGGGTGGAGCTGGAGCAGGTTCGCGGCCGCGCCGGGGGCGACCGTCTCGCGGTCGGCGACCAGGTCGCGGGCGGACACGACGAGGCCCCGGGCGTCGATCTCGACGCGCAGGACGCCGTCGGTGAGGACGTGTCCGCCACCGGGCCGGGCCGAGACCGTCACGTCACCGGACGGCCGCTCCTGCCCGGCGCCCCCGGCCGGGACCCCGGCCCGGCCGTGCGGTGCCGCGTTGAACAGCAGCGGCCGGTCGCCCTCCCCCGCCAGCGCCCGCTGGGCCGCGTCGATGATCCCGTCCAGTTCCGTGGCGATCCGCCGGTAGGTCGCCCGCGCCTCCCGGTGCACCCACGCGATGGAGGAGCCCGGCAGGATGTCGTGGAACTGGTGCAGCAGGACCGTCTTCCAGATGCGGTCCAGGTCCTCGTAGGGGTAGGGGAACCCGGCGCGGACGGCGGCCGTGGCCGCCCACAGCTCGGCCTCCCGCAGCAGGTGTTCGCTGCGCCGGTTGCCCTGCTTCGTCTTCGCCTGACTGGTGAGGGTGGCGCGGTGGAGTTCGAGGTAGAGCTCGCCCACCCACACGGGCGGGTCCTGGTACTCGGCCTCCGCCTTGTCGAAGAACTCCTGCGGTGTCTCCCAGACGACGGTGGGCGAGCCCTCCAGGTCCCGTACCCGCGCCGCCTTGGCGACCATCTCGCGGGTCGTGCCGCCGCCCCCGTCGCCCCAGCCGGTGGGGGCCAGGGAGTGCCGGGCCCGGCCCTTGTCCTTGAAGTTGCGGCCGGCGTGGGCGAGTTCGCTGCCCTTCATGGAGCAGTTGTAGGTGTCGACAGGCGGGAAGTGCGTGAAGATCCGGGTGCCGTCGATGCCCTCCCACTGGAAGGTGTGGTGCGGGAACCTGTTCGTCTGCGACCAGGAGATCTTCTGGGTGAGCAGGCGCGTGGCGCCGGCCGCCTTGATGATCTGCGGCAGCCCCGCCGCGAATCCGAAGGTGTCCGGCAGCCACGCCTCGTCGTTCTCGATGCCGAACTCGTCGAGGAAGAACCGCTTGCCGTGCACGAACTGACGGGCCATCGCCTCCGAGCCCGGCATGTTGGTGTCCGACTCCACCCACATCCCGCCGGCCGGCACGAACCGCCCCTGCGCGACCGCCTTCTTCACCCGGGCCCACACCTCGGGCCGGTGCTCCTTCACCCACGCCCACTGCTGGGCCTGGGACATGGCGAACACGAAGTCGGGCTCGTCCTCGATGAGGGCGGTCATGTTGGCGGTGGTGCGGGCGACCTTGCGGACCGTCTCGCGCAGCGGCCACAGCCACGCCGAGTCGATGTGCGCGTGCCCGACCGCGCTGATCCGGTGGGCGGACGGCGCCGCCGGGACGGCCAGCACCCCGGCGAGCCGTGCACGTGCCTCGGCCGCCGTGCCGCCCACGTCCTGGAGGTCGACCGCGTCCAGGGCGCGTTCGACGGCGCGCAGGATCTCGTGGCGCCGCTGGGCGTCGGCCGGCAGCTCGGCCATCAGCTCGCCGAGCACCTCCAGGTCGATCACCAGCTGCCACACGGTCTCGTCGAAGACCGCGAGGTCCATCCTGGTGAGCGTGTACTGCGGTTCGTGCCCGGCGGTGTCCTTGTCGCCGAGCCGGGTGGGCAGGAAGGGGTGGTAGTCGAGGATCACCGGGTTGGAGGCGGCCTCGACGTGCAGCCGGACCTCCTCACCGCCCGCCACGGGGGCACCGATCCGGACCCACTGGTTGCGCGGGTTGAGTCCCTTCACGGGGGTGCCGTCGGGCCGGTACACCAGGCCCTCGCACTGGAAGCCGGGCATGTTCTCGTCGAACCCGAGATCGAGCAGGGCCTCCACGGTCCGGCCGGCCCACTCCTCGGGGACGGTCCCGGTCACCCGGAACCAGCTGGTGCCCCACGGAGCACCCCAGCGGGCGCCCACCGCGATCGGCTCGGGCCGGGCCGCGAGCCCCTCGGCGACCGGCACGGGCTCTCCGGGCGCGTGCCACACGGCGACGTCGAGCGGCACGGACTCGGGGTACACGGCGGGACGGATGCGCTCGTCGAGGACGCGCTTCAGGCGGGCTTCGACCAGGCTGCGGTCGTCATGCATGTGGGGTGCTCCGTTTGTTCGTTACCGGTTACCAGGTGTGCGTGACGGTCACGGGGTCCGACGCGGTGTACAGCTCCCCTACCGCACGCACTTCGAACCGTGCCGCCGTCTCGCCCTGCTCCGGCTGGAGTCCGGTCAGGAAGAAGGCCCGCTGGCCGGTGGCGCCGAGGAAGCGCCGGGTGCCGTCGGGGAGCAGCCGGTGCAGGGTGTAGTGCCGCACGTCCCCGGGCGCCGCGTCCCAGGCCAGGCGCAGGTCGCCACCGCTCGCCGCGGTGACCCGCGGGCCGGCGGGCGCGGCGGGGGTGGTCACCGTGTCCCGTACGGCGATGGCGCCGAGCCGCCAGCGCACGGGCCCGGCGGTCGCGGTGAGGCGGACGCCGAGGGCGTGCACGGTGCCGGAGAGCCCGGTGAGCGGGACGGTCACGGTCGACCAGCCGTCTCCGGCGTCCACCGGCAGGTAGGTGTACGGCGGTGCCGCGCCGGCGGCGGCCGGTTCGGCGGTGGCGACGGCCAGTTCGACGTCGACGCTGCCGGTGTCCGTGCGGTACGTCAGCTCGACGACCGTCCCGGCCGTGAGGGGCAGCCGGGTCGCGTAGAGGTCCAGCACCACGGGCTGGTCGGGGTCACCGGCGACCAGCACGCTGCTGCCGCCCCGCCAGGCGTCCGCGAAGTCGAGGGTCACGGTCGGGCTGGTGCCGGCCGTCCGTACCACCCAGCGCCGGGACGGCAGCCGGTCCTGGAGACCGAGGTGGTTCCAGGCCGCCTCCGAGGCGACCTCGCCCTTCTCGTACCAGCGCAGCCCGTGCCCGGTGTTGAACACGCTGGCGAACGGCACCGCCGTCACCGTCGACCGGTCCGCCACCCACACGGCCGGTGCCCGCCACGGATCGGTGCCGTCGGGGCGGGACGGGTCGAGGGAACGGCCGGTCCAGAAGCGGTCGTCGGCGGTGTGGAAGTCACCGGGGGTGCGGCTCGCGGGCAGGTGGTTGCGGGTCCACTCGGGCCGGTAGAAACCGACGGAGGTGACGTGCGCCGACCCCGCGGGGACGATCGCGTCCCAGTTCACCGAGGTGCCGGAGCCGTTCGACTCGACGTCGACACCGGCCCACAGCTCGTAGCGGCCGCGCCCCAGCTGGGTGGCCCTGGTGCCGGAGGAGGCGAGGGTCGACGCGCTCCACCGGAAGTCCACGAACATGTCGTCGGCGCTCTGGAAGAAGGCCTGGTTCTGGTTGTCCAGCGCGCCCTGCCAGCTGACCGTGCCGTTCACGGTCATCGCGTCGTACCAGGTGACGCGCTGTCCACGGGCGGCGGCCAGGGACTTCAGCTCGGTCAGGAAACCGAGCATCGCGGTGCCGAGGGCGGTGTCGCCGCCGCCGGTCTCGGCGTTCACGAACCAGCCGTCGAAGCCGTAGGCGGCGGCCACGGCGACCAGCCGGTCGGCGAGCGGGTGGTGGCCGGAGGCGTCCGTCTGGACCAGGTCGCGGGTCCACTGGAGCCGGCCGCCGTACGCGGTCGGCGGCAGGAAGATGTTGCCGAGGACGGGGACGCCGTGCCGGTGGGCGGCGTCCACGATCGGCGCGTTCGGCGCGAGGATCAGCCCCTCGCCCGCCGAGCCGCCCCAGAAGACCAGCTCGTCGAGGTAGGCCCAGTGGGTGAGGGCGTAGGAGTCGGCGGTGGCCGAGCCCTGGGCGGGGTTGGCGGAGGTCGGTCCGAAGGACACCAGGGCCTGGACGCGGGCCTGCCCGGAGCGGGCGGTGGTGTTGGCCGGGGTGGGGGTGAAGCGGCCGGCGAGCGGTACCGAGGCCGCGTTGAAGGCGAGGTCGGGGTCACCGGCCGCCGTCCAGCTCTTCAGGCTGCGCCAGGTGATACCGGCGCCCGGACTGCCGGAGGGGAAGGAGTCCGGGTACCAGTAGGAGGCGTACGGCGGGGTGACCGCGGCGGCCCGCGGAGCGGCCGCCGCCGGCAGGGCGGGCGCCAGGGCGGCCGCGGTGGTGGCGACGAGGAAGGTGCGTCTGCTGGGGTTCACGAGCGGGTGCCTCCTTGTGGGGTGGGGAGTACCTGATCGGGACGGACGACCTCGGTGATGCCGCGCGCGACCAGATGGTCCCGGTCGGTGGCGCGGGTGTCGAGGACGGTGGTGGGGCGGGCGCCGTCGGCGGCGAGCCGGAAGTAGGCGTCGTAGACGGGTCCGCCGGGTGCGCACGCGGAGCGCCGGGCCGGGTCGGCGGGTACGACGAGTGCCGTGCCGCGCTCGGGTGGGATGCGGGGCCGCGCCGCCGCGAGGACGTGCGCGATCTCCTTCGGCTTGCGGTCGTTGGTGAGCAGGCCGAGGCCGTATTCGAGTTCGGGGAAGTCGGCGAGGCCGCGGCTGACGTCGTGCGAGCACCACCAGGTGACGCCCCACAGGTCGGGGCAGTCCAGTACGGCGGTGATCGTCGCCTCGGCGAAGGCGGCCGCGTGCTCGGCGGGGATCAGCGGCGCGGGCGCGCCCACTTCCTGCAACCAGACCGGCCGGTGCGGGCGGTCCGCCCACGCTTTGCTCAACTCCACCAGATAGGCCGCGTGTTGTTCGGTCTGGAGGGCGGTCCGGCCGTGGCGCTGGGCGGTGCCGTTGAACACCCAGGAGTGGACGGCGGTGACGTCGCCGAGCCGGGCCGAGTGGGCCGGGGTGAAGGGCTGGTCGTCCTGGTACCAGGCGGCGTCGTAGGAGGCGTGCAGGTGGGTCCGGCCGGGGGCGCCCTCGGCGCAGGCGTCGAGGAGGCGCGTCAGCCATCGCGCCGTCTCCTCCTCGGTGACCCGGTCCGGGTCCGGGTGCGGGCCGGAGGCGAACTGGTTGACCTCGTTGCCGACGGTCATGCCGATGAAGTTGGGGCGGTCCGCGAGGGCGGCGGCGAGGGTCCGCAGGTAGGCGGCCTCGCCCTCGACGACGTCCGGGTCGGTGAAGAGGTTGCGCCGGTGCCAGGTGCGGGTCCAGGCGGGCAGGAAGTCGAAGCTGCTGAGGTGTCCCTGGAGACCGTCCACGTTGACGTCGAGGCCGCGTTCGGCCGCCGCGTCGGCGAGCGCGACGAGCTGTTCGACGGCGCGGGGCCGGATCAGGGTGCGGTCGGGCTGGAAGTAGGGCCACAGCGGGAAGACCCGGATGTGGTCGAGGCCGAGCGCGGCGATCGAGTCGAGGTCGGCCCGTACGGAGTCCAGGTCGAAGTCGAGCCAGTGGTGGAACCATCCTTCGCTGGGGGTGTAGTTGACGCCGAAGCGCGGCACGGCAGGAGGCATGCGGTCTCCTCGCGGGAACGGGGGGTCAGCCCTTGACGGCGCCTTCGCCGACCCCGCGGAAGAAGTACCGCTGGAGGCAGGCGAACAGGGCGATGAGGGGGGCCACGGCGATCACGGTGCCGGCGGCGACGAGGCGTTCGTCGTTGGCGAAGGTGCCGTGCAGGTAGTTGAGTCCGATGGTGAGCGTGAACCTGGAGGGGTCGCTGAGGACGATCAGCGGCCACAGGAAGTCGTCCCAGGCGCCCATGAAGGCGAAGATCGCCACGACGGCGACGGTGCCCCTGACCGAGGGCAGGGCGATCCGCAGGAACCGCTGCCAGGCGTTGGCGCCGTCGACGTAGGCCGCCTCCTCGATCTCGTAGGGCAGGTTGAGGAAGGCGTTGCGCATCAGCAGCACGTTCATGGCGCCGATCGAGCCGGGCAGCACGACGCCGATCAGGGTGTTGTTGAGGCCGAGTTCACGCATGGTGGTGAACTGGGCGATGATGATGCCCTCCACCGGCACCAGCATCGCGAGGATGAACACGAGGGTGGCGACCCGGCGGCCCCGGTAGCGCAGCCGGGCCAGGGCGTACCCGGCGAGCGCGGAGCCGACGCAGTTGGTGACCACGCTCGCGCCCGCCACCTTCAGCGAGTTGAGGGCGTAGTCCCAGACCGGGATGGTGTCGGCGACCCGCTCGTAGTTGTGCAGGGTGGGGTGCTCGGGCAGGAAGCTCGGCGGCGAGCCGAAGATGTCCTCGGTGGGGCCCTTGAGCGAGGTGGACAGCTGCCACAGGAAAGGGCCCACGGTGAGTGCGAGCACCAGCAGCAACAGCGCGTACCGCCAGGCGAGTTCGCCGATCCGGACGCGGCGGCCGTGCTCGTCGGTGACGCGGGCCTCCCTGGCCGTGGGCGCCGTCCCGGTCCGTTCCTCGGTGACGGTCATGCCCGCTCCCCGCGGTCGGCGCGCAGCACGAGCAGCATCAGCGCGACGGTGACGACGAAGACGACGACGGAGAGCGCCGAGGCGTAGCCGACCCGGCCGGTCAGTCCGGTGCCGGTCTGCTGGACGAGCATCACGAGGGTGGTGTCCTCGCCGGCCGGGCCGCCGTCCGGCCCGGCCATCAGGTACACCTCGGAGAAGACCTTGAAGGCGGCGACCGAGGAGAGCGCGGCGACCAGGACCATCGTGGAGCGCACGGCGGGCACGGTGACGGTGAGGAAGCGGCGCACCGCTCCCGCGCCGTCCACGGCGGCGGCCTCGTGCAGCTCGCGCGGCACGTTGGCGAGCGCGGCCAGGTAGATGATCATGTAGTACCCGAGGCCCTTCCAGACGGTGACCGCCATCGCGCTCAGCAGGAGCAGCCACTGGTCGCTGAGGAACCCGATCCGGCCGATCCCGACGGTCTCCAGCAGGGAGTTGACCAGGCCGCGTTCGTCGAGGAGCCAGACCCAGATGAGCCCGACCACGACGATGGAGGCGACGACCGGGGTGTAGAAGGCGGACCGGAAGAAGGTGATGCCGGGGATGTTCTTCTGCACCAGCAGGGCGAGCAGCAGCGGCAGGACCACCAGGGCGGGCACCACCCCGACGATGTACAGGGTGCTGTTGCGCAGGCCGGTCCAGAACATGTCGTCGTGGATCAGCTCACGGAAGTTGGCGAGGCCGACGAAGCGGCCCGGGAGCAGGGTACGGCGGTCCGTGAAGGAGTTGACCACCGTGGAGACGAACGGGTAGAGCACGAAGGCACCGACGACCAGCAGCCCGGGGGCGGCGAACAGCCAGGGGCTGGTGGGCAGTTGGCGCCGCACGCGAGACACGCCGGCCATCGGTTCGTCAGCCCTCCTGCTGGAGCAGGCGGTCGCAGGCCTTGACAGCGTTGTCGAGGGCCGCCTTGGGGCTCTCCTTGCCCTGTAGCGCCTTGGCGACCTCGTTGCGCAGTGCCGTCTTCATCTGGTCGCTGAACAGCACGGGCGTGTAGTTGACCGCGTTCTTCAGCGACTTGGCGGCGGCGATCCGCACCCGGGTCTCGTCGGTGCCGTCCTCCTTCGTGAAGTACGGGTCGTCCAGGGAGCCGGCCGTGCTGGGGAAGATGGCGACCTTCTTGGCGAAGGACATCTGGTTCTGCGCGTCGGTCACGAAGTGCGCGAAGGCGACGGCGGCCGGGGTGTGCTTGGTCCTCGTGTTGACCATCACGCCCATCACGTACATGTTGACGTGCCCGGTGCTGGTGATCTGGTCGGTGATGCCGATGTTCTTGTACAGGTTCGGCGCCTGCTTCTTGAAGTTGTCGAGGTCCAGGGCGCTGCCGGGGTTCATGGCGACCGCGCCGGTGAGGAACTTCTTGCCGGTGGACTCCGGGGTCGCGGTCAGTGCCTGCGGGTCGAGGGCCTTGGCGTCGAACAACTCCTTGTACTTGGTGAGCAGTTCGACCCCCTTGGCGTCGTTGAAGGCGAACCCGGTGCCCTGCTTGTCCATCAGCTCGGCGCCGTAGCGGCCGAAGTCCTCGATGGTGGGGACGTTGGCGAGGGTGGCCACCTTGCCGCCGCTCTGCCCGGCCATCTTCAGGGCGTCGGTGAACAGGTCGTCGTACGTCGTCGGCGGCCGGTCGGGGTCGAGCCCGGCCTGCTTGAAGAGGGTCTTGTTGTAGAACAGCGGTCCGGTGTTCAGGTACCAGGGGAACGCGTAGGTCCCGCTCATCCCCGGTATCTCGTGGCTGGCCCAGGCCCCGTCCAGGTACTCCGGCTTGTACTTGGCCGCCGCCTTGTCGAGGTCGAGGGCGAGGCCCGCCTTGGCCAGCGGTGCGACCAGGTCCGGGGAGACGTTGACGACGTCGGGGAGCGTGCCGCCGGCCGCGTCGGCGCTGATCTTGTCGGCATAGCCCTCGGCCGGCTGGTCGATCCACTTCACGTGCGTGTCCGGGTACTTCTTCTCGAAGTCGGCGATCACGCCCTCGAAGTACGACTTGAAGTTCGCGCGCAGGTTCCAGGTCTGGAAGGTGATGTCGCCCTGGACCTTGCCCGAGGCGTCGGAGGAACCGCCTCCGTCCTCCCCTGAACCGCAGGCGCTCAGCGGCAGGGCGAGGAGGGCGGCGGTGGCGAGGACGAGGGCTCTGCGGGGGACGGGCATGGTCCGTTGCTCCTTTGCAGCGGGGGCGGCGGGGTCGGGCTGAGGTGCCGCGCCAGACCTTGCACGCCGTTTCCGTGCCACGTCAATGGATTCGGTCCAGCTAAATTCATTAGTGGCTCAAAACCCCTGCTCAGCACGGTACTTCCCGGCTATTGCGGCAGATCACTAATCCGCTTTAGGGTGTTCACACTCAAGCGCATTAGCAGATCACCGTCCGGACCGAATGAGGCACAGAGTTGGTGGAGAAACGCGTTCCCGCGCGGCGGCCGACGATGAAGGACATCGCCCGCCGTGCCGGGGTCTCCGAGAGCGCGGTCTCCTTCGCGCTCAACGGCCGCCCGGGGGTCTCCGAGACGACCAGGGCGCGGGTCCGCGGAGTCGCCGAACAGCTCGGCTGGCGGCCCAGCACGGCGGCCCGTGCGCTGTCCGGCGAGGGCGCGGCCACCGTCGGTCTCGTCCTCGCCCGCCCCGCGCACTCCCTCGGCGTGGACTCCTTCTTCCTGCAACTCGTCTCCGGCATCCAGGAGGTGCTCGCGGAACGCCATCTGGGCCTGCTCTTCCAGATGGCCGAGGACGTGGCCGACGAGTGCGCCGTCTACCGCCGGTGGTGGGCCGAGCACCGCGTCGACGGCCTCCTGATGGTGGACCCGCGCGCCGACGACCCCCGTCCCGACCTGCTCGACGAACTCGGGCTGCCCGCCGTCGTGATCGGCGGCGCCCCCGACGAACGCCACCCCGGCCTGTCCACGGTGTGGGCGGACGACGCGGCCGCGATGGCGTCGGTGGTGGACGAGCTGACGGGCCTCGGCCACCGGCGGATCGTCCACATCGCGGGGCTGCCCGGCCTCGCGCACACCCAGCGCCGGATCAGGACGCTGCGGGCCGAGGCCGACCGGCGCGGCCTCTCCGAGGTCCACTCGGTCACCACCGACTACTCCGACGCCGAGGGCGCGGCCGTCACCCGCCGCGTCCTGCGCGCCTCCCCGCCCCCGACCGCCCTGATCTACGACAACGACGTGATGGCGGTCGCCGGGGTCGCGGCGGCGGCCGAGCTCGGCCGCTCCGTGCCCGCGGACGTCTCCGTCGTCTCCTGGGAGGACTCGGCCCTGTGCCGGATGGTCAAGCCCTGGCTGTCCGCCCTCTCACGGGACAGCACGGAGTTCGGCCGCACGGCGGCCCGTGAGCTGACGTCCCTGCTGGACGGCGGCGCGGCCCGGGCGGTACGGGTTCCGGTACCCCGGCTGACGGTCCGGGGCAGCACGGGGGCGGCCGTGTCCCGGACCGGGGGCGGCGAGACCGCCGGTCCGGGCTAGTCACCACGCCCTCCCGGCCTCCGCCGGGCGCACGGCGGGTTCGTCAACGGACTCCCGGCGTCCGCCGGGCGCACGGCGGGTTCGTCAGCCGCGTGACCGGTACAGGCCGAACTCCGCGAGGCGTACCTGACCCCGCGCCCCGGTGACCCGCGCCCGCCACCTGCGGGCCCGGACCGGCTGCGGCAGGCGGAGGATGCGGCTCGCGCCCACCGTCCCGGCGGCCACGACCCGTGACCACGCCCCGTCCACGTGGGCCTCGATCACGAGCCCCTCCACCTGCTGCCCGTACCGGATGTCCTCGGCCAGCCGGACGCGGTCCACCTCCCGCTCACGGCCCAGGTCCACGGTCACGGCGCCCGGCGTGACGGAGCGCCGTGCGCCCCGTGCCAGGTCCCCGGGGAGTTCCCGGTCCACCCGCTCCCGGAACTCGCGCAGCCGGACCACGTCCGTGGTGTGCAGCAGGCCGTCCGTGTCCGGGGGGACGTTGAGCAGGAGGACGGCGTTGCGGCCGACCGAACCGAAGTAGATCTCCGTCAACTCCTCGACGGACTTCGGCTGTTGCTCGGGGTGGTAGAACCAGCCGTCCCGGATCGACACATCGCACTCGGCCGGCCACCACTGGAGGTAGTCGGTCTTCGGCAAGGCCGAGACGAGGGCCGTGCGGCTGCCCTCGTCGGCGGTGTCGTAGGACAGCGCCCAGTCCGTGCGCCCGTACTGGTTCTCCTTGACGGGGATGACACTCCACTCGTTCTCGCGGGCGAGGCCGCCCTCGTTGCCGACCCAGCGCACGTCGGGGCCCGTGACGGCGATCGACGCGTCCGGGGCCAGCGAACGGACCAGCGTGTACCAGCTGTCCCAGTCGTAGTTCTCCACCTTGTCGGGCGGGATGTGTCCCTGGGCGCCGTCGAACCAGACCTCGTCGACGGGGCCGTACTCGGTGAGCACCTCGTAGAGGGTGTTGAGCATGTGGGCGCCGTAGTCGGTGGCGTCCAGGGTGAAGGAACGGGACGGGGTGCGGTCGTCGCCGTCCACCGGTGTCGGGATCGTGCGGGGCGACCGGGTGCTGCCGTTGGCGTAGACGCCGTGCAGGTACTGGTTCTCGTCGGCGGGCGAGAGGTAGACGCCGACCTTGAGACCGTACCGGCGCATGGAGTCCGCGAAGGAGCGCAGGACGTCACCGCGGCCGTTCCGCCAACTGCTCCCGGCGACCGTGTGGCCGGTGTACCGGGACGGGTAGAGGACGAAGCCGTCGTGGTGCTTGACGGTGAGGACGGCGAGGCGGAAACCGCCGTCGCGCAGGGCGCGGGCCCACTGGTCGGTGTCGAGGCCGGCGGGCTGGAAAACGTCCGGGTCCTCGTCACCGGTGCCCCATTCCAGGCCGGTGAAGGTGTTCACGCCGAAGTGCAGGAAGGCCGTGCGCTCCAGGGCCTGCCAGGCGATCTGCCGTGCGGTGGGCCGGACTTGGGACGCCTTGCGGACGAGGTCGGCCTCGGTGTCGTCGGGGCCGACCGGGATGCGGGAGAGATCGGGATCCGCGGCGGCGGGGAGGACCGGGAGGCCGGCCGTGACCGCCACGGCGGCCGCCGAGGTGACGAAGACACGCCTTGAGAGATCCATGGGCTGCTCCTCGGGTCAGGAGAGGTGCCAGAGGGCGGGGGTGCGCTGGTCGGGCGGGTACTGGACCGGCCGGCCGTCGTCGGTCACGGACAGCGCCATGCGGGTGATCGCGTTGATCAGGTGGTAACCGCCGGCCGCCGGCTCCAACTCCCAGCGCTGCAAGGTGTTCGCGCTGTCGCAGGGCTCCCAGGTCGCCTCGACGCCGGGCTGGAGCGGGACGTTGAGCGTGCGCCTGCCGCCGCGTACCTCCAGGCAGCCGCCGGCACCACGCAGGGTCGCGTAGCCGTCCGCCGTGCGGAGCACGGACGCGGTGTACGACGCTCCTTCGGCACGGAAGGTGTAGGTCCCGTCGGCCACCGGCACCCTCGTCAGGTCCCGCCACCCCGGCGCGTGCCCGACGGCCGTACCGCGTGCCGCGAACGCGGCGTAGCCGGCGTCGGGGTGCGGGTCGCCCCAGGTCGCCTGGGCGATCTGGTCGAGCGCGGGCCGGAGTTCGGCGGCGACCTCGTTCTCGGTCTCGCCGCTGCCGTTGTCCGGCCATAGGCTGATCTTCGCGCCCGTGACGCCGGCGGCGGAGGCCAGCTTCTCGCCCTCGAAGGAGCGGGGGTCCCAACTCTGGTCGTACAGCGCCTCGGTGTCGCTGTGGAAGCCGCCGCGGACCAGGTACAGGGAGTAGGACGCGTTCATCACGTCGTACCCCTGGGCGATGAGCCTGCTCGGTTTCACCGCCACGTCCAGCCAGTGTTCGACGGTCGTCCCGGCGGCCACCGGGACGGTGTTGGCGCCGGTGAGGCCGTCGTTCCAGATGCGCAGGTGCCTGCCCTTGCCCTCCGCGTAGGCCTGGACCCGGTTGATGAAGTCCACGTAGGCGTCCTGCGGGGTGGCGTCCGGGCCGTACTTCCCCCGCGCGTACTCCAGCATCTGCGGGTACTTCGCGTAGTCCGAGCCGAGCATGTACTCGTCGGCGCCCATGTGCCAGGACTTCGCCGTGAAGACCTGGGCGTACTCGTCCATGAGGCTCGTGTAGTAGTCGAAGGCGGCCTGCCGGGTGACGTCGAGCCTGGCGGGCTGCTTGGCGCCGTCGGAGTCGGTCAGTTGCAGGTCGGGGCGGTTCTCGAGCCACGGGTCCATGTGACCCGGGGAGTTGATCTCGGGGATGATCTCGACGTGGTAGCGGTCGCCGAGGGCGACCAGCCGTCGTATCTCGTCCTTGGTGTAGTAGCCCCAGGAGTTCGCCTCGGGATGGGCGTCGCTCTTCACCTTCAGCTCCAGCAGCAGCTGGTTGAGCTTGTGGTACGCCATCTCGCGGACCAGGTTCTCCAGCCAGGGCAGGGAGACGTGGATGTAGCAGGCGCAGACGCCGACGCCCCGCTCGCGGTAGCGCGGTACGTCGGTGGTGTGTCCGGCGGGGATCCGGTCGCCCTGGGCGAGGAGCTGGAGGAGGGTGCGGGTGCCGTGGAAGGCGCCGGTCTCGGTCGCGCCGGTGACGGCGAGCTGCCGGCCGGAGCGCAGTTCGTAGCCCTCGGTGCCGAGCGTGGTCCTGGCCGAGGGGCGGACGTCGATGACGATGTCACCGGCTCGGGCGGTGCCCGTGACGACGGGGACGGCTCCGTGGCCGGCCGCCCGGAGGTCGTCGGCGAGGGTGGCGGCGACCCGGCGTTCGGCGGCGCCCGCGGCGACGAGCCGTGTCGCGTGCCCGAACGTGTAAGTGCCCTGCTCCGCGGTCCAGTCGGACAGGGCGGGCACGGTGAGCGGGGTCGGCCGCGGCTCCTGCGCGACCGCGGGGACCGGCGTCGTCAGCAGGGCGAGCGCCGCCGCGAGCCCGCACAGCCGCAGCAGGCCTCTCCCGGGCTCACCCATGCCACTCCACCTTGAACACCCAGGCGTGCCGTCCGGCCCGCCGGGCCGATTCGGGTACGTCGATCACCAGCGCCCCGCCTGACACCGTCCAGGTCAGCGGCCGGTCGTGGCCGAGCATGGTCACCTTGTCGCCGCCGCGGACGGGCACCGGCGCCTCGACGGTGAGCCTGGACCCCGGCCGGGTCAGGGAGTGGATGTAGAAGGCCTCGTCGGGACGGACCGTGAACCGCAGGTCCTCGCCGAGCTGGGGCATCCGCGACCAGTACGTGGTGCCGTGGATGGCCTCGCCGTTGACCGCGAGCCAGGCACCGGTCTCGCGCAGCCGGGTCTGCATGATCTCCGGGATGGTGCCGTCCGCGCGCGGGCCGATGTCGAGCAGGAAGTTGCCGTTCTTGGAGACGATGTCGACCAGGCTGTGCACGACCTCCTCGGTGGTCATGTAGGCGTCGTCCGGGGTCGCCCGGTTGTAGCCGTAGCTGCGCGGGTCCAGGCCGCGGCTGGCCTCCCACTTGGCGACCACGGTGTCGGCGTACGTCGTGTACTCGGGTGTGGTGAAGTCGTGGAAGCCGATGCCCGAGCGGTCGTTGACGGTCACGTCGACGGGGTGCGCGCGGTTCTTGGCGTGGTTGAAGTACTCGGCGAGGACGTCGACGCTGTCGTTCGCGCCGCCGATGTCGCACCAGATGATCTCCGGGTCGTAGCCGTGGACCAGTTCGAGCAGCTGCGGAGCCTGGAACTCCGTCACGTAGTCCTTGCCCGCGGTGTACCCGGTGTACGGCAGCGGTTCCAGGGTGTACGGGTTGCGCGGCGCGTGGCCCGTCCAGGGGCTGTCGGGGTTGAACCACTCGGGCATGGAGAAGTAGAGGCCGCGGTGGAGTTCGGGGGTGTAGCGCCGGGACGCCTCGAACAGCTCCTTGAGCAGGTCCCGTCCCGGGCCCATCCTGACCGAGTTGCGGTCGGAGAGCGCGGTGTCCCACAGGGCGAAGCCCTCGTGGTGCTTGGACGTCAGTACGTGGTACTCGGCGCCGGCGTCCCGGAACAGCTCCACCCAGGCCCGCGGGTCGAACTTCTCGGCGGTGAAGCGCGGGATGAAGTCGTCGTAGGCGAAGTCCTCGCCGTAGGTGTTCCGGTGGTAGGCGTACGTGGGGTTGTTCGGGTCCTGCATCTGGTCCCAGTACCACTCGGCGTACTGCACCCCGACCGGCGCCCAGGCGGGTACCGAGTAGACGCCCCAGTGGATGAAGATGCCGAACTTGGCCTCGTTGAACCAGTAGGGCGCCTGGTGGCCGCCCAACGAGGCCTCCGTGGGCCGGTAGTCGGCGGTGCCGAGGGTCAGCGTGCGGCTGGCGGAGACGACCTGCGCGCCGCGTCCGCGCACGCTCACCGTGCCGTCCTGCCGGGCGCCGGGGGCGGTGCCCGGACGGTTGCGGATGCCGACGCGGACGCGGGCCTGTTCGCCGGGGTCGAGGCGGCGGACGCGGGCGGGCTCGACGGTGCGGGCGCCGGGGACGTCGACGTGCACGGACACCGCGTCGCGGGCCAGGATCGGGACGGTACCCGCGTTGACGACGGTGGCCTCGACGCTCTGGGCGCCGGTGGCGGCCAGCAGGGAGCTGGTGGAGCGGGCGCCGCGCAGGGCCAGCGCCCGGCCCTGGGCGACGGGCTGAAGGGAGAGCGCGAAGACGTGCAGGGCGGTCCGGCCGGCCTCGGCAGGTCCGGTGACCGGCAGGGTGAGGGCGACGGCCTCCCGTTCCGGGTCGACCGGTACCTCCGAGGTGCCGATCCCGACGCTGTGCTCGTCCTTGCCGCCGTCCGGCCGGTACCGGTACGGCGCGGACAGCGGTCCGCCGGCCGCGTACCAGTCGCCGCCGCTCAGGCCGGCGGTCCCGGTCGTGCCGTCGGCGTAGTGCACGGTGGCCGTGCCGGAGGCGTTGCCGTAACTGCCCGCGGTGAGGAAGACGGCCGACAGGTAGCGGCCCCTGGGCAGGTCGACGCGCTGCCCCCGCGCGACAACGTTGTTCCGGGCGCCCGCCGTGGCGGCCGGGAAGTCGAAGGGGACACCGTCCACCTCGACGCGGCCGGCCGGGAGCTCCTCGCCGGGGAACGTGTAGCCGGAGCCGTCGAAGTCGCCGCCCCGGGCGGTGGTGGTGTCGATGCCGTCGTTGTCGTACAGGGAGTCGAGCGGTACGGGGACCGGATCGGGGACGGGGGTCCACGGTGACGCGGCCCGGCCGTCGGCCGGGTCACCGGCCGGCTCGGCCGCCCGTGCCTCGGCCGTCGCGGTGAGCGGCAGGGCGGCCGCCGCGGCGGCTCCCGCCCCGATCGCCAGCACGTGCCGTCTTGGACAGGGAGACATGCTCATGCGCGGCTCCATTCATCGGATGTCTGATGATCGAGCGGGCTCGGATGCCTGTCAATGGGGCGTGCACGCACGGGAGTTGAATCAGTGGTCGGATGACCTGCGCGGACCTTGCGGGTGCTGGCGACCGGCTCACGGGACGAGCACTCTCGACGCGGAGCCCGCGGCGCGGCAGAGTGCCCTTTCATACCGACGAGTAAGCCCCTTCTCCGCACCCCTGGGAGTGCCCGTGACCAACTGGGTCGGCCGGACCGCCGCCGAGATCGCCGCCGCCGTACGGGAGAAGGAGGTCACCCCCAGGCAGGTGGTGGCCGAGCACCTGGAGCGGATCGCCCGGCTGGACGGACGGATCGGCGCGTTCCGCAAGGTCCGGGCCGAGGCCGCGCTCGCCGAGGCGGACGAGGTCGGGGCGCGGGCCGGTCTCGGCGGACTTCCCCTCGCGGGGGTGCCGTTGGCCGTGAAGGACAACCTGGCGGTGCGCGGTGAGGCACACCGGGACGGTTCGGCGGCGACACCGGACACGCCCGCCGACGCCGACCACGTCACCGTGGCCCGGCTGCGGGCCGCGGGTGCCGTGGTGGTGGGACTGACGAACGTGCCCGAGCTGTGCGTCTTCGGCACCACCGAGGGGGCCCACGGCATCACCCGCAACCCGTGGGACACCAGCCGCAGCGCCGGCGGCTCCTCGGGCGGCAGCGCGGCCGCGGTCGCCGCCGGCCTGGTGCCGATCGCCGTGGGCAACGACGGCATGGGCTCGCTGCGCATCCCGGCGGCCAACTGCGGTCTGGTCACCGTCAAGCCGGGGTTCGGGGTGGTCCCGGCCGGGATCGGCAACGGCGACTGGTTCGGCATGTCGGAGAACGGGCCGCTGGCGACCACGGTCGAGGACGCCCGGCTGATGCTCTCGGTGCTGGCGGAGCGGGAGTTCACGGGCGCCGGGGAGCGCCCGCCGCGGAAGATAGCCGTGTCGCGGCGCAGCCCTCTGGTCGGTGTGACCGTGAGCAGGCCGTATACGAACGCGGTGGCCGAAGCGGCCGGGGTCCTGGCGGGCGCCGGGCATCAGGTGCGGCGCGCCGAGCCGCCCTACCCGGCGTCGATCGGGGTCACCGCGCTGCGGCACTGGACCGCGGGTACGGCCGTGGACGCGGCGGACCTGGACCCCGCCCTGCTGGCGCGGCGGACCCGGGTGCACGCGGCCGTGGGCCGCCGCTTCCTGCGCGGGGTGCGGGTGAGCGACGCCCGGGACCGGCTGCGCGCCCGTCTCACCCCGTTCTTCGCCGAGTACGACGTGCTGCTCACCCCGGCTCTGGCCCGCCGCTCCCCCGCCGCGGCGCCCTGGCACGAGCGGGGCTGGTTCCGCAACGTGCTGGCCGGTTCCAACTACTCCCCGCTGACCCCGGCCTGGAACCTCACCGGCTGGCCCGCGATGTCGGTCCCGTTCGGCACCCTGCCCTCGGGCGCCCCCTGCGCCGTACAGCTGGTGGGGCGGCCGGGCTCGGAGGCGGTGCTGCTGGACGTGGCCAGGCAGCTGGAGACACTGCGGCCGTGGCGGCGGACGGCGCCGCTCGACTGACGACCGGCCGGTTCAGAGGGCGCGGTACATGATGTGCAGGCCGACCGGTCCGTGGACGGGGTGGTCGTGAGCCTCAGGGACCGTGCCGAGGATCGTGAAGCCGAGCGAGGTCCACAGGGCGACGGCGGGGTTGGTCTCGACGACGGCGTTGAAGACCATGGACCGGTAGCCGTGCGCCCGGGCCTCGGCGAGGACGTGCTCGGCGAGGGCGCGGCCGATGCCCCGGCCGCCCTGGTCGGGGTCGACCATGAAGCCCGCGTTGGCCACCCGGGCCGCGGGGCCCCCGTAGTTGGGGGTGAGGTAGGCGGAGCCGACGACGGCTCCGGTGGGGTCCTCGGCGACGTAGACCCGCTTCGCCGGGCTCATCCACAGGGCGCGGGCCGCTGCCTCCGAGGTGTCGGGGTCCCATCCGTAGGTCTCGGCGGCGGCGACGATCCGGTGCCAGAAGGGCCAGATCTGCGGCCAGTCGGCCGCGGTGGCTTCTCTGATCAGCATGGGCGTGAGTCTCGCACGCCCATGCGCGTCGGCGATCGCGACGGGGCTGACCGGCCGGTCAGTCCACGCTGGGCAGGATGTGCGGCTCGGCGAGGTCCTCCTCGTAACCCGCGAGGCGGATCGGGGCGGACCGGGCCCACACGTCGAGGCTGCCGAGCTGCCCTGACAGGCTGCCCGCGCCCTCGGTGCGTTCCTTGGGGCGCTGTTCGCGATTCGTCTTTTCCGGTGTCACCGCGCACTCCTTATGTGTCGGTCACCCTCGGGGCGTACCGGACAGTCTGCGGTCCGGTGCTCGACGCCCGCTCGGGTCTGGGTGGAAGGCCAGTTCGGACGCGGTGGCGCCGGTAACTTGCAGGAGAGCAGGCCGTTGTCCACCGGCTCGCCCCGGGACGGACCGTGGGTGTGGGTGGGACCCCGTACTGCTGTCCGTCCCCTACAGATTAACCAAATGAGCAGGGCACCGCTCGATAGGGAGTGCAAACAAGGTGTAACTATCGCGAGTCGCTCTGTGCTTCGGCGGCCTGGAAAAAGCCCGTTCGTACCATCATGCCCTGTTTGCGAACCACTCGCTCGGCCTACTTGCTCGAACGCATATACGATTCACAGGCCACTGGTCCCCGCACGGGCTGTGCAGTTCAGGTTGCGTTGGCCGGGTCGAAAACTCGACATGATCCGATGGCGCAGGACAACGGCTGTCTCGCGGAAGGACTGACGCATGGAGCTGCGCAGCGTCGAGGAGCTGATGGATCTGCTGTACGCCTGCCGGCACCAGCGCGCCCTGCGCACCGCGGCACTGCTGCGCCGCGGCCGGCCCGCCGACAAGGAGCTCCAGGTGGCGGGCCTGGTGCACGGCGTCGAGGAACTGCTGGGCTCCGCCGAGGGCGCCGCGCGGGCGGTGCGCCACCTGCTCGGTGAGCGCGTCCACCGCCTGGTCCGCGGGGACGGCACCGCCCCCGACGAGGACGTGCTGCGGCTGCGCCAGGCCCAGGAGGAGAGCCGCACCGCCGGCTTCGACGCGGGCGTCCTGGAGGACTGGCGGACCGTCCTGGAACTGGTCGCCGCCCGCAACTCCCGACTGGGGGCTGTCGACTGACGGTGCGTCATGAGACGGTACGGCGATGACGTCATCGTACGGGCCGGCGTACGGGCTCCGGGGCAGGGCGGCCGTCGTCACCGGCGGCACGCGCGGGATCGGGCGCGCGGTCGCCGAGGCGTTCGCGGCGGCCGGTGCGCTGGTGTGCGTGAGCGCCCGGGACCCGGACGAGGTCCGGCGTACGGCCGCGGAGCTGGGCGGTGTCGGCCTGGCCGGCAGTGTGGCCGGGCCGGAGCACGCCCGGGAGCTGACCCGGCTGGCGCTCGCCGAGTTCGGGCGGCTGGACGTGCTGGTCAACAACGCGGCCACGAACCGTCCCTACGGACCGCTCATGGACGCCGACCTCGGCATGTGGCGGGAGGCGTTCACGGTCAACGTCGAGGCCCCGCTACGGCTGACCCAGTGCGCCTGGCGGGGCTGGATGCGGGAGCACGGCGGCGCGGTGGTCAACATCTGCACGGAGGGCGCGGCCCATGTGGGGCCCGGCGTGGGGGCGTACGGCACCAGCAAGGCGGCGCTCCTGCACCTCACCCAGCAGCTGGCGGGGGAACTGGCACCCCGGGTGCGGGTGAACTCGGTGTCGCCGGGGCTGGTGCGCACGGAGATGGCGCGGTTCATGTGGGAGCCGCGGGAGCCGGAGATCGCGGCGGGCCTGCCGATGGGGCGGATCGGGGAGCCGGCGGACGTGGCGCGGGCGGTGCTGTGGCTGGCGTCCGACGCCGCGGAGTGGGTGACCGGGGCCGACGTGGTGGTGGACGGCGGCACCCGGGTACGGGCGGCGCGTACGGCCGGCTAGCGGCGGTACGCGCCGACACTCACGCGGGGCTCACCACTTGCCCGGCGCGTAGTCCTTCAGGAAGACCCCGTACACGTCCTCGCCCTGCTCGCCGAGCACGATCGGGTCGTAGACCCTGGCCGCGCCGTCGACCAGGTCGAGCGGGGCGTGGAAGCCCTCCTCGGCCAGCCGCAGCTTGTCGAAGTGGGGGCGTTCGTCGGTGATCCAGCCGGTGTCGACGGAGGTCATGAGGATGCCGTCGGTCTGGAACATCTCCGTCGCGCTGGTCCGGGTGACCATGTTCATGGCCGCCTTGGCCGCGTTGGTGTTGGGGTGTCCGGCGCCCTTGTAACCGCGGCCGAAGACACCTTCCATCGCGGAGACGTTGACGACGTACGACCGGCCGCGCGCCGCCTTCCTCGCGGCGTCGGCCATGGCCGGGCGCAGCGCGCTGATCAGGATGAACGGCGACGTGTAGTTGCAGAGCTGGGTCTCCAGGAGCTCCACCGGGGAGATCTGGTCGATGGTCTGCACCCAGGTGTTGGTGTCCACGACGTCCGGGACGAGGCCGCCCGCGTCGATCGCGGTGCCGTCGAGGTGCCGGGCGACGCTGGCGTTGCCCGCGACGAGCGCGAGGTCGGCGACCTGCTGCGCGTCCAGGCCGCTGCTGCCCAGCGGCAGCGCCGCGAGGCCGTCGACGGCACCCGAGTTGAAGGCGCCGATGACGTGGTGGGCGGGGAGTTCGCCGGCGGGCAGCGGGGCGCTCTCGCCCTCGACCAGGGCCGCGTACGCGGACGGCAGCCGGCGTACCGTCTGGGTCGCGTTGTTGATCAGGATGTCCAGCGGGCCCGCCGCGGTGACCTGCTCCGCGAGGGCCACCGCCTGGGCGGGGTCGCGCAGGTCGATGCCGACGACCTCCAGGCGGTGCAGCCAGTCCGCGGAGTCCTCCATCGCCTTGAAGCGGCGGATGGCGTCCTTCGGGAAGCGGGTGGTGATCGTGGTGTGCGCGCCGTCGCGCAGCAGCCGCAGCGCGATGTACATGCCGATCTTGGCGCGGCCGCCGGTGAGCAGGGCGCGCTTGCCGGTCAGGTCGGCGCGGGCGTCGCGCTTGGCGCGGTTCAGCCGGGCGCAGTCCGGACAGAGCTGGTGGTAGAAGTAGTCGACCTCGACGTAGCGGCTCTTGCAGGTGTAGCAGGAGCGGGGGCGCTGGAGTATCCCGGCGATCCGGCCCTCGTCGGTCCGTGAGGAGGGCAGCAGGCCCTCGGTCTCGTCGTCGATGCGCTGGGCGGAGCCGGTCGCGGTGGCCTCGGTGACCGCCTTGTCGTGGGCGGTCTTGGCGGCCCGGCGTTCCTGGCGGCGACGCTGCTTGACCGTGCGGTAGACGCCGGCCGTGGCCCGGCGCACCGCGATGGCGTCCGGGTGGTCGACCTCCAGCTCGTCCAGCTCCGCCAGCACGCCGAGGCAGACGGCGAGCCGCTCGGGGTCGATGCCGGGGCCGTAGACCACGGCCTCCACCGTGTCCTCGGCCGCCGGGCCGTCCTGTGTCACCGTCATCGCGCCGCCGCTTCCCTGATCCACCAGCGGCGCTCCGACTCGCGCCCGCTTTCGAACGGAGGATTTTACGGAGCGCCGGGCCGAAGGACCAAACCCGCCCGAATGGCGGAGCGGGGACGGCGGCGGACAGGGGGCCGGGACCGCCCCCGGTCCGCGGTCAGCGGTCGCACACCTCCGTCAGCGAGTCCACCTCGTCGGTCACCGCGCGGGCCAGCACGTCGAGGTCCGGGACGGCCGCCGCGTCGGCCACCAGGCCGTAGTGGACCTGGTTCCGGTAGGTGGAGACGGCGACGGCCAGGGACTGGCCGGGCGCCAGCGGGGCCAGCGGGTAGACGGCGGTGAGCGGGTGGCCGCCCAGCCGCAGGCCGAGGCCGGGCAGCGGGACGCTGGTGACCAGGATGTCGAACCAGAGCCGGGCGGCCTGGCCGACGAGCGGTCCGCCGAGCCGGTGCCCGAGCGCCGGCACGTGGTCGGCCAGCAGGGCGACGGCACCGGCGCCCCGGTTGGGTCCCGCGTCCTTGTTGCGGTCCATCGCCGTGCGCACCCGCGCGAGGCGGGCGAGCGGGTCGGGGTCGTCGACCGGAAGCCGTATCAGGTACCCGGAGAGCCGGTTGCCCTGTGGGGTGGCGGAGCGCGGACGGCGCCTGGAGACGGGGATCAGGGCACGCGGCGCGACGCCCGCGGTGCCTTCGCCGCGCTCGTCCAGCCAGCGGCGCAGCGCCCCGGCGACGACGGCGATCAGGACGTCGTTGACGGTGCCGCCGACGGCCTTGCGGACGCGGTGCACGTCGTCGATGTCGAGGTCGACGCCGGCGACGCTGCGGGTGCCGGTGGGCTCGGACCGCAGCGCGGAGGAGGAGCTGACGCCGAGCGCGGACAGGGCGACGGAGGCGCCGATGTCCAGGGCCCGGCCCACGTCCGAGAGCGCGCCGCGCACCAGCTCGGGCATCCTGCGCACGTCGGGCAGCGCGAGCATCGGACGGGGGGCCTCGATCGGACGGGGCGATCGCTCGGGCAGGTCGAGCGGGTCCAGGACCCCGGCGGCCAGCTTCAGGGCGCGCAGGCCGTCCGCGAGGGCGTGGTGGAACTTGAAGAGCACCGCGAAGGAGACGCCGTCCTCGCCGGGCAGCACATGCGCCTCCCACGGCGGCCGGCCGCGTTCCAGCGGGCGTTCCATCAGCCGGCCCGCGGCGGCCTGGAAGTCGCCGGTGGGGGCGTGCAGCCGGACGTGGTCGAGCGGGTCGAAGTCCGGGGCGGTCTCGCGGGCCGCGCCGCCGAAGGCCAGCGGCTGCCAGACGTCCCTGATGCGCATGCGCAGACCGGGCACGGCGGCGGCGCGGGCCGCGAGCAGATCGGCGGCGTGGGCGCCGGCCGTCGGCGAGTGCGCGGAGAACACGCCGAGCGCGCCCAGGTGCATCGGGTGCCGGTCGGACTCGATGTTCCAGAACGCCAGATCGAGAGGGGCGAGCAGATCAGCAGTCGCAGTCATCTAAGGGGGTGCCTCGCGTCGACGGAGGGTGGATCAGCAGTCAAACGCCGGGACCTGATTACGGTCAAGTACGATCACGCTACGCTCAGTTAACAGCAGATTAAGTCCCGCCTCCTCCGAAAGAGGCGGGACTCAAGGGGCACCTGAGGTCACTTCAGCGCCGGTGGCGCCGCCTCGGGTGACGTACCCCACTCTGACGGGCGCGGGCCGACCGTAAACGCGAGCGACCGCAGGGAGCGCAGCGAACCGTTCGTCAGATAGGTCCGGCCGTACTCCGATCCGTCGAGCCGGGCGGTCTGAACGTACCGGTCGGCGGCCGAGGTGCCGGGCGCGGTGACGGTGAAGCCGCCGCTCGGCCACCAGCGGCGGTCGAGGTGGACGTCGACCCGGTCGAAGACCGGCGTGGAGAGGCCCCAGGTGCCGTAGCCCGGCTGGACGGGGAAGAGCCCGATGGACGACAGCACGCTCCAGGCGGACATGGTGCCGAGGTCGTCGTTGCCGGTCATCCCGGTCGGGCCGTCGGTGAACAGGGTCAGCGCCGCGTGCACCACGTCGGTGGTCTTCCAGGGCCGGCCGGTGGAGAGGTAGGCGTACGGGGCGATGAGGTCGGGCTCGTTCATCGGGTTGTAGACGGCCGCGTTGTAGTACGTGTACGCGTTGCCGTGCACCCACACCTCGCGGGCGGTCCTCGCCGGATCGGCGAGCAGCCTGTCGTAGGCGAAGAAGGAGTCGAGCCGCCGGTCGGTGGCGTCCTCGCCGCCGATCAGGGAGATCACGCCGGGCAGGTCCTGCGGGACCAGCCACTGGTACTGCCAGGCGGTGCCCTCGTGGAAGCCGATGCCGCGGGCCGGGTCGGGGTCGCCGGTGAAGACGCCCTGGGCGTCGCGGGCCCGGAAGAAGCCGGTGGAGGGGTCGAACACGTTGCGGTAGTTCTGCGCCCGGGTGGCGTAGCGGGCCGCGTCCGCGCCGTGGCCGAGGTCCCGGGCCATCTGGCCGAGCATCGCGTCGGAGAGGGCGTACTCCAGGGTGACGGAGGCACCGTGGTCGTAGTCGGAGTCGCCGACCTTGGTGTGCGGACGGCCCTTGAGGTAGGGCGCGAAGCCGTTGGCCAGGTACTCGGCGTTGGCCTCGCGGCCGATCCCGGGGTTGGCGGCGGGCGGCACCCCGTCGGCGTTCCTCTTCAGCGCCCGGTAGGCCCGCTCCTCGTACCCCTTGAGCAGGCCCGTCTGGTAGGCCGTGGTCAGGAAGGGGGTGACCGGGTCGCCGGTCATGATGTTCGTCTCGACCGTGCCGTAGCCCCAGCGCGGCAGCCAGCCGCCCTCCTCGTCGACCTTGAGCACCGAGAGGGCCATGTCCCGGGCCTCGCGCGGGGCGAGCAGGGCGAGCAGCTGGGCCTGGGTGCGGTAGGTGTCCCAGAGCGACCAGTTCTGGTAGTAGGTGAAGCCCCGGGCGCGGTGGATCCGCCGGTCCCAGCCGGTGTACCGGCCGTCGGCGTCCTCGCCGACGTTGGGCGCGAGGAAGCTGCGGTACAGCGACGAGTAGAAGGTGCGGCGGAGGGTGCGGTCGCCGCCCTGGACGCGGACGTCGGCCAGCCGCCGTTCCCAGGCGTCCCGGGCCTGCTGTCGTACCGTGTCGAACGAACGGCCGCCCTCGGCACGCAGATTGGCCTCGGCGCCGGCCGCGTCGACGTACGACAGCGCGGTGGTCGCCTCGACGGTACGGTCCCCTGTGGTGTCGAAGCGGACGTAGGCGCCGTCCGTTCCGGTGCGGGAGCCGGGGGTGACCGTGGCTCCGTGCCAGGTGCCGTAGGCGCTGAAGGGGCGGCTGAAGCGGGTCACCGTGTAGACGGTGTATGGGGCGGTGTCCCGGCAGAAGCCGTGGCCGGTGATCCGGGTGCGGACGGTGTGGTCGTCGAGGATCTCGACCTCGCTGCTCACCGGTCTGTGCAGCGCCTGTGCCGCGTTGAGCAGGACGTTCGCCTTGCCGGTGGCCGGGAAGGTGTAGCGCTGGACGCCGGTGCGGGTGGTCGCGGTCAGTTCGGCCCGGACGCCGGAGTCGAGTCCGACGCGGTAGTAGCCGGGGCTCGCCTGCTCGTCGGCGTGGCTGAACCCGGCGGCGTACCTGGCGTAGTCCGTCTGTGTGACGTCCCCGGTGGTGGGCAGCACGGGCAGGTCGCCCCCGATGGCACAGCCCACGCCCGAGAGGTGGACCAGCGAGAAGCCGCGGATCCGGTGCTGGGAGTAGTCGTAGCCGGTGCTGTGCCCGGTGTCCGGGGAGAGCTGCACCATGCCGAAGGGCACGGCCGCGCCGGGGAAGGTGTTGCCCTCGTCCTGGCTGCCGATGAAGGGGTTCACCAGGTCGGCGAGGTGGCCGTCGGCCGGATCGACGGCCCCTGCGGCGGGGGCGCTGAACAGCGCGGACGCTGTCAGCACCCCGGCGAGGCACAGCCGTGTGCGCCGGGTCCCTCTCATGTCGATGACCTCCGAAGTTCGACATCGCTGTCTGCATCGTGAGGGGGAAAGGCGGTAAAGCCCGGCAAATAGGGGTTTTCACTTCCGGCGCGTCGCATACGAGTTGGGCCCGGCGCGCGAACGGCGCCGGGCCCGTGACGGGTCCGGGGCTACGGGACCAGCTGCCCCTTCCCGAGGGCGATGACCCCGTTCTTGGAGACGGTGTACAGCTCGGTGTCCCGGTCGGGGTTGACGCCTATCGTGGCGCCCGGCGGGACCTCGACGTTCTTGTCGAGGACCGCGCCGCGCACCACCGCGCCCCGGCCCACCACCACGTTGTCGTGCAGTATCGACCCCTGGACCACCGCTCCAGGGTCCACGCGCACGCCCGGTGACAGCACGGACCGGGTGACCTGGCCGCGGATCAGGCAGCCCGCGCTGATGATGGACTCGCTCGCCATCCCGCCGGCGTTGAAACGGGCCGGGGAGAGCTGGTTGGAGTGGGTGTAGATGGGCCAGTTGCGGTTGAAGAGGTTGAAGGCCGGCCGCTCGGCGATCAGGTCCATATGGGCGTCGTAGTACGCGTCGAGCGTGCCGACGTCCCGCCAGTAGCCGCGGTCGCGGCTGGTCTCGCCGGGGACGTGGTTGGTGCCGAAGTCGTAGAGCTGGGCCTCGCCGCGGGCGGTGAGCTGCGGCAGGATCGAGCCGCCCATGTCGTGCACCGAGTGGTCGTCCTCGGCGTCCCGGTGCAGTGACTCGATCAGCGCCTTGGTGGTGAAGACGTAGTTGCCCATGGAGGCGAACACGGTGTCCGGGGCGCCCGGCAGTCCGGGCGGGTCGGCGGGCTTCTCCAGGAAGGTCTCTATCGTCTGGCCGTCCGAGCCGGGCGTGATCACCCCGAACGACGAGGACTCGGCGCGCGGGACGCGGATGCCGGCGACCGTGACCCCGGCGCCGCCCTCGATGTGCTGCTGGAGCATCTGCCGGGGGTCCATGCGGTAGACGTGGTCGGCGCCGAACACCGCGACGTACTCGGGCTGTTCGTCGTTGACGAGGTTCAGCGACTGGAGGAGGGCGTCGGCGCTGCCCAGGTACCAGCGCGGGCCCAGCCGCTGCTGTGCCGGGACCGGCGTGACGTAGTTGCCGAGCAGGCTGGACATCCGCCAGGTGGTGGTGATGTGCCGGTCCAGCGAGTGCGACTTGTACTGGGTCAGCACGCAGATGCGCAGCACGTCCGCGTTGACCAGGTTGGACAGGACGAAGTCGACCAGGCGGTACGTCCCGCCGAAGGTGACAGCTGGTTTGGCCCGGTCCGCGGTCAGCGGCATCAGGCGTTTGCCCTCCCCGCCGGCCAGCACGATGCCGAGTACCGAAGGTCCACCACGACGCATGGCCGCTCCCCTCACCCTGGTGCTCCATGCCTGCCCTGGGAGCACATCCGCTAAGCCTGCACCGGGATCACGTCGAACAGGCGGCCTGTTCGTTACGGCTGTTCGAGGATCTCCTGGCCCCGACGCCCCTGGCCGTCACGTCTGTTTCAGGATCTCCTCGTAGAGCCGGACCGTACGCCGGGCCACCGCGTCCCAGCCGAACTCGCCCACCGCGCGCTCCCGTCCGGCCTCACCCATCCGCCGGGCCGTCGCCGGATCGCCGACCACCGTGTCCAGCGCCCGCGCCAGGCCCGTCTCGAAGTCGTCGTCGAGGTCGACCAGCAGGCCGGTCGTGCCGTCCTCGACGACCTCGGGGATGCCGCCGACCCGGGACGCCACGACGGGCGTGCCGCACGCCATGGCCTCCAGGTTGACGATGCCGAGCGGCTCGTACACCGAGGGGCAGACGAACACCGCCGCGTGGGTGAGCAGTTGGATGACGTCGGCGCGCGGCAGCATCTGCGGGATCCAGTGCACGCCCTCGCGGACCCGGCTCAGCTCCTCGAAGAGGTCCCGGAACTCCCGGTCGATCTCGGGGGTGTCGGGCGCTCCGGCACAGAGCACGACCTGTGCAGCGGGGTCGATGTCGCGGGCGGCGCGCAGCAGATGGGGCACGCCCTTCTGCCGGGTGATCCGGCCGACGAACAGCACGTAGGGGCGGCCGGGGTCGATGCCGTGGCGGGCGAGGACGTCGGTCGAGCCGTCCGGCCGGTACAGGGCGGTGTCGATGCCGTTGTGCACGACATGGACCCGGGCCGGGTCCAAGGCCGGGTAGCAGGTGAGGATGTCCTCCCGCATCGCCCCGGAGACGGCGATCACCGCGTCGGCGGCCTCCACGGCGCTCCGCTCGGCCCAGCTGGACAGGGCGTATCCGCCGCCGAGCTGCTCGGCCTTCCAGGGGCGCAGCGGCTCCAGCGAGTGCGCGGTCACCACGTGCGGGACGCCGTACAGCATCTTGGCCACGTGCCCGGCGAGGTTGGCGTACCAGGTGTGGGAGTGGACGAGTTCGCGGCCGTCCAGTCCCGCGGCCATGGCGAGGTCCACGGAGAAGGTGCGCAGCGCGTCGTTGGCGGTGTCCAGGGCGGGCCAGGGGCGGTGCCGGACGACGCCGTCCCCGCGGCCCTCGCCCCAGCAGTGCACCTCCAGGTCGACCAGGGGCCGCAACTCCCGGGCGAGGAACTCCACATGAACACCAGCACCGCCGTACACGTCCGGGGGGTACTCCCGGGTCAGCAGTCCGACTCGCACCCGCAACCCCTCGCTCTCCACGGCCGGTTGGTCCATGGTCACCCAGAAGCGGCGCGCGGGGAAGAGCGCGGTGGTTGTGTAAAACAACAGTCACCGCAGATCCCGCCGCCGGGTACCCGGTAGTAGAGACAGCAGCTGCGGCGGCGGAAGGCCGGCCCGGCGCGGGTGCCGGTGGCGCTCAGCCGGGGGTGCGCGAACAGGGCGGCGGTGAGGGCGCGGGTCCGGCGGGCGGCGCCCGGCTCGCCGTGGGCGCGTGCCCAGCGGTCCAGTTCGCGGGCGGCTCCGGCCAGCGCCGAGCCCGCGTTGCCCCACAGCAGGCCGGCGGCGACGCCGTAGCGGGCGCGCAGGGCCGCCGCCAGGGGTTCGAGGTGGCCGTGCACGACGGCTTCCGCGAGCGCGGCCGGGCCGGTGGCGCCGGGCAGCGGGCGCACCCGGGTGAGCCAGAGGTCGTCGGGGGCGGCGGCGTGGGTGTCCCAGCGGAGCAGCCGGGGGTCCAGGTCGGGGAGGCGGCCGTACCGGGCGGCGCAGCCGAGGGCGACGGACCAGAGCCGGGCGGCCAGCGCCTGCTGGGCGACGGAGGCGGCGACCCGGGGCTCGGGGACCCGTAGACGCTTCCCGACCGTCTCGACCCGGCAAGCGATGACATCGCGATGAACATCCGATGTGGTTGTCTCGTACGCCTTCGCCAGGGTCGGCAGCGCGCCGGCCCGCGCCGCCCCCGCGGCTTCGGCCGCCGGCCGGGCCGTCCGCAGGACGAAGAAGCCGCCGAGCGGCCGGAGCGCGGCGAGATCGGGGTCCAGGTCCACGAACAGCAGTAGTACCAGGCCTCTTGGCGCCCCGGCTGCCCGGCCCTCCACCCCGCGTCACCCACCCTGGGGATGATCGGGACCCGTTCCTACTCCATCGGCAGTACGACGCATTGGGTGCTCAGGTACGACGACGGGAAGCAGCCGGGCGGGCAGAGTGTTGCTCATGGAAGCCGACCGATCACCGCGCGGGACCGAGAGACCGCGCCCGACGCAGAGGAGCCGTGGATGAGCGCCCTCGCGTTGTCCGTGTTGCTTTCCTTCGTCTCCGCCGTCGCCTACGCGGGCGGAGCGATCGTGCAGGAGCAGGTGGCGGTCTCCTCCCCCGGCGAGCAGTACGCGCCGCTGCGCCGTCCGGGCTGGTGGGGCGCGATGGCGCTCAACGGCCTCGGCGGCCTGCTGCACGTCGTCGCACTGGCCTGCGGCCCGCTGAGCCTGGTCCAGCCGCTGGGAGCGCTCACCATCGTGTTCGCGCTGCCCATGGCGGCCCTGTTCGTCGGCCGCAGGGCGGGTGCCACCGCCTGGCGGGGCGCGATCATGGCCACCGTGGGTCTGGCCGGGCTGCTCTCCCTGGTCGGCTCCTCCGACTCGCACGCCCTCGACTCCGCCGGACGGATCGCGGTCGCGCTGGTCACCGGCGGTGCGGTCGTCGCGCTGATGATCGCGGGCCGGGCCGCGCACCGGCACCCCGCGGTGCGCAGCGTGCTGCTCGCCACGGCGTCCGGCATAGCCTTCGGCATGTCCTCGGTGTTCACCAAGGTCGTGGCGATCGACTGGGACGGCGGGATCGCGCCGGCCGACCTGATCTGGCTCGGCGTGATCGGCGCCTACGCCGTGGCGGGCGTCATGATCTCCCAGGCGTCCTACCGCGGCGCCGGCCTCGCCGCGCCGCTGGCCACGCTGACGGTGGTCAACCCCGTACTGGCCGCCGCGGTCGGCATCACGATGTTCGGCGAGGCGTTCCGTTACGGCGCGACCGGCACGCTGCTGGCCCTGGGCTGCGCGGTGGTGGCGGCGGGCGGCCTGATCCTGCTGACGACGGAACGCATCGAGGGCACCCCGCACCCGGCCCCGGAGACAGCGGCCTCTACGGCCTCCCCCGAACCCCTGGTCGAGGCGCTGGTGGAACTGGCGGAGACGGTCCTGCCGCAGCAGGCGGCCCCGGCCTCCGCGGGCCTGGCGGACCCCGGCCTGGCGGACGCGGGCCTGGCGGACGCGGGCCGAGTGGCGGCGGGCCCGGCGGGCGCCGCGGGCAAGCCGGTGCGGACCGGTTCGGCGGGTGTCCGGTTCGCGGACGGCGGCCTCGTGGGGATTCCGGCGCCCGGCGGGGAGCCGGCTTCGGCCGGTCTCACAGGAGCGCGGGCGGCCGGGGGCGACCTCGCCGGTGCCTGGCCGGCCGCGGAGGCCGGACTCGTGGGCGGCCCACCGGTGACGGAGGCCCCCGGGGCGGGCGAAGGGCCGCCGCCGGCCGGTGCTTTCCCCGGCGGCGACGGCGCGACGGGCACCGCGGCGGTCTCGATGCCGCAGCAGCGCACGGCCTCCAAGGCAGACGTGGCCGACGTCCTGCTGCCCGCCGCCGACTTCGTGCTGGACCGGCACCGTACGCGGGTCAGATCCTGACGCCGCCGGCCCGCAGATAGGCGAGCGGGTCGATGTCCGAGCCGAACCCGGGCCCCGTCCGCACCTCGAAGTGCAGATGCGGGCCCGTGACGTTCCCGGTGGCGCCCGAGCGGCCGATCCGCTGGCCCGTGGACACGCTCTGCCCGGCCCGCACCGAGATCGCCGACAGATGGCCGTACTGCGTGTAGCGGCCGTCGGCGTGCCGGATCACCACCTGGTAGCCGTACGAGCCGCCCCAGCCGGCCGTGACGACCTGACCGGCCTCGACCGCCTTGACGGAGGAACCGGTGGGCGCGAGGAAGTCGACGCCGGTGTGGTAGCCCTTCGACCAGTGCGAGCCGGACGCGTGGTACGCCGTGCCGATCGGGGCGTCGACCGGGGCCACGAGCGAGTGTGCGTGCCCGGTGTGGGTGGAGGCCTTCTTCGTGCCAGCCTTCGTCCCGGCCTTGGTCCCCGCCTTCGACCCGGTTCCGGTACCGGTCCGGGTCCGGCTCTTCGTCTCGGGCTTCGCCTTGGTCTTCGGCTTCGCCTCGGTCTTCCCGGCCGCGGGCTCCGCCTTGGCCGCCCGGCCCGTCAGGCTCAGCCGCTGACCCGGCAGGATCAGGTCGGGATCGGCGCCGACCGTCGCGCGGTTCGCGGCGTACAGCCGGTGCCAGCCCCCGGTGACGTCGTGATCGTCGGCGATCCCGGAGAGCGTGTCGCCGCGCACCACCGTGTACATCTCGGCCTTGCCGGCCCGCGACTGCGGCGTGGTGTGGGGCTGCACATCCCGTACAGAGCTCTTGGCGGGCCGCGTCCGGGCGCCGTCGGTGTGCGTGCTCCCGGTGTGCGTGCTCCCCGTGTGCACGTCGGGGCTGCCGCCGCCGCGGGTGAGCCCGCCCCGCACCGAGCAGACCGGCCAGGCGCCCGGCCCCTGCCCGTCGAGGACCTTCTCCGCGACGGCTATCTGCTGGTCCCTGGTGGCGAGGTCGGCCCGCGGCGCGTACCTGGTGCCGCCGTAGGCCTCCCATGTGGACTGGGTGAACTGGAGCCCGCCGTAGTAGCCGTTGCCTGTGTTGATGTGCCAGTCACCGCTGGACTCGCAGGCGGCGACCTTCTCCCAGGTGGACACGGAGGCCGCTTCGGCGCTCCCCGCGGCGGCGAGCGGGATCGCCAGCCCGGCGCCGCCCGCCGTGACGGTGAGCGAGGCGCGGTTGATCCTGTTCGGCTGGTACCGGCGGTGCCGGCCGCGTTCGGCCATGTCTGGAGCCCCCTCGCCACGCGCATCAGGAAGGCCAAAAGTAAGCGTCCCGAACAGGCCATGACAAGACAGCAATCAGCCGCCTCTCGCCCCCGGGGACACGGCCGTCACCCGGCGAAGGGAACCGGCCGGAAACGGACTTGACGTGACGTCGGCGGAACGGCGGCGACAGGACCTCCCCGGAGTGTTTCGCGAGGTTACTGAGGCGTCGACCCCATGTCATCCGTATCTGCAAGTGCGGCCGGTCGAACGGCGGGTCAGGATGGCCTTTGGGCAATACTGGCCGGGCAGGAGCGGCAGCAGCATCCCTTGCACGTGCTACGGGATCGACTTGATCTTTGAGGAGCAGGCGGTATGAGCACTTCGGCGCAGATCGGCGTCACGGGTCTCGCGGTCATGGGCCGCAACCTCGCCCGGAACTTCGCGCGCAACGGCTACACGGTGGCGTTGCACAACCGCACGGTGTCGAAGACACAGGAGCTGGTGGAGAACTTCGGGGACGAGGGCGACTTCATCGCGGCCGAGACGGCGAAGGAGTTCGTCCAGGCGCTGGAACGGCCGCGTCGGCTGGTCATCATGGTCAAGGCGGGCGGTCCGACGGACGCGGTGATCGAGGAGTTCGCCCCGCTCCTGGAGCCCGGCGACATGATCATCGACGGTGGCAACGCGCACTTCGCGGACACCAGGCGGCGCGAGAAGGCGCTGCGCGAGCAGGGCATCCACTTCGTCGGCATGGGCGTGTCCGGCGGCGAGGAGGGCGCGCTGCACGGGCCGAGCATCATGCCGGGCGGCCCGAAGGAGTCGTACGACTCGCTGGGCCCGATGCTGGAGAAGATCTCGGCGAAGGCGGCGGACGGCGCGCCCTGTGTGACGCACTGCGGCCCCGACGGCGCCGGGCACTTCGTGAAGATGGTGCACAACGGCATCGAGTACGCCGACATGCAGCTGATCGGAGAGGCGTACCAGCTGCTGCGTGACGTCGCCGGGTACTCCCCCGCGCAGATCGCCGACATCTTCCGCACCTGGAACACGGGCCGGCTCGACTCGTACCTGATCGAGATCACGGCCGAGGTGCTGGCCCACGTGGACGCGGCGACCGGCAGGCCGTTCGTGGACGTGGTCGTGGACCAGGCCGAGCAGAAGGGCACCGGCCGCTGGACCGTGCAGATCGCCCTCGACCTGGGAGTGCCGGTGTCGGGCATCGCCGAGGCGGTCTTCGCGCGCTCGCTGTCCGGCCACGCCGGCCTGCGTGCCGCCTCCCGCGACCTGGCCGGCCCGAAGCCCGCGCCGCTGTCCGAGGCGGAGGCCGGGGCGTTCGCCGACCGGGTGGAGCAGGCGCTGTACGCGTCGAAGATCGTGTCGTACACGCAGGGCTTCCACGAGATCCAGGCGGGCAGCGACGAGTACGACTGGAACATCGACCTCGGCGCGGTCTCGGCGATCTGGCGGGGCGGTTGCATCATCCGGGCGGCGTTCCTGGACCGGATCCGCGCGGCCTACGACGCCCGTGCCGACCTGCCGAGCCTGCTGTCCGACGAGACGTTCGCGCGGGAGATCGCCGAGGCGCAGGACGACTGGCGTGAGGTCATCATCGCGGCGACCCGGCAGGGGGTCGCGGTGCCCGGCTTCTCGGCGGCGCTGGCGTACTACGACGCGCTGCGCGCGGAGCGGCTGCCCGCGGCGCTCACCCAGGGGCAGCGGGACTTCTTCGGGGCGCACACGTACCGCAGGGTGGACCGGGACGGCTCGTTCCACACGCTGTGGGGCGGCGACCGCGACGAGGTCACCGCTTAGGACCGGCCGTCGCGGGGCGTGGCCGGGCGGCGGCCCGGCCACGCCCCGCGGGTGTGCGGCCTACGGCGTCCGCAGCGCGCGCAGGAGGGTGTCGCGCAGGGCGAGGAGCCTGTCGTCGGAGGTGTAGCCGCGGTGGCCCTCTATCGGCGGGAACACCGGCTGCCCCGGGGTCCGTAACGGGGTCGGCGGGATGACGTTCCGCTCGCTCCAGCACAGGTCGACGCCCGGCACCCGCACGGGCCCGGCCAGCGGGTCGGTGTCCCGCCACACGTTGGTCCAGGCGGCCAGCCCCGCCGGGCCGCCTGGCGCCAGGTCCGCCAGGGACCTGCGGCAGACGAACGCCGGGTAGGTGCGCGAGAAGTAGACGGCCGGGCAGCCGGTGGTCAGCAGGGCGATGCGGGCCCGCCGGTCGGGTTCCAGCTGCCAGATCGCGGCGAGCGCCAGGACACTGCCCATCGACGCCGCCCGGATCAGCACCCGTCTGTCGTCGCGGTCCAGCAGCACACGCAGCCGGTGGACCAGTTCGGGCACCGCGCGCACCGTCCAGGACGGCGGTGCGAACGGATGCACCGCCCGCGGCCAGAACGCCCCGAACGCCCAGGCCAGACCGGCGTTCTGACGCATCTCGGAGCGGATCGCCAGGGTGCGGAAGGTCAGCAGCATCAGCCCGGCGAGGCCGGCGAACAGCGGCAGGCTCACGGTCTCGAGGAGGCGCGCCGTCAGGTCCCAGGCGTCGCGCAGCCCGGAGGCGTGCACCGGCCGGACGTAGAACGATCCGGCGGTCAGCGCGATCAGCACCGCCAGGACGCCCAGGTTCCAGTCCAGTTCACGCAGCAGGTACTCGTGCCGGCGGCGGGCGGCGCGCAGTTCGCCCACGTAGCGCCGGTCGTCGGTCTGCTCCTCCCGGTCCCGGACGGCGGCGAGGAAGTCCCGCGCCAGCCGCACCGGCCCGCGCCGGGAGAGCGGCCTCGCGGAGCGCTCGCCGCGGGCCAGGAAGGTGAACCAGAGGCCGGCCCGGGTCACCGCCCAGGCGAGGGTGCCGAGCAGCAGCACCGGAGGCAGCGCCATCCCCATCACGTCGACCGGCCTCGGTACGTCGGGGCGCTGGCCGTCACGGGCCAGCCAGGCGCCCGTCCACAGGG
Organism: Streptomyces humi; assembly: GCF_001005085.2. Taxonomy (GTDB): domain Bacteria; phylum Actinomycetota; class Actinomycetes; order Streptomycetales; family Streptomycetaceae; genus Streptomyces; species Streptomyces humi. The sequence continues at coordinate 44,093 of NZ_LBMU02000064.1, forward strand.
CGAAGCCGGTGGTGTACAGCCAGGCCACGAAACAGGCGACGACCGCCATCGCCGGTCCGGCCGCCCCGTACAGCGCCATGTGGCGCCGGGTGCCGCGCCTCGGCAGCACGGCGGAGGCCGCGGCCAGGATGAGCACGCAGAGCGCCTGCACCAGCAGGACGACCGTCGACTGCACCTGGATGCCGGGCAGTTCGGCGTCGGTCGACCACCGGCGGTCCGGCACCAGGCAGTACAGGACGGCTGCCACGTTCACGGCGACGCAGCCGGTCAGGGCGAGTTTCGGATAGCGGGTGGGCCACAGCGGGAGCGGCTTCGACGCCGCCGCCCGGCGGCTCAGCCACGGCAGCGGGCGGCGCGCCCAGCGGCTCAACAGGACGGCCGGACGGGAGAGTTCCACCCGGTACAGGCGTGGCACCGAGGCCACCGTGAGCAGGGCCATCACCACGATCACCGCGAACAGCAGCACCCCCGCGCGGGTGGGACCTCCGTTGCCGCGCATGTCCTGGGCCAGCGGGGTCCAGGTGAGCAGGCCCGCCGTGGTGAGCAGCCCCGCCCACACGTGCTGGGCGGCCATTCCGGGATCACGGCGGTTGTACTCCCAGAACCCTTCGAGTTCCAGGTTCTCCTTGTGGGTGAGGTGCTGCTCCCGGACCGCCCGGTTGGCGGTCTCCTCGGTGACGGTCTTGAGCACCGGCAGGTACTCCTGCTTGGTGTCCCGCGCCATGAACAGCAGGACGAACACCACCAGGAACGGCACGACCGCGGCCACCACCAGCCCGACCCCCGCACCGGACTCGTCCCAGCCGCGCAGCAGCCGTACCGCCGGGTTGCCGGGGTCGCAGACCCCTCGGGCCTCCGGGGCGCACTGCCAGGCGAACTGGTCCAGGGCGAGCTCTCCGAAGGCGCCGACGACCAGCACGGTGAACGACAGGGCCAGCAGCCGCGCCCCGAACTCGTACAGCCCGCCGGCCACCCGGCGCAGCCGTCCGTCGCTGCGGACCGGACGGTACGGCTGCATCCAGTCGACCATGTTGACCAGCAGGAACGGCATCAGGAACAGCCACAGGGCACGCGAGGCGCCACCGATGGTCAGCCGGGTCCAGTCGTACACCTCGTGGTGCGTCCCGAGGCGTTTGTCCAGGTCGACCAGCCGGGTGCGGTAAAGCCCGGCCTTGTCGTCACCGCTCTCCCTGCGGACCTCGGTGGCCCTGGTCAGCAGCCTGTCCCGGTCGACCGGCCCGAGCCCGGGCACCTGTAGCTCCACGACCTCCACGGACGCGACGTCGTCCATCGCGCACCCCCGTCCCCCGAAGACACATCCCCCTGCGAAAACGCTGACAGGGATCGAGCCGTCACACAACGGAGTTGCGGTACCAGAAAATCTCACCCTCAGTAGAGGGTTCGAGGACCCGTCACTCGTTCGGAGCCGTGGGGCACCGTCACGCCGTCACTCGTACGGAGCCGTGGGGCGCCGTCAGGTGGACGCCGCCCTCAGGTGAGGGGCGGGCCCGGTTCCGGGTCCGGGGCCGGCTCCGGACCCGGCGGGATCGGGGACGGCGGTGCGGGGTCGGGGGGCTGCGGGGTCGGGACCGGACCCGGTCCCGGGGGCGGCGGGGGGGGTGGCGGCTCGGGCCCCGGGGGTGGCTGGGGGGTGGGGACCGGGC
>NZ_LBMU02000065.1 GCF_001005085.2 Streptomyces humi
AGGGGCGCGGGGAACTGCGCGACCAGCCACGGACCACCCGCACCCGGCACGCCACCGCACCCCCCGCCCCCTACTCCGCCGTCTTTCGCGCCAGCGGGTTGCTGCCGATGGAGTTGTGCACACTGAAACTCACCGCGTCCGACCGGTACCGGTCGTCCGACCACTCCACCGGCCGCCCCTCCCGCGTCGTCGTCACCCGCCGCACCCGCAGCAGCGGACTCGTCCGGCGGACCCGCAGCAGCACCGAGTCCTGCGCCCCCGCCGCCACCGCGTCGATGACGTGCTCGCCGTACGCGAAGACCAACCCCGTCTCCTCGTAGAGGCGTTGAGTCACCGACGGGCACTCGGGCTCTATCGGCTCCACCGCAGGGGCGATCCAGTCGGCGTACACCGTCCGCTCGAGCAACACCGGTTCGCCGTCCAGCCCGCGCACCCGAAGCACATGCAACACCGGTGTGCCGGCGGTCAGTTGGAGGCGGACGGCGTCCTCCTGGGAGGCGGGACGGTACTCCTGGGACACCACGTGCCCCGTCGCCGTGCGGCCCATCGCCTTCGCCCACTGCGCGAAACTGCGCAGCTCCGCGAAGCTCTGGCTGCGGCGGCTGGCCAGCACCACCCGGCGGGCGCCCTGCCGGGAGCCGATCAGCCCCTCGGAGGTCAGCGCGGCGACCGCCTGGCGGACCGTGCCGCGCGAGACGCCGTACTGCGCCGCCAGTTCCGTCTCCGCGGGCAGCCGACTGCCGACGGTGTACTCCTCGCGGTCGATGGCGCGCCGCAGCTCGTCGGCGATCTCCTCATGTCGCGCCGTCATGCTTCCCCTCTGATCAGGCGGCTGTGCACAGCGTGACCAGCCTAATCGACGCCCTCAGGTGATTCGTGTCAGCCCGCAGCCGGGCGGGATTGTGCAGGGAATAAGGGTCTGGAGTTTCGTCTCCGTTCATGAAGGGGAAACCCACGGCGGGCGTACTAGGGCCAACTTGTTCAGACAAGTTGCCCGGTGCCTTCCGCAGCGCCGCCCCACCCTCGTGCGTACTCCCTGGAGAGACCGTGACCGTGTCCCTGCCGAGAACCGCCCTCCTCGGCGGCTCCCTCGCCGCCGTAGCCGCGCTCGCCCTGAGCGCCTGCGGCGCCGCTCCCGACAACGCGTCGTCCACCACGTCCGGTGGCAAGAGCGCCGCCACCGCCACCTCCGCCGCCGACCTCGGCGGCATGGACAAGCTGATCGCCGCCGCCAAGAAGGAGGGCACGCTGCACATCATCGCCGTGCCCCGCGACTGGGCGAACTACGGCGCCGTCATCGACGGCTTCAAGGCGAAGTACGGCATCAAGATCGAGGACGAGAGCCCCGACGGCTCCAGCCAGGACGAGATCAACGCCGTGACGTCGAGGAAGGGGCAGGACCGGGCCCCGGACGTGCTCGACCTCGGTTCGTCGTTCGCGCTCAGCGCGGCCCAGCAGGGCCTGCTCGCCCCTTACAAGGTCACCTCGTACGCCGACATCCCCGAGGGCCAGAAGGACCCGCAGGCCCGCTGGTACAACGACTACGGCGGCTACATCTCCATCGGCTGCGACGCGAAGCGCGTGAAGACCTGCCCGACGACCTTCGCGGACCTGCTCAAGCCGCAGTACAAGGGCCAGGTCGCCCTCAACGGCAACCCGACCAAGTCCGGCTCGGCGTTCGGCGGCGTGTACGCGGCCGCGCTGGCCGACAAGGGCTCCTTCGACGACATCCAGCCGGGTCTGGACTTCTTCGCCAAGCTGAAGAAGAACGGCAACTACACGCCCGTCGAGTCCACCCCGGCCACCGTCGAGAAGGGCGAGACGCCCATCTCCATCGACTGGGACTACCTGAACGCCGGTTACGCCGACGAGTTCAAGTCCAAGGGCGTCGACTGGAAGGTCAGCATCCCGACCGACGGCCAGTACGCCCAGTTCTACTCCCAGGCCATCAACAAGGACGCCCCGCACCCGGCGGCCGCCCGCCTGTGGCAGGAGTACCTGTACAGCACCGAGGGCCAGAACCTGTGGCTCAAGGGGTACGCCCGCCCGGTCCTGATGTCCGCCATGGAGAAGGCCGGCACGCTCGACAAGGCCGCCGCCGCCAAGCTCCCCGCGGTCACCGGCACGCCCACCTTCCCGACCGAGGCCCAGCAGGACAAGGCCAAGACGGTCCTCTCCTCCGGTTGGTCGAAGGCCGTATCCGGATGACGGCCACGCTCACGCGGGCCGACGTGGCGGCCGCCGCTTCCCAGAAGCGGCGGCGCCGTGCCCCCGGCTGGCTCGCCGTCGTCCCGCTGCTCGCCTTCACGGCCGTCGCCTTCGGACTGCCGGCCGTGGCCATGCTGAACGGCGCCTTCACGGTCAAGGACCCGGTCAGTGGCACGAGTTCCTACACCGCGAGCAATCTCAGCGACTCGCTCCAGGGGCCGTACCTCACCGCCCTCGTCGGCAGTGTGAAGCTGTCCGCGCTCTCCGCCGTCATCGCCGCCGTCCTCGGGCTGCCGCTCGCGCAGGCCGTGGTCAGCTCGCGCTCCCGGGCGCTGCGCGAGGCCGTGCTCACCGCCTCCGGGGTGCTCGCCAACTTCGGCGGTGTGCCGCTGGCGTTCGCGTTCGTCGCGACCCTCGGCAACGCCGGTGTGCTGACCGTGCACCTGCACCTCGCGGACCACGGCTGGGACCTGTACAGCTTCTGGGGGCTGGTCCTCGTCTACCTGTACTTCCTGATCCCGCTGATGGTCCTCACCATCACCCCGGCCCTGGACGGACTGCGCGCCCAGTGGCGGGAGGCCGCGCTCAACAACGGCGCGACCGGTGTGCAGTACTGGCGGTTCGTCGCGCTGCCGGTGCTCGCGCCCTCGCTGCTCGGCGGCTTCGTGCTGCTCTTCGGCAGCGCCTTCGCCGCGTACGCCACCGCCGCCGCCATGGTCGGCAGCGCGGTCCCGCTGGTCACCCTGCAAATCGCGGACGCCCTCTCCGGCAACGTCCTGGTCGGCCAGGAGAACGTGGCCCTCGCCCTGAGCCTGGACATGGTGCTGGTGGCGGGCCTGGTGATGGCCGTGTACCTGCCCCTGCAACGACGGAGCGCCCGATGGCTCGACGCCTGAACCTCTGGCGCTGGGCCGTCCTCGGCCTGGCCGCCCTGTACTTCCTGATCCCGATGGCCGCCTCCGTGCTCTTCACGGTGGACGTGCCCGGCGAGGGCGTCACCTTCGACGCCTACACCCAGATCGTGTCCGCCGACGGCTTCCTGTCCAGCCTGCTGCTCTCGCTGGAACTGGCCGTCGCCACCATCGCCGTCGTACTGCTGCTGACGGTGCCCGCCGTGGTCGCCCTGCGGCTCAGCGCGCCCAGGCTGCGGCCCGTGGTCGAGATCGTCTGTTCGCTGCCCCTGGTGGTGCCGCCGATCGCGTTCGTGGCCGGCATCGTCACCGTACTGAAGTGGGGGCCGGACCACCTCTCCCGGACCCCGCTGTTCGAGACGTTCGTCGCCGTGCAGAACCCGGACTTCCCGGTCGTCCTGGTCATCGCCTACGTCGTGATGGCGCTGCCCTTCGTGTACCGGGCGCTGGACGCCGGGCTGCGCGCGGTAGACGTGCGCACCCTCGTCGAGGCCGCCCGCAGCTGCGGTGCCTCCTGGCCGCAGGCGCTGGTCCGGGCCGTCCTGCCCAATCTGCGCGGGGCGCTGCTCAACGCGTCCTTCCTCACCCTGGCGCTGGTGCTCGGTGAGTTCACCGTCGCCCGGCTGCTGGGCTTCGAGCCCTTCGCCGTGTGGATCTACGACGTCGGCGGCTCGCAGGCCCAGATGTCCGTCGCCGTCTCCGTGCTCAGTCTCCTGGTGACCTGGGCCCTGCTCCTCGCGCTCGCCGGTGCCGGCGGCCGTGACCGAACCGCTTCCTCCCGGGGTTGAACCATGAGTGTCAGCACGCCCGACAAGGCCGCCACCGTCGAATTCCGCTCCCTGCGCCGGGAGTTCGGTGCCACCGTCGCCCTCGACGGACTCGACCTGACCGTCCGGCCGGGGGAGTTCCTGGCCCTGCTCGGTCCGTCCGGCTGCGGCAAGACGACCGCCCTGCGCATGCTCGCCGGGTTCGAACACCCCGACTCCGGCGCGGTCCTGGTCGACGGCGAGGACGTCACCCGGGTCCCCGCCCACCGCCGTGACGCCGGCATGGTCTTCCAGTCGTACAGCCTCTTCCCGCATCTCGACGCCGTCGACAACGTGGCGTTCGGGCTGCGCATGCGCAAGGTGCGCACCGGCGAACGGCGGGCGCGGGCGGCGGAGTTGCTGGACCTCGTCGGGCTCGGCGACAAGGGCGAGCGGTTTCCGCACCAGCTCTCCGGCGGTCAGCAGCAGCGCGTCGCGCTGGCCCGGGCCCTCGCCCTGCGGCCCCGGGTGCTGCTGCTCGACGAGCCGCTGTCCGCGCTCGACGCCAAGGTGCGGTTGTCGCTCCGCGAGGAGATCCGCCGGCTTCAGCAGGAACTCGGCATCACCACCCTGTTCGTGACGCACGACCAGGAGGAGGCCCTGTCCATCGCCGACCGGGTCGCCGTGATGCGCGCCGGACAGCTCGAACAGTGCGCCGAACCAGCCGAGTTGTACGGCCGTCCGGCCACCGCCTTCGTCGCCGAGTTCGTGGGCACGATGAGCCGGATACCGGGCACGGTCAAGGACGACCGGGTGGAGGTGCTCGGGCAGCGGCTGCCGTTCGACGGACAGGCGCCGGGCGCCGGCGAGGTCGACGTCCTGGTGCGGCCCGAGGCCGTGCGGGTGCGCGCGGACGGGTCCGGCACGGCCACCGTCGTCGCCACCGCCTTCCTCGGCGCGGTCGTCCGGGTCACCGTACGGCTCGCCGACGGCACCGAGGCCAAGGCCGACCTGCCCGCCCACGAGGCCGCCGAGCTGGGCGCCGGATCCGCCGCGACCGTGTCGCTGCCCGAGCGGCCGGTGCTCGTGGCGGAACGTGCCCGGGAGTGAACCCGGGAAGCCGCCCAGGGGCCCGGCCCCGACCCGAGGGAATCCATCCAGAAGTGAGGAATGACAACAACGTGACCCCCCACCCACGACTCCCGCTCCAGGCCGTCCTGTTCGACATGGACGGCACGCTCGTCGACACCGAGCGACTGTGGTGGGAGGCGGTGGAAAGCGTTGCCGGACGGCCGCTCGACGCGGCCGACGAGCCCGATGTGCTGGGCCGGCCCGTCGAGCACACCGCCCAGTGGCTGGCCGACGGCACCGGCCGGCCGGGCGCCGACCTCGCGGCCGAGCTGCACCGGGAGTTCGCGGACCGGGTCCGCACCGGCATCGTGCCCCGCCCCGGCGCCCTCGACCTGCTGGACGCGCTGGCCGCGGCCGACGTCCCCACCGCCCTGGTCACCGCGTCCCCACGCGCGGTCGCGGGACTCGTGCTCGACGCCCTCGGGCCCGGCCGCTTCGCCGTCTCCGTCACCGCCGACGACACCGGCCGCACCAAGCCGGCCCCCGACCCCTACCTCGCCGCCTGCCGCGCGCTCGGCGTCGACCCGGCGGCCTGTGTGGCCGTCGAGGACACCGAGACCGGGGTCGCCTCCGCCGAGGCCGCCGGGTGCGCCGTGCTGGCGGTGCCCTCGCTCGCGCCGATCGGCGACGCGCCCGGCCGGACCGTCCGGGAGACGCTGGTCGGAGTCACCCCGAAGGAGCTGAGCGAGATGGCCGTACCCGAACTGCGGGTCATGTCCTGGAACCTCTGGCTCGGCGGCAGCCGGATCGACGACCACCGGGCCAAGCAGGTGAAGACCGTCGTGGACGTGGGCGCCGACGTCGTCGGCCTCCAGGAGACCGCGGGCACCTCGGCCCGGGAACTCGCCGAGGCCCTCGGCTGGCACCACCACACGGCGGGGGAGAACCTCGGGATCATCAGCCGCCACCCGATCACGGCCCGCCTCGGCGACCCGGAGGTCGGCTTCTACGGCGCCACCGGGGTACGGATCGCCGTCCGGCCCGGCCGCGAGGTCGAGGTCTGGACCGCGCACCTGCACTACACGCCGTACGGGCCCTACGAGTTGCACTTCGACGGGCTCGTCGCGGACGAACTGATCGCCCACGAGGAGGTGCGGCTCGGACAGCTGCGGGAGGCGCTGCGGCGGATCGGCGACGGTGACCGTGCCGGTGCCGTGCCGGTGGTGCTGACGGGCGACTTCAACTGCCCCTCGCACCTGGACCGGCCGGACGTGGAGTGGCCGGTGACGAAGGCCGCCGAGGAGGCCGGGTTCCACGACTCCTTCCGGCAGGCGCACCCGGACCCGGCCGCGGTGCCCGGACACACCTGGTCGCCGATCCACCCCGTGCACGAGGACGGCAGCGGGCGGCCCGAGCCGCAGGACCGGATCGACTACGTGCTGCACAGGGGGCTGCGCGTGCTCGACTCCCGGACCTGGGTCACCGGCACCCCGGCGCCCTGGCCCGACGTCGCGGACAACGACTGGCCCTCCGACCACGCGGCCGTCGTCACCACGTTCGCCGTCGAACCGTGATCGACCGGGTCTTGACCAGGGGTTACCCAGGGCAACCATTGCGAGGCGCGGCGGGCATCCCGTAGGTTGTGCCGGCCCCGTCTTACTGGTTGGTAACACCGGCAGGTAACCATGCGCTGGCCCCTCGGCCGCCCCACCACCGTCCGCGCGCGGATCGTGGCGCTCGCGCTCGCCCCGGCCGTCGCGCTGACGGCCCTGTGGAGCTTCGCCATGGTGTCCGTGACCGCCGAACCCCGCGCCCTGATCAGGCTCAAGGGGGTGTACGACGACTTCGGCACGCCGGTGGACACGGCGGTCGGCCAGATCCAGATCGAACGGCGGCTGTCGGCCGCCTACCTGGGCGCCCGCCCGGACACCGCGACCGCCGCCGGCCTGCTGGTGCAGCAGCGGCGCACCGACCGGGCGGTGGCCGCCCTGCGGGACGCCGTCCGGGGCGGCGACCGGGGGCGCCTGACCACCCGGCAGCGCGGGTCCCTCGACGCGATGGTGACCGCCACCGGCGGGCTGGAGAAGCTGCGCGAGCGGGTGCTGTCCCGGCAGATCTCCTGGGACGGCGCCGTCGCCGGCTACAGCGCGCTGGTGGAGCCCGGCTTCGACGTCGAGTCCACCCTGACCGCCCTCCAGGCCGGACAGCTGGCCCGGGAGGCCCAGGTCGTCATCGAGCTGGTGCGGGTACGGGAGTTCGTCTCGCGCGAGGACGCGCTGGTCGCCGGGGCACGGGCCGCCGGACGGCTCACCGACCGGCAGTACGACACCCTCACCGCGACGATCGAGGACCGGCGCGTCTTCGAACGGACCTACGTGCCGGATCTGCCGGCCGACTCACGGACACTGTTCGAGCGGTTCCAGCGCGGGCCGCTGTACCGGGCGCTGGTGAGCGGCGAGGACGCGCTGCTGCGCGCGGGCGCGGACCGGGCCGGTGCGGCCGTCGCCGCGGACACCTGGCGGGCCACCACCGACCGGGCCGTCAGGCAGTACATGCTGCTGTGCACCCGTGCGGCGGAGAACTCCGGGGCCCGCGGCCGGGAGTTCGCGTACCGGGAGCTGGCGAAGGCGGCCGTGTCCGGCGCGGCCGGGCTGGTGGCGGTCGGGCTGTCCCTGTGGTTCGCGGTACGCGGGGCACGCCGGATCTCGCGCCGGCTGGAGACCCTGCGGGACGCCGCCGATGTGCTGACGGCACAGCAACTACCCGCTCTGATGGCTCGGTTGAGTGCCGGGGTGGACGTGGACCCGGTCGCCGAGGCGCCGCCGCTGGCCGCCGGGGAGGCCGGGGACGACGAGATCGGGGACGTCGGCCGGTCGTTCAACCGGGCCCGGCTGGCCGCCGTCGGGGCCGCGGTCACGCAGGCCACGCTCCGCCGCGGGCTGTTCGCGGTCCTCCTCAACATCGCCCGACGCAACCAGGCCCTCGTCCACCGCCAGCTGAAACTCGTCGACACCCTGGAGCGGCGCACCGACGACCCCGTCGTCCTGCGTGAACTGTTCCGCATCGACCACCTCACCACCCGGATGCGCCGGCACGCGGAGAGCCTGATCATCCTCTCCGGCGCGACCCCCGGACGGCGCTGGCGGCGGCCGGTGCCCCTCGCCGACGTGGTGTCCTCGGCGGTCGGCGAGATCGAGGACTACACGCGGGTCGTGGTACCGCCGATGCCCGAGGTGGGCGTGGCCGCGGACGCCGTCGCCGACGTGGTGCACCTGGTCGCCGAGCTGCTGGAGAACGCGACGGTGTTCTCGCCGCCGCACACCCGGGTCACTTTGCGCACCGGCCGGGTCGGCCGGGGCTTCACCCTGGAGATCGACGACCGGGGACTCGGTCTCGACGCCGGACAGCTCGCCGAGGCCCACCGCACCCTCACCGACCCCGGCGCCTTCGACCCGACCCGCCACGACCGGCTCGGCCTGTACGTCGTGGGCCGCCTGGCCGCCCGCCACGGCATCGAGGTGACCCTGCGGGAGTCGCCGTACGGCGGGACGACGGCGGTGGTACTGCTGCCGGCCGCCGTCCTGGCGGAGGCGGACACGGCGGAAGCAGCTGACGCGGCGGAAGGGGCGGGCTCGGCGGACGTAGTGCGCTCGGCGGGCTCGGCGGGCTCGGCGGGTGTGGTGGAGCGGCGGGTGCCCGCCGGTGCGGGGGAGCGGCCGGTGCGGGCGGTTCCGGGCGACGCCCGGCCCGCCGACGACGTGGGGGACGGCGCGCGTGCGCAGTCCGCCGCGCAGGGCGCCGCCCCCGCGCTGCCCACCCGCACCCGTCAGGCCTCCCTCGCCGCCGGGCTGCGCGCGGAACCGGAGCCGGGCGGCCCGCGTGACCTGGACGCCGACGAGATGCGGGCGGTCTTCGGAGCCTTCCAGCGAGGTCTGGAACGAGGCCGCAGGGGACTGCCCGTCGAAGCCGGGGAGCCGACCGACACCCAGGAGAGGAAGCCCGCGGGCCATGAACAGTGACGACCGGAAAGACACCCCCGACGCTCCCGCGACGCCCGCGGGCCCGTCCGACGGCCGGCCCGGCAGCGGTCTCGGCTGGCTCCTCGACGATCTCGTCGCCCGCACCGACCACGTCCGGCAGGCCGTGCTGCTCACCGCCGACGGGCTGCCGCTCAGCCACTCCGACGGCATGCGGCGGCGGGACATCGAGCACCTCGCGGCCGTCTGTTCCGGCTTCCACAGCCTCGCCCGCTCCGCCGGCGACCGCTTCGGGGTGGGGGAGGTGCGGCAGACCATGGTGATGCTGGACGACGCCTACCTCTTCGTGACCCCGGCCGGACACGGCAGCCGGCTCGCCGTCCTCAGCGACGTCCGCACCGACGTCGGCCAGCTGGCCCACGAGATGGCCCTGCTCGTCCGCCGGCTCGGCGGACACCTGGACGCGGCCACCCGCACGACCCCCTGACATCGCGGTGAGCGACGAGCACTGGTACGAGGACGAGACCGGTTCGCTGGTCCGCCCCTACACCGTCACCCGGGGCCGCACCAAGCCCTCCGACCGGCACACCGTCGACCTGATGTCCCAGGTCACGGCCCTGGAACCGGGCACGGGCACGGATCCGGGCACCGGCCCGGACCGGCGCGAGGTCGAGCACGCCGGCGCCGCCCTGCTCGCCCTGGTGCGCTGCGGCGCCCGCCCGGTGGTCGAGCTCGCCGCGGACGCCGACCTGCCGCTCACCGTCGTCCGCGTGCTGCTCGGCGACCTGGCCGAGGCCGGCCTGGTCCGGATCGACGAGCCGCGCCGCGCGGAGCCGGCCGGTCCCGCCGCCGACCCCGCGCTGCTGGAGGAGATCGTGGCGCGCCTGCGGGAACTCTGACCGCGCGCAACGAATCGCCGCCCGGCCCCCGCATCACGCAACGAACCGCTCACCGGCGCGCAACGGCTCCTCCTTGTCCGGCCGGGGCCGCCGACCGTACGGTCTAAACGGCCCCAGAACCCCCTCCGTACCGGTGAGGACCCCGCATGCGCACCGCCCTGCTCCAGAGCTCCGGCCGCCCCGGCTCGACCGTCGAGAACCTGAAGGTGCTCGACGAGGCCGCCGGCCGGGCCGCCGCCGCGGGCGCCGCGCTGCTCGTCGCTCCGGAGATGTTCCTGACCGGCTACGCGATCGGCGACGACATCGCCCGGCTCGCCGAGCCCGCCGACGGGGACAGCGCGGACACGGTCGCCGGGCTGGCCCACCGGCACGGTCTGGCGATCGTCTACGGCTACCCGGAGCGCGACGGCGACCGCGTGCACAACTCCGCCCAGCTGGTCTCCGCCGACGGCACCCGGCTCGCGAACTACCGCAAGTCCCACCTGTTCGGCGGCTTCGAGGCGGACCACTTCACCCCGGGCGACCAGCCGGTCGTCCAGGCCGAGCTGAACGGCCTCACCGTCGGGATCATGATCTGCTACGACGTGGAGTTCCCGGAGCTCGTCCGCGCCCACGCCCTGGCCGGCACCGACGTGCTCCTCGTCCCGACGGCGAACATGCACCCGTTCCAGCTGGTCGCCGAATCCCTCGTCCCGGTCCGGGCCTGGGAGAACCAGATGTACGTCGCCTACGCCAACCGGGTCGGTCACGAAGGGGAGTTCGAGTTCTTCGGGCTCTCCACCCTGGCCGGCCCCGACGGAGTCGCCCGCGCCCGCGCCGGCCACGGCGAGGAACTCGTCGTCGCCGACGTCGACCCGGTCTTCCTCGCCGCCTCCCGCGCGGCGAACCCGTATCTGAAGGACCGCCGCCCCGGCCTCTACGGCTCCCTGGCCTGACCTTCCGCCGCGTCGCCCCGCCCGCTCCCCACCTCACGCATGCCCGCAAGGAGTCCGTACCCCATGACGTCCACCGTGCCCAACGCCGTCGAGCACGCGGCCGGGCAGCAGCCGCCGATCACCATGTTCGGCCCGGACTTTCCCTACGCCTACGACGACTTCCTCGCCCACCCGGCGGGACTCGGGCAGATCCCGGCCACCGAGCACGGCACCGAGGTCGCGGTCGTCGGCGGCGGTCTGTCGGGGATCGTGGCGGCCTACGAACTGATGAAGATGGGCCTGAAGCCGGTCGTCTACGAGGCCGACGAGATCGGCGGCCGGCTGCGGACCGTCGGCTTCGAGGGCTGCGACCCCGAACTGACCGCGGAGATGGGCGCGATGCGCTTCCCGCCCTCCTCCACCGCCCTCCAGCACTACATCGACCTGGTGGGCCTGGAGACCCGGCCGTTCCCCAACCCCCTCGCGGAGGCGACCCCTTCGACCGTGGTCGACCTCAAGGGCGAGTCGCACTACGCCGAGACGATCGCCGACCTCCCGCAGGTCTACCGCGATGTCGCGGCCGCCTGGAACAAGTGCCTCGACGAGGGCGCCGACTTCTCCGACATGAACCGCGCGATGCGCGAGCGCGACGTGCCGCGGATCCGCGAGATTTGGTCGAAGCTCGTGGAGAAGCTCGACAACCAGACCTTCTACGGCTTCCTCTGCGAATCCGAGGCGTTCAGGTCCTTCCGGCACCGCGAGATCTTCGGCCAGGTGGGCTTCGGCACGGGCGGCTGGGACACCGACTTCCCCAACTCGATCCTGGAGATCCTGCGCGTCGTCTACACCGAGGCCGACGACCACCACCGCGGTATCGTCGGCGGCTCCCAGCAGCTGCCGCTCAGGCTCTGGGAGCGTGAGCCGGAGAAGATCGTGCACTGGGCCCACGGGACGTCCCTGAAGTCCCTGCACGAGAACGGCGAGCCGCGGCCCGCCGTCACCCGGCTGCACCGCACCGGCGGCAACCGGATCACGGTGACCGACGCGAACGGCGACATCCGCACCTACCGGGCGGCGGTCTTCACCGCCCAGTCCTGGATGCTGCTCTCGAAGATCGCCTGCGACGACTCGCTCTTCCCGATCGACCACTGGACCGCGATCGAGCGCACCCACTACATGGAGTCCTCGAAGCTGTTCGTGCCGGTCGACCGGCCGTTCTGGCTGGACAAGGACGAGCAGACCGGCCGTGACGTCATGTCGATGACCCTCACCGACCGTATGACCCGCGGTACCTACCTCCTCGACGACGGCCCGGACAGGCCCGCCGTCATCTGCCTCTCCTACACCTGGTGCGACGACAGCCTGAAGTGGCTGCCGCTGTCCGCGCACGAGCGGATGGAGGTCATGCTGAAGTCGCTCGGCGAGATCTATCCCAAGGTCGACATCCGCAAGCACGTCATCGGTAACCCGGTGACCGTCTCCTGGGAGAACGAGCCGTACTTCATGGGCGCGTTCAAGGCCAACCTGCCCGGCCACTACCGCTACCAGCGGCGCCTGTTCACGCACTTCGTGCAGGACCGGCTGCCCGCCGACAAGCGGGGCCTCTTCCTCGCCGGCGACGACATCTCCTGGACGGCCGGCTGGGCCGAGGGCGCCGTCCAGACCGCGCTGAACGCGGTCTGGGGCGTCATGCACCACTTCGGTGGCGAGACCGACCCCACCAACCCCGGCCCCGGTGACGTCTACGACGAGATCGCCCCGGTCGAACTCCCCGAGGACTGAGCCGAAGACGCGGCCCACGGGACGCGTCCGTCAGCCGCGCAGCGGGGTGAGCAGCATCCTGCCCGCGAGCCCGACCGCCGCGTCCAGCCGTTCGGCGAACTCCTCGGCCAGGTCCTCGAACCGGCGCAGCGCCCACAGCGCCCGCGCCGCCGACCAGGTCGCGTCCCGGGCCCGCTCCAGACTCCAGGACCCGAGCAGATGGGTCAGCGGGTCGGCGATCTGGAGCAGGTCCGGGCCCGGCATCAGGTCCTCGCGGATCCGCTCCTCGAGCGACACCAGGAGGTCGCCCACCCGGTCGAACTCGTCCTCCAGGTCGGCCGGTTCGCAGCCGAGCGTGCGGCAGGCGTCGACCACGGCCAGCGCCAGGTCGTGGCCGATGTGCGCGTTGATGCCGGCCAGGGCGAACTGGAGCGGCCGTACCCCGGGGTGGCGGCGGAACTGGAACAGCGGCCGCCAGCAGGCCGGCGGACGGCGGCCGTCCGCCGCCGCGTCCACGGCCGCCAGGTACCGCTCCGCGAATCGCACGTCCAGCGTCGCGGCGGCTCTCGGGTCCCCGAACCGGCCCGCTTCCAGGCGCCGTTCGACCTCCTCCGTGACGGCGAGGTAGACCCGGTTGAAGACCGCGACACCGTCCCGCTCGGGCAGGTCCTCGTCCAGGGCGCGCATCCGGGAGACGACGGTGCCGACCGGAGCGGTGAGGTGTGCCAGCTGCGCCATGGGGGAAGGGTGCCAGCCCCGGACCGGCGGTGGTGCCGACCGGCCCGGAGCTTCCCCGGAACGGGCGAACGCGGCCGTCGTACGGCTACGGCCGGGCGTCGTCGTAGGAACTGGTCCCCTCGTCGAGAAGGGGCGCCTGGCCCTTGAGGTGGGCGGGCGCGAAGGCGCGCAGGGTGTGGTAGCCGGTGATGACGACCAGCGTGCCCAGCGCGATACCGCTGAGGGAGAAGGTGTCGGTGAACTTCATGCTGACGTTGCCGACTCCGATGATGATGCCGGCGGCGGCCGGGACCAGGTTCAGCGGATTGCGCAGGTCGACCTTGGCGTGCAGCCAGATCTGGGCGCCGAGCAGGCCGATCATGCCGTACAGGATCACCGTGATGCCGCCGAGGACCCCGCCCGGGACCGCGGCCACGATCGCGCCGAACTTGGGGCAGACGCCGAAGAGCAGCGCGAAGCCGGCGGCGGCCCAGTAGGCGGCGGTGGAGTAGACGCGGGTCGCGGCCATCACGCCGATGTTCTCGGAGTACGTGGTGTTGGGCGGGCCGCCCACGGCGGTGGACAGCATCGAGGCGACGCCGTCGGCCGAGATGGCCGTGCCGAGCTTGTCGTCCAGCGGGTCACCGGTCATCTCGCCGACGGCCTTGACGTGTCCGGCGTTCTCCGCGACCAGGGCGATCACGACCGGGAGCGCGACCAGGATCGCGGACCACTGGAAGGACGGGCCGTGGAAGGACGGCAGCCCGATCCAGTCGGCCTTGCCGACACCGGACAGGTCGAGACGCCAGTGGTCGGTGACCTTGCCGCTCGGGCTCATCGAGTGGATCCTGCCGAAGATCCGGTCCAGGGCCCAGGAGAGGACGTACCCGAAGACCAGGCCCAGGAAGATCGCGACCCGTGACCAGAAACCACGCAGACAGACGACGGCCAGACCGGTGAACAGCATCACCAGCAGCGCCGTCCACTGGTCCTGCGGCCAGTAGGTGGCGGCGGTCACGGGCGCGAGGTTGAAGCCGATCAGCATCACGACCGCGCCGGTGACGATCGGCGGCATCGCGGCGTGGATGATCCGGGCGCCGAAGCGCTGGACGGCCAGTCCGATCAGGAAGAGCACGGCACCGACCACCAGGACCGCGCCGGTCACCGTGGCACTGGTGCCGCCCTGCGCCCGGATGACCGCGGCCACGCCCACGAACGACAGCGAACAGCCCAGATAGCTGGGCACCCGGCCGCGTGTCGCCAGCAGGAAGATCACGGTCGCCACGCCGGACATCATGATCGCGAGGTTGGGGTCGAGGCCCATCAGCACGGGGGCCACGAAGGAGGCGCCGAACATGGCCACCACGTGCTGGGCGCCGAGCCCGACCGTGCGGGGCCAGGAGAGCCGTTCGTCGGGGCGTACCACCGCTCCGGGCGCGGGGGTACGTCCGTCGCCGTGGAGTTTCCAGCGCACGCCGAGATCCATGGTGGGGCTTCGCTTTCTTCGTACGTGAAGTCGGTCCGGACCATTGTCAGGGCTACCTCGCGGTTCTACGCTCACACGGTCCTACTCATGAACTGTGTTCACGTACCTGATTGACCCTGTGTCCGATCGGAGTGCTCGATGAGTGGAAGATCCCGCATGGCCGTCGTCCTGACGGCACTGGCGGCCGTCGGCGCCGTCCTCGTCCCCTCCGCCCACGCGACCGCGAGGGCGGCCAAGGCGCCGGACACCGCCGTCCTCGACGGCACCCGCCTCCAGCGCACCAGAGCGGAACTCGACCACGGCGACCCGCGACTGCGCCGCGCCGTCCGGGACCTGGCCGTCCGCGCCGACGCCTGGCTGGACCAGGGTCCCTGGACGGTGGTCGACAAACCGAAGCCCGCCCCCGGCGGCGACGTGCACGACTACCTCAGCCAGGCCCCCTACTGGTGGCCCACCACCACCCCCACCGCGGACAATCCCTGGGGCTGCCCCTACGTCCAGCGGGACGGTCAGCGCAATCCCGAGGTCGACAGCGGCACCGACCGCCAGGACGTGGAGAAGGTCTTCGACTCGGCCTACGACCTCTCCCTGGCGTGGTACTACACGGGCCGGCGGGCCTACGCCGAGAAGGCCGGGCAGGTGCTGCGCACCTGGTTCCTCGACCCGGCGACCCGGATGAACCCCGACCTGGACCACGCCCAGTTCATCCCGTGCAAGTACGACGGCCGGTCGATCGGCATCATCGACTTCTCCCAGTCGTACACCAGCGTGGTCGACGCGCTGGCGATCCTCGGCACCGGGGCACCCGGCTGGAGCGCCGCGGACCGGGCGGGCATGCGGAGCTGGAACACGGACTTCCGCGACTGGCTGGCGAACAGCTCCTTCGGGAAGGAGGAGGGCGCGACCGCCAACAACCACGGCACCTTCTACGACATGCAGCTCGCCGCCCTCGCCTACGCGACCGGTGACCGGGCGCTGGCGAGGAGGACCGTGCTGGACGCGCGGGCGAAGCGGATCGCCGCGCAGATCGCGGCCGACGGCAGCCAGCCGCAGGAGCTGTCCCGCACCCGGAGCTGGCACTACTCGACCTTCGACCTGGTCGCCTACACCCGCCTCGCGGCGATCGGCCGGCACGTCGGGGTCGACCTGTGGGCCTACCGGGGTCCGGACGGACAGTCGCTGTCCGCGGCCGTGGACTACCTGCTCCCCGCCGCCACCGGGTCCGCCGCCTGGCCGCACCCGGAGCTGGAGTTCCACCGCTACGCGGCCACCGACGTCGTGCACGCGGCGGCCGACGCGGGCGACCGGGCGGCGCAGCGGGCGGTCCGGTACCTGGAGGCACCGCCCGGCGGCGACCTCTGGGCCCTGCGGCCCGCCGCCGAGCAGCTGGACTCCATCGCGGGCTGACCAGCCCCTTCCCGGCCGGGGCTCCTGAGCACCCGCTTAGGATGGAGTGTCCCCACCACTTCGTCCCGTGCTCAGGAGTCCCACCCGTGACCGCCGAAGCCCCCGCCGCCCCCGCCCTGTCCTACGGCCGGCTGATCCCCGTGACCGTTCACTTCGACGACCTGGACGCGCTCGGGCTGCTGCACAACGCCCGGTACCCGGTGATGGTCGAGCGGGCCTGGGCCGAGCTCTGGCAGGAGCACGGCTTCGTCTTCGAGGGCGACTGGGCCGCGGCCGGGGACGCCTGCAACGCCGTCAAGGAACTGCGGATCGGCTACGAGGCACCGGTCACCCGGCCCGGCACCTACGCCGTCCACCTCTGGCTCGAACGGCTCGGCACCACCGGCCTGACCTACGGCTTCCGGTTCTGTTCGGAGGACGGCGCGGTCACCTACGCGCAGGGCACCCGGGTCCTCGTCCGGCTGGACGCCGGCACGCTGCGCCCGGCCCCGTGGAGCGAGCGGTTCAGGGCCGCGGGTCGGGAACTGCTGCGGGTCGGGAACTGACCTCCGCCCGCACCCCGCGGTCCCCGGACCGCAGCACGCCGGCGAACGCGACCAGTCCGAAGGCCAGCGCCGTGACCAGGTCGAACGACACCACCAGGCTGGTCGCCTGGGCGACCCCGCCGATCAGGCTCGGGGCGACGAGACCCGAGGTGTAGGTGATCGTCGCGACGCCCGCTATGGCCTGGCTGGGGTTCGGCCCCGCGTGTCCGGCCGCCGCGAAGCACAGCGGTACGACCACCGCGATGCCGAGACCCATGAGGGCGAAGCCCGTCATCGCCACCGCCGGATGCCCCGCGAGGACGATCAGCAGGCCGCCGAGCACGGCCAGCACCCCGCCGCCGCGCACGGTACGCACCGCGCCGTAACGGTTCACCACGGCGTCCCCGCTGATCCGGGCGATCGCCATGGTCAGCATGAACCCCGTGGTGGTGGCCGCCGCGAGCCCTGCCGAGGTCTCCATCCGGTTCTTCAGGAACACCGCCGACCAGTCCAGGCTCGCCCCCTCCGCGAACACCGCGCAGAAGCCCACCGCTCCGATCAGCAACGCCGACCGCGGCGGCAGCGCGAACCGCGGCGGCGGCTCCTCGTCCGCCTCCGGCTTGAGATCCAGGACCCAGCCGGCGGCCAGGATCCCGAGCAGCGTCAGGGTGGCCGCGGCCAGCGCGAAGTGCAGTCGGGCGTCCGAGCCGAGGTGCGCGGCGAGGGTGCCGGCCGCCGAACCGATCAGGGCGCCCGCGCTCCACATGCCGTGCAGCCCCGACATGATCGACTTCCGCAGCCGCCGCTCCACCTCCACGCCGAGCGCGTTCATCGCGACGTCGGCCATGCCGGCGCTGGCCCCGTACACGAACATCGCCAGGCACAGCAGGTACATGTTCGTCGCGAGAGCGGGCAGCACCAGCGCCAGCGTCCACAGCGCGATGAGGCCGCGCATCGCGTTGCGACTGCCGAAGCGGTGGCTGATCCGGCCGGCCAGCGGCATCGAGCACGAGGCGCCGAACGCCCCGAACGCGAGCGCGAAGCCGAGCTGTCCCGCGCCCAGCGAGGCATGGTCCTGGATCCACGGCACCCGGGTCGCGAACGAGCCGGTGACCGCACCGTGCACGGTGAACACGGCCGCGACGGCGTACCGCGCGCGCCTCACGTCGTGCTGCTCGTGGCTCACGTCTTCCATGGTCCTGCCCCTCCCCGGCCGGGTGCCGCCCCGCTGCCCGCCGTAAACTATCAGGGACCCTGCCTGATAGATAGGGAGCGAAGTGGCCGTCCCGGGCCGCATGTTCTGGGAGGATGCCCGTCATGCCCGCATCACCGAGCACCGCCCGGGCCATCAACGACCGGCTCGCGCTGAGCCTGCTCCAGCAGCAAGGGCCGCTGACGGCAGGCCAGTTGAAACAGCTGACCGGGCTGTCCCGGCCGACCGTCGCCGACCTCGTCGAACGGCTCGCCGCGTCCGGTCTGATCGCGGTGGTCGGCGAGTCCGGCGAGCAGCGCCGGGGGCCGAACGCCCGCCTGTACGGGATCGTCGCGGACCGCGCCCATCTGGCCGCCCTCGACGTGCGCACCGACAGCGTCTCGGTCCTCGTCTCCGACCTGGTGGGGCGGGTGCTGGCCGAGGGGACGGTGCCGGTCGGCCCGGAGGAGGGGACCACGGCGGCCGTCGAACAGGCGGTGGCGCTCGTGGAGCGGACGGTGAAGGAGGCGGAGGCCTCCGGCGGGGGGCGGCTGCACACCGTCGGCATCGGGGCGCCCGGGCTCATCGACCCGGCGACCTGCGAACTCCGTGACTCGGCGGGGCTGCCGGCGTGGCACCGCCGCCTGGTCGCCGCGCTCCAGGAGCGTTTCCCCGAGGCGCGGGTCAGCGTCGAGAACGAGACCAACCTGGCCGCCCTGGCCGAGCAGCGGGAGGGCGTGGCCCGCGACCGGGACACCTTCGTCCTGCTCTGGCTCGGCGACGGCTGCGGCGCCGCCGTGGTCCTCGACGGCAGCCTGCGCCGCGGTGCCTCCGGAGGCACCGGGGAGATCGGCTTCCTCCCGGTACCGGGCACCGAAGCCCTCCCGTCGGCCACGGACTGCTCGGGCGGCTACCACTCCCTGGTAGGAGCGGCGGCGATCACCCGACTGGCCGAACAGTGTGGCCTGCCCCCGTCCGAGACCGCGGCCCAGGCGGTGGCACAGGCAACCCGAACAACACCCGACCCACCCGCCCCCCTCGAAACCACCGGCACCCCGGCAGAGCCTCGAAGGGGCGCGGGGAACGGCGCGGCGGGCCATGACGCGCCCGCGGCCGACGACGGCCTGTCCCGACCGCGCCTTGAAGCCGACGGTGGCTCGGCAGAGCCTCGAAGGGGCGCGGAGAACGGCGCGGCGGGCCATGACGCGCCCGCGGCCGACGACGGCCTGTCCCGACCGCGCCTTGAAGCCGACGGTGGCTCGGCAGAGCCCCGAAGGGGCGCGGGGGACGGCGTGGCCGGTCACGACGTGGCCGCGGTCGGCCGGCGAGCCGCTTCGGGTCCGTCCGGGGACCGTTCCGGTCGTTTTCTGGATGCCCTCGCCGACCGTATCGCCGTAGGTGTGGCCGCTGTCGTCGCCGTTCTGGACCCCGGCTGCGTGGTCCTGGGTGGTGAGATCGGCCCCGCCGGTGGTGCCGTGCTCGCCGAGCGGGTCGAGGCGCGGCTGCGTCTGATGTCCCCGCTGGCCACCGAGGTACGGGCGAGCACCCTCGGCGGCGCCGCCGTACTGCGCGGCGCCCTGCTGACCGCCCGGGAGCGCGCCCAGGACGACCTCTTCGCACCTCCGGGCCGGTGACCCCGCCGGGGGCAACCGTCAGCGGCGTGTCAGGAAGTCCTCGAACGTGCCCTTCCCGACCGCCCGTTCCGGTGTCAGGTGGCCGCCGTCCCGGAAGGCGCGGTACGCCCCGCCGAACAGCGGTACCCCGACCACCGCCCGGCGCCGCCCGCTCGCCTTCAGGTACGCACGGGCCAGCGACTCCAGGGACCGCACCTCGGGGCCGCCCATGTCGGCCACCCGCCCCGCCGGCCCCGCACCGGCCAACTCGGCCAGCCGGTCCGCGACTTCGGCCACCTCGATCGGCTGGTCGGGCACCCCGCGCGGCACCGCGAGCACGGGCGCCTTCGCCAGCCCCTCGAACAGCGTCACCAGCAGATCGTGGAACTGCGTCGTCCGCAGCACGGTCCAGCCGAGCCCCGACTCCTCGACCAGCCGTTCCACCGCGAGCTTCGCCCGGTAGTAGCCGAACGGCACCCGGTCCACCCCCACGATCGAGATGTACACCAGATGGCCCACCGAGGCCCGCCGCGCCGCCGCGATCAGGTTCGCCGCCGCCCGCTCGTCACCGCCCTTCGGCGTGCTCGCGCAGTGCACGACCGTGTCCACGCCGGCCAGTGCCGTGTCGAGACCGGCTCCGCCCGTGCGCAGGTCCACGGCGTAGGGCTGGGCGTGCCGGCTGAGCACCCGCACCTCGTGGCCGTCCGCCCGCAACCGCGCCGCGACGAGCCGGCCGAGCGTGCCGGTTCCGCCGGTCACCAGGGTCGTGGTCATGTCGTTCCGTCCCTCCGGACACCGGGCGCTCCCGGTCGGAACGCCCCTCCGGCGAGTACGACTGCGCGCACCCCGCGAAATGTGACATCGGCGCGCGACCCGGCGACGGGCAAGGGCCGTCGTCACCGCCGCCGGGTTCGCTCGCACCATAAAAGGACTAGACCAGTAGGGTCAATAGAGGTGAATCGAAGTCAGGAACCCTGGTCCGGGCGGCCGTTGGGCACACGTCGACCCCCGTGGGAAGTCCAGCGGCACGGGCTGTGAGGCAGCCCACACCGTTCGCCTGTATGGACCACCATCGGGCGTGGCACACTGGCGGTGTACCAGAAGCAGCGCACTCCGGGGTCGGTGAAAGTCCGAACCGGCGGTTACAGTCCGCGACCCGTCCGCTTCCAGCGGCCGGTTGACCAGGTGAAATTCCTGGACCGACGGTTAAAGTCCGGATGGGAGGCAGTGCGCGGCGGGCGAGCATGTACATGTGCGCGCCGCCGTATCTGGTCTCGTCCGTGCCGGACGGGACCTTGTCGGCGTCGCACCGGTGTGTTCACCCGTACATTCTGTCGTCCTTCGACAGGCCCCGGAGTCCGTGCCCCGTTGAGGCAGGAGGACCCGGGAAGTGTTCACCGGAATCGTCGAAGAGCTGGGTGAGATCACCGCCGTCGAGAACCTCGGCGACGCCTCCCGTTTCCGGCTCCGTGGCCCCGTAGTGACCGAGGGCGCACAGCACGGCGACTCCATCGCCGTGAACGGCGTCTGTCTGACCGTCGTGGAGCACGAGGGGGACGAGTTCACCGCCGACGTCATGGCGGAGACCCTCCGGCGGTCCTCCCTCGGCGCCCTGGGCGTCGGCTCCCGCGTCAACCTGGAGCGCCCCACCGCCGTCGGCTCCCGCCTCGGCGGCCACATCGTGCAGGGCCACGTGGACGGCACCGGTCAGGTGCTGGCCCGCACCCCCTCCGAGCACTGGGAGATCGTCAAGGTCTCGCTCCCGGCCGACCTCGCCCGCTACGTCGTGGAGAAGGGCTCCATCACGGTCGACGGCATCAGCCTCACCGTCGTGGAGGCGGGCGCGGACCACTTCACCGTCAGCCTCATCCCCACCACCCTCGACCTGACCACGCTCGGCCACAAGCAGCCCGGCGACCCGGTCAACCTCGAGGTCGACGTCGTCGCCAAGTACGTCGAGCGGCTGCTCGCGAACACGCAGGGAGCGGGCAAGTGAACTGGCTGAACTCCGAGGCGTTCACCCTCCTCGACCAGCACATCATCTGGTCGGACATGATCGGCAACATCCTGGGCCTGATCACCCTCGCCCTCGGCTGGCGGCGCTCGCTGCTCACCTGGCCGGTGCAGTTCCTCTCCGGCCTGGTGCTGTTCATCGCCTTCTACGGCCACCTGGCCGGCAGCGCGGGCAAGCAGGTCGTCGTCATGGTGGTCGCCCTGTACGGCTGGTGGCAGTGGAACCGCGACAAGGACCGGTCCGGTGACGGCCACATCGTGCCCCGCTTCGCCACCTGGGGCGAGCGCGCCGCGATGCTCGCCGCCGCGGCCGTCGGCACGGTCGCCGTCGCCCTGCTCTTCAAGGCCTTCCCGTCCCTGTCCTGGGACCCCTGGCCGGACGCCTACATCTTCGTCGGCACGATCGTCGCGATGTACGCCCAGGCCCGCGGCATGGTCGAGTTCTGGATCGCCTGGCTCCTGGTCGACCTGGTCGGCGTCCCGCTGAACTTCGCCAACGGCTACGCCTTCTCCGGCTTCGTCTACGTCATCTACGGCGCGCTCGTCCTGTGGGGCATGCGCGACTGGTGGCAGCGCTCCCGCCAGGGCGCGCGGCCCGCTCTGGAAGGAGCCCCCGCATGACCGCGGCACCCGTCCTCCACAGCACCCACGGAATCGACGACCTCGTCCTGGACCCGGTCGAGCAGGCCGTCGCCGACATCGCCGCCGGCCGCCCCATCGTGGTGGTCGACGACGAGGACCGCGAGAACGAGGGCGACCTCGTCATCGCCGCCGAGAAGGCCACCCCCGAGATCATCGCCTTCATGATGAGCGAGTGCCGCGGCCTGATCTGCGCCCCCATGGAGGGCGAGGAACTGGACCGGCTCCGGCTGCCGCAGATGGTCGAGGACAACACCGAGTCCATGAAGACCGCGTTCACCGTCTCCGTGGACGCCTCCGCCGCGCACGGCGTCACCACCGGCATCTCGGCCGCCGACCGCGCCACCACGCTCCAGCTGCTGGCGAGCGGTGCCGCCGAGCCGTCCGACCTCGTCCGCCCCGGCCATGTCTTCCCGCTGCGCGCCCGCCCCGGCGGCGTCCTCACCCGCAACGGGCACACCGAGGCCGCCGTCGACCTCGCCCGGCTCGCGGGCCTGCGCCCAGCCGGCGCCATCGTGGAGATCGCCGGCGAGGACGGCCGGATGCTCCGCCTCCCCGAGCTGATCCCGTTCGCCCGCAAGCACGGCCTGACGATCATCTCCATCGCGGACCTGATCACCTACCGCCGGTCCGCCGAGCCCACCGTCCGCCGCGAGGCCGAGGTCAAGCTGCCCACCCGGCACGGCACCTTCACGGCGTACGGCTACCGCTCCACCACCGACGGCGTCGAGCACGTCGCCCTCGTCCACGGCGAGATCGGCGACGGCGAAGACGTCCTGGTCCGCGTCCACTCCGAGTGCCTCACCGGGGACGTCTTCGGCTCCGCCCGCTGCGACTGCGGCCCCCAGCTCGACGAGGCGCTCGAACGCATCCAGGAAGAGGGCCGCGGCATCGTCGTCTACCTGCGCGGACACGAGGGCCGGGGCATCGGGCTGCTGTCCAAGCTGCGCGCCTACGAACTACAGGAACGCGGCCGCGACACCCTCGACGCCAACCTCGAACTCGGCCTGCCCGCCGACGCCCGCGACTACCGCGCGGGCGCCCGGATCCTGACCGACCTCGGCGTGCGCAGCGTCCGGCTGATGACCAACAACCCCGACAAGAGCGACGCGCTGCTGAGCCACGGTCTCAGGATCAGCGGGCGCGAGCCGATGCCCGTGCAGGCGGGCGAGCACAACCTCCGCTACCTGCGCACCAAGCGGGACCGGATGGGCCACGACCTGCCCTGGCTGGACACGCCGGCCGTGGCCACCTGCGCGAACCAGTAGAGAAACAGCACTGAGGAGAGACGTACGTGAGCGGCAAGGGTGCACCGGAGTTGTCCGTACGCAATGTCAGCGACCTGCGGGTCGCCGTCATCGCGGCCCAGTGGCACGAGAAGGTGATGGACGGACTGGTGGACGGCGCCCTGCGCGCCCTGCGCGACCTGGGCATCGACGAGCCCACCCTGCTCCGGGTCCCCGGTACCTGGGAGCTCTCGGTCGCCGCGAAGGTCCTCGCCGGCCGCGGCTACGACGCGGTGGTCGCCCTCGGTGTCGTCATCCGCGGTGGCACCCCGCACTTCGAGTACGTGTGCCAGGGCGTCACCCAGGGCCTCACCCAGGTCTCCGTCGAGACCGGCGTCCCCGTCGGCTTCGGCGTACTCACCTGCGACAACGAGGAGCAGGCCCTGGACCGCGCCGGCCTGCCCGGATCGAACGAGGACAAGGGCCACGAGGCGGTGACGGCCGCCGTGGCGACGGCGGCCACGCTCCGCTCAGTATCTGAACCCTGGCACTGAGCGAGGCGGCATTTGGCGTAGTCTGGCGCTCACCATGTCCAACAAGACTTTCGAGGAGCTCTTCACCGAGCTCCAGCACAAGGCCGCCCACGGCGACCCCGCCACGTCCCGCACCGCCGAGCTGGTCGGCAAGGGCGTCCATGCCATCGGCAAGAAGGTCGTCGAGGAGGCCGCCGAGGTCTGGATGGCCGCCGAGTACGAGGGCAAGGAGGCGGCCGCCGAGGAGATCTCGCAGCTGCTCTACCACGTCCAGGTGATGATGGTCGCCCGCGGCATCTCGCTGGACGACGTCTACGCCCACCTCTGAACCACCCGCCGTCACCCCTCCCAGAGCAAAGGAAGCCGACCTCATGCTGCGCATCGCCGTCCCCAACAAGGGTTCCCTCTCAGGCCCTGCGGCGGACATGCTGCATGAGGCCGGCTACCGGCAGCGGCGGGAGTCCAAGGAACTCCGCATCGTCGACCCGGTCAACGACGTGGAGTTCTTCTACCTGCGCCCCCGCGACATCGCGATCTACGTCTCCTCCGGCCGCCTCGACATCGGCATCACCGGCCGTGACCTGCTCGTCGACTCCGGCGCCAACGCCGAGGAGATCCTGCCGCTCGGCTTCGCCCGCTCCACCTTCCGCTTCGCCTCGAAGCCGGGCGCGGCGAACTCCCTGGCCGACCTGACGGGCAAGACGGTCGCCACCTCCTACGAGGGGATCGTCGGCAAGCACCTCGCGGACAGCGGCGTCGACGCCTCCGTGGTCCACCTGGACGGCGCCGTCGAGACCGCCATCGAACTGGGCGTGGCCGAGGTCATCGCCGACGTCGTGGAGACCGGCACCAGCCTGCGCAACGCCGGCCTGGAGGTCTTCGGCGAACCGATCATGAAGTCCGAGGCGATCGTGATCCGCCGCACCGGCGCGGACGCCGAGGAGCCCAAGGTCCAGCAGTTCCTGCGCCGGCTCCAGGGCGTCCTGGTCGCGCGGACGTACGTGATGATGGACTACGACTGCCGGGTCGAGCAGCTGGAGAAGGCCGTCGCCCTCACCCCGGGCCTGGAGTCGCCGACCGTCTCCCCGCTGCACAACGAGGGCTGGGTAGCCGTCCGCGCCATGGTCCCCACCAAGGACGCCCAGGGCATCATGGACGACCTCTACGACCTCGGTGCCCGCGCCATCCTGACCACGGCCATCCACGCCTGCCGCCTCTGAGGGCCCCGCGAGAGATGTCCGAGCCTCCCACGCTGCCCGTCACCTTCCGGCCGGGCCACACCCGTGCGATCCTCCTCACCGCCGGTGTCGCGATCTTCGTCACCATCTCCGGTGTCGCGCTGCTCCTGGAGCAGCTCGGTCCGGGGGAGAAGCTCAGCTTCGTCGTCACCGGCGCCCTGATCTTCTGGGTGCTGGCACAGCTGGCCCGGGTGAAGGTGGTCGCCGACGAGTCCGGGGTCACCGTCGTCAACATCGCCGCCAAGCGGCATCTCCAGTGGGCGGAGATCCTCCAGGTGAACCTCCGCCCGGGTGACCCCTGGGTGTTCCTCGACCTCAGCGACGGCACCAGTCTGCCCGCGCTCGGCATCCAGCCCGGCATCGCCAAGCAGCGCGCCATCGCCGACGCCAAGGCCCTCCGGGCCCTCGCCGAGGCCCACACGATCCACGACCCCGAGCAGCATCAGGGCTGAGATCACGCAACTTGGGGGCCGTATCCGGGCCGTCGACCCTGCCGCATCGGCCCCTGTCTTGATTAATCTGTTGGCGGAGGCTTTTCACGTCCCGCCTCCGCCCCTGTGGCGCGCTCCGCGCACAGGGGTTCCTGCTACCCGAGGAGTGACCCTCTCCGGCGATGGACGGATCGTCCTGTAGTACCTGCGCCGCCCCCTCCCGACATACCGTGGACCGCCCCTGCGGAGTCCGCGGCGAAGCGGAGGCGGCGGCATCATGACCACCCCCCTGCTGCTCCTGGCAGCCGCGTTCCTGCTCATCCTGGCCAACGGCTTCTTCGTGGCCGCCGAGTTCGGCCTGGTCACCGTCGAGCGCCCGGAGGCCGAGAAGGCCGCCGCCGACGGCGACAAGCGTGCCGGCACGGTTGTCGAATCGCTGAGGGAACTGTCCTTCCAGCTGTCCGGCACCCAGCTCGGCATCACCATCACCTCCCTGGTCGTCGGCATGCTCGCCGAGCCGGCGCTGGCCGCGCTGCTGCGCGGCCCGTTCACCGCGATCGGCCTCCCCGAGGGCGCCGTCTCCGGTGTCGCCGTCGTCGTCGGCATGCTGCTGGCCTCGGCCATCCAGATGGTGATCGGCGAACTCGTGCCCAAGAACTGGGCGGTCTCCAAGCCCCTCCAGGTCGCGCGGTTCGTGGCCGGCCCGCAGGCCCGCTTCTCCCGCCTGTTCCGCCCGGTCATCGCCGCGCTGAACACGGTCGCCAACCGGCTGGTCCGGGCCCTCGGCGTGGAACCCGCGGAGGAGCTGGCCTCCGCCCGCACCCCCGGCGAGCTGGTCTCGCTGGCCCGGCACTCCGCCCAGGCGGGCGCCCTGGAACAGGACACGGCCGACCTGTTCGTCCGCACCCTGTCCCTGGGCGAGCTGACCGCCCAGCACGTCATGACCCCCCGGGTGAAGGTCAGCGCGCTCCAGGACTCGGCGACCGCCGAGGACGTCGTCAACCTCACCCGGGCCACCGGCCTGTCCCGCTTCCCCGTCTACCGCGAGAAGATCGACGAGATCGTCGGCATGGCCCACCTCAAGGACGCGCTGGCGGTCCCCGCGCACGACCGGCTGCACACCCCGGTCGGGCGGATCGCCCGGCAGGCGCTGCTGGTCCCCGAGACCCTCCCGGTCCAGCCCCTGCTGGCCCGGCTGCGCAGCGAACAGCCCATCGCGGTCGTCGTCGACGAGTACGGCGGCACGGCCGGCCTGGTCACCTTGGAGGACATCGTCGAGGAACTCGTCGGCGAGGTCCGCGACGAGCACGACAGCCCCGACGCGCCCGAGCTCGCCGCCGCCCCCTCCCAGGACGGCAAGCCCGCGTGGGACGTCGACGGCAGTGTCCGCGTCGACATCCTCCAGCGGATAGGGCTGGACGTGCCGGAAGGACCCTACGAGACGGTCGCCGGACTCGTCGCCGACCTGCTCGGCCGTATCCCGGCGCCCGGCGACCGCGCGGAACTGCCCGGCTGGCGCCTCTCGGTCCGCCGGGTCGGCCACTACCGGGCCGAACGCGTCCGGCTGGTCCGTATCGCCCCCGTCGCCGCGGAGGCCGCCCGATGAGCGTTCTCCAACTGGTCTTCGCCGGGCTGCTCGTCCTCGCCAACGGCTTCTTCGTGGGCGCGGAGTTCGCGCTGGTCTCGGTCCGCCGCAGTCAGATCGAACCACTGGGCACCGCACGGGCCCGCCAGGTGCTGTACGGCCTGGAGCGCCTGCCGCAGATGATGGCCGCCGCCCAGTTCGGCATCACCGTCTGCTCGCTGACCCTGGGCGCGGTGGCCGAGCCGACGGTGGCGCATCTGCTGGAACCGCTGTTCGAGGCGGCCCGTCTGCCCGAGGGCGTGATCCATCCCCTGGGCTATGTGATCGCGCTCGCCGGAGTGGTCTTCTTCCACCTGGTCATCGGCGAGATGGTGCCGAAGAACCTGGCGATGGCGGCACCGGAGAAGGCGGCGCTCTGGCTGAGCCCCGGCCTGGTGGCGTTCGCCCGGGTGTGCCGGCCGATCACGGTCGCGCTCGGCGCCTGTGCCCAGGGCATCCTCAAGCTCTTCCGGGTGGAGCCGAAGGACGAGGTCGAGGCCGTCGTCACCAGCGAGCAGCTGAACCGGCTGCTGGAGGACTCCGGCCAGGCGGGCCTCCTCGACCCCGAGGAGCGGGAGCGGCTGGAGGACGCGCTGGAGCTGGGCTCCCGCCCGGTGACCGACGTGCTCCTGCGCCGCGAGTCCCTGATCACGGTCCCCCCGTCGGTCACCCCGGGCCAGATCGTCGAGCTCACCGCCCGCACCGGCTTCTCCCGGTTCCCGGTCGCCACCGAGTCCGGCGCCTTCATGGGCTACGTGCACGTGAAGGACGTACTGGACCTGGAGGACTCGGACCGGGCGGTGCCGCAGCAGATATGGCGTCCGATGACCACACTCCGAGCCGAGCTGCCCCTCGACGACGCGCTGACGGTGATGCGCCGAGCGGCTACCCACCTGGCCCAGGTGGCCGACGGGAAGGGCAGGGTGCTCGGTCTGGTCGCACTGGAGGACGTGCTCGAACTGCTCGTCGGCGAGGTCACGGACCCGGCACACCGGGAACAGCCGACGCCGCCGCGGACTCCGGAGCCGCGGGGGAGTGGGGAGCCGGAGGAGGTCATGGCCCGGTGAGGCAGTAGTCAGGCCGCGGGTGCGTGGGGGGATGGTCGCACAGCTCCCCACGCACCTGGCCGGGCGCCGCACTCGCGTCGGCCGGCACCCCGCCGGCGCCGGTGAGCGTCCCCACCCACGGCCCACCCCACCCGCGGCTACATCCCGGCTGACGGATCCTGCGGTCCCCGGCCCGACAGGACCTCCCCGTACGCCTGCATCAGGTCCGGCAGGCGCAGTGTCGCCAGGTCGTCCCTCGACAAGACCCCGGGATACGTCGACAGCCGCAGATCCCGGTAGGCGCAGCTCTTCTCGTACAGCGTGCGCAGGAACCGGCCGTTGCCCAGTTCGTCGATCCAGCCCTGTTCGACCACGTGCCCGGCGATGGAGCGCAGCTCGTCCAGGGCCTCCTCGTCCCACGCGTCACCGTTCTCCGCGGCCAGCACCTCCCCGATGGACGTCAGCTCCAGCGGACGGTAGGACGGGAAGTCGACGCGGGAGGTGAAGCGGGAGGAGAGCCCCGGGTTGGCGGCCAGCAGCCGGTCCATGCCCTCCGGGTAGCCCGCCAGGATCACCACCAGGTGGTCCCGGTTGTCCTCGGCCCGCTTCAGCAGTACCTGGAGCGCCTCGTCGCCGTACGCGTCGCCCTTGCCGTACCCGGAGTTGGAGAGGGAGTAGGCCTCGTCGACGAAGAGCACACCGCCGATCGCGGAGTCGATCAGCTCGTTGGCCTTCACGGCGGTCTGGCCGAGGTACTCGCCCACGAGGTCGGCCCGCTGCGCCTCCACCAGGTGGTCGCCGCCCAGCAGCCCCAGCGCGTAGAACACCCGGCCGAGAATCCGGGCGACGGTGGTCTTGCCGGTCCCGGACGGCCCGGAGAAGACGAAGTGGCGTTTCGGCGGCTGCACCGGCAGGCCCTGCCCGGCTCGCAACCGGGCCATGTTCAACTGGGCGGACAGCGCCTTGACCTGCCGCTTCACGGGCTCGAGCCCGACCATGCGCTCCAGTTCGGCGAGCGCCTCCTCGAGTAACGCGGGGTCGGTCGGCCCGGCCGGCAGCGGCGGCGACGCCATCACCTTCTCGCGCACCGCCGGGTCGATCACCGACGGCATCGCCCCGGCCGGCGGTTCGGCCTCTCCGAACCGCAGCTCCCGTCCTTCCGTGCCGAACAGCGGGTCTAGCAGGTCCGGCCCGTCCACGACGTCCTGCCCGGCCCCGGTGAGCGTGATCGACGCGAAGTCGGCCGCCTCGTCGTACCCGTCGCCCTCGGCTATCGCGGCCAGCCGGGCGGAGGTGTCCATGAAGGCCGGATCGACCCGGTGCACGGCCCGGTAGAGCGGGAGCGCGGCGGCGCTGCGGCCGGTGCCCTCGTGCGCCCGGGCCAGCCAGTAGCGCAGCTCCTTGCGCTGCGGCTGCTCACTGCGGCACCGCATCAGCGCGGCCGAGAGCAGGGGTTCGGCCTGGCCGTACATCTCGAGACGGACGCGGGCCATGCCGCCGAAGAGGCCCGCCTCGATGCCGAGCAGGGGATCGTCGAGGAGCGGGTCGGTGTGCCGGACCAGCTGTTCCCAGTCCTTGACCAGGTAGGCCCGGCAGGAGTGCAGGAAGCGGACGTGGTGGTCGGTGTCCACGGGCGGCAGTCCGGCGAGGGCCCGGTCGAGCTCCGGGACGTGTCTGCCGTCCAGCCAGTGGGAGGCGTGGGCGAGCAGCAGGTCGCGCGGGCTCTCCAGCACCGGCTGCACCCACCAGCCCAGCCAGTACCAGGAGTTGAGCGTGCGGCGGTGGCGGCCGCGCTGTTCGCCGAAGCGGTCCCGGTGCCGGAACATCCGCAGCAGCGCGGTCGTCGTGTCGACGCGCAGCGCGTGCAGGCCGAGCCAGGCGTCGGCCATCCCGGGATCCATCCGCACCGCGGTGCGGAACTCCTCCTCCGCCTGCGGATAGGCGCCCATCGTGTAGGCGTCCACGCCTCGCAGCCAGGCGAGGTCGGCCGGGGCCTCGGGGCCCTGCGTGCCGAATTCCATCACGTCCCCCACAAACCGTGCCCCCGTTGTTGGCCCCCGGGCTCCCCCCGATGGCCGCCGTTGGTCGAACCGCTGTGCCGCGGACCGGAGTTGCAGGTGCGCGAAGCAGCCGTTCGAAGGTCGCACCGATGGCATCGTACCTGCGGTTCCACCGCCTGCCGAAGGGTGACGTACAGGCCGTTTGGCGAGGTGGGAGCAGATGGGGCGCACACCGGACGGTGACCGTGGGTGAGCAGGAGGGCGCGCGCGGCAGGCGTAAAAGGGGTAAAGGGCAGAACGAAGCCCCCGATCACGGGGGAACAACCGGGGGCTTCGCGTCTGTGGGGCGGCTGCGAACGGCCGCTCATTGAGAACGTAAGACCTGTACGACCCTTGGGTCAAGCCGAGTTGAGGTACTCGGGCAACTTCTTCGGGGCGCGTCTTCACAAGTTCAGCACACCGGCGACGGCCCGTCACGGTGGGTGACGCCCTGGTACGGTCCAGCTGTCCGTCCTGGCCCCGGCAGTACCTCGTACCCCTGCTGTGTCTGTGTCACCAGGAGGTCGGCGTGCGGCCTCGACGGGTCCCCGGTGAAGTGGTCGCGTTCCGCCGCGACCCACCTGACCCAGAAGTCCCGCTGTTCCGCGCCGTCCCGGGTCCTGCCCCGCGCCCAGGACTCCTCGTGCGGCAACTCCATCCACAGCAGTCGCGCCAGATGCGGGCGCAGGGCCCGGCGGCCGGCGCCGACTCCCTCGACCAGGACCACGGGGTCGGGCGACAGCGGGCGGGGCGGGCCGAAGCGGCGGGTGCGCCAGTCGTAGGGGGAGTAGTGCGCCGTCTCGCCCCGGCCGAGCGGCCCGATCACCTGGGTCAGCAGGCGGCCGGTCCAGTCGAACAGCTCCTCGTGGCTGGCGATGTCGTCCAGGTGCAGCACCGGCGCACCCCCTAGCGCGGCGGCCAACCCCCCGGCGAACGTGCTCTTTCCGGAGCCGGCGTGCCCGTCGACCGCGACGAGGCGGACCGGACCACAGGAGGGCGGCAGGCCCTGGAGCGCGGTGGCGAGCTGGTGAATGACGATTCCCGAGGTGTGCTGCGGTGTGCGGCGTTTTCCGGAAACATTCTAGTAGTGCGGCGCATAGCGGACGTCCGCGGCCCCGAAGAAGTAGCGGCTTGAACCAATTTCTGGCCGATCTTCGTCGGCCCCATTAATATTTCCGACCGGCTGACCGATATGTCGAATTCGGACGTTCCCGCCCTCCCCGGCCGTGAGTAGGGTGCCTTCAGCGTGCACGCGTCGCACGGGGACGGACAGGGGAAGATGGCCGCGGAGTTATTCGAGGGGCAGTACGTATGGCATCCGGCGGCCGATGACCGCTTGCTGGCGAGCGTATGCGTCGACGTACGTGCCGGAAGATATCTGAGCGCCCGCGAGGCCCTGGCCGAGACACGTTCCGACTTCGCCCTGCGCGCCCACCGCTCCCTGGTCCTGGCCTCCGAGGCGGCCGGCACGGATCTGGTCGAACGCTGGCTGGCCGAGGAGCCCGGCCCCGAGGCCGCCCTGATGTGGGCCCGGGTCGCCGTGCAGCGCGCCATCCGGGCCGCCGACGCCCACGACGAGCGGGCCGAGGCGCTGGAGCGGATCGCGCTCACCGCCTGCGAGCGGGCCGCGGCCATGAACCCCGCCGACCCCACGCCCTGGGCCGCCAAGCTGGCCATGGCCCGGCTGCACCGCCCCCACGACCAGGCCCCCGGCGGCCTGCTGACCTCCCCGCCCGGCCCCTGGCGGCTGTTCGCGCACACCCTCAGCCTCGATCCCTGGCACCGCGAGGCCCACCACCGCTTCCTGTCCTTCTTCTTCACCCGGTACGGCGGCTCGGTCAACGCGGCCTGGGACGTCGCCGCCTTCCTCGGGCAGCGCGCCCCCGCCGACTCCGTGCTGCGGCTGCTGCCGCTGGTCGCGCTGGTGGAGAGCCACAACCCCACCCAACTGCTCGCCGAGCGGGTCTGGGAGCAGCCCCAGTGGCGCGCCACGGCCCTGTCGATCTACCGCAACTGGCTGCCCGCGGTGGCCGGCTACTCCTTCACCCCGGTGCTCGACCTGGCCTACCTCGCGCACGCGCTGGTCATGGCCCGGCGCGAGTTCGAGGCCCGGGCGGTGTTCACGGCCATGGGGCCGTACGCCTCCCGGATGCCCTGGAGCGTCTTCGGCGAACCCGCCGACCAGCTCTCCCGGGCCCGCCGCGCCTGCGGCCTGTCCGTCCCCTCCTAGTCACGCCTAGCGAAAGGCCGGCAAGTGTCAGAACGCACAGCGGATCCGATCGTGCTCGACGACGACGCGACCCTGCACGCGATGGGTTATCCGCGGAAACTCACCCGCCGATTCCACGCGTTCGACAATTTTGCGATCTCCTTCACCATCATCAATATCCTCTCCGGAATCTTCTCGTCATTCGGGTTCGGTATGAACGCGGGCGGCCCCCGCATTCTCGTGTTCGGCTGGATCGGCGTCTGCGTGATGGTGCTCTGCATCGGCGCCGCCATGGCGGAAGTCGCCTCCGCCTATCCGACGAGTGGTGCGCTGTATTTCTCCGCCGGCAAGCTCGCCAAACGCCACAAGGGTGCCTGGTCCTGGTACACGGGCTGGCTCAACTTCGTGGGCCAGATCGGCGGTACGGCCGCCACCGGATACGCGGCGGCCACGTTCATCCAGGCGTTCATCGCCCTCCAGTGGACCTCGTACACGCCGACCGCTCACCAGACGGTGCTGATCACGGCCCTGATCATCGTGCTCCAGGGGCTCGCCAACACCTACACCGTCCAGCTCGTCGCCGTGCTGAACCGGATTTCCGTGTGGTGGCTGCTGATCGGACTCGTGGTGATCGTGAGCACACTGATCGTGATGCCCGACCATCATCAGTCGGCGTCCTTCGTGACGCATTTCGTGAACAACACCGGCTTCACCAACGGTCTTTACGGCGGCATGCTCGGCCTGCTGGTCACCAGCTGGACCTTCACCGGCTTCGACGGCAGCTTCCACATGTCCGAGGAAACGGTCCAGGCGACCGTCAACGCCCCCAAGGGCATCATCCGTTCCATCGGCTATTCGGCGGTCACCGGCCTGATCCTGATGCTCGCCCTGGTGTACAGCATCGGTGACTACGCCAAGGTGGCGAGCTCCTCCGCGCCGCCCGTCCAGATCCTCATCGACGGACTCGGCATGGGCTGGGCCAAGGCGATGCTGCTCGTCGTCATCGGCGCCATGCTCTTCTGCGGTCTCGCCAACCTCACCAGCAACACCCGGCAGATCTTCGCCTTCTCCCGGGACGGCGCCATGCCGGGCTCCCGGCTCTGGCACTCGGTCTCGCCCCGCACCCGGACGCCCGTCAAGGCCGTCTGGCTCGCCGTGGCCTGCTCGCTCGCCCTGGTGGTGCCGGGCTGGTGGTCGCACACGGCGTTCACCGCGATCGTCAGCGTCAACGTCGTCGGCCTGTTCCTCGCCTATGCCGTCCCGGTGTTCCTGCGGCTGCGCCTCGGTGACGAGTTCCAGCCGGGACCGTGGAACCTGGGCCGCTGGAGCAGGCCGGTCGGCTGGCTGGCGGTGGTCTGGATCCTGCTCAGCAGCGTCCTGTTCATGCTGCCGCAGGCCTCGCCGATCACGGTCGACTCCTTCAACTACGCGCCGATCGCGCTGGCCGTCGTCCTGGTCGTCGCCACGGTCTGGTGGTTCGCCACCGCCCGCCGCCGCTTCCAGGGACCGGTCAGCTACGGCGGCCCCGACGAGGTCGCCGCCATGGACCTCATCTGACCCCGACGCGAGTACACCCCGTACCGGCATCCCGTGCGGGCGCCCCCGTACCGGAACCCCGTGCGGGCATCGGGTGCGGGAACGCCCCGGCGCCGGCCCCGCGCCGGCGCCGGGGCCTTTCAGTGGACAAGACCAATATTGGTGGGCGTGGCTCGGGCGGAAGTGCTGGTAGGGGCCCGATGACTGCTCCATAGTGGGCGCACAGTCCCGCACCCGGACCAGCCGCGACGCGCACCCTGGGGGTCTTTCACCCATGAGCAGAGCCGAACAGCCGTCCCGCAGAACCGTGCTGGCAGCCGCCGCCTCCGTCGCCGCGGCCGCCGTGGCGCAGGGCGTGGTCCCCGCCGTCCCGGCGGCCGCGGCGACGGAGAGCGACCCCGACGCCGACGGCACCGGCCGGGCCGACCCGAGCCAGGTCGAGTACTGCTGCTGGACCACCTACGGCGACTGGCGGACCGGTACCGCGACCGGCGTCGAGGCCGTCGCCGGCGACCGCCCGGGTGTGGTGGTCGGCACCCCCGCCGGTACCACCTCCTACACCGACCCCCACACCGGCAAGACCGCCACCTGGGAGTACGGCACCTGGACCGGCCCCGTGCACCGGCTCGCCGTCCCCGCCACCGAGGTCATCGCCTCCTGGAACGCGGACACCCCGGCCGGCACCTGGATCAAGGTCGAACTGCACGGCACCTACTCCGACGGCACGGACACCCCCTGGTACGTGATGGGCCGCTGGGCGGCCGGTGACCAGGACATCAGACGGACCTCCGTGGACGGCCAGGGCGACGGCAGGAGCAGCATCTCCACGGACACCTTCGCCATCGGCGACGCCTCCGCCGGCCTGCGCCTCGCCTCGTACCAGCTGCGCCTGACCCTCTACCGCAAGCCCGGCACCCAGCTCACCCCGACCGTCCGGCGGCTCGGCGCCATGGGCTCCGACGTCCCGGACCGCTTCACGGTGCCCGCCTCCGTCCCGGGCCTCGCCCGGGAACTGAAGGTCCCGCGGTACTCCCAGGAGATCCACAAGGGGCAGTACCCGGAGTACGACAACGGCGGCGAGGCCTGGTGCAGCCCCACCTCCTCGCAGATGATCATCGAGTACTGGGGCGGCCGGCTCACCGCGGCCCAGCTGGCCTGGGTCGACCCGTCGTACGCGGACCCCCAGGTCTGCCACGCGGCCCGCTACACCTACGACTACCAGTACGCCGGCTGCGGCAACTGGCCGTTCAACGCCGCCTACGCGGCCACCTACCAGGACCTCCAGGGCGTGGTGACCCGCCTGGGGTCGCTCACCGACCTGGAGACCCTGATCGCGGCGGGCATCCCGGCCATGACGTCCCAGTCGTTCCTGTCGAGCGAGCTGACGGGAGCCGGCTACGGCACCTCGGGACACCTCATGACGGTGATCGGCTTCACCGCGGACGGCGACGTGATCGCCAACGACCCGTTCTCGCCCGACGACGACGCGGTCCGGCGGGTCTACGCGCGGCGGGAGTTCGAGAACATCTGGTTGCGGACCAAGCGCTACAACGCCAGCGGCAAGGTGACCTCCGGCACCGGAGGCGTCTGCTACGTGTACTTCCCGGCGGCCCCGACGCCCGCCCAGACCACGGCGCTCGCGGCGGTCGGCCTGCGCTGACCAGCCACGACGGCGGCCCCGGGCGCTCCGGGGGCCGCCGTCCTGTGACCAAGCTCTCCGCCGCAAAAGCCGCAATCGGTGGCATGGTGGACGTCATGACCACGCACTCCGCCACCGCCGCCCGCGCCCGTACCGGCGGCCCGAAGGACGACGGCCCGAAGGTTCTGGAACATGTCATGGGCTGGACCCTGGTCGTGGTCATCGCCATGCTGGTCACCCAACTCGGGCTGCTGTGACCTGACGCGCGACCCGAGCTGACATACTGCGGATGTCCCGCAGCCTGTTGAGACCAGGGTCGAATTTGAATATCAGTCAACAACGTGCCGCTGCCCGTCCGCGGGCGCGCGGCACCGAGCGCTCGGTGGCCCGTCGCGCCGAACTCATCGCCATCGGGCGGAAGTTGTTCGCCGACACCTCGTACGACGCGCTCTCCATGGACGACATCGCCAGGCAGGCGCATGTCGCCAAAGGGCTGATCTACTACTACTTCCAGTCCAAGCGCGGCTACTACCTGGCGATCATCCAGGACTCCGTCGCCGACCTGGTCACCTACGCCGCGAGCGGTCTGGAACTGCCTCAGGTGGACCGCGTCCACCGCACCATCGACAGCTATCTGCGGTACGCGGAGCACCATCAGGCCGCGTACCGCACGATCGTCAGCGGCGGGGTCGGCTTCGACACCGAGGTGCACGCCATCCGGGACGGGGTGCGTGAGGCGATCGTCGCCACCATCGCCGAGGGCGCCTACGGCCGGACCGACATCGCCCCGCTGGCCCGGATGGGACTGCTCTCCTGGCTGTGCAGCGTGGAGGGCGCCACCCTCGCGTGGATCGACCGCCCCGAACTCTCCCGCGACACCATGTGCGAGCTGCTGGTCAAGACCCTCGGCGGCACGCTCCGCGCCATCGAGGAGCTCGACCCGTCCTACCCCGCTCCGGCCCCGGCCCGCCGGGACGGCTGACGCACGAGGGGCGGAGGTCTCGTGGTACCCCCGCCCCAGGCCCCCGTGCGGGGGGCTAGTTGATGGCCTTGATCAGCTCACCGTTGGCGGTGTCACCGCTCAGTTCCCAGAAGAAGGTGCCGCCCAGGCCCTGCTGGTTCTTGTACGTCATCTTGGTGCCGATGGTCGCCGGGGTGTCGTAGCTCCACCAGTCGCTGCCGCACTTGGCGTACGCCGTGCCGCCCACCGTGCCGGTCGCCGGGCACTTCGTCCTGAGCACCTTGTAGTCGTCGATGCCCTGTTCGTAGGTTCCCGCCGCCGGGCCGGTCGCGGTGCCGCCGGGGGCCGCCTGGGTGACGCCGGTCCAGCCGCGGCCGTAGAAGCCGATGCCGAGCAGCAGCTTGGCCGCCGGGATGCCGAGGCCCCTGAGCTTGGCGATGGTCGCCGAGGTGTAGAAGTTCGCCGTCGGGATCCCGGAGTAGGAGTTCAGCGGCGAGTGCGGAGCCGTCGGGCCGGTCGAGGCCCAGGCACCGAAGTAGTCGTACGTCATCGGGTTGTACCAGTCGACGTACTGTGCGGCGCCTGCGTAGTCGGCCGCGTCGATCTTGCCGCCGCTGGTGGCGTCGGCCGTGATCGCCGCCGTGACCAGCGAACTGCTACCGAACTTCGCGCGCAGCGCCGCCAGCACGTTCCGGAACGCGTCCCGCCCGCTGGTGTCGCAGGTGTTTCCGCAGGCGTTCGGGTACTCCCAGTCGATGTCGATGCCGTCGAAGACGCCGGCCCACTTGGAGTTCTTGACCAGGTCGTAGCAGGACTGGGCGAAGGCCGCCGGGTTCCTGGCGGCCTCGCCGAAGCCGCTCGACCAGGTCCAGCCGCCGAAGGACCAGAGGATCCTGAGGCCGGGGTGCTTCTTCTTCAGCTTCAGCAGCTGGTTGAAGTTGCCGCGCAGCGGCTGGTCCCAGGTGTCCGCGACGCCGTCCACCGACTCGGCGGCGGTGTAGGCGCGGTCGGTGGCCGCGTAGGAGTCGCCCATCGCGCACTTGCCGCCGGTGACGTTGCCGAAGGCGTAGTTGATGTGGGTGAGCTTGGCGGCCGAGCCGGAGGTCTCGACGTTCTTGACCAGGTACTTGCGGTCGTAGGTGCCCCATTCCGTGAAGTAGCCGACGACCTTCGAGCCGGCCTTGACCTGTGGGGCGGGCGGGGTGGCCGCGGAGGCGGTGCCCGCGCCGGCCAGCAGGCCGGCACCGAGGACGGCACAACAGGCCGCGGAGAGCAGCGCCCGGAACCGGGAGCGGCGGGGAGTGTGCATCGGGTGTCTCCTCCTGGGGGAGAGGGGAACGCGCGCCGATTGGCATGAACGCGGTAAAGCGTTGGTCATGAACCTTAGGAGGACTAGACCAGTAGGGTCAATGGTTCGGACCAATTTCGCTACGGCGGGATGTTGGCCTGGAATTCCGGAAGTAAGCGGTCGTTAACTGGTGACGGGAGGTCCCCGATCGGGCATACTCACTGCGCAGCCGCAGGTCAGCAGCTTCCGAGACCCGGAAACGTCCCTTCGGCCGCACCCGAACGACAGGCGGAGCAGCCCCTACCCGATGGGCCGCGGCCGCTGGTGCCCGACAGGGAGGAGACCGACGCCATGTCCGACCGCGACCCGCAGCCGGTGGAGCGTCAACTGCCCACGGAAGAGGCGAGAGACCTGCTCTCGCTGGTCCGGGACATCGCCCGGCACGAGATCGCGCCGGAGGCGGCCGAGGAGGAGGACGCCGGACGCTTCCCGCGCGGGGTCTTCACCCTGCTCTCCGAATCAGGCCTGCTCGGCCTGCCGTACGACTCCGAGTACGGCGGCGGCGACCAGCCCTACGAGGTCTACCTCCAGGTCCTGGAGGAGCTGGCCGCGGCCCGCCTCACCGTCGGCCTCGGGGTCAGCGTGCACACCCTCGCGAGCTACGCGCTCGCCGCCTACGGAACCAAGCAGCAGCAGGTCGAGCACCTGCCCGCGATACTCGGCGGCGGCCTGCTGGGCGCCTACTGCCTCTCCGAGCCCGCCTCCGGCTCGGACGCCGCCTCCCTGCGCACCAGGGCCGTCCGGGACGGGGACTCCTGGGTGATCAACGGCACCAAGGCCTGGATCACCCACGGCGGCATCGCCGACTTCTACACCGTCAT
Source organism: Streptomyces humi (assembly GCF_001005085.2). Lineage (GTDB taxonomy): Bacteria > Actinomycetota > Actinomycetes > Streptomycetales > Streptomycetaceae > Streptomyces > Streptomyces humi. The sequence continues at coordinate 38,730 of NZ_LBMU02000065.1, forward strand.
GGCCCGCACCGGCGGCGAGGGCTCGCACGGCATCACCGCCTTCCTGGTCCCCGGCGACGCCGAGGGCCTGAGCGGCGCGGTGCCGGAGAAGAAGATGGGCATGAAGGGCTCGCCCACCGCCCAGGTCCACTTCGACGACGTCCGGGTCCCGGACGAGCGCCGCCTCGGCGAGGAGGGGCAGGGCTTCGCCATCGCCCTGTCCGCCCTGGACTCGGGCCGGCTCGGCATCGCGGCCTGCGCGATCGGCCTGGCCCAGGCCGCCCTGGACGAGGCGGTCGCCTACGCCACCGGGCGGCGGCAGTTCGGGCATCCCATCGCCGACTTCCAGGGCCTGCGCTTCATGATCGCCGACATGGCCACCCAGATCGAGGCCGGACGCGCCCTCTACCTCGCGGCGGCCCGGCTGCGCGACGCGGGCCGCCCGTTCGCCCGGCAGGCCGCCATGGCCAAGCTGCACTGCACCGACACCGCGATGAAGGTCACCACCGACGCCGTCCAGATACTCGGCGGCTACGGCTACACCGCGGACTTCCCGGTCGAGCGCTACATGCGGGAGGCCAAGGTGCTACAGATCGTCGAGGGGACCAACCAGATCCAGCGGATGGTCATCGCCCGTCATGTGGCAGGGCCGGAAAGCCGCTGAACTGCCCCCGTACGACCGTCGGAGCCGCCAGCCTGACCCACTCCGGGTCGTGGCGGCCCGGCAGGGCGCGGCCCCGGTCGGCCCAGATCCGCATCAACTCGCGGTAGATCGGCGGATCCTGCGGCGCGGGCGGCGGGAGCGAGGCTGCGGGCGGGGGGACGAAGATCCGGCGCTGACGGCCGAGGACCGAGTACGTGGTCGTCATGCCCGGCCAACGCGGCGGCGGCCGCCCAGGTCACCGATCCCGCGAATCGCGCGTGAGTTCGCGGGCGTCCCCTCCCGGATCTGGCCTCCCGACGCCTTCTGACGTACCGTCAGCCGGGCCGTTGCCAGCCACCGGGGGAGGCCCTGCCATGGCCGACGACCGTCCCGTACCGCTCGACGAGTACCCCGTGCACCAGGTCCCGCTCTCCATGCGGCACGTCGCCACCGGGGACCGCAACGCCTACGACCGCTGCATCTTCCACGTCCTCGACCACTCCGGCGCCGCCCTGCTCGTCCTCGGCCTCGGCGTCTATCCGAACGTCGGTGTGATCGACGCCTACGCCACCCTGCGCACCGGCGACACCCTGCACGCGGTCCGCGCCTCGGACGCCCTCGGCGAGGACCGGATGCGCCTGACGGTCGGCCCGCTGCGCATCGAGGTGGCGGAGCCGCTCCGACGCTTCCGTCTGATCTGCGACGACGACCTGATCTCCTACGACCTCACCTGGACCGCCGGCTTCCCGCCGCTGTGGGAGCCGCACCACCTCCAGCGCCGCGGTGACCGCCTGACACTGGAGGGCCGCAGGTTCGTGCAGGCCGGCGGGGTCTCCGGGGTGATCCGGGCCGGCGGCGCGGAGTTCCGCGTCGACCCGGGCGGCTGGACGGGCACCCGGGACCGCAGCTGGGGCGTGCGGCCGATCCCGGGGGAGGAGGGCGGCCGGCTCGCCGAGGCGCACCCGACCGAGGGCTTCCACTGGATCTGGTCCCCGGTCCGCTTCGAGGACCGCTTCCTGATGGTCGTCGTCCAGGAGGACGCCGACGGCTACCGCACCCTCAACGACGCCACCCTGCTCCGCGACGGCCACCCCGACCGCCAACTCGGCTGGCCCCAGGCCGAGATCGGCTACCGCAGCGGTACCCGGCAGCCGGAGCGGGCCGTCGTCCACCTCGGCGGCCCGCGCGAACCCCGGGAACTGGAGGTGGAGATCCTCGCCTCCTCGCCGCTCGCGGTCGGCGCCGGCTACCCGCCCGCCGACGACTGGCAGCACGGCACCTGGCAGGGACCGGGGTGGACGGACCGCCGTACCTACGACATGACCGCGGCGCATCCCCGCGCCGCCTACGGCGTCACCGACCACTCCGCCCGGTTCCGCCTGGACGGCCGCGTCGGCCACGGGATCTTCGAGCACGGCTCGTTCGGCAGACACGATCCGAGCGGCTTCACCGGCTTCGACTCGGTGGCGCCCTGAGAGAGGAGGCCGGCATGACCGCGAAACCGCGCCCGCGCACCACGACCCGCGATCCCGCCGAACTCGCGCGGCGGCTGACCGCCTGGCTGGACGCCCGGCTCCCCGGCGCCCGAGCCGTCGGCATCACCGTGCCCGCCTCCAACGGTCTCTCCAGCGAAACCCTGCTCTTCGACATCGAGCACCCCCGACCGCCCGTCCGGGCCTGCGCGTTGAGGCTGGCTGCGGACCCGTCGGCGTACACGGTCTTCCCCTCGTACGACATGACCCGGCAGTACCGCACCATGCGGCTGGTCGGTGAGCACACGGACGTGCCCGTGCCGCGGGTGCTGTGGCTCGAAGAGGACCCGGAACCGCTCGGCGCGCCCTTCTTCGTCATGGCACGGGTGGCGGGGCGTGTCCCGCCCGACGTCATGCCCTACACGTACGAGGGGAACTGGCTGCACGCGGCGACCGACGGCGAACGCGAGCACCTGGAAGCGGCTTCGGTCGGCCTGCTGGCCCGGATCCACGACCAAGTCCCCCTGGCACAGGCCGGGTTCCTCACACTGCCGGGTGAGGGCGATGCGCTGGGCCGGCACGTCCGCTCCCAACGCGCCTACTACGACTGGGTGGTGGACGGACTGGCCCGCTCTCCCCTGATCGAGGCCGCGTTCGACCGGCTGGCGGAACTGTGGCCGCACGAGCCCGGCGCCCCGGTCCTCAACTGGGGTGACGCGCGCATCGGCAACATCGTCTACGACGGCTTCGACCCCGTCGCCGTCCTCGACTGGGAGATGGCGGCACCGGCCCCGCGCGAGGTGGACCTCGGCTGGACCGTGTACCTGCACCGCTTCTTCCAGGACCTCACGGTCGCCTCCGGGCAGTCCGGCCTGCCCGGCTTCCTGCGCCGCGACCGCATCGAGGCCCGCTACGCCCGCCTGACCGGCCACGCCCCGCGGGACATGGAGTTCCACACCCTGTACGCCGCCCTGCGGCACGCGATCGTGATGCTGCGCATCGCCTACCGGCAGGTGTACTTCGGCGAGGCCGCCGTCCCGGCGGATCCGGACACACTGATCCTGCACCACGGCAGCCTGCGCGCCATGGTGCAGGGCAGGTACTGGAGTGAGGTGCGGTGACTCAGGCGGCCTGACGGCTGACGGTGTCGCCGCCGAAGCGCATCGCCGGTACGCGCATCGGGCGTGAGCCCGGGCCGCCGACGTGCGAGAAGGGCTGCGTCCGCCAGTCCAGACCCTGCGGGAGGGTGAGCAGGAGGGCGGTGTCCTGCTCCTGCGGCTCGGCCGACTCGTCCGCGGACGGGGCGTCGGCGGCCGCGCGGCCCGTACCGGCACAGACCGTCAGGCCGAACGGGTTCCACGGCGAGGCGCACAGCGCGTGCTCCGGCAGAAACTCCTCGTCCGCCAGCAGCGCGATGGGCTGCGCGCAGTCCGGGCAGACCACCCGGAACATCTCGAAAGTGTCGTAGGCGTCCAGTTCCTCGGCCTCGTAGGGGTCGGATTCGACGCCCTCCGGCTCGGGCTCGACGACCAACTGCGGGCGCTTGGGCGTGGTACGACCAGGGCGCTTAAGACTCTGCATGGGTACTCCCCCTCGGGCTGGGCCGTGACGGCACTGCGGCCTCGACCACAGCAAGCACTTCCCGTCCGGTCTCGGCGGTAATCACGAGACCATCACAGAGCCCGCCCGGGAGCTGTGTCGTTCGTCACATGCCGTTCGCAGGTGCCCGGTGCGGTGTTTTTGTCCCTCAGGCGACCCACAGCCTGCCCTCCGTGACATCACGAACCGGCTATGACCTGCGCCGCTGAGGTATCCGATCAGATCGGGCGCCCTGTAGCTTTTGCGCCATGGAGGAGCTCGACCGTCAAATCGTGCAGCTGCTCGTCAAGGACGGGCGGATGAGCTACACGGACCTGGGCAAGGCCACGGGCCTTTCCACGTCGGCCGTGCACCAGCGGGTGCGCCGGCTGGAACAGCGCGGCGTCATCCGCGGCTATGCCGCGGTCGTCGACCCGGAGGCCGTCGGGCTGCCCATGACTGCGTTCATCTCGGTGAAACCGTTCGATCCCAGCGCCCCCGACGACATCGCGGACCGGCTGGCCGGCGTCCCCGAGATCGAGGCGTGCCACAGTGTGGCCGGGGACGAGAACTACATCCTCAAGGTGCGGGTGGCCACGCCCCACGAGCTGGAGGAGCTGCTGGCGCGGCTGCGCAGCCTGGCGGGAGTGTCCACGCGGACGACGGTGGTGCTGTCGACGCCCTATGAGGCACGGCCGCCGAGGATCTGAACGGCGACGCGGCGGGTCGGGCGCGGATGGGCAGCGCTTCCAGGAGCCCCCGGTCCCACGGCTGGCGGTGTGAGGCGCGAGACTGTCCCCTATGAGTGATCGCGCCGACCAGCACAAGACCGTTCTCCTCCGTCGCGGCGAGGTGCACAGCCCCGCCGATCCGTTCGCGACCGCGATGGTCGTGGAACGCGGGCAGGTCGCCTGGGTCGGGTCCGAGGGAGCCGCCGACGCGTTCGCGGACGGGGTCGACGAGGTCGTCGACCTGGACGGCGCGCTGGTCACCCCCGCCTTCACCGACGCCCATGTCCACACCACGTCCACCGGACTCGCGCTGACCGGGCTCGACCTTTCGGGCGCGGCCTCGGCGGCCGAGGCCCTGGCGCTGGTCAGGGATTTCGCGGCTGCCCGCCCGGACGACCGGGTGCTGCTCGGGCACGGCTGGGACGCCTCCCGCTGGGCCGGTGGACGGCCGCCGAGCCGGGCCGAGCTGGACGCGGCCACCGGCGGACGGCCGCTCTACCTCTCCCGTATCGACGTCCACTCGGCCGTCGTCACCACCCCCCTGCTGGACCTGGTCCCGGATACGGCCGCCCGTCAGGACGCCCCGCTGACGGGCGACGCCCACCATGCCGTACGGGCCGCGGCGTTCGCGGCCGTGACGCCCGCGCAGCGTGCCGAGGCCCAGCGAGCCGCCCTCGCGCACGCGGCCTCGCTCGGCATCGGCACGGTGCACGAGTGCGGCGGGCCGAAGATCTCCTCCGAGGACGACTTCACCGGGCTGCTGCGCCTCGCCGCCGGACTGCCCGGCCCACGCGTCGTCGGCTACTGGGCGGAGGAGGACGCCGAGAAGGCGCGGGAGCTGGGCGCGCTCGGTGCCGCCGGCGATCTGTTCGTCGACGGAGCCCTCGGCTCGCACACCGCCTGCCTGCACGAGCCGTATGCCGACGCGGACCACACCGGCGCCGCCTACCTGGACGCGGCAGCCGTCGCCGCCCATGTCGTCGCCTGCACCGAGGCCGGACTCCAGGCGGGCTTCCACGCCATCGGCGACGCCGCCGTGACGGCCGTCGTGGAGGGCGTGCGCACCGCCGCCGAGAAGATCGGCCTCGCCCGCGTCCGGGCCGCCCGGCACCGGGTCGAGCACGCCGAGATGCTCGCGCCCGCCCACATCGCGGGCTTCGCCGAGCTCGGCCTGATCGCCTCCGTGCAGCCCGCCTTCGACGCGCTGTGGGGCGGGGCGGACGGCATGTACGCGCAGCGCCTCGGCGCCGAGCGGGCCCGCACCCTCAACCCCTACGCGGCCCTCCTGAAGGCCGGGGTCCCGCTCGCCTTCGGATCCGACAGCCCGGTCACCCCGCTCGACCCCTGGGGGACCGTCCGGGCCGCCGCCTTCCACCACACGCCCGAGCACCGCGTCTCGGTCCGCGCCGCGTTCACCGCGCACACCCGCGGCGGCTGGCGGGCGATCGGCCGGGACGACGCCGGTGTGCTGGTGCCCGGCGCGCCCGCCGACTACGCGGTCTGGCGCACCGAGGAACTGGTGGTGCAGGCACCGGACGACCGGGTCGCCCGCTGGTCCACCGATCCCCGCTCCGGCACCCCCGGCCTGCCCGATCTGACCCCGGGACACGAGCTGCCGGTCTGCCTGCGCACGGTGGTCGGCGGCCGAACGGTGTTCGTACGACCGGGCGAGTGAGCGGACCGCATTCGTACGGCCGGGCGAGTGATCTCCCGGGGTGGCGCGGTCGTGATCATCGGCCGCCGGCCCGTCGCGCGACCTGCGCATCCTCCGCCCTGACCAGGGGTTTGAGGGTATTCGTGCAGGTCAAACGGCTGTTGACAGCCAGCGGCAGGGGGCCGGTAGGTTCGGCCGAGTCCACCACCGGACGCCCGACCGGGGAGCAGTTCGCGCACTCGCCGCAAGCGCCGCTGGGTCAGGGACGGTGTGCCGCACCGGGGCACCGTCACTGGGAGCCAGGCTCAGCGCCCGCGCCGACGAGGGAACGTTCCGGCCGGTCGGGAGGTGCGACCCGGGTGGGGCCCGGAGCTCAGTAGACAACGGCTTTCGGTCGACCCGCAGCCAGCGGGCCCCAGGTCGGCCCGAAGGGCGCCGGGCCCCCATCCGCAGGCAGGACACGGATGGCGGCCGCCTGAAACGGGCATCCTTACCCCGTTCTTGTGCAATCGACACCACCGTACGCACGAGCCGTCACGTCGGCGCAGGCCGTGGCCACTATGGTGGACCCCTGCGTACGACATGAAGGGGCAGCAGTGAACGACGGCGACGGGACCCTCGCGGCAAAGGCCCAGGGTAGGCAGTTCGGCCCGCTCGGCACGGCCTTGGTGATCATTCCGACCTACAACGAGGCGGAGAACATCAAGTCCATCGTCGGCCGGGTGCGCCAGGCCGTCCCCGAGGCGCACGTTCTGGTGGCGGACGACAACAGCCCCGACGGTACGGGCAAGCTCGCCGACGAACTGGCCGCCGAGGACGACCAGGTCCAGGTGTTGCACCGCAAGGGCAAGGAAGGGCTCGGCGCCGCCTACCTCGCGGGGTTCCGCTGGGGCATGGACAACGGGTACGGCGTGCTCGTGGAGATGGACGCCGACGGCTCCCACCAGCCGGAGGAGCTGCCCCGGCTGCTGACCGCGCTGAAGGGCGCCGACCTGGTGCTCGGCTCCCGCTGGGTGCCCGGTGGCCGGGTCGTCAACTGGCCGAAGTCGCGCGAGTTCATCTCCCGGGGCGGCTCGCTGTACTCCCGGCTCGCCCTCGACCTCCCGCTGCGCGACATCACCGGCGGCTACCGCGCGTTCCGCCGCGAGACCCTGGAAGGCCTCGGGCTCACCGAGGTCGCCTCCCAGGGCTACTGCTTCCAGGTCGACCTGGCCCGGCGCGCGGTCAAGGCCGGTTTCCACGTCGTCGAGGTGCCCATCACGTTCGTGGAGCGTGAGCTGGGCGACTCCAAGATGAGCCGGGACATCCTGGTGGAGGCCCTGTGGCGGGTCACCTCGTGGGGCGTCACCGAGCGGGTCGGCAAGATCACCGGCAAGGGCGGGCAGCCCTAGCGGACAGGGCGCCGGGAGCCCTGGCCGAGGGGCGCGCCGGGAGCCCTGGCCGACGGGTGCCGGGAGTTCCGGCCGACGGGTGCGGGGAGTCCCGGCCGAGGGGTGCCGGGAGCCCTGGCGGACGGCGTCGGCAGGCCAGGGGACACGGGCCGCGGCCACCTCTGCCGGGGTCCGGAAACCTCACAGATCCGGCTGATCATCCCCTTATCCCGCACTGAGCCGCGCCCAGGCACACTGGGGGCATGACGACTGGCGCGCAGACCCCTCCGTACACCACCCGGCCCCGCCGCTCCCGGCTCGCCAGATATCTGCCGCTGGGCCTCGCGGCCTGGCTGGTGCTGGAGATCTGGCTGCTCACGGTGGTCGCGGGCGCGGCCGGCGGGATGACGGTGTTCCTGCTGCTCGTGGCGGGCCTGGTGGCCGGTTCCGTGGTCATCAAGCGGGCCGGCCGCCGGGCCTTCCAGAGCCTCAACGAGGCGATCCAGCGCGGCGGCTCCCCGGAGCGCGGCGGTGGCAACGGGCTGATGATGCTGGGCGGCCTGCTCCTCATGATCCCCGGTCTGGTCTCCGACGCCCTCGGCCTGCTGCTCCTGCTGCCGCCGGTCCAGAAGGCCGTCTCCCGCCTCACGGAACGCGCCCTGGACCGCAAACTGCGCGCCGCCGCCCCTGGCACCCTGGGCAACGCCTTCCAGCAGGCCCGTATGCACCGCCCGGACGGCAAGGTGGTCCAGGGCGAGGTGATCAGGAACGACGGACCGGACCGGGGTGACGAGCCCGCGGGGGAGCGGCCGCCACTGACCCGCTGACCCCGGCGCGGGGCCCCGCGCCGGGGTCAGCGAGAACCGGGAGTGACCGGGAGCGCCGAAAACCGACGGCGCCGTACGTTCACAGAACGTACGGCGCCCTCGGTATCGGTTGTGTCGGCTTCCCGTTAAACGGGACTATGCGGACTTACGGCTGTCCCTGGGATGAATCGCGATGTTCATCGCCCCGGAGCGCAGAACCGCAAGACGCTCCTCGAGGACCTCTTCGAGTTCCTCACGGGTGCGCCGCTCCATCAGCATGTCCCAGTGGGTACGCGCGGGCTTGGCCTTCTTCTCTTCAGGGCCGTCGCCGTCCACGAGGAGTGCCTGGGCCCCGCAGACCTTGCACTCCCACTCCGGCGGGATCTCCGCCTCGACCGAGAAGGGCATCTCGAACCGGTGCCCCTTCTCGCATGCGTACTCCACGGCCTGGCGCGGGGCCAGGTCGATACCGCGGTCCGTCTCGTAGCTGGTCACCACGAGGCGCGTACCGCGAAGAGCTCGCTCACTCATGAATCGTGCCTCCCGGGCTTGTCGCCCACAGGACAGGTGTCGCTGTCGTCGTCATCCGGTCAACGTCCGGTCGGCGGTAAAGATTCCCGTTCCGGGTCATGCGTCGCCGTCGTAGCCGCCCCTTGTTGTACCCACCAGTGCCCGGTTTGTCACATCTGCTAACAGATGTCACCCAGCGTTTCGGCATCTTTGACGCGCAGTAACGGTACGCCTGGCAGGCCAAACGCGTACACTACCGCCCTTTCGCGTTGAACGCTAAATCTTCCTTGCTAGATCCTGTGCGGAACCGGATTGCCGGCCTCGCGGATCGCCCTCCGTACCGGTACCCGCGCGAGCAGCGCGAACCCGATGACGAAGAAGGCCACCAGCGAGATGATCGCCGAACGGTAGCTTCCGCTCAGCTGGTAGGTGATCCCGAACAACAACGGTCCCAGCCAGCTCATCCCCCGATCGCTCACCTCGTACGCCGCGAAGTACTCGGCTTCTTTGCCGGGCGGTACGAGATGGGAGAACAGGGAGCGCGACAGGGCCTGGCTGCCACCGAGGACGAGACCGATACCGCCCGCGAGGACGAAGAACCACACCGGCGCCCCGGCCGGCAGGAAGTACCCCGCCGCCAGCGTCACCGTCCACGCCACCAGCGAGCCGAGAATCGTGCGCTTCGCCCCGTACGCCCGGGCGAGCCGCCCCATCGTCAGGGCGCCCGCCACGGCCAGCACCTGCACCATCAGCACGGCACCGATGAGCGTCGACTGACCGAGCCCCAGTTCCTCGGAGCCGTAGACGGAGGCCTGGGAGATCACCGTCTGGATGCCGTCGTTGTAGACGAGGTACGCGAGCAGGAAGGACAGTGTCAACGGGTGACGTCGCATGTCCCGGACGGTCGCCGCGAGTTGACGCAGCCCCGGCGCGGTCGCCCCGGCGACGGTGCGGCCGCCCCGGTCGCGCAGCCGCCGTAGCGGCATCAGGGCGAAGAGGCCCCACCACAGGCCGGCGCCGGCCAGACAGATCCGGACCGCCTCCGTCTCGGAGAGGCCGAACGAGTCGTGCGCCGAGTACAGGACCAGGTCGGCGACGAGCACCAGGGAACCGGACGCGTACCCGAAGGCCCAGCCCCGCGAGGAGACGGTGTCGCGTTCCTCCGGCGGCGCGATCTGGGGGAGGTAGGAGTTGTAGAGCATCAGCGCGACACTCTGGGCCGCGTTCGCGACGACCAGCAGCAGCCCGCCGAGCAGATAGCGGTCGCCGTCCAGGAAGAACATCCCGGTCGTCGCCGCGGCCCCGGTGTACGCGGCCACGCCGAGCAGGTGCTTCTTGCGGCCGGTACGGTCGGCCGCGCCGGCCACCAGGGGCATCAGCACCACGGCCACGATCACCGACAGGGAGACCGAGTAGGCGAAGAAGGAGCCGGCCCGGACCGGGGCGCCGAGCGGGTGCACATAGCCGTCGGCGTCCGCCGCGTGGTCGGCCACCGACGTCAGGTAGGGGCCCAGGAACACGGTGAGGACGCTCGTCGAGTAGACCGAGCAGGCCCAGTCGTAGAAATACCATCCGCGCTGTTCGCGCCGCAGTTCGGCGGCCTCGTCCAAGGCCTCCGTCCGCACGGTCTCGGTGCCCACCCGTGCCCTCGCCCTCTCCGCAGCGGTGCCGGCCGCGCTTCTCAGACCCAGACGCCCCGGTCCTTCATGACCTCGCGCAGCGTGTCGATGTGATCGGTCATGATGCCATCGACACCCAGGTCCAGGAGCCGGTGCATCCGCTCCGCCTCGTTGACCGTCCACACGTGGACGTGCAGCCCGCGCGCGTGGGCCGCGCGCACGAACCGCCGGTCGACCACCGGGACCCCCGACTGGGACTCGGGCACCTGCGCCGCGACCGCCGAGCGGCGCACCGACGCGGGCAGCCCCCAGGAGCGCAGCCGCAGCCCGACCACACCGCGGGTACCGAACGAAGTGGCCAGCCGCGGGCCCGCCAGCCGCTGGGCGCGCAGCACCCGCGCCTCCGAGAAGGAGCCGACGCAGACACGGTCGTAGGAGTCCGTCTTCTCGATCAGGTCGAGGAGCGGGCGGAGCGCCGGCTCGGCCTTGGCGTCCACGTTCCAGCGGACGTCCGGGAACTCCTCCAGCAGCTCCTCGAAGAGGGGGAGCGGTTCGCGGCCCCCCACGCGCGCGTGCCGTACGTCGTCCCACGGCAGGTCGGCGATCCGGCCGGCCCCGTCGGTGACCCGGTCCAGGGTGTCGTCGTGGAGGGCGACGAGCCTGCCGTCCGCCGTGGCGTGCACATCGGTCTCGATGTAGCGGTAGCCGAGGTCGACCGCGCGCCGGAACTGCGCCACGGTGTTCTCCAGGCCGTCCGCGGCCCCGCCCCGGTGGGCGAAGGCGATGGGGCCGGGGTGGTCGAGGTACGGGTGGCGGATCGGCGTGCTCACTTGCGCAGTATGACCTGCCCGGGTGACCCCGCGGCAACGACCGTGCTGCGGCCCGGTGCCGCCGGGACGGCGAACACCTTGAGGAACAGCTGCGCGAGCGGTCCGATGGCCACCGCGTACAGGAGGGTGCCGACCCCGATGGTCCCGCCGAGTGCGAAACCGGTGACCACGACGGCGACCTCGATGGCCGTCCGGATCAGCCGGATCGACCGGCCGGTGCGCCGGTGCAGCCCCGTCATCAGGCCGTCCCGCGGCCCCGCCCCGAAACTCGCCGCGATGTACAGACCGGTCGCCGCCCCGTTCAGCACGATGCCCGCCGCCATCAGCGGGACCCGCACGGCGAACGCGTGCGCCACCGGGACGACGGCGAGCGTGGCGTTCATGGCGAGGCCGATGACGAACACGTTGGAGACCGTGCCCAGCCCCGGGCGCTGGCGCAGCGGGATCCACAGGAGCAGTACGGCCGCACCCACGACGATCGCCACCGTGCCGATGCTCAGCCCGGTGTGTCCGGCGAGCCCCTGGTGCAGTACGCCCCACGGCTCCAGACCCAGACCGGCCACGACGAGAAGGGCGGAACTCACGCCGTACAGCGTGAGTCCCGCATAGAGCTGGACCAACCGTCGCCCGAGACGGCCTTGCGTGGACAAGGGGGACCCCCAGAGTGGGAAAGGTGGAAAAGGTGGACTGACCCGTGTCACTCTGTGGCTTGGGAGGGAGAGCCATCCATGGCCAATTCGGGGAAGGTGGACTGATTCTCATGGCGCAGTGGACTTCGGCGGTGGGAGCCGCTCAGCTCGCCCGGCTGCTCAACTCGCAACAGGACCGCCCGGCCGGCCCCGGCACCCGGCGGCCGCCCGCCTACCGCGCGCTCGCCGACGGCGTCCGGCTGCTGGTGCTGGAGGGCCGCGTCCCGGTCGCCGCCAGGCTGCCCGCCGAACGCGAACTGGCGCTCTCCCTGTCCGTCAGCCGGACGACCGTCGCGGCGGCGTACGAGGCGCTGCGCGCGGAGGGGTTCCTGGAGTCCCGGCGCGGCGCCGGCAGCTGGACCGCCGTCCCGGCCGGCAACCCGCTGCCCGCCCGGGGTCTGGAGCCGCTGCCCCCCGAGGCGCTCGGCTCGGTGATCGACCTGGGCACCGCGGCCCTGCCGGCCCCGGAGCCCTGGCTGACCCGGGCCGTTCAGGGCGCCCTGGAGGAACTCCCGCCGTACGCCCACACCCACGGTGACTACCCGGCCGGGCTCCCGATCCTCCGCTCGATGATCGCCGAGCGCTACACCGCCCGCGGTATCCCCACCATGCCCGAGCAGATCATGGTCACGACGGGGGCGATGGGCGCGATCGACGCCATCTGCCATCTCTTCGGCGGCCGGGGCGAGCGCATCGCCGTCGAGTCCCCGTCGTACGCCAACATCCTCCAGCTGATGCGGGAGGCGGGCGCCCGGCTGGTGCCGGTGGCGATGGCCGAGGGGCTGGGCGGCTGGGACGTGGACCGCTGGCGTCAGGTGCTGCGGGACGCGGCGCCCCGGATCGCGTACGTGGTCGCCGACTTCCACAACCCCACCGGGGCGCTCGCCGACGACGACCAGCGGCGCCGGCTGGTGGACGCGGCCCGCTCGGCGGGGACGGTGCTGGTCGCCGACGAGACCATGAGCGAGCTGTGGCTGGACGAGGACGTGACCATGCCCCGCCCGGTCTGCGGTTTCGATCCGGCCGGCTCGACGGTCATCACGGTCGGCTCGGCCAGCAAGGCGTTCTGGGCGGGCATGCGGATCGGCTGGGTACGGGCCGCTCCCGACGTCATCCGCAGCCTGGTCGCCGCGCGCGCCTACGCCGACCTGGGGACTCCGGTGCTGGAGCAGCTCGCGGTGAACTGGCTGTTCAGCACCGAGGGCTGGGCGCAGGCAGTCGACCTGCGCCGGGCCCAGGCCCGCGAGAACCGGGACGCGCTGGTGACCGCGGTGCGCCGCGAGCTGCCGGACTGGGAGTTCGAGGTGCCCAGGGGCGGGCTGACGCTGTGGGTGCGGACCGGGGGGCTGTCCGGTTCCCGGCTCGCGGAGGCGGGCGAGCGGGTCGGGGTGAGGGTTCCGTCCGGGCCCCGCTTCGGGGTCGACGGGGCCTTCGAGGGGTACGTGCGCCTCCCGTTCACCGTGGGGGGAGCGGTGGCCGAGGAGGCGGCGGTGCGGTTGGCCGCGGCGGCGCGGCTGGTGGAGTCGGGGGCCAGTGGGGGGAGCGAGTCGCCGAGGTCGTTCGTGGCGTAGGTATGTGGCGTAGGGACCTGGCCGCGGGTGTGTCGCCAGGGCCGGTACGTCAGCCCTCGGCGACGGCGGCCTCCGCCGGTACCGCGTCCGCGGGCACAGCTTCCGCCGGTACCGCGTCCGCGGGCACCGCTTCCACCGGGACCGCTTGGGCGGGCGCGTTCAGGGGCGGCAGCAGGTTCAGCACCGCCTCCCGGTCCGCGTCGCTCGTCGCGTCGTCGTACGGGTCCGGTGTCGCCGGTACCTGGAGGCGCAGCACCGGACCGTGCCCCAGCCGGGCGTAACCCCGGCCCGGCGGCACATGGGTCAGCGGGGTCGTGTGCGGCGGCGCCCCCAGCACCGCCACGAGCTCGTCCGGCAGCGCCGGTCCGAGGACGACACGCGCGCGGGTGTGCTGTCGTACCGCCTCGTTCAGCGCGTCCGAGGCGTCGAGGTGTTCGGCGACCGCCACGGTGACGTTCGCCGCGCGGCCGTGCCGGAGGGGGACCTGGAGGAGGGACTGCGGGTCCTGGTGCCCGTCGGTCGAGGCCAGGTGGACGAAGGCGCTCGGGCGGTCCAGCAGGATCCACAGCGGACGTTTGCAGTCCTCCGGCGCCGGGTGGCCTCCCTGCCGGGCCAGGTTGAGGGCGATGAGCCGCCGTTCCGTCTCGTGCGCGGCCCACTCCAGGGCGGCCAGCGCCCCGGTCAGGCCGCACTCCACGGCGAGGACCCCGTCCCGGCCGCCCAGGCAGGCGTACTCGCCGGCGCCGCCGCCCTCCACGACGAGCACGTCTCCGTACTGGAGGGCTTGCAGGGCGACGGAGCGCAGCAGCGTCGAGGTGCCGCTGCCGGGGCGGCCCACGACCAGCAGGTGGGGTTCGGTGGAACGGGCGCCGGTGCGCCAGACGACCGGCGGCACGTCGCGCTGCTCCTCGCCGTACGCGAGCGGGAGGGTGCGCAGGACCTCGGTGGGGTCGGTGAAGCCGAGGACCGTCTCGCCCGGCGCGGTGACGAAGCGCTGGGCCGCGATGTCGGTGGGCAGCGGGGCGAGGACGGTCACCGTGAGCTGGTTGGCCTCCTCGTCCCACGCGAAGTGGTACTCGCGGCCCCGCCCGGACTTCGCGGTGAGCAGATGCTCGATCCCCGCGCGGGCCGCGGGCTCGCCGTCCGGGAAGTAGGCGGGGTAGCGGAGCACCAGTTGGCCGATCCGGCCCGTGTCGTCGAACTCGTGGGCGAGGAAGGCCTTCTCCCACTCCCCGCCGTGCGCGTACAGCGGCGCCGGGTCCTCGGCGGCCGAGAAGTACGGCACCAGGGCCTCGTACAGGGACTGGAGCCGCTGGGTCTGCGACTCGTCGGGGCCCTCCGGCGGGGGCGGGGTGCGGTCACGGCCCTGCCAGGCGCTCGCCGCCATCAGGGTGATGACGGCGAGCAGCGGTCCGTACGGCACCAGCGCCACGACCAGGACGACCGAGGCCACCAGGAAGAGCAGTGGCCCGCGTTTGTCCTTGGGGGTCTGCGCCCATCTCTGCCGTCCGGCCGAGGCCAGCCTGCCCAGTCCGCGGGTGACGGTGATGAGCGGGTGGAGGACGTCGGTGGCGTTGTCGGCAGCCGTCCGGGCCAGCTCCCGGCTTCGGGCGAGCTGCGCGGTGCCGTTGCTCAGGATGCGGGGGAGGGGGCGCCGGGCCACTGCTGTCTCCTGGTGGTGCGTACGGGCGGGAGGAGCGTCAGAACTTGATGCCGCCGAGCAGGCTCGCGAGGCTCTCGCCGCCCGCCTTGATGCTCGGCGCGATGGCCGTGCTCGCGAGATAGAACCCGAAGAGCGCCGAGACCGTGGCGTGCGACGGCTTCAGTCCGTCCTTGCGGAAGAAGAGGAAGACGATGATGCCGAGCACGATGACGCCTGAGATGGAGAGGATCATGTGAGATCTCCTGGTGTCGAAGGGGGACAGTCACCATGAGTTCTTCCAGCATCACAGCAGGTATCCATATGATTAAAGGTGCGATTGGGTGAATTTCGGTTGATTTCACCCGGCTGGCGGATCATTCTCGACCTGTGGCTGCCGTGATCTTTACCTCGGACAGATCCGGTCATGTGCACCCTGAGCCAGTACGCTGGCGAATCACTCGTACGGCCGTGCGGCCCGTCCGTTGCCGTACGCTCCCTCCGTCCGCGCAAGTCCCCGCAGCACACAGGAGAGGCGGTCCCGGTGATGAGCGAAGCCCCCGACCCCGAGGTCGTGGAGCTGGCGACCAAGATCTTCGATCTGGCCCGGCAGGGCGGGACCGAGGCGCTCGTGGCGTACCTCGACGCGGGCGTTCCGGCCAACCTCACCAACGACCGCGGCGACTCCCTCGTGATGCTCGCCGCCTACCACGGACACGCCGAGGCGGTGCGTGAGCTGCTCGCCCGGGGCGCCGAGGCGGACCGGGTCAACGACCGAGGCCAGACACCGCTCGCCGGAGCGGTCTTCAAAGGTGAGGCGGAAGTGATCAGAGTGCTCCTGGAGGCGGGCGCGGACCCGGCGGTGGGCACTCCGTCGGCCGTCGACACCGCCCGGATGTTCGGCAAGACGGACCTTCTGGAACTGTTCGGTACCCACTGACCCATCTGTTCTGACCAGCTAAAAGACACAAAACGGGGGAGGCGGTACAGGGCCGCCGAAATTTCGGTCGCGGCAGGTCGAAGTGCCGAGTCATCATGACGTCGTGATTCACGGACGCGATGGCTGGGCAGGTGTTGCCGCACCGCGCGGGCCGTGATCGGCCCGCATGGGCCACTGACGAGAGGCAGAGAGAAATGGTCTACAGCAAGCAAGAGACGGCGGGCGCTCCGACGTTGTGTCACGCGGCCAGGTAGTGCGTGTTCTCCGGTTGCGTCGACGCTTGATGTGAGGCTGTTTCCCATGTTCGATCCGGTCATAGCGCCCAGCGGCACGCTGCTCGGCCTGCTCCAGCGGGGCCGAGGCGACGGCACGCTGCACGCGCTCACCGCCCCGCGCGCCGAGGCGCTCGCGGCTCTGAACCACTGTGTGCTGAGCGACCCACGCCACGACTGGCAGGTGGAGAACCGCTCCCTGTACTACGCCCGGCTCTACCTCGACCTGAACGGCGAGCTCGACGCCGTCGAGGCGCACCTCTTCGACCCCGAGGACGTCCTCGATCCCGAGGAGTCCCGCACCGGCCTCGCGCTGGCCGTGCTCGGGCACCTCGCCTCCTACGGCAGGCGGGACGCCCTCGAACTGCTGCGCAGGTACGCGGCCGGCGGCACCAACTGGGCCTGGGCCCTGGACGAGCTGGCCCTGCGGGACGACGACGCGGGCCTGCGCGCCCTCGCCGCCCCGGTGCTCGCCCGGTTCGCCACCGACGCCGAGGGCGAGGCCGAACTGGCCGCCGCCGTACGCGACGCCTTCGAGCCACGGCCCTGGCGGCTGTGGGCCGACGATCCCCGCGCATCCATCGCCACGCGGGTGCGCGCCGCGCAGGAGACCGGCTGCTTCGACCGCTGGCAACGCCAGATGCGACCTACCGGGCCCCGTCCGGGGTGGAGCGTGCAGGCCGTCTTCGAGTGGGCCCAGCAGGGCATCGAGCGAGGGGCGGCACTCCATGTGCCCGCCGCCCGGTGTCTGGTCGCCGTGGCCGGGCCCGAGGACCGGCCGGAGATCCTCCGGGCCGCCCGGAGCGGCACCGACGGAGCCCGCTGCACCGCGTTGCGCTATCTCGCCGACAGCAACGACCGTGACGCGCTCGGCCTGATCGAGGGCGCGGTCGACGACGGCACGGCCACCGTGGTGGAGGCCGCCGTCGACGCCTTCGAACGCATGCGCAGCATCGCCGCCGTCGACAGGGCCCGCGGCTGGGCCCGCCGGCCCGACGCCCTCGGCGCCGCCGCCGGCCGGATGCTCGCCTGCCGGGGCGGTGCCCAGGACAGCGAACTGGTCCTCGCGGCACTCCGGGAGGCGGTACGCGGCGAAGGCCCCGACGCGCCGACCCTCTGGACGCTCGTCGACGGCACCGGACGGCTCGGCATCGCCTGTGCCGCTCCCGTCCTGCGCCACGTCTACCGCGAGACCGCCTCGTCCCACCTCCGCGGCCGCGCCGCCCGCGCGCTGGCCGCCACCGACCCCTCCTTCGCCACCGGCTTCGCCGTCGAATGCCTGTGGGACTGCGAGGAGACCACCCGCGAGATCGCCGCCCGGCACGCCGAGACCGGTGACGCCCGGGTCGTCGAACAGCTCCGCCGGCTCGCCGCCGACCCCGCCGAGGAGGCCGAGGTCCAGACGGCCGTACGCAGCCGCATCGGACCGGACACGCCCGCCGTGTGACACGACACCACGGGGGACACGGCTTCACGGGGGACACCGCTTCACGCGGGACACGCCCGCCGTGTGACACGGCACCACGGGGGACACGGCACCACGGGGGACACGGCCGCACTCCGGGAACCGCGGGGGATACCTCACACGTTGTACGCGCGTACGACCGCCCGACGGGTGAACGAGCGGTGACCGGCGGATCAGCCGGGCATGGACACCGGCTGGACTGCTCGGGTGTGCAGAGCAACGCTCATGGGACGTTTAACAACCGGAAAGATCCACTTTGACGCGCCCACGTCCAGCGCGGCGACAACACCGGTATGCGTGTCGTCATCGTGACCGAATCCTTTCCCCCCGATGTGAACGGCGTGGCCCACTGCGCGCTTCAGACCGCCCGACACCTCGTCGACCGCGGTCACGTTCCCCTCGTCGTCGCTCCGGCCCCCGCCCCCGGAAACAGGCTTGCCGCGGCCGCCGCGCCCTGCCCTGTCGTCCACGTCCCCTCCCTTCCGCTCCCGGGCTATCCCCAGGTCCGCGTGGCTCTCCCCAGCCGCAAGCTCGCCGCCGCGCTGATCGAGCACCGCCCCGACGTGGTGCACCTGGCCAGCCCCTTCATCCTCGGCGTCCGCGGCATGGCCGCCGCCGCCCGGCTCGGTGTCCCCACCGTCGCCGTCTACCAGACCGACCTGGCCGGATATGCCCGCACCTACGTGGGCGCCGGCGAGGCGGCCGCCTGGCGGCGGATCCGGTCCGTCCACGGCGCGGCCGACCGCACCCTCGCCCCGTCCACCGCCTCGATCGGCGACCTGGAGGCACACGGGGTGCCCAGAATCCAGCTGTGGCAGCGGGGCGTGGACACCGTCCGATTCCGCCCCGAGTTCCGCGACGAGGCACTGCGCCGGGAGATCGCCCCGAACGGCGAGGTCATCGTCGGCTACGTCGGCCGGCTCGCCCCCGAGAAGCAGATCGAACTCCTCTCCGGGGTCTGCGGCCTGGACGGCGTCAAGGTCGTGATCGTGGGCGACGGGCCCAGCCAGGCCCACCTCACCGAGGCCCTGCCCGGCGCGGTCTTCCTCGGCCGCCGCACCGGCGAGGACCTCGCCCGGATCTTCGCCTCGTTCGACGTCTTCGCCCACACCGGCCCCTTCGAGACCTTCTGCCAGACCGTGCAGGAGGCCATGGCGAGCGGCGTCCCGGTGGTGGCACCCGCCGCCGGCGGACCCATCGACCTGGTCGACCACGGCCGCACCGGCTTCCTGGTCCCGCCGCGCGACGCCGGCGCCGTACGGGAGGCAGTCGCCTCTCTCGTCGCCGACGCCCGCCTGCGGACCGCGTTCGGCGCCGCCGCCCGCGCCACCGTCGAGGGCCGCACCTGGGCCGCGGTCGGCGACCAGCTGATCGGCCACTACGAGGACGTGCTCGCGGCGCGCCGGCCGGTGGTGGCGGCATGACCACCTCCGCGTCGACCTCCCCGTCGGCCTCCGCGTCGGCCTCCCCGTCCAGCGCGCAGGCGCCGCTGCGCATCGTCCGGCTGGCCAACTTCGTCGCCCCCTCCTCGGGCGGGCTGCGCACCGCGCTGCGCGAGCTCGGCAAGGGCTTCGTGACCGCCGGCCACGACACGGTCCTGATCGTGCCCGGCGAGCGCTACTCGGACCGGGACGAGGAGCAGGGCCGGGTCATCACCCTCCCCGGCCCGCTGCTGCCCGGCACCGGCGGCTACCGCGTCCTCGTCGACAAGCGGCGGGTGCAGACCCTGCTGGAGCACCTCGCTCCGGACCGCCTGGAGGTGTCCGACCGCACCACCCTGCGCTGGACCGGCCGCTGGGCCCGGCGTGCCCGGATCCCCGCCGTGATGGTCTCCCACGAGACCGCCGACGGGGTCCTGCGCACCTGGGGCATGTCCGAGAACATGTCCCGGCGCACCGCCGACGCGCTCAACCTCCGTACGGCGCACACCTACGCGCGCGTGGTGTGCACCACCGAGTTCGCCGAACGGGAGTTCATCCGGATCGGTGCCCGCAACGTCGTACGCGCTCCCCTGGGCGTCGACCTGATCGGCCGTCACCCCTCGCTGCGCGACCTCGACCTGCGGGCACGCTACGCGCGCGAGGACGAGACGCTGCTCGTCATGTGCTCGCGGCTGTCCGTGGAGAAGCGGCCCGGCACCGCGCTCGACGCCCTGGAGGCGATGGTGCGGCGCGGCCGCCGGGTGGTGCTGCTCGTCGCCGGCGACGGGCCGTTGCGGGAACGTCTCGAACAGCGGGCGCGGGACCGCAGGCTGCCGGTGACCTTCCTCGGGCACGTCTCCGACCGGAGCACCCTGGGCGCGCTCCAGGCGTCCGCGGACGTCTGCCTGGCGCCCGGACCGGCCGAGACCTTCGGGCTCGCCGCCCTGGAGGCGATGGCCTGCGGGACGCCCGTGGTCGCCAGCGCCTCCTCCGCGCTGCCCGAGGTCATCGGGTCCGCGGGGGCCGTCGCCGCCGACCGCGGGGAGGCGTTCGCCGACGCCGTGGAGATGCTCCTGGAGCGCCCCGGCATCGAGCGCCGGGAGGCCGCACGCGCGCGTGCGGAGTGCTTCGACTGGGGGACGGCCGTGGAGGCGTTCCTGAACGCCCACGACGCGCCGGTGGCGTGCCGGCGTGACGAGAGCGGGACGGCGGTACCCGTCCGGCGTGTCGTGCCGGAGGGCGTGGCATGAGAACCGTTCGGTTCGTGGCGCTCGGGGACTCCCTGACCGAGGGCGTGGGCGACCCCGCAGGCGACGGGTGGCGCGGCTGGGCCGCGCTGCTGGCCGGCGGACTCGCCGTGCGGGACGTGGACTTCACCAACCTCGCGGTCAGCGGGGCACAGACCAGGGACGTACTGGAACGCCAGACCCCGGTCGCCCTGGAACTGCGCCCCGACATCGTCGCCGTCGTCATAGGCGTCAACGACACCCTGCGCTGCACCTTCGACATCCATGCGGTGGCCGAACGGCTGGACCAGGTCTACGCGGCCTTCACCGCGTCGGGCGCGACCCTGCTCACGGCCTGTCTGCCCGACCCCGGTTCGATGCTCGGGCTCCCGGGCGCCCTGGCCCGCCCGCTGGCCCGCCGGCAGCGTGCCGTGAACACAGTGGTGCACGCGCTGTCCGACCGGTACGGGGCCGTCCACCTGCACGCGTCCGAGGGGGCCTGGCTGGCCGACCGCGCCATGTGGAGCGCGGACCGGCTGCACCCGGGGGAGCGTGGCCACCGGCAGCTGGCCGCCCGTTTCCACGCGCTGCTCGCCCCGCTCGGCAAGGCCACCGGGACGGCGCCGTCCGCGGAGCCCGAGTTCCCGGCGCCGACCAAGAAGGCGAGCCTGGTCTGGCTGGCCACCGCCGGTACCGCCTGGGTGGTCAGGCGCTGCCGTGACCTGCTGCCCCAACTGCTGCGCCTGGCCCTCGACGAGATGCGACACCGACGCAAGGGCACCAGCGCCCGCCTGGACCTGAGCGCGTCGGCCGCCGTCTCCGCCGCGCTGGCCGCCCTCCAGGCACCGGAGCGCCCGGCCGACGCCGCGTGAGGAGGGCGCCGGGGCGGCTCAGCGGCTCAGCGACGGCGCACGGCCAGGAAGCGGACCGGGATGCCCGGGGCCGCCTGGGCCGCGGCAGGGAGGTCGGCGGTGCGGACCACCGCGATCACCGGATAACCCCCGGTGGTCGGATGGTCGGCCAGGAACACCACCGGGCGGCCGTCCGGCGGGACCTGGACGGCGCCCAGCACCATCCCCTCGCTGGGGAGTTCACCGGGCCGGGCCCGCTCCAGGGCGGGGCCTTCGGTGCGCAGCCCGATACGGTTGCTCGCCGACGACACCCGGTACGCGCGCGAGGTGAACACCCGGAAGGCCTCGGGTGTGAACCAGTCGGCGCGCGGGCCGGGCGTCACCCGCAGCACCAGTTCCGCCGGCGGGGACGGCTGCGGGGCGACGTCCACGCGCGCGTGCGGGCCCGCCGGAGCGCCCAGCGGGAGCACCGTGCCGTCGGTCAGCGGGGCGGGACCGAGCCCGGAGAGCAGGTCCGTGGCCCGGCTGCCCAGCACCGGCTCGACGGCGATCCCCCCGGAGACGGCCACATAGCTCCGTACCCCCGACACGACCGCTCCCACCTCGAGGAGTTCGCCGGCCGGCACCGTGACGGGCGCGCCCCACGCGGCCGGGCGCCCGCCCACCCAGACCGGGCACGGCGCGCCCGCGACCGCGACCACCACCGCGGAACGCGGCCGCAGGGCGCAGCCGTTGAGGGTGGTCTCCAGGACCGCGGCCTCGGGCGGGTTGCCGGCCAGCCGGTTGACGAGGGCCGCGGCGGGCGCGTCCAGGGCCCCGGACCGGGGGACACCGAGATGAGCGTGCCCGGACCGCCCCCGGTCCTGCACGGTGGTCAGCGCCCCGGCCCGTACGACGACGAGCGCGCGGTCCGTCATGCGTCCCCCACCGGCACGAACCGCACCCGCGTCCCCGGCGCCAGCAACGCGGCCGGCACGCGCGCGTGATCCCACAGCACCGCCTCCGTCGTCCCGATCAGCTGCCAGCCGCCCGGCGACGAGCGCGGGTACACGCCGGTGTACGGCCCGGCCAGTGCCACCGCGCCCGCGGGAACGGCCGTGCGCGGGGTGGCCCGGCGCGGCACGTCGTAGCGGGCCGGAAGCCCGGTCAGATAGCCGAAGCCGGGCGCGAAACCGCAGAAGGCGACGGTGAACTCGGTGCCCGCGTGGATACGGGCCACCTCCCGCTCGGACACCCCCCAGTGGGCGGCGACGTCGGCGAGGTCCGGGCCGTCGTACCGCACGGGAAGCTCGATCGCGGCACGCGCGCGCGGGGGAGTGCGGGGGAACTCGGCGGTGGTCAGCTCGGCGGCCCGGCGGGCGGGGTCGTCGAGGCCGTCGAGCAGGACCGTGCGGGCGGCCGGCACGATCTCGCGGACCGTCAGCGAGCCCTCCGCGCGGCGGCGCACCAACTCGGCGTGCAGGGACTGCGCTTCCGCGCCGGAGCCGACCTCGATGAGCAGCGCGTCGTCGCCCACGAGGAGGGCGGTCATGGGCATGGCGCTTCCGGTTGCGGTTGCGGCTGCGGTTGCGGTTGCGGCTCCGGGTTCGACTGCGGCTGCGGCTGCGGCTCCGGTTCTGGTTTCGGCTCCGGGTTCGGCTGCGGTTCCGTTTCCGGCTGTGGCTGTGGCCGCGGCTCCGGTTCCGGTTCCGGTTCTGGTGCCGGTCTCTGCTGGTGTGCTCATGCGAAGGCCGCCACGGTCACGCCCGCCTCCGTGAGCCGTGCGCGCACCTTGTGCGCCAGCTCCACGGCGCCCGGGGTGTCGCCGTGCAGGCAGAGTGAGCGGGCGCGTACGGCGATGCGGGCGCCGGAGTGCGCGGTGACCGCCCCGGAGCGCGCCAGTTCCACCGAGCGCTCCACGACCACCTCCGGATCGCTGACCACCGCGCCCTCGTGCCCGCGCGGCACGAGCGTGCCCTGGTCGGTGTAGGCGCGGTCGGCGAACGCCTCCGTGACGGCCGGCAGCCCCGCCTGCCCGGCCAGCGCCAGCAGCCGGGAGCCGGGCAGCCCCAGGACGGGCAGCGAGCCGTCCGCGAGGCGCACCCCGTCGATCACCGCGGCGGCCTGCTCCTCGTCGTGCACGACCCTGTTGTAGAGCGCCCCGTGCGGTTTCACGTACGCCACGCGCGAGCCCGCCGCGCGGGCGAAGACCTCGAGGGCGCCGATCTGGTAGGCCACCTCGGCCGCCAGCTCGGCGGGCGGCACGTCCATCGCGCGCCGCCCGAACCCCGCCAGGTCCCGGTAGGACACCTGGGCGCCGATCGTCACCCCGCGCCCGGCCGCCAGCTCGCACACCCGCCGCATGGTGGCCGCGTCCCCGGCATGGAAACCGCAGGCCACGTTGGCGCTGGTGACGACGGACAGCAGCCGCTCGTCGTCGGTGAGCCGCCAGCGGCCGAACCCCTCACCGAGGTCGGCGTTCAGATCGATCGAGGTCATGGATCCGCTGTCTCTCCTGTCAGGCCACGCGGAACTGCTCGTCGCGGGCGTCGCTGATGAACATCTGACCGGGCGCGTGAGTGATCGCGAACGGCGGCCGCGAGGCCATCACCGCCGCCTGCGGGGTCACCCCGCACGCCCAGAACACCGGGATGTCGTCCGGATCGGCGTCCACCGGGTCGCCGAAGTCGGGCCGGCCGAGATCGGCGATGCCCAGCGCCGAGGGATCGCCGCAGTGTACGGGGGAGCCGTGCACCGCAGGGAGCAGACTGCTCTCCCGGATCGCCGCCGAGAGGTGCCGTGGCGGCACCGGGCGCATCGACACCACCATCGGCCCGCGCAACCGCCCCGCCGGGCGGCACGGGCGGCTCGTCACGTACATCGGCACGTTCCGGCCCTGCTCGACATGACGGATCGGCACCCCGGCGCCGGCCAGTGCCCACTCGAACGTGAAGCTGCACCCGAGCAGGAACGACACCAGGTCGTCCCGCCAGTACGCCGTCACGTCCGTCGGTTCGTCGGTCAACTCCCCGTCCCGCCACACCCGGTAGCGCGGCAGGTCGGTGCGCAGGTCCGCGCCCTCGGCGAGCACGGTGCCCGTGGCGCCGGCGTCGGTGACGTCGAGCACCGGACACGGCTTGGGGTTGCGCTGGCAGAACAGCAGCATGTCGTACGCCCAGTCGGCGGGCACCGAGATCAGGTTGGCCTGCGTGTGGCCGGCCGCGACGCCGGCGGTGGCGCCCGTGAGGCCCTCCCGGAAGCGGGCCCGGGCGGTTTCCGGGCGCCACGCGTGCGCGTGCCCGTCGGTCAGGACGACAGGGCGGTCCTCCGTCACGAGGACGGGTTCCGTGTGGTTCACGCCAGTTCCTTTCCGCGCGTCTCCGGCAGCCCGAGCAGCGCCAGGGCGGCGAGTCCGTAGCCGGCCGCGCCGAACACCAGCGCGCCGCCGACGCCCCAGCTGTCGGCCAGGAAGCCCACCAGGGTCGGGAAGACCGCGCCGACCGCGCGGCCCGCGTTGTACGTGAAGCCCTGCCCGGTACCCCGGACCGCCGTCGGGTACAGCTCGCTCAGGTACGAACCGAAGCCGCTGAAGATCGCCGACATGCAGAACCCGAGCGGGAAACCGAGGAGCAGGAGCAGCGTGTCGGCGCTGGCGGGGATGTTCGCGTACGCCAGCACGCAGACCGCCGACAGCAGCGCGAACAGCCAGATGTTCCGCCGCCTGCCCAGCCGGTCGGTGAGGTGGCCGCCGGTCAGGTAGCCGAGGAAGGCACCGGAGATCAGGAAGGTCAGGTAGCCGCCGGTACCCACGACCGACAGCCCGCGTTCGGACTTGAGGTATGTCGGGATCCAGGTCGCCAGCGTGTAGTAGCCGCCCTGCACGCCGGTGGACAGCAGACCCGCGAAGACCGTGGTGCGCAGCAGACCGGGCGTCTCGGCGGTACCCGGCCGGAAGATCGCCGTGAACGAGCCGCGCTCCGCGTTCTGTTCGCGCACCGCCGTCGCCTGCGGGGCGTCGTGCACCCGGCGGCGCAGCCACACCACGAGGAGCGCGGGCAGCGCGCCGGTCCAGAACATCACCCGCCAGGCCATGTCGTCGCCGACGAACGAGTAGACCAGCGTGTAGACGATCGCCGCGA
Source organism: Streptomyces humi (assembly GCF_001005085.2). Taxonomy (GTDB): domain Bacteria; phylum Actinomycetota; class Actinomycetes; order Streptomycetales; family Streptomycetaceae; genus Streptomyces; species Streptomyces humi. The sequence goes on from NZ_LBMU02000065.1 coordinate 64,114, forward strand.
GGGCCCAGCCGACGGCCCAGGAGCTCTGCACGGCACCCAGGGTGCGGCCCCGGTGCCGGGCGCTCGCGTACTCGGCGACCAGGATCGCGCCGACCGCCCACTCGCCGCCGAAACCGAGGCCCTGGAGCGCGCGGAACACCAGCAGGGTCTCGTAGGTGGGTGCGAAACCGCAGGCCACCGTGAAGACCGCGTAGGTGATCACCGTGATCATCAGTGCCCGGACCCGGCCGACCCGGTCCGCGAAGACACCCGCCACGGCGCCGCCGACCGCGGAGACCACCAGGGTGACCGTGGTGAACAGGCCGGTCTGGCCGCTGTCCAGACCGAAGTACGCCGCGAGCGCGACCATGCTCAGCGGCAGGGTGAAGTAGTCGTACGAATCCAGGGCATAGCCGCCGAAAGCACCGGCGAACGCGCGTCGGCCACGCGGGCCAAGGGCGCGCAGCCAGCCGAACGCGCCGTCCTCGGCGGCGCGTTCGCCCCTGGCCGGGGATGTGTCGGAGGTCACGGCCTGCGGTGGAGGGGTCGTGCTCATGGGCACCTCGCAGATGAGGGACGGAGGGTGCGGGGACTGAGCAGTGCGGAGCCGTTCCATGAGGAGCGTGATGAGCACCGTAGAGGATTGTTCAACGATCCCTCAATACCTACGTTGTCTCGTTCTTGGGTCTGCGGTTGAATTCCGGGCATGGCAGAGCAGCTGACGGGACTGGCCGACGACCGCGCCCTCCTCGGGCGGACCAGCACCGCCGAACGGGTCTCCGACATCCTCAGGAGCCGGATCGCCGACGGCTTCTTCCCGCCGGGCACCCGCCTGTCGGAGGACGGCATCGGCGGCGCCCTGGGGGTGTCCCGCAACACCCTGCGCGAGGCGTTCCGGCTGCTCACCCACGAAAGACTGCTGGTCCACGAGCTCAACAGGGGCGTGTTCGTGCGGGTCCTGACCGTCGAGGACGTCGAGGACATCTACCGCACCCGCGTCCTCGTGGAGTGCGCCGTCGTGCGCGGCCTCGGCGAGCCGCCGTACGTCCTGGACGCCCTGTCCGCGGCGGTCACCGAGGGGCAGTCGGCGGCGGCCGCGGATGACTGGAAAGCGGTGGGCACGGCCAATATCCACTTCCACCGGGAACTCGTCGCCCTCGCCGGCAGCGAACGCACCGACGAACTGATGCGCAGTGTCTTCGCCGAACTCCGCCTGGCGTTCCACGTGGTGGACGACCCCCACGCCCTGCACGAGCCGTACCTGGCCCGGAACCGCGAGATCCTCCAGGCGCTCAGGACCGGCGACCGGTGCGGGGCGGAACGCCTGCTCGAGACGTACCTCACGGACTCCCTGGAACGAGTGGTGGACGTCTACCGCCGCCGAGTCGACAGCGCCCCGTGATCCCGGCGCGGCGATCCCGGCGTGGCGATCCCGGCGTGGCGATCCCGGCGTGGCGATCGCAGCGTCGTGATCTCGGCGCCCCGTGAGAGGCGCGGGGAACTGCGCGACCAGCCACGTACGGCCCGCACTCCCACGAACCACCCGCAGTCGCCCGGCGCTCCCGGCGGAGCCGTCCCGCGCCGTTTGGGTCGTTGTCAGACCAAGGACCTAGTCTGTGCACCGTGACTTCGCCTGCACCGACGGACAGCGTTCCGCCCCAGCTCAGCGCGGGGCCGCGCCCAGCACCGGGCCCGGCCGCCGACGAAGGGCTGGCGCGGCGGCTGCGCGCGCTCGCGTGCACCGCGCCGCTGCACGACCTGGACGCGCGCAAGGCGAACCTGGCCGGCGAGTACTCGGTGTACGGCATGGCCGAGGTGGCCCTCTCCGCCATCGACCTGGTCACGCTGAACATGGACTTCGACACCGGCGCCGACCACGAGCAGATCGTCGCCCGGCTCATCCCGCGCATCTCCGCCCAGACCCCGCACCGTCCCACCGCCGAGCACGAGCGGGTCGCCCGCTGGGTCCTGGAGAACCTGATCAACGTGGGCAGCGTGGACCGCGGCTTCCGCGCGGTGTACGGCACCTTCGCGCCCGACGGCTCGTACGTCCGCCGGGACTACGACTTCAAGCTGATCGAGGAGGTGCCGGGCCCCGGCGGCACGGTCTACCTCCGCACCACCGACGAAGCGGTCAACGTCCTGGTCGGCGCCCTCGACACGGATGTCACCAGCGCCCAGATCGCCGCCGAGGTCAAGCTGGAGGTGCTGATCAACCGCGGCCGGCTCGCCGACGCCCAGCTCGCCGCGGAGCAGGCCCGCTACCGGACCGTGCAGTACTCGGAGACCCTGCGCCGTGCCCTGGAGGCCACCCGGCGCAACGTGCGCGCGGTGGACTGGCTCAACGCCGTGCCCGACATGATCGCCGAGGCGCTGGACCACGTCGCCGACCGGTACCGGCACGAGAACGCGATCCTCACCAACATCCGCAAGGCCCGTGACGAGACGGAGGACGCCGAGAACAAGCGGCGCGCCGCCGAGCTCGTCGACATCGTCAAGGACTGCATCCGACGCCACACCCAGTTGCAGTCGCGACTGCTGGAAGCCGGGCCGCTGTTCCGCGCGGAGCAGGACCGGCAGGCGTTCGCGACGCCCATGACCACGTCCGGTACGGACCTGTACGGGCATCTCCTGGCGCCGCTGCTGCCGTTGCCGCTGGAGCAGGCGAGCCGGGTCACGGGGGCGTTCTTCGCGCGCGGGGCAGGGCTGCGGACGCCGGTGTCGGTCCGGGTGGGCGACCTCGTCGACATATTGCTCACACCGCCCGTGGAGCGGGAGCACCTGGGCGCGGAGATGCCGGAGCCGGACCTCATCGCCACGCCGGACGACAGCCGGTTCAGCGAGGAGCAGCTGGCTGCCGCCATGGAGCTGCTGGACCTCCCGGCCGACGCCCCGCGGAGGCTGTCGGGGCTGCTGGCGGAGGCCCGGCGGTCGGATCCCGACCTGCCTTATCTGGTCGCCTTGTTGGCGGTGCATGCGGCCAGTCCGGCCGTCGGAACCGCGTATCGGCAGGGCGAGGAGAAGCTGTTGTTCGCGGTGGACGACGGGACCGAGCTGGACGATCCCGAGTTCGGCGGGGCGGATCTGATCGTGGGGACCGCTCTGCTGGACGCGGTGGGGATGGCCGCCGACCGGACCGAGGCCGCGTGATGTCGTGTGCCGGGTGCGGGTCCGTCGTGGCCGGTCGCGCGGTTCCTCCCCCAGCCTTCGGCCGGGGGTACCCCCAGCGCCCTTCGGGGACGCATCAGCACATCCCTGTTCTTGAGTTCGAGGAGTTGTCGTCGTGAGCGAGTACGTCGAGGCTGAGGCGTCCGCCGGGGCGGCGCCCGCTGCCGTCACGCCGGCCGATGCCGCCGATGCCGCGCGGCTCGTCGCCTTCGGGCTTCAGCCCAAGCTTCAGCCCGCGCGTGATCAGGAGTACACCGAACTGCTGCGGCGCTACCGCGAGGACCCGGCCTTCGCGCGGCTCGCGGACGCCGTGGCCGCCGGGCTCGGGCTGGTGGTGCTGGAGGTGTCGCCCCGCGCGGGGATGGCCGTGACCGCCGCCGAGGACTCGGTGTTCGCCGTTCGCATGGGCGACTACGCGCGTCGTACGTCAGCGGACGGCGGCGACCGGTTCCTGCACGGGCTCGCCCATCTCGCCGTCGCCGCGCTGGCGTTCCCGCGCCCCGAGGACCTGGCCGACGACGGCTACATCGGGCGGATCACGGTCAACGGCGTCGACGCCTTCGTCCGCCAGGCCTGCCGGCGCCTGGAGGAGCGTGCCGAGGAACTGGGGGAGAACACCGACCCGGCCACCGACGCCCCCGGCCTGGAGGCCGCCTGGCGGATCTGGGCCAGACGCAGCGCGACCGGCGCCACCAAGGACGCCCGCAGGCTGGCCGGTTCCACCACCGGCATCATCGGCAAGGCGGTCGCCTTCCTCACCGACTCCGGCTTCCTCCAGCGCACCGGCGACGACCAGGGCGGCACCTACCGCACGACCGCCCGCTACCAGCTCCAGGTGCGGGACATGGCCGGCGGCGCCGCCATGGCCGAGCTGCTGGAACTCGGCGTCGTCCCGGTCACCGACGGCACGGCCACGCTGATGCCCGCCGAGCACACCGAGGACCTGGACCTGGTCGCCGACGCCGGGCTGCCGTTCCACTCCTGAGCCCTCAGAACCCTTTCCCACGTCTTACGAGAGTCCGCCATGTACGAGCTGTCCCGGGTCCGCCTCTACTCGATCGGGCCGGCCGGTGCGCGCTACGCCGACACCGTGCTGGACCTGCGGGGCGTCGGCGAGCCGGTGCCCGACCCCGCGCCCGCCCAGGCCGAGTTCTTCGAGGAGGAGCCGGTCGGCCCGCCGCGCCGGCCCGCGCCCGCCGGCGTGCTCTTCCTGGAGAACGGCGGCGGCAAGTCGGTACTGCTCAAGCTGATCTTCTCGGTGATGCTGCCCGGGCACCGCAACACCCTCGGCGGCGCGAGCTCGGGTGTGCTGCGCAAGTTCCTGCTGGCGGACGACTGCGGGCACGTCGCCCTGGAGTGGCAGCACACGCTCACCGGTGAGTGCGTGGTCGTCGGCAAGGTCAGCGAATGGCGGGGACGGCAGGTCTCCAACGACCCGCGCAAGTTCGCGGAGGCCTGGTACTCGTTCCGGCCCGGGCCCGGCCTCTCCCTGGACAGTCTTCCGGTCGCCGAGTCCACCGCCGTACGGCCGCCCGTGGAGGGCGCCTCCGGAGCACAGGGGCGGCGGCGCACCATGAAGGGCTTCCGGGACGCCATCACCGAGGCGGGCAAGTTCTACCCCCACCTCGAAGTGCACTGGGAGGAGATCCACGACCGCTGGATCGAGCACCTCGGCGACCTCGGCCTGGACCCCGAACTCTTCCGCTACCAGCGGGAGATGAACGCCGACGAGGGCGAGGCCGCCGGCCTGTTCGCGGTCAAGAAGGACTCCGACTTCACCGACCTGCTGCTGCGCGCCGTCACCGACACCCGGGACACGGACGGGCTCGCCGACCTGGTCGGCGGTTTCGGCAACAAACTGGGCCGACGGGCCGAACTGATCGCCGAACGGGACTTCACCGCCGGCTCGGTGGACCTGCTCGGGCGGATCGTGGAGGCCGCCGAGGCACGCTCCCGCGCGCGTGACATCCACGCGGGCGCCGAACGCCGTACCCGCACGCTGGCCAGGCGGCTGACCGCGCGGGGCGCCGAGGAGCGGACGCGCGCCGCCGACCTCGCCCAGCGGGTCACGGCCGCCGCCCACACCGTCACCCACTCCGAGGGCGCCCGCGAGCGCAGCGCGCTGATCGCCGCCGAACTCGCCTACCGGCACGCCTCGCTGGCGCTGGCCGCGGGCGAGAAGTCCGCCGCCGCACAGAAGCGCGAGCTGGCCGACGCGCGCACCCTGCACTCCGCCTGGCAGGCCGCCGAGGCCGTACTGCGGCACCGCGCCGCCGCCGACCGCGTCGCCCGGGTCGCCGCCGCCATCCAGGAGGCCGAACGCGACGCGGCCCCCGCCCTCGCCGCGCGCGCCAAGGCCGCCGTCGACCTCGTACGGGCCCTGCACGCCGCCGCCGAGAACGCCGAGAACCTCGCCAACGAGGAGGAGGAGCGGTCCGCCGCGCTCCAGGAGGTCAGCGACTCCGCGTACCGGGACTCCACCGCCGCCGCCACCGAGGCGCAACGTGCCCGCAGCGAGGTGGGGCACCTGCGCCAGCGCCTCAGCGAGGTCCAGCAGGAGACCGCGGAGGCGGTCCGCGCGGGCTGGCTCGACGACACCGCGCCCGACGCCGACCCGGCCCGGGCCGCCCTGGCCGCGAGCGACGCCGAGAAGAGCGCCGTGGCCGCCTGGGACACCGCCCGCGAGGCCTCCCGCCGGTCGGCCGAACTCGCCCGCGAGGCGGCCTCCGCCGAGTCCCGCGCCGAACTCACCGCGGCCCGCGCGGCGGACGCGGCGACGGCGGCCGGGCGCTCGTACGACGCCGAGAAGCGGCTCGCCGAGGGCCTGGCCGCGGAGGAGCGGCTCGCCGAACTACTGGGCCTCACCGGTTCCCGTACGACCATTCCGCGGCCCCGGCACGAGGGCGGCGACGACACGCTCACCCCCGAGGAACTGGACCGGTTCGCCGACGAACTGCGCGAACTCCTCGACGACGCCGTGGGCTCAGCCGAGCGCCACCTGTTCGAGCTGCGCACGGCGGCCGCCGACGACTCCCGCATCCTCGGCGCCCTCGGTGACGGCGGTCTGCTGCCGCCCGGACCCGACGTGCTGGCCACCGTCGAGTTCCTCGGCGAACACGGCATCCCGGCGCTGCCCGGCTGGCGCTACCTCGCACAGGCCGTCGACCCCGCCGACCACGCGCGCGTCCTCGCCGCCCGCCCCGAACTGGTCGACGGCGTCATCATCACCGACCCCGACACCCACGCCCGGGCCCGCGAGGCGCTGGGCGACGCGGCCCTGCTGCCGCGCTCCGCCGTCGCCGTCGGCACGGCCGCCGCCCTGCTCGCACCGACCCCGCCCGCCGACGCCACCCCCGGCGACGTGTTCCTCGTACCGCCGAACCCGGCCATGCACGACGAGCACGCCGCCGACGAGGAGCGGCAGACGCTGCGGGCACGGGCGACCGAGCGGGACGAGGAGATCCGCGCCCTCGCGGCCCGGCTCGGCAAGGACCGTGAACTGGCGGCCCGGCTCGCCTCCTGGCGTACCGGCTGTCCGGCCGGGCAGCTCGTCGAGCTGGCGCGGGCCGCCCGGGAGGCGCGGGTGTTCGCCGAGGAGTCCGAGGCCGAGCTGGCCGAGGCCCGGACCGTGCGGGCCGAGACCGAGGAGGCCGCCGCCGAGGCCGCGCGGCTGCGCGACGAACGGCAGGAGGCCGCCCAGAAGGCCCGGCGCGCCGCCGACGCCCTCGCCGGCCTCGCGTTCCGGCTGCGGGAGCGGGCCGGCTGGCAGGTCAAGCTGCGCGAACTAGCCGACGAGGCCACCGAGTCGGAGGCCCGGGCCCAGTCCTGCCTGGAGCGCGCGCGAGCCGCCGACGAGGACCGGCGCGGCGCCCAGCGAGCCGCCGACGACGCCCGCCGTACCGCCCGCGCGCTGCGTGCCGAGCGCTCCGAGATCGCCGGCGCCCCCGACGACGTACCGGAGGCGGACGAGGACGCGCCGAAGTCCTCGCTGCCCGCCCTCCGCGAGGCCTACCGGACCGCCTCCCAGGTCTACGAGAAGGTCGGCGTCGGCGCCGACCTCCGGGCCGAGCAGGCCCGCGCGGAGAGCGACGACAGCGCCGCCCTCGCCGAGCTGAACCGGCTGAGCAACAAGGTCCGCACCCGCGCGGAGCAGTTGCTCCAGTCGCCGGACGGCTCCGACGGGCCCTCACGGCAGGCCGCAGCCGCCCGCGCGGAGGAACTGGTGCAGCTCCTGGAGACGCGCATGTCCACAGCGAGCGAGCAGCTCGGGCGGTTGCGCGGGGAGGCCGAACGGCACGCCCCCGAGGACGGCGAGGCCCACACCGAGCTTCCCGAGGAACTCCAGCCGCGCGACGCCGAGCACGCGCAGGCCCTGCTGCGCACGACCACGGCCGAACTGGCCTCCCGCACCGAGGCGCTGACCCAGGCCCGCGAGGCCCACGCCGAACTGCTCGACGCCCACCGGGCGGCCGAGGACGCGGCAGGTGGCTTCGACGAACTCGCCGCCATGCTCCGTGACCTGCTGCGCGAACACACCGCCGAGGAGGAGCAGGGGGAGCCCGAGCCCTATCCCGGCAGCCCGGAGGAGGCCCGGCAGGCTGCCGCCGAGGCCCGCAGGTCACTGCGCGGCTGCGCCGGTGACCTGTCCGCCGCCGAGGCCGCCGTGCGCGAGGCGAGTGACGTCCTCGTACGGCACGCCAACTCCACCCGCTACGAGGCGGTGCGCACCCCCGCCCGGCAGCAGATCCGTGAGCTGCCCGCCGCCGCGCTGCCCGAGCACGCCCAGAAGTGGGCCGACGCCTTCGCGCCCCGGCTGCGGGTGCTCACCGACGAACTGGCCCAGCTGGAACGGAACCGGGACTCGATCGTGGACCGGCTGCGTGGGCTGGTGGAGTCCGCGCTGGCCACCCTGCGGTCCGCCCAGCGGCTGTCCCGGCTGCCCGAGGGGCTCGGCGAGTGGTCCGGGCAGGAGTTCCTGCGCATCCGCTTCGAGGAGCCCGACCAGGCCACCCTCACCGAACGCCTCGGCGAGGTCGTCGACGAGGCGACCCGGGCCGCCGTGAAGAAGAACTCCGATCTGCGACGGGACGGAATGTCCCTGCTGCTGCGAGGTGTCGGCGCGGCACTGCAACCGAAGGGCATCGCCGTCGAGATCCTCAAGCCGGACGCGGTGCTGCGCGCGGAGCGGGTGCCGGTGGGGCAGATGGGCGACGTGTTCTCCGGCGGGCAGCTGCTGACCGCTGCCATCGCCCTGTACTGCACGATGGCCGCGCTGCGGTCCAACGACCGGGGGCGGGACAAGCACCGGCACGCCGGCACCCTGTTCCTCGACAACCCCATCGGCCGGGCCAACGCCACCTACCTGCTGGAGCTCCAGCGAGCCGTGTCGGACGCGCTGGGCGTGCAACTGCTCTACACGACCGGTCTGTTCGACACCACCGCGCTGGCCGAGTTCCCGTTGGTCATTCGCTTGCGCAACGACGCCGATCTGCGGGCCGGTCTGAAGTACATCAGCGTGGAGGAACATCTCCGGCCCGGACTGCCGCAGCAGCCGCAGGCAGGCGAGGCGGTGCACAGCGAGATCACGGCCACCCGGATGTTCAAGAAGCCGTCGGCCTGAAGTCCCTCCGCCAGGCTCCGGGCCGCCGCGGCGGCCTCAGGGGTGGGACAGCTGCCCGGTCCGGCCGCCGCGCCGCCGTATCCGCTCCTGCTCCCGCTCGGCGGCGCGCTCCTGCCGTCGGACGGCGCGCCGCTCCCGGCGCAGCGTCCGCGCCGTGCTGCTCGGTTCCGAGACCACGCCGTTGCGCTGGTTCCACACCTGGCGGGTCACCCAGACGTCGACCACGCTCCAGGTGGCCACCAGCGTGCTCGCCACGCTGCTGATCACCATCGGGAACGCCAGCCAGGACTCCGCCATCGTGCAGAAGAACGCCACCATCGCCTGGATCAGCGTCACCGAGATGATGATCAGCGCCCGCACCCCCGCCGTGCGTACCGGATCCGGCATCCGGTACCGCTTGGCGGGTTCCTCGACCCACAACGGCCGGTACTGCGCCTGCTGTTGCACCGTCGAGCGCGTCGCCGCACCGTCCTCGGACGCCAAGCGCCGCTGAGCCGTCCCCATCAACGTGTCACTCCCCACCGCCGGCAGACCCTTGCCCCGGGGTCCGATGACCCCGACTCCCCAGTGGCTGCCCGGCTTACGTTGTTTTACGCCGCCCAGGTACGGGATGCGGCTCCTGTGGCCGATTCCATACCCGTCACTCATCAACAAGGACGAACGAACTCGCCCGAAGATTCCCAACCAGCGAAAAATTCCGGCCAACTGATCCTTCGTGGCGTTCCCGCCCCACTCGCGCGAAGCCGACGCGATCGCGGTGGCAATCTCCCGCAATGCCCGGACAACTCCTCCTGTCTGTTCCTGTCTGTCCGCCATGTCTCGGCCCCGATGCGGAAGTTCACCGTCCGGACAGGTCTTCGAGTTATCCATGTGGCGGTAGTAGGCTCGCGCCGTTTGTTGACGCACATATGTACCCCCGCGCGACGGGGGTCGAGCTGGGGGAGGCCATGCGCTTTCGCGGGAAGTCGATCCGCCGGAAGATCGTGGCGCTGCTTCTCGTGCCGCTGGTGTCCCTGACCGCCGTCTGGGGCTTCGCGGCCGTGCTCACCGGACGCGAAGTCAGCCGGCTGTTCCAGGTGTCGACCGTCGTCGAGGACATCGGCTACCCGACCGACGACGCCATTCAGGTCCTCCAGCAGGAACGCCGGCAGACCCTCGTCTATCTCGCCGACCCGCGCGCCGCCGACGCGCTGGCCGCCCTGCGCCGCACCCGCACCGCCACCGACAGCGCGGTCGCCGAGCTCCGCGGCAACGCCAAGAAGGAGAACGTCCGCGACGGCCTGAACGCCGACGACGGCGAACGCCTCACCGCCGTGCTCGACGCGTTCGACGGGATCGCCCCCCTGCGCCGCAGCGTCGAGGGCGGCACCGTCGCCCGCGCCCAGGCCTTCGACCTGTACAACCGCCTCGTCGATCCCTGCTACGCGCTGCTCACCAGCCTCGACGGCATGGACGACGTCGCGATGGAGAAGCAGGGCCACGCCCTCGACAACCTCACCCTCGCCCGGGAACTCCTCTCCCGCGAGGACGCGCTGCTCGGCTCGTCCCTGGTGGTCGGGAAGGTCTCCCGTGACGAGTCCCGTGAGATCTCCGACCTCGTCGCCCAGCGCACCCTCCTGTACGACACGAGCCTGCCGCTGCTGCCGGCCTCGGAACGCGACCGCTTCGACCGCTTCTGGAAGGACGCCACGACCGCTCCGCTGCGGGCCGCGGAGCAGTCCGTGATCGCCCTCGGTTCCGGGACGCCCGACGACGTCAGCGCGAAGAGCTGGGACACCGCCGCCGGCAACGTCCTCAAGGAACTGGGCACACTCGACGACCAGGTCGCCGACGGCTACCAGAACCGCATCCGGCCCGTCGCCGTCAGCGTGATCGCCCAGGCCGCCGTGGTGGGCGTCCTCGGTCTCGTCGCCGTCCTGTTCTCGCTGGTCATGTCGGTCCGGGTCGGCCGTGCCCTCATCCGCGACCTGCGGCTGCTGCGCCAGGAGGCGCACGAGGCCTCCGGGGTCCGGCTGCCGAGCGTGATGCGACGGCTGTCCGCGGGGGAGGAGGTCGACGTGGAGACCGAGGTCCCGCGCCTGGAGTACGACAGGAACGAGATCGGCGAGGTCGGCCAGGCCGTCAACACCTTGCAGCGCGCCGCCGTGGAGGCCGCCGTCAAGCAGGCCGAACTGCGGTCCGGCGTCTCCGAGGTCTTCGTCAACCTCGCCCGCCGCAGCCAGGTCCTGCTGCACAAGCAGCTCACCCTGCTCGACACCATGGAACGCAGGACCGAGGACACCGACGAACTCGCCGACCTCTTCCGCCTCGACCACCTCACCACCCGGATGCGCCGGCACGCCGAGGGCCTGGTGATCCTCTCCGGCGCCGCCCCCTCGCGGCAGTGGCGCCGGCCCGTCCAGCTGATGGACGTGGTGCGTGCCGCCGTCGCCGAGGTCGAGGACTACGAGCGCATCGAGGTACGCCGACTGCCCCGCGTCGCCGTCACCGGCCCCGCCGTCGCCGACCTCACCCACCTGGTGGCCGAACTCCTCGAGAACGCCACGGTGTTCTCGCCGCCGCACACCGCCGTGCAGGTCGTCGGCGAACGCGTCGCCAACGGCTTCACCCTGGAGATCCACGACCGGGGGCTCGGCATGGCCGCCGAGGCGCTGCTCGACGCCAACCTCAGGCTCGCCGAGACACCGGAGTTCGAGCTCTCCGACACCGACCGGCTCGGCCTGTTCGTGGTCAGCCGCCTGGCCCAGCGCCAGAACGTCCGCGTCTCGCTCCAGCCGTCCCCGTACGGCGGCACCACCGCCGTCGTCTTCATACCCGACGTGCTGCTCACCGACGACGTCCCCGACACCAACGGCATCGGCTTCCGCCTCGACCGCGATCACTCCGCCGTGGAGCCGGCGGCCGAGGAGAGCCGCGCCACCGCCCTGACCCAGGTCCCGGCGCAGCGGCCCGGCATGCCGGCCGCTCTGTTGGACGGGCCGGTGGAACTGGAGGCCCCCGTCGACCTGGACGCGCTGGACGGCTTCCCGGGCGCCCTCACCGGTGACGACAGCGAACGCGGCGGACTGTTCCGCCCCCGCCGCTCCCGCGCGCGGGCCGGAGACGACACCGGGGCCGCCATGAGCGAGCTTCACCAGCCCGAGCCCGGCACCACGGACGGCTTCCACGACGAGCGCCCCGGCGAACCCGTGTCGCTGCCCAGGCGGCGACGGGCGCCCAAGCTGGTCAGCTCGCACGGCAAGCCCGTCACCGAGCAGCGCTCCCGCCGCGCCACGCCCGACGAGCGGGAACCCGCCGATCCGCCCCGCACCGAACCGGGCGGACTCGCCCCGCTGCCGTCCCGCCGCCGCACCGATCCCGCCGCACACGGCGCCACCGGCCCGGCCGAACGCGCCGCGGAACACCCGGCGGCTCCGGCAGCACCCACCGGGCCCGCCGCCCTGCCCCGGCGCGCCCGCCGCTCCGAGATCACCGCCGGCAGCGGCACCGACGACTCCGTCCCGCCCCTCGGCAGCGCATCCCCGGAGGCCGAGTCCGGCACCCGGCCGCTGCCCCGGCGGGTACGGCAGGCCAACCTGGCCCCACAGCTGCGACAGGACCCCGCACGACCCGCTCCGCGCGAACCGGAACCCGTCGAGCGCGACGCCGACGAGGTCCGCAGCCGCATGGCCTCGCTCCAGCGCGGCTGGCAGCGCGGACGTGAGGAGAACGCCACGGGCGACGGGTCCCGGAACGGCACAGCACAAGGAACGACTAAGGGGGACGGTCGATGACCGATCCGAAGACGACCGGCCACACGGCGACGAACAAGGGCGAGCTGAACTGGCTCCTGGACGAACTCGTGGACCGGGTGGCCAGCATCCGCAAGGCCGTCGTGCTCTCCGGCGACGGCCTGCCCACCGGTGTCTCCAAGGACCTCACCAGAGAGGACAGCGAGCACCTGGCGGCCGTCGCCTCCGGCTTCCACAGCCTCGCCAAGGGTGTGGGCCGGCATTTCGAGGCGGGCAGTGTCCGGCAGACCGTCGTCGAGCTCGATGACGCGTTCCTGTTCGTCACCGCCGCCGGCGACGGCAGCTGCCTCGCCGTCCTCTCCGACGCCGACTCCGACGTCGGCCAGGTCGCGTACGAGATGACTCTGCTGGTCAAGCGGGTCGGCGTACATCTGGGGGCCGCTCCACGCACCGATCTGCCCGCGGGCGGGTAGTGAGATGACATGAGCGGAGACGTCCAGGGAAGAAGTCACTGGTTCGACGACGAGGCCGGACCGGTCGTCCGTCCGTACGCCATGACGCGGGGCCGCACCACGAGTGCGGCCCAGCACCGCCTCGACCTGATCGCGGTGGTCGTCACGGAGCCCCACGCGGACGACCCAGAGGCCGACCGGATGCTGTCCCCGGAACACGTCGACATCGTCGAGCTGTGCCGCGACGTCCCGCAGTCGGTCGCCGAACTGGCCTCGGAACTCGATCTGCCCATCGGAGTGGTCCGGGTCCTCATCGGCGACCTCGTCGACGGTGAACTTGTCCATGTCAACCGGCCGGTACCCCCGGCCGAGCTGGTGGACGAGAGTATTCTGCGCGACGTGATCAACGGCCTCCGGGCGCTGTGACCGGCACGGAAGCGGAGTAGTGACGTGACAGGCTGGCAGTTCTGGGTCGACCGCGGCGGTACGTTCACCGACGTCGTGGCGCGGCGCCCGGACGGCCGGCTGCTCACCCACAAACTGCTCTCCGACAACCCCGCGCGGTACGCCGACGCCGCCGTGGCGGGCGTACGCGAACTCCTCGCCGGCTCCGACGACCCCGTGGACGCCGTCCGCATGGGCACCACCGTGGCCACGAACGCGCTGCTGGAACGCAAGGGCGAGCGCACCCTCCTGGTCATCACCCGCGGCTTCCGCGACGCCCTGCGCATCGCCTACCAGAACCGCCCCCGCATCTTCGACCGCCGCATCGACCTGCCCGAGCTGCTGTACGAGCGGGTGATCGAGGCCGACGAACGGATCGCCGCCGACGGCACCGTCCTGCGCCCGCCCGACCTGGACGCCCTGGCGGGGCCACTGCGGGAGGCGTACGACGACGGGATCCGGGCCGTGGCCGTCGTCTGCCTGCACAGCCACCTCCACCCGGCCCACGAGCGGGCGATCGGCGACCTGGCCGCCCGTACCGGCTTCCCGCAGATCTCGCTGTCCAGCGAGGTCAGCCCGCTGATGAAGCTCGTCCCGCGCGGGGACACCGCGGTCGTCGACGCCTACCTCTCGCCCGTGCTGCGCCGCTACGTCCGCCGGGTCGCGGACGAACTCGAAGGCGTGCGGCTGATGTTCATGCAGTCCAACGGCGGACTCGCCGAGGCCGGACAGTTCCGCGGCAAGGACGCCGTGCTGTCCGGACCGGCCGGCGGGATCGTCGGCATGGCCCGGATGTCCCGGCTCGCCGGCTTCGACCGGGTCATCGGCTTCGACATGGGCGGGACCTCCACCGACGTGTCCCACTACGCCGGTGAGTACGAGCGGGTCTTCACGACCCGGATCGCGGGCGTCCGGCTGCGCGCCCCCATGCTGGACATCCACACCGTCGCCGCGGGCGGGGGCTCGGTGCTGCACTTCGACGGCTCCCGCTACCGCGTCGGCCCGGACTCGGCGGGCGCCGACCCCGGCCCGGCCTGCTACCGGGGCGGCGGCCCGCTCGCCGTCACCGACGCCAACGTCATGCTCGGCCGCATCCAGCCCGCCCACTTCCCGCAGGTCTTCGGACCGGACGGGGACCAGCCCCTGGACGCCGGCCTCGTCCGCGCCCGCTTCACCGACCTCGCACGGGAGATCCGCGAACGGACCGGCGACGACCGGACCCCGGAACAGGTCGCCGAGGGCTACCTGAGCGTCGCCGTCGCCAACATCGCGGGCGCCGTGAAGCGGATCTCCGTCCAGCAGGGCCACGACGTCACCCGCTACGCCCTCACCACCTTCGGCGGCGCCGGCGGACAGCACGCGTGCCTGGTCGCGGACTCGCTGGGCATCCGCACCGTGCTGGTGCCGCCGATGGCGGGCGTCCTGTCCGCGCTGGGGATCGGGCTCGCCGACACCACCGCCATGCGCGAACAGTCCGTCGAGGTCCCTCTGGAGCCCGCAGCCATGCCCGGCGTCCGCAAGACAGCCGACGACCTGGAGGCCGCGGCCCGCGCCGAACTGCGCGCCGAGGACGTACCCGAGGACCGTGTCGAGGTCACCCGACGCGCCCAGCTCCGCTACGACGGCACCGACACCGCGCTGACCGTCGAACTCGGCGAGCCCGACGCGATGAGACACGCCTTCGAAGAACGTCATCGCGCCACGTACTCCTTCACGCTCGACCGCCCGGTCGTCGTCGAAGCCCTCTCCGTGGAAGCCACCGGCATCACCCCACCCCCCGATCTGTCCGCCCTCGCCCCGTACGAAGGCCGTCCCGCCGCGCCGCTGAACGTCCGCCTGCACACCGGCGGCGCCTGGCGCGACGTCCCCCTCCACCGCCGCGAGGAGCTGCCTCCCGGCGTGTCCGTCACCGGCCCGGCGATCATCACCGAGACCAGTGCCACGACCGTCGTCGACGACGGCTGGCGGGCCGCGGCGACCGACGACGGGCATCTGGTCATGGAACGCGCGGCGGTCACGCAGAGTTCCGATCTCGACACGGAAGTCGATCCGGTCCTGCTGGAGGTCTTCAACAACCTCTTCATGTCGATCGCCGAACAGATGGGTGCCCGGCTGGAGTCCACCGCCCAGTCCGTCAACATCAAGGAACGCCTCGACTTCTCCTGCGCGCTGTTCGACCCCGACGGAAACCTGGTGGCCAACGCCCCGCACATCCCCGTCCACCTCGGGTCGATGGGCACCAGCGTCAAGGAGGTCATCCGCCGTCGCGGCGCCTCGATGCGCCCCGGCGACACCTACGCCGTCAACGACCCGTACCACGGCGGCACGCACCTCCCCGACGTCACCGTGATCACGCCCGTCTTCGGCACGCAGGGTGACCGGATCCTGTTCTACGTCGCCTCCCGCGGCCACCACGCCGAGATCGGCGGCATCGCCCCCGGTTCGATGCCCGCGAACAGCCGGACCATCGACGAGGAAGGAGTCCTCTTCGACAACTGGCTGCTCGCCGAGAACGGCCGGTTCCGGGAGGCCGAGACCCACCGGCTGCTCGCCGACGCCCGCCACCCCTCCCGCAACATCCGCACCAACCTCGCCGACCTGCGCGCCCAGATCGCCGCCAACCGCAAGGGCGTCGACGAGGTCGGCAGGATGATCGAGGAGTTCGGCCTCGACGTCGTCCAGGCCTACATGCGGCACGTCCAGGACAACGCCGAGGACGCCGTCCGCCGGGTCCTCGACACACTGGACGACGGCGAGTACGCCTACGAGACCGACTCCGGCGCCGTGATCCGGGTACGCGTGCGGGTGGACCGCGACAGGCGGCGCGCGACCATCGACTTCACCGGCACCTCCGCGCAACTCGCCACGAACTTCAACGCCCCGTTCTCCGTCGTCAACGCGGCCGTCCTGTACGTCTTCCGCACCCTGGTCGCCGACGACATCCCGCTCAACGACGGCTGCCTGCGGCCGCTGGACATCGTCGTACCGCCCGGCTCGATGCTCGCGCCCGAGCCGCCGGCCGCCGTAGTCGCGGGCAACGTCGAGACCTCCCAGGCTCTCACCGGCGCCCTCTACGCGGCGCTCGGCGTCCAGGCCGAGGGTTCCGGGACCATGAACAACGTCACCTTCGGCAACGAGCGCCACCAGTACTACGAGACCGTCGCCTCCGGATCCGGAGCCGGTGACGGATTCCCCGGCGCGAGCGTCGTACAGACCCACATGACCAACTCCAGGCTCACCGACCCGGAAGTCCTGGAGTGGCGACTGCCCGTACGCCTCGACGAGTTCGCCGTGCGGCGGGGCAGCGGCGGCGCGGGCCGCTGGCACGGCGGGGACGGCGCGGTCCGCCGCATCCGGTTCCTCGAACCCATGACCGTCTCCACCCTCTCCCAGCACCGCCGCGTCCCGCCGTACGGTATGGCGGGCGGTGCGCCCGGCGCGCTCGGCGCCAACCGGGTGGAGCGGGCGGACGGCACGGTCACCGAACTCGGCGGCAGCGACGCGGCGGACGTCGGCCCCGACGACGTACTCGTCATCGAGACCCCGGGCGGCGGCGGATACGGACCTCCGCCACCCAACTCCGTCAAGAACGACCCGCGACAAGCAAACGACCCGCAGCAAGAAAACGATCCGCAACAAGCAAACGACCCTCATCAAGCAGGAGAAGAGATCGATGATCTTCGGGCGATCTGAGCGCGGCAAGCCCCCGGTCGAGCCCGTCACGCTCAAGATCCTCGTGGCCGGCGGCTTCGGCGTGGGCAAGACGACGCTGGTCGGCGCGGTCAGCGAGATCAGGCCGTTGCGCACCGAGGAGTTGCTCACCGAGGCCGGGCGACCGGTCGACGACACCTCCGGCGTCGAGGGCAAGCACACCACCACCGTCGCCATGGACTTCGGCCGCATCACCCTGCGCGAGGACCTGGTGCTGTACCTGTTCGGCACCCCCGGGCAGGAACGGTTCTGGTTCATGTGGGACGAACTGTCCGAGGGCGCGCTGGGAGCCGTCGTGCTCGCCGACACGCGCCGTCTGGAGGACTGTTTCGCCGCCGTCGACTACTTCGAGCGGCGTTCCATACCGTTCCTCGTCGGCGTCAACTGCTTCGAGGGGTCCGACCGTTACCCGGTGGACGACGTGCGCCGCGCCCTCGACCTCGACCCGGACGTACCGGTCGTCCTCTGTGACGCCCGGGACCGCGGGTCGGTCAAGGAGGTGCTCATCGGCGTCGTGCAGCACGCGATGGCCTACGCGGCGGCGCACCGGCAGGCCGTCACCACCTGAGCGGCGGCACGGCCCGCACCCCCGCCGACCGGGGTACGGGCCGTGGTCCCCTGGGGGTTACCCGTCGTCCTCCGCGAGCCAGCCGAAGCTCTTCTCCACCGCCTTGCGCCAGTTGGCGTACTCGCGGTCGCGTACCGACGCCTCCATGGCGGGCGTCCACTCGACGTCCTTCTGCCAGTGCGACTTGAGTTCGTCCAGATCGTTCCAGACGCCGGTGGCCAGGCCGGCCGCGTAGGCGGCACCCAGGCAGGTCGTCTCGGAGACCCGGGGCCGGATCACCGGGACCCCGAGGACGTCGGCCTGGTGCTGCATCAGAAGGTTGTTCCCGGTCATGCCGCCGTCCACCTTCAGGGTCGTGATCTGCACCCCCGAGTCCTGGTACATGGCGTCCACGACCTCCCGGGTCTGCCAGCTGGTCGCCTCCAGGACCGCGCGGGCCAGATGCGCCTTGGTGACGTACCTGGTCAGCCCGGTGACGACGCCACGTGCGTCCGAACGCCAGTAGGGGGCGAACAGACCGGAGAAGGCCGGCACGATGTAGGCGCCGCCGTTGTCGTCGACGCTCGCGGCCAGGGTCTCGATCTCGTCGGCGGTGCGGATGATGCCGAGCTGGTCGCGGAACCACTGGACGAGGGCGCCCGTGATGGCGATCGAGCCCTCCAGGCAGTACACCGGCGCCTCGTCACCGATCTTGTAGCCCATCGTCGTCAGCAGCCCGTTCTTGGACGGCACCGGCCGGTCGCCGGTGTTGAGCAGCAGGAAACTGCCGGTCCCGTAGGTGTTCTTCGCCGTGCCGACGTCGTAGCAGGCCTGCCCGAAGACGGCCGCCTGCTGGTCGCCGAGCGCGGACGCCACCGGCACGCCGGCGAGCTGGCCGACAGCGGTGCCGTACACCTCGGCGGAGGACCTGATCTCGGGCAGGACCGCCGCGGGGACGTTCATGGCAGCGAGGATGGCGGGGTCCCACCGCAGGGTCTCCAGGTTCATCAGCATGGTGCGCCCGGCGTTGGTGACGTCGGTGACGTGCCGGCCGCCGTCGACGCCACCCGTGAGGTTCCAGATCAGCCAGGAGTCGATGGTTCCGAAGGCGATCTCGCCGCGCTCGGCCCGGTCCCGGAGCCCGGGCACGTTGTCCAGCAGCCAGGCCGCCTTGGGCCCGGAGAAGTAGCTGGCGAGCGGCAGCCCGGTCTGATCGCGGAACCGGTCCTGGCCGTCGCTGCCGCCGAGTTCGTGGCAGAGCGCGGCGGTACGGGTGTCCTGCCAGACGATCGCGTTGTGCACGGGTTTGCCGGTGGCCCGGTCCCACAGGACCGTCGTCTCGCGCTGGTTGGTGATGCCGAGCGCGCTCAGCTGGTCGGCGCGCAGCCCCGCGTTGGCGAGCGCCCCCGCCACCACGGCCTGCACCTTGGACCAGATCTCGGTCGCGTCGTGCTCCACCCAGCCGGGCTTGGGGAAGATCTGGCGGTGCTCACGCTGGTCGACGGCGACGATCGCGCCGCCGTGGTCGAAGATGATGCAGCGGCTCGACGTGGTGCCCTGGTCGATGGCGGCGACGTACTTCTCGGCGGTGTCCGGCATGGCTACCCCTTGGTCGCTGGATCAGAATGCTGCGTTCTGGATCAGAAGGCTGCGTTGTAGATGAGGCCCGCGAGCGCCCCGCCGACCAGCGGGCCGACGACCGGGATCCAGGCGTAGCCCCAGTCGGAGGTGCCCTTGTGGGGGATCGGCAGGAAGGTGTGCACGATCCGGGGGCCCAGGTCGCGGGTCGGGTTGATGGCGTAGCCGGTGGGCCCGCCGAGGGACAGCCCGATGCCGACGACGAGCAGCGAGACGATCAGTACCGTGACGCCGGACTCGCCGAGCCCCTTGGTCAGTCCGAACGCGAGGATCGGCAGGACCAGCGCCACCGTCGCGATGATCTCGGTCACGAGGTTGGCGACGGGGTTCCGGATCTCCGGGATGGTGGAGAAGATGCCCAGCGTCGGTGTCGGTTCCTCGCCCGACTCCGGGTCGGGCACGTTGGCCTGGAACTGGGCCAGGTAGACCAGGTACGTCAGGACGGCGCCGAGCATCGCGCCGACGAACTGGCCGAGCAGATAGATCCAGACCTTGCCCCACTTGCCGGTGTCGACGGCGATGCCGATGGTCACGGCCGGGTTGAGCTGCCCTCCGGACAGCGGGGCGGCGGTGTAGGCACCCGCCAGCACGCCGAAGCCCCAGCCGAACGCGATCACCACCCAGCCCGAGGCCCGGGCCTTGGAGTGTCTGAGAGTGACCGCGGCGCAGACACCGGCACCGAACAGGATCAGGATGGCCGTACCGATGACTTCGCCGACGAATATGTCTCCGTTGCTCATGGCGGCTCCTAGGGCGCTGGCCGGGGATCGACCCCGGCGCTTAGAGCAGGAACGGTTCCCTTGGCGACGTCAGCCGAAGGCAGGGAAGGTCCTGCGCCCCGCCCGGCGTCCGTGACGAGCGTGCCGTAGCAGCCGAATCGCCCATGGGAGAACGGGCCTTCAGACAGGAGCAGCCCATGGCGCAGTGCCTGATTACGCCGAGAATGTACGGCGATGTCGACCGACACGGGAAGTTTTCACCGGCGCCCAGGGAGCGTCAAGGTCGTCGACCGCAACGATGACAGGCAACCCGTCGGAGAACCGTTCTCACGGCTCCACCACCGCATAACCCGCCTGGGCCGAGGACGCGCCCGAGCCGCGCCGGATCTCGTACCCGGGCAGCCCCGCCCGCCCCAGCACCCAGCTCGGCCCGGGCAGCGCCTTGGCGGCCTTCTTCAGCGGTGCCAGGTACGCGGCCGCCTGCCGGTGGTCGGCCACGCTGCCCGGACCGCAGACGACGGTGGCCAGGGAGAGCGAGACCGGCCGGCCGCCCGCCGACCAGGGCAGATCGAGGACGGCGGCGACCGGACCCAGTCCCGTCTCGTCGGCCAGCACCAGGAAGTCGTCGCCGCCGATGTGCCCCACGCGCGCGTGCCCGGCGGCGGTCTCCTGGAGCGCCCGTCCCACCGAGCGGATCAGTTCGTCGCCCGCGGCGAAGCCGGCCCCGTCGTTCACCTGCTTGAAGTGGTCGATGTCCAGCCAGCTGAGCGCGAAGCCCCGGCCACCCGCGACCCGTCGGTCCGCCTCCTGGGTGATCGCGTCCGAACCGGGCAGTCGCGTCAGCGGGTTCAGTCCGGCCGCCTCCTCGACCCGGGTCTCCGCGAGCGCCCGCAGCAGGTCGGCGAGGCGTACGACGCCCACACAGCGCCCCAGCCGGTCGACGACGGCCACATCGTCCGAGGCGCGGTCCCGGCCGCCGACGGCCACCACGTCCAGCACCTCCCAGGCGGTCGCGTCGACACCGACCGTGAGGGGCGCGTCGCCCAGCTTGACGGCCGGACGGTCCGCGTACAGGGCGTGCCCGTAGCGGCCGGACATCGACAGCAGGAACCGGGACCGGTGCACGGACCGGACCGGGGCTCCCGCCTGGTCCACCAGGAGGACGCCGGAGACGTCGGGGGAGCCGGTCAGCAGCGTCCGCACCTGTAGTGCCGACGCGGTGACCGGCAACAGCGCGGCGGGCCTGACGAACTCCCGTACGAAGGGCCCGGAGCGTGCCGTCGGCACGGCGGCGGGGGAGCGTGGCGGAACGTATACGTCCGCTACCGGGATCCGGGCCGGCGGTGCGAACAGTTCGCCCTGGGCCAGCTGCGCACCGGCCGACAGGGCCGCCGCGTACTGGCGTTCCGTCTCGACGCCCTCGACGGCCAGCAGGGCGCCCAGTTCCTCGCACAGGGTGCGCATGGCCCGGACCGCGGCAGGCCGGCCGAGCAACGAGGCGTCCAGCTTGACCAGGTCGGGGGAGAGGTCGGTGAGCAGTCGCAGGGGCACGTCCCCGTCGCCGATGCCGTCCGCGCTGATCCGGAAACCCTGACCGCGCAGCGCCGCCACGGCCTCCAGCAGGGCCCGCTGCGGCACGTGCGCGTAGGGCGGGACGATGTCCAGGGTGACCTCCCAGGGCATCCGTCCGGCTTCGCGGATCGCCCCGGGCAGGGACCCGATGCCGCCGAGGTCGGCGAGCGTGGCCGCGAACACGTTGATGTGCAGCGGCAGGAGGGTCTCCTTGCGGGCCGCCGCCCGGAAGGCCAGTACGGCCAGCCTGCCGTCGAGTTCGGGGTTCCGGTGGGCTTCGGCGAGGATGTCGCCGGTCTCGGGGCGGGCCAGGATCTCCAGTGCGGCTGTCGCGCCGGTCGTCAGGTTGACCACCGGCTGGAAGGCGAAACGGAGAGCATCCGTCCAGGAGGGCACGGCAGCATGGTGGCCCACCGGGCGTCCGCCCAAGGGCAGTTCATGAGACGTTCACGCACCCTTTTGGGGTGGTCACGCCCAGTGTGCGAGCTCCGGGGTCGCTCCGGGCCCGCTAACGCACCGCTATCACGGACGAACCGTGCCCGAACAGCCCCTGGTTGGCCGTGATCCCCACGCGCGCGTGCGCCACCTGCCGCTCACCGGCCGCGTCTCGCAACTGCCAGGTGAGCTCGCAGACCTGGGCGATCGCCTGGGCCGGTACCGCCTCCCCGAAAGAGGCCAGACCACCGCTGGTGTTGACGGGTATGCGTCCGCCCAGGGCCGTCGATCCCTCGCGCAGCAGTTTCGCCGCCTCGCCCTCGGCGCACAGCCCCAGATCCTCGTACCACTGCAACTCCAGTGCGGTGGACAGGTCGTACACCTCCGCCAGGGACAGCTCCTCGGGGCCGATGCCCGCCTCCTCGTAGGCGGCCCGTGCGATCGACGCCCGGAAGGTCCGTGCCGGCGGGCCGGTCACGGCCGCCGAGTCCGTGGCGATGTCCGGCAGATCCAGCACCGTGCTCGGATAGCGCGGCGTGACCGTGGACACCGCGCGGATCCGCACCGGCCGCGCCACCCCGCGCCGGCGGGCGAACTCCAGGCTGGACAGCACCAGTGCGGCTCCGCCGTCCGAGGTCGCGCAGATGTCCAGCAGCCGCAGCGGATCGGCGACCACCTGGGAGGCGGCGACCTCCTCGGCGGTGACCGGCTTGCGGTAGCGGGCGTACGGATTCGCCGCCCCGGCCGCCGAGTTCTTCACCTTGACCAGCGCGAAGTCCTCGGGGGTGTCCCCGAACACGGCCATTCGCCGACGCGCGTACAGCCCGAAGTAGGTCGGGTTCGTCGCCCCGAGCAGCCGGAACCGCAGCCAGTCGGGATCGTCGGGGCGGTCTCCGCCCGCGGGCCGGAAGAACCCCTTGGGCGCCGCGTCCGCGCCCACCACGAGCACCACGTCCGCGAGCCCCGCCAGGATCTGGGCCCGCGCCGCGGCGACGGCCTGGGCCCCGGAGGCGCATGCCGCGTAGACGCTGGTGACCCGGGCCCCCTGCCAGCCCAGCGCCTTGGCGAAGGTCGCGCCCGCGACGTAGCCGGGATACCCGCCACGCACGGTGTCAGCGCCCACGATCGAGCCGATGTCCCGCCACTGGAGCCCCGCGTCCTCCAGTGCCGCGCGGGCGGCGGCCGTCCCGTACTCGGCGAAGCCGCGCCCCCACTTGCCCCAGGGGTGCATGCCCACGCCGAGCACCGCCACGTCAGTCGTCATGCCGCCACCCCCGTCGGCCGCCAGTGCCAGGTCGTCCAGGTCGACTCCGCGTCCTCGTACAGCACGCCGGGGACGACCTCCACCTCCGTGCCCACCGCCAGGTCGGCCACGGTGATTCCGGGGACCGCCTGTCCCAGCACCACGATCTGCTCGGACTCCAGCTCCACAGCGATCAACGTGTAGGGCTCCCAGGGAAGTTCCGGGTCGCTCACATAGGGTGACGGAGGACGGTATCTGCTGTCGGTGAACGACCAGATCCGTCCTCGCCGGGACAGTGGGACCTCCACCAGATCGCCGCCCTCGCACCCGGGGTTGCGGCAGTGGACGTCCTCGCGCGGGAAGAAGACCGCGGCGCAGGCCGCGCAGCGAGTGCCCAGCAGCCTGAAGCCGTCTCCCTCGCCGGTGAACCAGCCGTCGACCGCGGGCGTGCGTGTACGCGACAAGGGCCCTCCAGGACACTGGATCTGACGGAACGTCAGAAGTGTGCCACGGGCCACCGAAATTGGGCAGGCCGCGCCGTCGGACAGTGCTCCCTCGGCGGGTCTCCCGATCACTCAGTGTCGCTTCACTTCCGGAAGAAGGCGTTCCCCCGGCCGTAGGACGACGTTCTCGTGATCGGATAAAGTCCGCGCGTGTCCGAAAATCAGCACCCCCTCGCCAACTCCGCTCCGGGCTCGCATTGTTCGAGCTGTGGAGCGGCCTACGGAGCCGGCATCTCCGGCTGGCCCCGCACCTGTCCGGCCTGCGGCCACACCGCCTACCGCAACCCGCTGCCGGTGGCGATCGCCCTCCAGCCCGTGTACGACACGAAGGGCACCGCCCTGGTCGTCATCACCCGCACCGTCGCCCCCGCACGCGGCGGCGTCGCGCTGCCCGGAGGCTTCGTCGACGACCGCGAGGACTGGCGACTGGCCGTCGTCCGCGAACTCAAGGAGGAGACCGGCATCGACGCCGCGGCCCGCGACGTACGCCTCGTCGACGCCATGAGCTCCCCGGACGGGCACCTGCTGCTGTTCGGCCTCCTCCCGGAGCGCCCGGCCGAAGGTCTCCCGGCATCGGGCGCGACCGACGAGACGGAGGGCTGGCACCTGCTGCGCCGTGCCGAGGAACTCGCCTTCCCCCTGCACAGCGTGGCCGTCCGCGCGTGGTTCGAGGGCCGCTACTGAGCCCTCCGGCTCACCCCAGCCCCCTGACCCGGACGGGGCGGGACGGCTCGCTCACGCCGTTCTCCCCCTCGCGCCGGACCACCACCCGCCTGCCCTCCCAACGGGTGACGTAACGCTCGAGTTCCGGCTCGTCCCAGCCGTCGCCCGCGTCCGGTACGACCAGCCCGCCGCCCGTCCGGCCCCGGACGGGCGCCCACACCTCCAGATGCGTCCCGCCGTCCTCGCCCCGTACGGGAAGGACGGCACCCGCGCGCGCGAGCACCGGGATCCGGGACAGCGGGGCCTCCACGAGCACCTGCCCGGGACCCTCGTACGCCCGCTCCGACCGCGTGTCGTACCAACGCCCCCGGGGCAACTGCACCGCACGCCGGTCGGCGCCCGGATCCAGCACCGGCGCCACCAGCAGAGCGTCGCCCAGCAGGAAGGCGTCCTCGCAGTCACGCAGCGCCCGGTTCTCCGGCGCACTCCACCACAGGGGCCGCACGTAGGGTGCGCCGGTGCGTCTCGCCAACTGCGCCAGCGTCATGAAGTACGGCAGCAGACGCCGTCGTTCGAGCAGCGCCCCCCGCGCGTGCTCCAGCACCTCGGTCCCGAACTCCCACGGCTCCCGGCGCCCCGCGCGCATGCTCGCGTGCGTACGGAACAGCGGCAGGTAGGCGCCCAGCTGGAACCAGCGCAGAAACAGCTCGGGCGACGGGTCCCCGTCGAACCCGCCCACGTCCGGCCCGGAGTACGGCACCCCGCACAGCCCCAGCCCCAGCACCAGCGACAACGACGCGCGCAGCCCGGGCCAGCCGGTGGCGACGTCACCGGACCAGGTGCCGCCGTAGCGCTGCATGCCGGCCCAGCCCGAGCGCGAGAACAGGAACGGGCGCTCCTTGGGCGCGAGTTCACGCAACCCCTCGTAGGCCGCCCGGGCCATGCACAGCGCGTACACGTTGTGCGCCTCGCGGTGGTCGCCACCGCGCCCCTCCAGGGCATGCCGTGCCGAGCGCGGCAGCGTCGACTCGCCGAATGCGGTGAAGGACGTCGGCTCGTTCATGTCGTGCCAGAACCCGGCGAAGCCCATGGCGAGCCGCTCCTCGTACAGACCGCCCCACCACGTGCGCACGCGCGCGTGCGTGAAGTCGGGGAAGACCGACTCCCCGGCCCACACCACCCCCTCGACCGGCCGCCCCGCCGGGTCCCGCACGAAGGCGTCCACGGCCGTCCCGCCGGCGTGGACCGGGTTGCCCGGCTCCGACTTCACCGCCGGGTCCACGATCGACACCAGCCGGATCCCGTCCCGCCGCAGCTCCTCCGCCAGGGTCGGCAGCTTCGGGAAGCGTTCCTGGTCGACGGTGAACACCCGGTGGTCGTCGTAGTGGTCGATGTCCAGATGGACGGCGTCCAGCGGCAGGTCACGCTCCTGGTAGCCGGCGACGATACGCCGTACCTCCTGCTCGCTGCCGAAGCCCCAGCGGGCGTGGTGGTGACCCAGTGCCCACGCGGGCGGCAGCGCCGGCGGGCCCGTCAGCGAGGCCCAGGTGTGCAGCACGCGCGCGGGGGTGCCCACCATCACCCAGCAGCGCAGCGGCCCACCGTCCACGCGCAGCTCGCTCCGCCCGGTCCGGTCATGACCGGAACCGGCGCCCTCCTCACCCTCCCGGAGGGTCACCGTCCCGTCCCAGGAGGTGTCGTGGAACACCAGGTGCGTGGCCGCGTCCGCCACCACGAACTGCACCGGCATGGTGATGTACAGCGGATCGTCCCCGGGGCCGAAGGCGTGCCCCGGATCGGTGTTCCACAGCCGGTACGTCCCGTCCCGCAGCCGAGGTCCCGAGGCCCGCCCGCCGAGCCCGAAGAACCGCGCGTCCGCCGCCACCTCCGAGCGCTGCACCCAGCGCGCCGCACCCCCGCCCACCGGCTCCCACCACCGCGGCGGCAGATCCCGCCGCAGCATCACCCCGCCGGGCGTGCACACCTCGATCGCGCCGTGCCGCGAGACGCTGACCTTCACCCGCTCCGCCACGACCCGCCAGCCGCCGTCCGTGTCCGGTTCGAGGACCGCCCGCGGGTCCGGCTCCGGACCGCGGCCCGCGAGCGCGTAGGACGGCTCGGGACCGGCCCCGTCCCAGCCCCAGAAGACCGCTCCGTTCACGGCGACCGTGATCCGCAGCTCGGACCGGCTGAACCGGATCACCCCGCCCCCCGGACCGGGCTCCGCCCCCAGCACGGGCCCGGGCACCCGGGCGCGCTCCGACCCCCGCGCGGGCAGCCCGGCGGCGTCGATCCGCCGCCTGCGCCACGCGGCCCGTACGGTACGCAACCCCAGAGCCGCCTTCCTCGAACCGACCACTCTTACCGAACGCACCAGGTCACGACCGTCCATGCTGCTCACCCTGCCACTCCACGCTCCACGCATGCGCGCCGTTCAACTGCCGTTCACCCGTGCCGGGACCACATCTTCACGACACGGACTATGTGGAGCGCGCCCTGGTGCAGAAGTCGATCACATGGCATCGTCCCTGTCAGCCGCGTCACGCGCACACCCCAGCCCGTGCGCGTCCCACGCACACCAGCGCAGAAGCCCGGGAGCCGCCCCATGTCGACCGCGAACCCCCAGCCGCTCTGGCAGCCCGATCCGGAACGGATCGCCCGGGCACGCATCACCAGGTTCCAGTCCTGGGCGGCGGACCACCACGGAGCACCCGCCGACGGCGGGTACCCGGCCCTGCACCGCTGGTCCGTCGATCACCTGGACACCTTCTGGAAAGCCGTCACGGACTTCTTCGACGTGCGGTTCTCGACGCCCTACGCGCGCGTGCTCGGCGACCGTTCCATGCCGGGCGCCGAGTGGTTCCCCGGCGCCACCCTGAACTACGCCGAGCACGCCCTGCGGGCCGCCGCCACCCGCGCGGACGAACCCGCGCTCCTGTATGTCGACGAGACCCACGAACCCCAACCGGTCACCTGGGCCGAATTGCGCCGCCAGGTGGGCTCGCTGGCCGCCGGACTGCGCGCCCTCGGCGTCCGCCCGGGCGACCGCGTCAGCGGCTACCTCCCGAACATCCCGCAGGCCGTCGTCGCCCTCCTCGCCACCGCCGCCGTCGGCGCGGTCTGGACCTCCTGCGCACCCGACTTCGGCGCCCGCAGCGTCCTGGACCGCTTCCAGCAGGTCGAGCCCGTCGTCCTGTTCACCGTCGACGGCTACCGCTACGGCGGCAAGGAACACGACCGCCGCGAGACCGTGGCCGAACTCCGCGCCGAACTGCCGACCCTGCGCGCGGTCGTGCACATCCCGCTGCTCGGCACCCCGGCGCCGGAGGGCGCCCTGGACTGGTCGGACCTGACCGCCGCCGACACCGACCCCGAGTTCGAACAGGTCCCGTTCGACCACCCTCTGTGGGTGCTCTACTCGTCCGGGACCACAGGCCTGCCCAAGGCCATCGTCCAGTCCCAGGGCGGCATCCTCGTCGAGCACCTCAAGCAGCTCGGCCTGCACTGCGACCTCGGCCCGGACGACCGCTTCTTCTGGTACACCTCGACCGGCTGGATGATGTGGAACTTCCTCGTCTCCGGCCTCCTCACGGGCACCACGATCGTCCTGTACGACGGCAGCCCCGGCTACCCCGACGTCAGCGCCCAGTGGCGGGTCGCCGAACGCACCGGAGCCACCCTCTACGGCACGTCCGCCGCCTATGTGATGGCCTGCCGCAAGGCCGGCGTCCACCCGTCCCGCGACTTCGACCTC
The DNA here is from genome assembly GCF_001005085.2 of Streptomyces humi. Taxonomy (GTDB): domain Bacteria; phylum Actinomycetota; class Actinomycetes; order Streptomycetales; family Streptomycetaceae; genus Streptomyces; species Streptomyces humi. The sequence continues at coordinate 92,293 of NZ_LBMU02000065.1, forward strand.
TCCCGGGTGCAGTGCGTCGCCACCACCGGTTCGCCGCTGCCCCCCGACGGCTTCCGCTGGCTGCACGACGAGTTCGCGGACAGCGGGGCCGACCTCTGGATCGCGTCCGTCAGCGGCGGCACCGACGTGTGCTCCTGCTTCGCGGGGGCCGTACCCACCCTCCCCGTCCACACCGGCGAACTCCAGGCCCCCAGCCTGGGCACCGACCTCCAGGCCTGGGACCCGCACGGCAACCCGGTCGTCGACGAGGTCGGCGAACTGGTCGTCACCAACCCGATGCCCTCCATGCCGATCCGGTTCTGGAACGACCCCGACGGCAGCCGCTACCACGACAGCTACTTCGACACCTATCCCGGCGTCTGGCGCCACGGTGACTGGATCACCGTCACCGCGCGCGGCTCGGTCGTCATCCACGGCCGCTCCGACTCCACGCTCAACCGGCAGGGCGTCCGGATGGGCTCGGCCGACATCTACGAGGTCGTCGAGCGGCTGCCCGAGATCAGGGAGTCCCTGGTCATCGGCGTCGAGCAGCCCGACGGCGGGTACTGGATGCCCCTCTTCGTCCACCTGGCGCCCGGCGCGGTCCTGGACGAGGCCCTGCTGGACCGCATCAAGCAGGCCATCCGCGAACAGCTCTCTCCCCGGCACGTCCCCGACGAGGTCATCGAGGTGCCCGGCGTCCCGCACACCCTCACCGGCAAGCGCATCGAGGTCCCGGTGAAGCGGCTCCTCCAGGGTGCCCCCCTGGAGAAGGCCGTCAACCCGGGCTCCATCGACAACCTCGATCTGCTGGGTTTCTACGAGGACCTCGCCCGCAAGCGCGCCTGAGCTCCGTACGGCACGCGATCAACCGCCGTAGGTCGCCTCGGACTCGCCCAGCACCGCGGCGAAGTCCGAGGCCAGCCGCACCGCGTCGGCAGGCTCCAGACCGGCGGTCGAGATCCGTACCGCCGGGCCGGACGACAGCCGGAAACGCGCCCCGGCCGCCACCCACCAGCCGTACGACCGCAAGCCGTTCACCACGGCCGACTCGTCGCGCACGGGCACCCACAGGTTCATCCCGCTCGCCCCGTGCGAGGCGATCCCACGCCCCGCGAGCTCCGCGGCGAGCGCCTCCCGGCGCACCGAGTACGCCACTCGCGCACGTGCCACCAACGCGCGCGTGTCCGTGTCCGTCATCAGCCCGAGGACCGTCTCCTGCAACAGGTGGCTGACCCAGCCCGACGTGAGCAGCAGCAGACCGTCGTGGCGCGCGAGCGTCGTCGCGTCACAGGCGGCCGCCGCCCACCGCAGGTCGGTGCCGAGGAACTTGCTCACCGTCCGCACATGCACCCAGCGCGCCAGGCCCGCGCCGGCCACCGAGTGCAGCGGGGCGTCGGTCACCGAGGACGCGTGATCGTTCTCGACCACCAGGACGTCGGGCTCCTCACGCAGCACCTCGGCCAAGGCGTCCCGGCGCGCGGCCGAGAAACAGCCGCCGTACGGATTCTGCGCCCGCGGGCTGTACACCACGGCGCGCACACCCGCGCGCAGCGCCCTGCTCAGACCGTCCGGACGCAAGCCCTCGTCGTCCACGGCCACCGGCACGATCCGCAGCCCCAACGCCGGGACGAGATCGAGCAGATGGTGGTACCCGGGGTCCTCCATGGCCACGGCGTCGCCTGGCCGCAGCTCCACGGAGAGAATGCGGCCGATCAGGTCCAGCGCCCCGTGCGCGAACGTCACGTGGTCCACCGGGACGCCGTCCGGCCGCAGCCAGTCGCGCACGGCCTCCTCCAGCCTCGCGAGCCGGGGTGCCGAACGGTGTGACCGGGCGCCGGGGGACAGTCGCGAGGGCGGGACCAGGCCCGGCAGCAGGGCGGCGTCGGGATGGCCGCCGGCCAGATCGCGGAGCCCCGCGGGGACCCGCGGCGGTCGCCGGGACGCCACCGCCGGAGCGGGCGCGACGACCGTGCCGCCACGCCCGCGCGTGACCACGATCCCGCGCCCGCGCAGCTCCTTGTACGCCGTCGCGACCGTGCCGGGACTCACCCCCAGTTCCTCCGCGAGCCGCCGGACCGGCGGAAGCGCCGCCTCCGGGGCCAACGCACCCTCCGCCACGCCCCGTTCCACGGACGCGGCAATCCCCTTGGCTGTCGTACCGGTGATCCCATATTGTGTTACCACGTTGGCAAGTATGTATCAGTACATAATTTCCGGCAAGGGGGAGCAGTGCAGAGAACGCCCGGCGCGACTGAACGACTCGAACGCATACCCGGAGGCCGCGACGGACGCAGAATGCTCGTCATCGCCCTGGTCGACCGCGTCGGCAGCGGCCTCTGGGCGTCGGTCTCGGTCCTGTACTTCACCTACGTCTCCGGACTCTCCCTCGCCGAAGTAGGCACCCTCGCCGCCCTCTCGGGTGCCATCGGCATCGCGGGAGCACCACTCGGCGGCCGCCTCGCCGACCGCCTGCCCCTCACCCGCGTCCTGATCGCCCTCCAACTCCTGCGCGCCCTCGCCTCCTTCGCCCTCCTCACCACCGACGACTACACCCTGCTGCTCGCCGTCTCGGCCGTCGGCGCCCTCGGCGACCGCGCCGCCAACGTCCTCACCAAGCTCTACGCGACCCGCATCGCCGGACCCGACCGAGTCCGCTACCAGGCACTCAGCCGCACCCTCGCCAACGCCGGCTGGGCCCTGGGCGGCCTCGCGGCCGCGGCGGCCCTCGCCCTGGGCACCACCACTGCTTACCGCTGGCTCCTCGCTGGCGACGCCCTGTCCTTCGTCGCGGCAGCCCTGCTCACCCTGCGCTGCGGCGAGCCCCCCTCACCCTCCCGGATCGTGACCGGCTCCAGGACCGGCGCCAAGCCCCAGAAGCCCGCCAACCCCTGGCGCGACCGGACCTACCTCGCCTACGTCGCCACCGACACCGTCCTCTTCCTCGACGACGCCGTCTTCAAGATCGGCCTGCCCCTGGCCATCGCCCACAGCACCGACGTCCCGCACGGCCTCGCGCCCCTGCTGCTCGTCCTCAACAACGTGCTGGTCGTGGCACTCCAGGTACCGCTCGCCCGCTTCGGCACCAGCAGCGAGGCCGCCCGCCGGCTCCTGGTCCCGCTCTCCGCCGCGTTCGCCCTCGGCGGCACCACGATGGCCCTCTCCGCCGCCGGCGGAACCCTCACCGCGGTCCTCCTGCTCACCGCCGCGGCCACCGCCTTCACCGTCGCCGAGATGCTGCACGCCACCATCTCCTGGGAACTGTCCGTCGCCCTGGCACCCGACAGCGCTCAGGGCACCTACCTCGGCGTCCACGGCCTCGCGCAGTCCGCCCAGCGCAGCATCGGCCCACTCGCCGTCACCGCCGCCATCGCCACCGGCCCGCTCGGCTGGACAGCGTTCGGCGTGGCTATCGCCTTGACCTGCGGAATTCAGCACCGGATCGTCCGCGACCGGCTGCCACGACCCTCGTTGTCAGTGGCTCCGGTTACGGTGAGTGAGCATTGATCGACCGCACACAGGGGGAAAACCATGGCGCGCACCGACCACCGGGCACTGCGACGCGTCCTGCGCCGCGAGATCGCCGGGACCATCGGCCTGCTGACCGACGAACACGACTTCCGCGCCATGCGGCGCTACCGCACCTTCACCTTCGACGACCACCTCACCTATCTCCACCAGATGGAAGCCGTCCTCAGGACCCGCGCCTCGGAGGGCACCCACACCACCCTCGCCCTGTTCGACCCCGAGGAATACGCCGAGTTCTGCACGCACACCGGACTCGACCCGGACGCCTCCGCGAGCCGCACCCGCTTCACCGCCGAACTCGCCGCCACCGGCGCCACCATCCCCTACGACGGCCGGCCCCTCACCGACCTCGTCCCCACCCTCGTCGACGAGGCGGTACGCCAGGCCACCTGGGAGTACGCAAGCACCCTCCTCGCCCGCCTCGGCCCCTGCCACACCTGCGGCGAAGACATCGGACGAGCCGCCTTCACCCGCGCCTCCCACCTCCTCACCCGCATCCTCGACACCGCCCCACCAGGCGAGCGGCACCTCGTGTGCAGCGTCTCCGGATCACCCGAAACCCTCGTCACCGTCCTCCACGCAGACCAGGACACCGAGGGCACCACACGGCTCGACGAAGCCGAGACCCTCGAATTCACCAGCGTCCTCGCCCTCGGCCTCGCCACCCGCAGCCCCGGCGGGCTCGTCATGCGAACCAGCGCCCCGGGTTCCCCCGACCGCGTCTACGGCTGGCGCCTGCGCGGCGACACCCTCGCCCCGCTCACCGCCGGAGAGGTCTTCGACGCCTACTGCACCGACGTCGAATCCGGCGACCTCATCTCACCGGAATCCGACGTCGACTACTGCGCACCACCCGACCTCGGCACCCAGGAGAAGCCACCGGGCCACCACCACTGAACGCGCCAGGGGCGCCCCACCCGCAGGTGGAGCGCCCCTGGAAGGACAGCCGAGCCCGGCCGCGACCGGCTACTCGCCGGACAGCACCGCCTGAGCCGCCGCGCGGGCCTCGTCCGCGCTGTCGGCCGCACGCGCGGCCGCCGCGGCCCGCTCGCACTGGGCCAGGGTGTACTTCGCCAGCATCGCCCGGACATAAGGAATCGACGCCGCACCCATGGACAGGGAGGTGACGCCCAGACCCGCCAGCACACAGGCCAGCAGCGGATCGGACGCGGCCTCACCACACACACCGCAGCTCTTGCCCTCGGCCTTCGCCGCCTCCGCCGACAGCGCCACCAGGTCGAGCAAAGCGGGCTGCCACGGATCCTGGAGGCGTGACACCGCACCCACCTGACGGTCCGCGGCGAAGGTGTACTGCGCCAGGTCGTTGGTCCCCAGCGACAGGAACTCGACCTCCTGAAGGATCGAACGCGCCCGCAGCGCGGCCGACGGGATCTCCACCATCGCGCCGAACTTGGCCCGCAGCCCCGCCTCCCGGCAGGCGTCCGCGAACGCCTTGGCATCGGCACGGTCGGCCACCATGGGCGCCATGACCTCGAGGTAGACGGGCAGCCCCTCCGCCGCCTTCGCCAGCGCGGTCAGCTGGGTGCGCAGCACGTCGGGGTGGTCGAGGAGGGTCCGCAGCCCACGCACGCCCAACGCCGGGTTCGGCTCGTCGGCCGGGGTCAGGAAGTCCAGCGGCTTGTCGGCACCCGCGTCCAGCACCCGTACGACCACCCGGCCCTCGGGGAACGCCTCGAGCACCTGACGGTAGGCGTCGACCTGCTTCTCCTCGGAAGGAGCGTTCTTGCTGTCGTCCAGGAACAGGAACTCGGTACGGAACAGACCGACGCCCTCGGCACCCGCGGCCACGGCCGCCGGGACATCCGCGGGTCCGCCCACATTGGCCAGCAGCGGCACCTTGTGCCCGTCAGCGGTGACACCCGGACCGGTCGAGGCGGCCAGCGCGGCCTTGCGCGCGGCGGCCGCGGCCTCCAGCTCCGCCTTCTTCTCCGCACTCGGGTTCACGAAGATGTCGCCGGTGCTGCCGTCCACGGCGATGACCGTGCCCTCGGCGAGCTCACCGGCACCCGGCAGCGCCACGACCGCCGGCACACCGAGCGCCCGGGCCAGGATCGCGCTGTGACTCGTGGGCCCGCCCTCCTCGGTGACGAAGCCGAGCACCAGAGTCGGGTCGAGCAGCGCGGTGTCCGCCGGCGCCAGGTCCCGGGCCACCAGGACATAGGGCTCGTCGCTGTCCGGGACACCCGGCATCGGAACCCCGAGCAACCGGGCGACGATACGATTCCGCACGTCGTCCAGGTCGGCCACCCGGCCGGCGAGGTACTCGCCGGCGCCGGCCAGCAGCTCGCGGTACGCGGCGAACGCGTCGTACACGGCACGCTCGGCGGTGCTGCCGACGGCGATACGCCGGTCCACGTCTGCCATCAGCTCGGGGTCCTGGGCCATCATGGCCTGCGCCTCGAGCACCGCCTGGGCCTCGCCGCCGGCCAGGTTGCCGCGTGCCATCAGGTCGGCGGCCACCGCCTCCACGGCCTGCCGGGCCCTGCTCTGCTCCCGCTCCGCCTCTTCGGCCGGGATCTGCTTGGCAGGCGGCTCCAGCACCGCCGTTCCCATGTGCCGAACCTCGCCGATCGCCACTCCGTGGCTCACGCCGACGCCTCGCAGCGTTGTCTCCATCTCACCCGTCTCCGATAGTGCGGCGGGTCCCGCCGCCGCGATGGTTGTCGTGGTCGCCGCCCGCTCCGTCATATGACGGCACGGCGGCGAGGTCGTCCGTCTTGTCAGTGTCGGACGAGTCAGTTCCAGGTGAAGAGACTGTCGCCGGCCTTCACGTCACCGTCTTCGCGCAGGTCGCCGAGGGAGTCGGCGGTGGCCTCCAGGGCGACGACGGGGCACACCGGGGACTTGCCGGCGGCCTCTACGGCGGCCGGGTTCCAGCGCACGACGCCCTGGCCGCGGCTCACGGTGTCGCCCTTGTTGACGAGCAGCTCGAAGCCCTCGCCGTTGAGCTGGACGGTGTCGATACCGAGGTGGGTGAGGACGCCGTGGCCGTTCGCGTCGACCACGACGAACGCGTGCGGGTGCAGAGAGACGATGACCCCGTCCACGGGTGCCACGACCTCGGAAGGCTCGCGCGCGGGGTCGATCGCCGTACCCGGGCCGACCATGGCCCCGGAGAAGACCGGATCGGGCACTGCGGCCAGTCCGATGGCGCGTCCTGCGAGAGGGGACGTCACGGTGGTCATGGGAAGCCTCCCAGAGTGGAGCTGCTTACGGGCCGTCACTACCTGTCCCGGACGGCACTGAGCAGCAGCGTATGTCATGTGAAGTGGCGGTTCCGCATGGAAGCTACCAGCAAGTGGTCTAGACCACCAGTCCAATGGATTTGCACGGGCTCCGAAGCCCCGTGTACAGTCGTACTCCTGCTTGGGGCCGAGCGGCGCGGAAATGCGCCCTTGGTCGGCAGAACCCAAACTCGTCAGATCCTAACTTCGGATCATCTTCCGCATGCCTGCGGGAAGGTGGTCAGGAGGCCGGAAAAACACTGATAGAGTTTGAAACACCGAAGGGAAGCCCGGAGGAAAGCC
>NZ_LBMU02000066.1 GCF_001005085.2 Streptomyces humi
GGTGCGGGGCGGCGGGTGGGCGGGGTGGTGGGGGGCTTGGTCCAGTGGAAGACGTGGCCGGGTACGGAGCGGGGGGTGCCGTAGGGGCCGCTGTCGTCGTGGGGGTGCAGGGTGATGCGGACCGGCTGGCGCATCAGGGCCGTCCGGCCGGTGAGTTCCGCCTTGCCGGGTTCGGTGGGGGACTGGGCGTGCGGGAACGACGCGTCCGGGGTGGGGCGGTGCGGGGTGCCGGGCGTCCGGGTCACGGGGCGGGCGGAGTCGTAGGTCTGGTCGCGGGTGAGGCGGGTGGTGGAGAGGGGGACGGTGAGGACCGGGTCCTCGGTGAGGACCGCGAGGTCCAGGGGGGCGACGGACCAGTTGTAGGAGTCGGTGGCGGCGGTCGCCGACTCCTCCTTGACGGCGACGGAGAGTTCGTCGGCGGCGGCCTCGCGGTGGCCCAGTTCCTCGGCCGGGCCGATGGCCTCCATCGACACGGCCAGCGCGGCGCCCGGCACCCGGTAGGGGCTGTCCGGGTTGCCGAGCCGGTGGAAGAGCGCGGGCAGCGACTGGCCGGAGAACATCTGGCGGATCGCGAACTGCTCCTCCAGCGTGAGGCGTTGCTCCTGGCTCAGGTCATGGCCGGGGCCGAGCCGGGGGTCGGCGGTGAAGGTGGCCAGGAAACGGGTGACGGTGCCGGTCAGTTGCCGGGGGAGGGCGGTGTGGGCGGCCCAGCGGGCCATGCCGGCACCCTGGGCGAGGGCCCAGGAGTAGTAGGCGCCGGTCTGGCCCAGCACGCCGTCGCCCCAGGGCCGCGGTGCCGCCTGGAGCTGGACGGCGGTGTCGTGCAGTGCCTTGGTGTTGTCGAAGCCGACCAGGTCGTGCGCTCCGCGCAGGTCGTCCTGCCAGGCGTCGTACCGGGCGGGGTCGCGGATCCGGCCGAGTTCCAGGTCGAAGGGGTGGGTGGCCGCCGGGACCGGACCGGCCGGGTCGTCGGGGACGCGGGGGGCGCCGGGGTGGGGTGCGGCGGTCGCGGCCTCGGTGAGGGACTCCGGGACCCAGGCGGTGGCCGGCTGCGGCGCCACGGGCTCCGGCTCCTTCGGCAGGCGCATGAAACGGCCGGTCTCGGTGCGCCGGGTGACCGTCACCTCGTAGCTCATGTGCGTGGTGAACCGGGCGTTGGTGTCGCCGTAGCCGGAGGTCTTGTGACCGACGGTGGTGGTCACGCCGGACTCGGCGCTGCTGCCCCGGCCGCCCTCCAGCCCGCCGGCGGGGGTGACGGACGCCGAGTTGAGGTGCGGCACCGGGGGGCGTACGGACGCCCGCAGGTTGCCCTCGGCGCCGAGGGTGCCCTTGGCGCCGGCCTTGCCCTTGACCGTGTGGGCGGTGGTGACGTCACGGGTGAGGGGGCGGTCCGAGCGGGCACCGTCGTCCCGCCAGCCGTCGCCGACGCCGCGCACCAGCACCTCGGTGACGACGTGTCCGGCGCGTGTCACCTCGACGTGCCGGTCCAGGACGCCGGGGCCGACGAGCTCGTCGTAGCGGGCGGCGAGGGCGTCCGGCGAGTAGGTGTCGGCGAAGGGCAGGGCGGCCACCGGGAGGGCGTCGGCGTCCGGTCCGCGCAACTGCCGGTCGATCTCACGCAGGACGGCGTCGGTGTCGGGCAGCTCCACCAGGGCACCGCCCGAGACGCCCTGGTCCAGCAGGGTGGCGCGGAGTTCCGGGGGCGGGGCGGTGGCCGTCGTGGTGGCGCCGGTGCGCAGGCGGGTCACGTCCTCGTCGGAGAGGAGGACGTGGATCTCGTGGTCGCGGCGGACCGGGGGGCCCACGTGCGACGTGCCGGACGCCCCGGTGAGGCGCCCGGCGACGCTCAGTTCGACCGTGGCCCGGTAGACGTGCCAGGTGCCGGTGTGGCTGACCTTCCTGGTGGTGCTGGTCTGCTGCTTCAGGGTGTCGGCGGCGTCCCACTGGCCGCCGACCTTGAGCTTGCCGCCGCCCCGCACCTGGAAGGTGGTCGTCAGCGCGCCGGTCGCGGTCTCGGGGAACAGGCCGAAGTCCGGGCCGATGCCGCCCTTGACGGACAGCGACGTCTGGTCGGCGAGCGTGGTGGCCCCGCTCGCCTTCAGCTCCAGGTCGAGGGTGCCGTCCCCGGCCAGCGTCTCCTGGTAGGTCAGGTCCATCAGCCGGGTGCGCACCGACAGACCCACCGTGTCGGGGGACCGGCCGTCGCCGACGTGCCGGTCGAGCGTGTTGGCCCAGCCGGAGTGCGAGGCGGAGACCAGACCCGGCAGCTGGGCGTGGCCGGCCAGCGCCGCCACCGTCTCGTCGAGCCCGGGGTGCTGTGACTGTTCGGCGGCGGGCTCACGGGACTGGTAGGCCCGCTCCAGCGCGGTCCGCGCCTGCCGCTGGAACCCGGCCTCGTCGGCGATCCGCGTGACGGCGTGCAACTGGGGCAGCCGGGTGGGCCGCAGATGGCGGGGCGCGGTCGCCGACAGCTCCGGCCGGCGCACCTCGACCCGCAGCCGGTCGCCGGCCGCGAGGGGCACCTCGCGCACCGCGTCCGGCCCCCGGCCGTCGGCGGCGCGTGCGGCCGGCAGGGTGCCCGGCGGGTCCCCCGTCCGGTGCGGGGCGACCAGGACCCGGTACGTCACCGGGTAACTGAACGCGTCCGCCGGGCCCTTGTGCTGGAACGTCCGTTTGGCCTGCGTCTCGCCGGAGGCCACGGTCTGCCGGGACGGGCCGTACGAACCGTCGACACCGACGTTCCCGAACGCCCGCACGGTGTCCGGCGGGTTCAGCGCCCGGCGCAGGTTGCCGCTGACCCCCAGGGTGTGCTTGCCGCCCCGGGTGACCGCCTTGTCGGCGGCGTGCGCCCGGGTCACGGTGTCCTTCGAGGTGCCCGGCGCGGCCCCGTCGTGGTGCCCCGCCCCGAGGTCCGCCCGCACCACCACCTCGTAGGTACGACCGGGCAGCCCCGGCAGATGGGAGGCGTCCAGGGTGAGCCGGAAGGTGCCGTCGAGGAGGTGTCCGCCGTCGGCGCGCAGTCCGGACCGTGACACGCGCTCGCGCAGCAGCCGCTGGTTCTCCATGGCCTGCGGGGTGACCCGGCCCGTCCCGGCGCCGGGCGGTGGCAGGATGCCCGGCGCCAGCTCCCGCAGGCGCTCGGTGATGTGCTGCTCCAGCTGCCGTGAGCCGGGCACGTCGACGAAGGCGGTGCGCTGGGCGGTCAGGGGCGCACGCAGGCTGTCCGGGACCGGGCGGGTACCGGGGGTGCCGGGGGTGCCGTCGGCCGGGGCCGGGGTGTGGGTGTCGGTGGGGGGCGTGGGCGGGTGGTGCCGGACCCGGACGACCGTGCCGGTGCGCGGGGCCGGCGGGCGCTCCTCGTCGCGGCCGGCCACGGCGGCGGGTTCCGCGCGGACCTCGTGCAGGCCGTCCGTGCCCGGGGACAGCCGCTCCCGCAGCACCTCGAGCCGGAACCGTACGGCCGTGCTGACCAGGTCGGCGGTGCCCTTGTGCTCCAGGCTCCGCTCCAGCGAGAAGGTCTGCTTGCCCTTCTCCTGGTGGGCCAGGCTGTACGCGTAGGAGTAGCCGCCGGTGACCGTCAGCCAGGTCGATTCCCTCGTCGTGGTGCTCTGCGCCAGCCGCCGCGCACCGCCGCCGTTCAGGCCGAGGCCCCAGCCGGAGGTGTCGGTACGGCCCGTGGCGTGCTCGCCGGTCTCCTTGCCGGTGACGGTGTCCTTGTCGGCGACCGTGCCCTCGCGCGCCGACGCCCCCGCGACCAGGGTGAGCCGGAGCCAGGCGTGGCCGCCGCCGGTGAGGTCGAGCCGTTTCGAGGTCAGGCCCCAGCCGGCGGCGTGCTCGAAGCCGTCGACGACGTTCTTCGGGGACAGGAACTCCAGGATGTCGTTGTGCGCGGTGCCGCCGGGGCGGGCCTCGTCGGGCAGCAGGCCGAAGGCGTCCTCGTGCAGCGCGGCCAGGCCGGTGACGTCGAGGGGCCGGCCCTCGGCGTGGTCGGCGCGGTCGCTTTCCCAGCCGTCCCAGCGGTCGGCGCGGCCGTCCGCCGGGGCCGGCTCCGGGCGGGTGATCTCGGCCGTCACCTCGGCGGTGACGGGGGCGCCGGCGGGCCTGGGGAGCGGGCGGCCGTCGGGGCCGGTGACGTCCGCCTCGTAACGGAACCGGGAGACATAGGTGTCGGTGGGGCCGGTCAGCGAGGTCTTCGTGCCCGTCTCGGTACCCGTCTTCACCGAGGTGTCGGTCGCGTGCGTGGCACCGCCCGCCTTGACGGAGGGGGTGATCACGGCCAGCTGGTCCCCCCGGGAGCCGACCGGGCGGATCACGGTCGGGGCCAGGTCCAGACCCGCGTCCGAGGCGGTGAGCGCGGTCTTCTCCGGCGTGGCCGCGCGCTTGGCCTCGGCGGAGCGGTCGAAGCTCTTGCCCGCCCTCTCCTCGGCCGTCGCCTGCTCCGTCCGCAGGCGCCAGGGGGCGGGCCGGGCTGTGAGCACCACGTCGTGCAGGTCGCCGGCCACCCGGAGCTGGAAGCGCCGGCCGCCGTTGACCATCTGTTCGTGCCGGGTGCGGAAGTCGGCCGGGTCGAACTCCGCGTCGAGCTTCTGGATTACCTGGCGGTCGGTGCGGTGCGCGGCGGGCAGGGTCGCCAGCACCCGGGCGCGCAGGGCGTCCGGGCCGGGGGCCTCGGTGATCCGGATGCCGGCCAGCGACCGCAGATGCCGGTCGCGCAGTTCGGCGGGCGGACCGGGCGGCTCCGGGGGCGGTGCCGGATGATCCCCGGTGCCGGGGTCACCGGCCCGGCCGGACTCGTCGCCCCGGTTCGGCTCGTCGCCCGGCGGCCGAGGGGTCTCGGGATCACCCTCCGGCTCCACGACCACCGCCTCGGCCCCCTTGACACCGCCCCCGGACTCGACGAACGGCTCCACCAACGGGGGTTCCGTGAGTGGTTCGGCCGGGGGGAGTTCGGCGTGGGGTTCCGTGAGTGGTTCGGCCGGGAGGGGGTTCACGCGGGGCTCGGCCAGGCGGGGTTCGGCGTGGGGCGCCACACGCGCTTCTGCCAGGGGGAGTTCGGTGTGGGGCGCCACGCGCGCTTCCGCCAGGGGGAGTTCGGCGTGGGGCTCTGTGAGCGGTTCGGCCGGGGGGAGTTCCGCGCGGGGTTCCGTGAGTGGTTCGGCCAGGGGGAGTTCCGCGAGGGGTTCCGGGACCTTGAGGCGGAACTCGGCCGGGGCGTACACGAGTTCGGCGTCGTTCAGGCCGCGGCGGAAGCGCAGGAGGGGTTCGCCGCCCTCCCGGTGGGACTCCACGATCTTGCTGAAGATGCCCTTGCTGAACGGCGAGGCCGGCTCCCAGTCCATGTGCGCGCCGTGCATGACGGCCATGTCGTTGGCCATCATGGTGGCGACGACGTCGTCGTACGGCTCGCCCTTCAGCCGGGTACCGCCCGGCGTGCTGATGTCGAACACGTCATGGTCGCCGGTGATCTCCTTCCACTCCCCCTCGCCGTCCCGGCCGAGCACCAGGCCGTCCTCGACCTTGAACCGGTCCTCGGAGCGGAGCCGCTCCATGACGGGGGCGAGGGTCCTGAACTCCTCGGCCCGCTGCGCGTACCGCGCTTCCAGCCGCTTCCAGGTGGGCTCGTCGAGGTCGCCGCGGTCCGGCAGTACGGGCTCGAAGTAGCCGATCAGCCCACGGTGTTCGGCCTTGGCGCCCAGCCTGACGTCCAGGTCGTCGACTGACTTCGCCTTGATGTCCTTGGGCTTCGGCAGCTTCCCCTCTTCGAGCCAGCGGGCGGCCGTCGGGTTGGTGGGGCGGACGTCGATCCGGAGGTCGCGAGCGGCCGCGATGTCCTGGAACTTACGGTAGTTGGCCGTGGGCATGCCGTAGCGGGACCGGGCCTCGGTCTCCGTCACGGTGGTGTCGGAGAGGGCGCGCAGCTCGGCGAAACCGTCGGTGGTGGGGACCGCCGAGAGCGCCGGGTGGTCCGCGGACCGTTGCTCCTGGGACCGGGTGGGGCGGGTCATCGTCGCGGTGCCGTCGGACGACGAGACGACGTCCGCCTGCGGGGCGCGCGGCATGACCTCGTCGCCACCCGATCCGGCGGCGGCCTCCTGCTGGGCCCGCTCGGCCCAGTAGCGGTACTCGACGGTTCGGCGGGCCTGCCAGACGTGCGGCAGCAGCGGCAGGACGTTCTCCACGAACTGGCTGTACATCAGGGTGGCGCCGACGCCCTGGTAGGTCCTCGGGTCCTGGGACAGGAAGGAGTCGAAGGACGCCAGGTACTGGTCGACGTCGTACCCCGCGTGCCGGCTGTACTCCGGGAACTGCCTGATCTCCGACGTCACCTTCAAGTACCTGCGCCTGACCTCGGCCATCCGGTCCGCGTCGAACGCCGCCTGGTCCTGGCCGCGTCCGTCCAGCCCCAAATCCTCGCGGATCCGCTCCACGTCCGTGTGGGCGAATCCGTGTTCCTTGCCGTACGCCTCGATCGGCTTGCGGTACCAGGCGTTCGGGTCGGGCGGCTGGTAGGTGCCCCGCAGCTCGGGCTTCGGTTCGAGTTCCTTGGAGAGCCTGCCGGAGGCGGTGGGCGGATCCATGACGACGGTCCGCTCGTACCCCGGGGCCAGGCCGCCCTTGCGGGTTCTCCCGTCGTAGCGGGCGTGCCACGCCTCCATCCGGAGGGACCCGCTCGCGTCCCCCTCCTCCAGATAGCGGACCGGGTGCCCGATCAGCGCCGCGGCCTCCAGGTTGCCGGAGCGGAAGCCGAGGTGCTGGACGCCGTGCAGCCGGGCGAAATGGTCGTACAGCCGGAACTGGCCGGTGCGGGTGTCGCCGTCCCAGGCCTTCAGGTCGGGAGTGGGGTTCCGCCAGAAGCCGGTGAGGTCGTGGATGTGCTCGGTGCCCAGCTCCTCGCGCATCGCCCGGACCAGCTCGCCCCACTTGCCGGCCTTGGCCGGGTCGGGGTGGCGGTCACCTGTGATGATCACCGCCTTGTAGTCGCCGGCCAGGTTCCGCACGAGCTGGCGGATGCCCTCGAAGCTGGTGTCGTGCTCCATCCGGCTGCGCAGGTCGGACCACTGCGTGCCCTTGCCGGTGAACCGGGACCACAGGACCAGGACCTCCTTCTTGCCCTCCGGGATCCGCACCCCCCGCCCGGCCAGCCAGTCGGTGACCTCCGCGTCGCGGTGGTCCTCCAGATGCCACGCGTCACGGACGGCCGAGCGCCTCGCGTCGGAGAAGTGGCGGGCGACGTAGTCGGTGCCGCTGGTGACCCCCCACAGCTCCTTCTGCTCGTACATCTCCTCGAAGTACTTGTTGATTCCCCACTTGTCCTGGGCGATCCCGGCGGCCGCGTCGTTCAGCTGGTGCCAGACGTTGCCCTGTTCCAGCCGGGGCAGGTCGAGGGTCCAGATGCGGTCCTCGTCGATCCCGCTCTCCCGGTAGAACGCCTCGATGGCCCGGGACTTGTCCAGCACCGGGTCGTGCCCTGGCTGGCCGGGCCCGGGGCCGCGGGCGATCAGGACGTGCATGTCCGGCTCGGCGAGCAGCATCGCGAGGATGCCGAACTGGTCGCCGGAGGCGTAACCGGGCTGCATGACCATCGACTTCTCGGGCGAGTGGACCGCCGGCCGGAGGTCCTGGTGCATTCGCGGAGCCACGGCGGGACCGGGTTGTCCGCCGGACACGGAGTGGGTGCCGGTCGCGGGCCGGGTGGCGGCCGTGGGGCGGAGGGCGCGGCGGGCGGCGCCGAGGGGGTCGGAGACCGGGTCCACCCATGCGTGGCTGCGTTCCTGGCCCGTCGCGGCCTGCCGGGCCCGTGCCCACTCCGCGTCGTGCGGCGGGACGCCCTCGTCCGGGCGGGGGACGGACTCCGCCGGCACCCGGCCGGGCTCCGGGCCCGCGGCGGCCGGGTGTCCGGCCGCCGCGGGTTCGCCCAGGTCGCCGACGCCCGCGGCGATCAGCCGCAGATGGCGGTCGCGCAGCCCCGCCTGGCGCAGGCCCTCGGGTGCGGGAGCGCGGTAGTCGCCCTGGAGGCTGCCCTCGACGGCGGGACGGTGCGGGGTGTCCTGGTCGCGGTACTCGTCGCGCAGCCCGATCTGGTGGGCGATCTCGTGCGCGAAGTCGACGGGGTCCGCGTCCGGCCACCACGACCGCTGGTCCATGGCCCGGCCCCGGCCGACCAGGTCCACCGTCAGATGCGGTTCCTCGCCGGGCCGGGCGCGTACGACGGTGACGTGCAGGCGGTCGCCCGGCCGGTCGCCGTCGGGAAGGTGGTACGCGGGCGCGTTGAGGAACTGCTCGACGCCCTCGGACATCCGGTTCCACACGGCGTCGGTGTCGTGCCCCCGGCCGCCGTCGCGGAACGCCACCCGGATCGTCAGATCGGTGACCCGCTCGTTCCGGTACACGAACCGCCGGGCCTCGTAGCCGGACCGGACGACGAAGCGGGGCGTGCGGTCGAGCGTCATCCGGGGCGCCGGCCCCCGCACGGCCGCCCGGTGGCCGCCGGGGGGTGGGGCGGGTTCCGGGGTGGAACCCTGGGCCGGGGCGGCGGCCCGCCCGTCAGGTTCCGGGGTGGAACCCTGGGCCGGGGAGGCGGCCCGCCCGTCAGGTTCCGGGGAGGAGCCCTGGGCCGGGGCGGCGGATCGCCGGTCAGGAGCTGGTGCGCCGTGCGTGGTGGCGGCGGTCACGGGTGTCGCGGTTGTCGCGGGTGTCGTAGCGGGCCTGGTGGTGGCCGTGCCCGTGGTGGCGGTCTCGGACTCCGCCACGGCGGTGGCCGTACGCGGGGTGCCGCCGCCCTCGGTCCCGGTGGCTCCCGCGACGGCCGAGGCGGACGTGGTGGCGGTGGTGGACGCCGTGGGCCTGGCCGCACTCGGGGCGCCGGGGTTCTGCGTGGACCTGGTGGGCTCCGGGCCGGTCTGGGTGCGGGTGGTGGCGGACGGGGTGTTCGTCTCCGTCTGGCCGCGGACCGGGCTGCCGGGTGCGTCACGGGTGGACACGCCGCTCTCCGTACGGACGGACGACGCGGCCCCGGTCGTAGCCGTACCCGTGCTCGTGCCCGTGCCCCTACTCGTGCTCGTGCCCGTGGCCGTACCCGTGCTCGTGCTCGTGCTCGTGCCCGCACCCGTGCCCCGGCCCGTGCCCGTGCCTCTGCCGGTCTCGACGCCCGTGCTCCCCGTGGACGGACGGGCCGAGCCGGTTCCTGCTGCCGTGCCGCGGGTCTGGTTACCGGCCGCCGTACCGGTGCGGGAGGCGGACTCGCCGGCGGTATGCGGTGTGGTGGCGCTCGACGACGTGGACATGACGGTGGTCGTGAAGCCCGGCAGCTCCTGTTCGTGCCCGGGTTCGTGCCGGGCGACGACGGACGTGGAGGCGGAGCTGCTCGTGCTCGTGCCGTGTGCCGTCCCGGCCGTGTTCTTCCCGGTGACCGCCGTGCTCCCCGTCGGCTCCTTGAAGGTCCCGGTGCCGGACGACTGCTCCGTCTCCGTCTTCACGGCCGAGATCAGGCCGGGCAGGCCGCCGAGGGCGGACAGGCTGAGCTTGAGCGCGTTCGGCACGTTCACGTGCACGGGGTCCACCTCGACCGTGTCGCCCTTGCCGCCGAACCGCCGCTTGCCGCCACCGCCCAGCGCGCCCAGCGCCCCCGCGCTGATGGACGTGCCGAACTCGTCCTCCCCGCTGTGGTAGATGCCGTACATGATCCCTGAGGTGCCGATGCCGGTGGCCGCGCCGAGGATGCCCTTGCCGAGCAGCGAGTGCGCGAACTTCGGCGCGAGGACGCTGCCGACGCCGAAGAAGAGACCGCCCACGGCCCCGCCGATCGCGCCGGACACCACGGCGGAGACGGTGTTGTCGGTGGACCACTCGGTGCGGTCGCCCTTGAGGAACTGGATGGTCTGGACGGCGACGTCGAGGCCCACGTTGAGGGCGACACCGGTCGCGACCGAGATGAGCAGCCGGCGCAGGATCATCTTCACCGCGACCCGGGCCGCCGTGATGGCGAGCGGGATGACCTCGGGCGCGAAGAAGATCCATTCCGCGATCTGCGCGGCCAGCAGGATGAGCTGGCCGAGGATCATGTACTTGGAGTACTCGACCTGGACCGCGGTGTGCTTGCCGAGCTTGCCCAGCTGGCTCGCGGACTCGGCCATCTCCGGGAGGCTGGACTCCAGTTGGGTGACGAAGTCCCGGAACTCGTCGGCGACCTGGCCGCCCACGCTCTCCAGGACGCTGTTGCCGGACGCGCCGATCTGCCCGCTGATGCCCTTGAGTTCCTGTGCGGCGTCGTGCCACGCCTGGCCGAGGGCGTGCAGGTTGTCCTCGTCGCCCTTGGGCCAGGCCTGACCGACCGCCAGCCGGGCGACCCAGGCCAGCTCGGGGGGCATCTCGACGCTCATACCGTGGAGTTCACCGCCGGCCGCGGTGCGGAGTGGAGCCGTGGCCGCCCGTCGTCGTGGAGTCCGCCGTCGGCGTGACGGCGCGCAGTGCCTCCACGTTCGCCTCCTCGGTCCGGGCGAACCCCTTGGCCATGGTGCGGATGCCGTCGACCGTGCTGTCCAGCACGTTGCCGACGCCCGTGATGCCCTCGCTGAGCTGCCGCCTGGGCTCCGCGTACTGCTCCAGGAACTGCCGGCCGCTCTCGTCGTCGCCCCAGCACGCGCCGAGCGCCTCCAGCCGGCCGTCGAGCCTGGTGGCGACGGACCGGATCCGCGCGGCCAGCTCCTGCATCTGCGGCGCGGACTGGCCCAGCCGGGCGGTGTCCACGGAGAAGGTGCCGTCACTCATGGGTCTCTCCCTGGAAGCCGTGGTCGACGTAGTCACGGACCGGGTCCGGCATCGCCGGGTCCTCGGGCAGTACGGCGGCCGGGTCGACCCGGCCCTGGAGCAGGTCGGGCACGGTCACCCCGGGTGGCAACTGCTCCGCGAGCACCCCCGCGACGCCTTCCAGCGCCTCGGCCCTGGCCTGCCGCAGGGTGGTGAGGAGCACGTCGGCCAGTTCTTTCGGGGCCATCCGGCGGTAGGCGCCGGTGGGGAACTCGATGGCGGTGACCTCCCCCTGGGCACCGACAGTGATCTTCACCGTCTGCCGCGGGGCGGTCACGGTCGCGGTCGTCTCGTTGATCCGGCGCCGGGTTTCGGCGGCCTCGTCGCGCTGGCGGCGGTACTGCTCCAGCAGGTCCTCGATCTGCTGGTCGTACGGGCTGGGCACGGGAACTCGTCTCCTCTCGGGCCGGGTCAGAAGGTGGCGGTGGAGTCGCCGGGGACGGCGCCCCAGGTGCTCTGGTGCTGGACCAGCAGGTCCGCGATGCCACGGGCGGCCGGTTCCTCGTCCGGCTCCGCCGCCGCCTCCGGCTCCTCGGGTGCCTCGGGTTCGTCCGGTTCGGGGCCGCCGTCACCGCACACGGCCTCGCCGAGGACGGCGGTGCCGGTACCGGCCGGGGCCCCGGCGGCGGTGCGGTCCGGCTGCCAGGTGGTGCGCGGTTCGGCGGACTCGGCCCGCTCGGGGTCCGCCTCCCGCTCGCGGTCACCGCCCAGCGCCCACAGCAGGGGGACGAACGCGCCCGCGCCCGCCCCGGCCGCCTCCCACGCGGAGAAGTCCTCCTCGCCGTCCTCGCCGTTGTCGCTGTCGGGGTCCGCGGGAACCGGCAGTCCGTCGGACCCGACGGCGACCGGTGTCACGAGAGCGGCGCTCGCGGTCTCGGGCGCGGCGGTGTTCGTGGCCGGCCCGGCGGCGGTGGTGGCGCTGCTTTCGCTGCCGGTCTCGCCGGTCTCGCCGGTCTCGCCGGCCGCGGTGGTCGCGGTGGTCGCGGTGGTCTCGGTGGTCTCGGCGTCCGCGTCTGTGCCTGCCCGGGTGTTCGCGGTGGTGCGGGGCGCGGGGGCCGTGGTGGTGCCGAAGCCGGGCAGGTACGGCACGCCCGGCAGGGCCCCGGTGGGCGAGCCGGCCTCGTCCTCGCCGGACTCCTCCGTGCCGTCCCAGGGCTCGCTGTCCCCGTCGAGCAGCCCGGAGGCGTCGGTGCGTTCGCCGGCGCCGTCCCGGCCCGCGCCGGAGACACCGCCCGTACCGCCCATGGCCGGCAGGTACGGCATCCCGGCCGTGCCGAGGCCTTCGCCGCCGGCGGCCGCGCCCAGTTCCGAGCCGACCTCGTCGCCGGGGGCCTCCTCGCCCTCCCAGGGGTCCGCGCTGGAGTCGAGCAGCCCCGAGGCGTCCGTGGGCTCGGAGGTGAGACCGGCGCCGTTCGCCCCCGTGCCGCCCATCCCCGGCATGTACGGCATCCCGGAGGACGTCGCCAGTTGCGCGGGGGAGCCGGCCCCGGAGTCCAGGGCGTCGGTGAGGCCGCCGTCCAGGCCGTCGGTGAGGCCGTCACCCAGGCCGTCGCCCAGGCCGTCGTCGAGTCCGGTGTCGCCGAAGGCGGTGGGGTCGGCCGTGGACAGCCCGCCCAGCGAGCTCTCCCCGTCGGCCCCGAGACCGCTGCCGCCCAGCCCGGCCAGGCTGCCGAGACCGGGGAAGGAGAGCGGGTTGAGCGCGCTGTCGATGGCCGACGGGTCGAGGCTGCCCAGATCACCCAGGTCGCCGAGGTCGCCGAGGTCGCCGAGGTCTCCGGTGTCGCCGAGGCCCGAGCCGTCCAGGCCGAGATCGCCGGGGTACGCGGTCGGGTCGCCGGAGCCGTCCAGCCCGGCCAGATCCCCGACGCCGCCGATGCCGTCGCCGGTGCCGAGCCCGCTGTCCAGGCCGGTGTCGAGACCGGTGTCGGGGTAGCCGGAGAGGTCCGACAGGTTCCCGGTGTCGCCGAGGTCGCCGATGCCGGAGCCGTCACCAGGGCCGGTGTCGGTGTTCAGGCCGTCGTTCGGGTCCGGAAGGCCGTCGTCGCCGCCGGAGTCGTTCGGGTTGTCGGTCGGCGAGGTCACCGGGGTCGGGTTCACGATGGCGTCGGTGGTGACCTGGTAGGAGTGGGCCAGGCTCTTGAGCACGGCCCGCATGTCCTCGGTCATCATCGCGACGAGTTCGGGCTTCCGGCTGATCGGGATCAGCCCGTCCGACATCGGGGTGACGCCCATCGCGACGGCCTGGTCCGCGTACCAGGAATCGATCTCCTTGAGCTTGTTCTGCGCGCTCTGGAAGGCGATCGCGTTGTTCGCCAGCTGGTGCGGGACGGAGTGGTCGCCGGTCGAACCCCCGGACAGGACATCGGCGTTGGCCTTCACCTGCCGGGAGAAGTTGGTCATCATGTCGAGGAACGAGTCGGCGGCGCTGCCGCCCCACGGACCGTTGTCACCGGCCAGCGCCTTGGCCTGGTCGACCAGGCTCTTGGTGACGCCCTCCAGGGTCCGCTGGACGTGGAAGAAGGCGTTGGCCGCGTCCAGCAGCGACTGCGGGTTCGCGATGGCGCGGGCGTGGGCGAGGTTGGCGTCGGTGGAGACGCCGGACGACATGCCGTAGACGGCGGCCTTGATCTGCTTCCAGTCCCAGTTGTCGTAGTCCGTGACGCTTCCGGAGGACGAGCTGTCGGGATTCCCGAAGATCGTCCCGTCCTCGCCCTGGTGGAAGCCGCCGCTGTTGTAGTCCGGCACGTTCGCCCTCCCGCGGAGCCCGCCTAGGCGGTGGTGTTCGAGTTACCGGAACCGGTGTTGCCGTTGCCGGTGTTGCTGTTACCGGTGTTGCTGTTCGTGTTGCCGCTACCGGTGTTGGAGGTCATGCCGCTGCCGCCGTTGGACGTCATCATCGTGTTGAAGTCGGCGGTGGTCGTCGTGAAGGCGTCCGCGAGATCCTGGGCCGTCATGTTGTTGGCGTCCTCGGTCGTCGCGTACTTCCGGCTCAGTCCCCGTACGCCGTCCCGCAGGTCCGTCAGTCCCCGGACCAGGGCCGAGAGCGCGTCGCCGTAACTCTTCTTGAGCCCGTCGTCGGCGTTCGCGCCGTTCACGGTCGTCCGCATCTTGTTGGCGTGGTAGAAGGCGCCCGGTGCGACGGCGACATCGCTCAGACCGGTGGCCACGTCGCGCACCGGCTGGATCAGCAGGTCGATGTTGTTGGCGAACAGGTCCAGCGACGGCGTGCTGACCGAGGTCCCGTTGTGGCCGTCGCCGCCGGGCACCGGCGGGGGCACGAAGGGGTGCAGGTCGGAGAGGATCCCCGGGGCGTGCAGGACGTCCGTGCCGCCGTGGTAGTGGTGGTCGCCCGAACCGCCGCTGTTGCCGCCGCCGGTGTCGCTGTCGTCGCCGAAGTCGTTGTCGTTGACGTTCGGATCGCTGCTGCCGTGGTCGCTGTCGGCGTCCGTCTTCGCCATCTCACTGCTCCCAGAGGTTCACGCCGTGCCGCTCTCCCGCGTAGTAGGACTCGTTGATCTGGCCGAGGGCGTTGGTGGCGTTCTGGGCCTGGGTCACCATGTCGGCGGCGGCGGCGTCCCACTTGGCCTTGGCGATGTCGTACGTGGCGCGGGCGTCGCTGGTCCACTCGCTCAGGTGCACCTTGGCGCTGTCGTCCAGGTCGGTCAGCGCCGACTGGATCTTTCCGCTGATCGCGGTCATCTCACCGACCACGTACTCGACCTGGTTCATGTTGACGGTGTACGTAGGCATGGCTCGCTCCTCGTGTGGTGTGCGGTGGTGGCGCTGGGACGGGGGTCAGAAACCGGGCAGCGGGGTGGACATGCTCTTGTGCAGCTGGGTGGCCGCGTCCGAGGTGTGCTGGTGCGTGGTGTCGTAACTCCCGGTGTTGGCCTGGAGCTTCTGGAGCATCAGCTCCAACTGCTGCTTCACCGTGCCGAAGTCGGTGAGCCAGGTCTCCATGGCGCTCTGGAAGGTGCTGGAGGCGTCGCCGGTCCAGCTGGAGCGCAGCGCCTCGATCTGGCTCTGCATCTGGGTGTACGTGTTGTTGACCTCGTCCAGGGCGGTCTGGAAGCTGCCCTGGGCGATCCGCATGCCCGAAGTGTCGACCGATGTGTTCGTGTTGGCGGCCATGGCCGTTCCTCTCGTGCCGGGGACGTGGGGGTCGTCGTTCGTGATGGTGGTCCGGGGCGGCGCCGGCCAGGGGCCGGATGCCGGACTCGCTGCCCCACCGGCCGTGATTTTCTGTCCCTGCGGCCCCTCAGCCGGCCACCAGCGCCGCCGCCGACGGGAGTTCGCCCGCCAGGTCGGCGAGGGTCAGCACGGGGGCGTTCGCGCGTGCGGCGATCCGGTCCGCCAGCCGGTGCGCGCCGTACGCCCCGAACGCCGGGTCCTGCGCGGCGAGCGCCGCGTGGACGTCGTCGCGCACCTCGAAGCCGAGGACCGCGAGCCGACGCCGGGTCAGCTCGGCGAGGCCCGCTCCGGTCCACGCGGGCAGCCGCAGGTACTCGGCGAACGTCCCGGCCAGGTCGGTACGGGTGCGCAGCAGTTCCATCAGGCGTGGGGCGCCGCCGCAGAGCACCAGCACCGCGCCCCGTGGGCCGCGGGCCGCCGTCTGCGCGGTCAACGCGTCGAGGATCGCGTGCCGTTCGGCCTCCGGCCGGGAGCCGAAGGCGGGGTCCGCCGTCACCGTCAGCAGGCCGCCGGCCGCGCGCCGGAACGCGTCGGCGAGGTACGCGCGCGGCTGCGTGGGCCAGCGGGCGGGGACGGCCGACAGCGGTACGTGGGTGAGCGCGCCGGAGGCGACGATGCCGAGCTCGGCCAGTGCTCTGCCGTACGCGGCGGCCACGGCTCGGCGGCCGCTGCCCGGAGGGCCCTCCAGCACCACGTCCGCGAGGCCTGCGGTGCCGTCGTTCAGGTTGCCGAGGGTGTTCAGGTGGGCGGCGAGGGCGTCGGTGACCGGGGTGAGGCCGGTGAGGGCGGTGAGGTGACGCACGGCCTCGGCTTCGCCCTCGGCCCCCGTGTTCCCACCCGCACCACCCGTGACAGTTTCGTCGTCGGGTGCGGGTGGCCCCGGCGGGGCGAAATCACCGTCGGCGGCCGCGGCGACAGGGGCGGGGGTGGTGACGGGGGTGGGGGCTGTGAAGGGGG
>NZ_LBMU02000067.1 GCF_001005085.2 Streptomyces humi
GAACAGGGGGCACGGGGGGGAACAGGGGGCACGGGGTGGAGCCGGGCGGGGCGCGGTGCGACGGAGTGACGTCTGCTCGGCCGCGCCCTGACGAGGTGCCGGGAAGTACCGCGAGGCACCGGGAAGTGGGGGCAGAAGATGTGGATGTCGCGTGAGGCTGCTGTGCGTTCGCGGTGAACGCCCGCAGAGCAGACTGACACCCGGCGATCGCGATTGTCATGAGCGCAACATGACAACGGCCGGAACTGGCGGTTGCGAGCGGGGGTTTCGAACCCCACGGCACCGGTTTTCGGCCGAAGCGGACCGCGCGTCGGCGCAGGTGGACGAGATCACGGTCGTGGGACGGCGAGCAGCGGCAGACCTGGCCGAACCGGTCGGCGCGGCGGCCCGCGTCGTGGACGCGCCCTTCCCCGGTGTGCGGTGAGCCGGACCGGGGACGGCTCCGACCCCGGCGGTGCCGCTCGACCCGTTCCGGGCGTTCTGCCCGGTCGCGACGGCAAGTACCGTCTTGACGGCGGGAAATGGGCCGATCTACGGTGTGCCCGAGCCACGAGTTCCGGTGATCAAGCCCTGGCTGGCCGGACGGCAACCCTCGACGCAGCGGGGTGCCCCAGGTGACGGCTCGGCGGATTCTCTCTTTCTGCAAGTGCGCTCACATCGACCGCGCGGTCGGTCCGGGACCTGGAGGATGGCATGGCGAACGCCGTGATGCTGTGCTCCCGGCGCCATGTCGACCTGCTGCTCGTGTCCAGCTGTCTCTGTCAGGGCTGACCCCGCCCCGCGTCCGGTCCGCGACCGGCCGCCCGTGCGCACGATCCCCGACTCCCCACGCGCGACCACGATCGCGGCCGCATGCCCATGCGCCGCGACGGCCGCGCGCACCCCGATGCGGAAGCAGAGACCCACCATGGCACTTCACCATCGCTCGTCGCCGGACAGACCCCTGCGGTCCGGTCTCGGCGCGCTCTCCCTCGGCACGGCGTTCCTGCTGGCCCTGACCGGCTGCACCAGCAGCAAGGACGGCAGCGCCACGAGTTCCGCCGCCGCGCTCACCGTCGGCACGACCGACCAGGTGACCGGTCTCGACCCGGCGGGGTCGTGGGACGCGGGCTCCGGCACCATCGAGAACGAGGTCTACGCGACCCTGCTCAGCCAGCCGAACGGCTCCGCGAAGGTCTCCCCGGACCTCGCCACCGGTATCAGGCTGACCGGGCCCAAGGAGTACACGGTCACCCTCCAGAAGGGTCTGAGGTTCGCCAACGGCCACGAACTGACCTCCTCCGACGTCAAGTTCAGCTTCGACCGGGACCTGCGGATCGCCGACGAGAACGGGCCGTCCTCACTGCTGTACAACCTCGCCTCGGTCGCCGCCCCGGGCCCGACGACCGTCGTCTTCACCCTCAAGTCCGCCGACGACACCCTGTTCCCGCAGGTGCTGTCCACGGCCGCCGGACTCGTCGTGGACGAGCAGGTCTTCCCCGCCGGCAAGCTCCTCGACGACCAGGCGATCGTCGCGGCCAAGCCCTGGAACGGCCCGTACGGCATCACGAGTTACGACAGGAACTCCCTGGTGTCCTTCACCGCGAACCCGCGCTACCAGGGCCGGCTCGGCACCCCGAGGACGAAGAACGTGCGGCTCAAGTACTACACCGACGCCAGCAATCTGAAGCTCGACGTCCAGCAGGGCACCATCGACGCCGTCTACCGCACGCTCACCACCGCCGACCTCGGCGACCTCGCCAAGCAGAAGGGCGTCGAGGTGCACACCGGATCCGGCAACGGCATCCGCTACATCGTCTTCGACTTCGCCACCCAGCCCTACGGCACGAAGACGAAGAACGCCGACAGCAAGAAGGCGCTCGCGGTCCGGCAGGCCGTCGCGGACTCCGTCGACCGGGCCCAACTCACCCAGCAGGTCTACAAGAACACCTACCAGCCGCTCTACAGCTCCGTCCCGGACGGCCTGACCGGCGCCAGCCCCTCCTTCAGGTCCCGCTACGGCGACAAGAAGGGCGGCCCCGACAAGGCCGCGGCGGCGGCCCGGCTGAAGGCCGCGAAGGTGAGCACCCCGGTCACCCTCGACCTCCAGTACAACAGCGACCACTACGGGTCGTCGTCCGCCGACGAATACGCCCTGATCAAGAGCCAGTTGGAGGCAACCGGGCTGTTCCGGGTGAACCTCCAGTCCACCGAGTGGACCCAGTACGGCAAGGACCGGGTCAAGCACCTCTACCCGCTCTACCAGCTCGGCTGGTACGCGGACTACCTCGACGCCGACAACTACCTCTCACCCTTCTACTCGGCCAACAGCTGGGTCGCCAACTCCTACGACGACCCCGCCGTGCGCAAGCTGATCCAGCGGGAGGAGACCGAGACGGACGCCACGAAGCGGACCGGACTGCTGCGGCAGGCGCAGGACCGGGCGGCCGCACAGGTGCCGCTGCTGCCGCTGCTCCAGGGCTCCACCGCCATCGTCACGCGCAGCGACGTCAGCGGGGTGCCGGCCGAACTGGACGCGACGTACCAGTTCCGCTGGGCGGGGCTCGCGAAGAAGTGAGCACCCTGACACAGGAGACCCCCGGCGCCGTCACCGCCCCGGCCGACGGCGCCGCCGGGTACGGGCTCGCCCGCTACCTGGTGGTCCGCTTCCTCCTCATCATCCCCACCGTACTGATCCTGGTCAGTCTGGTCTTCTTCCTGATGCGGCTGACCGGCGACCCGGTCAGCGCCGCCTTCGGCGACCGTCTCACCCCGGACCAGCTCCAGGCCAAGATCCATCAGGCGGGCTACGACCGGCCGTTGCTCACCCAGTACCTGGACTACCTGCGCTCACTGGCCACCGGCGACTTCGGTCACACCGTCACCGACAACCAGCCGGTGAGCCACGTGCTCACCACCTACGGCGCCGCGACCGTCGAACTGGCCTGCTACGCACTGCTGGTGGCGCTGGTGGTCGGTGTCCCGCTGGGCATGGTCGCGGCCTCCTACCGGGACCGGGCCCCGGACGCGGCACTACGCCTGTTCGCGATCCTCACCTACGCCACCCCCGTGTTCTTCGTGGGGCTGCTGCTGAAACTGGTCTTCGCGGTCCGGCTCGGCTGGCTGCCCTCGTCGGGCCGGGCCGGCACGGGTGTCCAGCTCTTCCTCCAGGACCAGACGAGCACGACCGGCATCTACCTGATCGACGCGCTGCGCAGCGGCGACGGCACGGCGATCGCGGACGTGCTGCGGCACGCCGTACTGCCGGCGGTGACCCTGGGCCTGCTCATGGCCGGTGTCCTGCTGCGGCTGGTGCGCACGAACCTGATCGGCACGCTCGGCGCCGACTACGTGGACGCCGCCCGCTCCCGGGGGGTGGCCCCGCTGCGCCTGGTCACCCACCACGCCACCCGGCCCGCGCTGATCCCCGTCGTCACCGTGCTGGGCCTTCAGGTCGCCGGGCTGCTCGGCGGGGCGGTACTGACCGAGACCACCTTCGAGTGGAAGGGCCTCGGCTACGAACTGGCCCACTACCTGACGGCCCGTGACTTCCCGGCGGTGCAGGGCATCGTGGCGCTGTTCGCCGTCGTGGTGGCGGTGACGAACTTCCTCGTGGACGTCGTCGCCGCCCTGATCGACCCACGAGTGAGGTACTGAGCCATGACGCTGCTTCTCGTACGACGGCTGCCGTCACGGCTGCGCACGGGCGCGGGGGTGCAGCGGGCGATGCTGCTCACCGGTGCCGTCCTGACCGGCCTGTTCGTCCTCACCGCCGCGCTCGGGCCGCTGGCCGCCCCGTACGGCCACGCCCAACTCCGGGAAGGGGCTGATCTGTTCGGCTCCCAGCAGCACCCGGACGGGGCTCATCCGCTGGGCACCACCATCGCGGGCTACGACGTGCTGTCCCGGACGATCTGGGGCACGCGGACGGCCCTGCTGATCATCGTCGCCGCGCTGCTGCTGTCCGTACTGCCCGGCACCGTCCTCGGCCTGGTCTCCGGCTACCTCGGCGGCCGGCTGGACCGGCTGCTGGTGGGGCTGGCCGACGCGCTGTACGCCTTCCCTCCGCTGCTGCTGGCCATCGTGGTGTCGATCGTCATCAGCGGGGGCAGGTCGAGCCTGGCCGGCGGCCTCGGCGCGGGGGCCTGTTCGGTCGCGGTGTCCTTCGTCCCGCAGTACTTCCGGGTCGTACGGGCCGAGGTGATCCGGGTCAAGGCCGAGCCGTTCGTCGACGCGGCCCGGGTGATCGGCACCGGGCCGTGGCGCATCATGACCCGGCACGTGCTGCGCAACTCGGTGCGCACCCTGCCGCTGATCTTCACGATCAACGCCTCGGAGGCCATCCTCACCCTGGCCGGACTGGGCTTCCTCGGCTTCGGCATCGAACCCGACTCCGGTGCGGAGTGGGGCTACGACCTCAACCGCGCCGTCGCCGACGTCACGTCGGGCATCTGGTGGACGGCGCTCCCGCCCGGCCTGGGCATCGTGCTCACGGTGCTGGGCACGACCCTGCTCGGCGAGGGCCTCACCGACCTGGCCGACCCACGGCTGCGGCGCCGCTCCGGCACCCCCGCCGCCCCCACGGACGGAGCCGGGGACGATGAGTGACCTGCTGCGCGTCGAGGACCTGCACGTGGACTTCGCCACCGACGCCGGGCAGGCGCCGGCGGTCCGCGGGGTCAGTCTGTCCGTCGCCCCGGGTGAGGTGCTGGCCCTCGTCGGCGAGAGCGGCAGTGGCAAGACCGTCACCGCGCGGTCGGTCCTCGGGCTGCTCCCCGGCACCGCGACCGTCCGGGGCCGGGTGCTGCTCGGCGACGGCACCCGCGAGCCCACGGAGGACGTGCTGACCGCGTCCGCGGCCCGGCTGCGCGCCCTGCGCGGCACGCACGCCGCGATGGTCTTCCAGGAGCCCGCCACCGCGCTGAACCCGGTCCTCACCATCAGTGGACAGCTGACCGAGGGCCTGCGTGCCCACGGACGCGGCGGCAGCCGGGCGGAACGGCGGGCCCTCGCCGTGGAATGGCTCGGCAGGGTCGGCATCCCCGATCCGGCCGTCCGGGCCGGCCACTATCCGCACCAGCTGTCCGGCGGGCAGAAGCAGCGGGCCGTCATCGCCATGGCGCTCGCCCTGGGCACCCGGCTGATCGTCGCCGACGAGCCGACCACCGCCCTGGACGTCACCGTACAGGCGGAGATCCTGGAACTGCTGCACCGCTGCCGCACCGACTTCGGCACCGCCGTCCTGCTCATCACCCACAACATGGGGGTGGTCGCCGACCTGGCCGACCGGGTGGCCGTGATGCGTGCGGGCCGTGTGGTGGAACAGGCGCCGACGCGGCAGCTGTTCGCGGCGCCCGCCCACCCGTACACCCGCGAACTCCTTGCCGCCGTACCCGACTTCGGGACGGGTGTTCGGGAACGGCCGGCCGCGGCGGCGGACGGCGCACCCGTCGTGCGGGCCGGGCGGCTGGTCGTCGAGCATCCGGGGCGGCTCGGCCGCAGGGGCTTCCGCGCGGTGGACGGGGTGAGTTTCGAGATCCGGCCGGGCGAGGTGCTGGGCCTGGTCGGCGAGAGCGGCAGCGGCAAGACCACCATCGGACGGGCGATCGCCGGACTGACCCCCGTCACGAGCGGTGAACTGGAGCTGTTCGGCGCGCCGTTGACACGCAGGCGCGGCTCGGCGGGGCGGATCGGGTATGTCTTCCAGGATCCGGCCACCAGCTTCGACCCCCTGCTGACGATCGCCGAGAGCGTCGCGGAACCGCTCGTCGTGCACCGGCGCGAGCTGGGCGCGAAGGAGATCCGGGCGCGGGCCGGGGCGCTGCTCGAAGCGGTGCAGTTGCCGCGCGGCCTCGCGGACCGCTATCCCCACGAGCTCAGCGGCGGGCAGCGGCAGCGCGCCGCTCTCGCCCGCGCCCTCGCCCTGCGGCCGACGCTGCTCGTCGCCGACGAACCGACCTCGGCACTGGACGTGTCCGTGCAGGCCAAGGTGCTGGACCTGTTCACCGAACTGCAAAGGGAGTTCGGCTTCGCGGCGCTGTTCGTCAGCCACGACCTGGCCGTGGTGGAGCGGGTCGCCGACCGGGTGGCCGTGCTGCACCGGGGCAGGATCGTCGAGGAGGGCTTGACCGGCCTGGTGCTGGGCAGCCCTCGGGACGACTACACGCGCCGGCTCGTCGCCGCCCTGCCCGTGCCGGACCCGGTCCGGCAGGCGAGGCGCCGGCGGCAGGCCTCCGATGTTCTCGAGGAAGGAGTGGCCGGCGCATGACGGACGGCTCACTGATCGACGAAGTACTGCGCGGCACCCCGGTCTTCGACGGCCACAACGACCTGCCGGTGGCGCTGCGCGCGCGGTCCGGCGGCAGCGTCGAGGGCCTCGCGGACGGCCGGCCCGACCTGCACACCGATCTGCCCCGGCTGCGTGCCGGCGGGGTCGGCGCGCAGTTCTGGTCGGTGTACGTCTCGTCCGGGCTGCCGGAGCCCGAGGCCGTGGTGGCGACCCTGGAGCAGATCGACGCCGTCTACCGGCTCGCCGCCCGCTACCCCGACGCGCTGCGGATCGCGTACACCGCGGCCGAGGTCGAGACCGCGTTCGCCGAGGGCCGGATCGCCTCGCTGCTCGGCGTCGAGGGCGGGCACAGCCTCGCCGAGTCACCGGGGGTCCTGCGGTCGTACGCCAGGCTGGGGGTGCGCTACGTGACACTGACCCACAACGACAACACCTCCTGGGCCGACTCGGCCACCGACGAGCCCGTGGTCGGCGGTCTGAACGCGACCGGCCGGGCGATCGTCGCGGAACTCAACCGCACCGGCGTCCTGGTGGACCTCTCCCACGTCGCCGAGTCCACCCAGCGCGCCGCGCTCGCCGTGTCCACCGCACCGGTCCTGTTCAGCCACTCCTCCGCCCGCGCGCTCAACGACCATCCGCGCAACGTGTCGGACGGCGTGCTGGAGCTGCTGCGGGACAACGGGGGCGTGATCCAGCTGACCTTCGTGCCGTACTTCGTCTCCGCCGAGGTCGCCGCCTGGAGCCGGGCTCTCCAGGACGAACGCGCGCGGCTCGGTCTGCCCGCCACGTCCTGGGCCTGGCCGCGTGCGCCGCGCCCCGGTGAGGACCCGGAGCGGGCCGCCGAGGAGTTCGCGGGGGCTCTCGCCGCGGGTCCGGACGACCCGGTGAAGGGCTGGCTCGACGCCCATCCCCGCCCCGAGGTGACCGTCGCGCAGGTCGCCGACCATGTGGAGCACGCCCGTGAGGTGGCGGGCGTGGACCACATCGGGCTCGGCGGCGACTACGACGGGGTGGACCACCAGCCCGTCGGTCTCGCGGACGTCTCGGGCTATCCGGCCCTGCTGCGCGAACTCGCCGACCGCGGCTGGTCCCGGCCCGAGCTGGAGGCCCTGACCGGCCGGAACGTGCTGCGCGTCCTGCGCGCGGCCGAGGAACGGGCGTCCGAGCCCTTGTGGCCCACGACCCCGCTGCGCTGAACGACCGCCGGTGGCGGATGCCCCGGCCGGTGTGCGGTGTGTCGCGTGTTCTTGACAGCCGCCGGGGCGGGGGACGTACGGTGAACCGATCGGTTTTGGATGGGTGGAGGCCCCCTGATGCACGGACCCGGCGCGGCACCGCGGAGTGCGTGCTCCGGCGTGCGGCTGGTCGTCCGCCGGCATGTCGACTACTGCCTCACCTGCTCGGCCGTCTGTTCTTCTGCCGCGCGCCGCTGACCTCGGCCGGCCCGCGCCCCCGGCCCCCGCGCCCGCTCTGACGGGTCCCGCCGGGGCGGCCCCGTGAGTTCCCGCGCCGTGCCCCCGCCCGTCGGGCACCGCGGCCCGTCCCGTCCTTCCCTCTTCCGCCAGTACGGCCGCACCCGGCGCTCCTGACGTGTCCAGCGGTCGTGAACTCCCGTGTCCTCCCGGAAGGAACACCCATTGTCCGGCCCCGCCCTGCACCTCGCCGTCGAGATCGACGGCGACGGCGCCCATCCCGCGGCCTGGCGCCGCGCCGCCCACGCACCCGACCGGCTGCTCTCCCCGCGCCGCGTGGCCGGGCTCGCCACGACGGCCGAGAACGCCGGGTTCACCCTGATCACCCTGGACGACGGGGTGCTCCCGCCCGGGACCGCCGCGGACCCCGTGGGCCGGATCGGCGCCGTGGAGCGGGCGGCCTTCGTCGCCGCGTCCACGAGCACGATCGGCATCGCGCCCGTGGTGGCGGTCACGTACGCCGAACCCTTCCATGTCTCCGGCCAGTTGGCGTCCCTGGACCACATCTCCGCGGGCCGCGCAGGCTGGGTGGTGGCGCAGGAGGAGCACCCCGACGCGGCCCGGGCGTGGGGCCGCCCCCTGGTCGCCGACGCCGACGCGCGCGCCCGGGAGTCGCGGGACGGCGTCCAGGTGGTCCGCGCCCTGTGGGACTCCTGGGAGGACGACGCGGTCGTCAGGTCCGTGGCCACGAGCCGTTACCTCGACCGCGAACGGCTCTACTACATCGACTTCACCGGGGACACCTACGCGGTCAAGGGCCCGGCGATCGTGCCGCGCCCGCCGCAGGGCCAGCTCGTCGTCCTGGGCCGGCCCGCCGAGGTGCCCGCCGGGCAGCTCGACGTGGCGCTCGTCGAGGGCCGCGACCTCGCGTCGGTCGGCGCGGCCGCCACCGCCGCCGCCGCGCCCCGCGTCTTCGCCGAGGTGGAGGTGGCGCTGGACACCCCCGACGCCTCCGCCGCCGAACGCGTCGCCGACCTGGAACGGCACGCTCCGTGGACCGACCGGGGCAGGCTGCGGCACATCGGACCGGCCGCGCAACTCGTCTCCCTACTGGGCGAGTTGAGCCGGTACGTCGATGGCGTGCGGCTGCGCCCGCTGGTGCTGGACGAGGATCTGCCGGTCCTGTCCCGGCTCGTCCTGCCCGCGCTGTCCGAGCGCCGTCTCGTCGCCCGGCCGCTGCCCGGCACGTCCCTGCGCTCGACCCTGGGTCTGGAGCGCCCCGCCAACCGTTTCGCGGCCGCGGCCGTCCAGGAGGAAACCCGATGACCCGCACCGATCCGCTCGACGTCCCCCGGCCGCATGCCCAGCTGCACTTCGGCGTGTTCTTCCAGGGCGTCAACCACTGGACCATCTGGTCCGCCCCCGACAGCGGTTCGCAGATCGACCCCGCCTCCTTCCGGCGGGTCGCCCAGACCGCCGAGCGAGGCCTGTTCGACGCGTTCTTCCTCGGTGAGGGGCTGCGGCTGCGCGAGGTCGACGGCCGCATCCACGACCTCGACGTGGCCGGCCGCCCGGACGCCGTCACCCAGCTCGCGGCGCTGGCCGCGGTCACCCGCCGGATCGGCCTGGTCTCCACCTCCAACTCCACCTTCAACGAGCCCGCCGACCTGGCGCGCCGCCTGTCCGGCCTGGACCTCCTCTCCGAGGGCCGCGCCGGCTGGAACGTGGTGACCACGGACAACGCCTGGACCGGCGCGAACTTCCGGCGCGGCGGCTATCTCGACCACGCCGACCGCTACCGGCGCGCCGAGGAGTTCCTCGCCGTGGCCAGGGCGCTGTGGGACGGCTGGGAGGACGGTGCCGTCGCCGGCTCCGCGGACGCCACCGCGTGGTCGGCGCCCGGTGCCGTCCACCGGGTACGCCACCGCGGTCCGCAGTTCGACGTCGACCTCGCCCCGACCCTGCCGCGCAGCGCGCAGGGCCACCCCGTGATCTTCCAGGCCGGTGACTCCGGTGAGGGACGGGACTTCGCCGCCCGCAACGCCGACGTCATCTTCTCCGCGCACGGCAGCGACTTCGACGACGCGCTGGCCTTCGCCGAGGACATCCGGCGCCGGCTGCGGGCGGCCGGACGGCCCGAGGACGACCTCCGGATCCTGCCCGGTACCGAGATCATCATCGGCGCCACCGAGGAGGAGGCCGAGGAGAAGAAGCGCTGGATCCGGCTCCAGCAGGTCACTCCCGCCACCGCGCTGGGCATCGCCGGGCTGCTCTGGGGCATCGACCTGTCCGGCCGCGACGCCGACGGACCGCTGCCGAAGGAGGACCCGGTGGTCGCGGAGAACGACGGCTCCTTCGGGGCACGGCGGGTCACCGACGCGCGCACGGTCGTGGCCGAATGGCGGGCCAGGGCGGAGGCACACGGCTGGTCGCTGCGCGAGACCGTGATCGCGCTCGGCCCGCAGCGCGGGCACGTCGGCACCCCGTCGGGCCTGGCCGACAAGTTCGCCCGCTTCGTGCGGCACGGCGCGGTCGACGGGTTCAACGTCACGCCGTACCTGATCCCCGACGGCCTCGACGACATCGTCGACCTGCTCGTCCCGGAGCTTCAGGAACGCGGCCTCTACCCCACCGAGTACGCCGGGACCACGCTGCGCGAGCACCTCGGCCTGCGTGAGCCCCTCACCCACCGGTCCGCACCCGAGCGACAGGCCGGCTGACCACTGCCACGCCTGCCCCTGCCCGACACCCCTTCCCGACACCCACCCGACACCCCAGGGAGAACCATGACCACCGAGGCCACCACGACGGACCCGGGGACCTTCGCCGAGGACTGGCTGGACTGGCAACGCGCCCAGGAGGCCCGCCTCGCCGACCCGCACGGGTTCCTCGCCATCACGAGCCTGCACTTCCTCGACGAACGGCCGCGGCGTTTCCCCGACGCGCCGGGCGCCTGGCGCACCGGTCCGGACGGGGTGGTCGTCGCCCTCGACGAGGGAGAGGAACTGGTCGTCGACGGCACACCGGTGCACGGCGAACACAACTTCGGCGTCGTCCCGGAGCGCGGGGGCGTCGACGCGGTCTGGAAGGACGCCGTGATCGAGGTCGCCAAGCGCGGCGGCAACGACATCGTGCGCCCCCGGCATCCGGACGCGCCGCTGCGCACCGCCTTCACCGGCACCCCC
Organism: Streptomyces humi; assembly: GCF_001005085.2. GTDB lineage: Bacteria > Actinomycetota > Actinomycetes > Streptomycetales > Streptomycetaceae > Streptomyces > Streptomyces humi. The sequence continues at coordinate 10,866 of NZ_LBMU02000067.1, forward strand.
GCCTACGCCCCCGACCCGCGCTGGGCCGTGGCGGGCCGTTACGTCCCGTTCGAGCAGCCGCGGCCGACCACGGTGGGCGCCGCCGTCGAGGGTCTGGAGCACGTGTACGACGCCCCGGGCCGCGTCGAGTTCGAACTCGACGGGCGTCCGCTGTCCCTCACCGCCTTCCCGGGGCACGGTGAGGGCCGGCTGATCCTGCTCTTCACCGACGCCACCTCCGGGGTCACCACCTACGCCGCCAACCGTGTCCTGGCCCTCGACCCGCCCGCCGCCGACGGCACGGTCCGGCTGGACTTCAACCGCGCGGCGAACCTGCCCTGCGCCTACACGGACCTGGCCACCTGCCCGTTGCCGCCGGCCGAGAACCGGCTGCCGGTGGCGGTCGAGGCCGGTCAGAAGCTGCCCCGGGAACGCGGCGGTTCCTGAGCCACCGCACGAACCGGCGTGACGGTCAGTCTCGGGATGTTCCGCCGGTGGACGGTTCACGGGTGGGCTCCCGGGCGGCCGTACGGGACGGGGCGGGGTTCGGCCGGGCGCCGGCCGGTGCCGTCAGCGCGGCGGGCGCGGGCGTCCTGTGTGCCAGCCACCAGGCCACCGCCGCGGCCACGAGGACCGCGACGGCCGCGCCGCCGGCGAGGCCCCAGCGCACCCCCGCGTGCTGGGAGATCCAGCCGACGGCCGGAGCACCGACCGGGCTGCCGCCCATCGAGATCACGGTGTACACGGCCATCACCCGGCCGCGCATCGCGTCGCTGACCTCCGACTGGACGAACGCGCTGACGGCGGTGTTCAGCGTCATCAGCGTGAATCCGACGGGCAGCAGCAGGACGAGGAAGGCGGGGTACGACGGCATGAGCGCGGCCAGTGCCTCGAACCCGCCGAACAGCAGCGCCCCGACGACGACCGTTCGTACCCGGGGCGAGATCCCGCGGGTCGCGGCCAGCGTGCCGGCGACGGTACCGACGGCCAGCGCGGTGTTCATGAAGCCCAGTCCCCGCGAGCCGACGTCGAAGACGCGCCCGGCGAACAGGGTCAGCGTGGTCGGGAAGTTCACCGCGAAGGTCGCGGTGAGCCCGAACACGGTGAACACGCCGACGAGTTCGGGACGGGCGGCGACATACCGCAGCCCCGCCGCTCCCGCCCCCGTCCACGGCGGCCGGTCAGGTCCCGGCGCCGTGCCCTCCTGCGGCCTGATCGACAGCAGTCCCGCGAGTACGACGGTGAAGGACGCCGCGTTGAGGGCGAACACCCAGCCGGTGCCGATCGCCCCGATGAGCACACCGGCGATCGCCGGGCCGACCAGCCGGGCCGCGTTGAGGGAGAGGATGTTCAGGCCCGCCGCCCTGGGGATCAGCGGCCGCCCGACCAGTTCCGTGACGAAGGACAGGCGGGCCGGGTTCTCCACCGTGAACACACAGCCCAGGGCGAAGGACAGGACGTACAGCAGCCACAGCGGGGCGTGGCCGGACAGCACCATCCCCGTCAGCAGCAGCGCCTGTGCCGCGTACAGCGCCTGCGTCCACAGCAGCAGGGTCCGGCGGTCGTGGCGGTCGGCCAGCACCCCGCCCCACAGGCCGAACAGCAGCACCGGCGCGAACTGGAGGCCCGCCACCCAGCCGAGCGCGGTCCCGCTGTGGGTGCGGGTGAGGACGAACCAGTCCAGCGCCACCCCCTGCATGGCGCTGCCGATGTTCGACACCAGTCCCGTGCTCCAGTAGATCCGGTAGTCACGGACCCGCAGCGCGGCGAACACCCCTGACGGAACAGTGCTGTTGAAGGCCATTGCGGCTCTCTCTGACGGATTTCCCGCCAACCGGGGCGGGGGCGAAGGCGGTTCGCGAACGCACGGGAGCGCCCCGTCGGGCGCGGGCGTCGGGCGCGGGCGTCGGGCGCGGGCGTCGGGCGTGCGGGGGCCGGGAGCGGCTGGGGTGCGGAGTTCAGCTACAGGTCTGGTCGAACTGGTCGGCGCGGCGGCCTGTCCAGAACGGGTCGAGGAGCACGGTGCGTGCCTGACCTGCGGTCTCCATGGCCGGATCAAAGCACACGGAACAAGGTGCGTCCACCATGCGTCCCGGTACCTGAGACGCCGCGGCGTTTCGAACCGGGTGTCCGGTCACGGCATTGACGTACGACAAGACCGCTCCGTAGCATCGCGTCCGGCATTGAGTGTCAGCGTCAAGCCCTGGCTCGCTGACCGGCAACCCTCCCACGCGGTGGGGTGCTCCAGGTGAAAGCCCGGCGGGGTCACCGAGGATCCCGCAAGCGCGTGGCCCCGGTGGCGGGGCCGGAGAAGGGGAGGGACCGGTATGCACGACGTACACGCGGCGGTGGCCTCCTGTGCCGGTGCCATGGCGTTCTCCAGGCTCTCCCGTCGGCGCCACATCGATCTCAAGCGTTCGACCAGCTGCCTCTGTCGTACGACTCGCCGTCACTGACGAGCCCGCTCCTGGTCCGCCGGCCCTCTCCGGCGTCGACTCCCGCGTGCCCGGACCGCCGTCGGACGCCGGCCGTCCCGCTCGGCTCGCCCGTGACGCTTTCCCACCGTTGCTCGCCACCGCCTCCGGTGGCATCCCCCTGACCACCGTCTGATCAGCGCTTCCCCGTCGCCGGTGCCGACCGGCCGGGTCGCACGTCCATGCACGCCGTGCCGCGCTCCCGACGCCCGGCACCCGGTGCCTGGGTGACACGAGTAGGAGAAAGCCCTCCGTGACCGCACTTCCGGTATCCAGATCATCCCGTTGGGCGCCGCTGGCCGCCCTGCTGACCACCAGTGTCCTGCTGACCGCCTGCGGTTCGGGCGACACCGGTTCCGGCGGCGGCAGCCGGCCGAAGTCCGGCGGCACCCTGACCTTCGCGGTGGGTTCCGACTCCGGCTGCGTGGATCCGCAGCAGGTCGGCAGCAACGACACCATCTACTCGGTCCGGCAGCTCGTGGACTCCCTGACCGACCAGGACCCCAGGACCGGCAAGATCGTGCCGTGGCTCGCGAAGAGCTGGGACATCAATTCCGACGCCACCCGGTTCACGTTCCACCTGCGCTCGGGCGTCACCTTCAGCGACGGCTCGAAACTGACCGCGCAGGTGGTCAAGGACAACTTCGACGCGGTACCGAAGCTGGGCGCCCTGGGCACCCTCGCCGAGGGCTACCTCAGTGGCGTCAAGAGCACCGTCGCGGTCGACCCGCTCACCGTGAAGGTGACTTTCGCGCAGCCCAACGCCCAGTTCCTGCAAGCGACTTCGACGCACTCGCTGGGCATCGAGTCCGCGGCGAGCGTGCGGAAGACCCCGCAGCAGAAGTGCAGTGACGGGATCGTCGGGTCGGGGCCGTTCACACTGAAGGGTTACGTGCAGAACCAGTCGGTCACCCTGGCCAGGCGGACCGGTTACGCCTGGGGTTCCAGCCTGTGGGCCAAGAAGGGCGAGGCCTACCTGGACAAGCTGGTGTTCAAGGTGGTGCCCGAGGCGGGCGTGCGCGCCGGAAGTCTCCAGTCCGGGCAGGTCGACGCGATCAGCAGCGTCGGCAAGGCCAACGAGGCCGCGCTCAAGGGCGGTCAGGTCACCCTCGCCCGCCGGGCCAACCCCGGCGTGGTGTTCGGCCTGGGCCTCAACAACGCACGGCCGGTACTGAAGGACGCGAGGGTACGCCAGGCGATCGAGGCCGCCGTCGACCGCGAACAGATCGCCGGCACCGTCTTCCCGACCGGCACCCGGCCGGCCGGCAGCGTCCTGGCGCACACCACACCGGACTACACCGACCTCTCCGCAGACCTGGCCACCGACACGGCCAAGGCCAAGTCCCTTCTGGAGCAGGCCGGCTGGAAGGCGGCCGGTGACGGCGTCCGCACCAAGGGCGGCAAGAAGCTGAGCCTGACCGTCACCTGGTTCCCCAACGCGGCCACCAACCAGCCCGCGCTGGAACTCGTCCAGCAGCAGCTGAAGGCCGTGGGGATCGACGTGGTGCTCAGGCAGCTCCCGGTCACCCAGTTCGCGACCACGCTCCAGGCCGGTGACTTCGACGTCGTATGGGGCAACGTGACCCGGTCCGACCCTGACATCCTGCGCAGCTCGTTCTCCACCCGGCTGGCCAACTTCTACCACCTGCCCGCCAGTTCGCTGGACACCGCGCTGTCCCAGCAGGCCGCGACGACCGACACCGCCAAGCGCGCGAAGCTGGTCGCCGAGGCGCAGCGGCTGATCGTCCGCAACGCGTACTACGTGCCCGTGGTGGAGTTGCAGACCCAGCTGGGCGTGTCGACGAAGGTGCACGACCTCGACTTCGACTCGGGCAGCCGCGTGCAGCTGCACGACACCTGGATCGGCTAGCGCATGCGCCGCTATGTGATCAAAAGGCTGGCGCAGGCGGTCGGGGTGCTGTGGGCGGCCTACACGGTGTCGTTCCTGGTGCTGGACTTCCTGCCCGGTGACCCGGTCACCGCGATGGCCGGTGCCGGGATGGACTCGGGACAGGTCGACCCGGCCCAACTCGCCGCGCTGCGGCACGAGTACGGCTTCGACAAACCGGTGCTCGTGCAGTACGCGGAGTATCTCGGGCGGGCGGTGCGCGGGGACTTCGGCGACGCCGTCTCCAACGGCCGCCCGGTCACCTCCGTCATCGGCGACGCGCTGCCGGGGACGCTCCAGCTGACGGGGGCCGCGCTGCTGCTCGCGGTGGTGCTCGGCGGCGGACTCGCGGTGGTGGCGACGTACACCTCGCGGCGGTGGCTGCGGCAGCTGTTGCTGTCGCTGCCCCCGCTGGGGGTGTCGGTCCCCACGTTCTGGGTGGGGCTCCTGCTGGTCGAGGCGTTCTCGTTCCGGCTGCACTGGTTCCCGGCGTTCGGCAACGACGGGCTGCGGGGACTGGTGCTGCCCGCCCTGACGCTGGCCGTCCCGACCGGCGCGCAGGTCGCACAGGTGCTGGCCAAGAGCCTGCTCACCGCGCTGGACCAGGCCTATGTGGAGACCGCGCGCGCCAAGGGCGCCGGGCGCCGGCGGGTTCATCTGCGGCACGCGCTGCGCAACGCGTCGCTGCCCGCGCTGACGGTCGTCGGCCTGCTGGTCGGTCAGCTGATCGCCGGTTCGGTGGTCGTGGAGACGGTGTTCTCCCGGGACGGCCTGGGCCGGGTGACCGCCGCCGCAGTGACCGCCCAGGACATCCCGCTGGTCCAGGGGGTGGTGGTGTTCGGCGCGCTGATCTTCGTGGCCACGAACCTGGTCGTCGACCTCGTCTACCCGCTGCTGGACCCGCGGATCGTGGTGACCCCGGACAGGAGGGCGAGCTTCGCATGAGTCAGAGCGTTGTCGACGGCACGGCCGGCACGTCCGGTGCGGCCGACGCGGCCGAGGCCGCCCTCGGTCTCGCCCGGCCGGTGGCGGCGGGGCCCGCGCCCGGGCCGGGACGCCGGGCCGACGTGCGGCGGGTCCTGCGGTTCCTGGTGCGCCGTCCCGGGCTGCTGGTGTCGGTGGCGGTCCTGGTGCTGGTGGTGCTGGCCGCGTTCCGGCCGGACCTGTTCACCTCGCAGGACCCGTTGAAGGGCGTGCCCACGGAGAACTTCCGCGGTCCGGGCGGCGGTCACTGGTTCGGCACCGACGAACTGGGCCGGGACGTGTTCTCCCGGGTGGTGCACGGCGCCCAGCTGTCCCTGAAGGCCACGCTGATCGCGGTCCTGGTGGCCTTCGTGGTCGGCGGGCTGCTGGGTGTGGTCGCCGGGTTCGTGGGCCGGTGGGTGGACGACGTGCTGATGCGCTTCGTCGACGTGCTCCTGTCCATTCCGGCGCTGTTCCTGTCCCTGGCCCTGGTCACCGCGCTCGGCTACGGCACGGTGAAGGTGGCGGTCGCGGTCGGCATCGCCAGCGTGGCCTCGTTCGCCCGGGTGGCGCGCGCCGAGGTGCTGCGGGTGCGGCAGGCGGTGTTCGTGGAGGCGTCCCGCTCGTGCGGGGCCCGCTGGTACTCGGTGCTGGGCCGGCACGTCCTGCCGAACGCGGCCGGCCCGGTGATCGTGCTCGCCACCCTGGACTTCGGCTCCTCGATCCTGGCCGTGTCGGCGCTCAGCTTCCTCGGCTACGGCGCGCCGCCGCCGGCCCCCGAGTGGGGCACGTTGATCTCCGACGGCCGCAACTACCTCGCCAACGCCTGGTGGCTGACCGCGCTGCCCGGTCTGGCGATCGCCGCGACGGTCCTGGCCACGAACCGGATCGCGCGGGCGCTGGACGGCGAATGGTCCCGGCAGCGATGAGCGACGCACACGAGAACGGCGACGACGTGACCACACCCCTGCTCAGCATCCGCGGCCTGTCCGTGTCGTACCGCACCCGGAGCGGCACGGTGCCCGCCGTGCGCGGCGTGGACCTGGACGTATGGCCGGGTCAGGTGACCGCGGTGGTCGGCGAGTCCGGTTCCGGCAAGAGCACCACCGCGCATGCCGTCATCCGGCTGCTGGCCGGGAACGGCACCATCGACGCGGGCACGGTCGGCTTCGGCCGGCACGATCTCGCCACGCTGTCGGAGGCGGAGCTGCGGACCGTGCGCGGGGCCCGGATCGGGCTGGTCCCGCAGGATCCCTCGGTGTCGCTCAACCCGGTCAAGCGGATCGGCGAGCAGGTCGCCGAGGTGCTGCGGATCCACGGCAGGGCGAACCGGCGGTCGGCGACGGCCGAGGCGGTCGCGGTGCTGGACCGGGCCGGGCTGCCGGACGCGGCGGTCCGCGCCCGGCAGTACCCGCACGAGCTCTCCGGCGGCATGCGGCAGCGGGTGCTGATCGCCATCGCCATCGCGGCCGGGCCCGAGCTGATCATCGCCGACGAGCCGACC